>NZ_QQOA01000026.1 GCF_003443895.1 Paraburkholderia phosphatilytica | reverse complement strand
TGGCACTCGACCAGCTTCTCACGCGCGAGGGTTGGCCCGAAATCCGCGTAGCGCTCACGGATGATGGCGATCACGCGGCCCCGCAGGTTCATCGGCCTCAGACCCAGTTGCTCAGCCGCGCGAACGCCGCTCAGGCGTCCCTCGACGACCGCTTCGATGATCTTGACGCGTCGCAGCTCGTTCATGCTGATCGTCACCAGTCCGGGTTCGTTCATGACAGGCTCCGCCGTATCGCGCACGACCAGCATGCGCCTCGGGCAGGCCTGAACCAGACATTTCTAACTGGCTCAAACCAGACATTACTAACTAGCTCTCACAATAAAAACATCGATAATTTATCTTATGTCAAATAAAACTCGTGTCTCTCACGACAGCCCCTAGCGCGAACGCAGCCGCGACACGCACCGCCGGATGCGTGTCGCGCGCGCACTCTTCGATCAGCCAAAGCTCTTTCTTAGCGTTGCCACCGTGATGTGCGGCCATCCGAGGTTCACGAAAGCCGGTGGCGTTGGCGGATTCGTCTCCGCCGGGTTCAGCAGGTGAAAGATTGGGAAGTCGAGCACCACCATCTGCGCATATTGAAGCTGGCTGAATTCGTCGCCGGTCTTGCTGTTCTTCACGGTCTCAACCCAGAACGTCGCATAGACCATGGCCGTCTGCGCGTTTTCCGCGGGCTGCAGCGCGCCCGCGACGGTGACAGGCTGGCCATCGAGAAAACGGATGTTCTCAACGCCACCGCCCAGTTGCGGCAACGTTACGGTCTGCGTCGGTCCCACTGCCTTGCTGTTGGCATTCTGCAAAAACGTGATCGTGGCCTGCGTCGCGACATTGAGCGTGAATCCGGAAAACGAGTAGCCTTCGTCGACCAGCTTCGTGACGTCGTTTTGCAGCAGCACGATCGGGTCGTTGACGAGCGCCTGATTGCCCGGATTATCCGGAAACGCCGGCTCCGGCGGCGAAGTCTCGAACGGTGTGCGTGTGTTGAGATTGAACTACTGCTGCAAAGCTGGTGGAAGCGGCGCCGGCGCGGCCGGTATGCTCAGGTCGTACTGTGGGAACGGTGTTGCGGGGATTGTTGCCGCCGTGAGTTTCTCGGAAGATCCTGCGGCGTTGAAGACTATTCCCGACGCCGTCGGCGGCACAGCGAACGGCGTGCTGTTGAACGAAGGAAACTGCGAGAACGCGTATTCGAAGCTTCCGGTTTTCACTAGCGGCGTACCGTCGAACGGCGAAGCAACACCTTGCGCCAGTACCGAATTGCCGTGCGGTATCGTGGCCATGCGCGCCACCAGCTGGTTTGGCGGGTTCGGCACACCGTCCGCTGGAAACGACGTATTCGGCTGCGTGATCCAGATGCCGGGTTCGATATGCAACGCGCCATCGTGTCCCGCGTCGACGATCTTCTGAAGGTAGGTCAGACCGAACAGCTCGATATCGTCCTGACCGAAGCCCCGATTCGGCACCGGCGAACCAATCGGGTCGAACGTCAGGGTCTCGCGCGTATGGTTCAACTGCAGGTACAGGTCCGTCTTGTCGTGAAAGTCCGGGCGGGCGATCAGATTGAAACCGTGCCCCTTCCATGTCCCGGCCAGTCCCGCCAGCAGTCCTAATCCCGTTGTGATGTCGGTGGGCGTAAAGCGCCCCGATCGCACTCGTGACATGACATTCTCCTTGCAGTGATTGATATGTTCCTCGGCGCTGGCCGCCATCGTGGCGCGCGTCGGATCGAATGAATCGACGCAATTCAATATGTATTCCTTAACGTTCAATTCGTGCAGGTATCGATCGGATCATGTTTTGCGAAACTTATTATGTTAGGAATGCATATAAAAGTGGACAAAGCGTACGACGGAAATGTTTTTTGTCGCCCTGCCGCACGGGACGAACGACTGCGTCGCGTTCGGCAACGCCGACAACGATGGAGCGGTAATGCGCGAGTATCGCGTGGCGTCAAGCCACGCTCTTGCGCCGCACGATTATCGTGTTCTGTCTTCGCAGCGCCGACATTCGCTTGCCAGGATCACTGTTTTGCAAATCGATTGTGTGTTCACCGGTCTGAACACGAAAAGATCACTACTACAGTAGTCGACAATGCGTGGTGGTTCAATGCAAATTGCAATTGCACCTGGAACCGGCCACGACCCGTCCAAAACCACCCGACGGGCCCGACGCCACCGTAAGGAAGTGTCAGTTCGATGCAGGGTCGCTGCCGCGATCTCGCTGCGACAGACGTCGTGGCTGTACGCGCGGCCAAACGAAACGGCCCACGCGAAGCGATGGCATCATATCGCCCTTGTGCCCTCTTCCCGTCCCGATCCGACCCGACATGTCCAACCTGATCGTCCACGGCGGCTCTCCGCTTCGCGGGGAAATTGCGCCGTCCGCCAACAAGAACGCCGTCCTGCCCATCCTCTGCGCCACGCTGCTCACCGATCAACCGGTTCGCCTGATCGGCGTACCGGAGATCACCGACGTCAAGAAGATTCTCGACATCTTCCGCACGCTGGGCAGTGACGTGTCGGTGAATTTCACGACCGGCATCCTCGATCTGCACCACCACGCCACCACCTTCGATCCGGCCACGCACCGGCTGCCGGAGGAGATGCGTTCGTCGATCATGCTGGTCCCGCCGCTGCTCGCGCGGTTCGGCGTGGCGCGGCTGGAAAGCGACGTGAAAGGCTGCACGCTCGGCGTGCGCGAAATCGACCCGCACGTGGAAGTGTTCGAACGGTTCGGCGCCCGCATGGAGCGCACCGACGATTCGCTGATCGTCCGCAACGACGGCGGCATGACGCCGAACGATCACTGGCTGGACTACGCGTCGGTGACGACCACCGAAAACTTCGCGCTGTGCGCGGCGTCCGCCGTCGGCACGTCGACGCTCGTCAACGCGGCGTCCGAGCCGCACGTGCAGGAGTTCTGCCGCTTCCTCGCGATGCTCGGCGTCGGCATCGACGGCATCGGCACGTCGCGGTTGAGCGTGACGGGCGGCACGAAGCTGCGCGGCGGCGAGTTCCGCTTCGATGAAGATTTCCACGAGATCGCCACGTTCCTCGCGCTCGGCGCGATCACCGGCGGTGAAATCGTGGTGAAGAATTCCGCGCCCGAGCAGTTCCCGCTGATCGACCGCACGTTCAATAAATTCGGCATCGAGGTCGTTCACCGAAATGGCTGGTCGCGTGCGATCAGTGATGGTTCACTGAAGGTGCGCCGGCCGTTCACTCAAAATATTCTCACCAAGGTCGAAGCCGCGCCTTGGCCCTATCTGCCGGTCGATCTGCTGCCGATCTTCATTGCGCTCGGCGTGAAGGCTGAAGGCAGCGCGATGTTCTGGAACAAGGTCTACGACGGCGCGATGGGCTGGACCAGCGAACTGTCGAAGTTCGGCGCGCACGTGTTCCTGTCCGATCCGCACCGGCTCGTCACGTTCGGCGGCCTCGCGCTGCGTCCGGCACGGGTGGAGAGCCCGTACATCATCCGCGTGGCGATCGCGCTGCTGATGGTCGCGGCCAGCATCGAAGGGCGCTCCGAGATCATGAACGCGCTGCCGATCCGCCGCGCGCATCCGCGCTTCGTCGAAAACCTGCGCTCGGTGGGCGCGAACGTCGAGTGGACCGCGAGCGAGTAACAACGAGCCAGGCGCGACGTGCGCGCCCATCTGCGCCAGCTGAAGAAGATCTGCCACGCGCGGAACCGCGTGCAGCTCGCGTACATCGCGGGCCGGTTGCTCGACAGCTGGCGTTGGCGAAGCGAAAACGCGCTCAACCACCGCCCGCCCAGCGCAACGCATCCGCGACCTCGCGGAAATGCCCGCGATCGATATACCGGTTGAGCGCCACCTGCTCGTAGAGTTTTTCCGCGAGCCCGGTGTTCGCCACCACCGGGCGCAACAGTTCCTCCGCCACCGCGCGGATACGGGCCGCCGCCTCCCCTTCCCCTTTCGCGATCACGCGCGGCAAGGTCGGCTCGCCCGCGTAGTGCAGCGCCACCGCGACGCGCGACGAACAGATCACCACCGACGCGCCGCGCAGCACGTCCTGCATCGACGCGAACTGCGCCTCGCGCGCCAGCTGCGTGCGCCGCGACGACACGTGCGGGTCGCCTTCCATTTCGCGCGTTTCGCGGCGCAGCTCGTCGGTGCTCATCCGGTGGTTGCGCGCGAACTCCCAGCGCTGGTGAATCAGATCGATCGCCGCGATCGCCGCATAGACGACCGCCGCCCAGCCGAACAGCATCGACAGCATGCGTCCTGTCAGCGAAAGGATCTGCGCGGGCGTCGTGAAGCCGGCTTCGACCGCCGCGCCGATCGAACCGCGGATCACCGCGAACAGGATCAGCCCGACCGCGGCAGTTTTGCCGATCAGCTTCGCGAGATCGATCAGCGCGCGCATCGACACGATCCGTTTGAGACCCGCCGCAGGATTGAGCCGTGAAAGCTGCGGCGTGAGCCGCGCCCACGCCATGAGCCCGCCCACCTGCACGATGCCCGCGATGATGCCCGCGAGCGCCACCGCGACACCGAGCGCGATGAACACGAGCAGCAGCACATGACGCGCCGCGCCGAGCAGCGCGTCGATCTGCTCGCCGGGATCCTGCGCGGCGATCACCTGCTGTGCCGCATCGAACAGCTGATGCAGCAGGCTGAGCGCGAACGGCCCCGCGCCCGCAATCAGCGCGAGCATCACGATGAACTGCACCGTCGTGATCACGTCGGCGCTGCGCGCGACTTCGCCCTGGCGGCGCGCTTCGCGCAGCCGCCGCGCGGTGGCCTGATGGGTCTTCTCGGCCATGCGGACCGCCCTCCTCGAATGTGATCAACACGCTACAGCGTCGCCCGCAGCATCGCGAACAACGGCCCGTCCGGCGCGAGAAACGCGTGCAGCGAGCCGTACACGAAGTACAGGAAGAGCGCCATCATCAGCACCGCGATCAGCCCTTTCACCGGCTGCGAGATCATGAACACGTTCAGCTGCGGCACCGAGCGCGCGATCAGGCTCAGGCCCAGCTCAACCAGCACCAGCACGATGATGACCGGCGCCGCGAGCTTCACGCTCGCCTGCATCACCGAATCGGTCGCGCGCATCGCGAACTGGTCGAGCACCTGATGCGCGTTCGGCAGCAGCGACGCCACGGGCCACAGCTTGTACGACTGCAGGAACATCCCGAGCATCGCGTGCAGGCCGCCGCCCGTCACGAACAGCGTGCACGCAAGCAGATTCAGGAACACCGCGGTCGGGCCGCTCTGGTCGCCCGACACCGGGTCGAAGAACGCGAAATTGCCCGAGCCGGTCTGAAAATCGATCAGGTGTCCGACGTTTTCGATCGCCCACAGCATCGCGCTGAACGCGAAGCCGAGCAGCAGGCCGATCAGCGCTTCCTTCGCACACAGCACGATCCACATCGAGTACGGCACCGTCGCCATCGTCGAGTAATCGATCAGCGGCGCGGTGAACGCCGCGAGCACGACGATCAGCCCGTTGCGCGCGAGCGAGGTCATGATCTGCGGACTGAACGCCGGCATCACGAGCATCATCGGCAGCAGGCGCGGCATCACCATCAGCAGCGGGCGCACCGTGGCCTGTAATGCCGCGATGTCGTCATGACCCATCGCCATCGCGCATCCGCAAAGCCCCGCCTTCCCTGAGCGACACACCACCGTGCTCGTCACGCGAGCCACCCGCGCCGCCCCGGCGCAACGCGGCCGCATCCGCCTCGTCCTCTTCGCGCGCATCGGCGCGGCGCTGCGCGACGCGATTCGCTTCGTCCGCCACGCGGTCGATCTTGTCGAGGTTCGCCTGCGCGCGGCCCAGCCGCTCCTGCAGTTCCGCGAGCGTCGCCTGCTCGCGGCGATGCACTTCGCCCGCCTGCATCACGTCGAGGCGCGCGAGGCCTGCCGCGCGGGTGCGCGACATGTCCTCGGAAAACGTGTCGGCCAGCGCGCGCGGCGTCACGTCGCCCGTGCCTGCCTCGCGGTTCACGCGCTGCGCGAGCGCGAGCCGCGCGGCGATCTCGCGCATCATGCGCGACTGCGCATCGGCGACGCTCTGCGCGCTCTGCGCGGCCACGCGCTCCTGCCGGATCTTCTCGATCGCGGCCTTGCGCTGACGTGCGTCGCGCACGCAGCGCAACGCATCAAGCGTGGTGTCCAGTGTCCGGTCCATGTCGTCGGGCCATGTCGATCAAGGCGTCCACGCTCGCGTCGAACGGTTCGAGCGCGCGCGCGGACTGCGTGAAAAAAGCCTCCAGCGCCGGTTTGGCGGCGAGCGCCGCATCGGCAAGCGGATCGGCGCCCGCGCGGTACTCGCCGATCTGCACCAGCAGTTCGATCTCCTGATAACGCGCGAGCAGCGAGCGCACGTGCGCCGCGGCCGCGAGATGCGGTTCGCGCACCACCTGCGACATCACGCGCGACAGGCTCGCCAGCACGTCGATCGCCGGGTAGCGGTTCGCGCTCGCCACCTTGCGCGACAGCACGATGTGTCCGTCGACGATCGAGCGCACTTCTTCCGCGATCGGGTCCGTTTCCTCGTCGCCTTCCACGAGCACCGTGTAGAACGCGGTGATCGAACCGCGCTCGCCCTGCCCCGCGCGCTCCAGCAGTTGCGGCAGCACGGAAAATGTCGACGGCGGAAAACTGCGCCGCGTCGGCGGTTCGCCGGATGCGAGGCCGACCTCGCGTTGCGCACGCGCGAAGCGCGTCAGCGAATCGACCAGCAGCAGCACCGACAGCCCCTGGTCGCGGAAATACTCGGCGATTGCGGTTGCGACGTGCGCGGACTTCACGCGCTCCATCGCGGGACGATCGGACGTGGACGCGACGATCACCGCTTTCTCGCGCGCTTCCGGCGACAGGTTGTGCTCGATGAACTCGCGCACTTCGCGGCCGCGTTCGCCGACCAGTCCGATCACGATCACGTCGCACGCCGCGCCGCGCGCGATCATGCCGAGCAGCGTGCTCTTGCCGACGCCGGACGGCGCGAACACGCCGATGCGCTGACCGACGCCGACGGTCAACAGCGTATCGATCACGCGCACGCCGGTGGGCAGCGCGGTGTCGATCGTGCGACGGCGCAGCGGGTTCACCGGCTCGTTGTGCGCGGACACGAGCACCGCGCCCGGCACGTCGCCGCGGTCGTCGAGCGGCGCGCCAAGCCCGTTGAGCACGCGCGAGCGCAGCGCGGCGCCGACCGCGAAACGATGTCCGCGCCCGGAGGGGATCACTTCGGTGGATGGAGACAGGCCGCCGGTTGCGCCGAGCGGCGTGAGCAGCGTGGTCTGCCGCGCGAAGCCAACCACTTCCGCGAGCATCGGTGCTTCGCCGGGCGTGCGCAGCTCGCAGATCTCGCCGAGCTTCGCGTGCAGCCCGGACGCGTTGACGAGCAGCCCCGCCGCGTGGCTCACGCGGCCACGCATCCGCACCGGATTGAACGCTGCGACGCTCTGATCCAGTTCGTCGGCGAGCGCGCGCTGCGCGGCGTCGCTGTCGAACGATTCGGCGAGGTCGTCGAATTCGCCCGCGAAACGCGCGAGCCGACCGGCGAGATCGTCCGCGTCGCTCATGTCGCACGCTGGCGGATCGCTGCCGCCAGCGCCTCGATCTGCGCATCGAGCCCGGCGTCGATGCTGCCCGACGGCGTCTCGATCACGCACTGGTCGTCGCGCAAGGTATCGTCCGGCACCACGCGCACCTTGTGCGTCATCGCGCGGTCGGGCCACGCGCGCGCCAGCGCCGCGCCGGCCGCTTCGCGCTGCGCGGGCGGCACCCGCATCACCAGCAGCGACTCGTCGCGCACCAGCGCATCGACACGCCGCAGCGACTGTTCGAGCAAGGTACGCGGATCGACCGGTCCCACCATCTGCCGCACCGCCTTCACGACGATGCGCGCCATCGTCTCGCGCAACGCATCGAGCGTGCGGGCCGCGTCGAGCGCCGCGCCGCAGGCTTTCTGCGCGTACTCGCGGCGGCCTTCCTCGAGCCCGAGCGCGAGCCCTTCGTTGCGCTTCTCCTCGAACACGCGCTCCGCTTCCTTGAGAATCCGCGCGCGTTCGTTCTGCGCGCTCGTGACGAGCGAACCGGCGTCGAGCAGCGCCGAGTACTCGTGCTGCTTGAGCACCTTGCGCTCCGAGAGAATCTGCAGGTTCTCGCTCGTGATCAGAAAAGCCAGTCCCATTGTGCGAGTCGCTCCGGAATGAGGCACAGGAAAATCAGCTCGGCCAGATGCTGCCGATGCAGCACGCTCAGCCCATACGACGGCTGCGCGACGAGCGAGCGCGGAAACTTCAGCGCGAACCGCGGCGCCAGTTGCGCATGCTCGGCCGCGACGAGATCGAACAGCAGCCGGCAGCCGCGCCGGCGGATCGCATCGATCGCTTCGAGCGGCGCACGCCGGTACGGTTCGAGCGTTTCGCCGATCGCTTCGAACGGCGGCGCGCGGTCCAGCACGAACGGCATCGCGCTATGGCCGAACGCTTCGACCAGCACCGACTGCGCACGCCAGTTCGCGGCCTCGCGCAGCCACGCGCGATGCAGCATCAGCCCGCAGTACGCGCCGAGCGTCGCGAGCGCAGCACGGTCGACGAGCGCGATGCGCGCAATGCGGCTGCCGAACGCGAACACCGGCGCGCCGCCCGAACCGAGCCGCGCGAGCAGCACCGCGGCCAGCACCGCGCGGCCGCGCTCGCCGAAGCGGTCGAGATCGCGATAGCGCGCCGGCCACTCGTCCGGCAGCCAGTCGGCGCCGATGTAGCGGTCCGGCCGCAGGTTGAACTCCACCGCGAGCCGGTGCATGCGGGCGTCGTGCATGTCAGCCGTGTCCGGTGGGCCCGCCGCCCGATGCGGCGAGTTCGCTGTTGCGGCCGCCGCCCAGTGCGGTGGCGATGCGCGAGCCGAACACGCCACGCCGCGCGCCGAGCAGCGCGACCACGCACAGCGTGAGCGCGAGCAGTGCCGCGAGCAGCCACGCAAACGGACTGCGCATCAGCAGCAGCCCCGGCAGCGCACTGCCGGCGAAACCGCCCGCCGCCTGCGGTGGCGCCGTCTCCGCCTGCAGGAACAGCGACACGTTGTCGTACGCGAGGCCTTCGATGCTGTGCGTGACGAGGTCCTTCACCATCGGCGCCATCGCCTGCAGGTCGACGCCCGGCCGGTACTTGATGTACACCGACGCCGACGAAGGCTTCACCTTGTCCGACAGCGGATCGTTCTCCGGAATCACCACCTGCACGTGCGCGACCACCACGCCGTCCACGTCGTCTAGCGTGCGCGACAGTTCCTGCTGCACGCCGTAGATGTAACGCACGCGCTCCTCGGCCGGCGTCTCGACGAGCCCCTGCTGCTGGAAGATCTGCCCAAGGCTTTCCAGCTGCTGATGCGGTAGCCCGTGCGCGCGCAGCACGTTGAGCGCCTCGCTCACCTGGCTGCCGTCCACGTCCACCTGCCAGCTCGATCCGCCGTCGCGCGTTTCGACGTTTTCTTTCGACGCGCCGATGCCCGCGTCCGCGAGCACCGAGATCATCTGGTTCGCGTCGCGCTCCTCGAGCCCCGAATAGAGCTCCTGGTTGCAGCCGGCAAGGCATGCCAGCAGCAGGGTCGCTCCAACCCATCTGCCTGTTTTCGTCATGGCCACTCCCGATGGCGGCGGGTGCCGCGCTGCCTGTCGCCCGCCGCCACTGATCGCGTGTCTAGCCCTTGTCCGGCGACAGCACCGAACGCGAGCAGTTGTTGGCCGCCTGCGCGGCGGACAGCGCGAACTCGCAGCCGTTGGCGGTCATCGACAGGTCCCAGTTGTATTCCATCATCCGGGCCATATCCATGCCCCAGTCGCCCGTCGGCTTCATCACCTGGTGGCGCATCCCGGCGAGCTTCGTGAAGCGCTGGCCGAGATCGTCGAGGTAGCCGAACATGTTCACGAACGACTCGCTCGCGCCGCCTGCCGCGCCGGCGCCGTTCGCCGCGGTGCCGGTCAGGTTGCCGGCGAGCTGCTGCGCGAACGCCTGCGCGTCATCCCCCGACGGCGCAGCGGTCTGCGTCGTGCCGGGCGAAACCCACTGCGCGTCCGGCGTTCGCTGCGCGGGCGCGGTCGCCAGCGCGGCGTCCGCGCCCACCGCGGTCACGGGTGTTCCAGTCATGATCTGTACTCCATGGAAACGTTGTGCACCTCCCGTGCGCGGCGGCCGGCCAGGCGCGAGCCACACGCGCCGCATGGATCGCATGCGCGTGAGACCGCCGCGGGAACGCTCAGTTAAGCCGTCCCGCCGAGGAATTCGCGCCGGCCTCGGAAGTGCTCATGTTGTTCATCACGCTGACGGTCTGCGCATGCGACTGACCAACCATACCGATCGACTGCATCTGCATCTGCTGCTGGAACAACTGTTCCTCGAATGCCTGCATTTCCGCCGTGTTGTCCGGAAGGTTCGACACTGGGGTCGTGGATGCCATGATCTGCTCCTTTGCTCATCGCCGAGAAATACGCCGCTTGCGCGGCTGCCTTGCTGACGCGCCGCCGCATACTGCCGCGACGGCGCGCCAACACCTTCATGAATGCGGTGCTGCCGTCTGCCGGGCGCGCGCGACCAGCGCGCCGCCTGCCGCATTCACCGTGTCCTGCACGTCCGTGGCGCAGCTCGCGCCGTTCGTGTTGCCTGTTGCGTTGCCTGTCGTCGCCGTGCCCGATGCGTGGCTTGCGCTGTCCGGCACGCTCACCGCGCTACCGGCCGGCGGCGCCACGCCGGTCGCCGCGCCCGTCTCGCGCGGCGTAGCAGGTGCCTCGGAAGCTGCGGGCGAAGCCGCCTGCGCTGCTGCACTTGCACCGGCCGCGGCAGTCGCCGCAGTGGGAGTGCCCGTCGCCGGCCCCGCATCGGGCCCGAGCTTCACGATGTAGCGCGCGCCGTTGCGCTCGAACACCACGCGGCTCGGTTCGATCGACGCGATCGTGAGGCCGTTCGGCAGCGTCGCGCCTTCGAAGAAATGACGGCCGTCGCGCGTCACGATGTAACGCGTGCCGCTGTCGTCGCCGTACATGCCGGCGATGTCCTCCGGCACGGCGCCGCCCGTCGACGTGATGAACGCGCCCGCCGCGTTGTCGTCGTAGCTCACGCGGTCGATCACGTCGATCGCCGGTTTCGCGTCGCGCTTGAAGTTCTGCACGCGCTGCGCGACCGCTCGGCTCGCGACGCCGGTCAGCACGATCTGCCCGCGCCCCGCGTACTGCGCCTTCAGCGACGTGTCGGAGAGCGTCTGGCGGGTCGCTGCGAGCAGCTGATCGACCACGTACACCGTGCCGACCGACACGTTCGCGAAGCCGCCCGCGATCTGCGTGACGTGCGCGCGTTCGTCCGCGTTGCGCACATAGCCCGCGATCACGATCGCGTCGCCGGCGCCCGGTGCGACGGTCAGTTCCGGATACGCGCGCAGCGCCGCCTCGACCTCGCGGATGCGTTCGTACTGGCTCTCGTGCGACCACCAGAACTCGCCGCGCGTCGCGACCGCGACGTAGCCGCCCGCCGCCAGCGCGAACGCGCTCCACAGCGCGAGCAGCATCAGCACGAGGCGCCGCGCGCCGAGCGCCGCGAGCCATGCGGGCGCGTACGCGACGAGCCACGACGGCCGGTCTTCGCCGCGCCGCGCCGCGAGCGTGCCGCCCGTGCCCGTCGGCGCCGCGACCGCGCCCGCCGCGTGCTCGACGCCGAAGCGGATCGAGCCCACCGTCATCGTGTCGCCCGCCGCGAGCGTGCGGCGCATCTCGCCGAGCGGCGTGCCGTTCAGCGTGACCGGCGCGCCGCCCAGGTTCTGCACCGAAGCCGCGATCGCGCCGACGTGCAGGCACATCTGCCGCGCGGCGATCTCGCGGTCGGGCAGGATTACCTCGCAGTCGGCGCCCGTGCCGACCCAGTTCTCGCCGGGCGCAAGCCACAGCGTGCGGCCCGACATCGGGCCGCTCAGGAAGCAGAGGCTCCAGCCGGAGCCTTCGTGGCTAGGAGTGACCACCTTGAACTCCAGGACTGCTCGCGGGCGCGGCCGGTGCGGCGGGTGCCGGCTTCGGCGCGAGCGGCTGCGCTTCCTTCATCAGCATCGTGTTGTCCGGCGGCTGCACCACGCCTTCCATCAGCGGCGACGTGTAGTTCTCCGGCGTACCGTCCGCGGCATACACGGCCGATGGCGTGACGACGCGCGGCGTGATCAGGTAGAACCGCTCCATGTGCGTGCCGGTCTTGCTGTTGTACTTGAAGAGGTTGCCGATGATCGGAATGTCGGAGATGAACGGAATGCCCGTCTTGTTGATGTTCAGCTCGTCGTCGTTGAAGCCCGCGATCAAGAGGCTGCGGCCTTCGTCGATCATCGTCTTCGTGACGATGTTGCGCTGCTGGATCACCGGCACGTTCGACACCGTCTGGTTCGTCACCTCGCCGTCCTGGATGTCGAGCGACATCATCACGCGCTGCGCGTTATCGTCGTCGACGATCATCGGCGTCACGCGCACGCTCTGCCCGGTCGTGATGCCGTACAGCGACGCATCCTGGAAGCCCGCCACCTGCACGTAGAACTCGGTGAGGTTTTCGAGGATGGCCTCGCTGTTGTCCATCGTCAGCACCTTCGGCTTCGAATACAGCTTCGCGTCGCCGTTCTGCGCGAGCGCGTTGATGCGCGCGAGCAGATAGTCGCGCAGCGACCCGCCGATCGATGCCGTGAGCGCGATGCCGGTCGGCGTCGTGGTGCCGGTCTGGCCGGATTCGGTCGAGCCCACCGCAAACGTGAGCGGCGGGTTCGCGCCGTTGCCGAACTGGAAGTCGCCGTGCGACGTATGCAGCCGCCAGTCGATGCCGAGTTGATCGAGCGAATTCAGGTTGATGTCCATGATCGTCAGGTTGATCTCGACGAGGCGCGGACGCGCGTCGAGCTGCTGGATCAGCGGACCGTAACGCGCCATGTTCTCCGGCAGGTCGCGGATCAGCACCGCATTGATCGACGGATCGGGCACGATCTGCGGCAGCTGCTGGCTCGGGTTGTTGCCCAACGCGCCCGCCGCCGGATTCGCGTACGCGCCGAGGCCCGGCGCCATGCCGCCGCTCTGGCCATAGCCGATCACGCCCTGAGTGCCCCCGCCGCCGCCTGGGCCGCTGATCGACGCGCTGCTGCCCACGTCGCCGGAGAGCGGAATCTCGATGCGCGGCACGTTGATCGTGTCGCCGGAGCTGAGCTTCACTTCGCGCGTCGGGCCGCCAAGACGCATCGCGTTGCCGAACGGATTCGCGCTCGGGTTCTGCTGCCCGAACAGCTGGCGCAGGATCGTCGCGACGCCCGGGATCGTCACGTCCTTGCCGGAGCGGTTGATCGTGACGTCCGCCGCCCAGTTGTAGCGCAGCGGGAACGAGCGGATCACCGCGGTTTCGGAACTGCCGCCGCCGTTCACGACCGAATCCGCGGCCTCGCGCACGAGTTCGACGTAGCGCGGCGGGCCCGACACGTAGACCGAGTTGTCGCGGTCGCTGATGTTGAGCGCAAAGCGCTTGTCCGGCACCTGCATCGATTGCAGCAGCTGCGCGAGACGCGATGCGGAGCCCGGCGGGATCCGCATCACCTGGGTCTGCGTATCCGCCGCGCGCTCGATGTAGAGAAACGAGCCGTCGTAATACCACGTGAGTCCGTAGGTCGTGCACACGCTATTGAGCGTCTGCACCGGCGTGCCGTTGAACTGGCCGCTGATGGTGCCGGTCACCTTCGGGTCGACGATCGCGGTGGTGCCTTGCGACGCCGCGAGTTCACGCAGGAAGTCGGGCAGCGCGCGCCCGTTCGCGACGATCTCGTACGCGCGTCCGCGCCATTGCAGTTCCGCCGCGCGCACTCTTGCCGCGTGCGCGCAGATGCACAGCGCGGCCGCCACCATCAGCCACTCGCGCGTGCGCAGATTCCGTAGTGTCAGGATCGACTGGATTATCGTTCTCAAGTTTGCGTCCCTGGACAAGATCCGATGGTTCGATAGTTGGGTCAGAAGAGCCCGGGCGTCAGCCCGAAGATCCGTTCGAGCGCCTGCCGCCCGAACATCATCAATTGCCTCGCGCCCCAGCCGGACAGCACGATCACCGTCACCATCACGACGATCATCCGCACCGACAGGCCGATGCTCGAGTCCTGCACCTGCGTGACCGCCTGCATGACCGCCACCGTCACGGCCGCGATGGTCGCGACGGCCACCACGGGCAGCGTCAGCATCAGCACCAGCAGCAGCGCTTCGCGCGTGATATCCAGAATCGCTACGTCGCTCACCGGGTCTCCTCCGTTTGACGAATCTGACGAATCGCGCGCGCTCAGGCCGGGTTTTTCACCCAGCCGATGGTCTGCAGCCGCACGTCTTCCTCGATCTCCTGATACGACAGCACCGGCAGTTCCGGCAGCACCGGCTCGACGATCGACTTCACGTAGAAGCGCACGGCCATCGGCACCAGCACCGCGACGCGCGCGGCGCGCTCGGTGCCGCGCAGCGATTCGACGATCGCGCGGGTCTGCTCGCAGACGTTGTCCTTCACCTCGCGCGCAAGGCCGAGAAACACGCCCTGCTGCGTTTTCTGGATCGCGGACTGCACGCGGTCCTGCAGGCTCTGTTCGAACAGGATCGCTTCGAGATTGCGGGCGGTGCCGCAATAGCGGTCGGTGATCATCCGCTTCAGGTCCACGCGCACCTGCTCGACGAGCGTGATCGTGTCGTCCGGTTCCTTCGGCGCCCACGTGATCAGGCTTTCGAAAATCACCCGTAAATTGCGGATCGGGATGTGTTCGAGCAGCAGCCGGCGCAGCACTTCGGTGATACGCTGCAGCGGCACGATGCGCGTGAGTTCCGCGATCAGTTCCGGGTGATCGCGGCGCGCGAGATGCACGAGCGCCTGGGTCTCCTGGATGCCGATCAACGCGGATGGATTCGCGCGCACCACCGCTTCCAGATGCTGCGCGAGCACCTGTTCGAGACTGAGATTGCCGCCGTGGCCGCGCGCGGCCGGCGCCGACGGCGCGAGCCACACCGGCTGCGAGAACGGACCGAACGGCTCGCCGGCCTCGCGTTCGAGACCGGCCGGCAGCGCCGACGTGCTGTCCCACAGCACGCGCCCGGGCCGCAGATAGCCGCTCGACGCCAGCACGTCCTGCAGCAGGATCCGGTAGGTGTGCGCCGGGAGTTCCGGATTGAAGCGCAGGTTCATGCGCGGAAACACGGGGCCGAGATCGACGTCGACGCGCGCCTTCGCATCGGTTAGCGCGGCCTGCAGCTGCACGAGGTTCAGATGCGCGCGCAGGTCCTGCGCGAACACCACCGCGAGCAGCGCCGTCATGCCGAGCGGATGCACCTGCGAACCCGCGGCGGCGACGCTCGCTTCCGCATCGGCCGGTGCATCGGCGAGCGTGATCAGGTTCAGCGTCGGAATGCTCTTGCGCCGCCGCATCAGCATCGCGCCGCCGCCTATCAGCGCGAACGCGAGCAGCAGGAACGACCATTTCGGAAAGCCCGGCACGAACACGAACGCCAGCACTATCACGCCCGCGATCAGCACCGCGCGCGGATGGTTGGTGATCTGCGTGCCGATCTGCTCGCCGAGATGGCGCTGTTGCGCATCGCGCGACGCGACCCGCGTCGTCACCACGCCGGCCGCGATCGAGACCAGCAGCGACGGAATCTGCGACGCCATGCCGTCGCCGACGGTCAGCACCGCATACCGATGCAGCGCGGCCGAAACGCTCATTCCGTGCATCAGCGTGCCGACGGCGATGCCCGCGAGGATATTGATGAACGCGATGATGATGCCGGCGATCGCATCGCCCTTCACGAACTTCATCGCGCCGTCCATCGCGCCATGCAGCTGCGATTCCTGCTCGAGCCCTTCGCGGCGGCGCTTCGCTTCGTCCGACGTGATGATGCCCGCGCGCAGGTCGGCGTCGATGCTCATCTGTTTGCCCGGCATCGCGTCGAGCGAGAAGCGCGCGCCGACTTCCGCGACGCGTTCCGAGCCCTTCGCGATCACGATGAACTGCACGATCGCGATCACGAGGAACACGACGCCACCAACCACGAAATTGTTACCGACGATCAGTCGTCCAAAGGTATCGATGACATGGCCCGCATTCGCCTGCAGCAGGATCAGCTTGCACGACGCGATGTTGAGCGCGAGCCGCAGCAGCGTGGTGAACAGCAGCAGCGCGGGAAACGACGAGAACGCGACCGCCGAAGGCAGGTAGGTCGAGACCGTCAGCAGCAGGATGGACAGCGACAGGTTCAGCGAAATGAGCCCGTCGAGCATCATCGTCGGCAGCGGCAGCACGAACAGCGCGACGACCGCCGCCACGAACAGCGCGAGCACAAGGTCGTACTGCCGCGCGAGCGCGAAGCGCGGCACCCGTGAGTGCCAGCGTTCGCTCAAGTTCTCCTGCCAGAGCCGGTTGACGTTATCGAAAGGCATGCGGGGCACGGCCCGCGCACTGTACGCGGCATGCCGCGCACCGAGGGCCGTCTGCTGGTTGAAGATCGTGCAACCAGTTTAGATAAAGCGCATCGCGCGGTCATGCGTGAGATTCGTGGGATTTTGCCCGCGCGCACGTGATTCCTGTACCTGCGACTACGAAACGCGGTAGTGCCCCACGCGCGCGATGGCCGCTAAAGTGCAGGTGACGTTCGTATGAAGGAGGAAGGGTTGGGACCGCGAGACAGCATCGATCACAGCTTCGTTCTGTTGGATGGCTGCCCGATCGGGCTGGGCGACGTTCCGCCCGCGCGCGCCACGGCGCCGCGCGCGGCGATCGCGGACGAACTGAACGAGGCGCGCATGCCCGAGCAGCGGCGCCTGCTGATCCGCACCATGCTCGGGGCAATCGGCTTCGACTGGCTCTGCTACTGGCGCCTGAATTGCGTCGACGACACCATCACGCGTGCATGGTACGTGCGCGACTACGCGGCGCCCGGCTGGCCCGAACGCTATATCGAGGAGCGCTATCTCGAGGTGGACCCGCGCATCGCGTTCGCGTGCCGGCGCGAATGGCCGCTCGTGTGGGATCTCGACACACTACGGCAAACCGGAGGCGATTCGGGCAGCGCCCCAAAAGACCCGCGCAACGGCAGCAACATGGCACAACGGCTCGCGCGGCTCCTCGCCGACGCGCACGACGCCGGCATGCGTAGCGGCATCACGTTCAGCCTCGCAAGCCCGCGCAGCGCGCAGCAAAGCGTGCTGTCGCTCAGCTGCGCGAACCTGTCGCGCGACTGGATCAGCGATCGCATCGTCGGGCAGGCGTACGCGCTCGGGCTCGCGTTGCACGAGTATCTGATCGATCACGCCGCACCGCTCGTCGACGAACACGACGAGCCACACGGCAAGCCCATCACGCCGGTCCAGCAGCGCATTCTCGACGCGCTGACGCGCGGCCTGAGCGACCGGCAGATCGCGGAATCGCTGCGCATGTCCACGCACAACGTCGACTATCACCTGCGCCTTTTGAAGAAGCGCTTCGGCGCCGCCAACCGCGTGCATCTCGCGTATCTCGCCGGGCAAGGTGAGCTGCGGTGAACGGTCCGTTGCTTCGTGACCCGCTGTCCGCGAGCGACAGCCTGCCGCTGCCGGCGCTGTCGCCGCCCGCCGCGCAGGCCGCGAGCCGCGCGTACGCATGGCGGCGCACGTTTGAATTCGAGGCCGGCGGCTCGCGCCGCACGGTGCGCTGGGACTACACCGCCCAACTCGCGTCCGGCACGCCGCGCCGCTATCGCTTCCGTTTCGGACCCGCGGCCGGCTGGCTGCTGCTGGAGCCGCGCGCCGAGCGCGCGCTGATCGGCGACGGCGCCGACGATGCGGTGCCCGACGCGATCCGCTGCGCGCTCGTCGCCGATGCGCTCGCGCCGCTCGCGGCCACGCTCGAACAGGCGACGCGGCAGACGCTGAGTCTCAGCGCGCCCGAGCCCGGAGAAGCACCGGCGATCGCTCCACCGGACCCCGACGCAGCCGAAAGCGGTTCGCCGTTGCGCTTCGTGCTCGGCGTACCGGATGGCACATGGTTTGCGCACGGCGCGCTGCTGTTCGACGACCCGCGCTATCTCGTGCTCGCCTGCCCTGCTCCGCCGCCGCTGCCCACGCTCGACGCGCGCGACTTCGACGCGCTGCCGGTGCCGCTCGGCTTTCGCCTCGGCTCGACGCGTCTCACGCAACGCGAACTCGCGAGCCTCGAGTACGGCGACATCATTGCGATCGGGCAGTGGAAGTCCGCGGGCGCGGGGCTCGTATGCCGCGCGACGACGCCCGGCACACCCGGTCTCGCGCTGGGCGCGCGCGTGCTTGGCGCCCGCATCACGATCGACGACATCCAGACCACGGAGGCTGCTCCGATGAACGACCCCACTTCCCCCGAGCCGCCGAAAGACCGCGACCAGAGCGGCGCCGGTAGCGCGAAGCCGAACGTGCTCGATGCGCTCGAAGTCGATGCGTGCTTCGAGCTCGAACGCCGCACGCTGACGCTCGCGCAGCTGAAGGCGATGCAGCCCGGCTTCGTGATCGAGCTCGACCAGCCCCTCAACCAGAGCGTGATCCGCATTCTCGCCAACGGCATGGAAGTCGGCACCGGTCATCTGATCGCGGTCGGCAACAAGCTCGGCGTGCGGGTCTCGACGCTCGGCGGCAACGCGCACGGCCCGCAGCCGGAACGCGACGATGGGTAATCTGCCGAATCCCGCCGCGATGGTGGCGGTGATCGCGGCGCTCGGCATCGCGCCGTTCGCCGCGCTGATGGTGACGAGCTACACGAAGCTCGTGGTGGTGTTCGGCCTGTTGCGCAGCGCGCTCGGCATCCAGCAGGTGCCGCCCAACATCGTGCTGAACGGTATCGCGCTGATTCTCTCCGTGTACATCATGGCGCCCGTCGGCATGGACATCATGGACAACCTGAAGGCCACCAGCTTCACGCTCGGCAGCGAGATGACGATGCAGGACGTGAGCCAGCTGCTCGATGCCGCGTCGCCGCCGATCAAGACCTTCATGATGCAGCACACGCCCGAGCGCGAGCGCAGTTTCTTCGTGCGCTCGGCCACCGCGATGTGGCCCGCGCAGCGCGCGAAAAACCTGCAGCAGGACGACCTGATCGTGCTGGTGCCGAGTTTCACGCTGTCCGAGCTGATGAAGGCATTCCAGATCGGCTTCGTGCTGTATGTGGTGTTTCTCGTCGTCGATCTCGTGGTCGCGAACGTGCTGCTCGCGCTCGGCATGCAGATGATCGCGCCGACCGTGATCTCGGTGCCGTTCAAGCTGCTGCTGTTCGTGATGCTCGACGGCTGGTCGGTGCTGGTGCACGGGCTCGTGCTGTCGTATCGCTAGGAGCGATGGGCGATGCGCGCCTTCCTGCACGCTGCTTCGTTTTTCGCGGGCGGGCTTCGTGCGCGCTGGGCGCCTGGCGGGCGCGCTTGTATTGAACTGGCGATGCTGCTCGCGTTCATGCTGTTCGGCATGCACGCGGGCGGCGCACGCGCGCAGGAGCCACCACCCGCTTCCGCGAGTTTCACCGCGCTCGCACAGGTGTGCGCGCCGCATGTCGACGTGACGACGCTCGCTGCGCTCGTGCGCGTCGAGTCGGGTTTCAATCCGTACGCGATCGGTGTGGTCGGCGCGCGGCTGCAGTATCAACCGCACAGCTACGAGCAGGCGCTGGCCACTGCGCGCGCGCTCGTCGCGCGCGGCTACGATTTCAGCGTCGGGCTCGGTCAGGTGAACGTGCGCAATCTCGCGCGCGTCGGCGAAAGTCTCACGACGATTTTCGATCCATGCCGCAACCTGCGCGCGAGCAGCGCGATCCTGCAGCAGTGCTTCTCGCGCTCCAGCGCGCGCGCCGGCGACAGTCAGGGCGCGCTGCGCGATGCGCTGTCGTGCTACTACAGCGGCAATTTCATGACGGGTTACCGGCAGGGATACGTCGGCCGGATTCTCGCGAGCGCGTACACGAACTGGCGGCTCGCGCATGCTGAAGAACTGCGCGCGAATGGGCGCGTGAGGCCGCCGCTGCCCGCGGCTCCGGTTGCACCGGTTGCCGGTTCGAGTCCGGTCCCCGGCAACGCGACGCTGCATAACCGCGGGTTCGTCACGGCGACGTCGTTGCGCGCGCCCGCCGCGGCTACGCCTGCGAGCGCGCCCACTCGCACCAGCACGTTCGACGAACATCGCCCCTCGAACGCAAACTCGAACGCCGGTCAGCGCACCGCATCGCGGCAACAGGTCACGGTGCGTTGCGCCGGCAACCCGCACCGCTGGTGCACCCGCAGCCTCGACACGACGTCGGTCGCCGCGCACGGCGGACTCACGCTCGTGCATTGAACGACGCGCGCAATCGAACGATGCGCGCACCGTCGCGCTAGTTCGTCGGCACCTTGATCCTGTCGCCCGGATAGATCAGGTCCGGATCGCGGCCCTCGCCGGGCTCGCGCGGCGTGAACGGATTGCCGTCGAGCAGCGCCCAGTCGAATTCCGGATTCAGCGGTTCGAGCTGCTGCAGCGTGTCGCCGTTCTCCGTCGCGATACCCCAGAGCGTATCGCCGCGCCTGACCACGACGACCCGCGAGCCGGGCTTCGGCGTAGTCGACTGCTTCGGCGTCGTGGGCTTCGGTGTCACCTGCTTTCCCGGCACCGTTGGCGACGTGCCCGGCTTTTTCTTCTTGCCGGGCGGCGTACCCGTAACGGCGGGCGCGGTCGACGCACTCTTGCCGGGCAGCAGCGAAGCCGCCGAACCGATCGCGCTCGACAGCAGCAGCACGCCGCCAAGAGTGAGGCTCTTCCACCCCGTCTTCCTCTGTCCGGCATGCGACTTGACGCGCCGGATCAGCTGGGCGTCGTTTTCCAGCTTGCGCGCTCTCCAGCGGGCGCTACGCGTGGCCCGGCTGGTGGCCCGCGCTTTCGCGAGCTGGTCCGCGGAGAAGTCATCGGGCCCTTTGCGCGATGCCACGCGGGTGTCCGTCCGCTCGAACTTCTGCTTCGTCCACGCCCGCAGATCGGACTGATCGACTCTCACCCGCTGCTGGAAGCCACCCTTGCCGTCGGCCTCGTGCCAGTAGATTCCACCGTCCGCGGTATAGGTTGCGTAGCCCAGCAGCTTCGTCGTCTCCGGCGTGCCGGCCGCGCCGGAACCGGCCGACGGCGTGTCGGGACGGAATACGTAGATATGGTCGTCGCTCGTACGCGCGCCCCGCTGGTAGTTCCACATCCAGACGTTCAGCGCGCTCGTGGTGATATCCGTCACGAACGAGGCGTCCGAGCCCAGCGAACCGAGACCGTGCGTGACCAGCAGGTTCACCGCCCCGCTCGTATACCCGCCAACGAACGTCCAGTTGCTGATCGGCTGCAGCCATCGCGACATCGCCTTCACGACGCGGCCCGGCTCGTGCGGCACGCTGCCGGAGCGCGCGCTCGCGGTACTGAGCGCACCATCGACGATCGTTGCTCCGTAGCCGATGCCGTTCAGGATCGCGCCCACCGACGCGAGACCGGTGAACGGCACCACCTTCGCGAGCGTCATCATGAGGCTGCCGCCCCAGGTCGCGATGAGCACGCGGCGCATGCGGCCGCCGAGCTTCGTGGCGGGGTGTGTCGGGTAGAAATCGTCCGCGCCGATACCGGTCTCCTGACGGATCAGGTCGAAGTAGTCGTCGAGCGCTGTGTTGACCACGATATGGTTCACGTCCTGCGACGACTCGCTCTGCGCGCGCTGGATGATGCCGAGCAGCGTGCCCGTATACCCTTCGATGCGCGCCAGCGTGGCATCCGCCACACCGCGCCGGCTCATGCTTCCGCGCAGACCCGCGAACCTCAGCCTGATCGTGTCGGTTGCCTTGTCGAGCCTGCCCTCGCGGATTTCGTCGAGCGCGTGCAGCTGGAAGTCCGTGATGAACTTGCTGGTGTTCAGCAGATACCGCAGCTCCGAAGTCAGCGGTCCGATCCACGGCGACGCCGGGTGCAGCGCGCGCAGGTGATCGTATCCGAAGGCCGCCCCCGCCGCAGTCGCGAAGTGCACGGCGGCCCGGCCGGTGGTCTGCCAGAACTGCTCGCGCGAGCGGTGCGACGCGCGATACCACGTCAGTCCATCATGACCATCCGATTCGAAGTAGCCGAGCGGCGGCCCGCCGCGATCCGGTGCGTACGCATAGATCCGCTCGTTTGCGTCGAGGCCCTTGCCGAGCTGCGCGTCGAGCCCCGAGCGTGCAAGCTCCTCGTCGCGACCCAGCGGCATTTCCAGCGCCGCCTTGACAGGGTCGCTGCGTTTCGCGAAATGCAGCGCGCCGAAGTCGCTCGTCAGCACGACTGGCCTGCCGTTCTCCGGCAGGTTGAGCGCGGGTCGGGTTGCCGCGCCTGCCCCACCCGCCGTCACCGCGCCTTTGCCGCCACGCCGCAGGGTCGCCGCCTTCGCAACCGCGCGGGTGATCTGCGACTGCATCGATTCCCTCGGGCGATGCCAGATGAGATTGCCGTCGCCCGCGACCTCGAAATAGCCGACCGGCTTGCTGTCGTCGCCCGGCGCGTACGCGTAGTAACGCTCGTTGCGAGGCGCATTGCCGCCCTGCGCCTCGTTCGCCGCCGCCTGCGCCTGCGCCTGCGACACTGCGCGCTTCACCTCGGCGTACTTCTGCGTCGCATTGCCGTCGATGGGCATCGTCATGCCCTCTTTCGGCGACTCGCCGCGCGCGACGAACCGCAGCCTGCCGAATTCGCTTGCGCCCGCAACCGCGCGCCCGCTGCCCGGCACCTTGACCTTCTGCCGGGGTTTCAGGTCCTCCGGTCTGGCGAACGGATCCGCCGCCACGAGCCCGCGGGTCGCCTTCCCGTCATCGCCGTGCCGCCACCGCTGCACAGCGCGTGTCGCGCGGTTGACCTGCTGACGGAGGCCGCTGGGCGCCTCGACCCGGTTGCTGTAGTCGCGCGGAATCGGATTGCTGCCGTCGCCGATCTTGTGTTCCGGCAGCTTGCCGTACGAGTCCGGCAACGTCGCCGGATCGACGGGATCGGTTGCATAGGACTTCTCGCTATCGCGGAACGCAATCTGTGCCTTGATGTTGCTGATCACGACGCGCGCGTTGCGATCGCGCTCGGCCATCCTTCCGGCGCCGTGCTGCCGCATGATCGTGCGGATCTGCTTTTCGAGGTCGTGGTTGTCCATCTGGTCTTTCAGATGGTCGACGCTGCGCCAGTAGTCCTCCTTCGTCATTCCCTGGTAGACGGCCGACGTTTCCGATGACCCCCGCAGCGCGTCGAACGCCGCCTGCACGTCGGCGATGCGCTCGAAGGCAACCGGATTGCCGTCGGAATCGAAGCCCATCGCGGAGTCCAGGTCGATGAAAAACGCCGACACTTTCCCGGTATCCGGCGCCGTCCTGATCCCCACGTTGCCGAACGTCTGCTTGCCGCCCAGCACGTCGACGTTACCCACCACCGCCGTATTCTGCAGCGCGAGGTGGCCGGCCGCGACGGCGAACACGCCGTTCTCGCGGGACTGGCCGGCGTCCGTCAGCATCGCCTCGGCCTGCGCCGACGACACGTCGATCTCCTCGTAGCGCGTCATGATGCCGTAATGCACGACGCCGGTCCTCGGGTCTTTCCAGTTGGCGAGACGCACGTCCGCGGCGCTGCCCTGCCCGAACATCGCACGCATCAGTTTGCTGGTCGCCACCGTGTTGCGCGCGCGCGCTTCGCCGGTATCGGCCGCCGCGCCCGACTTCCACAACTGCTTGACGAGCCACAGGCCGTTCTCCGCGCCGAACCGTCCTGCGACGTCCATCACGACGCTGCCGGGCCACAGGCCGCGGGGTTTGCTCCACACCTCCACCAGCCCGCGCTTCGCGAGTGCGGCCATGATCCCGATGCCGCGGTCGGCGTGGGTGGCCTGCGACGGCTTACCCGTCTTGTTCGGGTCGGCGCCGCCACTGGACTTCGCGCGTGAACTTTTGCCGGTTCTTTTGGGCTTGAACCACTGCCGCGCATTGCCTTCGTCGATCGCATGGGTGTGCGCGTCGCGACCCGCTTCCTCGAGCTCCGCGTCGTACTGCGCGTCGTGCCGCAGCGAGTTCACGATGGTCGCTTCGTCGAGACCGTCCATGCGTCCCAGATAGGCCTTCGACGCGATCCGCGCGTAACGGATCGCGACGCGCTCGTTGAGGCCGAGGTCGTCCGTATACCCGCTGCCGTGCACGTCGATCATCCGGGCATGGCGTTTCGCATGGGCGAGTTCGTGCAGGACTTCGGTGAGGCTCGTTTCGCGATCGGCTGTCACGGCGTCGCGATTCAGCGCCAGCACGCGGCGCCCATCGGCGGTCACGGCGAAGCTGCTCGATCCGTCGACGATCCGCACTTCATCGACGATAGAACCCAGCTCGCCGACATTCGCCGCTTTCGTTGCATGGGCCAGCAGACCGGGCGCGGCCGCGAGCGCCTGTCCGTCGCTGGAGGAGTGGTCGCTGAGCGCAACACCGTCCACCTGCGCCACCGGCATCGCGGCAGGCGATACGGCCGATGCGTCCGTCGCGGACGGCATCCCGGTAACGAGCGCAAACGGATCCTGCTCATCCGCCTGCTGCGCGAGCCGCAGGAAATCGCGGGTGCCGAGTGCCGCCCAGCGGCGCCCGCCAGGCGCAGCCGCGGCGATTCTGCGCGGCTCGACGTGGGACAGATCGACGCTGGCGTCCACGGTATCCGCCGTTTCCGTGCCGCGTCGCGGCAGCCACGTTTTCCTGAAGTCGTATCCCCACGCGACGAGTCCCGAGAGCTTCGCGAGACGCGCGGACGGTGCGCGCGGCGAGTCGTCCGATGCGCCGCGCCGCTCCAGCGGAAGCTGCCACTCCTGCGTCAGGTTGGACAGGTAGTGGTCCGCGTCGCGCAGCACGAGACTGTGGCTGTTGCGCCAGTTCGCGGTGCGCAGTCCGACGACGTAATCGAGCGCGCGTGCATGCACGTCGATTGGTGCGGCCGAATCGAGCGCATCGTCGGAGAGCGCGCTGCGCGCGACGAGGATCGCCTGGTTGACGACCTCCCGCACCGCGCGATCGTGCGCCGGTCCGGTGCCCTCCTGGCGTCCGCGCGCGCCCGTCGGCGCCTGCGGTTCGTCGGCCAGTACCCCTTCCACGAGATCGCCCAGCACGCCGACGTACTCGGACCTCGACGGGACCGCGCTGTCGACCTGGCTTCGCGCGTCGTCGAGCAGCACGCGGTAGTCGTCCGCGCTGGTCTGCGCGTCGCGCAGCGCGACGCGCGCCTGAGCGACGCGTTGCTGACCGGCGCTGCGCGAATCGCGCTCGCCCGCGTCGTCGTTCCCGTCGTCCGCGCCGTTGCCGGAACCGCGCTTCGCGTTGCCGCCGGCTTCGTCCTCCTCCTCGCCCGAGCCGCCCCGCACGCGGCGAACGATGGCCCAGCCCTGCGAGTCGCGCAGCAGTTCGAACGGCTGCCGGCCGCGTTGACCGGGCATCCGGATCTCTTCGACACGCGTGGGTTTCGCCCCCGTCTTCATGCAGAGCAGTTGCGCGTCGATGGTACGGCCGCCGGCCAGGAACAGCGTGACGACGTCCGGTTCGGTGAGCGTCATGTCGACGACTTCGAGCGCCTCCTCTTCCTCCGCGTCCGCGCTGGTGCGCTCCGCGGCGACGTCGTCTTCGACCGAAGGCGGCACCTGCCCGCTGAAACGGAAGAAACCGGATTCCGGATCCAGCGTACTGAAGTCGAACGCGGGATCGCTGACGTCGACGCTGTCTTCGTTCCCGAACGCGAAGACCGCCTGCACGCGCTGCAGTCCGGCCTCATGAAACGCGCGCAGCGTCGCGGCGATGGCCGCGCGGGGATTGGGCCCGTCGAGCAGGCCGCTCGCCTGCTCGAAGTTCACCATGCCGCCCGCCCGCACGACGCGGGCGACGTCGGCGAGCACGCCGGGCCGCTGCGTCAGCGCGGGCGCGAAGCCCGGCTGCAGGTCGGCCGATCCGTAGGCGCGTTCGGGGAGCTGCGCGAAATCGAAGTCCGGGTTGCTCAACGGCAGGCGGGCCGCGCCTTGCGCGCGCGGCGGCGGCGACATTCCCGCCGCGGCATCGCGTGCGCCCGGCGTCGTGCCGGACGGCGCACTTGCATCGGCATCCGAAGGATTCGCCTGGAACGCTTTCATCGGCACGCGCGCGTCCTGCACCTCATGCGTGATCGTGCTGGTGATGTGTACGGACGCGGTGCCGTCGCCATCGATGATGAGGACGTCGGGCGGCGCCCACACGGTGACCGGGCGGCCTGTCAGATCCGCGAGGTTCTGCGCGAGACGCTGGCCGAAAATCGCGCCCGCCGTGCTGTTGGAGCCGGTCGCCCGCAGAGGATCGGAGTCGTCCGAGCCCGCATAGCACGAGTACAGCGTGACGTCCTCGTCCGGACCGAGCCGCGGCGCGACCAGCGCAGCGACCGTATCGACGCTGACGGGCTCGCCGTCGGGGCCCAGCATCTCGTCGGCGGAAATGCCGTGGCCGAAGATCACGTGCTGGCCGGGCGGCGACATCAGGCCATCGACGCCGCGCTGGTACAGCGGGTCGCTCTCGGGCATCAGCAAGGTATCGGCCGGGCGCAGGAACTGCGGCGACTCGCTCGCCGGCACGCCGGTCACGTCGTCGTAGGTCGGACTCAATATCGTGGTGTCGCTGCCGTCGCGGGTCGACATCACACCGACGCCGTTCGGCAGCGCCACCCGGGTCGTATACACGGCGCTGTTCGTGCGGTAGGTGACCGTGGGGGTGCCCGACAGGCCGTCGTCTCCTTCCTGCTGCGCGGCCACTTCATCCGCCGTCAGCACCACGCCGGTCAGCGGTTCGGCGGACGGCAGCGCCTGCTGCTGCGCCGACCATTCGCTGGCCGACAGTACCTTGCCGACGAGCGGTTCAGCGGCTGCGGGCTGCGTGCCGCTCTGCTGCACCGATGCAGCGTCCACGGCCGTCGTGCCGGTCGTGCCTGCTGTCTCTTCTGTCTCTTCCGTTCCGGTATCCGGCAGCGTGACTCGCACCCCCTTGGGCAATGCGTCGTTGATCTGCCGCACCTCGTCGGCGGTCAAGGTCGCGCGCGTGCCGTCGGCAGCATCGCCCTCGCCGTCGAGCAGTCCGGCCACACGCTGCACCGGCGCGAGGCGGCTCAAGCCCGCGATCTTGCGTTGCGTCAGGAGCGCGACGCGCGCGGAGGTCTTCTCGTCGAACTGGCTGAGCGAATCGGCCGAGATATCCACCTTGCGCGGCGCCACCAGCCGGACGCCCGCGGGGAGATTTTCGTTGACGGCCTGAAGGTGCGCGGCGGCCTCCTCCGGGTTGCCGTTGCGGATATTCTCGAGCCCGAGCCCGGACGCCATCAGCCCCGCGGACGTGAAGAAGTTCAGCCAGTCCTGGGCGGTCGCCTGGCCGTGCGAATTCAGCAACTGGGCGCCCTGCGCGAGCATCGACACGCCATTCGTGCCCGCCGCGAACAGCCCCGTCAGCCTGAACGCGACCGACTTCTGCATCGCATCGAGCGCGCGCGTCTGGCCCACGGTGTCGAAGAGCCGGCCGCCGCTCGCGAACCAGTGGTCTCTCAAAAAGCCCGACAGACGCGAGTCGTCGAACACGCGCACCGCACGGGTACCGGCCAGTTGCGCGGCGACTTTCGCGCGCGCGAGTTCGATCTCCGGCGCATCGTGCGCGACCACGATCACGCCTGACGCGTTCTCGAACGCCTCCGAACCCACCCCGACGCGGTCCATGATGGTGCCGGCCCGCGCCAGCGCGCCGAGCCCGCTCGCGGCCCCGCCGAACATGTTGGCCGCGAGATTCAGCCAGTTCAGCCAGTTGCCCGCGCCGCCTTTCTGGCCCAGCTGCTGCAGCGCGTTCACGGTGCCGATCGCCGAGGTCACCGCGAAGTACGCATCGGCGGCTTCGGACAGCGCCACCATCCACAACGGCGCGCTTTCCGGCACGGTGACGAGCGCGATCACGCCCGCGACGACCATGCCCGCGATCTCGAGATCGGACTTCAGGTTGTCCCAACTGTACCAGTGGTCGTAGGGCTTGTAGTCGACGAGATACGCGCTGCCCGTCTGCACGATGCCGGCCGCGTTCGTGACCCAGTGCGGCTGCGCGACCATGAAGCCGTTGTCGAAGCCGGTGTTCGACTGCCAGTTCGAATACCCGTAACGCGCCGTCGTGTCCGCGGGACCGACGTCGATCATGCGGCCGTTCGCGTCGATCCCTTCGAGCAGCGAGAACGCTTCGCCCGGATCGTCCTGCGACGGCGTGCGCGTATCCCACCATCTGCCCGACAACGACGCGACGGTCATCGGCGCGAGCCCGTCGAGCGTCGTGACGTTTTCGCCATGCATCAGGCTTTGCACCACCTGGCCGAGCGTGGTCTTGTGGTGGTTCTGGTCGAAGACCGTGTCGTTCGGGTTGAAGAGCGCGAACTGGCCGTCCGCGAGCAACTGCTGGTCGGAGAGCGTCGCGGGCGTGTAGTCGGTCGTGAGGCCCTCGTCCTCGCCGACCTGATTCAGCAGCTGGTCGTAGCTCGTGACGGTCTGCATGCCGTCCTGCCACTGCAGACCCGCCACGTGTCCGTCCGCGGTGACGAACGGGCCGGACACGGATTGCGGCGTGTACGACGCGTCGTTCGTCAGCGCGGCATTGCCCGGGTTCGCGAGGTCGATCGGCGTGGCCGGCTTGCCGAGATTCGAGTAGCCGGTCTCGCGCGCGATCTCGACGCCGAGATCGCTGTCGGGCGAATCGTCGAGCATGTCCTGCGCAAGCTGCGGCTGCCCGCCATTCTTCTTGACGTTGCCGAAACCGAGATCCTGCCCCCACACCACCGCGCCGCCCTCGTCGACCACCGTCTGCTCGTGGAACCGCGAGCTGTAGCTCACATTGCCGAAATTCCCGTCGCTGTTCACCATCTGCTCGAGCCCATGGCGCAGATCGGTCATGTCGGTCGTATCCGCGTCGCCCGCCGCCGAATAGATCCGTGAGATCTGCGTCATGTCGTTCGCGTTTTCCGTCCACGCGACGAGCTGGGTCGTCGACATCGGATGCGCTTTGCTGCTGCCCGGGAACATGTACTCGAGCAGCATCGTGGCGACCGTTGGGTTCGTGCCTTCGAGCGTGTCGGCGAGTGTGGTGAGCTTGCCCTCGTCGGTCTTCTGGCCGTTCACGCTCGCGGCGATCGCGGCGAACAGCTGGCGCGTGGCCGGATCGTTCGCGGCGGCATCGATGAGCTGCGCGCCGAATATCGTGTTCGAATAGCTCTGCAGCCGGGTGCCGAGCAGATGCAGGCGCGCGGAAAGATCGGCGTTGCTGCTGCCGCCCTTCGGCGCACCCGCCGCGCCCGTGATCGTCGCGAGCGCGGAGGACTGCAGGTTCGTGATCGTCGTGTCGCCCATCACCTGCTGGTACAGGTCCTGATCGGTCGCATTCGTGCTGGACGACAATCCCTCGACGTCATAGGTCAGCGCGTAGGCGGCCGCCACGTCGCCGGCGGACGGATCCGTGTCGGCCGGCGTGTTGATCTGCTGCGCGTACTGCACCTGCCCGATGATCTGCAACGCGTCGAGACCCGTCTGCCATTGCTGGAACGCATCCATCAGCGCGTTGTACTGCGGCGAGCCTTTCGCGGCGCCCGCGGCCGCATCGATCTGCGATTGCAGCGCGGTCAGTTCGAGTTCGTTCTCCGCCTGCCAGACGGTGTCGATGTACTGCGGGTTGCTTTGCCAGCTCGAGTCGCCGGGGGCGCGTCCCGCGGCTGCATTGAGCGCCGCGGCCAGCGCCGCGTGATACTGCTGCAGCGCCGTCGTGGCGGCCTGTTTCTGCGCCGGCGTGCTGTTTTTCGCACTGGCTGTGGTCTTGGCGGCCTGCCACGCCGTGTACGCCGTGTTGACCGCGTCGATCAGGCCGGACTTGCCCTTTACGCCGTTGAGCGCCTTGAGGTCGGGCGTGACCTGCTGCTTCATGCCGATTACGGCCGGGTGATCTTTGGTGGCCGGCGCGCCGTTCACCGCTTCGTCCACGATCGACGGATCGATCACGTTCAGCGACTTGAGCGTCTGCGCGGCCGTGTCGATCGGATCCGTACCATCGTTGTAATACTGCGGCAGCGCCTGCTCGCCGAACACCGTGAGCGCGGCCTGGGTCAGCGTCAGCTCGGACTTCGCCGAACCGCCGAGCCACGCGCGCGTCAGCATAAGCGCTTCCGTCGGGGTCGCGCCTTCGGCGATCCATGTGTTCAGATACTGGACCGGGGTCGGCTGGCCGGTGCCGTCCGCGGCGGGCGTCAGCGGTGCCTGTCCGCCGTCGGCCACCGTGCCCTTCTGCAACGCGGTGGTGGCCGCATTCAGCGAGTCGGCGTCGAACACCTGATCGGCGCCGACCTCGCCCGATGCCTGGGCGATCAGATCCTGCGGCGCCTTCGCGGTGCCGGCGTCGATCGCGCGCGCATCGGATTGCGCCTGCGCGGCGATCGCCGCTTCCGCCCAGGTCTTGTCGCTGATCGTCGGATTGTCCTTGCGCGCCGCGGCCAACGCTTTCTGCAGACTGGCCGCATCGACCTGCCCGCTGGTCGGCAACTGCGCGTCCAGCGCGTTCTCCGCGGTCGAGAGCGATGCCGCGCCATCCGCCGCCGGCTTGACCGGAGCGGGCTGCGCCTTGAGCCCCGTGTATTGCGCGAGCGTCTTGCCGAGCGCGCTATTCGGGTCCTGGTTGATCAGCGTCTGGTACAGCGACGTGGGATCGTTGAGCTGCGGATTGTTCAGGTACGCGAGCGGCTGGAACGGGTTGCTCGGCGAATACTCGCCATGCTGCTGCTCGTTCGTCATCGTCGACAGCTGCTGCTGCATCTGCGTCTTCAGCGCGCCGATCACCTGCTGCGTCTGCGCGCTCTGCGGTCCGCCCGCGTCATCGACGATGCGCGCGAGCGGACCGTAGTAGCTGTCCATCTGCTGCATCGACTCTCCGGCCACGGGCATGTAATCGGGCCCCTGGCCGATGAGCGAAACGATCTTGCCCTGCAGCTGCGAAAAGAGCGCCTGCGCGAGTTCCGGCGAAGCCTGTTTGACCGCATCGAGCAGGTTCGCGATATCGGTGAGACTGCCCGGCGTGCCGACCGCCTGCAGATTGTGCTGCGTCGCGCTGGAGGCGAGCGTCTCCTTCAGCAGCGACGGGAACAGCACCGTGTTGCGGTAGCCCGACAGCGCATTGCCTTCGGCGATCAGCGTGTCCTGCGGGTTGTCGCCGTGCGCGCCGGTGATGTCCGCGAGCGCCGCGTCATGGAGCGCGGCGACCCGCATGTCGCCCATCACTTCGTTGTAGAGCGCGCTGTTGGCGGGCACGCCCTGCAGCAGCTGCGTGAGCGTCTGCGCGGCCTTCAGGTTGCCCGCCGGGGTCGACGCGCCGGTGCCGCGCGCGGCGGCGGCCGTATCGACGATCGCGCTGGCGCGCAGCGACGTCAGCAGATCGCTCGTGGACGGCGCACCTTTCAGGCTGGTCGCCGTGTTCGCATCGATCACGGACTGTTGCGCGAGCCAGTGCAGATCGCTCTTCGACGGATCGTTGAGCCACGCCATCGACGTGCCCGCCGGCTGGTTCGCCGCATCGTTCAGTTCGGTGTCGAGTGCCGTGTGATAGACCTGCCAGTCCTCATTGATGACCGTTGCGCTCGCATGCGTGGCCTCGTCCTGCTGCAGCGTCGCCCATGCGGTGTCGGCGAGCTTCGCGTCGCCCGCCAGCGCGCTCGAAGGCTTCACGGTGACCGTCAGCGCGGCGAGCGCGGCCTTGTTGCTCGCATCGTCGAACAGATGCAGCCCCGCGAGTTGCTGCGACGCATCGCCCAGCACGTTGCCGCCGGTGGCATCGCTGCCGCTCGCGAGCTGATCGCCCTTGACCGTGAGCGCCGCCTCGTCGAGCACGGTCTCGTTCTGCGTGAGGCCGCCAAACTGTACGCGCGCGGCGTTGACGGCTTCCTGCCATGTCATCCCGTTATCGAGCCCGGTCTGGATCGCATTGCGCGCGTCGCCGAGCGATACCGTCGGCGTGCTGGATGGCGTGCCGCCGGCTACAGTGGCAAGCGGACTGCCGGAGAGCGACGCCGCGGCAGCGTCGAGTGTGGTCTGGTCGAACTGATGCGTGAGCCCGACCTGGCTTTCGGCTTCCTTGATGACATCGACGTCCGCATCCTGCGCCTGATGGTGAGCCGCGTCGTACTGTTCCTGCAGCAGGATGGCAGCGCGCGCGAGCGCTTCCTGGGTCAATGCCGCGTTTTCCTGCTGGATTTTCTGGATGGCGGCCGCGAGTGCGGCGCCATTGTCGGGCGCGTTGTTGCCGAGCTGCTTCTGCAGCGCCTGCTTCGCGGTCGATACGTCGCTGGCGGTAGGCGGTGGTGGGGGCGGAGGCGGCTGGTAATGAATCGGTACGGCCCTGCCATCCGGTCCGATCAGCATGATGGGCCTCCCTCGACTGTCCGCCTGTGATCAACAGATCGAGGCTAAGGGAGGGACATGTACTAGTCCATATGCGAATCTCGTAGTTTCTCGCGGCAGGCGAGGCAGTGTACTGAAACACTACGGAATTCGACAGCGCGACGCGCGCTGCAGGAAAAAAATGCGCGGACTGAAGCCGCAGCATGCATGAAATACCGATGATTTTCGTGTCGCGTCCACCGGCAGAGGGAATGCGGCGCACGCGCGGCGACCGACGCGTTGCATCCGCAACCACCGGTCGCGATCGCGCGGCCTCATCCCGCGCTGGATGCGGTATCGGCCATCGGCGCCGACGTATCCGTCGCCGTCAGCGGCTGCGCCGCCGAGAGCCGCTCGCGCCGGCCCGCCACATACGCGAGCTGCATCCGGTTGACGACGTGAAACTTGCGCTGCAGCGTGCGCACGTGATGATTGACCTGGTGCACGCTCAACGCGAGACGCTCGCTGATTTCGCGCGTCGACAGACCGAGCACCAGCTGATCGAGCACGCTCGCCTCTTCGGCGTCGAGTTCCGGTTCGCGCGCCGGGGCCGCGAGCGCTTCCACATGCTGCTGCACGATGCGATGCACGTTGAGGCCCGTCATCAGCGCCTGGCTCACGGCGCGATCGTCGATCCATCCGGCTTCGGTCTGTGTCGATCCGACGCAGATCAGCACGCGCAGCCCCAGTGACGGCAAGGCCATGCCGAATGTGACCCCGCTGCCGAGACCATGCTGACGCAGCAGCTCGACGAGCGTGGCAACCTGCGGCGAATTGCCCGCATCCTCGCGCAGCCGCTCGAGATCCCACACGCATGGCAGACCGGTGTGCTCGACGGACGCAAGGCACGGATCGCTGCCATCGAGATCGGCCGCGAGGTAGCGTTCGAGGAAACCCGTGGGTACGAAATCCCGTAGTGCAAACGTTCGCAGCCGGTGTCGGCCGGCCGTTTCAAACGCCGCGTACACCAGCACGTTGAAACCTGCCGCTCGCAGATCGTCTGCAATCTGTGCCTGGGTCGATGCGCTTTCAAATACTTTGCATGCGGCGGTCGACGCACTGTTCGATGCGGTGTTCGACACACCCGCGTCATCCGCCGCAGCGCCCGCAGGCTGCGCGCTTCCACCCGCCGCCTGCGCGAGCGAAAACCAGCACAACGATCCTAACGCCGCGTCGTGTTGCGTGTACTTGTCCCAGGACATTTCCATGATCTGGTTAGCAGGAGTGCAGAGATGTAACTGGAGGTAAGAATTTAGTTTGCCTATTTTTCTTAGGTAAGATCAATGGCGAAATCTCGTAGGATTCTCTCTGCTGTCGACGGTGAATGACTATGTCCGAGCTGCTCGAACCCGTTGCGTCCGATACGATGTGCGAACCCGAAGTCGTCTGGATCGATGTGCACGACCGTGCCGCGCGCGCAGCGCATGTCACGCCATGCGGCGCGCCTCCGCGGCTCGCGCAGGCGTTCCGCACGGCGGCCAGTTCCATCGAACGGCGCCGGTTGATGACGGGCCTGCTGCATCTCACCGGCTTCGCCACGTTCTCGTACTTCGCGCTCGATACCGACGAGCACGGCCGCCCGCGCCTCTTCCTGCACGATGCATTCGTGCCGCAGCAATATCGCGGCGACTACGTGCAGAAGCGTCACGACCGTGTGGATCCGCGCACGATGACCGTCCGCGAGCGGCATACGCCGCTGATCTGGGACCTGCATTCGCTGCAGCGCGACGCGAGCCGGCACGGCGCCGACGACGGCCTGCCGGACTTCCTGCGCACGATGCGCGACGACGGCATGCTGAGCGGCGTGATGTTCGAGCTGCCGCTGCCCGGCACCGACCTCACCACGTTCGCGAGCTTCACCGCGCCGCGCGCTTCGCGCGACTGGATGCAGCGTTCGAACGTCGAGCAGGCGCTGATCGTCGCGCTCGCGGTGCACGCGTTCGCGTCGCCGCATGTGTCCGTCGCCGCGCAGCAATGCACGCCCTACGCGCTGTCGCGTTTCGAACGCGAAATCCTGTCGGGCGTGGCCGCGGGCTCGTCCGACAAGCAGATCGCGCGCCGTCTCGACACCACCGCGCACAACGTCGACTACCACCTGCGCCGCCTGCGCGAGCGTTTCCAGGCGGGCAACCGCGTCGAACTCGCGTACGTATCGGCGCGCCTCGGGCTGGTGTGAGCGCTGCGGTCGAGTCACCCGCGCCACGCGCTGCGAATCCGTAGTGCCGGATTCGAACGGTCAAACCTGACTACGGAATTCCGTCGTTCCCGCGCCGATGACATGGCGCTGTCATTGCCAGCCGCGAGCCTGCCGTTCATCGAAACACGGATGACGGCACCTCATGATCCTGCGCATCGACGGCGGCAACAGCCCCCTTCCCGTCCTGCCCACCCAGCACCCGACGACGTCTCCTTCGTCGTCGCCAACCGCGCGTCCGTCCACCACGGCGGCATCGACGCCCACCCCGACTCCCACCCCGACTCCCACGCCCACGCCCGGTCAGCTCGCGGCGGGCGCGCGCCTCGCCGCCGGCCAGAGCGTGCGCTCGGCCAACGGCCGGTTCGAGCTCACGATGCAGCGCGACGGCAATCTCGTCGAGACCGATCTCACCACCAACGTCGTCGTGTGGTCGAGCCGTACGAACGGCTCGGGCGCGAGTTATGCCGAGATGCAGCGCGACGGCAACCTCCTGCTCTATCGCGGCGGCACAGGTGGCGCGGCCGATCACGCGGTATGGTCAAGCAGCACGTCCGGACACACAGGCGCGTGGCTGTCGGTGCAGAACGACGGCAATGTCGTCGTATATCCGCAAGGCGCGGCGCAGGCCGGTCACGACCTGTGGTCGAGCGGCCCGCCGCTCGCCGAAGTGCCGGGCACGCTGCCGCCGCTGCCACAGACGGCGGATGCGCCGCAGACGGACGGTTTGTCGTCGAGTGCGATCGGCGTGTTCGCGCCGGGCGCGCCGGAGCTGGGCATCCAGCAGACGCCGCTCGTCACCGGTTCGAGTCCGTACGACGTGCTGCAACAGCAGCAGGTGTTCGCGCAACCAACGCTCGCCAACGACACCCCGCTGCTCGATGCGAATCTCGCCGCGACGCCGTCGCTCGACCGCGAGCCGTTCGGCACGCGTCCCGCGAACCCGGTCAACGCGGTCTACTCGCTACCGCCCGGCACGCAGATCACGGTGCTCGACCCGACCCGGCTCGCGCTGCTCGAACAGGAGCGCACCCAGCTCAGCGCCGCTGAAAAGGCGCCAGCGGCGCAGCGTTCTTCGAGCGTCGCGACGCTGTCCGCGACGATCTATCAGGAGTTGACCTATGCGGGCACGCGTCAGTCGGTGCCGGACGCGCAGGCGCTCGCGGCGAGCATCCGCGCCCGCGCGCCGCAGGACGCGACGCTCCAGCACGCGGTCGACGATGCCGTGAAGCTGTACGACGGCACGCTGAATGCCCAGGGCCGCACGAAATCGAAGCTCGGCGCGATCGATCAGGCCGCGGCGGCGGGCAACTGGGCGCAGGTCCGCGCGCTCGCCGCGCAGCAGATCACGGCCACCGTGGGCAAGGATCAGGGCTCGACGGCGCTCGGCGACATCACCGCGCGCGGCAGCGTCTATCTGACCTACGCCGGCGGCGACCCACATTTTGCGCAGGCAATCGAGGCCGCGATCGGCGACGCGCGCAAGAGCGTGCTGATCGACCGGCCGGTGGCGAGTGTGCTCGCCGCGTACCAGCACGGCGGCGCCGCGGCCGCGATGCAGACGCTCGCGAACGTCACCGATCCGCAGACCGCGACGCCCGCGCAGGTCGCGCAGATCATGGCGGATCCGCGCGTGCAGACGCTCGTGAAGCAGGTGCTGCACGGCCTCGCGAGCTATCAGGGCGACGACAGCAACGCGCCGTCGCAGGTGATCAAATATCTTTCGGCCGCGTGCGAACACGCGACCGAAAGCGACCAGGGGCAACCGGGACTCGGCAAGGCGGCCGTCGACCGGATCGCGACCTGCTTCGTCGCGGAAGCGGATGGCATTCCGCCCGGCGACGGCCTCGACTTCTTTCAGGACACGCGCCTCACGCAGCAGGTGTTCGCGGACTCCGCGGGCCAGGGCAACGTGTCGCTCGCGCTCGCGGTGGCATCGCAGGCGAACCGCTACCTGAATCCGCTCTACGGCAGCGCCGCGCTCGACGGCGTGCGCCAGGGGCTCGACACACTCTCGAGTTCGGTGTCGGGGCTCGACAGGCAGACCGCGCAGGACGCCGCGTTCCTGTCGGTGCCGATCAGCGACTGGAGCGGCGACAGCACGGCCGCACAGCAGCAGGCGCTGATCCAGAAGCTGCTCGCCGACAACCCCGCCGACGCGCGCAAGCTGAACGACGACGGCAACCAGATCGCGCAGATGCAGGAGACCACCGACAGCGTGCGGATGGCCGTCGCCGAATACAGTGGCGAGCTGCATGGCGTGACGGGTTTCGACGTCGACGCGCCGACGTCGTACACGCCCGGTCAGTACGACTGGCAGGTCGCGAACACGCCGAGCGTGATGAAGGCGCTGGCCGCGCTGCCCACACTGGCCGGCGCCGGCAGGCCGGGCAGCACGGCACCCACGCAGCCGTCGACCAACACGTTGTGGCTGCAGCGATCGCTGCGCAAGGTGGTCGATCAGGTCGGCAAGAAGCTGATCGCGAACCTCGCCGCCGATGGCGCCGACAGCGTGCTGACGCCGGGCGGCGCGAAGCTCGTGACGAAGGTGTGGAGCCGCGTGAACAAGGGCCTCGGCACCGTGCTGTACTTCCAGAATGCCGCGTACTCGCTCGGCGAAGCGGCCGACGGCGGCCTCTCGTCGCTGCTGACGAACGGCGCGTCGGGCATCCGCCAGGAACTCGCGGGCGTGTCGTACGCGATGTCCACCGTGATTCCGGGCAACATGCTGTCGTCGATCCGGCCGGGCTCCGGCTCGACGCCGCTCGCGCAGGGCTACGAGAGCCTCGCCGCGCAGATCGACGAGCTCGGGCTGCCGACAGCCGCCGCGTCGCCGCTGAAGATCGGCCTCCATCTGGCGATGCAGGATACGTCCGACCTCGCGTCGATGATTCTCGGCGCGGTCGAGGCCGGCCAGGAGTATTCGAGCGGCGAGACGCTGCAGGGCGTCGGCAACACGCTGAACGCGCTCGGCTACGCGGCGCTGCTCACGGGCCCCGGCATCGATGCGTCCGAGCTGCCCGCGGGCGCGACCGTGCTCGGGCTCGACGCGACCGGCTGGACCGGCATCGGCGCGGTGCTGGTGCTGGCGGGCGCGGCGATCTATACGGCCGCGACCGCGTACTCGCATTCGCACGCGTACGACGGCAACGACCAGCAGTTTCTCGAAGGGATGGGCGTGCACAGCAATGTCGCGGCGGAACTCGCGAAGCACGCGACGTCGCTGGATGGCCAGCCGCCCAGCGCCGGTCCGTTTCTCGCCGCGTACTTCCGCGAGGGGCACCAGTCGCAGCAGCAGATGGTGAACTGGCTCAATGGGCTGACGCCGAAACAGGCCGATGCGATCGCGAGCGCGATCAAGGGGCTCGGCGACGACTGGGAGCACATTCCGATGCAGAAGCTCGCGCAGAGCTTCGACAACGCGCTCTTTCAGTACGGCGTGATGCCGCCCATCCAGCTCACGTGAGCGACTCTCGCCTCCTGAGTCGCGGATCGCGAGCATGGCAAGCGGATACGCGCGGAGTTGCGCAGGCACACGCGTTCGCCTAGCATGCGGACTAGCGGTGCAGGCCGCTTCCGGGTCCGCGGAAAGGGTTGAACCCACCTGTCGCAGCAAACCAGCTTGCTCTCCCCATCCTTTGTGCTGGCGGTATTGCGGACCTTCAGCCACTTATGCACGAGGATCCGCCATGACTACGCTCCCCTCGAGGGCTCACCCCGATCATCTGAAGAAGCAGGCGAAGGAGTTGTTGCGCCTCTATCGAACCGGCGACGCCGGTGCGATCGCGCGTTTCGCCCAGTCGCTTCCCGCCGCCGCGCGCCGCACGCCCGATGAAATCGCAGCGCTGCAATTGCGCCTGCACGACGCGCAGTCCTGCATTGCGCGCGAATACGGTTTCGCCTCGTGGGCCGATCTCATGCTGTATGTCGAAGCAAGCGCGCTCGCGCAGCGCGAACGTGCGGCGTTGATTCGCCGCTGGCTCGGTCTCGCGTATGGCGGCGACGTCACCGGCAGCTATGACGCGGCGCGTCCGCGCGTCGCCGCGCAGTTGCTGCACACGCATGCGGATCTTCTGGAAGGCGATGTTCAGGTGGCCTGCGCGGCGGGACGTCTCGACGTGCTGACGCGCATCACGGCCGCCGATCCGGCCTGGGTCAACCGCGCGGATGGACCGCTGAAACTGCCGCCGCTCGTCGCGGTCACGCATTCGCGTCTGGGCCAGTTGCCGGAGTTCGCCGCGCGGCTGCGCGAATGCGCGCACCATCTGCTCGCGGCCGGCGCCGATCCGAACCAGAGCATCGGCAACCGCTTTCCGCCCGCATCGCTTGCCGCGCCCGCCGAGACCGAACGGCTGTCCGCGCTGTACGGCGCGGCGGGCGTCAACCACGATCCCGCGCTGACCGAACTGCTGCTGAACGCCGGCGCCCATCCCGACGACGGCGAATCGCTGTATCACTCGCTGGAAAATCCGGACTGCACGCGTGTGCTGCTGCGTCACGGCGCGCGCGTGCCCGGCACGAACGCGGTGCGTCGCGCGCTCGATATGGCGGACGCAACCGGCCTCGAACTGCTGCTCTCACATGGCGGCGATGCGAATGAACCGGCGGGCGAAGGCCCCACGAAAATGTGGGGGGCGCCGCTCCTGCGCGCAATCGCCGTGAGCCGGTCCACCCGCCATATCGCGGCGCTGCTCGCGGCCGGCGCGGATCCGACGGCACGCACCGCCGCTGGCATCAGCGCTTATCGGCTCGCGATGCAGGTCGGGTTGCCCGAAGTCGCCGCGCTGTTGCGCGCGGCCGGCGCGGAGGACGCGCTCAGCGCGGACGATGAATTCGTCGCGGCCTGCGCCCGTGCCGATGCGGCGGAAGCGCACCGCATTCAGGCGCGGCATCCGTCGCTGCCGGGGTCGTTACCTGCGGAACAGTTGCGCCTGCTGCCCGATGGGGCCGCATGGGGATCGCGCGACGCCGTGATGGCGATGGTCGAACTCGGCTGGCCCATCGACGCGCGCGGCGGCGACTGGGATGCGAGCGCGCTCAATCACGCGATCTTTCGCGGTGACGCGGAACTGACGTCGTTTCTGCTCGCGCACGGCGCAAGCTGGAGCGCACAGCATGGCTTTGGCAGCGATGCGTTCGGCACGCTCAGCTGGGCTTCGGTGAACGAGCCCGCCGGATACGACGATCCCGACTGGAACGGTTGTGCCCGCGCGCTGATCGCGCACGCAGCGCCGGTGATCGAGCGCGATCCTTCGAACCCGGAGCGGGTTTTCATCGACGGCCGGCCGATGCGGTTTTCGGAAGCGGTGACGGAGGTGTTGCTCGATGCGGGGGGCGCAACCGCTGGGTCGAGTTGATCGGCGTGGCAGTCATGTCGCGCCCGCAAAGATGGAAGCACTGAGATGACCGCACTGAACGGTCTGCTTACGGGAGTTTGCCGAGTAGCGCGGTGAACTCCTTCCTGTCGAATGCGCGCAGCGTTTGCGTGCGGATGTTGCCCGCGGAGCCGAGCGCGAGGCCGAACTGCATGAAGCTTTGTTCATCCGCCGCTTCGATGACCGTGACGATGTCGTACGCACCGAGCGTCCAGTAGATCTCCTTCATTTCGCAGCCGAACGATCTGGCCATTTCCGCTGCCTGCGATGCGCGTTGCGCGCTGTTCTTCACTGCACGGATGCCTTGATCGGTGAATTGCGCCAGCACCACATAAGTCGCCATGTCGATTCCCCTTACGTTTGCTTCGGATCGGGATTCACGCGTGCCGGCGCGATCGCAACTCGCCCGCACGCAGGTTCATTCCAGCCAGTCGGGTTGAAGCGGGCGTCACGCGGGGCGCGGTGTATCGACGGGCGGCGTGCCTTCGTGAAACAGCGACTTCAGTTGCGTGCGCAGTTCAGGTGAATCGGCATGCTTATGAACCGCGACCGCATGCTGCACGGCGGCCTCCAGCAATTCCTTGTCGGAATCCGCGGACAGCGCGATCGAGCAGTTCATTTCGCTCGGGAATTCACGGCAATCGATGTATTTGCGCGTCATGATGTTCTCCTCGGATGAAAGCAGTCACATGACTTCAATGAACGACCGCGCGGCGTCCCGCGCGGTGGATGACGAACACGATTGCGCCTCCTTTCCGCGAGTGAAAACACGCTGAAAGTATAGGTCGCGGCTAGTGAATCCGAGGTTCACTTTGCTGAACTACATAGCGTTAGCTGGCAGCCGCGCGTTCATCCGAAGTTCATCAGAATGATGACGTCGGGCCCGGCGTCGCTCGCCGCCACGCCGTCTTCAGCTGAGGGCGCAGCAGCAGATAAAACGCGGCCACGTGCGTGATCATCAGCAGCGGCACGTAGATCACTGGAATCGCGTACGTGGCGGCGAACTGGCCGGCGTGCGCGGGTACATCCGCGGCGATCGCATCGTAGTAGTCGACGAGGAGATCGACGATTCCCACCACGTTGTACGCCACCACGAACAGCCAGAAAAGCGGCCGTTGCCGAGGCAGGAGCAGCGCGACGAGTAATGCTAGCATCGCGAGCACGCCCGTGGCGAAATCGCCGTAAGCGGCGAATACGGAAAAGCTCGCCGGCAGATCCGGACTGACGACGCCCGGCACCAGGAAGACCAGCCCGAAGAAACGGAAGCTGTGCAGCGTGGCGATCGCGCGCTGCGCGTCGAACGCGTCCATCGACCGGAGTTTCGGCCACATATACACGCGGAAACACAGCAGCCAGGCCACGTACCCCAGCACCAGATGCAACTGAAAAAGATGGACCACCGGCATGTCGCCTCCTGTCAGTGTCGGCTGTCGCATTGACGGCCGGAATGAGCACCGCACGATGCGGCCGCGCAGGCGCGCGCCGCAGGATGACAGGTGTACCATCGTGAGCGGCGTGCGACTATTCCTCACAACGTTGACAGGCTATGAAGCAGAACTTCACAGTCAGACAGGGTGCGCTCGATGGCGTGGAGGCGTTCCTGAGCGTGGCACGGCATCGCAGTTTTCGCCGCGCGGCCGCGGACCTCGGGGTGACGCCGTCGGCCATCAGCCAGGCGGTGCGGGTGCTCGAAGCGCGCATCGGCGCTGCGCTGTTCACGCGCACCACGCGCAGTGTCGGGTTGACCGAAGCCGGCGAGCGTTTTCTGTCGCGCGCGCAACCTGCGTTCGACGAACTCGTCGCCGCGAGCGAGGTGGCGCGCGAACTCGGCCAAAGGCCCACGGGCCTGCTGCGTCTCGCGGTGCCGCGCGCGGTGGTGCCGATCCTGCTCGAACCGCTGCTCGCGTCTTTCTGCGACGCGTATCCGGAAATCGAAGTGGAAATCGCCGCAAGCGAGAAGCTGATCGATCTCGTCGCGGAAGGGTTCGACGCCGGCATCCGGCTCGGTCAGTTCATCGATGCCGATATGGTCGCGGTACCGCTGACGCCGCCGTTCCGTCTTGTCGTAGTCGGCAGCCCCGCGTATTTCGCGCGACGCGGCGTGCCGGATCAGATCGACGATCTGCGCGAGCATGCGTGTCTGCGCTGGCGGCGTTCCGGCGGCGCGCTCGCGCCGTGGTCGTTCCAGGATCAGGGGCGCACGCTCGAGATCGCCGCGTCGGGACCGCTCATCGCGAGCGACTTTCCGACGATGCTCGGCGCGGCAACCGAAGGCATCGGCCTCGCGCAGTTGCCGGAGCCGATGGTGGCCGACGGGTTGAAAACGGGGAAACTGGCGCAGGCGCTCGAGCCGTTCGCGCCCGTGATACCGGGCGTGTTTCTCTACTATCCGGGCCGCCGGCAGGTCATGCCGAAGCTGCGCGCGTTCATCGATCACGTGAAGCAGCACGCGCCCGCGAATCTTCGCAGCATGCCGGCACGGAACGATTCGGGACACGCGGAGACGCGATAACGCGTGCGGGTTTCTACGCGTGCGATTTGCTCGAACGCGAGCCTTTGTTCGAAGGCGCCACCTCTTCTGTGTCTTCATCCAGCACGCCGAGAATGCGGGTGATCCGCATTGCAGCGGCCTGCAACGTCGGTACGAGCATCGTCACCTCTTCCAGTGACTTGCGCGCCTTCGGCGCCGAGATGCTGAGACAGGCCACGACGCGGCCGCTCGGACCGGCAATCGGCACCGCCGCCCCGACCACGCCGATCGCGAACTCGGAATCGTTGCTGGCGTAACCCTGCTTGCGCACCGCTTCGATCTGCTGACGCAGACGGTCCGGATCGACGATCGTGAACGGCGTGATCGGCTCCCACGGCCCGCTCATCATGTACGCGTCCAGCTGCTTGCGGTCCATGTTGGCGAGAAACACGCGTCCGCTCGACGTGCAGTGCACCGGCGCCCGATGCCCCTTCTGGAAATTGAGCGTGAGCGGCGAATTGCCGATCGCGCTGTCGATATACACGACCTCCGAGCCGCGCATCACGCCGAGGCTGACCGTCTCCGCGGTGCGGCGCGACAGGTCCATCAGCAGCGCATGAATCGGCCCTTGCGAAGTCGACGCCGCGAAGATGTGGGTGGCCAGCTCGAGCAGACGCGGCCCGACCTGATAGCGGCCCCGCTCCATGCCGTGTTCCAGAAATCCGAACTCTTCGAGATTGCTCACGAGCCGATGCGCGGTGGTCTTCGGAATGCCGAGCGCCGTGACGACGTCTGCGGTCGACACACGGCCAAGCTGCGCGGTCATTTCGATGATGTGAAACGCGCGCTCCGTCGGCGATTCCATCGGTTCTGAGGCATCCGGAGCTGGGGAGTCTGACTTGCGCATGGCGGTTTGCACGGTTCCAGTTTTTGGGCAGTAGCCGTATGGTAGCAGGTTAGTTCCGAAAAATGGAACTTGCTAATTTGGCTCTTCCAGCGATCGGGCCAGGTGTTATCCCTGGCGATCGGTGGGGTGACGTTACATCGAAATCCGCTCGATTCGCTTATTCCTCGGGCTTCTTCGCAGCAATCGCGAAAATGCGGACCGTCGCTCGCGTCCCGGAAGAGTCCTTGACAGTGGAATTTTAAGAACCAAAAATCGGAACCAACAAGCCAGCCTCTCGATTAATCGGCCTGGTTCGGCCCACACCAACCTCTCGACGCAGGATTCGCACCATGAAGCGCAATCGGCTCTCCACCTGGATTTTCATTGGCCTCGTCGCGGGGCTCGCGGTTGGCGCGATCGTGCACGGCACCACCGGGCCCGACGTCAACAAGCAGGTCGCCGGCTACCTGTCGATGCTGACCGACGTGTTCCTGCGGCTCATCAAGATGGTCATCGCGCCGCTCGTGTTCACCGGGGTCGTGGCGGGAATGGGCCACGGCGAAGGATCCGGCAACGTGGGCCGGATCGGCGTGCGCGCGATCCTCTGGTTCGTCGCCGCTTCCGTGCTGTCGCTGGTGCTCGGTCTCGTCCTGTCCAACGCGATGGGGCTTGGCCTCGGCGTCGCGCCGCCACACGCGGAAGCCGGCGCGCCGGAAGTCAGCACGGCCGCGTTCAGCCTGAAGAACTTCGTGTCGCATATCGTGCCGCAAAGCATCTTCCTCGCGATGTCGCAGAACGACATCATCGCGATCCTCGTGTTCGCGCTGTTCTTCGGCTTCGCGATCGCCACGTTCGGCGACAGGGAGCCGACTCTCCGGAGCCTTGCCGTCACCATCGAAGGGGCGTTCAAGGTCATGCTGAAAGTGACCGACTTCGTGATGCGGTTCGCGCCGGTCGGCGTATTCGCGGCCGTCGCATCCACCATTACGCTGCAAGGCCTGGGCGTGCTCGCCACCTACGGCAAGTTCATCGGCGGCGTGTACAGCGGCATGCTGCTGCTCATCGCGTTGCTGATCGCAATCGGCTTTGCGTTCCTCGGCCCGCAGGTGTTCCGCCTGCTCGGCATGGTCAAGGAACCGATGCTGATCGCGTTCTCGACGTCGAGCAGCGAAGCCACCTTTCCGAAGATGCTCGAACAGCTCGAGAAATTTGGCATCCCGAACCGGATCACGTCGTTCGTGCTGCCGCTTGCGTACTCGTTCAACGCGGACGGCTCGATGATGTATCAGGCGTTCGCGTCGGTATTCCTGCTGCAGGCCTATGGCATCCACATGTCGTTCGCGCAGCAGCTGGGCATGTTGCTGGTGATGCTCGTATCGAGCAAAGGCATTGCCGGCGTGCCGCGCGCGTCCATCGTCGTCGTCGCGGCCACGCTGCCGCTGTTCGGCATTCCCGCGGAAGGCGTCGCGCTGCTGCTCGCGGCCGATACCTTCATCGACATGGGACGCACGGTCACGAACGTGGTCGGCAACAGCATCGCGTCCGCGGTCATCGCGAGGTGGGAAGCGAAGCGCGCCGCCGTTCGCGGCGCGGCGCCGGTCATCGAACGCCATGTTGTCGATGTCGTGCTCGATCAACCGAGGCCGGAAGCCCGTTGAGCGCGCTTTGGTCACTTGCCGATCGCTCATTGAGCACACCCTGAAGTGAGACTACCCATGATTTCGCCCGAAAAACTCACTGTCCTCCGCGAACAGTTCCCCGTGACGAGACGCCAGCTCTACCTGGACTCCGCACACCAGACGCCGCTGTCGCTCAAGGTGCGCGACGCGCTTGCCGCGTTTCTGTCGGAGGGTTTCCAGAACGCCGGCCCTAAACCCGTCTGGCTGCGCCGCGCCGAGGCAACCCGCGCGCGTGTTGCGCGTTTCTTCAACGCGTCAGCTTCGGAGATTGCGTTCACGAAGAACACCTCCGAAAGTCTGAATATCGCGGCGAACGCGGTGCCCCTCACCGCTGGCGACAACGTGGTGCTGATCGAAGGCGACCATCCGAACAACGCCTATGCGTGGCTCAACCTGCACCGCAAGGGCGTCGAAGTGCGCTTCGCGCCGCTGAAGGACAACGAGATCGCGACCGCGAAGACGTTCGAACCGTACATCGATGCGCGCACGAAGGTCGTGACCTTGTCGCACGTGACCTTTCACGCCGGTCAGGTGCACGACCTGATGTCGATTGGAAAGCTGTGCAAGGAGCGCGGCCTCTACCTCGTGGTGGATGCGATGCAGTCGGTCGGCGTGATTCCGGTCGACGTGAAAGCGCTCAACATTTCGGTGCTGGCCGCGGGGACGCACAAAGGGCTACTGGTTCCGCAGGGGCTGGGCGTGCTGTATGTGGCCGACGGTCTCGACGAACTGCAGCCCGCGTATCTGGCGATGTCGAGCATGGCGCATCCGCCCGCGGACTACATCGCTCGCGCGGACGATATGGCGACGCGCAACGACGCGCTGCGCTTTGAGACCGGCAACCTGAACCTGCCGGATCTCCATGCGCTGGAGGCCGCGATCGAACTGATCGAAAGCGTCGGCGTGGCGGAGATCCAGGCGCACGTGAACGAACTGGGCGACCGTCTGCTGTCCCGGCTGGACGACCTCGACGTCAAGGTCGTGGGCCCGCGCGAACGCGGCCGGCGCAATCACATCTACGTGATGGCGCTGCCGGTCGAAAAATGGGCCGACTACTTCGCGCGCAACGACGTTCGTGTGACGCCGGAGCGTGGCGGCATCCGCGTGTCGTTCGCGATGTTCAACACGATCGATGACGTCGACCGGCTGATCGAGATAGTGCGAACCGGTCTCAAGGACAAGACGCCCGCGGCGAGGGCCGCGATCGACTAGCGCGCCCGATCCTTCTGCCGCTTTTGCATTCGCAATGTGCGTTACCGCCCATCGCCGTTCCCCGTTACTGACCGATCATCCACGTCAACAACGACATGTGCGTGGTACCCGGGGACGTTCATGGAACATCTGGTCAGGGTGGTCAACGAGAAGGATCGGCAGACGCTCGAATGGCTGCGGCGGCAGGTCGGCGATGCCGCGATCGCCGCCGCGGTGTCGCAATGCGAAGGGCCCGACAAGCCGTGGCTCTCCGCGGTGTGCCGACGCCTGGGTGTCGTGCCGCCCGCGTTTCCAGACGTGCTCCCGCATACGCCAACGGATGTCGCCAGACAGTCGCTCGCGGCGATCCGCGCGATTCTCGCGATCAGGGTGAGTTCGACGCTCGCGCGTTGAGCGACGCGGGCTGGCTTGCAGCGGTACCATCGAATGCGGTCAGTTCCTGTGGTTGCGCCGCACTCGCCCCTCATGCCCGATCATTCAAACCGCCGGACACGCACGGTCCTGTTCGGCGCATTCGACCGTCACAATTTCGGCGACCTGCTGTTTCCGCATATCGTCGAACGGATGCTTACGCGTCGACGTGTGCTTCATGCCGGACTCGTCACACGCGATCTGCGCGCATGGGGTGGCCACGCCGTCTGCGCGTTCGGCGATCTCGCCGCGCGCTCGCATCAAGAGCAGCTGAACGTCATTCATGCCGGCGGCGAACTGCTCACCTGCAACGCGTGGGAAGCCGCGGTCATGCTCGCACCGCCAGAGCAGGTGCACGCAGTGATCGCGGAAGAGGATCAATGGCGACGCGATCCGCTTGCATGGGCGCGAACAAAGTTCGGTACGGCATCGCGTGCGCCATATGTGATTTCGGCTGATTCGTTTCCGCAGGTACGGGTGCAGGATATCGCTCTTCACGCCGTTGGCGGCGCGGGTTTGGACCAGCGTGAGCCGGCGTTCCGCAACGAAGTGATCGACAAAATCAGGCACGCGAGCCACATCAGCGTGCGCGATCGGCAGACGCAGGCGCAGTTGCGCGCCGCGGGCATCGATGCACCGCTCGTGCCGGATTCCGCTGTGATGGTCGCCGAGCTGTTCGGCGACGAGATTCGCGCACGGGCTGCACACGGCGAAGTGCAATCGGTGCTCCACGCGTTTCCGCGAGGCTACGTCGCCCTGCAATTCGACGCCACCTTCGGCTACGATGCCACGCTCGACGCCCTCGCCCATCAGATCCGGCGCACCGCTAAAACAGAAGGACTCGGCATCGTGATGTTTCGCGCGGGCGCCGCGCCGTGGCACGACGATCTCGATGTCTACCGCCGGCTCGACACGCTCCTGTATGGCATACCGTTTCACCTGTTCCTTTCGCTGAATCTCTGGGACATCTGCGCGCTGATCGCACACGCTCGCGTCTATTGCGGCGGAAGCCTGCACGGACGAATCGTCGCGATGGCGTTCGCGCGGCCGCGCGTCAATCTCGTCCCTATGAACGGCGCGCAGCACACGTTAAAACAGGCGGCCTTCGCAGCGACATGGGAACCGCAACACATCGCGGCGACAACTGACGTGGACGGCGTCGCAGACGCGATCGGCGCCGCATTGCAGACTGACGCGACACTGATGCGCGATACGGCTGCCGGTCTCGCATGTCGTTATCGGGACGCATTCGAAGAATCCGGTCTTTAGCAGGAATGCTTCGTTAGAAATGTTTCAAACGCCGTAGTACTAACTATTCAAACATCTTCCCGATTCTTTCGGTTCGCAATGTCGATTCCATGACTTCCCGCACTGAATTGGCGCATCGATTCACACGCATTTAACGCAAAAACAGCGTGAAAATCAGGGTAGAAATCAGCCCGCATAATTTTCATCGCGTGCTTGAAAATTCTCTATTCCTCAGACTATAGTCCACTCACATCGCTGCACCGCACCACGCTCCGTCGCACTCCCGGCAAGGCTCGCGACAGACCGTCGTCCCTCTTCCATTGCATGAGTTCTGTCACGTCGCTGCACGTTTTTCGTGCGGCTGGGGATCTTTTTGTCGTTCGCTTTCCGGGGGTAGGCATGAGTGTCGAAAAGCTTGTCGTTCGTGTGACGAAGCAGTTGAAAGTGCATGTGGAAATGCACCGGTTTCATCGGGACGCCGCCAGCGTGATCCTGGTCAATGGCGCGCTGGCAACGACGGCGTCGTTCGGGCAGACGGTCAAGTACATGGGCGAGCGCTACAACGTGATCTGTTTCGACCTGCCTTATGCGGGTCAATCGCGGCAGCACAATCGCGAACCGTTCGTCCTGACCAAGGACGACGAGATCGACATCCTGCTCGACGTGGCGAGGCTGCTCGAACCGAAGTTCATGTATTCGGTGTCGTGGGGCGGTCTCGCGGCGCTGCTCGCGCTGGCGCGCGAACGTACCAGCATCGAGCGCGCGGTGATCGGTTCGTTTTCGCCGCATCTCAACGTCGCGATGCTCGATTACGTCGGCTCCGCACGAGACTTTCTCGCGGCCGGCAACCACATGGCGGCCGCGCAACTGCTGAACGACACGGTCGGCGCGCACCTGCCGCGCATCGTCAAGCTGATGAACTACCGCTATCTGACGGCGCTCGGCGCGGAATATCACGAACAGATACTTTTTCACACCGAGCAGATCCTCGCACTCGACCCGCGCGACTGGCTCGACAAGCTTGCCGCAATCGACTGTCGCGTGAAGTTCATCAACGGCGATCTGGACCAGCATACGAGCGCACGCGATATCCGCCAGATCGCGCCGTACGTCCGGCACGCGCAGTTCGCAACGGTCCCGGGCACCGGCCATTTCCTCGAACTCGAAGGACGCGAGCAGGCGGCCGCCGTGCGCGGCGAAATCCTGTCGTTCTTCGGCGAGCTGGAAAGCGTGGCAAAACCGGCTCCGGCCTTTCCCGCCACCGTCGCGCAAACGTTTGCGAGCACCATGCTCGCAAGTCCTCTGGGAGCCTGACATGACCGCATCGCTGATCCGTTCAACTGCGATACTCGTGCCGTGGCTGCTCTGGCTTGCGTACTGGATTCACGCGTCAGCCGGCGCGAAGCAGACCATCTGTCGCGAGAGCGGCTGGTCGCGCACGTTGCAGTCGGTGCCGCTCATCGTAGGGTGTGCGTTGATCGTATGGCCCGTGGCTGTCGACAGCGCGGCGTCACCTTCTTTCTTCGGCCCGACGCAACGGGCGGGGCTCGCGATCGTCATCGCGGGGCTTGCGTTTTCGGTCTGGGGACGGCTGCATCTCGGCACGAACTGGAGCGTGTCGGTCACGCTCAAGGACACGCACGAATTGATCCGCACCGGCCCATACGCGCTCGTGCGGCATCCGATCTATACCGGTTGTCTCGCAGCGATCGCGGGCTCAGCGCTGATTCAGGCGCGCCCGATCGGCGTGATCGGCTTCGCGCTGATCTTCGCGTCGCTTGCGTACAAGGTCCGCGTCGAGGAGCGCTGGCTGTCCGGCCACTTCGGCGAGTCGTATCACGCGTACCGCCGCGTCGTGCGCGCGCTGGTGCCCGGTCTCTATTGAGCACGCGATGGCACACATCGTCATCACCGCGATCGGCTCCGCCGGCGACGTCCATCCGTTCATCGGCATCGGTCGCGCACTGGCCGCGCGCGGACATCGCATCGTGTTCTGCACGCATCCGCCGTTCGAGCCGCTCGTGACGAACGCACGTTTCGCATTCGTTCCCATCGGCACGGCACCGGAGTATGAATCCGCGATTGCGAACCCTGCGCTATGGAATCCGCGCACGTCCTTTCGCGTGTTGTGGAGTGTGATTGCGCCGACGATCCGTTCGCATTTCGACGTGCTCGCATCGCTCGCCACGCGCGATACGCTGCTGGTCGGCTCGCTCTGGGCGTTGTCCGCGCGCCTGATGCAGGAGGTGCGCGGCACGCCGTATGTGTCGGTACAGGTATCGCCGTCCACCCTGCTCTCCGCCGATGCGCCGCCCACGCATCCGCGCATGACGATTCCCGCGTGGCTGCCGCGTGTTGCGCGCGCTTCGCTGATGGATCTGCTGGAAACGAAGCTGCTCGACCGCGCGCTCGGGCCGGTGCTGAACGGCGTGCGCACCGAGCTCGGGCTCGCGCCCGCGGATCATATCCTCGGCACGTGGCTGCATTCGACGGATGGCGTGCTGTGTCTCTTTCCCGAATGGTTCGCGCCGCCGCAATCCGACTGGCCGCGCAATCGCGCGATGTGCGGTTTTCCGCTCGCGCACGATGAGCGGGCCGACGATGCACCCGATCGGGAACTCGAGCGCTTTCTGTCGTCCGGTCCGCCGCCCGTCGTCTTCACCGCGGGCTCGACGCTGCTCGACGAACGCGCGTGGTTCGGTTCGATCGAACACGCGTTACAGCGGACGAAAACGCGAGCCATCGTCATTGCACGCAATGCGGCCATTGCGTTTCGCGGTCAACCGCAGGTGCTCGCGCGCAGCTTCGTGCCGCTCGGCACGTTGCTGCCGCGCTGCGCGGCGATCGCGCATCACGGTGGCATCGGCACGGCTGCGCTGGCATTCGCGGGCGGTATTCCGCAGGTGGTGACACCCTTCGCGCACGATCAGTTCGACAACGCCGCGCGCGTGGCTCGCATCGGTTGCGGCGTGCGGCTGAAAGCGCTTGCGAGCGGGGACGCGCTTGCGGCAGCGATCGATCACGTCAGCCGCGACCGTGTAATCGCAATCCGATGCGAGGAAGCAAAGCGACGGTTGCAGCGCGCGCCCGACGCGTGTATCGAAGCGGCAAGGTATATCGAGCGGTTCGTCCCGCATCACGAAAAGGTGTCGGCATGACGGACGACGTCTTGCAGATCGGTGCGCTCGTCGTGCTGTTTCGTCCGCTCGCGGAACACGTGGATCATCTGCTGCGTCTGCGCGCGCGGACCCCGCACGTGCTGGCGGTCGACAACTCGATGCGCGCCGACCCCGAACTCGCCGCCACGCTGGCCGCGCACGACATTGCGTATTGGCATAACGGCAACCATGGCGGTATTGCCGGCGCTTACAACGCGGGGTTGACCCGGCTCTTCGCTGAAGGCCTGAACGCTGTTGCGCTGTTCGATCAGGATTCGGTGGTCAGCGAAGACTACTTTCCGTTGATGCACGAATCGTCCGGACGCTTCGGTGCGAAACCGTTCGTCATCGGGCCACAGATCTTCGATGCGAACGCGCGCCGGTTCATGCCGCAGATCGTCAGCAACGGCTTCACGTGGCGGCGATTGTCGTTCGAAGGATGCCACGGCCCGCAGCGCTGCTCGTTCCTGCTGTCGTCGGGGTCGGTGATCTCGCGCGGCGCGTATGAGAAGCTCGGCGCGTTCGCGGAAGCGTTCTTCATCGATCATGTCGACACCGACTACGCGATGCGCGCGTTGCAGCTCGGCGTGCCGTTCTACATCGACCCGCGTCTCGTGCTGACGCACCGCATCGGACACCGGCGCGTGCACCGGCTGGGTTCGCTGCGCGTGACGTCGACGAACCATCCGGCCGAGCGCCGCTACTACATGGCGCGCAACGGCATGTTTCTGTGCAGGCAGTATGTGCTGTCGTTTCCGGTTGCGATCGCGCCGAACGTCGTCACGTTGATGCAGATCGCGCAGGTGCTGCTGTTCGAAGGCGGCAAGCTGGCGAAGCTCGCCGCCATCGGCTATGGATTGATCGATGGACTCTACGGCAGGCTGGGACCGATCGAAAGCGAACGTCCACGCCTGCTACGATGGGCAAACGCTTCGCGGGCAGCCGGCCAGATCACCTGAGCACCTAAGCCGCGTCCCGCGCGCGCTGCGGCAACGAGGTTTCCGGCGTTTCCACACGTCGTGATACGTTTTCGAACGCGCGGTTGGGCTTCATCAGGAAGCTCACCAGAATGCCGATCGCCATCACGCCGATCGACAGCATGAACGTGATGTTCCAGTTGACCGCATGATCGGCAACATAGCCGGCCACGACCGGGCTCACGATCGCCGCCGTGAAGCCGGTGCCGCTCATGATGCCGCTCGCGGTGCCGGAGCGGTCGTACGCGATGTCCATCGGGATCGCCCACATCGGCCCGACGTTCATCTCGTTGAAGAACATTGCCGCCCCGAGGAAGATCAGCGAGTAGACCGGATCGTGCAGCAGCACGACCGGAATCAGCGACAGGCCCGTCAACGCCATGCAGACCGCTACGAGGTTGCTGCGCGCGAGCCTCAGGTTGCCGGTACGCCGTACCAGCCGGTCGCTGACCATGCCGCCCACCAGATCGCCCACCACGCCGGCAACAAACACGCCCGACGTGAAGATCACCGCCTTCCTGATGTTCAGATGGAAGCTGTGCATGAAGTACAGCGGCATCCAGTCGAGCATCAGCCACAAGATCCAGTTGTAGCAGAAGTAGACGATCGACACCGGCAGCATGCGGCGAAACAGACGCAGCCACGTGCCGCGCGGCGAATCCGGATGGACGCGCGGCGGCGGCAGCACCGCGAGTTCGGCGGACGTGATGCGCGCGTGGTCGGCCGGCCTCTCCGTGTAGGTGATCAGCCACAACACCAGCCAGCCGAAGCTCAGCGCGCCCAGCAGATAGAACGACGCGCGCCAGTCGAACGCGCTCATCAACGCGAGCACCAGCATCGGCGCGATCGCGTTGCCGAGCCGCGCGGAGGAATGCGTGATGCCCTGCGCCATGCCGCGTTTATCGCGCGTGATCCACGACGCCATCGCGCTCGTCGACGCGGGAAAGGTCGCGCCCTCGCCGAGCCCGAGCAGCAGGCGTGCGGCCACGAGCGCGTAGAAGCCTCCCGCGAGACCCGTCAGCGTGGTGGCCACAGCCCAGATCGCCGCGCAGGCGATCAGCGTGCGGCGCGCGCCGAAGCGATCGCTGACCCAGCCGCCGATGAACTGGAATATCACGTACGGATACGCGAACGCCGAAAAGATCAGCCCGAGCTGCGTGTTCGAAAGCCCGAGTTCCGCCTTGAACTGCCCGGCTGCGGTGCTGATGTTGACGCGATCCACATACGTGATGAAGTACATCAGGCACAGCATCAGTAGCACCGTGGTGGTCGCCTTCGGCTGCAATCCTTTCATGTCTCCTCCTTGTTATGTTCGATGCGGCTTCAGCGTTTCAACGCTTCGATGAACCCGAGGTGAACGCCTTTACCGCGTCGCGAAACGCTTCGCTGCCGTAGACCTGCTCGATCAGATCCTCGTCGTCGAGCCGCCGTTCGACAACGATGCGACGCAGGCTTTCCTTCACCGCGCGCTGCGTGACGGGCGACAGCGCGATCAGCCGTTCGGCGAGCGCTGCGGCAGATGCTTCCAGCGTGTCGCGCGCGCAGACTTCGTAGACGTAGCCGCACGCGAGCGCATCCTGTGCGCTCAGCATGTCGGCGAGCATCAGCATCTTCTTCACGCGCGGCACGCCGAATGCGGCAGCGAGCCGCGCGAGATTGCGCGCCGACAGCGTGTTCGACAGCGTCTTTGCGATCGGCGCACCAAAGCGCGACGAGTCGGTGCACAGACGAAAGTCGCACGCGGTGGCGAGCGCGAGGCCGCCGCCCACCGTCCAGCCGTCGATCACCGCGATAGTCGGTAGCGCGATGCGCTCCACCGCGTCGATCACCTTTTCGACCAGCGCTTCGTACGCGACGCCGTCGCGGCCATTGCGAAAGCCGGTGAAGTAGCCGATGTCCGTGCCCGACACGAACGACTTGCCGCCCGCACCGCACAGCAGGATGCAGCGCACCGCTGCGTCGCGCTCGCACTGCGCGATGCGCTCGAGCAGCGCCTCGTACATCGGGATCGTCATCGCGTTATGGCGCTCGGGGCGATCGATCACGATCGCGGCCGCGCCGGACGCATGCAGCGTCAATTTGACAGTATCGGTTTCGCTCATGGTGCGGTCCCGTCGATCTCGGCGAACAGCTCGGCGTTGTGCTCGCCGAGTAGCGGCGGATGGCGGCGCACCTGCTGCGGCGTGCCGAGCAGCTTCACCGGAAAGCCGATGTTCTTGACCTTCCCTTCGATCGGATGATCGATTTCCATGCACATGCCTCGGTGCTGCGCGTGCTCGCTCGCAAATGCTTCGGGGTACGACAGGATCGGACCCGCGGGAATGCCGGCCGCGAGCATCGTGTCGATCCAGTCTTCGCAATCGCGTTTGCCGAACTCCTGTTCGAGCGTTTCGATCAGCGCCTCGCGGTTTTTCAGCCGCAGAGATACGGTCTCGAACCCGGCATGTTTGATGAGGTCCTGACGCTGCAGCAGCTCGCAGAGTTTCGTCCACAGCTTCTGGTTGGTGGCACCCATCACGAAGTAGCCGTCGCGCGCTTTCACCGCCTGGTACGGCGCGCTCATCTTGTTGCTGGTGCCGAGCGGAGTCGGCGGCACGCCCGTGCCCCAGTAGTCGGACATGTCCCAGATCGAGAACGCCATCGCCGAATCGAACAGCGACGCGTCGATATGTTGGCCCTGCCCTCTCTTCTGCGCGCCGATGTACGCGGATAGCAGGCCGTATACCGCGAACAGCGCGCAGCCGATGTCGGCCACCGGCACGCCCGCCTTCACCGGCTTGCCGCCCTTGTAGCCGGTCACGCTCATCACGCCAGACATGGCCTGCGCCATCAGGTCGAAACCCGGCCGCGACGCCCACGGCCCGCTCTGCCCGAAGCCCGAAATGCTGACGTAGACGATCTTCGGATTGATCTCGCGGATCGTCTCGTAATCGATCCGCAGCCGCTGCACGACGCCCGGACGGTAGTTCTCGACGATCACGTCCGCGGTTTTCGCGAGCTTGTAGAAAAACTCGCGACCTTCGTCGCTCTTCAGGTCGAGCGACAGCGAACGCTTGTTGCGGTTCATGTTCAGGAAGCCCATGCTGTCGGGCCCCTTCATCTTGAAGCCCATCGCGCCGCGGGTCTGGTCGCCTTCCAGCGGCTCCACCTTGATCACGTCGGCGCCGAGATCGGCGAGCAGCATGCAGGCGAACGGACCGGCCATCACCTGGCTCACGTCGAGCACGCGAATGCCTTGCAGCGGCAGTTGCGCCGTTTGGGTCATCTGAAGTCTCCTTTCCTTGGCTTATGTGCTGACGTCAGACTGTCGCGCAGCGCGCGGGCAGCGGCAAGGATGGAAGGAGCATGTCTGGTTTCGCGATTGGCGAAACCGGGAGGGAGTTGATGTCAGACCTTAGCGTTCGGCCGGTGTGCCGCCGAGCAGTTCGGTCACGACGTGATGCAGCGTGCGCTCCTGCGCGTGGCCTTCGAGAAAAGAGAGCACGTAGTTGCGGTGATGCCAGTCGCCCTCGAGTTCCGCGGTGCCGAGCGCGCGCTCCGGGTGGAAGCTGCGCAGCACGTCCGGCGGCATCAGCCCGACGCCGAGCCCGTGGCGCACCAGCGCGAGCATCGTGTCGAAGCCCGCCACCGTGAAATTGCCGGCGAACTGGCGGCCGCGACTGCGGTACGCGCGTTGCACCGCCGCGAGCACCGCGGAGCCGGCGCCGAGGCTGACGATCGGCAGTTCGATCAGCGCGTCGATACCGACCGGCGTATCGTCGAACTGGAAATGCGCGCGGCTGTAGACGAGCACCAGCCGGTCGTCGCGATACGGTGTTTTCGCGAGGTCGAGAAAGCCACTCTTCTTTTCATAGATGCCGACGTCGATCACCTTGTCGCGCAGCAACTGCTGCACGATCTTGCTGTTTTCCTCGACGACCTTCAGCGAGATACCCGGATATTTGCGCTGGATGTTCGCGATATCTGGTGCGAGAAATTCGATCACGACCGCCTTCGGCGCGCCGATGATGATGCGGCCGTCCAGCCCTTGGTGCAGCGCCTGCGCGTCTCCTTCCAGGCGATCGACGAGGTTGTCGATCTGGCGGATGTACTGCAGCAGCTTGTAGCCGGACTCGGTAATGTCGACGCCGTGCGGCACGCGGCGGAACAGCTTCGCGCCGAGCTGCTCCTCGAGATCCGTCACGCGCCTCGACGCCGCCGCCACCGCGAGGCCCAGCCGGTCCGCGGCGCGCGAAATGCTGCCCTCGTCGACGATCGCAAGCACCAGCCGGACGGTTGTCGTGTCGAGTCTCAAGGTGTTCAGTCTCCTGGAAGGTGCGCCGCCGGTACGTGCACGCATCCCGGGCGCGGCGCGAAACCGCGCCGCGAGGGAACAAGGGCGCGGTGTACTGCGCCGCGCCCTTCGTCCCTAGAACACCGGATGCCCGTTGATCAGACTGGGCAGCCAGGTCGAAAACGCGGGGAAATACGTGACGATATTGATCGCGCTGAAGATTGCCAGGTAATACGGCCACGCGATCTTCGTGGTTTCGCCAATCGACACCTCGCCGATCGCGCAACCGATGAACTGCACCGACCCGATCGGCGGATGCACGAGGCCGAGCGAGCAGTTCAGCAGGATCATGATACCGAACTGCACCGGACCGACGTTGTAATGCATCGCGAGCGGCAGGAACAGCGGCGTCGTGATCAGGATGTGCGCCGCCATGTCGACGAAGGTGCCGAGGAACACCTGGATGATGTTGATGTACAGCAGCATCAGCCACGGAATCGTGGTCGCGTGTTCGAGCACACTCTCGATCGCATCCGGAATCTCGAGGTACGCCATCTGGAAGCGCAGCATGTTCGACACGCCGATCAGCAGCAGCACGACGCCCGTCGTTCTGGCCGCGCGCGTCAGCGCCTTGAAGAGCTTCTCGCGCGTCATACTGCGATACACCACGATGGTCAGCAGCAGCGAATAGCCCACCGCGATCGCGGCCGCCTCTGTCGCGGTCGCAATGCCCTTCGCGACGCAGCCGAGAATGATCAGGATCACGAACAGGCCAGGCAACGCGCCGATGAAGGTGCGGCCCACTTCGGCCCAGCCCGGAAAGGCGGCGAGTTTGGTGGAGCCGTCGGCATGGCGCGGGAAACCGAAGCGCACCGCCTGCCAGTAGGCCGTCACGAGCACGAAGCCCATCACCCACAGCACCGGGATCAGGCCCGAGAACAGCAGGTCGCCGATCGACACGCCGCTCACCGAGTTGCCGGCCACCATGCCCGTAATGCCCTGCGCGGCGAGCGCGTAGATGATCATGTTGGTCGACGTCGGCATCAGCGCACCGGCAAGCGACGAATGCGTCGTCACGTTGACGGCATACGCGGCGCTGTAGCCCTCGCGCTTCATCAGCGGGATCACCACGCCGCCCATCGCCGACGTATCGGCCGTCGGCGAACCCGACACGCCACCGAACATCGTGCACGCCACCACGTTGGCCATGCCGAGACCGCCGCGGAAATGCCCGACGGTGGCCTGCGCGAAACGCAGGATGCGGTCGGCGATACCGCCGTGCAGCATCAGTTCGCCGGACAGGATGAAGAACGGCACCGCGAGGAACGAGAACGCGTTGATGCCCGACACCATCGACTGCATCGCGGTGGCGAGCGGCAGGCCTTCATGCAGGTAGGTCAGCACGCACGACAGCCCGAGCGCGAACGAAACCGGCACCCCGAGCAGGAGAAAAACGATAAAACTGACGGAAAGGATTGCGAGTTCCATGGTCGATCAGGTCCGCTTGCGTGCGAACATGTCCAGCAGATGTTCGAGGGAAAAGAGCACGATGCACGCACCGGCGATCATCGGAATGTAGTAACGCGTGGCCTCCGGCAGGCCGATGATCGGAATCGGATCGTCGCCGGTGGTTGCCGCCATTTCGTAGCAGCCCACCATCACCGCGATCGAGAACGCGATCAGGCACAGGTGCTGGAACGCGATGGCCGCGTCATACGCTTTTTCCGGCAGCTTGTCGATCAGCGAATCGAGGCCGATGTGGCCGCGATCGCGCACCTTCAGCGCGGCGCCGAAGAACGCGATCGCGATCACCAGCAGCAGCGCGATCGGCTCGACGTAATCGGGGGCGTTGTCGAACACGTAGCGCATCACCACGCCATACAGCACCAGCACGCACAGCACGATCAGGCTCAGCGCGGACAGCACGGTCAGCGCGCCCGCGACCCAGTCGTTCGGTCGTTTCATCACACTCATCTGGACATCCTCATCCATCGCGCGAAGCGCTGAAAGCCCTCGAAGGCCTGCAAGCGCCCCTGAAAACAGCGGGCCATCTCCGCGCAGAAAGCAAGAAGCCGGAGCGTCCCCCGCTTCGTGCGGGACGGACGCTCCGGCGCGGCGTATCCGCCAGGTCCCTTACTTGACCGCCTCGATCGCGTCGACGATCTGCTTCATCTTCGGCGTCGATTCGTACTTCGCCCACACCGGCTGCATCGCCTTCACGAACGCGGCGCGGTCGATCTGCGAAGCCGGCACGATAGTCGCGCCGCCCTTGACGACGGCCTTCATCGCGTCCGCTTCGTGCGCGGTCCACAGCTTCACGTAGCCCGGCACCGAGTCCTGCGCGGCTTTCTTGATCGCCGCCTGTTCCTGCGGGGTCAGCGTGTCCCAGATCTTCTTCGAGAACACCAGCACTTCCGGCGTCATCGCGTGCTGCGTTTCCGAGTACACCGGCGCGACTTCGTAGTGCTTCGTCTCGTAGTACGACGACACGTTGTTCTCGGCCGCGTCGACGAGACCCGTCTTCAGGCCCGTGTAGACCTCGGCGAACGGCATCGGCGTCGGCGTGCCGCCCATCGCCTTGATCTCGTCGACCATCAGGTCCGACGGCTGCACGCGCACCTTCATGCCCTTCATGTCGGCCGGCGAGTGGATCGGCTTCTTCGAATACATCGAACGGGCGCCGCTTTCATAGAACGCCAGCGCGACCATGCCCTTCGACGAGAACGCGTCGAGAATCTGCTGGCCGACCGGGCCGTACATCACCTTGCGGAAATGGTCGATGTCGCGGAACAGGAACGGCAGCGACGGAATCACCGATTCCGGCACGACTTCGTTGAATGCCGAGCCGTTCGCCCACACCATGTCCAGCGCGCCGACGCGCACCAGGCTGATCGTGTCGGGTTCCGAGCCGAGCGCGCTGTTGCCGAACACCTTGATCGTGTCCTGACCGTTGGTCGTCTTGCTGAGCTCGTCGCCCATCGCCTTCAGCGTCACGACCGTCGGGAACGTATCGGCGTGCACGTTGGCCGCGCGGAACATGCGTGCTTCGGCGCTACCCGCGCCACAGGCCAGAGCGATTGCGGCAACCATGGCCGAAACGCGGGACAGCGGAGTCTTTCGCATCGTGTGTCTTCCTTGTTTGTAATAAGGGCCTTCGAGTGCAGACCAGAACTTCCGGTCGCACGGCGGGACCCCGCCCGCCGCTTCACCTGTTGTTTGACAACGGCGAATTGTATAGACCTCGACCCCGGTTGAGCCTTAGTGAATACCCGTACTTGATTGCTCATCGCTGCATTGCCGAACTGCGTCAGACCCTTTGGATGAGGCTTCTTTCGCGCCATTGCTGCGTGGGCGGAGGCCCGCTATCGTCAGCCACCCAGAATTTGATTGACAACTTTAACCCTCGTTGTCACGATGTTTCGCACCTGCGAGGGGTCGTCTATCCATCCGCCCCCGCGTTCTTGCGCGCTACGGCGCTTCTGTTTGCTCTTCAGGACAAGAGGTTTTCAACGTGACCAAAGTTGCTTTGAGCGGTGCGGCCGGCCAGCTGGGCCGCGTGCTGCGGAGCGCGCTGCTTGCGCGCGGTGTCGATCTGCGTTCGGCGGCGGGTTCGAAACCGCTTGAGCCGATCGTGCCGGGCGAAGACGTGATGCACGGCGACCTGCGCGACCCCGCGGTGGTCGATCGTCTGCTGCAGGGTGTCGATGTGCTGATCCATATGGCCGGCACGAGCGTCGAGCGGCCGCTGCCCGAAATCATCGAGAACAACCTGCGCGGGCTCGTCGAGGTGTATGAAGGCGCGCGTCGTCACGGCGTGCGCCGGATCGTGTTCGCGAGCTCAAATCACGCGATCGGCATGTATCCGGTCGAAGACAAGCTCGATCTGGACTGCGCGTTCCGTCCCGACGGGTTCTATGGACTCTCGAAGGCCTGGGGCGAATCGCTCGCGCGCCTGTACTGGGACAAACACGGCATCGAATCACTGTGCGTGCGGATCGGCAGTTGCCTGCCTGAGCCGACCGAGTTCCGTCATCTGTCCACGTGGTTCGGCCACGAAGACTTCCTGCACATGATGGATCAGGCCATCAACGTGCCGGAGATCGGCTTTCTAGTGGTGTGGGGTGTGTCGGCGAATACGCGCAGCTACTGGAATAACGACGGCGGCGCGCAAAAGCTCGGCTATGAGCCGAAGCAGAACGCGGAAGACTACGCCGCGGAAATTCTCCCGCAGACGAATCCGCTCGATGCAACCGCGCAGCGTTATCAAGGCGGCAGCTTCGCGAGCTACGACTTCACGCCTGAAGGCAAGCGGCTAAAGAAGCGCTAAACAGCACGGGCGCTGAAAAGCGCCTGGCGTTAAGCGGAAGTCGCTAAACGCAAAAAGCCACGGCAGCAGCACAGGTACTGCCGCCGTGGTTCAAATCACCACTTGTCGATCGGTTGAGACGCTTCGCTAAGCGTTAGAACTTGTGGATGATGCCCACGCCGCCTGCCACCATGGTGTGCGACGAAGACGGTGCGCTGTTCTGTCCGTCGCCGATATCGGCCGTCGCGTCGACGATGCTGCCCGCGCCGTTCGTGCCGAGCGTCTTGCCGTTCGCGCGCTGATACGCCTCGATGAAGTACAGGCCAGTGCGCTTCGACAGGCTGTAGAACTGCGTGAGGTTGTACTGCTGGTAGCTCGCCGCGTTCGTGATGCCGTTCGCTTCCGTTGCGCGCGTGTAGGCCACGCCTGCCGCGAGATCCAGTGCCGACAGCGGCTTGTAGTGCAGCACGACGCCGCCGGTGTTGAAGATCGCGGTGTCGTGGAACGACGAGCCCGCGCCTGCCACATACTGCGTGTTCGAATACGACGCCGACACGTCCCACTGGTCGTTGAACTTGTAGCCGCCTGTCACCGCGAAGCGCTGTTGCGCAGCGGCCGTCTGGTAGCCGTTGGTGATCGCCGACACGCCCGGCTCGCCGTTGCTAGACGCCGTCGAGTTCGCACCCCACGCGCCGCCGCCCACCGTCGAGTTGTTCAGACGCTCGAAGCCCACCGCCAGACCGAACGGACCGTGCAGGTACTGTGCCGCGACGCTCCACGTCGAGCCCGCGTTGGTGCTGCCTGCAACGCCGCCGAATGCGTACATGCCGCTCACGGTCAGACCCGCGAAGCTCGGCGACGTGTAGACCAGCGAGTTGTTGATGCGATAGATCGTGTCCATCGAATCGACGTCGCCCGGGTGCGCGCCGTAGGCGCCGGTGAGCCACGTGGTCGGGCTGTACGGTGCGAGCAGCGTGTAGTACGGCGCGTACTGGCGGCCGGCCGTCAGCGTGCCGTAGTTCTGGTTCGTCAGACCGACGAAGGCCGCGCGGCTGAAGCCGAGACCCGACGTCGACTCGGCGCCCGTATCCGGATTGAAGCCCTGCTCGAGCTGGAAGATCGCCTTCGAGCCGCCGCCCAGGTCTTCGCTGCCCTTCAGGCCGAAGCGATCGCCTGCCCACACGCCCTGCACCATCTTGACCACCGACTTGCCGCCCGTAGTCTTGCCGAGCGACGCCGAGTTGCTCTGATAGCCGATGCCGGTATCGACGATGCCGTACAGCGTGACCGTGCTCTGAGCATGCGCGCTCATGGCGATCAAACCGATCGCCGATGCGATGAGTGTCTTTTTCATCCGTAGTCCTATATTTAATCGTTGTGATTTGCTACCCGGGTTTACCTCTATGAAACGCCTCCTCGTTCGTCATGGCGCGCCGGACTGCGTGTCCGCTTGCAAACCCCATCGCGCGCCATGACGTCAAGCCAATGCCGATACCTCAGTGAATCTCCGGCTCGCCGCCGGCGCTGCACGAACCCGCGGCGCCTTCGCGCTGCAGGAAGTCGAAGTCGCAGCCCTTGTCCGCCTGCATCACGTGCATCTGGTGCATCGCGCCGTAGCCGCGCGTGAAGCGCGGTTCGGGCTCGACCCATGCGGCCTTGCGGCGCACCATCTCTGCGTCGGAGATCAGCACGTTCAGACGCCGCTCCGGCACGTTCAGCTCGATCATGTCGCCGTCCCGCACGAGCGCGAGCGGTCCGCCGATGAACGACTCGGGCGCAACGTGCAGCACGCACGCGCCATAGCTCGTGCCACTCATCCGCGCGTCCGAAATGCGGAGCATGTCGCGCACGCCCTGCTTCAGGAGCTTCTGCGGAATCGGCAGCTGGCCCCACTCCGGCATGCCGGGCGCGCCGACCGGGCCCGCGTGCTGCAGCACGATCACGCTGTCCGCATCGACGTCGAGATCGTCGCTGTCGATACGCGCGGCCATGTCGTTGTAGTCCCTGAACACGACCGCGCGGCCGGTATGCACGTGGAGCTTCGCTTCGGCGGCGCCCGGTTTGATCACCGCGCCGTCCGGCGCGAGATTGCCGCGCAGCACCGCGAGACCCGTATCCGGCATCACCGGATCCGCGCGACGACGGATCACCGCGTCGTTGAAGATCTGCGCGTCGGCGATGTTCTCGCCGAGCGTGCGGCCGTTCACCGTCTTCTGCGTGCCGTCGATCAGGTCGCCCAGTTCCTTCAGCATCGCCGTGAGGCCGCCGGCGTAATAGAAGTCTTCCATCAGGTACTCGCCGGTCGGACGGATGTTCGCGAGCACCGGCGTGCGGCGCGCGATCTCGTCGTATTGCGCGAGCGTCAGGTCGACCCCCGCGCGGCGCGCGAGCGCGATCATGTGCACGATCGCGTTGGTCGAGCCCGACAACGCGAGACAGGTGGTCACTGCGTTGTCGATCGCCTTGCGCGTGATGATGTCCGACGGCTTCAGGTCTTCCCACACCATGTCGACGATGCGCATGCCGGTTTTCGCCGACATCTGCGCGTGCCGCGAGTCCGGCGCCGGAATCGATGCGAAGCCTGGCAGCGTGAAGCCGAGGGCTTCGACCGCGCTCGTCATCGTCGACGCGGTGCCCATCGTCATGCAGTGACCCGGCGAACGCGCGATGCCGCCTTCCACGCCCTTCCAGTCCTCTTCGGTGATCTTGCCGGCACGCAGATCGGCCCAGTACTTCCACGTGTCGGAGCCGGAGCCGAGCGTCGCGCCGTTCCAGTTGCCGCGCAGCATCGGACCGGCCGGCAGGAAGATCGCGGGCAGATCCATCGACACCGCGCCCATCAGCAGCGCCGGCGTGGTCTTGTCGCAACCGCCCATCAGCACCACGCCATCCGCCGGATACGAACGCAGCGTCTCTTCCGCTTCCATCGCGAGGAAGTTGCGGTAGAGCATCGTGGTCGGCTTCTGGAACGGTTCGGACAGCGTCTGCACCGGAAGTTCGATCGGGAAGCCGCCCGCCTGCCAGATGCCGCGTTTCACTTCTTCCACACGCTGCTTGAAGTGCGTGTGGCACGGGTTCATCTCGCTCCACGTGTTGAGGATCGCGATCACGGGCTTGCCCGCATATTCCTCGCGGCTGTAACCCATCTGCGCGGTACGCGAACGATGGCCGAAAGAACGCAGGTCGTTCACGCCATACCAGCGATGGCTACGCAGTTCTTCGGGGGTCTTTCGCTTGTTGCTCACGCTTGTCTTGCTCCTGGGAAATCCGGTAAGCGGGTGGAACGGCCGCGTTCGTTGCGGCCATACGTTGCTTTGACGATTTGATTAGGCTTACTGCTTATGCCGTCGCCGGCACCGTGCTGTCGAACGCGAGCAGCGTCTTCGCCGCGGCGGCAATCTCCGCGTGGCGCGCAGCCGGCGACTCGCTCAGCAGCGGCAGATGCGCGCCCATGTCGGCGACACCGGAGAACGTGACCGCATCGTGCAGCACACGGATCAGCGAGATCTCGTCGCGCAGCGTTTCGAGCGGCATGAACGCGTCGTAGAGGCGCTGCGCTTCGTCCATCCCGCCAGCCTTCGCGGCGCGCAGCAGCGCCATCACCGCCTTCGGCGCGATACAGCCCGAACCGGTGGTCCACGACGCCATGCCGAAATCGCGCACGTGCACGAGCGCCGGGCGCTCGCCCATGCCCGAGATCACACGCGCGGGATTCACGCTTTGCAGAAGGCGCTTCAGGTACGGATCGTTGGCCGGATCGTCGCGGACGATCGCGTATTTCACGGCGCTCAGCGTGCCGCCTTCGACGAGGCTCGCGAGCGTGTCGACGTCCAGGTAGTCTTCGCTCTTGATGTAGAGCGTGAGCGGCATGCCCGCGATATCGACGATCCGCTTCAAGCCCGCTTCGACACCCACCGGCGTCGTGAAGCCGGACAGCGGCAGGACCATCGCGGTGCGGTACTGCGTCTGCGCGAGCATGCGCGCCTGGTCCTGCATCTTGCCGAAGTCGGGGCCGATGGCCGGAATCACGCGCGTGCCGGCCGCGGTCAGCGACGACAGCATGTCGAGCAGATCGCGGTATTCGCTCGGCGCGACGTGATACAGGTTCGCGTTGCCGCCGTACAGCAGCGTACGCACGCCACCCGCTTCCATGTGCTGGATCAGTTTGCGGTTGGCTTCGACGTCGAGACTCAGGTCGGCGTTGCGCGCAAGCGGCGGCACCGCCATCACGGTCGAGGCAAATTCGCTCTCGACGATCGGGGACACGTTCATGAGACCTCGAAAAGGGAGTGTGGATCGATGGACCCGGAAGTTAGCACTCCCCCGTCGATGTTGTCAAACAACATGACAAGTATCCGCGTGTAAACCCCTAGCTTGCCTTCGGCTTGCCGCCGCTCCGCTGGTCTCAGATGCCGAACATGCGTTCGATCGCGCGGTCCAGATGCGCGCGCATCGCCCGGGCCGCACGTTCGGCGTCGTGCCGCTGGATCGCTTCGAGCACGGCGAGATGCTCGTGCTGGACGGTCCGCTGCCGCTCAACCGACTTTACGAGCGACAGGTTGCGCGACAGGTTCATGCTGAACACCATCTGCTCGTGGATCGACGACAGCGACGTGATGAAGAACGGGTTCTTCGACGCGCGCGCCACTGCGAGGTGGAACGCGAAGTCGTCCTTCGCGCCGATGCCCGCGGTCTCGACGATGGTCTCGAGGTTGTCCCACTCCTGCTGGATTGCCGCGATATCGGCGTCGTTCGTGTGCTGGGCCGCGAGCGCCGCGGCTCCGGCCTCGATCACCGCGCGGAATTCATAGCATCGGCGCACGTCCGACAAGGTTTCGAGCGGCGCGAACTTGCGCACGTCCGGGTCAGGCCGGCGGATCACGGTGGTGCCGGCGCCGTGGCGGGTGGCGATGATGCCGTCCGCGCGCAGCTGCGCAAGCGCTTCGCGCACGGTCGGACGCGAGGTCGAGAACTGCCCGGCCAGCGCGTGTTCGGTCGGCAGGCGCGAGCCTTCCTCGTATTCGCCCTCGATGATGCGGTTCAGGATGTCGGTATAGATGCGCGCAGGCATACCCGGCGCTTTTTGCTCGGCCATGTTCACGGAACGGGGAATCTGTCCGGGAACGGATTGTAAGTCATATTTACAACTTCATAGCAACTTTACCGAGGGTGTGACTCTGCTTTCACACCGGCCGCATGAAGAGCCCGACCGTCAGCGCCGCGCCAATGCAGACCACGAGAATCCGCAACGCCCGTTCGTTGATCCGCGCGACCGCCCACGAACCGGCGAAGCCGCCCAGCACCGAACCGACGCCCATCGCGATGGCCGCATGCCAGTGCAGTTCCGGCGACATCACGAAGATCACCACGGCGGCCGCGTTCATTACACCCGCGAGCGCATTCTTGATCGCGACTGCGTTGCGCGTCGGCACGCCTGCCATCGAGAGCGCCGCCATCATCAGAAAACCGATGCCGCCGCCGAAGTACCCGCCGTAGACGGCGATCGCAAACTGCGCAAACGAAGTGCGCAGCGGACCGAGATGCACGCTCGCCTCGTGCGGCTTCCTGAGGAAGCTGCCCCACGCGAACACGATCGTCGCGAACAGCACGAGCCAGGGCACCAGATATTCGAAGGTCTTCGGCGAGGTACGCAGCAGCAGCACGCCGCCCAACGCGCCGCCCGCGAGACTGATCGCGAACAGCGCCCAGAACGGCAGCTTGCCCGCGCCCGTCACCCATTTCGCCGCGACGATCCCCGACGTGGACTGCCCCGGAAACAGCGCGACCGTCGACGTGATGTTCGCCGCGATCGGCGTCATGCCGGACAGGATCAGCGCTGGCAGCGTGACGAACGAGCCGCCGCCGGCCAGCGCGTTCTGCGCGCCAGCCCAGATGCCGGCGACAACGATCAGCAGGTACGCAGTCATCGTGTGATGGTTGTTGGTTCGAAGACGATGCAGTGGCTCACAGCCGGTCCACCTGGCGGCACCAGTAGTCGAAGGTGCCGTTCACGATCGACGGCGTCAGCAGATAGTCGTGCGCCTCGGCCGCCAGGTCGTCGGGCACCGGTGTGATCGGGCCGAATACGCGGGCCCGGATCTGCATGCGCGCGGCGCGTTCCAGATAGACCGCCAGATAGGTCGCCTCTTCGACGCCGACGCCCGTGGTCAGCTGGCCGTGATGCGCGAGCAGGATACAGCGTTTGTTGCCGAGCGCGTTCGAAATCAGCACGCCTTCCTGGTCCGCAATCGGCACGCCGGGCCAGTCGGCGAGAAACGCGCAGTCGTCGTGCAGCGGCGTCATGTCCATGTGCGCGATCACGAGCGGCTGGCGCGCCGCGACGAGCGCGGACACGTACGGCGAATGCGTGTGAATGATCGCGTTCGTCTGCGGGCGCGCTTCATAAACCCACAAATGAAAGCGCGTCGCTGGATTGGCCATGCCGTTGCCGGTGACGGTGTGCAGGTCCGCGTCGACTTCGATGAAATCGTCCGGTGTCGCTTCGTCGAAACCGAGGCCGAAACGCAGCGTCCAGTAGCACCGCGGTTTCTCCGAACGCGCGGTGATCTGACCGGCGAGCCCCGCTTCATGCCCGCTCATCGCAAGGATGCGGCACGCGTACGCAAGTTTTTCCTGAACGGTGCGTGCTTTCGGCCGCAGGTGTTCATTCATTTCAGCCGTCGCGCGTTCATCGAAATAATGTTTGGCTCGCAGTTCCATGTGTCTCTCTCCGTGTTCCGATGCAGTGCATTGCCGCGACGATACCTCACTAACGCACCGTCACACCGCCTTGATCTCGCCGCCGTCCATCCGCAGCGCCGATCCGACAATCCAGTTGCCCGCCGGCGACAGTACGAACGCCATCAGTTCCGCGATGTCCTCGGGCTTGCCATAGCGCGTGATACCCACCTGCGACGGAAACTTTTCGAGCGCCTCTTCGACGCTCATGCCATGCGCCGGCGCGTACTTCTCCATATACGAGCGTCGGCGGTCCGTCATTACGGGCCCGGGCAGCACGCTGTTGACCTGCACGCCGTCCGTCGTGCCGCGGTCGGCAAATGCCTTCGCCATCGCAACGATCGCCGCGTTCACCGTCGCGACCGCCGCGAATGCCGACTTCGGCGTCTGCGCGGAATTGCCGGACGTGAAGATCACCGACCCGTTCGTTTTCTTCAACGCGTCCCACGCGTGCACCGTCAGCCGACGCGCGCCGTGCAGCTTGAGCGCGAAACCGTCGTCCCACTGTTCGTCGGTCATGTCGAGCACGTCGACCTGCGGCACCGCGCCGGCGATGTTCACCACTGCATCGATGCGCCCGAATCTGCCGAGCGTCTGCTCGACCACCGACTTCGCCACAGCAGGATCGCGCAGATCGGCGTCGATGACGAACGCTTCGGCGCCGGCTGCGCGCACGGCTTCAGCGGTGCTTTCGAGCAGTTCCGCGTTGCGTGCGACCAGCACCACGCCGCCATAGTCCTTCGCCAGCCTGATCGCCGTCGCACGGCCAATACCGCGGCTCGCGCCGCTCACGATCGCAATCCGTTCGCTCATCTCAGTCTCCAGTGGGTACCGTGTCCGCCACCGACGACACCGTGTCGTCAATGCATGGATTCAGTATCGGAGAGTGAGGCCTTTCGAGCTATGAACGCGGGTTCATAGCAGCTATGACGCAATGCTCAGAATAATGAAGGAGGTAATGAAAGCGAAAGGGCGCCGTTCACTGCCAGGCTTTCGCCGCGCTTTCACGCGCGATGTCGAGCATCAGCGACGTCATGGCCGACAGCGGCCGGCCGCGCCGCGTGATCGCCACGATGCGCCGGCGCATCAGCGGCGCCAGGATCGGCACGCGGGTGAGCTGATATTCGCGCAACAGCTTTTCCGGAATCAGGTTCGGCAGAATGCACTGACCGTTGGTAAGCGACACGAGCTTGAGCATGGCGTCCACGGTCTCGACTTCCGCCGCGACCGTTGCGTTGAAGTCGCGCGTATGCAGCATGCGCCGCAACGCGTAGCCGGCCGGAAAGACCACGAGCGGCGGCGTCCTGGCATCGAGCGTGATGCCCGGAAGGCTCGCGAACTGCGAGCTTTCGTGCACGACGAAGCCCATGTCTTCCTCGAACAGCGGCGTGATGTCGAGTTCGTCGCTGGCCACCGCCGAGTCGTAGACGAAGCCGATCTCCGCGCGCCCCGACTCCACCAGCTCGACGACACCGGGCGAACTTCGCCCGAGCAGCACGACACCGGCGCTGGGCCGTTGCGCCATGAACTTCGCGGCCACTTCGGCCATGAAGTAATAGGTGAGCGTATGAATGGTCGCGACGTTCAGCGTGCCCGCGGTGATGCCGTGCTGATCGCGCAGTTGCGTGAGCGTGCCGTCGATCAGCTGATACGCGGAGCGCGCCGCTTCGAGCAGCTTCTGCCCTGCCTCGGTGGGCGACACGCCGCGTCCGTTGCGCACGAACAGTGTCTGCCCGATCGCGCTTTCGAGACTCGCAAGCTGACGGCTCAGTCCCGATTGCGTGAGCGACAGCGCGTCGGCCGCGCCGGATAGTGAACCGCAGTTCGCGATTTCGACGAACAGGCGCAGTTGATGATCGAGGTTGCTCTTCATGCTTGATCTGACGGGAAGGTGTCGCGTGATTTCCGCTTAAGGTAACACCAGCCGCATGTCAAAGGCCCGGAGCGGATGCGCCGGGCCTTTGCTGCCAGTCACGCTCAAACGATCAGAACTTGTGGTGAATCGCAACCCGCGCGACTGCCTGGCGGTTGTTCGACGAATCGCCGAGATTGCCGATGTCGGCCACCGCGGGCGCGCCCGTGGAGCTGGTGCCGCTCGCGGTCTGGTAGGTGCCGAGCAGATACACGTCGGTGCGCTTCGACAGCGAATAGTCGAGCAGCAGCGAGACCTGGTTGTAGCCCTGATCGCCCAGGTCGCCGCGCACGGCGTTGCCCTTCGTGTAGTTGTATTCGATCGCCGCCGCGAACGCCGGCGTAACGCGGTACAGCGCGTTCACTTCATAGCTGTTGAAGGTTGCGGACGCGCCGTTGAACGCGCCGATGTTCAGATAGCGCGTGTTCGAATACACCGCGCCGAGCAACGCATTGCCGATGCGGTAACTGCCGCCCACTGCGACGATCTGCAGCGAATTCGCGGGACGCGTGCCGAGATAGCCGGAGTTGAGCGAGTTGAACGTCGAGGCGGACGCGTTGTCGTTCAGGATCGCCCCCGACGCGGCTGGATTCTTGAACAGCTCGTACGCCGCGCCGATGCCGAACGGTCCCGCCGCGTAGTTCGCGCCGAGCGTGTAGCCGCTCGACTGCGAGATCGAACCCGCCACGCCGCCGAGCGTCGCCGTGCCACCGAAGGTCAGCCCGCGCAGGTTCGGGCTCGTGTACTTCACCGTGTTGTTCGCGCGATAGGTGTGGTTCACGTTGTCGATGTCGCCCGGGTGTTCCGTCGTCGACCCGCCGTAGGCGAGCGCGAAACCGTAGTTGCCGACATAGTCGTTGATGCTGTCGTACTGGCGGCCCAGCGTGACCGAGCCGAACTGCTGGCTCGTCAGCCCGACGAACGCCTGGCGGCCGAACGCGGTGCCGCCCTGCCCGAACTGCCCGGTGCTCAGATTCACCCCCGATTCGAGGATGAAGATCGCGGAGAGGCCGCCGCCCAGATCTTCTTTGCCTTTCAAGCCCCAGCGGCTACCCTGCGTGCCCGAATTCGAATCCACCGAAAATTGCCGCCCACCCACGTTGTGCCCGTTCACCACGTTCTTCGCGTTGGTGTTGATCATGATCCCTTCGTCGAGGATGCCGTACAACGTCACGCTGCTTTGCGCGTGCGCCGCTCCGGCGATCAGACCCAATGCCGGCACTGCCCAGACTGCCTTCTTCATCACTGTCTCCGTTGTGAGTTGAATGAATGACCCAACCTTTATTTATTCGTATTACTGATTAATAGCGTCAGACCAGCGGCAGCGCGATTCCTTTTTCATGCCACTGGTTTTCTGCTATTCGAAGCGTCCAGCTGTCAGCCGAGGAACGCCCCGCCGTTCGCGTGGATGACCTGTCCCGTCAGATAGCGCGCCTTGTCGCCGCACAGGAATCCGACCAGCGCCGCGACTTCTTCCGGTTGACCGCGGCGCCCGAGCAGCGTCGTGCGCTCCGCGTGGTGCGCCGGCTGACGATCGCCGGCCGCGCCGCCACGGTGCGTGTCGATCAGGCCCGGCACCACGCAGTTCACCGTGATGCCATCCGGCGCGAGATCATGCGCGAGCGCCCGCGTGAGCCCGACGAGACCCGCCTTTGCCGCAATCACGTGCGCCCGTCCGCTCGATCCCGCATGCGCGGACATGCCGCCGATGTTCACGATCGCGCCCGCGCCCGACGCGCGCAGATGCGGCAACGCGGCGCGCGCGCACAGGTACGCGCCATCGAGAATGACCGACATCACGTCGCGCCATTGCTGCCAGTCGAGATCGTCGAACGGCACTTCGCGCCGCACGGCCGCGTTGTTCACCAGCAGATCGATGCGGCCGTAGCGCCGCGCGGCCGCGTCCATCAGTGCCTGCGCACCGTCCGGCGTGCTGACGTCGGCCAGTTCGACCGCTGCGTTGCCGCCCGCGGCTTCGATCGCGTGGACGACGCTCGCGGCTTCGTCGGCGGAACTGCGTGCGCTGACGACGACGGTCGCGCCCGCCGCCGCGAGTTCGAGCGCGATCGCCCGGCCGATGTTGCGCGCGGCGCCCGTTACGACGGCGACGCGCCCGCCCGTAGCTGCATTCATGGATGAACTCCTAGTGATTCAGTCGAAGAAGATTGATCGTGGTGCGCGTCGAGCCGGCGGTCCGGACGGATCCAGAACGCGAGCACGATGCCGATGAACAGCAGCCCGATCGACATCAGGAACGGCACGCGATAGCTGCCCGTCAGATCCGTCACGATGCCGAACGCGAGCGGCGACACGATCGCCGCGAGACCCGCCGCGGTGCTGACGAAGCCGCTCGCGACGCCCGCGAAAGCCGGCGCGATATCCATCGGCACCGCCCAGACCGGTCCTTCAGTGGACTCGAGGCAGAACAGCGCGGCAGCGAGGCACAGCGCGATGACGGTCTGGTTGTGCACGAAGAACACGCACGACAGGAACAGCAGCGAGCCGAGGAAGCCGCACACGATCACGTTGCGGCGCGCGCGGTTCAGGTTGCCGGTACGCCGGTAGATCGCATCGGTCAGCAGGCCGCCCGCCGTGTCGCCGATCACACCCGCGAGAAATACGCCGGACGTGAAGAGCGCCGAGTGCTTCAGATCGATGTGATAAACGGCGACGAAAAAGCTCGGCAGCCAGCTCAGATAGAGCCAAAGCGTCCACGCGTGGCAGAAGAACACCAGCGTCACCGGCATCATGCGACGCGTAAGCGGCCACCACGGCACCGCGGTGCGGTGACGCGGGCCCGCATACGCCGGCAGCACGTCGATCTCCGCGAGCGTCACGCCTTTATGCGTGCGCGGATCGTCGCGGAAATACAGCCACCACACGGCGACCCACACGAGGCTCACCAGGCCGAGCGCAACGAATGCGCCACGCCAGCCGAGCAGCGGAATCAATGCAACCAGGAGCGGCGGCGTGATCGCAGCAGCCGCGCGCGCCGCCGAATGCGTGAAGCCCTGTGCGAAGCCGCGCTTCACCGGCGGCACCCAGTTGGTCATCGCGCGCGTCGCGTTCGGAATCGTGCCGGCCTCGCCGAGCCCCACGCACATCCGAGCGAACACCAGCGAACCGAGACCGCCGATCACCCCCGTGGTCAGTGTGCCGATCGCCCACAGCAGGCCGGAAATGGCGAGCATGCGGCGCGGCCCGATGCGGTCGCCGAGATAGCCGTTGACGATCTGGAACGTCGCATAGCAATAGCCGAACGCAGACAGCGCGACGCCGAGACTCGTATTGCTCAGATGCAGCTCTTTTTTCAGCAGCGGCGCCGCGATCGACAGATTTACGCGGTCGACGTACTCGATGAAATACATCGCGCAGATGAGCATGAAAACGCGACCGGTCGCGCCGCGGAACAGACTGGTCTTCATCTTGCGCGATCCCTTCGAATGCAGCACTGCATAACGATCTCCAAGAATTCCATACGAACCATCAGGCACGCGCCCCGCTCAGTTGCGCAGCCGCTTGCCGGCGGTTTCGGGCGCGAGAAAGACCAGCGGCAAACCGATCACGTAGATCAGCGATACCAGCGTGATTGCGAACGGATACGAACCGAACGCAGCCGCGAGCGCACCGACGAGCGTCGGGCCGACCGCCCCCACGATGCGGCCGAAGCTGAACGCGAAGCCCGAGCCGAGCGCGCGCAGCATCGTCGGAAACATCTCCGGCAACCAGATCGTGTAGAGCGAAAACACGCCGCTCGTAAAGAAGCCGAGCAGCGGCAGCATCCACATGAACAGCGTGAGGTTCTTCAGCATCAGCACCACGATGCCGTACGCGAACACGTTGCACATGGCCGCGCCGATGAAGAAGAACACGGCCGCGCGGCGACGTGTCGCGAACCAGCGCACGATCCACGGCATGCCGCCGCAGCCGGCGAGCGTGCCAAGGCTCATGATGAAGCCGGACAGCGAGCCGAGGTATTGCGCCGATGCGGCCGATTGACCGAGCGAACGCTGCCACGTCGACACAAGCGTAGGAATCCAGAAGGTCGACGACCAGAGCCCGAAGATCAGGCAGGTCATCATCAGCGCAGCGCACCAGGTGGTCATCGCGCGACCCTTGCCGAACAGCTCGCGCCAGGACACCTGTTCCTGCGCGCTGGCACGCTGCTCGGTCCAGCGCGGCGATTCGGGCACGCCGGCACGCAGCCACACCGTGAGCAGCGCTGGTGCGGTGCCGATCAGGAACAGCGCGCGCCAGCCGAAGTGCGGCAGCACGAACAGCGCGGTGACGGACGCCAGCAGAAAGCCGATCGGCGTGCCCGTGTGCAGCCAGCCCGACAGTCGTACGCGCAGATGCTCGGGCACGGACTCCTGCAGCAGCGGCGCGCCCGCGGCCCATTCGCCGCCGATGCCGAAGCCCGTCAGAAAGCGGAACACGGCGAACGACACGATGCCGGACGCGAGACCGCACGCGCCGGTGAAGATCGAGTAGATGAAGATCGTCGCGCACATGGCCGGTACGCGTCCGAAGCGGTCCGCGAACCAGCCCCACACCATCGAACATGCCCAGCCGAGCATGAAGAGGCTGAACATCAGTCCTCCGAAACGTGCGATGTGCGCGTGATCCGCGGGCAGGCCGCTGGCCGGCAGCAGCTCGGTCAGCGCGGCCACGATCACGTAGATGTAGATCGCGTTGTCGAAGCCATCGAGCGTCCATCCGGCCCACGTCGCGAAGAACACGCGATACGGGCGGGCGGTGCGGACTGCGGTGCCGGCACTGACGAACATCCACTGTCTCCTGTCTCCGGCGCGCCGCGTTGCGGTGGTGCGGCGCGTCCTGTCATCGGTGGCGTCCGGCCTCCCCTGCAACGGGGTTACCGTCTGCTTTCGTCCTTGTTATTGCATTACGAATATTGTCGACAAAGCTGAGTCCGATGCGGACCGCACCGAAAATCTTTCGCAATCTCGTCTCTGAAATGCCTTGAAGCCCGATCTGAAGCGAAGTATATTGTCGACAATCGTCAACATGCAAGTCTTACGGTAAAATTTCTGCTTTCCAACGTCTGGATCCGTCCCATGCACCGCGCCGCCAATTCGCTCGAACTGCTCCGCTCCGTCACCCTGTCGGGGCTCGTCCAGGAGGAAATCCTGCGCCGCATCAAGGCCGGCGAACTGCAGGCCGGCATGAAGCTGAACGAGATGGATCTCGCGGAGCATCTGAAGATCAGCCGCAGTCCGGTGCGCGAGGCATTTCGTGCGCTCGAGGAAGCGGGTCTCGTATGGCTCGAGAAAAATCGCGGCGTCTATATCAGAGAAATCTCGGACGCCGAGGCGGCCGAACTGTATGAAGTGCGCGCGGGTCTCGATGAGATGGCCGGTCGCCGTCTCGCGCCGGTCATCACGGACGCGGAGCTCGATGAGTTGCGCGGCATGCTGGATCGCCTCGAGGCCTGCTCGAAGGATGACGAACTCAACGACTACTTCTCGCTGAACATCGCGTTTCACGACCGGCTCGTCGAACTGGCCGGCAATGCGACGATGCTCGCGCTCTACCGCCAGGTGATCAACCGGATGCACCTGCTGCGCCGGCGCGGCTTCTCGCTGGCGGGCAGCTCGCGCGCGTCGCACGACGAGCACCGCAAGATTCTCGAAGCGCTGGCCGCGCGCGACCCCGACGCCGTCGCGCGCACGATGCGCCAGCACGTCGAAGCGGGCTATCACCGTGCGCACACGGCGGGCGCGGGAAGCGAAGACGGCACGGACCAGCCGGCCGACCTTCCCCACCGAACGCAGGACAGCAGCGAACAACCGCGCTGACGAACGCTGCGCCGCGTGGCTCATTGCTGCACGGCGCGCGCTTCCGGCAGCACCGGACGGGCAGATTTCTTCGAACCGACAGACTGGAGCGGGACATCCGATGAACATGAATACCACCGATTCAACATTAAGCATTGCTGAGCAACTTGGAACTTGGATTGCATCGATCGACGAAGCGCGGCTGCCCGCCGCCGCGATCGATACCGCGCGCCTGCTGCTCGCCGACGTCACGGGCCTGTGCATCGCGGGGCGTGCCGAAAGCTATGTCCGCGCAACGCTCGCCGCGACCGATCGCAACGGTACCTGCACCGCGATCGGTCACGCGGGCAGCTTCAGCGCGTTCGATGCCGCGTTGATCAACGGCACCGCGGCGCACGGCGAGGATTACGACGATACGTTCGAAGGCGGCCCGGTGCATTCGGGCGCGGTCGTCGTGCCTGCGGTGCTCGCGGCCTGTGAACGCGAAGGCCTGGGCGGCGACGCGTTGCTGCGCGGCATCGCGACCGGCGCGGAACTGATGTGCCGGCTGAGCCTCGTTGCGCCACGCGCGATTCATTCCGCAGGCTTCCATCCCACCGCCGTGATCGGCGCGCTCGCTGCCGCCGCCGGCGTATCGGCCGCGTTGCGGCTCGACGCACAGGCCGCGACGTCGGCGCTCGGCATTGCGGGCAGCATGGCGTCGGGCATCATCGAGTACCTCGCGGAAGGCACGTCGACGAAGCGCATGCACGCAGGATGGGCCGCGCAATCCGGTATCCGCGCCGCGCTGATGGCGCGCGCGGGCTTCGACGGTCCGCGCACGGTGCTCGAAGGCCGCCACGGTTTCTTCAAGGCATTCGCGCCGTCGCGTACGCCGGATTTCGAGCCGGCGCTCAACGGGCTCGGCGATAGCTGGATCATGTCGACGATCGCGTTCAAGCCGTACGCGTGCGGGACGATGACGCAACCGTACATCGACTGCGCGATTGCGCTCGCCGAGCGCGGCGTGCAGGCGGCGCAGATCGAAGAGATCGTCTGCGACGTCGGCGAAGGGACCGTGCATCGTCTGTGGGAAGAACTGGCCGTCAAGCATCGGCCGCCCACTGCGTATGCTGCGAAATTCAGCACGCCGTTCTGCATGGCCGTGGGCTTCTTCGATCGCAAGGCCGGCTTCGAGCAGTTCACCGAAGCACGCATTCACGACGCGCAGGTGCTCGCGCTCGCCGCGAAGATCCGCTACCGGATCGATCCGGAGAACGAATATCCGAAGAACTTCACCGGGCATCTGCGCGCAACGCTTGCCGATGGCAGCGTGCACGAAATCCGCCAGCCGCACATGCGGGGCGGCGCGCACGAACCGCTGTCGGCGGCAGAGCTGAACGCGAAGTTCATCGACAACGCGCGCTACGGCGGCTGGGATGCCGAGAACGCGGAAGCCGCGCGCACGTGGTGCGAGCACGTGTTCGGCGCGACCACGATGGCTGGCGCCGCGCAATTGCGGCACTGAGTTTTGCGGTTGCAGGACGCCGCCCGCGCTTGACGATGCGGGCGGTGTCTTGTTGCGATGCGAGCCGCGCAGCGACGCGGCCCGATATCGCGAAACGGAGCGGGCATCGAGCCCGCTTTCACTCTCGATACGCTCCATCGAGATTCCCTCTTCTCACGCAACGCGACCTTCAGGACGCGTCCATCTGCGCTGCAAAACCGCTTGCCGCAGCGTTCGATTCGCCTTCGGGCTCGCCCAGGTACGGTCGGTCCGGCCGGATCCAGTGCGCGGCGATCGGGCCTAGCGCGAGGAAGAAAATCGATAGCGCGAACACCGGCTGCCACGAGTGCGTCAGATCGACGAGCCAGCCGACGAGCGGCGGCGATACCGACGCCGCGATGCCAAGCCCTGTGTTCATGATGCTGCTCGACGTGGCCGAATGATTCGGCGCGAGGTCCATCGCGACGGCCCACAGCGGCGCGGTCACGAACTCGGACAGAAACAGCGCGGCAGCGAGCGAGCATGCCGCGGCCATCGACGACGGATGCAGGAACATCGGGATGAAGAACACGATCGGCGCGAGAAAGCCGACCGTGATCAGCGTTTGCCGCGCGCGGCGCAGATTGCCGGTGCGCCTGAACAGCAGGTCGCTCAGCCAGCCGCCGAGCGTCGTGCCCACCACGCCGCTCAGAAAGATGCCCGAGCTGAACACGGCCGAATGCCGGATGTTCAGGTGATAGGCCTGCGCGAAGAACGACGGCATCCAGTTCAGGAAGAACCACAGGATCCAGCCGTGACAGAAACTCACGACGGTTGCCGGCCACAACGCGCGCAGCAGCGGCGCCCAGCGCATCGGTACGCGTGTCTTGCTGACCTTCACGGGTAGACGCGCGATGTCTTCGGGCGTGATGCCCGGATGATCCGCGGGATCGTCGCGGTAATACCAGAGCCACAATCCAACCCACGCGAGGCTCGCGATGCCGAGGATCACGAACGCCGCATGCCACGAAAACGCGGTGATCAGCGCCGCGACGACGAGCGGCGTGGATGCATTGCCGAGTCGCGCGCACGCGTGCGTGACGCCTTGCGCAAAGCCGCGCTGGTCGGGCTTCATCCATGCGGTCAGCGCACGCGCCGACGCCGGCACGATCGGGCTTTCGCCGAGGCCCACGACGAAGCGCGCGAGCAGCAGCGTGCCCAGGCCGCCCGCGAATCCCGTGAGAAGCGTGCCGACGCCCCACAGCACGCCGCAGATCGCGAGCATTTTGCGCGCGCCTAGCCGGTCGCCGAGGAAGCCGCCCGGAATCATTGCGATCGCGTAGGTCATCGCGAACGCGGAGAACACGATGCCGAGTTGCGAATTGTTGAGCTGCAGGTCGCGCCGGATCGCGAGCGCGGCCGTCGAAATATTGGTCCGGTCGATGTACATCAGGAACGACATGATGCACAGGACCAGCAGCACGCCGTTGGTGGCGGAGAAGCGTCTACGCGCGCTCGCGCCGTTGGATGTTGCCATTGTCTCTCTCCATGCAGGCGCGCCGTGCGGGGACAGCGCGTCGTTGCGACTGCGTGTGCCCAGCTTCCGTATCGCGTTGCCGCGACGAGGCGGCACGCGTCATACGGAATGACGGGCATTGCTGCAACCTGCTTTTCGCCTGCGCATTGCGTGCGCGGCGACGCGCCGGACGCGTCGTGTTGTGTTGTGTTGTGTGTGGAGCCTGTGCGCCGGCGCGCTACTACTGCTGATTCTGGCGTTATTCGAGCACTTCGCCGTGCACGCCGGCCGAGAGCGTGTCCTTTTCCCAGCGCTTCATCGGCACGACTTCCGCCACCGGACCGTTCGGCGAGCGGAACTTGACGGGCAGATGGCCGGGCGCCGTCAGGATCTCGCCGCCGTTCGCCTTGATCTGCTCGATGAATGCATCGAGGTCTTCCACTTCCATGCCGATGTGATGAATGCACGGCGCGGGACCCGCGAAATCCGCCTCGTCGGAATCGGCCGACTCGTAGTGGATCAGCGTCAGGTCCATATAGCCGTCGGTCAGGTGATGCGAGATGTGATCGCCGTTCTTGCCCTTGCGGCGCACCGTGTTCACGTGCCGGTAGCCGAACACGTTCTCGTAGAACGCGCGCTCCTTCTCGACGTCTTCGACCTTGAATGCGATGTGCTTGATGAAATTCGGCATTGCGGTAGCTCCTCGTGATTGCCGCGCGGGATCGGGTAGCGCGATGTGGCAAGTCTAGGGTCGCGAATCCTCCGAGTCAATCGAATCATTCGAATGATTCGATTTAAATGATAGAGTCCGTGATGGCGATCTCCCGTACGCATTGCAGGTTTCCCCGCAAGACTCAGGCGGACGACTCGCAGCCGTCCAGACCGATCCTGTATCCTTCCGACATCTTCGCCAACCGCCCTCTTTCAAGCGCCACCGATGTCAGCCACCCGTCATTCCAGCGACCAGCCGCTCTACGAAATCGTTCGCGCCGGCATACTCGAACGGCTCCACACCGGCGAGTGGGCGGCGGGCGACAGGATCCCCACCGAGCCGCAACTGGCCGAAGCATTCGGCGTCGGCATCGGCACGATCCGCCGCGCGGTCGAGGAACTGGTCGCCGAGCGGCTGCTGATCCGGCGCGCGAGGCTCGGCACGGTCGTCGCGAAGTTCGGCGACGAGCACGCCTTCGATCACTACTTCAATTTCGTCGACGAGAACGGCGAGGCCGTGCACGTCACCGCGCAGTTGCTGCGTTTCGGCAAGGAACGCGCGACTCCGACGCTGGCCGCGGCGCTCAAGCTCGAACGCGGCGCGCGGCTCGCGAGCGTCGAGAATCTGCGGCTGCGCGACGGCGCACCGGTGATGCTCGACCATCTGTGGTTTCCGCTCGACGTCTTCCCGAATCTCGATGCGGAGACCTTCGCCGCCCGGCGCGGCTCGATCTACGGCTTCTATCAGGAGCATTTCGGCATCTCGGTGGTGCGCGTGGTCGAAGACCTGAGCGGCGCGCTTGCGAACGAAAACGTGGCGGGCGCGCTGAATATCGAGGTCGGTACGCCGGTGCTGCGCATCGAGCGGACGGCCTATACGTTCAAGGACCGGCCGGTCGAATTTCGCGTGCGCTTCGTCGAATCGAGCCAGTGCGCGTATCGCAACGTGCGCGGGCTGCAGGACTAGCGGCACTGTCAGCGCGCGGCTTCGATCGAAGCCACGTCGCCGCGTCGTACGCTACGGCTGCACCGCGAGCGCAAAGCCCGGCCGCGCGCGAACCTCGTCCAGCCAGCGCCTGACGCCCGGCATCTCCGGCTGCGCATCGATCTCGCCGGGAAAGCGTTCCGCGAGCCCATACCAGCGGTGCGCAGCCAGCGCGACGACGATATCCGCGAGCGTGAAGTGCTCCATCGCGACGTACGTCCGCGTTTGCAGTTTCACGTCGAGCAGGCGCAGCAACCGCGCGGCCTCGTTGAACGCCGCGCGGATCGCGTCGTGATTGCGCTGCGCTTCCGGCGTGCGCGTGAGCCCGAGAAACGTGATGCGCAGGTTGGCCCACAGCGCGCTCAGTTGCCAGTCCATCCAGCGTTCCACCTCGGAACGCTCGCCCGCGTCAGCCGGCAGCAATGCGGTGTTGCCGTGTGTCGCCGCAAGATAGCGCAGGATCGTGTTCGATTCCCAGTGCGCCCGCCCGTTGTCGACGAGCACCGGCACCAGCCCGTTCGGGTTCAGTTCGAGAAATTCGGGGGTGTTGTTGACGCCGAAATCGAGGCCCGCATCGATCCGCTGAAAATCGCGGCCTTCCTCGAGGCCGAGTTCGGCGAGACACCACAACACCTTCTGCACGTTGATCGAACTGCGTCTTCCATAAAGCTTCATCGTTCACTGTTCCTCATGTGGAGTTGCGCCGGCCGGAGCGAGAAAAGAAAAAACCCAGACTGTGAAGCGTAAATGTCGACATTCTAGATTCAGCACGATCGCGATGTCGCCAACCCGCGCCAACCTGACTTCACTGAGCGCCCCGTCAGAGCGCGTTCAGCATCCTGTTAGTCAACTTAATATGATGACGTCACTACTTCAACGGAATGAAAAACGGTTGGATAGTGCCGTGGTCACGATCACGGAGACTTCACCATGCGAATCTTTCTGACCGGCGCGACCGGTTTCATCGGCTCGGCCATCGTTCCCGAACTCATCGCAGCGGGCCACCAGGTGCTCGGCATGACCCGTTCGGATGCAGGCGCGAAGGCGCTGACCGACGCGGGCGCCGAGGTGCATCGCGGCACGCTCGAGGATCCCGAGAGCCTACGCAGTGGCGCAGCGCAGGCGGATGCCGTCATTCACACCGCGTTCGATCACGACTTCTCCAGGTTCATCGAGAACTGCGAGAAGGACAAACGTGCGATCGCGGCGCTTGGTTCCGCGCTCGCCGGCTCGGACCGGCCGCTCGTCATCACGTCCGGCACGGGCATGGGCAGCGGTGAACATGGCGAACTGGCCAGCGAAGACGTGTTCAATACCAGCCACCCGAACCCGCGGATCGCGTCCGAACTGGCAGGCAATGCGCTGCTGGAATCGGGCATCAACGTGTCGGTAGTGCGCCTGCCGCAGGTTCACAACCCGTACAAGCAGGGCCTCATCTCGCCGCTCGTGGCCATCGCGCGCGAAAAAGGCGCGTGCGCGTACGTGGGCGAAGGCCGCAACCGATGGCCCGCCGGCCATCTGTCCGATGTCGCGCGACTCTATCGTCTCGCGATCGAAAAACGCGAGGCTGGCGCGCGCTATCACGCGGTCGGCGAAGAAGGGATCAGCAGCCGCGAAATCACCGAGGCGCTGGGCCGCGGCCTGAAGCTGCCGGTCGTTTCAATCGCGCCGAACGAGGCGGAAGCGCACTTCGGCTGGATGGCGATGTTCGTCGGCCTCGACATGCCGGCCTCCAGCGCGAAAACGCTGGCCGCGCTCGGCTGGAATCCGCACGGACCGACGCTGATCGCCGACCTGAACGAAGCGCGCTACGCGTAAGCGGCCTCACGCGAGCACGTAGAACAGCCCGCCCGCGAGGACGATCGTCACGGGCAGCGTGATCAGCCACGTCATCACGATGCGCGCGATCATGCCGCCCTGCACACCCTGCCCGCTTGCGGCCATCGTGCCCGCGATGCCCGACGTGATGATGTGCGTCGTGCTCACGGGCAGCCCGGTGAATCCCGCCGTGCCGATCAGCGCGGAGCCCACGAGTTCGGCACACGCGCCCTGGCCCGGCGTCATGTGCTGACGCCCAAGCCGCTCACCCAGCGTTCGTACGACGCGCCGGTAGCCGACCATCGTCCCCAGCCCGAGGCAGACGGCGCTGAGCACGCGCACCCACCATGGCGCGTATTCGACGGGCTGGCTCATCGACCTGCGCAGTTGCGATGCCTCTTTCCGCTGCGCTGCGGGCACTTCCTTGCGCTCGCTGATGTACTTCATTTCCGACACGACGTCGTACACATCGCCGCGCAATTGCGAGCGCGTAGCGCGTTCGTCGGCGGCAGGCGACTGGTCGGCGTGCAGTTCGCTCGCCTCCTGCACGAGTTGAGGCTGCGCGCGCACCAGTGCCTGCGCAGCCGCGAGCCCCTGCGCCTTGACGTCGTCGCCGTAGGCCGCGATCAACGGTCCGGCCTGCGCCGCGTGTTGCGCAAGCTCGGTCATCCGGTCCACGGCTGCGGGGTTCAGCGCATACGTCGCGGGCAACAGACCGATGATCGTCAGCATGATGAGGCCGATGCTCTTCTGGCCGTCGTTCGTGCCGTGCGAGAAACTGACAGTCGTGCAGGTCAGCACGAGCAGCCCGCGCAACCACCAGACCGGCTTTTCGCCATGCTGCGGCGGTTCGAGCAGATGCCCGCTACGCACGATCGTTCGCAGCACGAAGTACAGACCGCCCGCAATGACGAACCCCAGCACCGGCGAGATCGCGAGCCCTTCGAGCACCGTCACGATCTGGCGCCAGTCCACCCCCTGTTCGAGACTGCGCGACTTCAGCAACGCATCGGCGGCCGCCACGCCGATCAGCGAGCCGATCACGCAATGCGAACTGCTGTTCGGTATCGCGAACGCCCACGTCAGCACGTTCCAGAATAACGCCGACGCGAAGATCGACACGAGCATCGGCACCGCGGGCGAACCATCCGGCGGCGTCAGTACGTCGGGCGGCAGGATCTCGACGAGCGCGTACGCCACCGAAATGCCGCCAGCCAGCACGCCAATCAGGTTCAGGATGCCGGACCAGACGACCGCCTGCACCGGTTGCAGGGAATTCGTGTAGATCACGGTTGCCACCGCGTTCGACGAATCGTGAAAACCGTTGCTGGCCTCGAAGGCCAGCACCATGACGAGGCAGACGACGAGCATCGCCATGACAATGGCGGACGATGGAGCAAGGTGAGCGAGCATTGCGACGGACCGTGTACGGGACAGGCACACAGGGGTGCCACCGCGTACCGGGCGCGCCAGCCGCATGCCTGCCGGCGTGAATTTCGCGTGACAGCGTGACCCCAGAAAAAGCGATTCACGCCGGCAGATGCCGCTGACTGCCGTTCATTCCATGACGATCGTCGGTGCGTTTCCGTTCATTTGACAGTTCTCTGCTGCGTCGCAACATTCCTGGTATATTGATGGTGGCCGCGACGCTTCAATCGCGGCCCGCCCAGGAGGCATGGAGGACAGATTCATGCACGACGCTGAGATCGCCATCACCTTGATGAACCGTTGGGAACGCCGCGAGACCGTGAAAGCCGGACAGTCCGCGGTCGAACTGCTGCGCGAAGGAGACCTCGGTTTCCGCCATATCACCGGACAGCTCGTCGCGGGTTCCACGCCGCGCGAAGACGGCTGGACCTTCGAGTGCCTTGAATTCGACGACGGTTCGCGCGCGTTCCGTCTGGCCGACAACGTCGAGTCGTGCGCGCGCACGCCGTGGGCGGCAATTCCACCGATGCTTCAAACCACGACACCGGAATGAACGGCCGTTCATCCCCGGTTCAACATCGCAAACGCTTCCCGCCACTCGCCTCAGCCTTCTAACCCGCACCGCACACCGCCTCCACGCGCGTTCATTCCGTCGCGCGCGGGGTGCTTTCATCTGACGTCAAAACGATCGATTCAATCAAAATCGGGTTAACCTTGAGTTGAATCGTCCGAATCGATCAAATACAATGACTGAACCGATCATAGAGAAAGCCACGTGACAGCTGACTGATCTCGGCGATGCATCAGCAACACGTGAGCAATGTGCGGCAAGCGCACGGAATGATCGGATCGGTCAAAACGGAAAACGACAGGAGACATACAGGATGAGAAGGTCCATTGCGCTGTTCGGGATGCTGGGTGTCGCGATGTCCGCGCACGCACAAAGCAGCGTCACGCTGTACGGTCTGATCGACACCTCGCTCGTGTACACCAACAACCAGAAAGGCGCCGCGAACTATCAGATGTCGAGCGGCGTGGAGTCCGGCAGCCGGTGGGGTCTGAAAGGCGCCGAAGATCTGGGCGGAGGTTACAGCGCAATCTTCGTGCTCGAAAACGGCTTCAGCAGCACGGTCGGCACACTCGGCCAGAACGGCCGCGAGTTCGGCCGCGCCGCGTGGGTCGGCATTGCGAGCCCGTTCGGCAACGTCACGATCGGCCGCCAGAACGAACCTTCGGCCGATTTCGTCGGGCCGCTCGTCGCATCGAACCAGTGGGCTGGCGGCATCGGCGCGCACCCGGGCGATACCGACAACCTGTATATCAACTCGCGGATCAGCAACAGCGTGAAGTTCATCAGCCGCGACTACGGCGGCTTCCGCGCGGGCGCTTTGTTCAGCCTCGGCGGCACCGCGGGCAACTTCAGCAACAACCGGATCTGGAGCATCGCCGCGGGCTATAACCGTGGCCCGCTCGCGCTCGGCGCCGCGTACATCAACACGTCGACGCCGAATACGGCGCTGTGGGACGGCACCGCGGGCGCGGCAGCAATCTCGCCGAACAACACGCCGATCTTCTCCGGCTACACGTCCGCGCGGTCGCAGGAAGTCGCGTCGGTGGGCGGCAGCTACACGTTCGGCGCTGCGCGCTTCGGCCTCGTCTATTCGAACTCGCGCTTCGAGGATCTCGGTTCGGGCGCGGCCGCCGCGCCGATCGCGCGATTCCGCGGCGATACCGCGGTGTTCGACAACGCGGAAGCCAACTTCAGCTACCAGATCACGCCGTCGCTGCTCGCGGGTGTAGCGTACAACTACACGCGCAGCCACGGCGCGGGCGATGCGCGCTACAGCCAGGCGAATCTCGGCGCCGACTACTTCCTGTCGAAGCGCACCGACATTTACCTGACCACCGCGTACCAGCACGCGGCCGGCACCGACTCGACCGGCAAGGCAGCGGTCGCGGCACTGTGGCCGATCACCGCATCGAGCAACTCGCATCAGATCGTCGCGGCGCTGGGTCTGCGGCACAAGTTCTAGGCAGAAAGCGCCCAGCAACAAGCAGAAAACGTAGCAACAGCAGTCACGCAGCAGAACGAATCATTGTTATGACCGCCGGGCAACCCCGCGTTGCCCGGCCCGCAAGTGGAGTTCGAGCATGTCAGTCACTTTCAGAGGCATCGTCCCCGCCCTCATCACCCCGATGACCGCGGCAGAGGACATCGATGAAACCGGCCTGCGCACCCTCGTCGATCGGCTGATCGACGCCGGGGTGCATGCGCTTTTCGTGCTCGGCACGAACGGCGAATTCGTCGCGCTGTCGGAAGCGGAGAAGCTGCGCGTCGCGCGTATCGCCGTCGACCACGCGCGCGGAAGGGTGCCAGTGATCGCGGGCACCGGCGCCTATGCAACGCGCGACGTGATCGAGCTCAATCACAGGATGCAGGACACTGGCGTCGACGCCGTATCGGTGATCACGCCGTATTTCAACGGCACCACGCAGCAGGAGCTGTTCACGCACTACGAGCGGATCGCGCGCGGCACATCGTTGCCGGTCATGCTGTACACGATCCCGGCCAAGGCGGGCGTCACGCTCACCGTCGATACGGTGCGCCGTCTCGCGGAGATTCCGAACATCCGCGGCATCAAGGACAGCGGCGGCGATTTCGATCGCCTGGTGCAACTGATCAATCTGCGCCGCGACGACTTCGCCGTTTTCACCGGCACGGATTCGATGATCCTGTGGACGCTGATCGCCGGCGGCGACGGCGCGGTCGCGGCCACGACGAACGCGGTACCGGACGTCGTGATGTCGATCTGGAATCACTTCCAGGCAGGTGAAATCGAAGCGGCGCGCCGCGCACAGGAACTGCTGCGACCGCTACGCGACGCGTTCGCGCTCGGCACCATGCCGGTCGTGCTGAAGACCGCCGCGACGATGCTCGGCATGCCGGCTGGTCCCGCACGGGCGCCCGCGCTGCCGCTCGACGACGCCGCACGCGCACGCCTCGCCGTGGCGCTTGCCGTCTACCAGCACGCTGGCTGAAGGCCGCCCTTCGCCCTTCCGATCGCGACACAGAGAAACAGAGATACCGAGACGCACGACATGAGTACCGTTTATCACTTCCAGACCGTCAGGCACATCGTTCACGGCGCGCACAGCCTCGATCAGCTGCCGGAAAAGCTCGCGCTGCTCGATCGCCCGATCCGCCGCATCGCGTTCATCACGCAGCCCGTGATGGAGCAGAACGGCGTCGCGGATCGCGTCGTCGCCGCACTGACGAAACTGGACATCCAGGTGCTGACGGTGCGCGACGTGCAGCCGGAACCGACCATCGAGAACGTCGAAACCGTGTTCCGCGAGCAGATCGCGCCGTTCGCGCCCGATGCCGTGCTGTCGGTGGGCGGCGGCAGCGTGCTCGATGCCGCGAAGCTCTTCGCCGTCCGGCTCACGAACGAGGCACCGCTCGCCGACTGGCTCGGCATCGACCGCATCGCAGCGCCCGGCGTGCCGCTGATCCTCGTGCCCACCACGTCCGGCACAGGCTCGGAAGTCACGCCGAATGCGATCGTCACGCTGCCCGACGAAGAGCTGAAAGTCGGCATCGTGAGCCGTCATCTGTTGCCGCAACTCGTGATTCTCGACGCGACGCTCACGCTCGATCTGCCGAAACCGATCACCGCCGCGACCGGCATGGATGCGTTCATTCACGCGCTCGAATCGTATATCTCGACGAAGGCGAATCCGGTCAGCGACATGTACGCGATGGAATCGATGCGGCTGATCGGCGCGAACCTGATCGAAGCGTACGAGCACGGCCATTCGCTGAAGGCGCGCGAAGCGATGCTGCTCGGCTCGATGTACGGCGGCCTCGCATTGACCGCGGCGGGAACAGCGGCCGTGCACGCGCTCGCGTATCCGCTCGGCGGCATGTTCAACATCACGCACGGCGTCGCCAATTCGATGCTGCTGCCGCACGTGATGGAGTTCAATCGCGACGCGATCGTCGGGCGTCTCGCCAACGTCGCGCACGCACTCGGTATTGCCGCGCATCAGGACAGCGACGAAGCCGCCGCGGACCAGCTGCTCTCGCGTCTGCGCGAGTGGACCGCAGCACTCGCGATTCCGCAGAACCTGCGCGAATTCGGCGTGACGGAAGCGCATCTCGATCCGCTTGCCGTTGCCGCGTCGAAAGTGAAGCGGCTGCTCGGCAACAATCCGAAGGCGCTGAGCCTCGACGACATCAAGGCGATCTATCGCCGTCTGTTGCCATGACTGCCGTCTCGCCCGAAACGTCGAACGAAAGCGCGCGCCTGCTGATCGTCGGCGACGATCTGTCCGGCACCGCCGACTGCGCGGTCACCTGCACACATCACGGACTGAGCAGCGTGGTGAGTCTCGACGTCGCGCACGCCAATGCCGCCGCAGACGACGTCACCGTGCTCGCGATCGATACCGACACGCGCCGCGCCGCTGCGCCGGATGCCGCGCGAGCAGTCGAGCGCGCATGGCGCGAACACGGCGGCAGCCGCAGGCTCTACAAGAAGATCGACTCGACGTTGCGCGGCAACGTCGCCGCCGAAATCGCGGCGCTCGCGCGCATCGCCGGCATGGCGATCATCGCGCCCGCGTTTCCGTCGGCGGGACGCACGACGGTCGGCGGACGCCAGTTCGTGTTCGGCGTCCCAGTCGAGGATTCCGAAGTCTGGCGCAACGAAGACATCGGCGGCACCGCGAATCTGTGCGCGATGCTTGAAGACAGCGGTCTGCGCGTGGCCCATGTCGATCTCGCAAGCGTACGTGAGAGCGCCGCATCGTTGCATACGCGTCTTGTCGAACTGCACGCGGCCGGTTGGCAGGCGGTGGTGTGCGACAGTGAAACCGACGAAGATCTCGTGAATGCAGCAGCTGCATCGGCAAGCATGCAGGGCGTGTTCTGGGTCGGCTCGGCGGGCCTTGCAGCGCCGCTCATCGAAGCGCTGGCCGCATCGGCATCGAGGGCGACACCTACGAACGCGAACGCGGCACCGCTCGCCGCCATCGCTGCGACCACGTCTCATCCGCGCGGTGTGCTGATCGTCGTCGGCAGCATGTCGAGCGTGTCGCATCGGCAGGTCGCGACGCTCTCCGCCCATGCCGGGCACACGCTCGATACGTTCGAGCTGAGCGCCGCCGCGCTGCTCGATCCTGTGAGCCAGGCCAGCCTCACGCTCACCGCGCGCGTCACGCATGCGCTGCTGCGCGGTCGTCACGTGGTCGTCGCTTTGAACCAGAGCGAACGCACTGGCACGGCCGATGGCGCGCAACTCGCGCGGCAGCTCGGCGCGCTGCTTGCGCGCGCCGCGGAACACGCGGCCGGGCTGATCGCAACCGGCGGCGAAACTGCCCGCGCGCTGCTGTCGGCGATGGGTGTCGCGACGCTGCAAGTGAACGAAGAAATCGAAACCGGCGTGCCGCTGCTCGCCGCCACGCATGCCGGCCGCAACCTACCGGTGGTGACCAAGGCGGGTGGCTTCGGCAACCCGGAAACCCTGTATCGCGCATGGCGGCGACTCGCCGCTATCGCGCCCGCGGACACGCAAGCGCCGCGTCAAACCAGCAAAGAGGAAGCCATGACATATCGTCCGGTAATCGGAATCACGATGGGCGATGCCGCCGGCGTGGGCCCCGAAATCATCATGAAGAGTCTCGCGCACCAGTCGGTCTACGACGGCTGCCGGCCGCTCGTGATCGGCGACGCGAAGCGTCTCGTCGATGCGGGCCGACGCGTCGGCGTGACGCTCGCGGTGCGCACGGTCGCCACCCCTGCCGACGCGCGCTTCAGCTACGGCGAAGTCGACTGCATCGACCTCGGCCTGATTCCCGAAGAACTGCCGTACGGCAAGCTCTCCGCGGTAGCGGGCGATGCGGCCTATCAGTACATCGCGCGCACTGTGCAGCTGACCTCGTCGGGCGAGCTCGATGCGATCTGCACCGCGCCGCTCAACAAGGAAGCGCTGCACGCGGGCGGCCACATTTTCCCCGGTCACACGGAAATGCTCGCGCATCTCACGGGTATCCCCGAGGTGTCGATGATGCTCGTTGCGCCACGGCTCCGTGTGATTCACGTGACCACGCACATCGGCATCATCGACGCGATCCGTCGCATCGAGCCCGGCCTCGTGCAGCGCACGATCGAACGCGCGCACGACACGCTGGTGCGCGCCGGCATCGAGACGCCGCGCATCGGCGTGTGCGGCATCAATCCGCACGCCGGTGAAAACGGCCTGTTCGGTTACGGCGAGGAAGAAGAGAAGATCGTGCCGGCGGTCAACGTGCTGCGCGAGCGCGGCTGGGACGTCGAAGGCCCGCTGCCCGCCGACACCCTGTTCTACCGCGCAGGCCGCGGCGATTTCGACGTCGTCGTCGCGATGTATCACGACCAGGGTCATGGTCCCGTGAAGGTGATGGGACTCGAAGCGGGCGTCAACGTGACGGTCGGGTTGCCGGTGATCCGCACGTCAGTCGATCACGGCACCGCATTCGACATCGCAGGCAAAGGCATCGCGGACGAACGCAGCATGCTCGAAGCGCTGAAGCAGGCACAAGACCTCGCCACGCGCCGCGCGGTTCAGACCGCCTAGGTTTTGCCAGGACGGATTTGCCCGGACGCATGCAGACGCGCTTCGCCTGCATGCGGACCCGTAGCGCCCAAAACAATCGGAGACAGCAATGAATCATTTCACCGTGCTGGACACGGCGATCATCATCGCAATGGTGGTGGTGTATATCGTCGCGACGTCGTGGCTCAGCATCAAGCTGCGCAGCAAAACGACCGAGCAGTTCATGGTGGCCGGCCGCTCGACGCCCGCCATCGTGATCGCGATCCTGCTGATGTCGGAGTACATCGGCGCGAAATCGACGATCGGCACGTCGCAGGAAGCGTTCAACGTCGGGATCGCCGCGTCGTGGTCCGTGATCTCCGCGTCGATCGGCTTCGTGCTGTTCGGCCTCTTCATGACGAAGCGCCTGTACCGCTCCGGCGAGTTCACGATCTCGGGCTTCATCGCGCAGAAGTACGGCAACCGCGCGCGGCTCGTCGTGTCCGCGGTGATGATCTACGCGCTCTTCATCGTCAACGTCGGCAACTACGTGAGCGGCGCCGCGGCCATCTCCACCGTGCTGCGCGTGAACCTGCCCACCGCCGCGCTGATCACCGCGGTCGTCAGCACGATCTACTTCGCGTACGGCGGCCTGAAGAGCGTCGCATACGTGACCGTGCTGCACAGCGCGATCAAGCTGATCGGCATCGCGATCCTCGTGTGGGTCGCATTCTCGATGACGGGCGGTATCGCGCCGATGGTCCAGTCGATGCCCGCGCAGTACTTCACGTGGAAAGGCGCATTGAGCGGCGGCACGATCGGCGCATGGATCATCGGCACGGCCGGCGCGATCTTCTCGACCCAGTTCATCATCCAGGCGATCTCGGGCGCGAAGTCCGCGAACGATGCGCGCGACTCGACGCTGATCGCAGGCGTGCTGTGCGTGCCCATCGCGATCGCGCTCGGTTTTCTCGGTGTCGCGGCGAAGTTCCTGTTTCCGCACATCAAGAGCCTGTACGCGCTGCCGATCTTCCTGCAGCACATGAACCCGCTGCTGTCGGGCGTGGTGACGGTGTCGCTCGTCGCGTCGATCTTCGTCAGCGTGAGCACGGTGGCGCTCGCGATCGCGTCGCTCGTCGTCAAGGACTTCTACGTGCCCCGCTACCGCCCGACGCCGGAACGCGAGCTGCACGCGACCCGCCTCATCTCGTTCGCAGTCGGCTTCCTGCCGCTCATCTTCGTGCTGTTCGTGCCGCAGATTCTCGCGCTGTCGTTCTTCACCCGCGCGTTGCGACTCACCGTGACGGTCGTCGCGCTGATGGGCATCTACCTGCCGTTCTTCAACAGCAATCGCGGCGCGATTTCCGCGCTCGTGATCGCGACCATCGCGACCACCGTCTGGTATCTGCTCGGCAACCCGTTCGGTATCGACAACATGTACGTCGCGCTGATTACGCCCGCGATCGTGATGGTGTTCGACAAGCTGCTGTTCCACTCCGCGAGCGGCAATGGCTCGCAGGTCGAGCACCGGCGCGTTGCGCATACCGATTCGTGAGCGGCGCATGACCGCGGCTTCAGCCATCATTCCATGCTTCAGGATCCGATCATGACCAGCCAGTCCACCCTGCCCGTCGAAGCGACCACGCTGTCGGGGCAGCTGCATCCCGCCTCCTCCGACCACTCGCGCATCGATGCGTACCTGCCTTCGGCGACGGTGCAGAATCACGCCGCCAACCTGATCGCGCTCGCCAACGGCGACCTGCTGTGCGCGTGGTTCGGCGGCACCCAGGAAGGCGTGCCGGATATCTCGATCTGGCTGTCGCGGCTCGCGAAAGGCAGCACGACGTGGAGCGAACCCGAGCGTCTCTCCGACGACCCGACGCGCTCCGAGCAGAATCCAGTGCTGTTCGCGACGCCGGACGGCGCGTTGTGGCTGATCTACACTGCGCAATTATCAGGACACCAGAACACCGCGATCGTACGGCGCCGTGTGTCCACCGACAACGGCCTCACGTGGGGGCCGATCACGACGTTGTTCGACCGCCCCGGCACCTTCGTGCGGCAGCCGATCGTGGTCGCGCGGGACGGTGCCTGGCTGTGCCCGGTGTTCTCGTGTCGCGTGCAGCCGGGCGAGCGCTGGTCGGGCAACGACGACGTCAGCGCCGTGATGCGCTCCACGGATGACGGCGCGACGTGGACCGAACACGCAGTGCCCGGCAGCGTGGGCTGCGTGCACATGAACATCCAGCCGCTCGCCGACGGCACGCTCATCGCGCTGTTTCGCAGCCGCTGGGCCGATCATGTCTACGCGAGCCGCTCGAACGACGGATGCCACTGGAGCGAGCCGCAGCCGCTCGATCTGCCGAACAACAACTCGTCGATCCAGTTCGTCGCGCTCGCGAACGGCCATCTCGGCCTCGTGTTCAATCACAGCAGCGCCGCGGACAGCACCGCACGCCGCGCGTCGCTCTACGACGACATCGAGGATTCGGAAGACAGCGGCGCGCTGGTCACGCAGGCTGCATCGTCACACGGCACGGCATTCTGGGGCGCACCGCGCGCACCGATGACGCTCGCGATCTCCACCGATGGCGGACGCACGTGGCCGGTGCAGCGCAATCTCGAGACCGGCGACGGCTACTGCATGACGAACAACTCGACCGAGAAGCTCAACCGCGAGTTCTCGTATCCGTCGATCGCGCAGTCGGCCGACGGCAAGCTGCACATCGCCTACACGTACTTCCGCCAGCGCATCAAGTACGTCTGCGTGACCGAAGACTGGGCATCGGCCGGCGTGCGGCACGCCGCCTGACGGGCGGTGCATCGCCGCGCACCGCGGGATTCCAGCTACGCCTCGACACGGAAATGGATAAACTACCCTCGCGCCGGACCCTCCGCGCCGCCGCCCGCCATCTGCGCAGGCGGCGTCCCGAACCCGTTTCCGATTCCAACATGAAAGTTGCCCGCCGCCGCGAGGCCATGCTGAAGGCCGTGCTGTCCGGAATGACCGAGGTGGCCGAGCTGTGCGAACACTTCGGCATGTCCGAAGCCACCGTGCGCCGCGACCTGCGCGCGCTCGCCGACGACCGGCTGATCCTGCGCACCTATGGCGGCGCCGCGTCGGTCGGCACGCATGCGCCCGAAGAATCGCTCGAACAGCGCCGCCACAGTTTTCAGGCGGAAAAGGATGCGATCGCGCAGGCCGCCGCCGCGCACGTGATGACCGGCGACACGATCTTCCTCGATAGCGGCACGACCACTGCCGCGCTCGCCCGCGCGCTCGCCGAGCGCCCCGACATCCGCGTCGTGACGAACAACCTGCTGGTCGTGCAGATGCTCGCTACTTCCTGCGTGCCGCTGACGCTGATCGGCGGCGAAGTGCGCGGTTCGAGCATGAGTACGCTTGGCGCGATCGCGCAGCTCACGTTGACGCGCGTCACTGTGGACAAGGCGTTTCTCGGCGCGGACGGTGTGGTGCCGGGCCGCGGCCTGTGCGAAGCGACCGCCGACCAAGCGTACCTGAAGGAATGCCTGATGCGGCAAGCCGCGGGCATCTTTGTGCTGGCCACGTCGGACAAGCTGAATCGCGACAGCCAGCAACACTGGGCGCCGATCGACAAGCCGTGGACCCTGATCACCGACGCGAATCGCGCGCACACCGGCCTGCATGCGTTCATGAACGTCGCGGGCATCACCGTCGAATCGGTCACGCCGACGGATCTCGACGCGAACTGAAGCAGATACGGGCCGGCGCGCCTGCCGGCTCACATCAGGCGAGGACATGACGAAACGCATCGTAGTGACCGGAGCGAGTTCCGGAATCGGTCATGCCGTGAGCCAACGGCTGTTGAAAGAAGGCTGCGAAGTCATCGGTCTCAGTCGCAGCGAACCCGATTTCGCACACGACAATTTCCGCTTCGTGGCGGCCGATCTCGGCGAACTCGACGCGATCGCACCGCTTGCCCAGACACTCGGTCCGGTGGATGGACTCGTGCACGCAGCGGGATTCATGAAAATCGCGAGACTGGGCGAACTCGATCACGCGAGCGGCGAAGCAATGTGGCGGCTGCATATCGGCGCTGCAACGGCGCTCGCCGATGCGCTCGCGCCGGCGATGCGCGACGGTGGACGCATCGTGCTGATCGGCAGCCGCGTGTCGAATGGCGCGGCCGGACGCAGCCAGTATGCGGCCGCGAAAGCCGCAATGGTCGGGCTCGCACGCTCATGGGCAAGCGAACTCGCGCCGCGTCGCATCACGGTCAACGTCGTGTCGCCAGCGGCCACCGATACGCCGATGTTGCGCGATCCAAAACGTGCAACCAGCGCGCCGGTCGTACCGCCGATCGGCCGCTATGTGACGGTGGATGAAGTAGCCGCGCTCGTCGCGTTTCTGATCGGCGACGAAGCCGGCGCGATCACCGGGCAGCAGATCATGGTGTGCGGCGGTAGTTCGCTATGAAGTGATCGCGATACCGGGTACGCAGCGCGAGACGCTTCAGTTGCCCGGCGATGACGAACCGCCCAGCGCAGCGCGTGCACCCTCTGGCGCGTCAACAGCACGCCACACGCTCTCGTCCTTCAGCCCAACGCCGGTCAACCGCTTGCGGCGCGCTGCTTCGAGCAAATGCACGAGCTTGAACGCGGCCGCGTCGTACGCCAAGCCTTCGGGCCGCACGTTCGAGATGCAGTTGCGCTCGGCATCGCTGCGCCCCACGGCGGGGCGGTACGTCAGATAGACGCCGAGGCTCGCCGGCGAACTGAGGCCGGGTCGCTCGCCGATCAGCACGGCCACCATCTCCGCGTTCATCAGCGAACCGATGTGATCGCCAATCGCGACGCGCGCTTCGGTCGCGATCACGATCGAGCCGATATGCCAGCCTTGCAGTTGCGCAATCGTGCGATCGATCAGCGGCACCGCGTGCGTCGCCACCGCTTTCGCGGACAGACCGTCGGCGATCACGAATATCAGATCGGGCGGTGCCTCGGCCACCGCCGCATGCTCGGCGAGACGCGCGGCGCTGTGCGCGTCCAGCACCCGCCCAAGATCCGGGCGCCGGAGATAGACGTCGCGCTGCGCGGCCGCGCTCGCGACTTCGATCGTATCGAGCGTCAGGCTTTCCCGCTCGCGCCTGAGCGCCGACGTATCGAGCGGCGTATGCACCGCGTCACGAGCCTGCGCGTGCGACAGGTTGAACGCGAGCAGCGGCGCGGTCGGCAGGCTGCTGCCGGTACGGCCGAGCGCGATACGCGCATCGGTGAAGCGCCGCAACGCGGACCATGAGTCGACGGTTCCCGTCGAACCGTTCACGACTTCATGCGCATCCTTGCGCTGCGGCGATCGCGTCATGATTCGATCCATCCGAGCAGCGGTTGCGCCCGCGCGTGATCCTGGATCGCGCCGCGCGCGTCCGCGATCTGCATCCGTTCGAGCCACGCGTCGAACTCCGGCGCGCGCCTGAGCCCTAGCACCTTGCGGGCGTACAGCGCATCATGGAACGACGTGCTCTGGTAGTTCAGCATGATGTCGTCGGCGCCCGGCACGCCCATGATGAAATTGACGTTGGCCGCGCCGAGCAGCGTCAGCAGGTTGTCCATGTCATCCTGGTCCGCTTCCGCGTGGTTCGTGTAACAGATGTCGCAACCCATCGGCACGCCCAGCAGCTTGCCGCAGAAGTGATCTTCGAGGCCGGCGCGGATGATCTGCTTGCCGTCATACAGATACTCGGGGCCGATGAATCCGACCACCGTGTTGGTCAGGAACGGATCGAACCTGCGCGCAACCGCATACGCCCTCACCTCGCAGGTCTGCTGGTCGATGCCGTGATGCGCGTTCGCGGACAATGCGCTGCCTTGCCCGGTCTCGAAGTACATCAGGTTCTCGCCGACGGTGCCGCGCTTCAGCGAGCGGCCTGCATCGTACGCTTCGGCGAGCAGCGACAGCGAAATGCCGAAGCTCGCGTTGGCCTTCTCCGTGCCGGCAATGGACTGAAAGATCAGATCGACCGGCGCGCCCTGCTCGATCGCCGCGATCGTGTTCGTCACATGCGTCAGCACGCAGGTCTGTGTCGGCACGTCGTACGCGCGGCGGAAGTCGTCCATCATCGCCAGCAGGGCGGTGATCGCCGCGAGCGAATCGGAGGCCGGATTGATGCCGATCATCGCGTCGCCGCAACCGTACATCAAGCCGTCGATCATCGACGCGGCGATGCCCTTCACGTCGTCGGTCGGATGGTTCGGCTGTAGACGCACCGACAGATGGCCCGGCAAGCCAACCGTATTGCGAAACCGCGTGACGACCGGCCGCTTGCGCGCGGCCAGGATCAGATCCTGGTTGCGCATCAGCTTCGACACGGCGGCCACCATCTCGGGCGTGAGTCCGTCCGCAACCCGCACAAGATCGTCCGTGCCGGTCGTATCCGCCAGCAGCCAGTCGCGCAGGCCGCCCACGGTCAGATGCGAAACCGGCGCGAACGCGTCGCGGCGATGCCCGTCGAAAATGAGGCGCGTGATCTCATCGTCTTCGTACGGAATCACCGCCTCGTTGAGAAACGCGCGCAACGGCACTGCGGCGAGCGCCATCTTCGCCGCGACGCGTTCCTCTTCCGAAGTCGCGGCGATGCCGGCCAGTTCGTCGCCCGAGCGGCGCGGACTCGCTTTCGCGAGCAGCGTGCCCAGGCTGTCGAAGCGATAGCTGCGGCTACCGATGGTTTCGCGAAAGCTCATGCGGTCATCCTCGCAACGTATCGACGAGACATCGCGCTGGAATCAGACGCCATTGCCGCCCACCGTGCGCAGGCTCTTCCATTGACCCTGCTGCACTTCGAAGAGCGTATAGGGCGGCTTGATCAGGTCGCCATGCGGATCGAACTCGATCTTGCCGGTCACGCCCGTTACCGTGACCTTCGGCAGCGCAGCGACGATCTTCGCGCGGTCGAGCGAGTTCGCTTCGTGCACCGCCTTGATCATCGCGAGCGCGGCATCGTACGCAAACGGCGCATACAGTTCGACATCCTGATTGAAGCGCGCCTTGTAGCGCTTTGCAAAATCCTGCGCGGACGGCAGCTTGTCGAGCGCGGGGCCCGGCTCCAGGTCCCGCGTGCCCTCGCCCGAGGTGCCCGCGATCTGCAGGAACGCGTTGCTCTTCAGCGCGCCCGCGCCGAACAGCTGCGTCTGCATACCGAGCGAGCGCATCTGCTTGACCAGCATCGCGCCCTGCTCGTCCAGGCCGCCGAAGAAGATCATGTCGACGTTCTTCTCCTTCAGTGTGGTCAGGATCGCTCGGAAATCGACGGCCTTGTCGTTGGTGAACTCGCGATCCACGACGTTGCCGTTCGCTTCCTTCGCGCCTTTCGCAAACGCATCGGCCAGACCCTGGCCGAACGCGGTGCGATCGTCGATGATGCCGATGCGCTTCGCCTTCAGCTGCTCGACCGCGAAGCGGCCAGCAATCACGCCGCCCACGCCATCGTTGCCCATCGTGCGGAACACGTTCGCGAACCCTTGCTGCGTGAGCGCGGGATTCGTCGAGCCCGGCGTGATCATCGCGACGTCCGCCGTGTGATACACCGCGGACGCCGGGATGCTGCAGCCCGAGTTGTAATGGCCGATCACGCCGACCACGCCGTCGTCCACGAGTTTCTGCGCGGCCTGAATCGCCATGCGCGGATCGGCCTGATCGTCCTGCACGTCGAGCACGAACTTGACCGGCTTGCCGCCGATCGTCGGATTCTTCGCGTTTTCTTCGTCGAGCGCGAGTTGCGCGCCGTATTGCAGATCCTTGCCGACGCGCGCCACCGGTCCGGTGAGCGGTCCGGCAAAGCCGATCTTGACGATCTCGGGATCGGCGCCATACGAAGGCGCGTTGACGCACAGGGCGGCGAGGGCCAGTGCGAATACCAGGTTGCGGCGGTTCATGACGTTTTCCTCTGTGTGCTGGTGCGGTGGTTGAAAGCGGTGGTGGTTAAAAACGGCGTGGACTGTAGGGCTCGAGATCGACCGGACTCGCGCGTCCCGTGACCAGATCGGCGACCACGCTGCCGGTGACGCCGCCCAGCGTCACGCCGAGATGCTGATGTCCGAATGCATAGACGACGTGCGGCGAACGGCGCGACGGTCCGATCACGGGCAGACCGTCGGGCAGGCTCGGCCGGAAGCCGAGCCAGTCGGTATCGGGTTGCGTGAGCGCGGGCAGCGCTTCGCGCGCGGACGTTCTAAGCAGCTTCAGCAGGTCCGCGTTGCGCTCGGGTCCGAAGCCGCCGAGTTCGACGGTGCCGGCAGCGCGAATGCCGCCCGTCATCGGCGTCATGTAGAAGCCGCGTTCCGCCCAGCCACACGGCCGCGAGATGAGGCTCGACGTATCGGGAAACCGCACGTGGTAGCCGCGCTCGGTATCGAGCGGCACCGCGTCGCCGCATTGCCGCGCGAAGCGGCCCGACAGCGCGCCGGCGCAGACGATCGCACGCGCGGTATCGAACGCGCGGCCGCTCGTATCCACGAGCCGCACGCCGTTTCTGGTCGGCTCGATCCGGTCGATCGCGACGCGTTCGTGATGCAGGCCGCGACGTGTCATCGATGCGTCGAGCGCCTGCAGGAAGCCGCGCGGATCGCTCAGGAACCAGCTGCCGGTAAAGAGCGTGCCGTGCTCGAAGATCGGCGCGAGATTCGGTTCGAGCACACGGATGCCGTCGCGCTCGAGTGTTTCGAATGCCACGCCCAGCGAACGGCGCAGTGCGAGCGACGCCTGCGCGCCCTTGAACGACGCTGCGCCCGAATACAGGTACAGGCATTCGCCTTCGCGCACGAAGCCGGCCAATGCGTCCATCGCCAGCATCTCGCGGTAGCCTTCGAACGCACGCGACAGCAGTGCGGCGAGCGCTGCCGCGCTGTGCTCATAGCGGCGCGGCGTCGCGTTCAGCAGAAAGCGCGCGAGCCACGGTGCGAGCTTCGGCAGATAACGCCAGCGGATCCGCAGCGGGCTCGTGGGTGAAAACAGGAAGCGCGGCAGGTTGCGAAACACGTCCGGGTTGTTCACTGGAATGCACGCGTAGTTCGCGAACGTGCCGGCATTGCCGTACGACGCGCCCTCGCCCGGGCCCTGCGCGTCGAACAGCGTGACGCGATGCCCATCGCGAAGCAGCCAGTGCGCGCACGAAAGACCGATGAAACCCGCGCCGATCACAGCGACGTCAGCCATCATTTTTTCCAGTGCGTGGCGGGTTCGTCGAAACGGCGAAGCTTGCCGCCCTGCGAAGCTGCGGCGCCGGCCGCACGGCCCCGCGCCTGCCGCGTCAGCACGAAGGCGAGCGACACCACCGCGACGCTGCCGAGGCTCGCCATCAGCTGGCTCGCGAGCGAACGATCAAAGCCCATCGCGATCAGCACGCCGGCGATCGCCGCGACCACCGCATACGAAAGCCACGGAAACAGCCACATCTTCAGTTGCAGCCGTTGCGGCTCGCGCGCTTCGATACGTCGACGTATCACGATCTGAGACACCGCGATCGACAGATACACGAACAGCATGATCGCGCCCGATGCATTCACGAGGTACAGGAACACGCCCTGCGGCGACACGATCGCGGCAACGATCGCGACATAGCCGACCACGCTGCTCGCGAGCACTGCGAGACGCGGCACGTGATTCGGCGACAGCGTGAGGAGCGCATGCGGTGCGTCGCCGCGTTCGGCGAGACGGAACATGATCCGCGACGATACATAGAGACCGGAGTTCAGCGCGGACAGCACCGCGACCAGCACGATCGCATTCATCATGTCGGCGGCGCCGGGGATATGCATGGTTTCGAGCGCGGCGACGAACGGCGAGTAGCCGACCTTGATCAGCGCCCACGGCACCACGCACGCAATCACGAAGATCGAGCCGACGTAGAACGTGATCACGCGCAGGATCACCGAGCGCGTCATCGCGGCGACGTTGCGGCTCGGGTCGTCGGATTCCGCGGCGGCGATCGTCGCGATCTCGGCGCCGCCCACTGCGAAGATCACCGTCGGCACGCCCGCGAACACCGACATCGCGCCGAACGGCAGGAAGCCGCGGTTGCCTGTCAGATTGGCGGCCGTCTGATGCCACGAACTGAAGCCGAACAGCCAGCTCACACCGACCACGATGAACACGATGATCGCGGCCACCTTGATCGACGCGAACCAGTACTCGAATTCGCCGTACGATTTCACCGACAGCAGGTTGATCGCCGTCATCACTGAAAGCAGCACGAGACCGATCATCCACACGGGTGCCGGTATCCAGCGCTGCAGGATGCCGGCACCGGCCACCGCTTCGACGGCCACCACGATCACCCAGAAATACCAGTAGAGCCAGCCGTTGGTGAAGCCGGCCCAGTTGCCCAGGCCGATACGCGTGAATTCGGTGAACGACCCCACGCCCGGATGCGAGATCGCCATTTCGCCGAGCATGCGCATCACGAACAGCACGACGATGCCGGCCATCAGATAGCTGAGGCACGCGGCTGGTCCCATTGCACCGATGGTGGCGCTGCTGCCGACGAACAGGCCTGCGCCGATGATGCCGCCGAGCGAAATCATCGTCACGTGGCGCTTCTTCAGCGAGTGACCGAGGTGGTGGGAAGTCGGGTCCTGGCGGGAAGCTGGCTGCTGATCCATCACGAACATCTCCTCTTGATCTACAGTGCGTGTTGCGTCGGCGAGGTGGCCGAACAAACTGTCGATTCATGCTCACACAAAAATTTTTTGTCTGCAAATGAAATTGCTTTGTGTGGAGACCAGGAGTTTCCCGGAGAAACTTGACCACAACCGGGGGAGGTCAGGCAGAATGGGCGTTATGCAGGGGATTGACTGGATTCGACGTATCTTGCCGGGGACCCCGCCGGCCAGGCCGCACAAGCCGTTCATGCTTGCCGGCCATGTTTTGTATGGAGTTACTACTTGAATGAAAGCCATCGATAACCACACAAACAGCGACGACGAACTCCAGACAAAAGGGCGGCAGGCAACCTATCTCGAGGTCTCGCGCAATCTCGAGGAACAGGTGCGCAGCGGACACTACCCGCCGGGCAGCCGGCTGCCGCCGCAGCGCGACCTCGCGCTCGAACTGGGCATCAACGTGTCGACGGTGTCGAGGGCATACAAGGAATTGCAGGCACGCGGACTGATCGTCGCGAGCAAGCGGCGCGGCTCGATCGTGACCGGTGGCGCGATGCCCGCGGTGAAAACGCCGGTCCATCGCGGCGCGAATGCGGCGGCCAGCGAAGCGAGCGCGGTGATCGATCTGACGGTGAACCGGCCAGCGACCGGCGAATTCCTCACGCAGCTCGCGCGTACGATGGCGTCCATCGCGCGCGATCCGCGCTTCGCGGAGACCCAGGAGTACCAGCCGCCGCAAGGGCCCGACTGGGCGCGCGCGGCCGGCGCGCAGTGGATGGCCGCGCCCGGTTTCGCGCCGCTCGCGGACAACCTCGTCGTGACGAGCGGCGCGCAGCACGGCCTCTATGCGGTGCTGAGCAGCCTGATGGGACACGAAGGCGTGATCCTCTCCGACAAGCTCACGTATTACGGACTCAAGGCGCTGGCGCCCGTGTTCCAGTTCGAACTGGTCGGCATTCCCAGTGACGACGATGGTCTGCTGCCCGAACAGCTCGAAGATGCGTGCAAGCGGATGCGCGTGAAGGCGATCTTCACGGTGCCGAACCTCCAGAATCCGGGTGTGGTCACGATGAGTCTGGAGCGGCGCATCGCGCTCGTCGACATCGCGCGGCGCCATCATGTCGCGATCATCGAGGACGACGTTTACGGACCGCTGTTGCGCAAGCGCCTGCCCACCATCGCGAGCCTGTGTCCGGAGCTGACGTTTCACATCGCGTCGACGTCGAAGATTCTCGCGCCTGGCCTGCGCGTCGGCTATCTGCTCACGCCGCCGCATGGCGCGGCGCTCGCGGCCGAAGCCGTGCGCACCACCGCATGGATGCCCGCGCCGCTGTCGACCTTGATCACGACGCGCTGGATCGAGGACGGCACTGCGCAGACCATTCTGGATGCGCAGCGCGCCGAACTGCAGGCGCGTCAGGAACTCGCGCGCGAGCTGTTGCCGAAGGACCTGCTGAAGAGCGATCCGGCCTGCATGTTCGTGTGGCTGCGCGTGCCCGCGCCGTGGCGCTCCGACGACTTCGCGGCGAACGCGCTTGCGCGCGGCGTCAATACGATGCCGGCGTCGGCGTTCGCCGTCGACCGCTCGACGATCGAACACGGCGTGCGCGTGAACCTCGCCTGCGCGACGTCGCGCGATGAACTGGCGCGTGCGCTGCAGGTGCTGTCGCGCACGCTGCGCGACCGGCCGCGCGCGCTGTACGGCACGATCTAGCGGAACCTGGGTAACGACGCATCGGCCGCATCCGTCACGTCTCGTGAGCGTTCGCGGGTTGCAGCGTCTGCCGCAGCGTCTCGACGAGCTTCGTCCCCTCGTCGATGCGCGCCTGCTCGATCTTCATCCGCTGCTCGTCGCCCACCCGCTCGGCCCATTGCTGCCGCTCGCGCGCGAAGATCACGCGCTCGTTCACCGCGCGGATCGCGGCCCAGATCGCATTTTCCGCGGCCTTTTCGCGGCCGTCCTCGAGCGACAGCGCGCTGAACGCGTGACCCGTGTGGCAGCGGTAGCGCAGCGGATGGTCGTCGCGCATGCGCCACAACGTGCCGCCGCAGTCCGGACACGTGAGCGGCGAACGCTCCGCGATGCGGTCCAGATCCTCCGGCTGGACGATTTCCCGTCGCGCGATCCGCGCTTCGACGTCGAGTTCCCGGGTCATCATGGCGTGCCCCTCTCTTCGATGCCTGGGCGGTGCGCCGTGAACCGCCTCGACGATGTGTTGCGTGAGCTGCTGGGTCGTCGTGACGATGTCGGCGCCCGCGGCGGCCAGCGCGGAGCGCGGCATCGAAGGGGCTTCGCAGTCGGCCGGATCCTGAACGATGCAGTAGCCGCCGTGCGCGCGAACCGTGGCGAGCCCGGCCGCGCCGTCGTCCAGATCGCCGCTCAGCACGACGCCGACCACGCGCTGGCCGTGGCTCAGCGCGGCGGACCTGAAGAGCGGATCCGCCGCGGGACGCGAGAAATTTTCGGCGGCCCCTTCGTCGAGCCTCAACTCGTCCTGCCATAGCAGCATGTGGCGACCAGGCGGCGCCACGTAAATCCTGCCGCTCGTCCACGCTTCTCCGTCCGCAGGATGGATCGCCGGCAGCGCGCCCCATTTCGACATCAGCTGGGGTAGCACGCTCTCGTGTCGTCCGACGTGCAGCACGATGCACACCGCGGCCGGCAGATCCGGCGGCAGATTCGCGGCGAGCGTCTTCAATACGCCGAACGCACCCCGCGATCCGCCGACGACCACGATATCCCGACGATCCATACGCCCTCCGCTGATTGCCCTGATAAATATGAGCAAACGGCGCGCCGTCCGGGGCGGTATCTGGTTTCGTGAACGCGTGGTTCAACGGGTGTTCATTCAGCGGCCTTTCATTCAGCGGCCTTTCATTCAGCGGCCTTTCATTCAACGGCCTTTCATTCAATGGCCTTTCATTCCGTTTCTGCTTGCGGCGGCCCGGCCAGGTATTGATCGTCGGTCACGGGTTCCATCCACTCGACGTTCCTGCCGTCCAGCGCTTCCTGGATGGCGATGTGCGTCATCGACGTGGTCGGCGATGCGCCATGCCAATGCTTGTGACCCGGCGGGCACCAGATCACGTCGCCGGCACGGATCTCCGCGACCGGTTCGCCCTCGCACTGCGTCCAGCCGCAGCCGGCCGTGACGATGAGCGTCTGCCCGAGCGGATGGGTGTGCCAGTTCGAACGCGCGCCCGGCTCGAACGTCACGCTTGCGCAAGACACGCGCGCGGGCGGCGGCGGCGCGTTCAGCGGATCGATCCGCACGGTGCCGGTGAACCACTCGGCGGGGCCCTTGATCGATGGCTGCGAGCCCGGTTTCTTCAGTTGCATGGTGTGTCTCTTATCGGTTCGGCGCCGCGAAAAGCTCCCTGAGCTTCGACACGGCGGACATCGCGTTGGGCCAGCCCGCGTAGAACGCGAGATGGGTGACGAGTTCGACGAGCTCGTCGTGGGTCACGCCGTTCTCGATCGCGCGCGGCAGATGGAAGTTCATCTGCTCGGTCTTGCCGAGCGCGATCAGCGCTGCGCAGGTCACGAGACTGCGATCCCGCTTCGAAAGCTGCGGACGCTCCCAGACGTCGCCGAACAGCACGTCGTCGCTCAGTTCGGCAAGCTTCGGCGCGACGCTGCCGAACGAGTTGCGCGCGGTGGTGTGGGGTGTGGACATGCATGGCTCCTTCATGGCTTTGTGCGGCACGACATGCATTGTCCGCGCCGCCCGGCCAGCCGACTAGACGCTAGAATGAGCAAGGACTTATGAGCGAGGTTCATCAATGCTGCGCGAGAACGTTTCCGATCTGCTGGCTTTCATCGCGGTGGCGCGCGAAGGCAGCTTCACGCGCGCCGCCGCGCAGCTCGGCCTGTCGCAGAGCGCGCTGAGCCATGCGTTGCGTGGGCTCGAAGCGCGCATGGGTGTGCGCCTGTTGAGCCGGACCACCCGCAGCGTCGCGCCGACGGCGGCCGGCGAGCGGTTGCTGCGGACCGTTGCACCGCGCTTCGAGGAGATCGAAAGCGAACTCGCCGCGGTGGTCGACGCGCGCGACAAGCCGGCCGGCACGATCCGCATCACCGCAACCGACTACGCGGCCGATACGGTGATCTGGCCGCGTCTCGCGAAGGTCTTGCCGGATTATCCCGACATCAAGGTCGAGGTCGTGGTGGACTATGGTCTCGCGGACATCGTGGCCGAGCGCTTCGACATCGGCGTGCGGCACGGCGATCAGGTCGCGAAGGACATGATCGCGGTCCGCATCGCGCCCGATGCGCGCCTTGCGATCGTCGGCTCGCCGGCGTATCTGGCAAAGCACCCTGCGCCAAAGCGGCCGAAAGACCTGCTGCGGCACAACTGCATCACGTTGCGCCTGCCCACTCGCGGCGGCCTGTACGCGTGGGAGTTGAAGAAGCGTAGCCGGGCGGTGCAGGTGCGCGTCGACGGACAGTTCACGTTCAATAGCGCCTATCCGATGCTGAACGCGGCCATCGATGGCGCGGGGCTTGCATTCATTCCCGAGGAGCTTGCGCGGCCTCACGTTGAAGCGAAGCGGCTGCGCTGGGTGCTCGAAGACTGGTTCCCGACCTTTCCGGGGCTGCATATCTTCTATCCGGGCCGCCGCGACTATTCGAAAGCGCTGTCCGTCGTGGTCGACGCGCTGCGCGATGGTGGCTGAACGGCCCGCCGGGTTTTCACCAGGCGCATGTCCGGTTCCGGACGTATCCGGCCAGCCACGCGAAACCAGTGGACGATTCCGTCCATTTCCCATCCTCGGCGAGCCCTATGTGCTCTGGCGCACGATGCCACGCCTGAGATGGCACGGTCCCTGCTCTCCATGTGCACTTCGCTGTCCGAAGCCCCCGGTCGGAGAACACATAAAGGGGCACACAACGAGAGAGACCATGCTGCATCACAACGTCGAGCGCGAACTGCTTCACCTCGAGCGCATCCTGCCGAAGATGGGCAGCGGCCCGTTCCCCACGTCGTACTGGCAGGCGCGCATCGACGCGCTCGCGCCAGCATGCAAGGTTGCGCAGTTCCGCATCAGGCTCGAACGTCTGCAGCGGTTTCTCGCGCAGGCGGACAGCGTCGCGCCTGCCATCGCAGTGGCCGCATAGCGGGCGCTATCGCGCGATATCCGGCGTCTATCGAGGCACGGGCCGCGCGGGCGACGGGTTCAGCACGAACGTGAAATCGAGCGTACTGAACGCGGTATCGATCTGCGTGCCGTCGGGCGCCCTGCCCGGCTCATGGCGCTGCCAGTCCGCAATCAGCGACGAGCGCACGCCGAACACCGCGTCGGAATCGAGGTACTGGTCGCCATCGCGGAACACGTGCGTAATGAGCCGCTCGTAGCCCGGCGCTTCGATCATGAAATGCAGATGCGCGGGGCGCCACGGGTGCCGGCCCAGCGCCTTCAGCATGCGCCCCACTGGCCCGTCGTGCGGAATTGGATAGGACTCCGCGGTAATCGAACGGAAGTGGAACGAGCCGTCCGCGAGACTCGTCAACGTGCCGCGGCCGCGATTGCCCTGCGCCCCTTCGCGCTGTACGTCGTAGAAACCCTCCGAGTCCGCCTGCCAGACGTCGATCCGCGCGTTGGCCACCGGTTCGCCGTCGAGCCCGGTGACGCGTCCGGTCACGAAACACGGCTCGCCCTTTGCGCCGTTCGCGACGTCGTCGCCGTTCTCGTAGCGCGGCGCGTTCTCGACGAAGAACGGACCGAACACGGTGGATTCCGTGCAGCCCGCGGGCTTGCGGTTGTTGAGCGCGGTGACGAGCATCGACAGACCGAGCGTGTCGGAGAGCAGGATGAACTCCTGGCGGTTTTCATCGGTGATATGGCCGACGTCGGTCAGGAACTGGATGCCCTGAAACCACTCGGCTTCGGTCAGCTCGACCTCTCGCGCGAACGCGTGCAGATGCTCGACGATGCCCGTCACGATCTGCCTGAGCCGCGGGTTCTCCGCCTGCGCGTGACGCGCGAGCACGATCTGCGTGATGCTGTTTTCGTCGACGTTGCGCATCGTGTCTCCGTCCAGTGAATGTGTGTTGCGCGGGCTTCGCCTGCTGGTTGTACACCTTGTTCGCGAACTTCGCGCGCCGGCCAAAGCTTTCGCAACCCTACAGCCACCTCGCGAGCAGCGGCAGCAGGATCGGCACCACGAACGCGGTGAAGACGCCGTTGAGCCCCATGCCGAGCCCCGCGTACGCGCCCATCTCCTCGCTCACCTGGAACGCCCGCGCAGTGCCGATGCCGTGCGATGCGACGCCGAGCGCGAAGCCCCGCACCTCGGGCTCGGCGACCTTCAGCAGGTTCAGGATGCTGCGCGCGCACACCGCGCCGAACACGCCCGTCGAGATCACCAGCACCGCGGTGAGCGATGGAATGCCGCCGATCTCGTTCGCGACGGCCATCGCGATCGGCGTCGTCGCGGACTTCGGCGCGAGCGATGCGATCGTGCGATGCGACGCGCCCAGCAGCGCCGCGGTTCCCACCGCGGACACGATCGCGGTCAACGAGCCGGCGACGAGCGCCACGAGCAGCGGCCCGACGAGCCGCCGCAGATTCGCGAGCTGCCGGTAAAGCGGCAACGCCAGCGCGACGGTCGCGGGGCCGAGCAGGAAGTGCACGAACTGCGCGCCTTCGAAGTAGGTCTGATACGGCGTGCGGCTGATTTCGAGCAGCGTGACGACGAGCGCGACCGCGATCAGCACAGGGTTCGCAAGTGGATTGAAACGGCAGCGCGCATAGATCCATTGCGCGACGAGATACGCGAGCAGCGTGATGGTCAGCCCGAGCAGCGGCGACGCCGCGAGGTAGACCCAGATCGTGCCGAGGCGCGGCAGCGCGTTCACGATTGCGGCTCCTGAGCGCTCGCGAGCCGCCGGCTGCGCCGCAGCAGCGCGCGCATCACGAGGGCCGTCACCGCGATCGCGAGCGTCGTGCTGACAGCGATCGACACCACGACCGCGAGCAGATCGCCGCTCACCGCGCTCGCCGACACCATGATGCCCACGCCCGCGGGCACGAACAGCAGCGACAGGTGCCGCAGCAGTTCGAGCGCGGTCGGCTCGATCGCCGCCGCCGCTTTCGGCCGCGCGACGAGAAACGCGAGCAATAGCAGCATGCCGACCACCGGGCCCGGCACCGGCAGCCTGAACACATACGACACGCCTTCACCGAGGCATTGAAAAACCAGCAACGTGGCAAGCGCGAAGAGCATGCAGTCATCCTTTCGACAGGTTCGCGATGATCGCACGGCCTGACGTTCGCATAGCGCGTTCCGTCGCCCGCCGGTGCGCCGCGCCAAATATTTTTTAACAGTTTCGCCGCATAAAAGCCGCTACATTAAGAGCTGGACGCGATCGTGCGTTCGATCCACATGGAGACGATCATGGGACTTCTGGATGAAGCGGGCAAGATTGCTGGCGCGATCGCAGCCGTCGAGGCAACGGAGAAGGTCGACCCGGATGCCGGCCTGCTGACCAAGGCAGCCGCCGCCGTCGGCGGGTTCGAAGGCGCGAAGGCGCTGGAAAATCTGGTCGAGAAGAAAGACGACGAAGCCGACAAGACCACGGATGCGGACAACACCGCCGCTCCGCAGGACGATAGCGCCTCGCAAACCTGAAGCGGCTAAACCGTACCGTTTCCCCTGTACCTGGCGAGCCGCGCGATGCGGCTCGCTTTTCATTGGGTGCGCCCGGCAGGGCGCACTCACTTGGAGGTGAAAGTCCTCTACTCGCCCGGCAAGGGGAAGAGTTAGCCGAAGGCAAGGGTTTCCCGGGT
>NZ_QQOA01000025.1 GCF_003443895.1 Paraburkholderia phosphatilytica | reverse complement strand
ACCTGCCTGGCGATGTCAACGCCCACTGCGATACTGTTCATCGTGGATCCTCCGGTTGCCGGGAAATGCTTGCATTTTCCACCTGCGCACTTCGATTCCGTTGGCCCGTGAGGATCCACCCTTCCTTTTTCCCTCACTCGGTCACGGGGTGGGACGCGTTCATTTCATTCTCCCGTGGTGCTATCCGGATGCCTTTGTCGCCGGCCCCGCTGCCCGGCCCGCCCGCCCCGTTCCCGGCATGCTCTGGTCCCCAATCCGCAATCTCGGGCCAGCGCATCGATAATCGATCGTAGCAGCCCATTTTTTCAACCAGATCGTCCAATACCCGGCCGTTCCGGACACGCGCTGGCGGGTCGCGCCGATGCGGATCCGCCAGGCCGCGTGCACCCCGAACGACTTTGCACGCCGGTATTCCGGACCTCGCGCGGGGGCACTACAATCCAGTGGAAAGCATGGCCGCGCAACCGGATGTGTCGTTCGACGGACCGTGCAACGGCATGCAAATTGCGCGCCGCGCGTGACACTCGTCGCGAACGCGAGCGTGCCGAAAGCTGCCCGCCCCATCAGGAGACCGAGGTTGCAGCGGACCTACATTTATGCGAACCGGCCGGGCGATCGCCATTTTCCCGAGGCAGACCTGATCCGGGTGGACCGGGCCGGCTACCCCGTCGATCTTGGCCGCATCGCGATCGACAGCGTGCCGCCCTTCACTGCCGCCGCCGAACGGCCGCAACTGCGCGGGCTGCTGCGCCGCGCGGTGCGCGACGACGTGATCGTCTCGATAAGCCTCGCGTGCCTCGGCTGCAGCACCCGCGACGTGCTGGCCACCATCGACCGTTGCCGCACCGCCGAACTGCGGCTCTTCTGTCTGGACATCGGTCGCGTCAATCTCGCGTCGCGATCCGAACCCGCAGTGGTCCGCGCGCTGCGCTCGCTCGTGCAGCTCGACACAAACGCGCGGCAATCGCTCAGCAAGGAAAGCATCTCCGTCGCGCGTTCGCTCGGACGCCGGCCAGGCCGGCCACCGGCACTGTCCGCCGAGGAGCGCAAGAGCGTGCTCGCGCTGTTGCACAAGGGCCTGCCGGTCGCGGAAATCGCCCGGCGCTTCAATACGTCGCGGCAGACCGTGCTGCGCATCCGAAATGGCGCACCGGCCGCGCGCGAGCGACGTCAGGCCGCGGCGTGAAGTGAAATGAGGTGAAGTGGCCGGAATGTCTGGCCGGTTTCGCGTTGAATGCAGGTCGGAGACAATTGCGGGTTGAGAGGCGTCCATTGATGCCGCTTGCCCGACTCAGAGCGCCGCCAGATTGCGAAGGCGGTTCCACACGTTCGAGGATATGCGTTGATGGTTAAGCGAAAAGTGCAGCATCTGCACGGTCAGCTTACCCACCGGATCGTCGGTATCGGCGCATCCGCGGGCGGGCTCAAGCCGTTGCTGGATCTGTTCGAGACCATGCCATCCCATTGCGGAATGGCCTTCGTGATCGTGATGCATCTGTCGCCGGATCACGAAAGCAACCTCGCGGAACTGCTGCAGAAAGTGACCGACATGCCCGTCGTGCGCGTCACGCAGCCGTGCCCGATCCTCGTCGATCACGTCTACCTGATCACGCCGAAGATCGAACTCACCACGGTGGATGACTACCTGCGCGTGCGGCCCGCCAGCAATGACGAAGGGCGGCGCGCGGCGATCGATCTGTTCTTCCGCACGCTCGGCGAATTGCACCGTGAACGCGCGATCGGCATCGTGATGTCCGGCGCCGGCCCCGATGGCTGCGCGGGTCTCGCGCGCATCAAGGAGATGGGCGGCATCACGGTCGCGCAGGATCCTTCGGAAGCCGAATACGACAGCATGCCGCGCGAAGCGATCGCCGCCGGCGTCGTCGACTTCGTGCTGACAGCCGCCGAGATGCCGCAGTACCTGATGGACATCTCGAGCCCGGTGCTGCTCGGCCGGTCCGAGCAGCGGCCCGGTGACCAGAGCGACATCGTCGATGCGGAGAGCAACGAGCGCGCGCTGCGCGAAATCATGGTGATGCTGCGCACGCGCACCGGCCACGATTTCCGCCATTACAAGCGTGCCACGGTGCTGCGAAGAATCGAGCGGCGCATGCAGGTCAACGGCACGCTCGACATCCAAGCGTATCGTGATCATCTGCACCTGCATCCCGACGAAACCCAGGCACTGCTGCAGGACATGCTGATCAGCGTGACGAATTTCTTCCGCGACACCGACGCCTTCCAGGTGCTCGAAAAGGAGGTGCTGCCGCCGATGTTCACGCAGGAGCGCGGCCAGGATCGCATCCGCGTGTGGTCGGTCGGCTGCGCGACCGGCGAGGAAGCGTACACGCTCGCGATCCTGCTCGGCGAATGCGCGGCCCGCTCGGCGCAGCTCACCGAATACCAGGTGTTCGCTACCGACATCGACGAGCGCGCGATCAACATCGCGCGCAGCGGCCTGTACCCCGAGTCGATTCTCACCGATGTGTCGTCTACGCGGGCGCGCCAGTATTTCACGCGCGACGGCAATCACTATCGCGTGCAGACAGAGCTGCGCGAGCGCACGCTGTTCGCGCAGCACAACGTGCTGAGCGATCCGCCGTTTTCGCGGCTCGACCTGATCTGCTGCCGCAATCTGCTGATCTATCTCGACCGCGAAGCGCAGCTTGACGTGCTGAAGATGTTCCACTTCGCTCTGCGGCCGGGCGGCGTGCTGTTCCTCGGCGGTTCCGAATCCGCGGACGGCGTGGGCTCGCTTTTCTCGGTGCTCGACAAGCGCCACCGCATCTATCGCGCGAACGTCAGGTCGCGCACCGATACGCCGATCCAGGCATCCACCACCGGCTCCCTTGAGTCGCGCCCGCTGGTCGCCACCGTGCTGCCGCCCGGCAGCCGGCGCTTTTCCTACGGCGACCTGCACCAGCGGCTCGTCGAGCAGTACGCGCCGCCCAGCGTGCTGGTGAACCGGGACTCCGAAATCGTGCACCTGTCCGATCGCGCGGGCCGCTTCCTGCAGTACGCGGGCGGCGAGCCGTCGCACAACATCATCACCGCGGTGCGGCCCGAGTTGCGCCTCGAACTGCGCACGGTGATCTACCAGGCGCTGCACACGAACCGTAGCGTCGAGACGCGGCGCATTCGCGTGGATCGCGACGGACGCTCGTACTTCGTCAGCATGACCGCGCGCCCCACGCACGACCCGGAAGCCAATGCCGACTTCGTGCTGGTGCTGTTCGACGAAGTGGAAGACAGCATGGGGCACACCGACGTAGCCGCCCAGGATGCGCAGAAGGACCCGATCATCACGCAGCTCGAACGCGAACTGCAGCGCACGAAGGAACAGCTGCAGTCCACCATCGAACAGTCGGAAACCTCGACGGAAGAGCTGAAGGCATCGAGCGAGGAACTGCAGGCAATCAACGAAGAACTGCGCTCCGCCACCGAGGAACTCGAAGCCAGCAAGGAGGAGCTGCAATCCATCAACGAAGAGCTCACCACGGTCAACGCCGAGCTGAAGTCGAAGGTCGAGGAGACTGGCAAGATCAACGACGACCTGCAGAACCTGATCGCGGCGAACGACATCGGCACGATCTTCGTCGACCGCAATATCCGCATCAAGCGCTTTACGCCGCGTGCGATCGACGTGCTCAGCATCATCCCGTCGGATATCGGCCGGTCGCTGCTCGACATCACGCACCGGCTCGACTATCCGAAGCTCGCGGACGACGCGGCCGAAGCGTTCGATTCGCTGCGCCTCATCGAACGCGAACTGAAGAGCACTGACGGCCGCTGGTATCTCGCACGCCTCGTGCCATACCGCACCACTGAAGACCGCATCGACGGCGCGGTGCTGTCGTTCATCGACATCACTGCGCGCCGCAAGGCGGAAGACGAGCTGCGCGAAGGCGAACGGCGCATGCGCATCGTCGCGGAAGGCACGCGCGACTACGCGATCGTCACGTTCGATGACGAAGGCGCGGTCACCAGCTGGAACGCCGGCGCGCAGCGTCTGTTCGGCTATACCGAAGCGGAAATGATCGGCACGTCGCCCGCGCGCCTGTTCGTCGAGGAAGACCGCGAACGCGGCATTCCACAGCAGGAGTTCGAGCTGGCGCGCGCACGCGGCCGCATCGAGGAAAGCCGTTGGCAGGTGCGCAAGGACGGCACGCGTTTCTATGCGAGCGGCGTGCTGTTCAGGCTCGACGACGACGGCGTCAGCGGGTTTGCCCGCATCGCGCGCGACTTCGGCGAACAGACGCAGCCGGGCTTCGATACCGGCGCGCACGGCAGCGACCGGCAGACCGCGCGCGAACTCGACGCGGAACGCCGCCGCGACGAATTCCTCGCGGTCGTGTCGCACGAACTCAAGCATCCGCTCAACCTGATCTCGGCGAGCGCGGAGCTAATCGCGCGCGCGCCGGAAACGCGCCAGAACCTGAACCTGTCGCGCGCGAGCGACACGATCCGGCGCACGGTGCTGAGCCAGGCGCAGATCATCGACGACCTGCTCGATATTTCGCGCGTGCGGACCGGCAAGCTGTCGATCGTGCGCACCGCGTTCGATCTGCGCGAAGTCACCGCGCGCATTGCGTCCGCCGTGCAGGACGAGGCGCAGCAGCGCCAGATCGAGATCGAGGTCGACGCGCCCGGGCAGCCGGTGATCGTCTATGCCGACATCACGCGTCTCGAGCAGATCGTCTGGAACCTCGTCAGCAACGCGCTGAAGTTCACCGGCACCGGCGGACGGATCGCGCTGTCGCTGGTGGTGGACGGCCCGACGGCCGCGCTCAGCGTGGCCGACAACGGCGCGGGTATCGATGCCGCGTTCCTGCCGCACGTGTTCGACATGTTCCAGCAGAGCCGGCACTCACCGCGCCGCGGCGGGCTCGGCATCGGCCTCGCGCTGGTGAAAGAACTCGTCGGTCTGCAGGGCGGCGACGTGCGCGCGGAATCGAAAGGCCCTGGGCGTGGCGCGACCTTCAGCGTCAGTCTGCCGGTGAGGAACCTGCCCGCCGGCGCGTCGCGGTCGCATCACGACTACGTCGCGTCGCTGCACGCGCAACGCGTGCTGATCGTCGACGACGACGCGGTCACGGTCGAGACCTTCCAGTTGCTGCTCGAAAGCGAAGGCGCGACGGTGGTCACCGCGACGAGCGGCGAGGAAGCGCTCAAAGCGCTCAAGCACGAGAGCGCGGACGTCGTGCTGTCCGACGTCGGTATGCCGGGCATGGACGGGCTGAAGTTCGTGCGGCACGTGCGCCGCTTGCCGAACCACGAGCAGACCATCTGCATCGCGATGAGCGGCTACAGCCTTGCGGACGACATCAGCGCCGCGCTGGAGGCGGGCTTCGACGCGCATCTGAGGAAGCCGGTTGCGATGGACGATCTGCTCACAACCGTCGCGCGCCTGCGCGCGGAGCGGCGCGCGCAGCAGCAGAGTCCGGGGACGACCACGGCCTGAGCATCAGCTTCGGCAGCACACGAAGCACGAATGTGGACGCGCCGGCTGCATGGCCGCGCGCGGCCGGCCCGTCAGCGAACAAGTCAGACCTGCATCCGCTCAGCGCATCGTCGTCCAGCGGCGCTCGCGAGCCGCATGATCACTCCGCTGCCCGCGCACGCCGCCCACGCCAGTCGAAGTACCGCGCAAGCGCATAGCCCGCCGTCGAACCGTGCAGCAGCACCGACAGCACGATCGTATCCAGCACGACTGGCAACAAAGGCCGCAGCGCGCCGCGGGTTTCGTCGATGCCCATCGCAATGTAGTAGAACGCGCCGACGCCGCGAATACCCATCCAGCCCATCAGCATGCGTTGCGCGCGGTCCGCCCGCGAGCCCGCCATCGACACCAGCACCGACAGCGGCCGCACCACGAAGAACAGGAACAGCGCGGGCAACACGGCATGCACGTCGAGCATCGCGCGCCAGTGCGCGGACACCACGCAGCCGATGATCAGCATCAGCGACAACTCCGCGATCCGTTCGATTTCGAGCGTGAAGCCGAGCATCGCTTCCGCGAGATAGGCTGGCGCCCGTTCCGGGTCTTTCGCGACGTCGTGTGTCTCGCCGCGCTGCATGGTGTCGAGCACGTCGGCGGGGTTGGCCTCGCCGGTCGCGCGCAGCTCTTCATGGCGCAGCGCGACGGCCGCGACGAATACCGCGAGAAAGCCGTATGCATGCGCGAGCAGCGCCGCGCCATACGAAGCGGCCATCAGACCGAGCGCGATGAAACCATCGAGCCCGATCGCTTCGCCGAGGCGTGTGCGCAGCAACACCACCGCCCGCACGAACACGATTGCCAGCACCCAGCCGATCATGAGCGCGCCGCCCACACCCCACAGCACCGAAGCGACGAACGCGATCCCGCCTTCGAACGAGAACGAACGGCCGTGGCACAGCCACAAGCCCAGCACCGCGAACGGCCACGCCGCGCCGTCGTTGAGGCCGCCTTCGCCGGACAGCGCGAAGCGTACCGGTTCGTCGTCGCCGGCCTGGGTCACGCGCAGTTCGCTCGCGAGCACCGGATCAGTCGGCGCGAGCGCCGCGGCCAGAAACAGCGCTGCGCCCCACGATACGTCGCCGAACCACACGCCGAACGCCGTCATCAGCGCGACGGTGACGAGCATCGCCGGACCGCCCAGGCGCAGCGGTAGCAGCCATAGCGGACTTTTCATCGGCACGCGCAGATGCATGCCGATCGCGAACAGCGACACAACGAGACCGATCTCGGCGAATACGCGCAAGAACGCCGGCCGCCCGATCAGATCGACGTTGACGAGGCCTGCCAGCGATGGCCCGACGACGATGCCCACCGCGAGATAGATCATTGCGCCCGTCAGCGGCAGACGCGCGATCGGACCGCGCGCCAGGGCGACGAACATCAGCAGCACGCCGATCAGCAGGAACCAGAAGGCTTCGGAATTCATCGTGGACAAGTTGTGCCGGATGCACTGCGGCTGCAAGACACGTGCCACCGCCGTCGATGACCGGGGAACGCCGGATGCTTCCCCCTACACCGCGCCTCGCATTTCACGCGCTCGTGATCGACAGGTCGGGATTGCGGGGCTCAACCCACGTAAGCCCATCCCTTTTCTATCGCGGAGTACACATGGCACAGCATCCCGCTCATGCGCAAAATCATCTGCATCCTGACAAGCCGCCGCCCGTCGAAATCGAAAAGGCGCTGAACGGCGGGACCTATCCGACGACGCGCGAACGTCTCGTCGAAGCCGCGCGTTCGAATCGCGCCGATACGGAGGTCGTCGCGGTGCTGAACCAGTTGCCCGACCAGCACTACGACAGCGCCTCGGCGGTAATGAAGGAAGTGTCCCGCCTGCACTGACCGAAGCGAAGCAAGGTGCCGCGCGCAGGTTCCGATGCACGTCAAAACCGTGCACGACGTCGCCCCGCCGCGCTCAATCCAAACACCGTCAACGCCAACGCCGCGCCGACGATGCCGAGCGTCGTGCCGCGATGGGTCGCGAGCCACAGCGTCGGACTGCGCGCGGTCGCTTCTGCGTCGAAGCAGCCGCGCACACGATGCAGCCCCGTGATCGGCTTCCACAGGTTCGAGCGCGTGGCATCCGACGGCGACCTTCTCGGGTCCTCCTGAGCGCGGTAACCGGTCCGGCCGAGGTAATGATCGAGCCACCCCGGCGCCAGCTTGTTCGCGAGAATCGCTTTCAGCGTCGAACTGCCGACATACAGCTCGCGACGCCGGTGCGTCGCCGCCCACACGATCGCGCGCGCCGCGACCTCCGGCTGAAAGATCGGTGCGACCGGACGCGGCGCGCGCGGCATGTGCGAATCCGCCCAGTCGAACTGCGGCGTGTTGAGCGCCGGCATCTGCACCATCGTCACATGCACGCGGCTTTTCAGATGCAGCAGCTCGCAGCGCAATGCGTCAGTGAAACCACGGATCGCGTGTTTCGCGCCGCAATACGCGGACTGCAATGGAATCGATCGATACGCGAGCGCGGAGCCCACCTGCACGATCGTGCCGCGATTGCGCGCGATCATCCGTTTCGCAGCCGCCATCGATCCCCATACGAAACCCAGATACGTGACGTTAGTCACGCGCGCAAATTCGTCGGCGGTGATCTCGGTGACGGGTGAGAACACCGTCAGCATCGCGTTGTTCACCCACACGTCGATCGGCCCCAGCTCGCGTTCAACGCGCTCCGCGGCGGCCTCGACCGCATCCGCGTCGCTGACGTCGAGCGCGATCTGCAACGCGTCGACGCCGAGCGCGCGGATGTCGGCGGCGGTTGCTTCGAGCGCATCGGTATCGCGCGCGATCAGCGCGACGTTCGCGCCGCGCTGTGCGAACGCGAGCGCGGTCGCGCGTCCGACACCGGCCGTCGCGCCGGTGACCACTATCGTTCTTAAAGCCGTGTTCCGTTCCATGTCTGTCCTTTGCTCGCTGCTTCCAGGTAGGCCAATCGCGCGATCGGCATCAGCACTACCCGGCTGCGCCGCAAGCCGCGAGCCACGATGCCTGGGCAAGCCGCCGCCGCTCCTTAACGTCTGCAGATAACGCAAATGGCACATCGCTTGCGCGCCGCTCACCTGTCTATGCGTGTGACCGGGAGATTGCCATGCAGCAGCGATTCGAAGACAAGGTCGTGATCGTCACCGGAGCGGGTTCCGGAATCGGCGCGGCGACCGCGAAGCGTTTCTCCGATGAAGGCGCGAGCGTGGTGCTGTGCGGCCGCACCGTCGACAAGCTGGAGAAGATCGCAACCGGCCTCCCCGCTGACCGCACGCTCGTGCACGCTGCCGACGTGCGTCAGCTGCACGATGTCGCGGCGCTCGTCGCTGCCGCGCTGGAGCGCTTCGCACAGCTCGACGTGATGGTGAACAACGCGGGCGTCGCGCCGACCGGCGCCGTCACCGAACTGCCCGTTGAAGCGTGGCACGATGCGCTTGCGACCGACGTAAGCGGCGTGTTCTACGGCTGCCGGATGGCAATACCGCACCTGAAAGAGACGCGCGGCTCGATCGTCAATGTGTCGTCGGTATCGGGGCTCGGAGGCGACTGGGGGATGAGCTTCTACAATGCCGCGAAAGGCGCGGTGACGAACTTCACGCGCGCGGTGGCGCTCGATTGTGCGTTGGACGGGATCCGCGTCAACGCGGTGTGTCCGTCGCTCACCGCGACCGATCTGACCGAAGACATGCTCGCGGACGATCAGCTGATGAACGCGTTTCGCTCGCGCATTCCGCTGGCTGGGTCGCGCTCCACGCCGTATGCGGAGCCGGAAGACGTGGCGGCTGCGATCGCGTTTCTCGCCAGCGAGGACGCGCGCTTCATCACCGGCGTGAATCTGCCGGTGGATGGCGGCTTGAGCGCGTCCAACGGGCAACCGAAGCAGGCTTGAGCTGAAATGCGACTACTGCGGCCCATTCGCGGTTGAAAGTGCCCCTGCATCCGCACGAAAGCTGGCGCCAGCGTGCCGCGCAGGCAAGCGGTCACCCGAGCCGAATAGCTTGTGACGCAGCGCACCGTCCGCGTACGCGGTCTTGTAGATGCCGCGATCCTGCAACTCGGGCACCACGAGATCGACGAACTGCGCGTAGCTTTCCGGCACCACGGTGCGGCTGAGATTGAAGCCATCGACATCCGCTTCGTCGACCCACTGCTGCAGTTCATCGGCAACCTGCGCGGGCGTGCCAACGATCGCGGGATAGCGCCCGCCCAGCGCAAACATCTCGAGCAGCTTGCGGCGGGTCCAGCCATGCGCCTTCGCGGTGCGCGTCGCCGATTCGATCGCGTTGGTCGGAGCATAGTCGACCGGCTCGTCAAGGTCGTACTGCGCGTAATCGATGCCGGTGCTCGCCGCGAAATGCGCGAGGCCTGCCTCGGGGCTCGCATAGCGCAGATACTCGGCGTGCAGCTCGCGCGCTTCGGCTCCGGTGCGGCCCGTTACCACCACCGCACCGACGAACACCTTCACGTCGTCCGGGCGACGCCCCGCTTCGACGAGTTGCGCGCGCAGCGTGCGCACCGTCTCGCGTCCCACCTCGCGGTTCGGCGGCGAGATGAACACGCATTCCGCGTGACGCGCGGCAAAGCGCTGCCCGCGCCCAGAACTGCCCGCCTGGAACAGCACCGGCGTGCGCTGCGGCGACGGCTCCGCCAGGTGATAACCGTCCACGGTGTAGTAGCGCCCCGCGTGCTGGATACGATGCACCTTCGTTGCGTCCGCGTAGATGCGCGCCGTTTTGTCGCGACGCACCGCATCGTCTTCCCAGCTGCCTTCCCACAGCTTGTAAAGCACGTCGAGATATTCGTCCGCGCGATCGTAGCGTTCGTCGTGCGGCAACTGCTCGCGCCGGCCCATCGCGCGCGCGGCGCTGTCCAGATAGCCGGTGACGATATTCCAGCCGATGCGCCCTTCCGTCAGATGATCGAGCGTCGAGAAACGCCGCGCGAGCAGATACGGCTCTTCGTACGAGAGATTCACGGTCACGCCGAAGCCGAGATGCTGCGTGACGGCACCCATTGCAGACACGAGCAGCGTCGGATCGTTGAGCGGCAGCTGGATCGATTCGGCGAGCGTCACGTCGACGTTGCGCCGGTACACGTCGTACACGCCGACGATATCCGCGAGAAAGAGCCCGTCAAACAGGCCCCGCTCGAGCGTGCGGGCGAGTTCGGTCCAGTACGGCAGCAGCCGGTAGCCGGACGAACGGTCGCGCGGATGCGTCCACAACCCGTGATTGATGTGGCCTACGCAGTTCATGTTGAACGCGTTGAGCAGGATCTGTTTCCTTGCCATTACAGCGCTCCGTGCCGCGGCGGCCGCTTGCCGTTCAGATGGAAGTTGCCGATTGCGTGGTATTTCCAGTGCACCGGGTCGTGCAGCGTGTGCGTGCGCGCGTTGCGCCAGAAGCGGTCGAGGCCGAGACCGTCGAGCGTCGCCGCCGTGCCTGCGAGTTCGAAGAGGCGCGAGCCCGCGTCGAGCGAAATCGTGGTAGTCGCGGCGCGCGCCTCGGCCACCGCGATCGAAGCTTCAGCCACCGAGTGTTCGTCCGGCGCGGCCTGCGCCGCATCGACGAAGCGGCCCGCGCGGCGCAGCAGCGCTTCGGCCGCGCGCAACCGCGCCGCAAGATCGCCGAACTGCGCGATGGCGAGCGGATCGTCGGCGGCGCGTTCGACCTTCGCGTCGATCCAGGGCCGCGCGTGCTCGCGCACGAGGTCGAGCGCGGCCGCGAACGCACCGCGCGCCTGGCCCAGATCGATCGCCGCGTGCATGATCTGCGCGAGCGGTCCGATCGTCGTCGGCCGTTCGAACGAGCTCTGGAACGGCACGACCCAACCCGGCTCGACGCGCACGTGCTCGAACTGCACGGAGCCGCTGCCCGTCACGCGCTGACCGAAACCGTCCCAGTCGTCGGTCACCGTCACGCCGGGCGCGTTGCGCGGCACGAACACGAACCACGTAACGTCGCGACCGTCCTCTTCGGCCACGACGAGGGTCGGGACCCAGTGCGCGTACAACGCACCGGTGCAATAGAACTTGCGGCCGTCCACATGCCAGCCGTCGGCCGCACGCGTGAGCCGGGTGCGACGCGTGAAATCCCGCTGGCCGATTTCGGCGAGCGCATTGCCGAAGCGCTCCCCTGCCAGCACACGTTCGTAGAAAAAGCGCTGCTGCTGGGCGCTGCCGCCCACGCGCAGCACTTCGAGCGCGTAGAAATGATTCTGCGGAATCTGGCCGAGCGAGCCGTCGGCCGCAGAGATCGTCGCCGTCACTTCAGCGAGTGTGCCCGCCGTCACGGCCGGGCCGCCGTACTCGCGCGGCACGGTGATGGTCCACAGGCCGCTCGCGACGAACGCGTCGAGCTCGGCCCATGGCAATACCCGTTCGCGGTCGCGCAACGCGGCATCCACGGCGAACTGGGCGGCGAGCTTGCGCGTGGCTTCCAGCGCTTCCGCATCGCTGGCAATGCGTGCGGGCACGGCGGGTATCGAAGAGCCGACTCCATGTAAAACGCCGGATGCGGTGGAACCCACACGCTCATCGAGTGCGGCAGCAAGATCGGTCTTCATCGTTCAGTTCCACGAATGCCGTGCAGGCAACACATGATTCAGGTGGTAATTGCCGAGCAGATGCAGCTTCCAGCGCAGCGGATCGTGCAACGTGTGCGTGCGCGCGTTGCGCCAGTGGCGGTCCAGGTTGTGCGCGGCGCGCGTGGACGCTGAGCCCGCGAGTTCGAAGAGCTTTTCGCTCGCATCGAGCGCGATCCGCGTGGTCAGCACCTTCGCTTCGGCCACCGCAACGGAGGCGCGCGCGCTCGCATCGGCATCGAGCGGCGCTGCCGCGATCGCATCCAGCGCGTGCCCTGCTTCGAGCAGCACCGCATGCGCGGCATGCAGATCCACCAGCAGACGGCCGACGTCGCCGATGATGTACGGGTCGTCGGTTGCGCGTTCCAGCCCCGAGTCGATCCACGGCCGCGCGCGGTCGCGCACGAACGCGAGTGCGTCCTCCATCGCGGCCTGCGCGATGCCCTGATCGATGGCCACCTGGATCAACTGCGAGGTCGGGCCGAAGAGACCCGGCCGGTCGGCCAGTTGCCAGACCGGCAACACGTCGTCCGGATCGATCGGCACGTGGTCGAATACGACGCTGCCGCTCGCGGTGGTCCGCTGGCCGAACGCGCTCCAGTCGTCGATCACGGACAGGCCCGGCGCATCGCGCGGCACCCACACCTGGACCGCGCGACCTTCGTCGTCGGTGGCGCGGGCGGGCACGCGGTGCGCGAACAGCGCGCCCGTCGAATAGAAGCGATGCCCCGACAGGCGCAGGCCATCCGGCGTCGCGCGCAGACGCGTCCCGCTCTGCAGAATGGTGCGCGACGTCGCCGAGCGGCGCTCGGGCCCGGCGTTGCCGAGCCGCCGCCCGTCCAGCACCTCGCGATAGAAGCGCGCCTGCTGCGCAGGCGTGCCGATTTCGCGCAGCACGCCCAGCACGCCGAAGTGGTTCTGAGGAATCTGGCCGAGCGCGGGATCGGCTTCGCAGAGAATCACGAACACCTCGGCGAGCGTCGCGAACGACACGTCCGCGCCGCCATGGTCGCGCGGCACCGTGATCGCGCCGAGCCCGCTTTCCGACCACTGATCGAGTTCCGCCCACGGCAGACGACGTTCGCGGTCACGTTCGGACGCGCCGCCCGCGAAGCTTGCCGCAAGCGTGCGCGCGGCGGCGAGCGCGGCGGCGTCGCCGGCAATGCGTTGCACCCGGCTGGGGTCGGGCGGTGGCGGAACGCGGCCGCTATCGGGTGTGGCGTGGTGTGTCGGCATGGTAATCGATTCGGGATCGGGCTGACGGGATCGCCCGCTTCGTGGCTCGCGCGTTGCGCCGTCACGGGACGGATTCGCCGCGCGCGTCGCATCGACGGGCAAGCCTCCATTGGACCAGCGCGCGGCGGCGGCGCCTACCAGCGATTTGGCAATTGCTTATCGGCACTCGTGCTTACGGCTTCGCGCGGGGCGGGGACGCAACGCAACGCGCGTTTGGCGCTATCGATCCGCGAGATCGAGATTTGGACGCGCGCGCTGCTCCTCTATAGTCGGCGGCTCCACATCAAACGGGGCCTTTCGTCATGCACGCTTTCCGTCAGGTCGTTCGCTCGCTGCGCGTGCTTCGCGCGTCACATATGGCGGCGACGCTTCGCACGCCGCACACGCTGCGTCGCAAGCTCACGTGTGCCGTGCTTGGCGCAGGGGTCGCGCTCACCGCCGCCGCATGGTGCGGAAGCGCCGTTGCACGCGAGACGGTGTCGATCAGCTATCAGCGCTCGTCGACACTCTTCACCCTGCTCAAGCGCAGCGGCGAACTCGAGAAGCGGCTCAACGCGCAGGGCTACGACGTCAGCTGGCATGAAATATCGGCAGAACTGCTCGAGTCCATGAACAGCGCAAGCGTCGATCTGAACGCGGATGTCGCGGACGCATTCGCACTCTTCACGCAAGCCGCCAGCGCGCCGCTCACCTACTACGCGGAAGAGACATCCGCACCCTCCGCGCAGGCTATCATCGTGCCGTCGGATTCGACCATCCATAGCGTCGCCGATCTGAGGCACAAGCGCATCGCGGTGGCCAAAGGCTCGGGCTGCCACTATCTGCTGCTGGCCGCGTTGCGCAAGGCTGGCCTCGCGGTCAACGACGTCAACGTGCGATATCTGGAAGCGCCCGATGCGCTCGCCGCGTTCCGCGGCGGCAACATCGACGCCTGGGTGATCTGGGATCCGTTCCTCGCGGCCGAACAGCGCGATGGCAAGGCGCGCGTGATTGCCGACGGCCGTGATGGACTCGTGCAGTACAACCGCTTCTATACCGCAAAAACATCATTCCCCGCGAACCATCCGGACGTACTGCGCACCGTGTTTCAGGCGCTCGACGAGACCGGCCAGTGGGTGAAGGCGCACCCGCAGGACGCCGCGCGGATTCTCAGCCCGCTCTGGCGCAATATTCCGGCGCCGACGGTCGAACTCGCGAACAGCCGCCGCAGCTACCGTATCGTGCCCGTGCAGCGCGACCAGCTCGGCGAGCAGCAGCGCATCGCGGACATGTATCACTCGGCCGGCATGATCCCGAACGCGCTGAAAGCGACCGATATCCGTATCTGGACGCCATCCGCCACGACCGCGGCGCAGTGACGCGATGCCTGCGGAATCATTCGAATGAAATGCAACGCGCGGCGGAACTGCCGCGCGTCATCGTCTCGCCCCCTTCAATTAGCGACCGCGTAATCCTCGCGATCGATGTCGTAGCCCGACGGCTCCCAGCGGATCGCGAGCAACATCAGCAGCGACGTCAGCGGCGCGAACGCGATCACCCAGAACACCTTCGTGCCGAGCGCCGCCGCGAGCACCGGGAACAGGAACAGCGACACCGTCGATGCCGAACGCACGAGCGTCTGGTTGAAGCCGACGCCGATGCCGCGAAGCGAGGTCGGATAGCTGAGCGACGCATACGTCATCGCATGCGAGCCCGGACCGAAGCCCTGTCCGAACAGATAGCCGCCCAGCAGCAGGATCGCGAGCGCGACGAACGCGCCGCCCGACGGATGACCGATCAGCGCAAGTCCGATCACCGACACGAACTGCAGCGTCAGACCGGCCACGGTCATCTTCCACGCGCCGATCGTCGGCGCGGTCCGCACGCCGATCAATCCGCCCACGAACGCGAACAGCAGGTTGAGCGTGAGCGACGCGACGATGGTCGTGAGCGTCCCCTGCTTCAGGAAGCTCGCGATGATGACGGGCAACCCGAACACGATCGCGTTGTAGCCGAACGACGACGCCGCGCCGATCGTCGCGGCGAGAATCGTGCGGCGGCGGTAGGTGGCGTTGAACAGGACACCGTAATTGCGCCAGCGCGCTGAGCGGGGTGCGGTCGTCGCCGCCGTCGTGCCGCTGAGGTCGCGTGCCACCACCGCATCGACGCCATACGAACGTTTGAGGATCCGCGCGGCCTCGTCCAGATCGCCCTGATTCGCGGCCCACAGCGGCGATTCGCTGATATAGCGGCTGCGCACCAGAATGATCACGAGCGCGGGTACTGCGCCGAACGCGAGCGTCACGCGCCACAGCCAGCCGAGCTGATGCTCGGGCAACACCGCGTAGAGCGCGAGAATCAGCAGATAGCAGGTGCTCGTGGCCGCGTACCATGCCGGGCACCATGCGGCGACGCTCGCGGCCTTGTTGCCGCGCCCCGCCACCCGTGAGAACTCCGCGAGAAACGCCATGGCCACCGGCAGGTCGAGCCCGACGCCGACGCCCATCAGGAAGCGCGCGCCGCCGAGCACCCAGACGTTCGGCGCAAGCCCCGCGGCGATCGCGGCCACGACGAAGAACAGCATGTCGGCCATGAAGACACGATAGCGGCCGATGCGGTCAGTCAGATAACCGCCGAACAGCGCGCCGAGAATCGCGCCGAACGCAATCGATGCGGACACGATGCCTATCTGCACGGGCGTGAGCGCGAATTCGCGCGCGATGTCTTTCACGCCGTAGGCGAGCGACGTGAGATCGTAGGCGTCGAGAAACACGCCGCCCAGCGCGATCGCAATCACGATGCGCGCGTTGCTGCCGCGCGCGGCGCCGGCATTCACGATATTTGCGACGTCCTGCGCGGTGCGGATGATGGTGCGGCTGGAAGATGCGCCCGCATCGACGGCGGCGCGTTCGTCCGACCTGGACGGTACGGCGATGGTGGACATGATGGCGCCTCGATATCAGTCGTTACGGTTGCCCGGAATCCACGCGGCCGTCGCCGCGTCGCTCGTGCGGAACGCGGGGAATTTCGCGCCGAGCTCGGCCATCGTGTGAATGTCGTTCTTCACGAGATCGTCTCGCGTGATCAATGTCGGCTTCACGCTGATGTGACGCCCCGGGTCCTGTCCCGCCACCAGCAGCGCCGCGGCGCGCACCGACACCGCGCCGACCACCGCCGGATTGGTGGCCGCGGTCGCGACCCACGGGCTGCCCGGCGCACAGATCGCTTCGATGTCGGCCGTCGAGATGTCCGCGCTGTAGATGCGCAGCTTCGCGTCGAGGTTCGCTTCGTCGGCCGCAAGCTTCGCGCCGCGCGCGAACTCGTCGTACGGCGCGAACACGACGCGGATGTCCGGATGCGCACGATACGCGGCGGCCGCCTGATTCGCGACGGATTCGGCGATCGGGTTGTCCACCGTGCCCCAGCGCGCTTTTTCCTGCACGCCCGGATGCGCGGTCTTGAACGTGCGCCACACGGCGTCGCGGCGATCGAGCGGCGCGAAACCCGCCACATACACGTAGCCCGCTGAAAACGCGCTGCCGTTGTCCTTCACCGCCTGCTGCAGCAGCAGCGTCGCGAGGTCTTCGTCGCTCTGTTCGATCTGCGGCACCTTTGGGTTGTCGAGGTTGACGTCGAACGCGACGACCTTGATGCCCTTGTCGAGCGCGCGCTGTACGACGTCTTTGAGCGATTCCGGCAAGCCGTGATTCACGATGATCGCGGATACGTCAAGGCTGATCGCCTGCTGGATCTGCTCGCGCTCTTCGGCCGCGTCCTGACGGCCTTCGTAGATGCGCAGATCGACGCCGAGCGCTTTCGCCTGTTTCTGCGCGCCCGCTTCATAGGCCTGGAAGAAGTCGCCCGTCGACAGATAGTTGACGAGCGCGATTTTCACGCCGCCTTTGTCGAACGGCGCCGGCGCGCCCTGCACGCCGGCCGCGCACGCCGCGTGGCTCAAGCCGAGCGCGGCGGTGGCGAGTGCGATGGCGCTGAACGCGGCGCTGATGCGCGATGTGCGTCGGCGATGCTGCGCGGCTGCGGTGCGCGTGACGGTTTCTTTCTCGTTCGAGCGAGTCATTGGTAGTTCCCCTTTCGTCGTAATGATTTGAATGTTTTCGCGCGCAGTCAGACTGCCGGCTCCGCATGCGGCACGCGGCGATACCACGCGCCCGGATGCGGATCGGCGAGGCGTGGGCCGCGTGCGTGCAGCTTCTCGCGCAACGTGCCGCTCGCGTAGTCGGTCTTGTAGACGCCGCGCCGCTGCAGTTCCGGCACGACGAGTTCGACGAAGTCGCTGAAGGTCTCGTGCGTGAGCGCATACGCGAGGTTGAAGCCGTCGACGTCGGTCTCCTCGACCCACGACTGCAGTTCGTCCGCCACCTGCACCGGATCGCCGACCGTCAGCGGCCCGAGCCCGCCTATGCCGCCCCACTTCGCGATCTCGCGCACGGTCCACACACGCGTCGGATCGGCGCTCGACAGCGCCTCCACGGCGGACTGCACCGCGTTGCTCTCCACATGCCGCAGCGGTTCGTCAAGGTCGTACCTGGACAGGTCGATGCCGGTCCAGCCCGACATCAGCGCGAGCGCGCCTTCGTCGCTCGCATAGCGGCGGTAGTCCGCATGCTTCGCGTGCGCTTCGGCTTCAGTGCGGCCCGTGACAACCGTGTGCAGGTTGAAGATCAGCACGTCGTGCGGATCACGGCCGAACGCCTTCACGCGCGCGCGTATGTCCTTCACGAAGTCCTTCAGGATCACGCGCGACGGCGCCGCGATGAAGATGCATTCGGCATGCTGCGCGGCGAAGTCCTTCCCGCGTTTCGACGCGCCGGCCTGGTAGAGCACCGGCGTGCGCTGCGGCGACGGCTCGCACAGGTGGATGCCGGGCACGTCGAAATAGTGTCCGTGATGGCCGATCGGATGCACTTTCGACGGCTCCGTGAAAACCTGCCGCGCAGCGTCGCGCACCACGGCATCGTCTTCCCACGACGCTTCCCACAGCTTGTAGCAGACCTCCAGGTACTCTTCGGCGAGCGCATAGCGTTCGTCGTGATTTGCCTGTGCCGGCAGGCCGACGTTGCGCGCCGCGCTGTCCAGATACGACGTGACGATGTTCCAGCCGACGCGGCCGTTGGTCAGATGGTCGAGCGTCGACATGCGGCGCGCGAACGGATACGGATGCTCGTACGACAGCGAGCAGGTCACGCCAAAGCCGAGATGCTGCGTGACGTTCGCCATCGCCGACACCAGCAGGATCGGGTCGTTCACGGGCACCTGTGCGGCCTGGCGGATCGCCGCTTCGCCGCTGCCCTGATAGACGTCGTAGATGCCGAGCACGTCGGCGATGAACAGCCCGTCGAAGCGGCCGCGTTCCAGCAGCTTCGCGAGATCGGTCCAGTAGTCGAGCTGTTTGTAGCGCCACGAACGGTCGCGCGGATGCGCCCACAAGCCGGGCGACTGATGCCCGACGCAGTTCATGTCGAACGCGTTGAGGCGGATCTGTCTCGTCATGGCCGGTTCACCGTTCCTTCAATTCCACGCATGGCGAGCCGGCTTCACGCCGTTCAGATAGTAGTTGCCGACCAGGTGATACTTCCAGCGCACCGGATCGTGCAGCGTATGCGTGCGCGCGTTGCGCCAGTGTCGATCGAGGTTGTGCTCCGACAGCGTCGACTGCGTGCCCGCGAGCTCGAACAGTTTTTCCCCCGCAAGCAGCGCGATTTCGGTGGTCAGCACTTTCGCCTCGCCCACCGCCACCGATGCGCGCGCCACGTCGTCCTCGGTCGTCCGCGGTTGCGCAGCGATCTCGTCGAGCACGCGCGCCGCGCGTTCGAGCAACGCATCGGCCGCGTGCAGCTGGATATGCAGGCGGCCGATCTCGCGCAGCGTCAGCGGATCGTCGCTCGCGCGTTCCACGTTGCTGTCCACCCACGGCCGCGTGCGTTCGCGCACGAAGCGCAGCGTGTCGGCCACTGCGGCATGCGCGATGCCGGCATCGATCGCGGCCTGGATGATCTGCGAGATCGGACCGTTCAGTGTCGGCAGGTCGGAGAGCTGATACGCGGGAAACACATGCGATGCGGGAACGCGCACGCGGTCGAGCACGACCGTGCCGCTCGCCGTCGTGCGCTGTCCGAAACCAGACCAGTCGTCGATCACGGACAGACCCGGCGTGCCTTTCGGGATGTATGCAAGCCAGCCCTTGCGCTCGTCGTCGAGCCCGAGCACCGGCACGTAGTGCGCGAACAGCGCGCCCGTCGAATAGAACTTGGTACCTTCCACGACGTAGCTGTCGCCTTCTCGCGTCACGCGCGTCTTCAGGTCGAGCACGTTTTTCGTGCCCTTCTCCGAGAAGCCGTTGCCGAACCGCTTGCCTGCCAGGATTTCGCCGAAGAAGTGACGTTTCTGCTCCGGCGTGCCGGTCAACGCAATCACGTCGACGAGCCCGAGGTGATTCTGCGGCAGCTGTCCCAGCGACGGATCCGCCGCGGAAACGATCCTGATCACTTCCGCCAGTGTGACGAACGACGCGCCCGCACCGCCGTATTCTCTCGGCACCGTGATCGCCCACAACCCCGACTGCGAGAACCAATCGATTTCCTCGTGCGGCAAACGCCGCTCGCGATCGCGCTGTGCCGCACCTTCCACGAGCCGGGCGGCAAGTTCGCGTGCGACGTCGAGCGCTTCCGCGTCGCTCTCGATGATGCGGGCGACGTTAGTGGGCGCCGTTTCGCGATGCAGGGAAACCGGTGGGTCGATTGCTGCCATGCAGGACTCCGCTTCAGTGACTGTTTGCCCAATCTATCAGCGGCCCTGGGCGCGACCAAACGAGGGTTTGGAACATCGTTATTCGTTCGGAGCGCCGATGAATTGCAGTTCACGTGCGATTTACTGCCCGCCATCCGGTCGATAAACATAGCGTGAATCGATGGTTTCAATCCGCATCGACTGTTGAGTAGAGTCGCCTCAGCCTTTTCGGGCTCTTCATCTCCGTTATAACCACACTCTCTCGATCTCGACGCCATCATGATTCGCCGGATTCTCGCCTCGCTCCCGCGCGCTCGCGCACTGCCCCCGCTCGTCGCGGCTGCCACGCTCGTACTCGCAGGTATCGCACCGTTGACTCACGCGCAGGGCGCGACGGACGCAGCCACTAACGACAGCAACGTGCCTTCGCTGAAGGGCAAGCGGATCGGCATCACCGCGGTGGGCACCGATCACTACTGGGATCTGAAGGCCTACCAGGGCGCGATCGACGAAGTGAAGCGGCTGGGCGGCACGCCGATCGCACTCGACGCCGGCCGTAACGACAACCGCCAGATCGCGCAGATCCAGACGCTGATCGCGCAGAAGCCCGATGCGATCGTCGAGCAGCTCGGCACCGCTTCGGTGCTGGAGCCGTGGCTGCAGAAAATCCGCCAGGCCGGCATCCCGCTCTTCACGATCGACACCGCGTCGCCGTCGAGCCTGAACGACACCACGTCCGACAATTTCTTCATCGGCGAACAGCTCGCGCTGAAGCTCGTCAACGACATTCACGGCGAAGGCAACATCCTCGTCTTCAACGGCTTCTACGGCGTGCCGGTCTGCGCGATCCGCTACGACCAGCTGAAGTCCGTGCTCAAGTACTACCCGAAGGTGCACATCATCGAACCCGAGCTGCGCGACGTGATTCCGAACACGGTGCAAAGCGCGTATGCACAGGTGAGCCAGCTGCTCGCGAAGTATCCGAAGGGGCAGATTGCCGCGATCTGGGCCGCGTGGGACGTGCCGCAGGTCGGCGCGACGCAAGCGGTTGACGCCGCGCATCGCGACGAGATCAAGACCTACGCGGTGGACGGCAGCCCCGACGTCGTGACGCTCGTGAAAGACCCGAAATCGAGTGCCGCCGCGGTAGTCGCGCAACAACCCGCGCTGATCGGCAAGACCGCGGTAGATAACGTCGCGCGTTATCTCGCGGGCAATCGCGATCTCGCGCCGTACACCTACGTGCCGTCGATCCTCGTCACGAAGGACAACGCCGGCGCGCTGCAGCAGACCCTCGGCCAGATTGCTGCGAAATGAGCGCACCGGTCGCGCCGCCGGCGGCGCTCGCGCTGGCCGGCATCGTCAAGCATTTCGACGGCGTGCCCGCGTTGCGCGGCGCGTCGCTCGAAGTAGCGCCCGGCACCGTGCATGGACTCATCGGGCAGAACGGCGCAGGCAAGTCCACGCTGATCAAGATTCTCGCGGGTATTCATGCAGCCGACGCGGGCACGGTCAGCGTGCACGGCGCGCTGCAGCCGCACGGCGTCGCGCCGTCGGGCATCGCGTTCATCCATCAGGAACGCCTGCTGCCGCCTACGTCGACGGTGGCCGAAGCGCTTGCGCTCGGCAACGAACCCGCATTCGGGCCGCGCGCGGCCGGCGCGTTACGCCCGCTCGATACGCGCCGTCTCAAACGGCACGCACGCGAAGCGTTGCACGCGCATTTCGGCATCGATCTCGCGCCGGACCGTTTGATCGGCGAGCTCTCCGTCGCGGGACAGCAGATCGTGCAGATCACGCGCGCGCTGATCGGCTCGCCGCGCATCCTCGTGTTCGACGAACCGACCGCCGCGCTCGTGTCGCGCGAGGTAGACCGCCTGCTGAGCACAATCGATACGCTGCGGGCGCGCGGCCTGACGATCCTGTACGTGTCGCACTATCTGAACGAGATCGCGCAGATCTGCGATACGGTCAGCGTGCTGCGCGATGGCGTCGACGTCGCGCACGTCGATGCGCGTGCGACGCCGACTGAAGCGCTCGTCGAAGCGATGATCGGCGCTCCGGTGGCAACGCATACGCCTGCGTCGTCGCGCACGCCCGGCGATATCGCGCTGAGCGCGCGCGATCTCACGGCGCCCGGCCGCTTCGAAGACGTGTCGTTCGACGTGCGACGCGGCGAAGTGGTCGGCATCACGGGCCTGCTCGGCTCCGGCGGCAAACCGCTGTTGCGTGCGCTGTTCGGTCTCGAGCGCGGCGTGGCGGGCATCGTCGGCATCGCGGGGCGCACCGTGCGCTTGCGGCGTCCGCTCGACGCAGTGCGCAACGGCATCGCGTTTGTGCCCGAGGATCGCCGTACGCATGGCGTCGCCACTGCGTTATCCGTGCGCGAGAACACGATGCTCGCGAGCCTCGCCCGCGTGAGCCGCTTCGGGCTGCTTGCGCGTCGGCGGGAGACCGGCGTGGTCGCACGCCTCGTCGCCGCGCTGACGATCCGCACGCACAGCGCCGAGACGCCGGTGCGGCACCTGTCCGGCGGCAACCAGCAGAAGGTCGCGGTCGCAAAGTGGTTGAGCCGTGCGTCGTCGCTGTATCTGCTCGATGAGCCGACGGTGGGTGTCGACGTCGGCGCAAAAGCGGAGATCTACCGGCTGCTCGACGGCCTCGTGCGCGATGGCGCCGGCGTGCTGCTGTTTTCGAGCGACCTGATCGAACTGCTCGGTGTCGCCGATCGCGTGCTCGTGATGAAGCGCGGCCGCATCGTGCGCGAACTCGTAGCGCGCGAAACGGATACGCAGACGGTGCTCGCATGGGCAACCGGTGCACGGGAGACGATCGCGCCGCATGAACGGAACGCGGCATGAACAGCCTGTGTCCCAGCCATCGCCTGCCAGCTGTCGCGCACATCCGCGCTTTCCCCACACTCAGGACACCCTCATGAGCGAAACGCTCGAACTTTCTTCCGCGCCGGCAGGCACGCCCCGCCTGCGCGATCCGCAGTTCTGGCTGCGCAGCGGTACGGCGCTCGCGTTCGCCGTCGTGGTGGCCGGCTTCGCGCTCACGTCGCCGCTATTCCTGACCGTCGCGAATCTTGCGAACGTGCTGCAGCAGTCGGTGGTGATCGGCCTGCTCGGCTTTGGGCTGACCATCGTGCTGATCGCGGGCGGACCGGACCCGATCCGCGGCGGTCTCGATCTGTCGGTCGCGGCCAATCTCGGCTTGTGCGCCGCCGCGTTTGCGGTCGCGCAACGCGATGGTTTGCCTCCCACACTCGCGGTCGCGTTGACGCTCGCGGCCGGCGCCGCCGTGGGCGCGATCAACGCGGTGGCCGTGATCGCGCTGCGCATCGTGCCGCTGCTTGCCACGCTGACCACGATGAACATCGCCGCCGGCTTCGAGCTCGTGCTGACGCAGAACACGTCGGTGTCCACGAGCGGCGCGCTGACGACGTGGCTGCTGGACGACGGTCCGTTCGCCGTGCCGCACCTCGCGTACACACTGCTGCTGGCTGCCGTGCTATTCACCGCGCTCGTGCACTACACGCCGTTCGGTTTGCGACTCGCGGCGGTCGGCGCGCATCGCGACGCCGCGCGCGCGGCCGGACTGCGCACACAACGTTACGTCGCGGCGAGCTACGTGCTGTCCGGCATCGCCGCCGCGCTGGCCGCGCTCGCGTCGGCGGCACTGCTGAGCGGCAGTGCGCCGGGCGCGGGCGACAACCTGCTCGCGGTGGTCGCCGCGTCGCTGCTCGGCGTGGTGTTCTCGCGCCGCCTCGTGCCCACGATCCCCGGCACGCTGTGCGCCGTGCTGTTCATCGGCGCGATCGTCAACGGATTCCAGCTCGACAACGTGTCGAGCTACTACGTCAACGGCGTGGAAGGCGCGCTGATCCTGTTCGTCGTCGCGACGACGGCGATCGTGCGGCGCCGCCTCGCCGGGAGCCACGCGTATGACTGACCGCTCGTCCCTCCTGCAACAGCTCCCGGCCGCGCTCGCGAAGCTGCAGCGCTTCGCACTCGTCGCCGCGCTGGTCGCGGTGATCGTGTTCTTTGCTGTATTCGCGCCCGGCTTCGCGCGGCCCGGCAATCTCGCCGACGTGCTGCTGAACAACTTCGCGCTGCTCGCGATCGCGTCGCTCGGCATGACGCTCGCGGTGTCGCTCGGCGCGGTGGACCTGTCGCTCGGCACGTCGGTCGACGTCGCGAGTCTCGTCTTCGTGCTGCTGTGCGCGCATCACACGAACCTGCTGCTCGCGGCGCTCGGCGGTCTCGCGGCCGCGGCGCTGACGGGCGCGCTGAACGCGGTGCTGGTCGCGCGGATCGGCATCGCGCCGTTTCTCGCGACGCTCGGCACGCTCTTCATCGGCCAGACCGTGCAGCAGCTCGCCACCGACGGCGGCCAGCCCGTCTATCTGCTCAACGTCGCGTTGCCGCCTCTCTTCAGCGCGCTCGCGCACGGCACATTCGCGGGCGTTCCCGTGCCGCTGTGGATCGTCGCGGTGCTCGCGCTCGCGCCGCATGTCGCGCTCGGGCATTCAGTGTTCGGGCGTCAGGTCGCGGCGCTTGGCGCGCAGCCGGGCGTCGCGCGCTATTCGGGGCTGCCGGTACCGGCCATCGTCAGCGCGACCTTCATCGCCAGCGCGCTGCTGTATGGCGTGGTCGGGCTGCTGCTGTCGTCGACGGTCAAGGCGTATGTGCCGCAGGCGGGTAACGGCTATCTGATGAACGCGATCGGCGCGACCTTCATCGGCACGACGCTGTCGCCTGCGCGCCGGCCCGGCGTCGCGGGGACGCTGCTCGGCGTGCTGCTGCTGAGCCTCGTCGCGAACGGGCTGCTGCTGATCGGCTGGAACTTCTACTGGCAGCAGGTCGCGACGGGCGTCGTGATTCTCGCGGTGCTCGCAATCAGTTTCGCGCAGCGCGGCGCGCGTTTCGCTTAGGTTCCAGGGGCCGCGCGCGGCACGTCATGCGCCGGCAATCTCGATGCGCACGCGAGATATCTCGTGCATGCGTGCCATTGCCGGCGCCAGCGGTCACGCGTGCCCTTCCTCGCGCTTGCCGACGCTGAACGTGAACGCAAGCGCGCCGACCAGTAACGCGCCCTTGATGAAATCCTGCATGTAGTACGGCGCGTTCAGCATCGTGAGCCCATTGAGCAGCACGCCGACGAACACCGCGCCGATCACCGTGCCCAGCACATTTGGCCGCTTCGCGCCGCCCACCGCGTAGCCCACCAGTGCCGCCGCCACCGCGTCGAGCAGCAGCGAGTGACCGGCGCTCACATCGCCGCGGCCTACGCGCGCCGCGATCAGCACGCCGCCGAGCGCAGCGATCGCGCCGGACGCAACGTACGCGGCCGCGCGATAGCGCGCCGTCGGCGCACCGGCGAGACGCGCGGCCGTCTCGTTGCCGCCGATCGCGTACAGCACACGGCCCCAGCGCGTCGTCTCCATCACGACGCTGGCCAGCACCGTCAGCAGCACGAGCACGATCACCGGCAGCGGCACGACGTCGAACACGCGCAGCCTGCCGAGCGCGAGAAACGCGTCCGGGAAGATGCCCGACGCCTCGTTGCCATCCGGCAGGATCGTGCCCGTCGTGAGCGACCGGCCGCCGGTCGGAATCAGTTGCAGCCCCGCGAGCAGGAACAGCGTGCCGAGCGTCGCGAGCTGATCGGGCACGCGCAACCGCGTGATCAGCAGCGCGTTGAAGAGTCCAGCGGCCGCGCCGAGCGCGAGACACGCGGCCAGCGCCGACCACGCACCGCCGCTCCACACGACCAGCACGTAGCTCGCCGCCATCTGCGCGGAGGCCGCGATACTCCCCACCGACAGATCGAATCCGCCCGCCGCCAGCGTGATGGTCACGCCGATGCCGAGCAGCGCGGTGATCGACACGCTCTGCAGGATGCTGAACAGGTTGTCGACGCGCAGAAACGCGGGCTGCTCGATCGCGAACAGCACCACGAGCGCGGCCAGCGCGAGCAGCATGCCGCTGCGTTCCAGCGCTGTGCGCCACACCTGCGCACGCGGCGTGCGCGCGATGATCATATCGCGATGAAGCGGCGGCGCGACGGCGCCGACGGGCGGATCGTTCGATGACGTACTCGATTTCATCAGGATGACTGATCGGTAGTGAAACGGTTGGATGGCTTGGAAAATTCGGGCGCGCCGCGATCGAAATGCACGATGCGATCGGCTACTTCGAGCGCTTCCTCGAGATCGCTGACGAACACGAGCGTCGCGCGGCGATGCGCGTGACGGCGCAGCAGTTCGACGATATCGGCGCGCGCGCCGGCATCCACGCCCTGGAACGGTTCATCGAGCAGCAGCACGCGCGCGGGCTCCGCGTGCCAGCGCGCAAGCACGACCTTCTGCTGGTTGCCGCCGGAAAGCCGGCCCGGCCGGTCTTCCGGTCCGCGACAGCGAATGCCGAAGCGTTCGATCGCATCGACGGCCGCCTGACGTTCGCGGCGGCCCTGCACGAAACCGCGGCTGAACCAGCGCGACAGAAACGGAAAACCGATCGTGCCCGCGATCGTCGCGAACGGCACGCTGTCGGGAAACAGCGACGTGCGGCGGCGATCCTCGCTGAGCATGAACACGCCCGCGCGGATCGCGTCGGCGGGAGAACGTGGCTGCCAGCGCGCGCCATCGAGCGTGACGGTGCCGGCAAGCGCCTTCGATACGCCGAACAGCGTGCGCGCGAAACGCGACTTGCCGCTGCCGATCGGACCCGCGATCGCGACGATCTCGCCGCGCCGCACGTCGATGTCGAACGGCGCGCTGTCGGTGCGCAAGCGCAGACCGCGCACGCTGAGCGCGGGTTGCGCCGTATCACCATTGCTGTCATCGGTCGGCGTGCCTGCTCCGGTTTGCGCACGCGCGTCGTGCAGCGGTCGTCCCAGCATCGCTTCGAGCGCGGCGTCGAAATCGATGGGCTTCGGCATCTGCGCGACGATGCGTCCATCGCGCATCACGACCACACGATCCGCGACGCGCCGCAGATCGCCATGACGATGCGACACCAGCAGCGTCGCGACGCCTTCGCCGCGCAGACGCCCGATCAGTTCGAACAGCCGCTCAGCTTCGGCAGCCGAAAGGCTTGCGGTCGGTTCGTCGAGAATCAGCAGCGCGGGACGCGTAGCCAGGGCCCGCGCGATCGTCACGCGTTGCTGCGCCGCGAGAGGCAGGCTGGCGAGCGGCACATCGAGATCGACGTCGAGTCCCACGCGCGCCGCACGCTGCGCGGCTTCGCGGCGACGCACGCGCGCCGGCACGAACCATCGCGACTGGCGATCGCAGAACTGGTCGAGCAGCAGATTGTCCGCGACGGACAGCGTCGGCACGACCGCATCGGCGATCGCCTGATGCACGGTAGCGATGCCGCGCTGCACGGCATCATGCGGCGATTGAGGAACGTAAGGCTTCCCCGTCAGCGTCAAACCACCATGATCGGCCCGATACACGCCGCTGAAGATCTTCACTAGCGTCGACTTGCCCGCTCCGTTCGCACCCATCAACGCGACGACCTCGCCCGCTTCAATCGACAGATCGACGCGATCGAGCGCGATGCTCGAACCGAAGCGCTTGCCGATGCCGGCGGCGTGCAGAACGGGAGAAGACATGGAGACGAACGCGTGCGGTTGGATGGCGACGAAGCCGCGCCTTTCATCCGCATGACAAGCGGCAGACAGACAGGCAGCGACTCATGCAGCACGCTACCGGGCCACGCTCTGCCGGGCAACGAAGCAAACCTGATAACCAAATGAACGCGGTGCCGCATCGCATTGCATCGAACAGAACTCGCGCATCCGCGCAAGCCCCGGAAAATCCTTACCGGAAGTTGTAACAAAATGTTAAGTCGGCCGCGCGCGCCGCCGTTAAAAGGCTCAGACAGACAGCCACACAGTGGCGAAAATCAGCCCGGCTCCGGGGGACCAACATGAACCAGCAACGTGCTACCCGGACGCGCACCGCCGCGCCCGGTGAAGTCATCTACTCCGAAGGCTACGGTGGCGAAGCCGTCGTCTATCTGATTACTGACGGTAAGGTCCAGCTCTCGACGCACTGCGACGACAAGACCGTCGTGCTCGCTACGCTGGGCAAGGGGGAATTCTTCGGCGAAGCCGCGATTCTCCCGCCCGAACCTCGCACGCACACCGCGAAGGCGCTGACGTTCTGTCAGCTGACGGTCGTCGAGGCCAGCGCGATCGAGCAGGAGCTGGAACGCTCGTCGCCGCTCGTGCGCCACATGGTCCGCACGCTCGTACGCCGCGCGCGCAAGCGCGACGAAATGCTCGCGGCCTACACGCGCGCCGATTTCCTGCCGGCGATCGTCTCGTACGCGCATGTGCTGGCGCTGATGGCGACGTCCGAGAACGTCGAAGGCATCAACGAGTGGACGCACGAACGTTCGCGCCGCAGCGACGAAGTGTCTATTCCGCTCGCCGAAGTCGTGAAGCGCTGCCGCGCGATTGCCGGCCATTCGCGGGCGCGCGTGATGACGATGCTGAAGCGCATGGAGCGTCTGAACCTGATCGCGATGGACGGCAAGCCCGCCGAATTTCTCGGCAACGTCGCGACGCGGCCGGGTAGCGCGGACAGCGTGTCACCCCGCCACCACGTGGTGTTCGATCCGGCGCGGATCACCGAGCGCGCGCAGCAGGTCGCGAACGACGATCTCGACACCGCGCTCAACAGCGAGCTCGAACTGATCGATCTCGCGGAGCTGGAAGCGCTGATCGCCGTCGACAAGGCGATGATCCTCAGCAAGCTGTCGCACGGCGAGATCGCCGAAGACGTGTTCGCGTTCCGCAAGAGCCGCGTGCTCAACTACGTCGAGCAGAAAGGCACCGCGTATTTCTCGCGGCGCAATCCGCGCAAGGTGGTGGACGTGCAGTCGCTCGACGACCTGCAGTACGTCGACCAGCGCACGCTCTTTGAAGCGGTCGGCCAGTCCGACTCGTACGACCTCGCGAAGCTGTTCGCATCGAACGCGAGCCCGGCGGCGATCGAACTGCTGCAGTCGGTGATGGCGGAGGCGCGCCGCAACGAGATCTCGTGGATCATGCGGCGCGGCATCAAGGTCGATCCGGTGGAACTCGGCGACATCGAGCAGCGGCTGCTGGACACGGTGAAGGCGATCCGTTCGGCGGTCGCGGCGGGCGCCGAGCCACCGGCGCGCGAAGGCTGAACCCGCGCTTGAATCGAGTCTCCACGCACGGAAATACCGGAACAGAACCCTCATGGACCTCCTGACCCTGTTCGGCTCGCTGTTCGGCGTGGCCGCGATTGCCACGGGCTTCTGGCTCGAAGGCGGCCAGTTCGCGTCGCTGCTGCAGGCCGAAGCGCTCGTCGTCGTACTGGGCGGCACGATCGCCGCCGTGATGATCCAGAACACGTGGGCGCGTTTTCTCGACGGCATCAGGCAGTTCGCGCTCGCGTTTGCGAAGCCGCGTCAGGTGGATCGCGCGCATCTCGCGCTGCTGCTCGAATGGGGCGACGAGGCCAAGCTCAACGGCATGCTCGCGCTGCAGACGATGGACCTGTCCGGTATCGACGCGTTTGCGCGCCGCGGCATCGACCTGCTCGCCAATGGCGTTTCAACCGCGGTGCTCGAAGATTCGCTGCGCCGCGAGCTCGACGCGTACGAGCGCAACCGGATGGCCGCCGCGAAAGTCTGGCAGCAGGCTGGCGGCTATGCACCGACCTTCGGCATTCTGGGCGCAGTGCTCGGCCTGATTCACGTGACCGGCCATATCCTGGAGCCGTCCGCGCTCGGGCAAGGGATCGCGGCCGCGTTCACCGCGACGCTGTACGGCCTCGGTCTCGCGAACCTCGCGTTTCTGCCGCTGTACGGCAAGATCAAGGCGCAGATCGAATCGGAGCTGCGCTTCCGGCGGCTCTACTTCGACGGGCTGCTGGCCATTTCGCGCAAGGAATCGCCGCAGACGATCGAAACGCGTCTGACGGGCGACATTCGCGAGCGCTCCGCCGAACTGCTGGTCTGACGCGATCCTTCTGCCATGGAATATTCGTCGAGCACCTCGTCCGCACGCAGCCGGCCTCATGACGAAGAGGCGGACGACGAGGCCCGTTCGGAGCGGTGGCTGCTCTCCTACGCGGACCTCGTGACCACGCTGATGGTCTTCTTTCTCGCGCTCTATATCCTGCAGCTTTCAAGAACGAAAGAAGCCGAGCTCAAGGCGCGCGCGAACGCGGTCGTGGCGGCCGCGCTGCCTGCGCCCTCGCCCGCTCCGCGGGCCGGGCGCGAGCAGATGAAGACGCTGCTCGCGCCGCTCGTCGCGCGTCAGGAAATCGTGGTCAGCGATACGCCGCAAGGCGTGGAGATCGCGATCAACGCGAAGGTGCTGTTCGACAGCGCGGAGGCCAGCATCCGGCACGAATCGTTCGACGAACTCGGCCGCGTCGCGCAGATCCTGAAGCGCGCCGCGCCCACCAGCATCGTCGTGGTCGGCCACACCGACGACACGCCGATCGCCACCGCGAAATACGCATCGAACTGGGAACTGTCGGCGGCGCGCGCCGGCGCGGTCGTGCGCTTTTTCGTCGAGCATGGAATCGAGTCGCGGCGCCTGGCCGCGATGGGTCGCGCCGACAACGATCTGGTCGTGCTCGGCAACGACGCGGCCGCGCGCGCGGCGAACCGCCGCGTGACGATCCTCGCGCAGTTCTGAACGCGCCCGTCGGCACACCTCAGCGCTGCAGCAAGCGCCGGTTCGAACCGCGTCAGCTTTCGCCGTCGGACGCCAAATTCAGCGCCACCACGAATGCTGACACGCCGCCGATCAGCAGCGCCGCGCCGCGGATCGACGCGCCGGTATCGTCGAACACGAGCCCGTGCAGGATGAATCCGACGCCGAGCAACGAAACGAAAATGGCGATCAATGCGCACGCAATCCGGACGCTGCCCGAATGCGCATGGTGATCGTGGTGCCAGAGATGGAGCTTCACGAGAGCCTCCCGCATGCATCGCGGCCGGCCGGTCACGCGATGGTCAAACGGCCCGCCTATCCTGATGATGATCCGATCGCAGCAGCTCTGCCAGAGGTTTGGCGGAAGTCGCGTCGCGATCCATCCCGCGGCATCGGTACCTGAACAGCCTGACCTTCAAGGCTGCCTGCAGACCACCGCCGTGAGCACGAGCGGCACGACGGACCGGACGGTTGCCGAGCTGCCGGCTTCGCGCACGCGCGATTCGACCGCTTCCTTCGGCCCCGAGACGACCACGCCGTACAGCGTTCCGTCGACAGGCCGACCGTTGCCGGCCTTGAACAGGTCGTCGTCGGGCGCATAGCCGAGCACCGCATACACCCGGAAACCGAATGCCATCAGGCCGCTGCCGGCTGCCGGGCGAAACGCGTTCACCGAATTCGATTCGACCCGCATGGGTTTCGCATCGATCGAGCGGTCGTCGAGCAGGCCGGAAATGAACGCGTGCGGCTGCTGGTCGCAGCCGAGCGCATCATCGATCGCGTGGGTCTGCGCGACGGCGATGCCGGGCAGAGTCGCGGCGGCGCAGACGGCAAGCGCCTGAAAAAAGCGCATGGTTCGGATTCGCATCGTCTCTCCCGCGGGGCCGTCGAAGGTTCCAGGGTTTGAGCCGATCTTACGCGTTCGCGTTCCGTGACCTGTGTGCGGCCGGCATCCATCGTGCAGCGCGCAGCAGTGGCGCATGCCTGCGTTTCGCGTGCTTCAACGAAACCTGGGCAATCTGCGAACTCTGGTATTCAATGGAAGCATTCAAGGACACCGACGCGAGATTGCGTTACGGCAGCTTTCCCGCTGCTTTCCCGCAGCTTTCCGATAGCGGGACATGCGGACGCTCCACCTTGCGATCCGGTCCGTATTGCGACGGCCAACCTGCGCCGCCGCCCTCGGGAGTCATCATGCGCATTACCGTTCACCTCGATGCCTTCGACCATGCCACGCCCGCCACCTATGCGATCCTGTGGCTCGACAAGGCCGCGCGCAGATGGTCGCGCGAAGGGCATGCCGGCATCGACTTTCCAAGCTGGGGCACGCTCCTGCTCGATCGCGGCAGGACCGGCGTCATGACGCAGGACGGCATGCAGTCGCTCTGCATGCTCGACGGACTCGATCTGTCGGAACCGGAGGGCCCGTTCGAAGGCGAGACCGGCACTGTGTCGTGCATGTGCGATGGCGTCGAAGCGCGCGCCAACTCGCCCGAACACGGCCAGTGGCACGTGCAGTGGGTCGACCCCAACGATCCGGTTGCCGAAAGCAGCGTCTTCGCCGACGACGAGATCTGACTGCGCGTCGGCACGCGGTTCATCTCTGCCTTGATCCCGGTTCAACGCCGGGCGGACGGTGCTGTGCCCGTTGAAAGCACGCGCACGCACGTTCGTTCACGGCATCGGGATCGTCCCCATGTCTGAAGAAAACCCCCCGGGGAAAACCCGCTCATCTCATGCGTGCGGCATCGTAAGCGAATCCTGACGTTTGCGTCGGTACCCTTACCGCAGAATCGGCGGCGCCTGATTGGAATCGGCGAGGCCGTCGCCAATACTTTGGGACATGGATGTTCGCGCGCGGCCGGCCGCTTTCGAAGTTTCTTCACAGCCCGGCGCAATCGATGCGGACACCGAACCAGTTCACCGGAGACCGCCATGTCCCACGCTTCTTCCGCCGCACTCGCACTCGCGCCCGCACCATCCGGCGCCACGCGCGAACCGGCCGACACAGCTAAGCCCCATCACGACGCCGACGCGCTGCTTGAACTCGCGCGCACGTCGGGCATGCTCGTGCTGCTCGATGCGGAGATCGGCCAGCAGCGGTATCACAGCGTGGCGGGTTCGGTCGCGTCGCTGGTGCGCTTCGCGATGGCGATCAGCGAAAGCGTTCGCCGCGAACGCGCGCCCTGCTGAGCACGGCGATGATCACCCCACCGAAAGTGGTTGCCGCAGGGCGCTGCCGTCAGCATGCGATGGAACGCATGATCCGGCGCGAACGGCACCTCGGTCCGCGGCTGTTTGCGCGGCGCGTACCCGCATTGGCGTGCTGCCTCGCGCGCACCGTCAGGCCGCCGGTGCTGCGCCGGCCCGAGCGATGCCTGCTGCAGCGGGCCATGCAGGCGCGCACCTGAAGCGCACCTGCACAGCCCGCATTCACTCCTTCGCAGCGCCGTAGCCTCCGCCGCCCGGTGTCTGGATCACGAACACGTCGTTCGCGTCCATCTGCACCTGATGCCGCGCGCCGAAGCTTTCCTTCGCACCGCCGGCCGCGCGCTCGACCCAGTTGCAGCCGGTCGCACCGGGCGCGCCGCCGGCGAGCCCGAACGGCGCCACCACCCGCCGGTTCGACAGGATCACAGCGGTCATCGGCTGCAGGAAGCGCACGCGGCGCTCGGTGCCGTTGCCGCCGCGGTAGCGCCCTGCTCCTCCGCTACCGCGACGAATGCGGAATTCGTCGAGCCGCACCGGAAAGCGCCACTCCAGCACTTCAGGGTCGGTCAGACGCGAGTTGGTCATGTGCGTCTGCACCGCGTCGCAACCCGTGAAGGTCGGTCCCGCTCCCGAGCCGCCGCAGATCGTTTCGTAGTACTGGAAACGGTCGTTGCCGAACGTGAAGTTGTTCATCGTGCCCTGCGATGCGGCCACCACGCCCAGCGCGCCATATAGCGCATCGGTAATCACCTGGGAGGTCTCGACGTTGCCCGCCACCACCGCGCACGGATAGCGCGGATTCAACATGCTGCCTTCCGGAATCCGGATTTCGAGCGGCTTCAGGCAGCCCGCGTTCAGCGGAATGTCGTCGTCGACGAGCGTGCGGAACACGTACAGCACGGCCGCCTTGCAGATCGCGGCCGGCGCGTTGTAGTTGTTCGGCTGCTGCGCGCTCGTGCCGTCGAAATCGACCACCGCGGAACGCGCCGCGCGATCGATGCTCACCGACACCACCACCTTCGCGCCATCGTCCAGCGCGTATTCGTAGCGGCCGTCCTGCAGTGCGCTCAACGTGCGGCGGACCATCTCCTCCGCGTTGTCCTGCACGTGCTGCATATACGCCTTCACGACCTCGATGCCGAACTGGTCGCCCATCCGCGCGAGTTCCTGTGCGCCCTTCGTGCATGCCGCCACCTGCGCGCGCAGATCGGCGAGATTCTGCTCGACGTTGCGCACCGGATAGCGGTCGGACAGCAGGCGGTCGCGCACCGCGCCTTCGAGGAACGTGCCCTCGCGCACCAGCTGCACGTTGTCGAGCAGCACGCCCTCTTCGCCGACGTGCACCGAATCCGGCGGCATCGATCCCGGCGTAATGCCGCCGATGTCCGCATGATGCCCGCGCGCGCCGACAAAGAACGTCGGTTCGCTGGTGCTTTCGGCGCCGTCCGCGAACACCGGCATCACGACCGTGATATCCGGCAGGTGCGTGCCGCCGCTATACGGCGCGTTCAGCATGAACACATCGCCCGCGCGCATCGTGCCGCGGCGGCGCTCGAGAATCGTCTTCACGCTCTCGCCCATCGATCCGAGGTGCACCGGCATATGCGGCGCGTTCGCGATCAGGTTCGCTTCGCCGTCGAACAGCGCGCACGAGAAGTCGAGCCGCTCCTTGATGTTCACCGAGTACGACGTGTTCGCGAGCGTCACGCCCATCTGTTCGGCAATCGACATGAACAGGTTGTTGAACACTTCGAGCATCACGGGGTCGGCCTCGGTGCCGGCCGCGAAGCGGTTCGCGCGCGCTTCGTGGCGCTGCATCACCAGATGATTGCGCTCGCTGACTTCGACACGCCAGCCCGGCTCGATCACCGTCGTACCGGTCGGCTCGTTGATCACCGCCGGCCCTGTCACGCTGAAACCGGGCCCCAGCGTTTCGCGGTCGTACACCGGCGTATCGAGCCAGCGGCCGCCCGCGAACACGCGGCTCGTGCCGACCGGCGCGGCATCGCGCGACGCGTCGTCGCGTACCGGCCATTGACCGTCGTCGGTGGCCTGCGCGGCGCCGATCGCTTCCACCGCGATCGCTTCGATCACGAGCGGGCGGTTGCGCATCAGGAAGCCGTAGCGCACCTGGTACGCGGCTTCGAACGACTGCGTGACCACTTCGGGCGCGAGCGAGAACGGCACTTCGAGCGACGTGTCGGTACCGTCGTACTTCACGTGCATCGAATGCTTCACTGCGATCGCGCGCGGCTCGATGCGCTGCTCCGCCACTTCGTTGCGTGCCGCGTCGGCGAGCGCCGCGTATGCTTTCGCGCAGCCGGCGAGCGACGCTTCGCCCAGCACCTGTTCGACCGCGAGCTGCCGCATCGCGCGCACGTCGGCAAGTCCCATGCCGTACGCGGACAGCACACCCGCGAGCGGATGGATATGCACGTTCGTCATGCCGAGCGCGTCCGCGACGAGGCAGGCATGCTGACCGCCCGCACCGCCGAAGCACGCCAGCGTGTATTTCGTCACGTCGTAGCCGCGCTGCACGGAAATCTGCTTGATCGCGTTTGCCATGTTCTCGACGGCGATCGTGACGAAGCCTTCCGCGAGTTCCTCCGGCGTGTGGTGGGTGCCGGTCGCGTTCGATACCTCGGCGGCGAGCGCGGTAAAGCGCGAGCGTACGATGTCCGCATCGAGCGGCAGATTGCCGTCCGGGCCGAACACCTTCGGGAACCACGCGGGGTTGATCTTGCCGAGCATCACGTTGCAGTCGGTCACCGTCAGTGGGCCGCCACGACGGTACGCAGCGGGCCCCGGATTCGCACCCGCGCTTTCAGGACCGACGCGCAGCCGCGCGCCGTCGAAGCTGCAGATCGAGCCGCCGCCGGCCGCGACCGTGTGGATCTTCATCATCGGCGCGCGGATCCGCACGCCGGCCACTTCGGTCGAGAACTCGCGTTCGTAGTCGCCCGCGAAATGCGTGACGTCCGTCGACGTGCCGCCCATATCGAAGCCGATGATGCGATCGAAGCCCGCGAGCGTGCTTACTTGCGCCGCGCCGACGATGCCGCCCGCCGGCCCCGACAGGATTGCGTCCTTGCCCTGGAAGCGCTGCGCCTCCGTCAGACCGCCGCTGCTCTGCATGAACTGCAGCGGCACCGGCCCGAGATCGTCCTGCACCTGGTCCACATAGTGCCGCAGGATCGGCGACAGATACGCATCGACTACCGTGGTGTCGCCGCGCGATACGAGCTTCATCAGCGGGCTCACTTCGTGGCTCACCGAGATCTGCGTGAAGCCGATCCGTTCGGCGATCGCCTTCAGGCGCTGCTCGTGATCGTGATAGCGATAACCGTGCATCAGCACGATCGCACACGAGCGAATGCCCTTCGCGTGCGCCGCGCTGAGCGCAGCGAGCGCCGCGGCTTCGTCGAGTTCGCGCACCACGTCGCCATCCGCGCCGATCCGCTCGTCGATCTCGATCACGTCTTCGTACAGCAGCGACGGCAGCACGATCTCGCGGGCGAACAGCTGCGGGCGATTCTGGTATGCGATACGCAGTGCGTCCGCGTGGCCCTTCGTGATCGCGAGCACGGTGCGCGCGCCCTTGCGTTCGAGCAGCGCGTTAGTCGCGACCGTCGTGCCCATCCGCACGCTGTCGATCAGCTCCGACGGCACCGGCGCGCCGGCCGGCACGCCGAGCAGTTCGCGAATGCCGTGCACCGCCGAATCGCGATACCGTTCCGGGTTCTCCGACAGCACCTTGTGCGTGACGACGCGGCCATCGGGACGGCGCGCGACGATGTCGGTGAAGGTGCCGCCACGGTCGATCCAGAATTGCCAGCGGCGCTGGCCTGAGTGATGAGCAGGCTGATTTCGTTCCTGGTCCTGCCCTGCGGCGGGCTGCGATCGGTGCTGCGATCCGTCGTAATCCATGTTCGTCGGTGTTTCCAGTTGGGTTCGAAATAAGAAGTCAGGATAACGAAATATGTACGATGCTGAAGACCCCGATTCCGGAGTCCCGCGCTTACGGCGTCAACTCCCGACCACGCGTTTCAGGCAGCGACAGCGCAGCCAGCATCACGACGCCGTACGCGACTGCGGCAAACGTGCCGATCGCGGCGCCGAGCGTCATCTTCTGCGCGACGTAGCCGATCAGGAACGGGAACGTGGCACCGACTGCGCGGCCGAAGTTGTAGCAGAAGCCCTGCCCCGAGCCGCGGATGCGGGTCGGAAACAGCTCGGTCATGAATGCGCCCATTCCCGCGAAAATGCCCGACGCGAAGAATCCGAGCGGGAAACCCAGCACCAGCAGCAACGTGTTGCTGAGCGTGAGCCGCGTGTAGACGAGCGCGATGATCATCGATGCGACCGCGAACAGCACGAACGAGAGCTTTCTGCCGAGCCGGTCGCTGGCATACGCACCGGACAGATACCCCGCATACGAACCCGCGATGATCACCGCGAGATAGCCGCCGGTGCCCACCACGCTCAGATGCTGCTCGGTCTTCAGATACGTGGGCAGCCACGTGGTGATCGCGTAATAGCCGCCCTGCGTGCCGGTGGCGAGCAGCGACGCGCGCAGCGTGGTCCACCATACATCGGCGCCGAAGATCTCGAGAAACGACGCGCGCTGCTGCTGCGCGGCTTCGGTGTGTTTCTGCGCGACGTGCACGTCCGGTTCCCTGACGAGCCGGCGGATGAAGATCACGAACGGCGCCGGCGCAATGCCGATCGCGAACAGCGTGCGCCATGCGATCTCGCCCGGCAGCAGCGTAAACACCAGCGTGTAGAGTCCCGCCGATACGGCCCAGCCGATCGCCCAGCCCGCCTGCACCATGCCGACCGCCTTGCCGCGATCGCGCGGGCGGATCACTTCGCCGATCAGCACCGCGCCCGCGGTCCATTCGCCGCCGAAGCCGAGTCCCATCAAACCGCGTGCGACGAGCAGCTGCGTGTAGTCCTGCGCGAACGCGCACGCAAGCGTGAACACTGCGAACCAGACGATCGTGATCTGCAGGGTCCTCACGCGGCCCACGCGATCGGACAGCACGCCCGCCAGCCAGCCGCCCGCCGCAGACGTCAGCAGCGTGACGGTGCCGATCAGGCCCGCTTCGCCCTTCGTCAGACCCCAGCTTGCAATCAGCGCGGGAATCACGAAGCTCAGGAACTGCGTGTCCATCGCGTCGAGCGCGTAGCCGAGCTTGCAGCTCCAGAACGCGCGGCGTTCGTTCGCGTTCGTGTGGCGGTACCAGCCGAACAGGCCGCCGCCCGCCGCGGAATCGACGGAGCGATCGAGCGCCACGTCGGACTTCATAGGTCGTGCATCCATTGTCATGATGGGTCTCCCTGGGTAGCGGTATTCAAAGCACGTGTTCACAGCACGGCTAGCGATGCGTTCGTAATGTCGGTCATCAACATGTGCCCAGGCCGATGGGCGATCGCAAACGGCAGCTTCGCGCTTTCCAGCGCGCTTTGCGGCGTGACGCCGCAGGCCCAGAACACCGGAATCTCGTGTTCGTGGATCGACACCGCGTCGCCGTAAGTGGGCCGCGACAGATCGGCGATGCCGAGCGCGGCCGGGTTGCCGATATGGATCGGCGCGCCGTGGATCGACGGGAAGCGGCTCGTCACCTGTACCGCGCGGATTGCATCGGCGCCGCTCATCGGCCGCATCGACACGACCAGCTTGCCGCCGAAGCGCCCTGCCCGCTGGTTGTCGATGGTAGTGCGGTACATCGGCACGTTCACGCCTTCGTCGATGTGCCGCAGCGGAATGCGCTCGCGCGCCAGCATCTGCTCGAACGAGAACGAGCAGCCGATCGCGAATGCGACCAGATCGTCGCGCCAGAGTTCGAGCAGATCGGACGGCTGTTCGCACAGTTCACCGTGGCGATAAACGTTGTAGCCGGGCGCATCGGTGCGGATATCGAGGTCGCGGCCGAGCGCGGGCAGACTCCATGCGCCCGGCTCGCCGACCGCCAGCAGCGGACAGGCTTTCGGATTGCGCACGCAGAAGCGCAGGAAGTCGTCGGCGAATTCGGCGGGAACGATCGCGAGGTTCGCTTGCGCGTACTCGCCGCAGAAACCCGCGGTCGGGCCCGTGAAGGTCTTGCTGCGAACCTGCCGGCGAAAGTCGTGAGGCATGAGGGTGAGGTCCTGTCGAAGTGATTGAACGAAGGTTAGGACCGCCATAAACATCGCGCCAGCAAGTAATTGCGCGCAGAAGCGTCAAGGTTTTCTTAACGGAATGCCTGGGGTTTTCCATGACCGGCAAGCGCGACGCAGACGCTGACCGCCCGTCGCGCGGGGCGCCGGTGCTTCGTTGCGTGCGCTTCGAATCGCCGCGCATCGTTGCACGGCATCTGCCCAAAATCGTCCATCATTTAGTTTTTCTCTCGCGTGTTCGCGGGTCTGGCGCTACCATTTTCGGGCGTCCCTACCCGCTGGTTCACTCTTTGAATCGATGAACACACGCTTCCTCGAAACCTTCGTCACGCTCGCGGAGCTCGAAAATTTTCGCGCGACCGCACGCGTGCTGCATGCCACGCCCGCCGCCGTGTCGCTGCGCATCAAGTCGCTCGAAGACGAGCTGAAGACGGAACTGGTCGACCGGCAGTCGAGCGTGTTCCGGCTCACGCCCAACGGCCAGCATCTGCTGGGCCTGGCCCGTGAGGTGGTGCGCGCTGCACGCGCATTGCGCGAAGCGGCGGGACAGGAGCCGGTGATCGGCGGCAAGCTGCGGCTCGGCGTGATCGAGACGCTCGTGCACAGCTGGCTGTCGTCGTACATCACGCATCTGAATACGACCTACCCGGAGCTCGAAGTCGATCTGACCGTCGATTCGAGCTCGGTGCTGCAGCGCCGGATGCTTGCGGGCGAACTCGACATCGTGCTGCGTGTGGAAGGCATCGACAACACGCGCATCGCGTCCAGCGCGATCGCGAGCTACCCGGTGCGCTGGATCGCGCGCCGCGACCTGCTGCCGCGCCGCGCAACCGGCGTGGCCGGCCGGCTGTTCGACAAGCCGATCCTCACCTTCGGCCGCGGCACCGCGCCGCAGGTGGTGCTGGAAAGTCTCGTGCGCTCGATCGCGCGGCAGGAAAACGTGCGCGAGCACGAGATCCGGCTCACCTGTTCGCCGTCGGTCGCGGCGATCGTGCAGCTGGTGCGGGACGGCTATGGCGTCGCGGCCATTCCGCATCTGTTCGTGACGAAAGAGCTGGAGAGCGGCGAATTCGTCGAACTGCCGATCAAGCCGCTGCCGCCGCCGATCGTCGTGTCGCTGTGCAAGCCGGTCGATGCGAGCGCGATGATCCACGCGTCGGCGGAGGCTGCGTACTTCGCGTGCTCGACTTATTGCCAGACGTGGAAGAAGGACTACATCGAAGCGCTGTAGACGCAAAAAGGGCCCGGCAGCGTGTGCCGGGCCTTCAAAGGTCGCCTGCCAGGGGAAGCATGGCAACCTCACGTGGCCTGGAGGTCAAGCCAGCGCTATCGAAAGCCGTCAGAGCGGTCCGTCAGAGCGCACCGCCGGCTGGACGCCGGCACGCGTTGACGATCCATCCATCCGGGGCGGCGGCGGGAATCACCAGATCCTCATCGGACCGCGCGACGCGCGACGACATGTGGTTCGGCATCAGCCGCTGCGGCAGCGGAACGGTATTGAGCCGCGCGCGGTAGTACGCGCACCCCGGCTGCGGCTGCAGGGTCGAAGCGGCCGGCTGCGCGAACGCGCCGGCGGTGAACAGTACACCGAGTAAAGGTGCGCAGTAGAAGAGTCTCGATTTCATGACATCACCTCCTTGCGGCGCTGGCGGCATCGAATCCGCAGGCACGCGGCAGAGCAATCATCAAGCAACCGTGAAGCGTGCCACTAGGCCTCGCCGGTTTCATCCTTCCCGATCACGAGCTGGCCCGCCGACGGAAACATGAAGCGCGGCACATCCAGATTCTGCGGCGCGGGCTTGTCCTTGAACACACGCCCGGCAAGGTCGTAGGTCGACCCATGGCACGGGCACAGGAAGCCGCCGGGCCAGTCGTCGGGCAGATTGGCTTGCGGGCCCGGCTGGAAACGCGGCGACGGCGTGCAGCCCAGATGCGTGCAGACGCCCACCACGACCAGCAGCGCGAGCCGCCCTTCGCGCCCGCGATACGGGTTGTTGCAGTACGCGGGGAGCGGCATCGAGAACGGCTTGCGCGTGTCGGGATCGGCCACCATCGGCGTGGCCTTCTGCACGGCGTCCAGCATCGCCTGCGTACGGTTCACGACGAACACCGGCTTGCCGCGCCAGGCCACGGTCATCATCGTGCCTGGCTCGAGATGGCCGATCGCGACCTTGACCGGCGCGCCGGCCGCCACCGCGCTGGCGGGCGGATCGAGCGATTCGACGAACGGCGCGATCGTCGCGATGCCCGCCACACTTCCGGCAACCGAGGTCGCGACGAGCCATCGGCGTCGCGCCTCGTCGAACTCATACGCATGGACGAATGACGCTGTCATCGCTCCCTCCTTCCACGTCGCCGTGCTCGCTGTACGTGCCTTAAACGTATGACCCGGAGCTTAAAGGCGACTTAAAAGGGGTGAGGTGAATGCAGCCGCGTCACACCTTGTGGTGTCCGTGCCGCATCTGCTTCTGGCGGAACATCGCGGCGTCGGCGAGACCCAGCGCCTGCACCGGAGACAATCCCGGCGCCGCGGCGACGCCGCCCGCGCTGCCGCCCCAGTAGTCGAAGCTGCAGCCGTTCAGGTTGAAGCGGCCGCGCGTCGCGCCGGCCGCGCGCGTGCGCAGGATGCTGCAGCCATGCTCGGCCTGGCGCGGATCGCTCGGACCGGGGCCGACGATCGCGAACTCGTCTTCGTTGAGCCGCGCAACGATATCCTCGTCGCGCACGCTGCGGCGCAGCCGCTTCGCGCATTCCTGCAGCAGCAGATCGCCGGTCGCCCAGCCGTGCTGGTCGTTGATCGCCTTGAAGCCATCGAGATCAAGCGTCACGACGAACACGAAGCTGCGCTCGCGCACCGCGCGCGACATCAGCCGGCCCAGTTCGTCGACGAGCGCGCGACGGTTCGGCAGGCTCGTCAGCGGATCGATCAGCGCATACGCCGCGAGCCGTTCATCCGCCGCGTGCAGTTGCGTGAGCGCGAGATCGAGCTCGATGTGCTGCGCGATCAGCTTCGCAAACAGCGCAAACACGCTGCGGGCCAGCGCACTGGGCACGCGCCGCTCGCGGCTCGCCGCGCACAGCGTGCCGACCACGAGCCCCGCCGCCGTGCGCACCGGAATGCTCGCGAAGGTCCAGACGCCCGTCATCGCGACTTCGGTGGGCGTGCTGACCTCGATCGCCGAGAAGCCAGCAGTCTCGACCGAGCGCCGGCAGAAGCGGTCGATCCAGGGCAGCGCGGCGCCTTCGGGCACGACGAGCGCGCCATCGTTGCGCGCGAATCGGACTGCCTGCACGCGGCCGTCCACATCCAGCGACGTGAGGAACGACGACTCGCAGCCGGTGACCGTTCCCAGCATGTCGAGCATGGGGGGCACGAGTTCGTCGAGCGTGCGGGCGCCGGCGACCGTATCGGACAACTGGGCGAGTATCGAGTCCATGCGCTGACGTGAAAATGGAAATGAGCGATAGCGGGAATATCGGCACCCGGCGCGCCTTCTGAAGCGACTTTCACGGGGTCGGAAACACTGTGCTCCGCGCTAACGTTTGCGCCGAATATTTGATACCCGCGCCCTAAACATTCATGCCAAACTCGCCGATCATTCCGGCAGCGCGACGCACGAGCGCCGCGATCCCACTCATAAAACCCTATGCCGTCGAAGAACAAGGCCGCCTCGCCCGGCGCCGAAACCGGAACCGCACTCACCCCCGTCGGTTCCGACACGATGTACCAGCTGCTCGTGCAGAACATCACCGACTACGCGATCTACATGCTCGACGTGGACGGCATCGTCACCACCTGGAACAGCGGCGCGCTGCGCGCGAAAGGCTACGGCGCGAGCGAGATCGTCGGGCGCCACTTCTCGTGCTTCTACTCGCATGACGACCGCGAAAACGGCATCCCCGGCCGCAACCTGGCGACGGCGCGCACCACCGGCAAATACGAGGCGTACGGCTGGCGTTTTCGCCGGGACGGCAGCCGCTTTTGGGCCAACGTGGTGATCCAGCCAATCTACGACGACAACGGCGAACTCCACGGTTTCGCGAAGATCACCCGCGACTGCACGACACAACGCGACAGCGCGCTCGCGCTCGAGGCGACCACGCGCAATCTCGATCTCGCGCTCGAAAACATGCTGCAAGGACTCTGCCTCATCGATGCGCAGGGCCGGCTGATGCTCGTCAACCAGCAGCTCGGCCAGCTTGTGTCGGTCTCGCCCGCGCAGCTGACGCCGGGGCTGCGCGTGCCTGAACTGCTGCGGCTCGTGCATCGCGTCGCGCATCCCGCGGCCACGCCGGCCGATACGCGCCGCTTTCGCCGCCAGCTCTTCGCGGGCTGGGGCCGCGATCGCGAGCAGCACGTGACCGAGTTCGAGCATCGCGGCCGCGTGATCGAGCTCGTGATCCGCGCGCTGTCGGATGGCGGCTGGGTCGCAACCGCGACGGACATCACCGAACGGCGCGCAGCCGAAGAGCGCATCACGCATCTCGCGCATCACGATCTGTTGACCGGCCTGCCGAACCGCATCGATTTCCAGCACAGCGTGCGGCGTCTGCTGTCACGCGCGGACACCTCGGCTTCGATGGCGCTGCTGTATCTGGACCTCGACCGCTTCAAGGCCGTCAACGATTCGCTCGGCCACCATGCCGGCGACGAACTGCTGAAGGCGGTCGCGCAGCGCCTGTCGCTCACGCTGCGCGAAGGCGACGTGCTGTCGCGGCTGAGCGGCGACGAGTTCACGATCGTGCAGCGCCACTGCCGCGACGCCGGCGAAGCGGAAGCGCTCGCGCAGCGCTGCATCCGCCAGCTGACGCGACCGTTCGATATTCTCGGCAGCGAAGCGTCGATCGGCGTGAGCATCGGCATCGTCGTGCACCCCTCGTGCGGCAGCGCACCCGACGACGTGCTGCAGCAGGCCGACCTCGCGCTCTACAAGGCCAAACGCGAAGGACGCAACGGCTACCGCCTTTACGAGCACGGTATGGGCGATCCGCTGCGCCAGCGCAACGAACTGGAAGCGGACCTGCGGCGCGCGCTGCGCCGCCGCGAGCTGACGCTGCACTACCAGCCGATCGTCGATGCGGCGACCGGCCGCCTCACCGCATGCGAAGCACTGATCCGCTGGCATCACCCGACGCGCGGCCCGGTGCCACCGCTCGAATTCATTCCGCTCGCCGAAGAGCGCGGCCTGATGCCGGAGCTCGGCGCGTGGGTGCTCGAACAGGCGTGCCTCGATGCCGCGCGATGGCCCGAACACGTGCGCGTGAGCGTGAACGTGTCGCCCGCGCAGCTGCTGTTCGAGGAGTTCGTGCACGTGCTGCGTCGCGCATTGCAGCACTCGCGGCTGCGCGCCGACCGGCTCGAAGTGGAGATCACCGAAACCGCGCTGCTCGAATCGTCGGATACGCCGCGCGCGGTGTTGAACGCGATCCGCGCGCTCGGCGTCGGCGTCGCGATGGACGACTTCGGCACCGGCTACTCGTCGCTGAGCCTGCTGCAGGGCTTTCCGTTCTCGCGGATCAAGATCGATCGCAGCTTCGTCGGCGGCCTGGGTGAGGACCGCAAGTCGACGGCGATCGTGCGTTCGGTGATCGGCCTGTGCGAAAGCCTCGGCATTCCGGTGATCGCCGAGGGCGTCGAAACCGCGACGCAACGCGAGGCGCTCGCTACCGAGCGCTGCGGCGAACTGCAGGGCTTTCTGTTCAGCCGCCCGGTACCGAGCGACAGTCTCGGCGCGTGGCTCGCGAACTAAAGCGCAACATGCAACGCAAAAGCCTGCGCGCATGCACGCACGCGCGGCGCAGATTCAGCCTTCCTGATCCGATCGCACGAACGACTGCGCGTGCTCCACGCTATCGCCGAACGAGAGCCGCACGGTCGACCCAACCTCTTCCTCGCTCGTGATCTCGAGCTGCGCACCGATCATCCGCGCGCGCTCGCGCATGCCCTGCAGACCGTAAGAGCCACCCGCCGCCGCACGCGTCACGTCGAAGCCGATGCCGTCGTCGCATACTGTGATGTAAAAGCCGCCGTCGTCGCTTCCGCCGCCGCACAGCAGCACGTCCACGTGCGACGCGTTCGCGTGGCGGCTCACGTTGGTCAGCGCTTCCTGCACGATACGGAACACCGCGGTCGCGCGATCGTCGCCCAGTGCGGGTTCACGGCCTTCCAGCCGGAACCGGCACGCAATCGCGCTGTGCCGCGAAAAGTCCTGCACCAGCCACTCGAGCGCCGACACGAGCCCGAAGTTGAGCGCCGCCGGCCGCAGATGACTCGCGACGTTGCGCACGATGCGAATGGTCCGCTCGACGAGCTCGCCCATCTCCCCGACCTTGCCGCCCCACGCGGCGCCCTGGCTCAACAGCAGCTTCAGCAGCGACACGTCCATCTTGATCGCGGTCAGCAGCTGGCCGAGTTCGTCGTGGATCGTCATCGCGATCTGCTTGCGCTCTTCCTCGCGGATCGATTCCTGATGCGCGGACAGCTGCCGCAGCTGCTCGCGCGACTCGCGCAGCTCGCGTTCCGTCCGCATGCGTTCGCGCACTTCCTGTTCGAGCTCGTCGCGATGGCGTGTGAGCGTTTCCATCGCCTGCTTGCGCGCGGTCACGTCGGTCAGCTGGCCCTCCAGCCACTCCGGTCCCACCGCGCCGTAGCGCGAGCCGCGCGCGTTGAGCAGGCACCAGACGGCGCGGCCGTCGGCACGCGTCATCTCCAGTTCGAGCCCGGCGATCTTGCCGTCGGCGCGCAGCAGGTCGAACAGTTCGCTGGTCTGCTGCGCGCTGAACGGCAGTTCAGGTGCAACGGTGTCCGAAGCATTCGCGGCGATCGCGGCCGAGAGGCTCGCGACGTCGTCGTAGCCGAGCAGATGCGCCATCGCCGGATTCGCTTCGCACAGCGTACCGTGGCGGTCGAGCACGAAAATCCCTTCCAGCGAGTTCTCGACGATGCCGCGGTACTTGCGCTCGCTTTCCCGCAGCGACGCCGTCGAATCCCACAGGCGCTCGGCCATCACGTTGACGCGCGCGGCGAGCCGCCCGAGTTCGTCGCTGGATTCGACCGTGCAGCGCGCGTCCAGATCGCCGCCGGCAATCCGGTCCACCATCTCTTCGAGCCGTGCGATCGGCCGGCGCACCACCTGCCGGATCAGCAGGAAGGTCACGCCGTACAGCACCGCGAGCACGGCCGCGAGCGTGACGAGCACCGCGGTGCGCGCCGTCGCGAAATTGCGCTCGGTATAGACCTTCGTGAACACCACACGCACTTCGCCGATCCGTTCGCGCGGTGCATCGCCCGCTGGCGTGAATTCGATCGGCTGCACCCGCACCACCGTTTCGGCGGGGCCCGGCTGCGGCGCGTTGCGCACGTCGGCGATCACACCGTAGTTCGTCGCCGTCACGGTGAAGCGCACCACTTCCGGATTGGGCGCGAGCGCCTTCAGCTGTCGCGCGATCGCGTCGCGGTCCACGTTCCACAGCGGCTGCGCAAGCGACTGGCCGTACAGGTCCGCGATCCGGTTCGCGCGTTCGTCGAGCTCGACGAGCCGGCGTGCGCGCGCATGCTCGAGCAGCACGAATGCGGTGCTGCCCGCCACCAGCGTGATCAGCACCACAAGCGACACCATCAGCTTCGCGTGCAGGCTGCGGGTCCATACTGGAGGACGAACCGGGCCGCGCATCATGCCGCCTTCGCCGCGCGGTTCAGCAGCGGCTGCAGATCGAAGTCGTACTGGCCGGCGCGGCGCAGCCGGTAGCGCGAATAGCCGCTGAAATCCGGCGCGTTGCGGCGCTTGAACGCGATCTCGTAGTAGCGCGCCGCGTTCTCGCCGTACAGCACCTTCAGGTAGTCGAGCTTCAGACGCGGGCCGCCCACGTCGGCGAAATCGACACCGTGGTGGTAGTCGTAGAGCACGACCATCGCACACGCGCCGATGAACTGGTCGCCGGCGACGATCGCCGCGAGCTTGCCGCTGATGACGGTCGCCACCGCTTCGGGCAGTGCGCCGAGGCCGCCGACGATTGCCGGCGCATGCTTCGCCTCGACGGCGGCGAGCGCGCCGAGCGTCATCGTATCGTTGGCAGCCCACACGATGTTGGCGTCCGGATAGCGCGCGAGCAGCACGAGCGCTTTTTCGCGGCCGTCGGCGAAGCTCCAGTCGCCGTACACGAGCTGCTCGATACGGTCCTGCGGCCGGCGCGCTAGCGCTTCCGCGACGCCTTGCGCGCGTTCCTTCGAAACCGGCGTGATCGGGTCGCCGGTGATGCCGATCACGCGCGCGGGGCCGTCGCCGTTCACGCGGCACAGGTAGTCCATCAGCCGGAAGCTGCCGCGCGCTGCGTCGGCGGTGATCGTGCCGATCCAGTTCGCGATCGCGCCGCGCTCGTTGCCGGTGGCGGCGCGCTGCGCGTCGGTCAGGTCGTTGTGGATCAGCAGCACCTTCGCAGGCGATCGCGACAGCGTGCGCAGCATCTGCGCGGCCGCCATCTTCTCGTTGACGATCACCACGTAGTCCGGCGGGTCGCTGCGCGCGGCGACGCTTTCGGCCTGGCGCAGCATCAGCAGATGGTCGCGCTCCGCGTACAGCACCTCGAGCTGCATGCCGAAGCGTTCGGCGGTGGCCGTCATGAACCGCGACACGAGCTGCCAGTGCTGGCCCGTGCCGCGCTCGGTCTCCTCGCCCGGGTTCAGGAACACGATCCGCGCCGGCGTGTCGCCGCGGTCCGGTGCGGCCCATGCCGACGGCGACGCGGCGAGCCCTAAGCCCGCGCCCAGGACGCCGCTCATGCAGCCAGCCAGCATCTGTCGTCGGTTCATGGTGGGGTGAGGGAGAAGGGGTCGATGCGCCCGGCGCGCGACGCCGCGGGGGCGCCGGTCGACCGTTGCGCGCAGCATAGCGCGGCGCAATTACACTGACAATCGGGCTACCTGAGAGGTGACCTGAGAGGTGACCTGAGAGGTGACCTGAGAGGTGACCTGAGAGGCGACCTGAAGGGTGACCTGAGGGCGCTCCTGCGCGCCGAGCTGCGCTTCTCCACGCCCGTCCCCTGCCCAGCGCCCGGCCACCGAGCGCCACCGAGCGTCGAACTCGGGCGCTTTTCCCCTCCAGTTCCGCCGATCGGACCGGGCGCGCCGCGGCTATCCTTCCGGTCAGGATGCGCAAAATGCGTATCCACGCCACAGACCGGCTCGCGCATCGCGCCGCCGGCCGGCCCGAACCCGGCCGCTTCGCGCCCCTCCCGCGAACCGGCAGACGTTGACTGTCCGACACCATGCATACGATCGAACCGCTTCTCAAACGCCGGCTACGCGTCAGCGCGCTCCTCGGCGCCGTGCTGATCGCGGGCGCGGGCATTGGCGCGTCGATGCAGCAGTCGGAATCCGACTGGGTCCGGCACTCGTACGAAGTGCTACGCGTCGAGGCCGAAATGCGCGCGGCGATGCTGGTGCGCGACTCGGCCACGCTGCGCTACGCGTACGGCATCCCGACCTTCGGCACCCTCGCCCACGACCCGGACGCCGCCCACAACGAAGCGGACAGCGCCTACGAAAAATCGGAACGGCTGCGCGACCAGCTGCTTGACCTGACCGCCGACAATCCGCGCCAGGTCGCCCGGCTGCAGGCGCTCGGCGGCGCGATGGCGCGCCTGCGCGCCCGCATGGACGCCGTGCACGAGAGCATGGCGGCGGGCAATCCGCAGGCCGCCCGCGAGTACGTGTCGCAGAACGGCTATCTCGAAGACCGGATGACCGCGCGCAATATCCTGCGCGACTTCGAGACCGAGGAGTACGGGCTGCTGGACGCGCGCCAGGCCGCGCTGTCGCGCTGGGCGCTGCTGCTGTGGGCCGGACTGATCGCGCTCGTCGCGATGATCGCAACACTGCTGTATCGCACGAAGAACGCGATCGGCGCGGAGATCGGCCGCGCGGGCGCGCAGCAGGCGCAACTGCGCGAACTTGCGTTCACCGACCCCGAAACCGGGCTCGCGAACCGCCGCATGCTCGACGAGCGCTTCCGCCGTCTCGCCGAACTCGCGGCGCGCGACGGCACGCCGCTCTCGCTGGTGCTGCTCGACTGCGGCGGCTTGAGCTCCGTGAATACGGCGTGGGGCCATGCGGCCGGCGCGCGGATCCTGCGCACGGTCGGCACGCGCATCGAGGCTGGCGCGTTGCGCCCGGACCTGATCGCGCGTCTGCACGCCACCCAGCTGTGCGTGCTGCTGACGGGCGTCGACGGCGAGCGGGCGCGCACCGCCGCGGCCGCCTTCGCGCGCGACGTCGGGCGCGCGGTGAGCGTGATCGAAGGGCTCGACGTCGATCTGACCATCACGACCGGCAGCGCATCCTACCCGCTCGACGGCGCGTCGCTCGACACGCTGCTCGACGATGCGCTCGCACAGATCGCCGCCCAGACGCGTACGCCGCTGCCGTCGGCGGTTCCGCATGGCGCGGCGCGTGTCGCGGACCTGCCGCGCAGCGCGGGAGGCGCGCGATGACGCGCTGCACGTGCGCCGGCCGCCGCAGCGCAGGATCGGGCGATGTCTGACGTGGTACGCCAGCGCAGCCTCATTCGACGCGTCCGCCGCTTCGCCGCACATGCGTTCACGTGCCAGAGCGGCGCGCTGCTGCTGACGCTCGTCGCCGCGTTCGAGCTGGCGGTCGCGGTGCTGCATCGCGCGGGGCTCGTCGAAGCGACCTCGCGCGTGCTGCCGCTCAACGCGCTGTGCTTTGCCGCGTTCGGCGCGACGCTTGTCGCGGAAGCGCACCGCCGCCGGCCCCGCGCGCGTCCGATGTTCGCGGTGCCCGGCCTCCTCGTCGCGCTCGGCATCACGGTGCTGTGGGAGTGGTTCCAGCGCATCGGCTTTCATCTCGACGCGCGCTACGTGGACCGCCTGCTCGCGGATCCGTCGAGCCAGCAGTATCCGGCGGCCGCGCTCACCGCGGTCGGCTTCCTGTTTGCCGGTTCCGCGCTCTACTACACGAGCGCGTTCGACGGCACGCGCGACAGCGTCGCCGTGCGCGCGTCGACCTATGGCGTGGTCGCGACCGGCGTGCTGGGCCTGTTCGGCCAGGCGATGGGCATCGGCAGCCTGTGGGCGTGGGGCGATCTGCTCGTGGTCGCGCCGCTGAACGGGGTCGGCTTCGTGCTGGGCGGGATCACGCTGTGGTGCATCTGGGCTGGACGCCGCCCGGGCATGTCGGTGCTCGGCGAGCGGCCCGACGCGCGCATCGGCGTGATCTCCGCGCTCGTGCTCGCGGGCGCGAGCCTCGCGGTGGGCGTCGCGGTCGCGACGATGTTCGTGCGCAGCGAAGAGCACGAGATGCGCCGCGACACGCTGCGCGACGTGACGGAGCGCGCGCGCATCCTGTCGTCGCTGCTCACGTCGACGGAAGCGCGCACGCGCGCGTTCTCGAACAAGCTCGCGCGGCATCCCGGCGTGATCGCCTGCGCGGCCGACCGCGCGCGCTGCGCGTCGCTCGCGCTCGACGCGTACATCGGCGAAGGCGGCTTCAGCGCGATCCGGCTCGAAGACGGCGAACACCACGTGCTCGCATCGGCGGGAAACTGGCAGGGCGTGCCCGCGCAGGTGGTGCGGCTCATCCCGCAGGACCCGGGCGGCGCGCGCACGGCGTGGCTGCTGTGGGACGGCGCGTATCTGTACCGCCAGCGTCAGGACGTCGTACTGACAGCACCGGCTGCGGCGTCCGGCGTCGACGGCCATCTCGTGCTGGAAACGCAGCAGCTTCTGCCGGTGATGGATGCGGTGAACGTGTCGCACGGCAACGAGGACGCCGAGCACTTCTTCCTGTGCGGCGCCGAAGCCGGCATGCTGCGCTGCTTTCCGACCCGCGCCGGTGAAGTGCCGCACAACCGCGCGCTCGACAGCACGTCGGCGCGGCCGATCTTCTCGCTGCTCGCGTTCGCCGGCCAGACCGGCGCCGTGCATCGCCGCGACGTCTGGCACGAAGACGTGGTCGCGGCTTACGCGCCGGTCGGCAGCACCGGTCTCGCCGCGACCTTCAAGGTGCGCGCGGAAGCGTATCTCGCGCCCGTGCAGCGCGCGCTCCTGATCGCGCTCGTGTCGATCTTCGCGGGCGTCACGGTGGGCACGCTGTTCCTGCTTGCGCGGATCCGCCCGCTCGTGGTCGCGCAACGCGCGGCCAGCGACGCGCTGCGGCAGAGCGAAGCGCAGCTGCGCACCGTCACGGACGCGATCCCGTCGCTCGTCGCGTTCGTCGACAGCGGCGAAACCTGTCGCTACGCGAACGCGGCGTTCGGCACGATGCTCGGGCTCGAACCTTCGCAGGTGATCGGCCGCTCGCTCTTCGACGTGCTTGGCGACGCGGGCTACGCGCTCGCGAAGCCGTATCTGGAACAGGCGCTCGCCGGGCACGCGGTGGCCTGGAACCAGCCGCTCGCGACGCCGCACGGCGAGCTGCGCATCGAGTCGCACTACCTGCCGCGGCGCGGCAGCGACGGGCGTGTCGACGGCTTCCACGTGATCGTCAACGACATCACCACGCAGTATCTGAAGGCGGTGGCGCTCGAAGAAGCTGCGATGCGCGATGGTCTCACGCAGCTCTTCAACCGCACCGCGTTCGCGCGCAAGGCCGAAGATGCGCTGCTCGAACGGCGCCGGCACGGCGCGCTGCTGGGCGCGTGCTATATCGATATCGACCACTTCAAGCAGATCAACGACACCTACGGCCATGCCGCCGGCGACGCCGTGCTGCAGACGATCGCCGCACGGCTGCGCGAGGTCACGCGCGGCAGCGACGTGATCGCGCGGCTCGGCGGCGACGAGTTCGCGATCCTGTTTCCGCGGCTGCGCGACGAAGCGTCCGCGGGCGCGATCGCCGCGCAGATCTGCGCGGTGGGACGCAAGCCCGTGCCCTGGGATGGCGGCGAGATCAGCGTGTCGCTGAGTCTTGGCATGGCGCTTGACCAGGGCAGCGTGTTCACTGCCGATGCATTGCTCGGCACCGCCGACGACAAGCTCTACGAAGTGAAACGCACCGGCCGCGGCAGCTGGAGGCTCGGCTTCACGCGCGCGGGCAGCAAGGCGGCCACGCTGCCCGCCGGCACCGTCCAGACTTAAGCATTTCTCCACCTCCTCTCCATGGTGGCGCGCGCCGCGCGGACCGAACATGGGCTCACGCGATCGGCCCGTGCCGCATCGCCGGGCCGCCAGCGCATCGCTGGCGCCCTCGGTACACAGCCATGGAGGAATCGGACATGAACACCCTTCGAATCGTGGTGGCCTGCGCGGCCGCCTGCATCGCGGTCGGCGCGTGGGCGGACGACGCGACGACGGCCACGAACCAGACCGAACAGCCGGCGCAGGATACGGGCGGCGTGATGCCGGGCATGCAGACCGGCGCGAACCAGGCGTTGACGCGCGAGCAGGTCAATCAGGACTTTTTGCGCGCACAGCAATCCGGGCAGATCGAGAAGCTGCAACGGGATCTCTATCACGGCAACTGATCCGCGCGCGACGGGACGGGGCACAGCGGCGGGCATGACGGCGAGGCGTGGACGCGTGTCGACGTCGCGCCGCATCCGCGTCTTCGCTCACTGCACGATCTGTTTGACGATCGCGCGAAATTTTCCGGTGGTCCGGTAGCGCTCGAACCACGGATTCGTGCGCAGTTCGACGAGGCGCGAGCTGCGTTCCGCGAGCGCGCGCTCGAGCCAGTGGAACATCTCGTCGGGCGCGGAGAGCCGCGCGAAAGTCTCGGCCAGCAGCAGCGGCGACGTGTAGCCGCTGCGCTGGCGCGCGCGCAGGTCGTCGAGATGTCCCTGCAGCACCGCATCGTAGCCGCCCGCTTCCCAGCGGCTTCGCACGGTAGCCGCGGCGATCGCTTCGGCGCAGCCCGTCAGCGCCTCGACGGTGGATTCCGTCGCCGCCTCGAAGAGACCTCGCACCTCGAACGCGATCGCCAGCAGTTGATAGACGAGCGGCGACTGCTCGCGGTGACCGGGCGAAAAATACTCCCGGACGATGTCCTCGTGCTTGCCTGCGAGCACGAGACCGAACGCGCGCGAGCCCTGAAAACCGTACGGATCGATCTTCTCGGCGCGCGCCATCGCGGCATAACCCTCTGAATCGCGGCCGATGCCGAGCAGGAGGCGCGCATACAGCCGGTGCGACTCGGGATGGCTTGGATTGAGCCGCAGCGCCTCGCGAAACCCGGCCTCGGCGCGGCGCCAGTCCCAGTCGTAGAAGTAGTGCACGGCGGCCATCGCGTGATGCGCCTCCGGCAGCGCGGGATCGAGTTCGAGCGCGCGCTCGGCCATCGCGCGCGCGATCGGCCAGCCCTCGTCCGGCGCGAAGCAGCCATGCACGACCGTCGAGCCGTAGTAGTTCGACAGCCCGCAGTAGCCGAGCGCATAGGTCGGATCGCGTTCGACGGCGGTATCGAAGTAGCGGCGGCTGCGGAAGAAGTCTTCCGCGCTCAACGCGTGGTGCGCGCAGAAGCCCGCGTCGAAATGCACGCGCCGGTACCAGAAGTAGCGGCCGCGCAGATACGCGTCGTGCGCGGCGGGGTCGACCGGCAGGCGCCGCGCGAGCAACGCTTCGCGCTCTTTCGCGATGGCCGGCGTGATGTCGGCGGCGAGCGCCGCGCCGAGTTCTTTCAGGATGTCGAGCGCGCCCTGCGCGACCGGTTCGTGCACGCGGCTCCACACCTGCGTCTGGTCCGCGCAGCGCACGAGCGTCGCGAGAATGCGGCTGCGCGCGCCCTCGCGTGCGAGCGAGCCTTCGAGCACGTAGTCGAGCGACAGCTCGCGGGCGATCTCCGCGATGCTCTTGCTGCTGCCGCGATAGCGCGCTGCGGTCGTGCGGGCGATCACCACGAGCCGCTCGGGGCCCAGCATGCCGAGCGTCGCCGACGCTTCGTTCGCGAGCGCGTCGCAGAAGTCGTCCTGCGCGGCATCGCCGGTGACGTTTGCGAACGGCAGCACCATCAGCCGCGCGGGAGGTCCGCCCGCTGGTGCGTCCGCCGCCGCGTCAGGCGATGCGCGCGACGGCGCTTCGATGCCGTCGAGCCGGTAGCCCTTGCCCTTGACCGTGATCAGCACGCGCGGACTCGACGGATCGTCGCCGAGCGCGACGCGGATCTTGCGCACCGCCGTGTTGATGCCGTTCTCGGTGTCGCGGTACAGGTTGCCGCCCCACAGTGCCCGCACCATGTCGGCGCGCGACACCAGCTCGCCGTCGCGCGACGCGAGCAGGATCAAGAGCTCCATCGGCAGACGCTCGAGGCGCACCTCCTCGCCCGCGCGCCGCAGCTGGTAGCGTTCGATGTCGAGCTCGCAGTCCGCGAACTTCACGAGTCTCGCGTTCATGTGCCCTCCGTCGGCTCCATTGACTATAGTTGCCGCGCTGACGAATCGCCTGATCTTTCGTCGCGCGACGGCCCTGCTGCAGCGCCCGCCGGGGAAGGGTCGAACAGCGGCCGGATAGCGGCCGGATAGCGGCCGCGTGGCCGGAAGCCTCGTCCGATTGCGGGTAAACTGTGCCGATGGAGAAATGCCGCTACTGCCACAAGTTGCGCGACGAATGGGACTGCCACGGTCAGGAGTGCCGCACGGCGATCGTCAAGGCATTGAGGAGACAGCGCCTCGGCCTGCCGATGGTGCCGAACGTGATCCGCAACGAGATTCCGCCGGACGCGAGCACGGGCGAGGTGATCGCCCAGTTGTCGCGTCGGCGTCTGCGCGCGCGCCGCGGCAACGAAGAGCGGCGCGAACGCCGCGAAATCGACTACGGCGAAGATTAAAGCGCGGGGGAAGACCGCCGCGGATCGCCGCGCGGTCGTGCCCGCTCAGAGCAGCGACCCGCTGCCGCTGTGCTGCGGCACCGCCCGAGCCGGCAGGCGCACGGTGATCTGCGTGCCATGTCCCGGCGAACTGTGCACATCGATCTCGCCGCCCAGCATCAGCGCCCGCTCCTTCATGCCGATCAACCCGAACGACGTTCGCCGTGCCTCGCCCGGATCGAAACCGCGGCCGTCGTCGCGCACTTCCAGCTCGTAGCCCGCGTCGCGCTCGCGCAGCGCCACGCACGCGCTCGCCGCGCCGGCGTGCCGCATCACGTTGGTCAGTGCTTCCTGGGTAATCCGGAATAATGCCGTCGCCCGCTCGTCGTCGAGTTCGACCTCGCCGGACGGCACTATGAGCCGGCAGGCAATCTGGCTCGCGCGCGAAAACTCCCGCGTCAGCCATTCGAGTGCGGCGACGATGCCTTCGTCGAGCACCGCGGGCCGCAACAGCGTGATCACGTTGCGCACCACCTTCATCGTGTCGTCGGCGATGCCGAGCATGCCCTGCACGCGCGCCGCGATCGCCGGATGACCGCTGCCGAACTCGATGCCGAAAGTCGACACGCCCATCCGCAGCGCCGTCAGATGCTGGCCCAGCTCGTCGTGAATCTCGCGCGCGATGCGCTTGCGTTCCTCCTCGCGCGCGGTTTCGCGGCGCGACGTCAGTTCGCTCAGCAGCGCGTACGATTCGCGCAGCCGCCGCTCCGCATCCATCCGGTCGGTGATGTCGCTCCAGATCGTCAGCACGCTTTCGATCCCGCCCGCCGCGTCGTATTCAGGCACCGCGCGCACGTACCAGCTCGCGAGCCGGCCGTCGTGCTCCCACGTCAGATCGATCTTCTCGGGCACACCGCTTTCCATCACCGTGCGCAGCTTCTGCCGCAACGCGCGACGTGCGTTCAGCGGCGCGACCGGCAGCTGCATCAGCGTCTTGCCGGCCGCTTCGCCGGCTTCGAGCCCGCTGATCCGCTCGAATTCGGGGTTCGCGTAGACACAGCGGAACTCGCGGTCATAACGCACGATGATGTCGGGCGCGTTCTCCGCGAGCGTGCGGAACGCGGCTTCGCTCGCACGCAACGCGGTTTCGGCGGTGCGCAGACGCGTGATGTCGTGCGCGATGCCAAGCACGCTCACCACCTTCCCCTCCGAGTCTTTCTCCGGCACGTGACGGATCTCGAACACGTGCGGCTGGCCGTCGATCTCCCAGCTCGCCTCGACCTCGTTCGACTGGCCTTCCTCGACCGCGCGACGGATGCCTTCCTCCAGCACCGCATTCTGTTCGCGCTGGTCGACCGGCTGGATCTCATGCAGCCGCTTGCCGACGAATGCGTCCTGCGGCATGCCGAACGAGTTCGCGACGAGCGGGTTCACGTACAGATGGCGGCACGCGGGATCGAAGCGCGCGATGAAGTCCGGGAAGTTTTCGGTCAGCGTGCGAAAGCGCTCTTCGCTGCGCTTCAGTTCGTCGACGTCGCGGCAGATCGCGAGCACGCTGCCAACCGCGCCGCCCGTCATGAACTCCGGCACGAGCCGCACGTGCCCCCAGCGGACCTCGCCGCGGCCGTCGCGAAAGCGCGTCTCCCGGACGATCTCCGCGCCGCTCTCGATCACCTGTCGCAGCCACTCCACGTATTGCGCGAACTCGATGACGGGCGACTCCGACGCCTGGATCGGGTCGAGCGGCACGGCTGGAATGGGCGGCACGATGCGCTGCAGCGCGGGGTTCGCATAGATGCGCCGATAGTCGCGATCGTAGCGCGCGATGTAGTCCGGCGTGTGCTCGACCACCGCGCGAAACGCCTGCTCGCTCGCGTGGAGCCGCTCTTCCGCACGCTTGCGTTCGGTAATGTCGCGGCCGAGCGCGAGCACGCCGGTCACCGCGCGGTTCGGTCCGCGCTCCGGGATGATGCGGATGTGATGGTGGCGCGTGCCGTGACCGAGGTCGGCGAGCGTGAGTTCGACCTGCTGCTCGATGCCCGTCTCGAGGCAGGTGTAAAGCGCCTGCTGATAGTCCGCGTAACCTGGCGCCGACATGCGGTCCAGCGGCCGTCTGCCGAGCAGGTCCTGCAACGGCTTGCCGAGCGTCGCGACGAGTTCCGAGTTCGCATACACAAGCCGGCAGTCGCGATCGTAGCGGCAGATGATGTCTGGCGTGTTCTCCGCGAGCCGGCGAAACTGCGCTTCGAGTTCCAGCTGCGTGACGAGCAGCGCTTTCGTGCGCACGCTGCCGGTAGTGTCGCGCGCAATGCCCGCGATGCGCGCGATCCGCCCGTCGCCGCCGCGTACCGGCATCAGCGTCGCATGGAAGTAGCGCGGCTCGCCGCCCACTTCCAGCGTCAGCTCCTGCTCGATCGCGGCCTCGACCGCGACGCAGCGCACGAACGCATCATGCAGCGTGCCCGCAAGCGCGGCGGGCATCGCTTCGTCCACGGGACGTCCGATCATCTCCGTGCGCGTGATGCCGAACGCACTTTCGCACGCGGCGTTGATCTCGATCAGCGGAAAGCGCCGGCCCGCGTCGACGCTTGCCAGAAACAGCACGTCGGACACGTTGTCGAAAATCTGCCGGTAGCGGCGCTCGCTTTCGCGCAGCAGCGTCTCCGCGCGGCGGCGCTCCGTCACGTCGCGCGCGAGTGCGAGGTTGTACTCCTCGCCGCCAAACGCGAACTGCGACACGTTGATCTCGACCGGAAAGCGGCTGCCGTCCTTGCGCCGATGCAGGCTTTCGATCGTCAGCGAACCGACACGCTTCAGCGCGGACCAGACTTCGTCCCAGCGGGTGAAGTCGAAGTCCACGTCGACGTCGACGACCGTCATCTGCAGCAGCTCCTGCTGCGTGTAACCGAGCGAGCGACACGCCTCCTCGTTCACGTAGACGAAGCGCGCGGTGCGGTCCGCGAGAAACGCGGCCTCGTGAACGCGATTCAGCGCGAAGTGCAGCAGCTCGGTGCGCCCCGCGACCGGATCGGGCGCGCGAACGCCCGTTCGCAGCGAACCCTGTCGATGCTCGTCTTCACCCTGCGGCGCGTTCTCTGACATTGATCTACATCGATCGTTTGGTGTGACGATAGCCGCGCGGCCCCGCGTGGGGTCACCGGCTATTCAGCTTTTCAGGAATTCTGCGCCGCGAACGAGGCCCGTACAAGAAGCCGCCTTCCCTGGCCGACCCAGGGTCGACCTTGACGACGCTGAACGATCGCACGCGACGATCACCAACCGCAAATTGCAACGGACCCGGTCATAACACCCCAACGGGACCACGACGGAGCGGCAAGCAAGAATGTTCCGGGCGTGCCATACTCATTCGCCATGCTGTGTTTTCTTCTTTCGCGGCACTGACCATTCGCGCAACCGCGCACCGCGGGACATGGCGGCACACTACCGCACTCTGCCGGGCAGAATCAGTCTTTCCTTAACGGATTACCAGTCGTTCCCTACCGCCCGGCTCTTTCCTCGATGTGCCCACCTGCCTTAATCTTTACCTGACGTCGCGGCCGGATGCCCGCGTCGTCCTCCCAGCTGCCGGCGGTCCTCGACGTCGGAATAGCTCCTGACGCCGCGTGTCTTCGCCGGCGTCTTTTTTTTGCCTGGACGGTTTGTGGCGCGTGCTTTTGCTTGTGTTTCGCAGTGAATTTTATCGTTCGCCATCCTGATCGAATGTCGGATGACCTGACGCAGGTCAGTCGATCAGTTCGTAGAGCGTGACGGGCAGTTCGGGCATGACGGCGTTGGTCTCGATCGCATAGGCGGCCAGCACGTCGCGGGCGGCCTGCGCGGCGCTCGCTGTATCGCGCGCATGGACCATCGCGAGCGGCTGCCCGGCCTCGACGACCTGTCCCAGTTCCGCGAGATCGGTGAGACCCACCCGATGATCGACGGCGTCTTCCGGATGACGCCGTCCGCCGCCCAGCGACACGACCACGAGCCCGATCTCGCGGCAATCGATGCGCGCGACGACGCCACGCACCGGCGCCGGCACCGGCATCACGACGGGCGCGCGCTGCAGGCAGCGGTCCGGCGCATCGACGAGATCCGCGGCGCCGCCGAGCGCGCGCACCATGCGCGCGAAGCGCTCCGCCGCGGCGCCCGATGACAATGCCGCGTCGAGCTGGGCGCGCGCGCTCGTCGCGTCGGCGGCGAGCCCGCCGGTCACCAGCATCTGCGTCGCGAGCGCCATCGTCACGTCGTGCACGCGCGTGGGCCGCGCGCGTCCCGTCAGATAGTCGATCGCGAAGCGGATCTCGAGCGCATTGCCCGCGCACGGCGCGAGCGGCTGGTTCATGTCGGTGAGCCACGCAGTCGTCTTCATGCCCGCGCCGTTGCCGACGTCGACGATGCTCCGCGCCAGTTCCACCGCACGCGAGCGCGTCGGCATGAACGCGCCGCAGCCAACCTTCACGTCCATCACGAGCGCGTCAGCGCCAGCCGCGAGTTTCTTCGACAGGATCGACGCGGTGATCAGCGCGACCGATTCGACTGTCGCGGTGACGTCGCGGATCGCGTAGATGCGGCGATCCGCCGGTGCGAGCTGCGCGGTCTGACCGATGATCGCGATGCCGACGTCTTTCACCACCTGCTGGAAATACGCGGTATCCGGCGTCAGATCGTAGCCAGGTATCGACGCGAGCTTGTCGAGCGTGCCGCCGGTGTGCCCGAGGCCGCGCCCCGAGATCATCGGCACGTGGCCGCCGCAGGCCGCGACGAGCGGGCCGACCAGCAGCGAGGTCAGGTCGCCGACGCCGCCGGTCGAATGCTTGTCGATCACCGGCCCGTGCAGACCGAACCCGGCCCAGTTCAGCACCTCGCCGGAATCGCGCTGCGCGAGCGTCAGCGCGACGCATTCGTCGAGACGCATGCCGTTGAAGAACACCGCCATCGCGAACGCGGCGATCTGGCCTTCGGACACGCTGCCTTCGACGATGCCGCGCACGAATGCGGCGAGGTCGGCGGCGTCGATCGGCAAACCGTCACGCTCGCGGCGAATCAGTTCCTGCGTCAACACGTTGCGCGCTCCTGTTCGGGGATCGTTGCGGCCGCATGGGGTGGCAGGCCACGCCGGGCTCGAAGGATCCAGTATAGGGGCGATGCGGTACGACATGACAGCTGGCCGTTCGGCCGATACCGGACGCGTCAGGGGCACCCATACCATGTGCCGGTGCCTGGAGATGAAACGATGATGAGCCGCCGAAACCGCCGCTGCATGACCCCGATCGATTCGAAGACCCATGCGGATCGCGTCTCGCGCAACGTTCAGCGCGCCGCACGCCGATGAAGCTGGAACTCGAAATCTGGTGGTTCGTGGTCAACGTGTTTGCCGTTGCGGCAGGGCCGTGGATCGCGAACAGTATCGTTTTCCTGATCGTCCGGAGGCTCGATCCGACCGAGCAATGGGATCCATGGCGCGCGTACCGCGAGTATCAGATGGGGTTTGTCGCAATGGGATGGACGACCACGGCACTTTACGAGATAGCGAGCCGCGAGACGCTTCTCTCGCATGTCGGGTTCATCCAGGTCGTCCTGGGTTTCTGCATCGCATTCGGTGCGCTGTTCGCGGCAGGTGGTGCACGTCAACCCGTCGATCCGGCGACATGCGAAACGGCCGACCGCGACGCGGGAATCTGGAATCGGCTCAAAGTGTGGGCGGACTTTTACCAATTCTTTACATTTTCGCTGATTGCCTGTCTGGTATCATTCGTACTACTAGACATTATCCATGTGAATAACGCGTCTCACCTTGCCGAGTAGGAGTGTCCATGCCGCATGCCGATCATCGCCGCAACCAGTTCCCGGAGCCGTTCCGGACGGTATTTTTCCGGTCAGCTAGATATCGATGCTGGCTCTCGTCGTAGCAACGGTCTGTCTGCCGGGCCTGCAAGTTCCGGAATTGTGCAAGAGGATATTCCACTAACTGCCAGCGGCTCTGGCATTGGACTGCTGGGATCCGCCGTCGGTATCCCACCTCGACGCGCTTCGGCGGACTTTCGTATTTCTGGTGGATGCAGGCGCCGATCAGCTGAGATGTGCTCTCTGACTACCGCCGACTCCTGCCGACTAACGGCGGAAATCCCCGCCATGCGAGACACCTGCCTGCCCCGCGCCGAACTGTCCGCTACTCGTTGTGCCCGCAGCAAATGCACCGCTGCCGTCTTGCATGGCACCTGAGCCATCATCGAGAAGATTCCGCCTCGCGCCCGCACGAACTGCGGCTGCGTGCGCCGTACCATTCGCCGGCGGCGCACCGTGCGCGACGATCGGCGCACGGCCATAGCGGTAGGGCTGATCCAGTTGCAGTACTGCGGCCACACTGGGATTGCAGCCGTCCGTGACCACCAGCGTCTCCTGCGAGAACGCGCCGCCCGTGCCTACGCCCGCCGCGACCATCCCACCTGCATGCACCGTGTCGCACTGGCGTGACGCGACGAACGTGATCGCCCCCGCCGGGATCGACACATCGACGAGTTCCGCGTGACCGACCACGACGTCGAGCAGCCGCCCTGCGTCGAGCACGCCGTCCTGAACCGGACCTGTCTTGATGAAATCGACCTGCAGCGCGAAGCCGGTGAGGTGCTGCGCCTTCGGCGGCAGCGCGAGCGAATACGGCGCCGCGCGTGGTCCGTCGTCGATACCCGCGAAACTGCCGCCGCTCGCGGTCACGCGCATGCCGATACCGGCGAGACTGGTCGGAAACACCTTGTCGAAATCGCGTACCGTCTGCAGCGGGGTCACGAAGCGCACCTCGCGCAGATTCGGTCCCGCGTCGCACGTGAACGGAACGTCGTGCAGCGCCGCGACGCGCACCGAGCCGAGCGTCGCGCCGACTGGCGCATCGTGCGCCACCGCGATGGTCGCGGGCGGCAGCGACAGTTCCTCGCGAACGCCGGCCGCAAGCGAACACGCGGCATGCGCAACCTGCGCGCCGCCGAACCACGTCGCCGCGACGAGCGCGATCAGCCTGAACAACTGGGCATAGCGTCTGGTCCGTACCTGCTTCCCGTTCACATCGTCACCATGCGCCTGTTCTCGTGCCGGCGATTGTACGGACGTCACGGCGGACGCACGACTTCGCATCCTTACCGCGGATGACACCGCGCGCACCTGTCAGCGTGTTGCAAATGCCGTGCGATTCGCGTGAAAGCCGTCATCATCTTTCCCACATAACGGGCCGTTTTCGCGCGCGTCCATGCGTCGCGTAAGGAAACACTGAACGGCCCGGTCCGAAATTCCTGATTTCGCGTTTTGCGCAGTCGCAGGTATCAAGTCCGCTCACGACGCCCCGTATACATGCGTATGCGACTCGACGATTCCGTTGCGCGGTCGCTCAGGGATCGAAGGTTCAGGGTCAAGGAAAGGCGATGAATGTTCTGCGGCATCTCTTCAAGCGTCTCGATCAGATGGAGATCGAGATGGACTCGTCGTGGTCCAGGGACCGCAGCCTCGTGATCGCCGAGATTCGCCGCAAGATCATCGAGTACAAGATCGACCTCGCGGACCTGAACGTGCCGTCGAAACGCAAGATCCCGCGCGCGCGGGGCGACGCGCGCAATAGTGCGAAGCGCAAGACGGAGAAAGACGGCGCGGCCGGTAAAGGCAATCCCGACGCGGCGGCAGATCAGGCGCGCGATCCGGCCGATCTCGATCTGCCGGAGAAGGCGCCCTGAGCACGCTATAACGGCTGGCGTTATATAACGCGTCGCGTTATAGTCAGTCGACGGCGATCGAGAACTTCAAGGACAGAGAGACCGCGCTGGTCTGGTCAGATGACCGCTCCAGGCGGCTTCCGCGAGAGATCCAGCAGATCGCACGCCGCAAGCTGCGGATGCTTCACAACGCATACAGCCTTGCCGACCTTCGCATTCCCCCCCGCGAACCGGCTCGAGGCATTGGCAGGTAACCGGCGCGGCCAGCACAGTATCCGCATCAACGACCAGTGGCGGATCTGCTTTCGCTGGGAAGACGGACACGTCCGCGATGTCGAGATCGTCGACTACCACTGAGGAGCCGCACATGGCAAAGCTCGAAAATGTACACCCGGGCGCGGTGCTCAGCGAAGAGTTCCTCGAGCCGTTGAACCTTAGCCAGAATGCGCTTGCACGCGCAATGAAGGTACCGCCGCGGCGCATCAACGAAATCGTCCACGGTGACCGGAACGTGTCCGCGGACACCGCGCTGCGGCTTTCGATCGTGCTTGGCACGACGCCCCAGTTCTGGCTGGGGCTGCAGGCCGACTACGATCTCGAGGAAGCGGCCAGGAACGCCGACTTCTCCGAACTGCACCCGCTTGCGACGGCGTGACGCTGCCGGCAGTCGCGTCTCACCGCGCGGCCCCCGCATCGCGCTGCGCCTCGCCCAGCGCGATGCTTTCCATCGGCAGCGTCGTCGCTGCATCGATCACATCGGCGTAGCTGAAGCGGTACTGGTCGTGCAGCGCCTGCAGGCCGGCCGCGCCGTAGCAGAAGTCTGCGAGCGCGATCGTGCGCAGACCGATAGGATAGTAGAGCCGTTCCAGACACGTGGACGTGGATGGCGCGGCGTAGCCCGACCACTCGCCGTCGAGGGTCACGTCGTCGGCGCCATCGAAACCGTCGTCGCACGACGTCATCACGAGCGCGCACAGCGCAAGTGCGAAAACCAGCCAGATAATCGAAGCCCGCATGTTGAATGACTGAAGTTGCATCGGTCATTCAGACACGCGCATCGCCACAAGGTTTGTGAAGCTGGCTTACCGTACGTTTCGCGCCTTTACCGCAAGAACGCAGCAACGCACGGCGGCGCCATCAACCGAAACGCTGCCCTCTTCGCTGCAACTCGTTCAGGTAAGCATTGGTAAGACCGAGCAACGATTCGCGATAGCCGTCGGGGAACACGACGTCGTCCATCGAAGCGAGCGCGTCCTCGATGCCGCCGCGAAACGCCTGCGTGACGCCGTGGCATTGCGTCGGCGACAGATGCGACAGCGCCGCGTCGACGAGCTTGCACAGCACGACGACCTGCGCGGTCAGATGCGCGATTGCATCATTGCCGGCGTCGGATTGAGATGAGGTTGGGTCGGCGCAATCGGCCGATAGTGCGGAAGGAGTCATGGTACGTGGGTCCAGCGAAGTTGCGATGCCGCGATCCGGGCAATCGATGTCCGCAATCGCACCTGTGCGGCAACGTCAACTACGCTGCCCTGCCCCATCGAGTCGGCAGGGCATGACGCATAGTACGACCAGCTTCTCGAACACCAAAGCACCACCGGTGTCGGGATTTCCTGATTTTACGGTGGGAGCATTTCCCGGTCCATGCATGCCGCGGCGCACAGACCGATGCATCGAAGCGTCACCGCGCTACAATCGCCGCGTCGCGAGACGCTGCGCACTGCAAAGCATCGCAATCTCCGCGCCATGCGCACGGATCAGCAAATAATCAGGGACGCGACGGCTTCGATCCCGCGCGCCCCCGATGTTCATCGAACCAGCGGCACTTACCAGCCCGACTGATAGTACGAGTACGCGTACGCCGGCTGATCGCCATAACGCGTCACATAGCCCGGCTGCCAGTAGCGTACCGGCACCGCACGGTACGCGCGCCGTGGCTGCACGATCATCACCGGCGCGCTGGGCGCGGGCTGCTCATACACATACTGCGCGGGCTCCGGATCGGCGGATGCGACGTACACCGTCGCGGGCGGCGGCGCATAAGCCTGCGTGCGCGGATCGTCGACGGGCGTGTAGTTGAAACCAGACTGCGTGTAGACGTTCTGCGTCTCGACGTATTGCACTGGCGGCTGCTGGTACGCGACCTGGCGCGGCTGTGCATAGGCCACCGGCTGCGGCGGCTGCCACGCCATCTGCGCCTGCGGCTGAGGTTGCGGCTGCTGCACCGGCTGATAAGCGACGGTCTGCTGCTGCGGCACGTGAACGGGCGGCCGCGGTACCTGCGCGTAAGCGCGCGGCTGCGGCTGCGGCTGCGGCTGTGCCTGCGGCGGAATGCTCGTGTAGCGCGAGTTGTCGTCCTCGCTGACGGTATGCGGCAACGGCGGCAGCGGCGGGACTTTCGCTTCGCGCTCCGCTTCTTCCTTGCGGCCGGCGATCAACCCGTTGCGGTACGCGCGCGCTGCATCGCTCATGCGATGCTGCGGGTCCTCCTGCGCACCGTCGGCATTGATCAGATATTCGTTCGGCGACAGCGTTCGGGCGACCGCGGGATCGCCGTGATCGTAAGCGCTTTCCGGACCGTCCGCGAAAGCGCCTACGGAAACGCTCGCGAACAGCATGCCCACCAATACGGAGACTTTACTCATGGCACAGACTCCAAACCTTCAGCAAGTGGACGGCATGCGCAAGTGCCGATGTCGGTTCGCCGCTTGACCGGCGAACGGGTGAAGAGAAGCGCTCATGTATAACGGCAGTCCTGCTGTTTAGCCGCATGCGGGTAAACACCGCTCCTTTGCACCATTCAGTCACACCACTCACTTGCGCCACGCGCTCAGCTCGCGCGCCATCGTTTCGTTCGCGAGTTCGAGGAACGCCCGCACGACCGGGTTCGTCTGCTGCAGTTGCGGGCACACGGTGTAGCCGCGAAACACGATGTCCGGCGAAAACGGTCGGAACGCGATGCGCTTCGGACTGGTGTCGAGCGTCGCGAGCGGATTGACGATGCCGATGCCGAGGCCGCGCGACACCAGTGCGCAGATCGTCGCGCCGTACGGCGTTTCGATCGCCGGCACCTGGTCCGCGTAGGCCTCGCGCAGCACGCGGTCGATCGACGCGCGCGTGTCGTCCGCGTACGAAGGCAGGATCAGCCGCTCGCCGCGCAGGTCCGCTGCCGCGATGCGTTTGCGCGCGGCGAGCGGATGACGCGCGGGCAGCGCGCACTGGCTGGGCAGGCGGTACAGTTCGGCGCTCGTCACGCCGAACGCGTCCGGCGTGGTGGTCGCGAAGCCGACGTCGCAGTACGCCGACGACGCCCAGCGCTGAATGGTCCCTTCGCTGCGCATCTCGAGCGATACCGCGACGCGCGGATACGCCGCGAGAAACCGCTCGATCACCGCCGGCACGAACGACAGCGCGAGCACCGGCGCCGCGACGAGCCGCAGCCGCCCGCTGCCGAGCTGACGGATCTCGCGCGCCGAATGCGCGAGCTTCTCGAGCCCGACGAAGCTGCGATCCACTTCGCGATAGAACGCGCTGCCCGCATCCGTCGCGCGGATCCGTCCGCCGTTGCGTACGAACAGCGCGAGCCCGGTTTCATCCTCCAGTTCCGCGATCAGCCGGCTGATGCTCGGCTGCGAAGTGCCGAGTTCCGCCGCCGCGGCGGTCATCGAACCGCGCAGCATCACCAGCCGGAACGCCTCGATCTGCCTCTGGTTCATCTCCGCTGTCTCCGTCGCGCGCTGGCCAAACCGCAGCCTGCCATATCAAAAATGAATGGAAGCCCTTTTTGTCGCTATTTGACCGGATAGCCGCCGCAAACCTAGACTGGTTTACAGTTAAGCAACGGCCGAATTCCATGCGCCCCGATGCCCTGCTCTTCGACGACGCGTTCCGCGTCGCGCCGTACTGGTGGGAAGCCGCACCGCCCGAGACGGCGCGCGCGCCATTGCCCGCGAGCGTCGATCTCGCGATCGTCGGCAGCGGCTACTGCGGGCTGTCCGCTGCGGCCGAAGCCGCACGCCATGGCGCCAGCGCGGCCGTGCTCGATGCGGCCGAGCTCGGCGCGGGCGGCAGCACGCGCAGCGGCGGCATGGTGTCGAGCGGCCAGAAGCTCGCGCTGACCAACGCGATTCGCGGCGTGTCCGCCGAACGTCTCGTGCGGCTGATGCACGAATCGATGGCGAGCTTCGACTACCTGAAACGCCTCGTCGCCGACGAATCGCTCGACGCCGATCTGCGCATCACCGGCCGCTTCTTCGGCGCGTACACGCCGGGGCATTTCGAACAGCTGCGCCGCCAGGGCGAACTGCTGCGCGACAAGACCGGCGTCACCGTACACACGATCACGCGCGACGCACAGCGCGCGATCATCGCGTCGGACTACTACTACGGCGGCATCCTCGTCGACGAATACGGCGGCCTGCATACCGCGAAATACCATCGGTCGCTGCGCGAACTCGCGCGGCGCCGCGGCGCGACGCTGCATTCGCATGCGGCCGTCGAGCGGATCGAACGCGTGGCGATCAACAGTTCGCCCGCCACGCGTTTTCGCCTGCACACCGCGCGCGGCGTGCTCGACGCGAAACACGTGCTGGTCGCGACCAACGGCTACACCGGCAACCTGCTGCCGTTCTTCGCGCGCCGCGTGCTGCCTGTCGCGAGCTACCAGATCGCGACGGAACCGCTGCCGCCCGGCCTGATGGACGTGCTGAATCCAGGCCGCCGGATGATCAGCGACTCGAAGCGCAACCTGTTCTACACACGCCCATCGCCCGACGGCACGCGGATGATCTTCGGCTCACGGCCCGCGATCCGCGAGGTCGACGAGCGCGCGGCCGCGCGCCTGCTGCATTCGAAGATGGTGCAGCTGTGGCCCGCGCTGCGCGACGTGCGGATCACGCACGCATGGAAAGGCTATGTCGCGATGACCGGCGACAAGCTCGCACACATCGGCGAGCACGACGGCATCCACTACGCGCTCGGCTGCAACGGCAACGGCGTCGCGCTGATGAGCTACCTGGGCCAGCGCATCGCGCGGCACATGCTGGGTGTCGAGCGCGACGCGGGCGCGTTCGGCGAAGGCGCGTTCCCGGTCAGCGCGGCGGGTGTCGCGAGCCATGTCGCGGTGCCGCTCGGCGCCGCGCTCTATGGGCTCGACGATCTGTGGCGTGGCCGCGTGCGCGCCGCGCTGTCCTGAACCTGCTGCATCGCACGCATCTCACCTCGAAGGAGCGACGCATGATCCGCCTGCACAACGTGTCGAAATGGTTCGGCGAGCATCAGGTGCTCGCCGACTGCTCCGCGACGGTCTCGCGCGGCGAAGTCGTCGTGATCTGCGGGCCGTCGGGCTCCGGCAAGTCGACGCTGATCAAGTCGGTCAACGGGCTCGAGCCGGTGCAGCGCGGCGAGATCGTCGTGAACGGCCTGACCGTCGCCGCGAACGGCACGCAGCGTATGACCAATCTCACGAAGCTGCGCGCGCAGGTCGGCATGGTGTTCCAGCACTTCGAACTGTTCCCGCATCTGAGCGTGCGCGACAACCTGATGCTCGCGCAGCGCAAGGTGCTGCGCCGCGGCCGTGACGAAGCGGCCGAGAAGGCGCGCGCGTTGCTGCAGCGGGTCGGTCTGCGCGCGCACGAAGACCGTTACCCCGCGCAGCTGTCGGGCGGTCAGCAGCAGCGCGTCGCGATCGCGCGGGCGCTGTCGATGGACCCCGTTGCGATGCTGTTCGACGAGCCGACTTCTGCGCTCGACCCGGAGATGGTCAACGAGGTGCTCGACGTGATGACCGAACTCGCGAGCGACGGCATGACGATGCTGTGCGTGACGCACGAGATGGGTTTCGCGAAGCGCGTCGCGAACCGGATCGTGTTCATGGACGGCGGCGCGATCGTCGAGGACGACACGAAGGAGCATTTCTTCGATCGTCCGCGCTCGGCGCGCGCCCGCGAGTTCCTGTCGCGCATCCTGCATTGACCGACTGAACCGAATGCGGTGCTGCCCGCGCATCGCGGGCCACCGGAGCACTGCTCACCGTTTGCGCTTTCATCCGTCCAACGCAGTTCCTTTCGAAGGAGCCACATCATGCGTTTCCGTCATCTCGCGCGACTCTTCGCGATTGCCGTTCCTCTCTGTTTCGGCGCGCTCGTGCCGGCGCATGCCGAGGACGTCGGCACGCTCACGCCCGGCAAGATCGTCGCCGGCGTCGATGCGAACAACAAGCCCTACTCGTACATCGACAACGGCAAGATGACGGGCTTCGACGTCGAGCTGATCCGCGCGATCGCCGCGAAGCTCGGCCTCACCGCCGACTTCCGCGCGCAGGACTTCAGCGGCCTGCTGCCGAGCGTCGCGAACCAGCAGATCGACCTCGCGGCCGGCTCGATCTCGATCACGAAAGACCGCCTGAAAATGGTGGACTTCTCCGAAGGCTATCTGACGGGGCTCCTGAGCGTCGCGACGCTGCCGGGCAGCCCGATCACCGGCGATGTCGCGTCGGTGAAAGACAAGCGGATCGGCGTCGTGCAGGGCACCATCGAAGATACGTACTCGGACAGCTACCTGCCGGGCGCGCAGATCGTGCGCTTTCCGAACCTGAACGCGGGCTTCCTCGCGATGCGCTCGAAATACATCGACGGTTACTTCGTCGACAAGACGCTCGTCGAAGGGCTGCAAGGCAAGTACCCGCAGATGAACATTGCCGACAAGCTCGATATTTCCGCGGTGAACCTGCCGGCCGGGTTCCCGGTGCGCAAGGGCAACACGAAGCTCGAAACGGCGCTCAACAAGAGCATCGACGAACTCGTCGCCGACGGCACGTGGCTCAAGCTCTATCTGCAGTTCCATCCGGGCTATCCGAAGCCGGCGAACCTGCCGCCGTACCAGATGAAGACCGGCAGCTGAACGGTACCGCGTCTCAGGTCGCACATCGCGCCGCGCATCGTCCACCTTCAACGAGGAGCGCATCATGAACGCCTTTCTGCAGAACTTCCTCGACTGGCCTCTCCTGATCGGCTCGCTGCCGGCGCTGCTCGGCACCGGGCTCGTCAATACGCTCGTGCTGTCGCTGTTCTCGACGGTGCTCGGCATCATGGCCGGCATGGTGCTCGCGCTGATGGCGGTGTCGAATACGCGCTGGCTGATGCTGCCCGCGCGCATGTACGTCGACCTGTTCCGCGGGCTGCCCGCCGCGCTCGTGATACTCGTGGTCGGCCAGGGGCTCGCGCCCATCGGTCTGCAGATCTTCGGGCCCAATCCGTATCCGCTCGCGATCGTCGCGCTCGCGCTGATCTCGTCCGCGTATATCGCGGAGATCTTCCGCTCAGGCATCCAGAGCGTGGGGCGCGGCCAGCTGTACGCGTGCCAGGCGCTCGGCATGAGCTACTGGAGCGGCATGCGCCACGTGATCGTGCCGCAGGGCATCCGCCGCATCCTGCCCGCGCTCGCGAACCAGTTCATCTCGATCGTGAAGGATTCGAGCCTCGTCTACTTCCTCGGCCTGCTGACTTCGCAGCGCGATCTGTTCACGATCGGCCAGAATACGTCGGTGAATACCGCGAACCTGTCGCCCCTCGTCGCGGCCGGTGCGGTCTATCTGCTGATCACCGTGCCGCTCACGCACGCGATCAACCACATCGACCGCTGGACCAACCGTCACGCGAATCCGCGCGCGCGGGCTTCGCGAGCGGAGCGGCGCGCGGATCGCATCGCGGGCACGGCGCGCAGCGGCGAAGCGGTGCCGGCTGCGAACGCGGCCGCGGGTATCGCGAAACGGCAAGGCTGACGCATACTTCGAAGCTCCGACGAATCCACCACCTGAACAACGCCAACATGGGACCACAAGTCGAACCCGTCGCCGACGATACGCAACTGCCCGCGCGGGCCGACGTCGTCGTGATCGGCGGCGGCATCATCGGGGTGTCCACCGCGCTGTACCTGAGCGAAAAGGGCCTCACGGTCGCGCTCTGCGAGAAAGGCCATATCGCGGGCGAGCAGTCGAGCCGCAACTGGGGCTGGGTGCGCGTGACGCGCCGCGATCCGCGCGAGCTGCTGCTGTCGATCGAAAGCCTGAAGCTGTGGCGCACGCTCGACCGCACGCTCGGCATCGAAACCGGCTTCAACCAGTGCGGCATCCTGTACATGACGAACGACGATGCCGCGCTCGCCGAGCATCTCGACTGGCTGAAGCGCGCGAAGCAGATTGCCGGCGATACGTTCGACACGCACGAGGTGGATGCGAAGGCCATCGCGGCTCTGCTGCCGGGCGCCGTGAAGACCTACAAGGGCGGGCTCTTCACGCCCGGCGACGCGCGCGCCGAACCGCAGAAGGCCGCGCCCGCGATCGCAAACGCACTGCGCAAACGCGGCGTGAAGATCCTCACGCCGTGCGCGGTGCGCGGCATCGAAACCTCCGCGGGACGCGTGAGCGGCGTCGTCACCGAGCACGGCACGATCCGCTGCGATGCGGTCGTGGCAGCGGGCGGCGCGTGGACGCGGCTCTTCTGCGGCAGCCTCGATATCGACGTACCGCAACTGCTCACGCGCAGCTCGGTGCTGCGCACGGAACCGCTCGAAGGCGGCCCGACCTGCAGCGCGAGCAACAAGGAGTTCGCGTTCCGCAAGCGCGCGGATGGCGGCTACACCGTCGCTTACGGCTTTCGCACCCACGCGGATCTGACGCCCGATGCGTTCCGCCTGTTCTTCAAGTACATCGAAGCATTGAAGAGCGTGATGGGGTCGCTCAGGATCGGCATCGGCCGGCGCTTCTTCGATGAACTGAAGCGCCCGCGCCACTGGGCGCTCGATCAACCCACCGCTTTCGAAGCAGTCCGCACGCTCGATCCCGAGCCGGTCGTGCCGTACGTCGACAACGGGCTCGCGGAGTTCGTGAAGGTGTTTCCGCAGCTTGCCGGCGCGCGCATCGCGCAGCGCTGGGCAGGTTATATCGACGTCACGCCGGACGCGATTCCGGTGATCTCGGGCGTCGAGCGGCTGCCGGGGTTCTTCATCGGCACGGGCTTCTCGGGACACGGCTTCGGCATCGGTCCGGCGGCGGGCAAGCTGATGGCGGACCTCGTCGTGAACGACACGCCGCTCGTCGATCCGCACGCGTTCCGGCTGTCGCGCTTTTCCGACGGCACAAAGATCGTGATCGACGCGGGGTTCTAGCAGGGGCTCATTCTCGACAGCTAAAACGCGGAGGACGACAGCAATGGACAAGGTAGCGATGATTTCAGGCGGAAACCGTGGCATCGGCCTCGAGATCGCGCGCGAGCTGCATCGGCGCGGCTACCGGCTGTCGCTCGGCGTGCGCGATCCGGCGTCGTTCCATCCGGAGTTCGATGCGTTCGTCTCGCCTTATGAAGCGCGCGATGTCGACGCGGGCCGCCGCTGGGTCGACGCGACGATCGCGCGGTTCGGTCGGCTCGACGTGCTCGTCAGCAACGCGGGCATCTGCAGGATGATCACGTTCGAAAACGGCACCGACGCCCTCCTCGACGAAACCTTCGACATCAACGTGAAGGCACCCTTCCGGCTCGTGCAGGCCGCGCTGCCGCATCTGCGCCGCGCGGGCAACGCGCGTTTCGTGCAGCTCGCGTCGCTGTCGGGCAAGCGCGTGAAGAACCTGAACGTCGGCTACCAGATGTCGAAGCACGCGGTGATCGCGCTCAATCACGCGGTGCGCCGCGCAGGCTGGGACGACGGCGTGCGCGCCACCGCGATCTGCCCGGGCTACGTGAACACCGACATGGCCGCGGGCATCGCCGATCTGCCGCCCGACGCGATGACGCAGCCGCGCGACCTCGCGTTGATCGTCGCCAACACCATCGAGCTGCCGAACTCGGCAAGCGTCGCGGAAGTGCTCGTCAACTGCCGCCACGAAGATCTGTTCTGAGCGTCGCGCAGCGCGGGTTCAACCCACCACCTCCGGCCGTTCCATCTCCTGCCTCAACAGATCGACGAACGCGATCACCGGCTGCGGCAGCGTGCGCCCGGCCATCGTCTGAACCTGCAGCGTGCGCTGGTGCAGTTCGGGATTCGCGATCGGCACCGCGGCCAGTCCGTCCACCTTCAACCGCGTGCGCACCGTGATATATCCGGTCAGCGTGACCGCGTCCGTGTGCCGTACGAAGCTCTGCAACGCCTGGTGATAGTTGCTGACGAACACCGGCTCGAAGATCAGCCCTTCCAGACTGCACGCAATGTCGAACAGCTGCCGGATCGTCACGCCCTGGTTGTCCATCGCGAGCGGCCATTCCATCAGATCGGCGAGCGACACCGACTCGTGCGCGGCAAGAGGATGGTCGTGCCGCATCAGCGCATAGATCGGCGCGCGCTGTGCGACCTGCACCTGAATGTCCCGCTCAGGCGCGATGCTGAAACATACGGCGAGGTCGTGGGTGCCCTCGCGCACACGCTGCGTTGCAGCAGACGGCGCCGACACATCGAGCTGGAAATGCGCGCGCGGATGCGTGCGCAGGAAATGCGCGAACACCTGCGGCAGAAAATACGGCGCCACGCCCTCCGAACTCGCGACGCGGATCGTCACGCGGCCGTCCGCGGTCATGCCGCGAATCTCGTCGGCGATACGCTCGTCTTCGAGCTGGCTGCGCCGCGCGTGATTCGCGAGCAGCCGCCCCGCATCGGTCAGCACCATGCCGCGCGGCCGCCTTTCGAATAGCGGCGTGCCCATCTGTTCTTCGAGCTTCGCGATCTGCCGGCTCAACGCCGAGATCGCCACGTAGAGCCGCTCCGATGCCTTGCTGAGCGAGCCGCTGCGGGCCACCTCGAGGAAATAGCGCAGTGCGGTCTGATCCATGGTCTCCGTGGCGCGATGCGCATGAGTTGGGTCACCGAAGCTTTGCCGTTGCGGCAAAGCTCGCTGCCAAATATTGTAATTGTCCAGAAATATCGTCCACGTCAGCATGGGTCGTCAACGAGTGCGCGCCCGCATTGCGCGCTCGCTTCGATCTAATCGAGCGTCCCCACGACGCGCCACGACGGAGATCTACGTGACCCGCGACACGGCCATCCAGCTTGCCACCCAGCGCTACGAATCCGGCGCGTTTCTCGACGACCTGCAACGCCGCGTCGCGATCCGCACCGAAAGCCAGGAGGCCGATAGCGGCGCCCGGCTGCGCGCCTATCTCGACGACGAACTCACGCCGACGCTCACTGCCTGGGGTTTTACCTGCCGCGTGGTGGACAATCCGGTGGCGAGCGCCGGTCCGTTCCTGATCGCGCATCGCCACGAAGGCGACGATGTGCCGACGGTGCTGAGCTACGGTCACGGCGACGTGGTGCGCGGCTACGACGCTCAGTGGTCCGACGGCCGCTCACCGTGGCAGGTCACGGTGGACGGCGAGCGCTGGTATGGCCGCGGCACCGCCGACAACAAAGGCCAGCACAGCATCAACCTCGCCGCGTTGCGCGCGGTGCTCGACGCGCGCGATGGCAAGCTCGGCTTCAACCTGAAGCTGCTGTTCGAAACCGGCGAGGAAGTCGGCTCGCCGGGCCTGCACGCGCTGTGCCTGCGGCTGCGCGACGAACTCGCCGCGGACGTGCTGATCGCGTCCGACGGCCCGCGCCTCGCCGCCGGCCGGCCGACGATCTTTCTCGGCTCGCGCGGCGTGATCAATTTCCGGCTCGACGTGAACCTGCGCGACGGCGCGCATCACTCGGGCAACTGGGGCGGACTCCTGCGCAATCCGGGCGTGGTGCTCGCGAACGCGATCGCGTCGATGGTCGATGCGAACGGCCGCATCGCGATCGATGGACTGCGTCCGCCGCCGGTTCCCGATTCGGTGCGCCGCGCGCTCGCGGACATCGTGGTCGGCGGGAATCCGGGTGAACCCGAAGTCGATCCGGATTACGGCGAACCCGACCTCACGCCGACCGAGCGCGTGTTCGGCTGGAACAACATCGAAGTGCTCGCGTTTCGCACCGGCAACCCGGAGAAGCCGGTCAACGCGATTCCGCCGCAGGCGTTCGCGCACATGCAGATCCGCTTCGTCGTCGGTACCGACTGGCGCAACCTGCAGTCGATTGTGCGGCGCCATCTCGACGCGCACGGCTTCCCGATGGTGACGGTCGAAGTGGAGCGCGGCATGCCGGCCACCCGCGTCGATCCCGAGAACCCGTGGGTGCAATGGGCGCTGCGCTCGCTCACGCAGACCACCGGCACGCAGCCGGTGCTGCTGCCCAACCTCGGCGGCACGCTGCCGAACGACGTCTTCGCCGACGTGCTCGGCATGCCGACGCTGTGGGTGCCGCACTCGTACCCCGGCTGCTCGCAGCACGCGCCGGACGAACATCTGCTGGGCCCGGTGGTGCGCGAAGGGCTGCGCATCATGGCGGGCCTGTTCTGGGACCTCGGCGCGCGCAGCGGCGACGCCCCCGATGCCAATCCCGCGGCCCATCTGCCGCGCAAGTCGACCGGAGGCCGGCGCAATGAGCACTGAGTCCGTCACGATCCCGCAGTCCACCCACACGCCCGCATCGCGCCGCGGCGTCGCCCGGCTGATCGTCGCCACGTCGATCGGCAATGCGCTCGAGTTCTACGACCTCGTCGTGTACGGCTACTTCGCGGGCACGTTGTCGAAGCTGTTCTTCCCCGCGCACAACCACACGGTGTCGCTGCTGATCACGCTCGGCACCTTCGCGCTGTCATATCTCGCGCGGCCGGTCGGCGCGCTCGTGCTCGGTTCGTACAGCGACCGGCACGGCCGCAAGGCGTCGCTCACGCTGTCGATCGGCATGATGACGCTCGGCACCGGCATGGTCGCGCTGATGCCGTCGTACGCGTCGATCGGCCTCGCCGCGCCGGTGCTGATCTTCGTGTCGCGCGTACTGCAAGGCTTCTCGGCGGGCGGCGAGTTCGGCAGCTCGACCGCGTTTCTGGTCGAGCACGCGCCCACGCGCAGCGGCTTCATGTCGAGCTGGCAGTTCTCGAGCCAGGGCGCGAGCACGCTGCTCGCATCGTTGTTTGGCGCGGTGCTGACGGGCACGCTCACGCAGCCGCAGCTCGAAGGCTGGGGCTGGCGCATCCCGTTCCTGTTCGGCATGCTGATCGGCCCGATCGGGTTCTACATTCGCCGCCGTATCGACGAAACGCCCGAGTTCGAGCAGGCCGAAAAAGTGTCGTCGCCGGTGCGTACCGTGCTCGCGACGCAAAAGGCCGGCGTGCTCGTGTCGATCGGCTCGCTCGTGCTGACCACCAGCGCGAACTACATGCTGCTCTACATGCCGACCTACGCGTCGCGTCAGCTGGGCCTCGCGCCGTCGTCGGGCTTCATCGCGACGCTGACCGCGGGCTTCATCATGATGACGCTCGTACCGTTCGTCGGACACCTGTCCGACAAGGTGGGACGCATCCGCATCATGCTCGTGATGGGCGTGCTGTTCTTCGTGACGATCTATCCGGCATTCGTGTTCATGAACGCGCACCCGTCGCTGCCCACGCTGGTGGCCGCCGTGGTGTGGGTCGCGCTGCTGAAGGCCACCTACTTCGCGCCGATTCCCGCGCTGATGGCCGAGCTGTTCCCGACGGAGACGCGCACGACCGGCATGGCGTTCGGCTATAACATCGCCACGACGATATTCGGCGGTTTCACGCCCTTCGCGGTCGCGTCGCTGATCGCCGCGACGGGCAACAATCTCGCGCCGGGCCTGTATCTGATGATCGCCGCGGTGATCAGCCTGGTCACGCTGGTGTGGGCGCGCGTGAAGCTGCAGGTGCGTTAGGCGCCTTTTTCAGAAGCCGTATGGAAACAGTCAGGATCGCCAATCATGTCTGAAAGCCTGCAACGCGCAATCCGCTTCGCCATCGAGCACGAATCGACGTGGGACCGGAACGTGGACGGCGCATGGGGTGTGCACGTGAACGACCCGCCGCCATGGAACCGGCTGCTCGGCCCGGTACACGACCGTGGGCCCGTATCGGGCGCGATCGCGATGGGCGGCCGTATGCTGACGAGCTGGGGCGAGCCGGACCGCCCTGACCTCACGTTCAGCATCGCGAAGACCTACCTCGCGCTGCTCGCGGGCGTCGCGCACGACCGCGGCCTGCTGCCCGATCTCGACGAGCCCGTGCAGGTGCGCGTGCCCGGCATCGGCTTCGACGATCTGCACAACGCCGAGGTGACGTGGGCGCACCTGCTGCAGCAGACGAGCGAATGGCAAGGCGTGTGCTTCGGCCTGCCCGACCAGGCGGACCACTATCGCGCGGTCACGTTCGGCGATCCGCCTGCGGGCAAGAAAGGCGACCGGCGTCCAGTGCAGGCGCCGGGCACGTACTGGGAATACAACGACGTGCGCATCAACCAGCTGTCGCTCGCGTTGCTGCACCTGTTCGACCGGCCGCTGCCGGACGTGTTTCGCGAAGCGATCGCACGCCCCTGCGGCGCGACGGACACCTGGAACTGGGCCGGCTACGACAACGCGTGGGTGGAACTTGCCGGCGGGCGGCGGGTGCAGTCGGTGCCGGGCGGCACGCACTGGGGCGGCGGTCTGTCGATCAGCGCGAACGACCAGTTGAAGATCGCGCAGATGCTGCTCGACGATGGCATCGCAAGCGGTCACCGCGTGCTGTCGAAAGCATGGATATCGCGGATGCGCACGCCCTGCCCGCTCGCGCCGTTCTACGGCTATCTGGTGTGGCTCAATACCGGCCGCAAGATGTTCCCGAGCGTGCCGGAGACGAGCTGGTTCGGCGTCGGCGCGGGCAGCTCGTTCATGTGGATCGAACCGTCGCTGCGGCTCGCGCTGATCGTGCGCTGGCTGAACCCCGAACATGCGAACGAATTCTTCGGACTCGTGCATCAGGCCGTGCGCGAGCTGCGCTGACGGGTGAGCGCTTTACATCGCGCTTTACAGCTTGATTCACACCGCGATTTACACGTAAGCCGCCAGCAACGCAACCACCGCTGAAGCTGCGATCAGCAACACCACGGCCAGCAGCGGCGACACCATTCGCGGCGCGCGAACCGCACCGGGCAGCCGCTTGTAGCCGGTGATCATCGGGCGCACGAGGTTGTGCCCCTTGATCGCCGCATACGCGACGATCGCGAGCAGGTGCAGCGCGATCGCGACGAGCAGCACGTCCCACACCACTGCATGCAGCGTCGCGATGCCGTTCGCGATCCAGCCCGGCACGATCCCGGCGAGCGGTCCCTCGTCCGCGACTTCGTTGTAGACGTAGATGCCGCTCAGCGTTTCGATGAAGAGGAGCGCCAGCAGCACGAGCACCATCCAGCCGCCGGCGGGGTTGTGGCCGGGCTGCCGGTCGGGTTCGCGGTGGAACAGATGACGCAGATGGTCGACCGCCGCCGCGGGCGACGCGACGAAGCGCGCGAAGCGCGCGGTCTCGCTGCCGAAGCAGCCCCACAGCAGACGGAACAGCACGAGCGCGAGCAGCGTTTCGCCGATCCGCACGTGCCAGTCGATCCAGTTCTCGCGCTCGGTCACATACGCGAGCGCGACGAGCACGACGGCGAGCCAGTGGAAGAGCCGCGTCGGCAGATCCCAGACGCGTACGCGGCGGACTGGCGCTTCCGGGTCGCGCGATGCGGCGGATCGGGTGTCGGGGTTGACGGGCATGGGGCCGATCGCTTCAACGGACTGGATGAAATCCGATGATAGCGGCTTCGGCGTTCGTGTCACGCGGTGGCGGGCAGGTCGCGTGAGGTATCGCTCAGCACCGCGCCAAGCGCGGCGATGGCCGCGCGCGCGGGCGTCGCGCTGCAGAAGCTGTCGACACGCCGCAGCAGTTGCCAGAACGCGCGCTGAACCGCGCGCGTGCGGATCGCGATGTCGTCCATCGTCGCGAATGCGGTGTCCACTTCCCAGAGGCAGATGGCAGGTTCGCCGGGAAACGCCGGCAGCGCGCGGTCGTGCAGACGATCGCACAGCACGACGACGTCTAGCCGCGGCGCCCATTCGCCGGTGAACTCGTGCCAGCTTTTCGGATTGAGCAGATGCGTGGCCGAGATGCCGGGCCGCAATTCCGCGAGCGCCATCCGGTCGACCTGCGCGGCCGGCTCCCAGCCGGCGCTGTAGGCTTCGAAGCGCGGGCCGCCCAGTTCGCGCAGCAGCGCTTCCGCCATGATGCTGAGCGCCGCATTGTCACGGCACAGAAACAAGACTTTACAAACGTCACGCACGGTGTATCCCCGAGTCGGTCCTATGTCGCTTTTTGTGCCCCGATTATCGCTGTTTCTGCCGGCCAATCAATGACAAAACAATAGAGGCCGATTTCGGAGGGACGCTTTCGGGTTCGACTAGCCGCTCAGACGCCCGCGGGACGCCCGTCGTGCGCGAGCGCAACTGCCGGAACGTCGTGCTCCGTCAGCAGGTTGTCGAGCACGAGCAGCAGGTCCTGTTCGTCGGGCACGGTGCCCCAGCGGCTGCGCGCGGACGCCGTCGCGATCGCGAACCACGAGTCCGGCGGATACCACTGGTGCGTCACCTTGCCGTGCTCGACGACACGCAGGCGGCCGCTGTCGCGCTGATAGTCGACGACGACTTCGCCGCCGCGCACACGCCGGCGCGCGCTGATTTTCAAGGGGTCCGACATGCTGGTCTCCGGCGCGCTCTTCCGCACGCTCATCCGTTGCGCGGGCCACGTCCCGCGCTTCGGCGGGATCGTGGCGACATGCGGCTTCGACGTGCAAGCACCATGCCCATTCGGGCAGATCGCCGCGTGTTGGGTATCGGGCCGCGGAGCGCGGCGATTTCGACTGGAAAGTGCGCCGTGTTGAAGAGCGGCGTGCGCCGTGAGCGCGCCATGAGCACCGGGCCGGTGCTCGGCCTGAACGCGGCACGCCCTAGTTCACATCAGTTTCGCCGCCGCGCGCATCTTGCGCTTGCGCGCCTTGCCGAGTATCGCGAGCACGGTCCCGCCAGACTGCGCATCCGGGAATACCCCGAGGTTATGCTGCAGCAGCGCTTCGCTCGCGACGACGTCGTTCAGTTCGCCGAGCCGCTTTTGCACCTTCTTCAGCGGCTTGAGCGCCTTGCGCTGTTTTTTCGCGAGCAGCGGCTCGAAGAACTCCAGCAGGTAGCGCACCTTCTTCGCGGCCTTGCGCACGTCGTGAAACGACGCGTAGTCGCCCCGCTTCGCGTGCGCGGCGCGCCGCATCCGCCGCTTCAGCGAGCGGTCCGCCGATGCGAACCGGCGACGTGCGAAACGTTCGAGCGGCGTGCGTTCGTGCGCGGTGTTCAACGCGCGATTGGCGGTCTGCAGCGCGGCACGCAGCATCGGTTTGACGTCGCGGCCGGCCAGCAGCTCGCGGCTGCGTTGCAGCGCTTTCGCGCGCTCGGCTTCGAGGGCCGCGATATCGAGCGCCGCGCTTTCCGGCGCGTGCTTCAGCAGTTCGATCAGGATGTCCCAGTCGCGCGTTTCGCCGGCGGCCGCGGCGAGGCGCTTGAAGAGCGCACGCTGCTGGTCGTCGAAGCCGCGGTCGAGGAGCGGCCGGTACGCCCACAGCAGCGAACGCAACCGGCGCAGCGCGACGCGCATCTGATGCAGCACCTCGGCGTCCGTGCTCGACGCGAGCGCGGCGGCCTGACCGACCGCTTCGTCGATCAGCGGTCGCGCGTACTGGGAGAACTGGCTTTCCGCACTGTCCTGGGCTGGCGTGGCTTCGTCTTCGCGAGTCATGGTGTCTCCAGCAGCAACGTGTCCAACCGACGCAAGATGAATTCCCGGTCCGCGGTTCGCGGTTCGCGCCGCCATTCGGACCGATCACGGCGCGTGATTCGCGCGCGGTGCCGTCATGCCAAGCCGTCATGGATTCGTCACAATCCGCCACCACCATGACGTGGGACGTTCTCCCGCTTCGCGTTGCGGGCAATCATGCACGCGGGTGACGGCGCTACGTCTTCTGAAATTATAGATAGAGGCGGCCCGGCCTGGCATCACGCTTGCGGCCGCATACGCCCGGTCACCGAGGGTCGAGTCGCCTGTGAAGCAGTCCATGAAGCAGCCTGTGAAGCAGCGAGCCACTGTCATCTGCCGGCAAGGAACGCAAATCCTGCTGGTGTCGCGTCAACACGGCCGCTGGGCGCTGCCTGGCGGACGGCCGAAACCAGGCGAGGACCTGGCCCAGGCCGCCGCGCGTGAACTGCTCGAAGAAACCAGCCTGCATGCGCTCGGCCTCAGCTATCTGTTCGAATTCGTCGGCGCGGGCACGCATCACCGCGTGTATATCGTGCGGACCGCGCCCGGCGAGGTGCCGAAGCCCGGCAACGAAATCGCGCGCTGCCGCTGGGTCGAAGTCGCCGACGTGCCGGCGCTCGCGGCCAGCATCGCGACCAAAGGCATCGTCGATGTGCTCGCCACGCCACCCGTGAAGGGCAAGGTAAGGCGACCTGGCCGCCGCGGCCGGCAGGATGCTTTCAGCCGCAACGTGTCGTATGCGATGCGGGAGATGGGCGAGATCGTGTAGCGTGTGGTGCCGTGCCGTGCGGTGCGGTGCGGTTGAGATGCGCCGCGTCCACGCATTGCATCTGGTGCGACCGCATGCGCGCGAGCCTGGCGTGAACCCCACTACGGCCCGCGTGATAGCATCGGTTGCGCCTTGACTGCCGCAACCCGCCGCCGATGCTCCCCACTTGCCACGCTCACTCTGCCCGCCGTCTTTCGCGGCTATCTCCGCCATGCCGCTCGCCGCGCCGCCCGAGCTGAACGAAGGCCCCGGCCACGCGCTCGCCCGCCACTATCCGCGCGGCCACGAGATCGATGCGCACGCACACACGTGGGCGCAGGTGCTGTACGCGGTATCGGGTGTGATGTTCGTCGAAGTGGGACGCGAAGCGCTCGTCGTACCGCCGCAGCGCGCGGTGTGGCTGCCGCCCGGCACGGTGCATTCGATCCGGATGATGAGCGCCGTCGACATGCGCAATCTCTATCTGCACGAACGCGATATCGGCCACCTGAGTCGCCGCTGCGACGTGTTCGAGGTCAACGGACTGCTGCGCGAACTGCTGAAGACTGTCGCCGAGCGCGAGCATGAACGCGACGAAACGTACCTCGCGGCCGCATACCGTCTCGCCGCGCTCGAACTCGCGCATGCGACACGTTACCCGTTGCGGATTCCGTTGCCCGATGCGTCGGACCGGCGTCTCGACATGCTGTGCCGCGCGGTGATCGAGCGGCCTTCGGTCGATATCGGTTTCGACCAGCACGCGGCGTTCGTCGGCGCGAGCGTGCGTACGCTGGCGCGGCTGTTTTCACGCGAGCTCGGCATGGGCTTCGCGGAATGGCGCCGCCAGGTGCAGCTCGCGATTGCGGTCTCGCGGCTTGCCGAAGGACAGGCGGTGAGCGCGGTGGCGCGTTCGCTTGGCTATCTGCCGAGCAGCTTCAGCGATATGTTCCGGCGTGAACTCGGCGCGCCGCCCGGTGAATTCCGTCCGGCGCAGACGCTCGGCACTTCTGTTCAACCCGTCGATGGATTCGATGCCGGGCCGACACGATCTCGCGGCGAGCTTTCCTGATCCGGCTTTCGTGCTTCAAACCACTCGCGCTTTGCAACTCGCTCGCGAGTTCGACGTTCAGCCCTGCTTCACGCAGCGGCCGTTGATCATCTGCCCGTCGCAGTGACTGCGCGCATGCGCGCGGCGGGTCAAAATCGCGAGCGTCGACGTCGCGGACAAACGGCGGCTGCGGCGCAACGTCGTCGTGATTGCGCGCGGCGTAGCGCGCTGCTGCACCCACAGGAACGCGGCCACCCAGCCGACGATGGTCCAGCCCAGCAGCACATTGAACACCGTCAGTTGTGCCGCGTCGTCGTGGCCCCGTGCATCGGCAAGAATCGAAGGCAGGCAGTACAGCAGCACGGCAGCGAGCACCACGACGGGCGCGGCGAACAGCGCGAGAGGATTCGACATGACACAACTCCAGCAGAGTCGGAAGTGCCAACGATTGTAGGCATCTGTCCGCGCTGGAGCGATACGCGCAACGCGAAAACTCTGTTTCGCCTGCGCGGCTAATCGGAGGAGAAAGCGGGCTGTAAAGCGAGGCTCTGAGGCGGGCTGTAGAGCTGGCTGTAAAGCGACGCGACGAGTGAAGCGCTCAACGCGCCGCGACAAGCACGCGCGCGACGAAGCGCAGCATCACGTCGTTGAAGCGATCCGGCCTTTGCAGCGGCGCGAAGTGCGTGACGTCGCGCAGTTGCACCAGCTCCGCATCGGGCAGACTGCGCGCCAGATATTCCGCGTGCTCCCAGCGGATGAATTCGTCGTTCGCGCTTTGCGCAACGAGCACCGGCACGCGAATTTCAGCGAGATCTTCGGCGCGGTATTCAGGCTGCGTGCGCTGCATCTCGCCAACCGCGGCGACAAACGCGTCGAACTGATCCGGCGTCGCGGAGCGTTCCGCGTAGTCCTGCCGGTGACGCGCGAAGCAGCGGTCGATCAACGGCGTCGCGACGAATGGCTTCGTGCCTGACGCATCCATGTTGCACGCGAAAAACAGCACGCCCGCCACGCGTTGCGGCGCCTGCCGCGCGAGCACGAGCGCCGTGCACGCGCCATCGCTCCAGCCGACGATCGCAGCGCGCCCGATGCCAAGGGTATCCATCACCGCTAGCACATCTGACGCAAGCAGTTCATATGAAAACGGCCGCGCGTCGCGCGTGCTGCGGCCGTGACCGCGGCTGTCGATCGTGATCGTGCGATATCCCGCAGCGACGAGCGCGGGCACCTGATGGCCCCAGTTGCCGCTGTGTCCCAGGCCGCCGTGCAGGAGGATCACCGTGGAGCCCTTGCCATGCGACGCATACCAGAGCTGCGCGCCATCGTGCGCGACGTAGGCGCTGTCGTTCGCAGGTGGCAGTGCGGGTGCGCCGTGCGCGGCGAATTGCGCGAGGTCGTCGTCGGTGGGCAGCATGAGGGTGGCTCCAGTAATCGGTGCGTTCACTGCGTGTTCATTGCGGCGTTCACTGCGTGTTCAGTGCAACGCTCACTGCATCTTCATCGCAACGTTCACTGCATGTTCACTGCGCCGCTCACTGCGTGTTCATCGCGGGGTTCACCGCAACACTAACGCTCATTGCGGCTCGATCGCCCGCGCTTCCGCGAAACGCTCGATGCACGCCTGCCGCATCGCTTCCACCGGCGCGGCCCAGTTGCCGGGTCGCGGCTGCCGGAACACGCGCATCTGCGGATACCACGGCGAATCGGTGCGTCCGTGCAGCCAGCGCCAGTCAGGATCGTGGCTCGGCAGCAGCACCCAGCACGGCTTGCCGAGCGATGCGGCGAGATGCGCGGTCGACGTATCGACGCAGATCACCAGATCGAGTTCGCCGATCACCGCGGCCGTGTCGGCGAAATCGGTCAGCTCGTGACCGAGCGCGACGAGCGGTTGCCACGCGGGCGGGTTGTGCGCCTCGTCTTCGCCATGTCCTTTCTGCAGGCTCACGAACGACACGCCCGGCACGCTCCACAGCGGCGCCAGCGAAGCAAGCGACGCCAGCGACCGGTTCGCATCGTTGTGATGACGCGGGTTGCCTTTCCACACCACGCCGATACGTGGCCCCACAAGCTCGGGCTGCAGCATCGCGAGACGTTCCCGCCAGACGTCGGCACGCGCTGCATTGATACGCAGATAGTCCGCGGACGGAATCGTGTCGAGCGTCGTCCCGACGCGAAACGGCACGCTGAGCAGACTCGTCCAGCAATCGTAGTCGCCGGTGCGGGTCACCGCGTCGTCATGCGAGAACACCGCATCGACGCCATCGACCGCCTCGAACAACCGATGCAGCGGCGCCATGCACACCACACCGATGCGCTCCGCTCCCGCCGCTTTCAGCAGCGGCAGATAGCGGCCGAACTGGATCATGTCGCCGAGACCGTCCTCCTGCCAGACGAGAAGCCTGCGGCCATGCAGCGCTTCGCCCTGCCACTGCGGCAGCGGCAACACCGCTTTCGTTTTCGCGTGAATGAAGCGCGGCAGCGTGTAGCGCGACTCGTAGAGCCGCCAGCCTTCCTCGTACGCGCCGAGATTCAGCTGCAGCGTCGCGAGGCTGAACTTCGCCTCGACGTACTGCGGGTTCAGTTCGAGCGCGCGACGGTAATGCGGTTCGGCATCGTGCGGCTGACCGAGCGCGCGCAGCGCCGCCGCGAGATTGTGATGCGGTTCCGCCGCGTCGGGACGCAGCGCGAGCAGTTGCTCGTATACATCCGCGGCTTCGCGCAGACGTCCGGCTGCCTGCAGCACGTTGCCGAGATTGTTGAGCGCCTCGACGGCGTGCGGCCGGATCCGCAGCGTCTCGCGATACGCGGCTTCCGCTTCGGCGTTGCGTTCCAGCCGGTGCAGCACGATCCCGAGATTGAAGTGCGCGTCCGCGTGCTGCGGATGCAGCGCGATCGACTGACGGAACGACGCTTCCGCTTCCGCGAGCCGGTTCAGTGCGAGCAGCGCGCCGCCCAGACTGTTGTGCGCCTCGACGCTGTCCGGCTGCAGCGCGATTGCGAGCCGGCACGCGAGTTCGGCTTCGAGCAGCCGGCCTGTGGACTGCAGGAGGCTGCCGAGGTTGCCAAGCGCATCCGGATAGTGCGGACGCAACGTCAGCGCCTGCTTGTACGCGGCTTCCGCATCGGCGAGCTGGCCCAGCTGCTTGAGCACGTTGCCGAGATTGTTGTGCAAGTCCGGACTGTCCGGGCGAATGGCGAGCGACGCGCGATACGCGCGTTCGGCATCGTGTGCGCGGCCCTGTTCATGCAGCAGCAGACCGAGCGTGAAGTGGGCATCGGGATCGTGCGGGCACAGCTCGATCGCGCGGCGGCAGGTGCGCTCGGCTTCGTCGCGCTGACCGAGGCCGTGCAGCACGATCGCGAGACTGCGGTGCGCGTCTGCATCATTGGGTTCGACCCGCAGCAGCGCGCGCAGCACGGCTGCGGCTTCGTCGAGCCGCGCGCTGCCGTGCAGGTGCGCGGCGAGCTCGCGGTACGCGTCGGGGCTGGCCGGATGCGCGTCGATGGCCCGGCGCAAGCGGGCTTCGGCGGCGGCCGGGTCGGACGGAACGGTGGGCGGAACGGCGGTCATCGGCGGATCGGGTGGGCATCGTAAGCTGGCTGGACGCCAGCTTACGCCGGATCGGTACGCGCCGAGCGCTGGAAAAGCGTAGCCGCAGGCGCTCTGTTCGCTGGATTGAACGGGCCGCGAAGCGCCGCCGCCAACGCCGCCCGCCTGCTACTGCAGGCCCTTTGGCGGCTGCGGGTTGTTCGCGGGATTGGTGTCGTACTTCGTGACCTGTTCGATGTCGCCGCCAACCAGCGCGCGCAGCTCCGCTTCGAGCGGCCCGGCGAGTTCGGCCGGATAGACTTCCGCGCCGTCCACATAAACCGTGAACGCGCGAAGGTACTTCGCCTGCTTCTGCGGATCGTCGATCGTCGCCCGGGTCCAGTGGTACAGCGGATACGCATCGGGACCGAGCTGTTCCGCCTTGCTTACGTAAGCGGCGAACGCGTCGTACTGGCACTGGAGCGTCGCGCGGTGGCGTCGGAGCACCTCCGCGAGCGCTTGATGCGCACCGCCCGCCGGATCGCGACGCAGTTGCTCCGCGAGTTCGGGCGCCAGCGTCATGCGCAACTGGAACTGCCACGAATCGGACTCAGATTTCGTCTTAGACTCGGCCATCGATGCTCCGTCGACAGAAATGCCGCCCTCACCCGCCGCCGAGCAGCCGCAGCAGGTCGACGAGGAGCGTCCACGCCATCACGATCAGTTGCCACAACTGCTCGAGCCGCTGCCAAAGCCCGGCGTGAAAGAGCCCTTCGATCCAGTTCATGCGGTTTAGTCGGACACCTTGATTTGGGCAGCGGAGCGGCCGGTGCCGTCGGCCGGGCGCGGGACCGGGCTTCGTCGCCGGTCCGTGCGCGCTTCGCTGCAATTCTGTTCGCGCCGCGCTAAGCTTGCGATCGCGCGAATGCAGCCGCTCGGATGCGGTGCATCCCGACAGTATCGCATCCAGTGTCGGTCCGCGCGCCAGATCGTCAGATTCGGTGAGGAATTGCAGGTATTGCCGCGCGTCCAGGCTCACATGCCGGCACCGGCAGCGGACGACCCGCGCGAAACGATCGCGCGCAGCCGTGCGACAGGACAGTCTGAACACCATGAATGAAATGTTTGTCTCGAGGAGTAGCGCGCTCTCGTTGATCGCGGAAGAGCGGCGTCTGCGCCATGACGGCCGGCAGGCTGCAAGCGGCAGCGTGTCGGACGACGATCTCGTGCGCCTGCTGCTCGACGTGCGCGCCGGCCGCATCGAAGCGTTCCGGCTGCGAGCCGACCTCACGATCCGCATCATGACGTGATGGGTCGAAACCGCATCGAAGCTACACCGAAGCTACACCGAAGCCACAACCGGACCGCATGAGCACATCGGCTACACTCCCTGCAGCGCAGTCACATAAAACAGGGAGGATTCAATGACGCTGGTGATTTATCTGGTGGGCTGGCTGATCCTGATCGGCGGTATCTCGTGGGCGCTGGTCTCGCTGCACGTATCGCAACTTCACGTCGGCATCGTCGCCGTAATCCTGCTCGGTATCGCGGTGATCACCGGCGCAACCCGCACCCGCAATCGCGACCGGCAGTAGCGTACGAAGTTGCGTCGCAGTTGCGTTCCAGCCGGCCTTCGCGCCGGCTGCTCGCAGCGCTTTCCCAACCAGCAGGAAACACTGCATCTTCCGATGCGCGCGTGCGGCGCGTGCGCGAAGCACCGATAATCGCGTGTCGGTTCTCAAACCCGCGCAAAACCGCACATGGCCGCGATGGCCGTTCACCCTCCTCGCCGCACACTCCGATGTACAAGAAAGGCTCCGCACTCGAACTCCAGTTTTCTCCGGCACGACTCAACGATGGCGCGGGCGATCCGTTCTGGATCGACCTCACCGCGAGCGAAGCCGAACGCCTGCTCGCCGCGCTGCAGGCGCGCCTGTCGAACGGCGCGCATGTCAGCAGCAACGGCACCGATGCGCCGATCGTGTTCAACCTCGACAGCACCACGCCCGAATCCGCCGACGAAGCCGCACAACGCACCGATGCGCGAGTGCACACCGAAGTGTCATCGGATGAATTCAGGCAATGGGTTTGCGTGATCTGCGGCTGGATTTACGACGAAGCGGCGGGTTGCCCCGAAGACGGCCTCGCGCCCGGCACACGCTGGGACGAGGTGCCCGACGACTGGCGCTGCCCGCTGTGCGACGTCGGCAAGACGGATTTCGCGCTAGTCGAGTTCTGACGCGCTCGTGTTGTACGCGAGCGTCTCGTCGAGCCAGCGGCTGAACGACGCGACGACCGCGCGGTTCAGCTCGTGCCCGATCGGGAAGATTTCGATGCGATGCCGCACGCCGAGCGAGTCCAGCTGATCGCGCGCGCGATCGGCCCACGAAACGGGCAGCTTGTCGTCGAAGCGGCCGTGCGCGACGAACGCCGACAGCGAACCCAGCGCGGCGCGCGGTGCGATGGCCGGTTCGAGTTCGGGCAGGACGCGCCCGCTCATCATCGCAAAGCCGATCACCTCGCGCGGCGCGCTTAAGCCCACGCTCGCACTCAAAATCCCACCCTGACTGAAGCCCGCGACCACGGTGCGCAGCGGCGCCGCGCCGTCGCGCTCATGCAGTGCGTGGATCATCGCGAGCAGCCGCGCGCGGCTCTGCTCGGCCTGCTCCGCGTTCACCACCGGCCCCCGCGCGCTGAAGCACACGCGAAACCACGCGAACTGCTGCGGACCGAGCACGAGCGGACCGCGCACCAGCAGCACTTCGATCGCGGGGTCGAGCCACGCCGACGCCATCGCGAGATCGGCTTCGCTGCCGCCAACGCCATGCAGTAGCAGCACGCGCGCAACGGGCGCGACGGGCACATCCGCGCGCGCGGTACGGCGCAGCCGGTAGCGCAGCCCCGACACGGGTTCTTCGAGCAGTTCCGCCGGCCTCTCGCCGGGACTGTCGTCAGCCGCTTCCGTCATGCCGTTCTCCAATGACGCGCCATTCGTACGGCCCACGATGGTGCACGACCGACCGCGTCCGCATCGCACATCGCGCACCGGGTTGCCGCACCGCAACGATGGTAACCCGTGCCGCGCGATGTACCGCAGCGGTCAAAAAACTTTCACGCCCGCGTCCGACGAAAGCGGTCGCGCCTTTCGCGTCGCGCTGCGCGCGTTGCCCCACGGATGGCACGCGAATCGCTTCAGCACAATCGAGCAATGTCGTGCGCAACGCTTGAAATCGGCGTACCGTGGAAGGTAACCGCGCGTCGTCGAGATCGTCGGCACCGCACGGGAACGCGGCATGCAAGCCGCAACCATCGATTGATGCCTGGCCCCTCGCCATGTCGACCTCGCGGATCGCCGTCGTCGTCTTCACCCGCAATCGCGTCCGCGAAGTGGTGACGACGGTCGCGCGTCTCTTCGAACTGCCCGAGGCGCCGCCAATCCTGATCGCCGACGACGCATCCGAAGACCACACCGTCAGTCTGCTCGCGAACCTCTTCCCCAGCGTGCGAATCGTGCAGGGCGCGACCCGCGTCGGCGTGCCGGCCTGCAACCGCGCGGCCGCGTGGGCGGCTTCCGACTACCACGCCGACTACCTCGCCTTCACCGACGACGACCTCTGCTGGGAAGCCGGCGCGCTCGACCGCGCCGTGCAGATGCTCGACACGCATCCGCGCATCGCGATTCTCACCGCGCACGTTTCGATGGATGGCGGCGACGAAGCGGAGCCCGCGTGCGCCGCGTTGCAGGCCAGTCCGTTGACCGACGACGCGCTGCCGGGCCCGCTCCTGACGCGCTACCAGCCGGGCGCATGCGTGATCCGCACGGCGGTGTTCGGCATGCTCGGCGGCTATGAATCGAGGCTGCGCGACGCGGGCGCCGACGAACTGCTCGCCCTCGACGTGCTGGCCGCCGGCCACGCGATCGTTTATTGCGAAGCGCTGCGGGCACGGCGCGAACCATCGGCATCGCCCGACCGCGCCACCCGCCGCGCGCTCGCGGCACTTCAAGCGCGCAACGCCGCGTGGGTCGCGTGGCTGAGATTGCCGCAGTGGTTCGCGTGGTGGGCGACGCTGCGCGCGCTCGCCGTGTTCGCCGGCACCTTCGCGTTGCATCGCGAGGCGTGGCCGCTCATCGACGGCATTGGCTGGGCGTGGCGCAACCGCCGGCGCGTGCCCGCGACGGTCCATACAATGCGCCGCCAGGTGGTCGCCGCCGAGCGCCGGCGCGCGGCGCTGTCCGCGGCCGCGACCGCTGCCTCGCATCATGAGGATCTGCGCGCGTAGTGTTTCGATAGCTTGAAGAACGCATCGACGTCGCGCCATCGCGTCGCGGCGCATCGAGCCTTCGTCACGAACCCGCACTATCGTCAGGTGGTCCAAGCAACGCGGCTGCGTGTTTCGTGAGGTCACGCGGCCGAACCGTCATGCCCATGAAACCTTTCCCGGAGCGAACTCATGGCAAAGATCCTGGTGCTGTACTACTCGATGTACGGTCATATCGAAACGATGGCCGAAGCCGTGGCGGAAGGTGCGCGCGCGGTGCCGTCCACCGAAGTGACGATCATGCGCGTGCCCGAAACGATGCCCGCCGACCGCGCGAAAGCCGCGGGCGCGAAGCTCGACCAGCAGGCGCCCGAAGCTACGCCCGCCGATCTCGCGAACTACGACGCGATCATCTTCGGCACGCCGACGCGCTTCGGCAACATGGCCGCGCAGATGCGCAATTTTCTCGATCAGACCGGCGGCCTGTGGATGAAGGGCGCGCTGGTCGGCAAGATCGGCAGCGTGTTCGCATCGACCGGCACGCAGCACGGCGGTCAGGAAACCACGATCCAGTCGTTTCATACGACGCTGCTGCATCACGGCATGGTGATCGTCGGCGTGCCCTACTCGTGCCCGGGTCTGACGAACATGGACGAGATCACAGGCGGCACGCCGTACGGCGCGACCACGCTCGCGAAGGCCGACGGTACCCGCAGGCCGAGCGCGAACGAACTCGACATCGCGCGCTTCCAGGGCCGGCACGTCGCGGAGATCACGGTGAAGCTCACGCGGTGAAGCTCACGCGGTGAGATTCACGCGGTGAGATTCACACGGTGAAATTCGCGGGCTGAGGCGGACAGCGCTCGCGCTGCGCGCTCAGCGTTCGTCCGTCGCGTTGTTCACGTACATCGACTGGATGCCGACGCGCCCCGGTCCCGTGAAGCGGTTGACGATGAAGTTGAAGCCCGCGCCGAAGAGCCCGCTCGACAGCCGGTCGACGACGGTGTCCATCTGCACCTGCGGGTCCTTGTAAAGCCAGCCGCCCGGCTCGATGTCGATCGTCTCGCCGGCGGCGAGCACCTTCTCGAACACGTTGCCGTAGCCGTGCAGCCACAGCACACCGTCGCCGTCATGCCCGCGGAAACGGTCGATGAAAAAGCCGGTCTGGCCGAACAGCATGTTGGTGATGCCGCGCACGCGCTCGAACGTGTACTCGATGTTCGAAGTCGCGGCGAGAAACTGGTGCTCGCGCACGTGCAGTTCCTGCCCCGCGCCCAGATGGATCGGCACGATGTGTCCGGCGCCGTCGCGGCTGAATGCGATGATGCCGTCGCCGCTCGCTTCCGTGATGAACACCTGCATGCCGGCGAGCATGCGCTTGACCGCGCCCTTCACTGGCCGGATGCCGATGCGCACATTCGAGTGCTTCCACAACAGGATGTGATGCTCGAAGTAGACCGGGCAGCGCGACACGTCGACCGACAGCACGGGCACGAGCTCGCCGCCGATGTGATAGGTGACGCCGCCGAAGGTTTCGTCGGTGAGGCTGGTGGGTAGCAGACGCGGGAGTTGCTGGTTCATGGGATGGGCGGCGATGGCCGTCGTTATCGATCGATTGTCCGAGCCAGCATCAGCTGTTGCCGTCGACCCACGCGCGCGCCCATTCGATCCCGGCGGTGCGTGCTTCGTCCTCGGTCCAGAACATGTCGAGGCGGCCCGACGTCTGTATCAGCACGTCGTCGCGCGTCACGGTGCCGCTCGCCACATAGCGGCCCGCTTCGGGAACCGCATGCCCCCACAGTCCATAGCCACGATATTGCTCCTGCGCCATGTCGCCCCCTTGTTGTGCCGATAGGTGCCGTTACGCGTTCAATGCCGGTGGCCATCGCACCAGCCGACTGCCCACGCGTGTGCGCATTCGATCGCATCGGACTGGCTCGCGAAAGCGTCGATTTCGCCGGAATCGCAGGTGGCTGGAAGCGAGGTGCCGCGGCTCGCGGCGTGGGTGATTCGGGCGCGTGCGTACCAGGCGCCGTCGTCGCCGTGACGCGGATGGCAGTCGATGTGGAACCGCTTGTAGACGAACTGCATGCGAGCCCTCCTGTGCGTGCATCCTAGCATGCGCGCAACCCGCGACGAACCCGCAAGCCGCATGAAATGGGCTCGTGCGGACAGCGTGAGGAGGCGTGAGTGCTGGACACCGCGCGAGACGGCGCGACGCGTCAGTTCAGTGATTGCGCGACGAGCGCGGACCTTCGGCGCCGGCCGGCGCGGGGAGATGGCCGCCCGCGTGCGCGCTGTGCGTGCCGGCATCGGGTAACGCCAGCACTTCGGCGATGCTTGCGATCGCGTGCGCTTCGTCGCGCACACGCTCGTCCGGGTCAGCCGCGGGACGTCCCTCCGCTTCGATCCGGTTGCGGCCCAGCAGCTTCGCGCGATAGAGCGCGCGGTCCGCGGCATCGACGAGATCCGCGGTCGATCCCGCATCCGGAAATTCGAATGCGGCGATGCCGATGCTGATCGTCAGCAGACTGCCGGTCGGCGTGAGGTTCGGAATGGCGAGCGCGTGCACGGCGGCCTGCATCCGCTGCGCGACGCTGCGCGCGCCGGATTCACGGCAGACCGGCAGGATCGCCGCGAACTCCTCGCCGCCATAGCGCGCAAGCAGGTCGCCCGCGCGCGGCGACGCGGACTTCAGCGCCTCCGCGACGGCGGCGAGACACCGGTCGCCCGCGGGGTGACCGTGCTCGTCGTTGAGCGTCTTGAAGAAGTCGATGTCGATCAGCAGCAGCGCGAGCGGATCGCGCGTGCGCTGCGCGCGCTGCCATTCGGCGGCGAGCGTCTGGTCGAACGAGCGGCGGTTCGCGGTGTTCGTCAGCGCATCGGTGAGCGCGATCATCTCGAGACGGTCGCGCGCTTCGCGCAGTTCCTGTTGCATCCGCATGTAACGGCCCTGCAGTGTCGTGGTGCGCAGCGCGTACGCGACCACCGCGAACAGAATGCCCGCGGTACCCACGTGCAGATGCTTCGGAATCAGCGAAATGCTGAGCACGAGCAGCGACACCGTATAGAACATCGGGCTGCCGGTTTCGATGAAGATCGCGAGCTGGCGGCGCTCGGTCGCCGGGGCTGCTTCCGTTGCCGCACTGCGGTTGCGCGGCGGCGTGAGTGCCGCGACGATCAGCAGCAGGAACGGCAGGTCGATGATCGCATCGAAGACCGGATGGTTGTCGGTCGCGGCGGAAACCGCGGACCAGTTGTTGTAGATGCCGGCCGTGATCGCGTAGATCCACATGAACGCGCACAGGATCTTGAAGAACGCCCGCTCGGGACCGCGCGGCTGCGCGAACAGGCGAACCGTCGCCGCGAGCACCAGAATCACGTTCTCGATGTTGTAGGTCAGGATCAGCACCGACAGCGGAATCGGGTCGACCTTGCCGGTCTCGAAGGGCGTGACCGAGAAGATCGCGATATAGGTCAGGTAGCCCGTCAGCGCGACCTGGAAGCCGTCGATCCAGATGAAGAATGGCAGCCGCCGCTCGACCGGCGGCGTCGACGACGCGAGCAGCAGCGGTGCGCCGAACAGGAAGAAGCAGAAATCGGAGCACCACGCGACGCTCGCGGGAAGATGCTGGATCATGTCTTCCCATGCGCTCAGGTACATCCCGCAGGTCCACAGGAAGATGCCGAGGCACAGCAGGATCCATGCGGCGCGCGCGTGTTTCGGTTCGGCGCGGATGCGCCACAGACACGCGGCGACGGTGAGCGTGGGCAGCGCAAGCAGGAACGGATAGGTCGCGAACTCGAACCGCCGGCTGAGCACGACGAAGCACGCCGTATGCAGGCTGATGAAACAGACAGCGAACAGTACGAGGTGTGTCAGCCTGGGCGCACGGCGCACGGTTTGATCCTGAAAGTAAGGCAGGCGAAAGCCATTGCGAGCCAACGTTGGGCGGCCGACGACGACCATGACAGCCATTACGCCAGATATCGGCATGTCGAAGTGCGAACTTGAGCGCGGAAAATAATCCCTCGTACGAAAACAGTTCGGACAACTGCGGGCGTGTTGCCTTGCTGCATGGGGCGCCGACGCATCGTTATTCAGGTTGCGATACGATGGCGAGTACCGTCCGCGCGTGACGCGAGAAGCCGATGCTTCTTCAACTACGATTCAAACGCGCGTGTGAACGATTTGCAGTTCGTTCGCAATGGGTTCAAAGCGCATTCGAAGCGCATCCGCGATCGAGTCGTATCACGTCGTGAGAGCATTCCACGCGTCATCGCGCATTCAATTTGATCGCCTCACTATGCCTACCCGCTCCGCTCCGTCCCTCGATCTGCTGCTACGCGAAGTGCGCGCGTGCCGTGCGTGCGAAGCGCATTTGCCGCATGGCGTGCGGCCGGTCGTGCGCGCGGCCGGCAGCGCGAGCATTCTGATCGTCGGCCAGGCGCCTGGCGCGAAAGTGCACGCGTCCGGTGTTCCATGGGACGACGCGAGCGGCAAACGATTGCGCGAATGGCTGGGTGTGGACAGCGAAACGTTCTACGACGAGTCGCGCTTCGCGATCGTCCCGATGGGGTTCTGTTATCCGGGCCGCGGCACAAGCGGCGATCTGCCGCCACGGCCGGAATGCGCGCCGCTGTGGCTCGACCGGCTGCTGGCCGAACTGCCTGCCATCCGCCTCACGCTGCTGGTCGGCCAGTATGCGCAGCGGCATTTTCTGCGCGACACCCGGCTCGCGTCGCTCACCGACACCGTGCGCGCCTGGCGCGACTATGCGCCCCGCTATGTGCCGCTGCCGCATCCGTCGCCGCGCAACACCGGCTGGCTCAAGCACAACCCGTGGTTCGACGCCGACGTGCTGCCGATGCTGCGCGAACGCGTCGCCGGGCTGCTGACGGTGCGCACACCGCACATCGACATATCGCGTGCAAACGATCTGGTATCCTGATCGATATCGAACCTGCTGTCATACACACACAGCGCGGAGACATCATGTCACGCACGAAAAAGCATGCCGCACCGATCCAGATCAAACGCGCGTATGACGAGCCGGCGGAGAGCGACGGCTATCGCGCGCTCGTCGACCGGCTGTGGCCACGTGGCCGCAGCAAGGCGACGCTCGCGCTCGACGTATGGGCGAAAGACCTCGCGCCGAGCAACGCATTGCGCGAAACGTTCTGCCATGTGGTCGAACGCTGGAACGATTTCCAGCAGCACTATCGCGACGAACTCGCGCAACCCGGGCAGCAGGAACGGCTGAAGAGTTTGCTGGCGGAAGCCGGCGACCAGCCGATCACGCTCGTGTACGGCGCGAAGGACGAGGAGCACAACCAGGCCGTCGTGCTGCGCGACGTGCTCCTTGAGCTACGCAAAGGCTGACCACGCCAGCGCATCGGCCGATTGCCGATATCGCGTTCCGACCCGCAACGGAAATGAAACTGCCCGTATGCGGCTCGTTCGATCGACGAGCCGGCTACGGGCAGCGTTGACGCACTGGCAGGCTTATTCGCCGGCGGTCGATGTGCCGGACGCGGGCGCGTCGGCGGAGAGCGGAGCATCGCTGGAGGGCTGATCCGCGGTTTCGGCTGCCGCGGTTTCAGCCGCAGCGGGTGCGGCAGGCGTGGCCTCAGCGCCCGGCGTGGCGGCAGCGTGCTGCGCGTCACCCGGGGGAACCACTTCAGCAGCCGGCGCGCTCGCCTCACCGGCAGCAGGCGCAGCCGCGCCAGCCGCAGATGCCGTCGCAGCACCAGCCGGCGCGCCCGAGGCAGCCACACCAGCGCCAGCACCAACCCCAGCCGCCGGCTTCGCCGCCTTTGGCTTCGACGTCGCGCGGCGACGCGCGAACGCCGCTTCTGACGCGGTTACGCGCCCCACTTCGGCGCCGTTCAGATCGACACGCGGCGCGCCATCGGTAATGCACGCCCAGTAGCGGCTGCCGCGGCACCACGTGGACACCGCATCGCGAATTTCCTGCTCGTTGAGCCCCAGTTCGCCGGCCTGCGCGAGCAGATCTTCGAGAATGCCGATCTTCAGCGCGACCTTCGGTGCGGGATTCTTCGGGAACGCGGTCGGGAAGCGCTTCTGCAGCTTGCCGATGGAATGCACGACCGGGTCGACCGGCGGCCGCGCCGGCTGGCGTTGCGCCGCGCGCTGATCCGGCGCGCCTTTCGCGGGACGCGCATGCTGGTCTTTCGCAGGCCGCGCGCGCTGGTCCGCGCGCGGATCTTTCGATGCGCCCGGCCGGTGCGCGCCGTGCTTGCCCGGCGCGCCCTTGCCTTCTGCGCCCTTGCCCGCCGTACCGTTGCCGTCCGCGCGCTTCGCTTCGCCCGATTTCTGCTGGCTTTGCTGCCGCTTTGCCCGTGCTTCCTGCTCCAGCCGCTTCTTCAACTCGGCCAGTTGCTCAAAACCCATACGATCACCTTCATTCCAATGACGCCGGATTGTATCAGCCGGCCGACAGTCTACGCCCATCAGAATTCAGGTGTATGCAGAGTACGTATCGCGCACCGGCTACGCGAAGCGGCCCGCGCATCGCCGAAACGGGGACGGGACCGCAACCAGCGAGCGCGCTTCCCGTCCCCAAAACACGCATGCCGCTCACGCCAGCGCCATCTCCAGCACCCGCGCGACGTGCAGTGCCGCGGTCTGCGCGCCGTCGTGGATCTGATGACGGCAACTCGTGCCGTCCGCAACGACCAAATCCGCCGCGTCCGCGCGGCGCACCGCCGGCAGCAGCGACAGCTCAGCCATCGCCTGCGACGCCGCGTAGTGCTCCGCCTCGTAGCCGAAGCTGCCGGCCATCCCGCAGCACGACGACTCTATCGGCTTCACGTCGAGCCCGGGAATCCAGCCGAGTACGTTCTGCACTGGCCGGAACGCGTCGAAGGCCTTTTGATGACAGTGGCCGTGGACCCACGCGCGCGGTGCGTCGATCGCGCGCAGACGCAGCTCGAGCCGCCCCGCGGCCTGTTCGCGCACCAGAAATTCCTCGAATAGCAGCGCGGCTGCCGACAGCTTGCGTGCTTCGTCGCCGAATCCGTATTGCAGAAATTCGTCGCGCATCGTCAGCAGGCACGACGGCTCGAGCCCGACGATCGCCACCCCGCGCTCGACGAACGGCATCAGCGTATCGAGCAGACGGCGCGCCTCAAGCTTCGCCTCGTCGACGAGGCCCGCGGCAAGAAACGTCCGTCCGCAGCAGAGCGGGCGCTCGCCGGCGCGCAGATTGAAATGCACGCGGTACCCGCCGGCTTCGAGCACGCGCTGCGCGGCGCGGGCATTGTCGGGCTCGAAGTTGTCGTTGAACGTGTCGACGAACAGCACGACTTCTTTCTGCGCTTGCTGCACAACCCCGGCGCTTGCCGACGCGGCCCGCGCGCTGGCGAGGAACGGCGTGCGAAAACGCGGCAGCGACCGCTCGGGCGCAAAGCCGATCGCGCGCTTCGCCCACGCGGACACGACCGGAATGCGCTCGGCCGCCGCCGCGAGTCCGCCGATGCGCGCCACGCTGCGCGCATAGCGCGGCATGAACGCGACGAGTTTCTCGCGCAGCTTGATGCCGTGTTTCGACGTCCATGCGGCGCGCGCTTCGATCTTCAGCTTGGCCATGTCGACGCCGGTCGGGCAGTCGCGTTTGCAGCCCTTGCACGACACGCACAGATCGAGCGTGTCCTTCACGTCGCCGCTTGCGAGGCCTTCGTCGCCTAGCTGCCCGGAGATCGCGAGCCGCAGCGTGTTCGCGCGGCCGCGCGTCACGTGCTGCTCGTCCTTCGTCACGCGATAGCTCGGGCACATCGTGCCCGCGTCGAACTTGCGGCAATGGCCATTGTTGTTGCACATCTCCACCGCTTTCGCGAGACCGCCCGCCAGATCGTCGCCGGTGCCGGGCGCGGTCTCGGCGCCGGTCAGCGGATCGCGGCGCACGTTCCACGCGGACCAGTCGAGCGCGGGCGTCAGCGCCTTCTCGCGATAACCCGGCGAGAAGCGGAACAGCTTCGCGTCGTCCATCTTCGGCGGGCGCACGATCTTGTCGGGATTGAAGCGGTTCTCGGGATCGAACAGCTGCTTGATCTCCGCGAACGCCTGATTGAGCTTCGGCCCGTACTGCCACGCGATCCATTCGCCGCGGCAGAGACCATCGCCATGCTCGCCGGAGAATGCGCCCTTGTACTCGCGCACCAGTTCCGCGGCCTGCTCCGCGATCGCGCGCATTTTCGCGGCGCCGTCGCGGCGCATGTCCAGAATCGGCCGCACGTGCAGCGTGCCGACGCTCGCGTGCGCGTACCACGTGCCTTCGGTGCCGTGTTGATGGAAGATTTCAGTGAGGCGGCTCGTGTATTCGGCGAGATGTTCGAGCGGCACCGCACAGTCTTCGATGAAGGACACCGGCTTGCCGTCGCCCTTCATGCTCATCATGATGTTGAGGCCCGCCTTGCGCACCTCCCACAACGCTTTCTGCTCGTTCGCGTCGGCCATCTTCACCACCGAATGCGGCAAGCCGAGATCCCCCATCAGGTCGTCGAGCGCGTTCAGGCGATGCGTCTGCACATCGCGATCGTCGCCTGCGAATTCGACCAGCAGGATCGCGTCGGGCCGACCCACCAGCGCCTTTTCGATCACCGGTCTGAACGCCGGGTTTTCCAGCGCGAGCTCGATCATCGTGCGGTCCACCAGCTCCACCGCGGTGGGCTTCAGCTTCACGATGTGCTGCGTGAGGTCCATCGCCTGCCAGAAGGTCGGGAAGCTGACCACGCCGAGCGTCTTGTACGCAGGCAACGGTGCGAGCTTCAGCGTGATCTGCCGGCTGAACGCGAGCGTGCCTTCCGAGCCCACCAGCAGATGCGCGAGATTCGCCGCGCCGTCGTCGGTATACGCGAGCGGATTCTGGCAGTCGAACAGATCGAGGTTGTAGCCGGCCACGCGGCGCAGCACCTTCGGCATGCGTTCGGCGATCTCGCCGCGCTCGCGCGTGGCGATCCGCTGCACGCCTTCGACGATCGCGGCCAGCCGCGCGCCTTCGTGCGGCAGCTTCAGCGACTGGAAGCGCGCCTCGCTGCCATCCGCGAGAATCGCGTCGATGCCGAGTACGTTGTGCACCATGTTGCCGTACTCGATCGAGCGCGAGCCGCACGAGTTGTTGCCGGTCATGCCGCCGATCGTGCATTGCGCGGCCGTCGATACGTCGACCGGAAACCACAGCCCATGCGGCTTCAGCCACGCGTTCAGATGATCGAGCACGACGCCCGGTTCGACGGTCACGGTGCGCGCCGCCGCGTCGAAGTCGACGATGTTGTTGAGCCACTTCGACGTATCGATCACGAGCGCTTCGCCGACCGTCTGGCCGCACTGGCTCGTGCCCGCGCCGCGCGCGAGCACCGGCGCGTGCTCGGCGCGTGCGATCTCCAGCGCCGCGCGCAGATCGTCCTGATCGCGCGGCACTGCGACGCCGATCGGCATGATCTGGTAGATCGACGCATCGGTCGCGTAACGGCCGCGGTTCGCGGCATCGAAATGCACGTCGCCGCGCAATGCTTCGCGCAAACGCCGCGCGAGCGGCGACGCAGCACGCGCCGACGACGGAACGAGATGGATCGGCTTGACCAGCAAGCCGGATGTGGGATGAGTCATGTCGACCACCTGTGCGGCGTATATAAGCGACGTTTATGAGCGACGTGCGCCGCGTCAGAACAGCTCGAGATGAACGGGCGGCAGGCCTTCGATCGTGCCGCGCGCGTTACCCGCGCGAGTCGGGAAGAACATGCCGGTATACGAGCCGGTCGTGACGATCATGTCGGGCGTCACCGCGATGCGCAAATGCTGCGTGCAGTGGTTGACGACCCACGGCAGCAGTCGACGTGGATCGCCCGCGGGGTTGGCTGCGGGTTTGCCGGCCGTTGCGCGCGACACGTCTTCATTATCGAAGTGAAACTGCAACGCAGGCGCTTCAAACGGAAAATCGTCGCGATACGGCACCGCGTCGCCGATCACGAGCGCGCCGTGGTTCTGCAGATCGGCGAGCTGCGCGAAGCGGTCCACGTTCGGCCACTCGCGAAAGCGGCTCGCGACGATCTCGACCGTCGCGGCCATCGTGCCGATCGCGGACAGCACCTCATCGCTCGTGTACACGGTGGCACGCGGTTCGAACACGCGCGCGAAGCGGAACGCGATCTCCAGTTCGAGGCCGAGCGGCGCGTAGCGCTCGCGCGCGAACCGCGCGCCGCTCGCGTGGCATGCATCGAGAGGCAGCGGTGCGCCCTGGATCGGACCGTCGGCGGATTTCGCGCCGACCTTCCAGCCGCCGATGCCCACGCCGCGCCGCGCAAGTATCTCGTGCTGAACCGCGAACGCCGCAGCGGCGTCGGTGGGCAACTGTCCGGGCGGCGGCGTATCAAGCGTCGCGCCGCTTTGCCATGCGCCCGCGAGCCGCGCGGCGAGCGTTGCCAGTTCAGGCCATGATTGCGGCGCGGCATGCTGCTGCGCCTGCGGCGCATCGGGCGTGATCCATACCGTGCATTGATCGAAGCGGCTCATCATGCCCCCAGTTGCGACGCGACCGTATCACCTTGCTCGGCGCCCTGCGAGAAGCGGCTTTCAGGCTGCATCCGGAATGCAAGCACCACGCCGATCGCCATCAGCAGCATGCTGCCGACGAACGGCAGTTCCCAGCTGCCGAAGCGGTCGATCAGGAAACCGCCCATCACCGGCGAGATGATCGCGGCGAGCGCGGAGCCCGTGTTCATCATGCCGCTCGCGGTGCCCGAGTATTGCGGCGCGATGTCCATCGGGATCGCCCACATCGGGCCGATCGTCATCTCGGCGAAGAAGAAGCCGGCCGCGAGACACGCCATCGATCCGTACAGGTCGTGCATGAACATCATCGGCACGAGCGCGACGAACGTGCACAGCATGCACACCGACACCATATAGCTGCGCGCCCGCTTGAGGCTGCCGGTGCGCTGGAAGATCCAGTCGGTGACGATGCCGCCGAGCGTATCGCCGAGCACGCCCGCGAAAAAGACCACGGACGCGAAGATCGCCGACTTGTTCAGTGCGAGGTGATAGCTGTGCAGGAAGTACTGCGGAATCCAGCTCAGGAACAGCCACAGCGTCCAGCCGTAGCAGAAGTACACGACCGTGACGGGCGCCATCTTCCTGAAGAGCGCGAGCCACGGCAGGTTCGCGGCGCGTGCCTTCGGCTCCGGCAGGATCGCGAGTTCGGCTTCGGTAATGCGGCGATGCTCCTGCGGATGCTCGGTGAAAGTCAGCGCCCACACGGCTACCCAGATAAGGCTCAGCACCCCGCATGCATAGAACGACTCGCGCCAGCCGTAGCGCGCCATGATCAGCACGACGACGGCGGGCGCGACCGCGTTGCCGACCCGCGACGCCGCGTGGGTGATGCCCTGCGCGAAACCGCGCCGTTCTTTCGCGACCCAGCGCGACATTGCCGCGGTCGCGGCCGGGAACGTCGCGCCTTCGCCGAAACCGAGCAGCAGGCGTGCGGCGAACAGCGTGACGAGACCCGTCGCGAAGCCGGTCAACAGCGTCGCGACGCCCCACAGCGCGCCGCAGAACAGCAGTGTGCGGCGCGCGCCGAAACGGTCGCTGATCCAGCCGCCGATGATCTGGAAGATCAGATACGGATACGCGAACGCCGAGAACACCAGACCGACCTCGGTATGCGTGAGATGAAACTCCTTGCCGAACCCTGCCGCCGCCGTGCTGACGTTCACGCGGTCGAGGTAGGTGATGAAGTACATGATGCACAGCATGATGAGCACGATGCTGGTCGCGCTCGTCAGTCGATACCGTTTCATCGGTCAGTCTCCGTTGCCTGTTCGTGTGTTCGTGCCGGCGCCTTCGTGGGCGCCGGCGATCGGTCTTTCTCGCTTGCCTTACGTCGCTACCTTATGCCGCCAACTTATGTGGCCACCTCAAGCTGCCGCTTTCAGCGCAGCCGTCTTCGCCTGTGCGGCGAGATACTCCATCGCGGCCGGCAGCCCGCTGTCCTTCAGCGGCACGCCCGCGATCCGCAGGCCCATCTCGCAGCCCGCGAGCGTCGCCATCAACGTGAGGTCGTTGCAGTCGCCCAGGTGGCCGATGCGGAACATGCGGCCCTTCGCCTTGCCAAGCCCGGTGCCGAGCGACATGTCGAAGCGTTCGTAGATGATCTTGCGCACCGCGTCCGCGTCGACGCCGTCGGGCATCATCACGCCCGTCAGCACCGGGCTGTAGACGGCCGGGTCCGCGCACTGGATCTCGAGCCCCCACGCGCGCACCGCACGGCGGCACGCTTCGGCGAGGCGCTGGTGACGCGCGAACACGTTGTCGAGCCCTTCGTCCTGCAGCATGTCGAGCGCTTCGGAGAGCCCGTACAGCAGGTTGGTATTCGGCGTGTACGGCCAGTAGCCGGTCCTGTTCATCTCGACGATCTCGGCCCAGCCCCAGAAGCTGCGCGGCAGCTTCGCATTCGCGCTGGCCGCGAGCGCCTTCTGCGACACCGCGTTGAAGCTGATGCCCGGCGGCAGCATCAGGCCTTTCTGCGAGCCGGACACGGTCACGTCGACGCCCCACTCGTCATGCCGGTAGTCCGCGCTCGCGAGACCCGAGATCGTGTCGACGATCAGGAGCGCCGGGTGGCCCGCCGCGTCGATCGCGCGGCGCACCGCGGCGATGTCCGATGTGACGCCGGTCGAGGTTTCGTTGTGCACCACGCAGACCGCCTTGATCGCGTGCTGGCCGTCTTCGCGCAGGCGCTTTTCGATCATGTCGGCCTGCACGCCGCGCCGCCAGCCCTCGATGCCCGGCAGGCCGAGGAATTCCGGCTTGAGGCCGAGGCTCTCGGCCATCTTCTTCCAGAGCGTCGCGAAGTGGCCCGTCTCGTACATCAGCACCGTGTCGCCGGGGCTCAGCGTGTTCGACAGCGCGGCTTCCCACGCGCCCGTGCCCGACGCCGGATAGATCACGACCGGCTGTTCCGTCTTGAAGATCTTCTTGATGCCGTCCAGCACTTTCAGGCCGAGCGCGCCGAATTCCGGGCCGCGGTGGTCGATGGTCGGATAGCTCATCGCGCGCAGGATGCGGTCGGGTACCGGGCTCGGCCCGGGGATCTGCAGGAAGTGGCGGCCGGCGGGATGAAAATCGAGTTTCAGCATGGAAGGTCTCCGGGTTGAATTTTGCATGCAAAAAACTATACCCCCGATTCCGTGACGATCTCAAAACAAATCGAGCCCGTGTTTACCCGCAGCAAGTATGACTTTGTTACCGTTCCTACCCTCAGCTAGAATCGGTATTCAATAGCATTCGTGACTTTTTGTATGCAAAATCCCGATCTCATCGAACCCAGCGGCACGGCGCCGGCCCTGCCGAAAGTGGAACGCCAGCGGCTGCACGACACGGTCGTCGACCATCTGCGCCGCTTCATCGTCGAAGGCGTGCTGGAACCCGGCCGCAAACTCAACGAACGCGAGCTGTGCGAAACCCTCGGCATCTCGCGCACGCCGCTGCGCGAGGCGCTGAAGGTGCTCGCCGCCGAAGGGCTGATCGAGATTTCGCCGAACCGCGGCGCGTCGGTATCGAAGATGTCGGAGGCCGAACTGCGCGAGATGTTCGAGCTGATGAGCGGGCTGGAGGCGTTTTCCGGCGAACTGGCATGCGAGCGCATCACTGCCGCGGAGATCGCCGAGATCAAGGCGCTGCACTACGCGATGCTCGCGTGCCGCGCGCAGAACGACCTGGCCGGCTACTACAGCCGCAATCAGGCAATCCACGACAAGATCAACGAAGCCGCACGCAATTCGGCGCTGCGGCAGACCTATATCTCCGTCAACCGGCGCCTGCAGGCGCTGCGTTTCCGCTCGAACTACCAGATCACGAAGTGGGACCGCGCGATCCACGACCACGCGGAAATGCTCGAAGCGCTCGATGCGCGCGACGGCAAGCGGCTCGCGTCCATCCTGCGCCATCACCTGCTGGAGAAGCGCGACGCAGTGCTGCAGATCCAGTCCGACGTGGAGGCCGCGCAGGCGAAACTCGACGCCTGAATGCGATTGCTTGCGGCCGCATCCAGACAGGACGAGCCGCTGCTCAATGCGTTTTGAGCATTCATGCAGCTTATGCTGCTTTCCTTCGCTTACCGCGAAATGGATCAACACGTCTGTGCTTAAACCATTTCACATTGCGCGTTTCATCCGGAGTCCAGACGATCGCGTCTGGCCGCGCTTCTCCACGCGCTTCGACACGCGCCCGTCATCGTTGTTCATATTTCGCGCACGGAACCCCAGGCGAAATCCCATATTCCAGGCGGCTATCGCGAGCTTGAACGGATAAGCCCCGAAAAAATGGCGCAAATCGTCGCAGGTCCTTCGAAACACCATAAAGTTTTCGCGCCCGACTGCCGTTGATGCTCAGTGGGCGCGTAAATAATCTGTCTGCAAGCAAGGTCTCACCGACGCGCGTCCACAACGTGGATGGAAAACCCGAGGCGACGCGAAGGGTGCCGATATCGCGCGAGCCCAACAACGAGAGAAAACAATGTTGAACAAGCTGTCGATTCGCGCGAGTCTGACCTGGATGATTGCCTTCTTTGGCATCGTGCTGGTGGTCGGAGCCGCTGCTGGACTGTTGTCGCTGCGTGCGAGCAATGCCTCGCTGCAGCAGATGTATACGGTCGATACTCCGGCCGTCGCCGATCTCGAAGGCAGTGCCGGCCAGTTGCTGCGGCTGCGCCTCGCGCTCGCCACCTATGCGTCGCTGACCGACCTGAACGACCAGGCCGGCGCAAGCGCGGTGCTCAAGCGCTTCGATCAGTATCTGAAGATTTCGACCGACCGCCTCGATCACTTCCTGTCGATCTCGGGCGGCGACGATACCGACCAGCAGCTGATCCGCCAGATGCAGGACAAGCGCAACACGTTCCTGCACGAAGGCGTGGACCCTGCCCTCGCCGCGCTGAAGTCCGGCGACCGCAACGCGTTCTCCGAACTGCAGGCGCACAAGCTGCCGTCGCTCTACAACGGCTACGAGAAAGCGATGCTCGCGCTCGAACAGCGCCAGATCCAGCACGGCGCCGAACGCTACCAGGCCGCGCACGACCGCTTCATCACGGTCAGCATCGCGGTGGCCGTCGGCATGGTGCTCGCGCTGCTGTTCGCGTGGCTCGGACGCGTCGCGTTGATGCGCGCGATCGTGCATCCGGTCGACGCGGCGATCGCGCAGTTCCAGCGCATCGCGGGCGGCGACCTGACCGCGAAGGTCGTGGTGGAGAGCGACAACGAGATGGGCAAGTTGTCGGCAGCGCTGCAGAAGATGCAGGACGCGCTGATCCGCACGGTCAACACGGTGCGCGAAGGCACCGAATCGATCGACACCGGCGTGAGCGAGATCTCGTCGGGCAATACCGATCTGTCGCAACGCACCGAGGAACAGGCTGCGTCGCTCGAAGAGACCGCGGCGAGCATCGAGGAACTGACGTCCACCGTCAAGCAGACGGCCGAGAACGCGCACCAGGCCAGCTCGCTCGCGCATGGCGCATCGGGACTCGCAGCGCAGGGCGGCGAACTCGCGCGCGAAGTGGTCGGCACGATGCAGCACATCGTCGACGACTCGCGGCGTATCGCGGACATCGTCGGCGTGATCGAGGGCATCGCGTTCCAGACCAACATCCTCGCGCTGAACGCCGCCGTCGAAGCAGCACGCGCCGGCGAACAGGGCCGCGGTTTCGCGGTCGTCGCAAGCGAAGTACGCTCGCTCGCGCAGCGCAGCGCCGCTGCGGCGAAGGAAATCAAGGAACTGATCGATACGTCGACGGCGCGCGTGGAAACCGGTGCGACGCTTGTCGAACGCTCGGGCTCGACGATGACCGACATCGTCGGCGCGATTACGCGCGTGAGCTCGATCATGGGCGAGATCGCCTCGGCCGCGTCGGAACAGAGCACCGGCATCGACCAGGTGAACCTCGCGGTCGCGCAGATGGATCAGGTGACGCAGCAGAACGCGGCGCTCGTCGAACAGGCGGCCGCTGCCGCGGCATCGCTCGAAGATCAGGCGCGGCGCCTGAGCGCGGCGGTGGCGGTGTTCAGGACGTAATCGCAGGAAGAGCAAGCGAAGCAGGAGAGAAACGGCGCGAGGCATTCGCGCCGTTTTCGTTTTCGCCACCTCGGTCAGCGCGCCACCCTCAAACCGCTTCCACCGCCGCTTCCGCATCGCGCGGCAGATCGCGCAGCATCGCCTCGATGTGCGCGGGTGCGACCGGGCGGCTGTAGTGATAGCCCTGGATCTCGTGACAGTTGTTGTCGCGCAGGAAGTCGACCTGCGCCTGGGTTTCCACGCCCTCGGCAATCACATTGAGGTTCAGACGCTGGCCGAGTGAGATCACCGCCATCGCGATCGCCTTGTCGTCCTCGCCGTGCGGCAGCTCGCGCACGAACGACTTGTCGATCTTGAGCCGCACGATCGGGAAGTGCTTGAGCGCGGAGAGGCTCGAATAGCCGGTGCCGAAGTCGTCGATGGAAAGCCGCACGCCCATCTCCTGCAGGCGCTTCATGGTCTCGATCGAGCTTTCGAGGTCCTGCATGATGAGGCTCTCGGTCAGCTCGAGCTCGAGATAGCGCGGATCGAGCCCGGTGCGCGCGAGCGCGTCGCCGACGCTCGCAATCCAGCCCTTGTGCAGGAACTGCCGCGCCGACACGTTGACCGACACCGTCACCGGCGGCAGCCCCGCGTCCTGCCATCGGCGGTTCTGCGCGCACGCGGTCTGCAGCACCCATTCGCCGATCGGCACGATGAGGCCGGTGTCTTCCGCGAGGGGGATGAAATCGGCGGGCGCGATCGTGCCTTCGGTCGGGTGATCCCAGCGCAGCAGCGCCTCGACGCCGAAGATCACGCCGGTGCGCGCATCCACCTGCGGCTGGTAGACGACGCGGAACTCGCCCTTCGCGAGCGCCTCGCGCAGCTCCTCCTGGCGGCGCAGCCGCTCGTGCACCTTGATGTTCATCTCCGACGTGTAGAACTGGTAGTTGTTGCGGCCCAGTTCTTTCGCGCGGTACATCGCGGCATCCGCGTTCATCAGCAATGTTTCGGTATCCTCGCCATCGGCCGGATAGTTCGCGAGACCCATGCTGCACGTCACCTGGTACTTCTGGCCCGCAAGTTCGACGGGCTCGAGGATCGCGTTGCGCAGGCGTTCGACGGTCGCCTTCACCGCGGCTTCCTCGTGCGAATCGTCGAACAGCACGAGCACGAACTCGTCGCCGCCCAGGCGCACCACGGTATCGGTGCTGCGCACGCAGCTCACCATGCGCGCCGCGATCGTCTTCAGCAGGTCGTCGCCGGCGCGGTGACCGAGGCTGTCGTTGATCAGCTTGAAGTTGTCGAGGTCGACGAACACCACCGTCACGCCGCGCTCGTAGCGCTGCGCGTGCAGCAGCACCTGGCTCAGACGGTCGGCGAGCAGCGTGCGGTTCGGCAGGCCCGTGAGCGCATCATGATTCGCCATATGGCGGATGCGCTCCTCGGCCTGGGTCCGCTCGATCGCGATGCCCGCGATGCGGATCGCCATCGCGACCATCTGCGCCTCGACGCCGTCCGGATCACGATCCTCGCGCGCGAAGATCGTCAGCGCGCCGAGCGCGTTGCCGTCGTGCGACAGGATCGGCATCGAGCGGCATTGCGTGAAGCCGGTCAGCTGCGCTTCGAGCACGGCATCGCCGAAGCGCTCGTCGTTCGGCAGGTCCGCGATGAACACGGGCTGATGCGTATAGATCGCGAGACCGCTCGGGCCGGCTTCGGGCCCGATCAGCGAACCATTCGCGACGCGGCCGAACGAAGCCGGCAGGCTCGGCGCGGCGCCGACGCGGATGTGCAGGCCGTCGTCGTCGCGCAGCAGCACGGCGCACGCGCAGTCGCGAATCTGCGATTCGAGCAGATGCATCAGCGAAGTCAGCACCTGATCGAGCGGCGTGCTGGTCGCGATCATTTCGAGCACGCGGTTCTGTTCGATGCGTCGCACGTCGGCAAGCTTGCGCGCGGTGATGTCGCGCACGATCGCGACGACGCCGTTGTCCACGCGCACCACCTGGCGGTGCAGCCAGACCTGCGAACCGCCCGGGCGCACGTGCTGCCACTCGCGCTCCTCGACTTCGCCAGTGTCGAACACGCTCGCGAACTCGCGCGCGGTGTGGTAGTCGTCAGTATCGGCGAACACCGCGTCGAGCGACGCGCCGAGCAGTTGCGTACGCGCCTGTCCCGCCATCTCGATGCCGCGCCGGCTCACGTCGCGCAGCACGAACTCCGTCTGCGCGGCGCGCGTGCCGCGTGCCGCCTCGGCCGGCACGCGCTCCCACACGAAGAACGCGTCGAGGCTCGCCTCTGAAGCGACGAAATAGGTCTGCTGGATCTGCCGGGCGCGCGCGCGGCTCTTCGCGAGCTGCCAGCTCTTCAGGCTCAGGATCGTTGTCAGCAGCACGAGCAGCGCGCTGCCCGCCGCCGTTTCGACCACATAGACGAGACGGTCGTGGCGATAGTGCGCGAGCTGTTCGTCGCGCGACAGCCCGACGATCGCCGCGAGCGGAAAGCCATGCAGCACGCGCACGTTGGTGAAGCGTTCGACGCCGTGGTCCCACGGCTGCACCGCGAGCGTTTCCGTCGAATGGCTGGTGGCAAAGCCGGCCGGCAACGCCGCGCCCCACGACACGTCGTCGCCGGTCTGCTGCACGCGCATCGCGCCGTCAGAGCCGAGCAGCCCGAGGAAGCCCTGCCGGCCCATGCGCGGCTGGTCGTAGCTGCTCGTGAAGTACGACGGATCCATCGACAGCATCGCAATGCCGGCGAAGCGCCCCGCCGCATCCGACAGCCGGCGGCTGAAGATCATCTCGGGCGCACCCGATTCGGGGTCCGCGCTGACGCGGTCGATGTAGAGCGAGTCGCCACTGCCGAGCGCCTGCGCGACGAAGTACGGCTCGTTCGCCAGATTCTCGGGCGGCGTGTGGCGCGTGCTCGCGGTCACATCGCCGTTGCGGTTCGTGATCGTCACCTTGAAGACGATCGCGGACGGCAGCATGTCCTTGTTCTGCAGTTCCGCGAGCGCTGCGTCGCCTCGGACCGCGTACGCGTAGGCGACCGACTTCAGCGTCTGGTCGATCGAAACGAGGTTACGCACCACCTGCGCTTCGTAGGTGTCGGCGAGCTCGCGGCTCGATTCGATTGCGGCGCTGGTCGCGGCCGTGTGCTCGACGACGACGACGTGGATCACCGAGCCCCACGCCACCGCGAGCAGCACGAGCGCGAACAGCGGAAACCACAGCCAGGTTTCGCCGAAGCGGCGCCGCGTGCGCGCCGCGAACGCGCCCAGCCATGAGCGGCGCACGCCGGGCGCGTGGCTCGCGGGCGTGTCGCCTTGCTGGCGGACTGCGTCGGAATCGCTCATGGGCGCCTCGGGTTTATGCGGCGGTCAGTGCAGCGTCAGTACGGCCTTCACGCTCGGATCGAGTTCGCTCTTCTCGATGTAGCCGATCGTGTTCGCGCCGTTCGCCACGAGTTTCTTCACGGCGGTGGCGTCCGCGACTTCGCGCGGCGGCTGGCCGCGGCCGGTGAAGATCAGCTTCGACCAGTACGCGCGCAGCTGCGCGGGCGACTTGCCGGCCACGTCCTTGTAGAACTCGGTGCGGTTCGCGGAATCGTCCGCGAGGTCGACCGGCACGACGTCGCCGCCGCCCGGCAGCTGGCTCGTGCGGCCGAGGTAGATGTCGGCGACCTGGTTCTCGCTGAGCGTGCTCACCGGGTTCTTCGCGGAGACGATCACGACGAGCTGCGCATCGCACACGCTCGCGCACAGCCACAGCGCGACGCCGACGAGGCCCGTTTGCAGAATCCGTTTCGTGTGGTTCATCGCGGCGGCCTCAGAACACGAAATCGACGGTGGCCGTGACCACGTTGGTGCCGCTGCCGAGCTGATAGCCGGGCTGCTCGTTCGTGAAGAGCCCGGTCGAACCTGCGGGCGTCCACACGTGGTCGTACTGCATCTTCAGGTCGACGTTCTTCATGAAGTCCCAGCGCACGCCGGCCGACACCGAACTCTGGCCGACGTTGTAGTTCGGCGACAGCACCGGGCGATTGAGCGAATGCTCGGTCGCGTACGTGACGTACGGCGTGAACCTGCCGATCCGCACGCCGCCCGTCGCGTAGCCCGCGACGTAACCGGGCGTGAGTCCGTCCACCGTGACGCGCGCGATTTCCGCCTGCACGAACCAGCGTTCCATATCGAGATCCGCGGCGGCGCTATACACCGTGGCGGTCAGGCCGGACGCGAACGGCACCGATACTTTCGCGTGCACGTAGCCGACGTGCGTCGTGAGCTCGCGGTATTCGAGCGTGTCGAACAGGCCGAAGATGCCGGTCGCCTGGGTGCGCAGCGGGCCGGGAATCGCGTGGAACGTGCTTTCGCCGAAGATCACGCGCGCGGTGTCCGTCACTGGGCCCCAGTGCATCCGGTACGACGCGTCGATGCCGTCGCTGTTGGTGATCGGCTGCGCATCGTAGAGCTCGGACGGCACACGCACCCACGGGTTCGCGTAACCGACTTCGCGATAATCCGAGGTCAGGAAGGTCGGCACTTCGATCCGACCGACGCGCACGTTCACATCGGGCGTGAACGCGTAGTTGACGTTCGCCCACTCGAGCGTCGGCGTGTAGCTGTTGTCGTAGTTGTTGTGCGAGACGACCTGCACGAACGCGGACAGCTTGTTCGTGAACTGCGCGTTCAGCTGCAGACCGAGGCGGCTGTCGTCGCCGAAATCGACCGTGCGGCTCGCGCCCGCGCCGTACGGCTCGAACGCGCTGCCGGCGTAGTCGGCGGTCCTGAGACTGGAGTAGGTCGCGCCGAACGTGCCGAAGCCGCTCAGCGTGAACATCGACAATGGGCCATCGGCGCGGGCCGCGGGCGCGGCCGCCGCCATCGCGAGCGCGATGAAAGCGGGACGCAGCCGGAACCTGCCCGCGAGGACGCCGGGAACGACGAGACTGCGCATGTGAGAAGTAGCCAGGACAGAAGACAGAGGAAAGCTCCTGTCTTACGGCGTCTTACGCGCATTCTTTAGCGTTTCCGCAGACGATTGGCGCGAGAATCTTCTAAATGCAAGAGATTGAAATGGGGACGCATACGGATTAGGCAGCTTTTCGAGTGCAGCCTGAAAACACCCTTCTATTCGGCGTTTAAAAGCGGGGGCGCGCGGCTCAAGATGGGCCTGTCGCCGCCGTCAATCTGCACATGAATAGCCATAACAACCGCACCATGCCGTTCGATACCGAGGACCCCTGCTTCGCCGAAGCGCGCGCGCTCGCCGCGAGCGTGATCGCGATCCGCCGCGCGCGCGGCCAGACCAATCCATCCGATCACGAGCCGGACTCCGCGGCCGCGTTCATTGCTGGCGAGAGTTTCGCGCGCGATGTGATGCGGATGCTGATGGCGATCGACGGGGTGGAGATCTGAGTGGCGGCGTGTTACGCACGACCCGACTTGACGTTCCACGGGCGCCTCGCTCCCCTCGGCTCATTCGACAAATAGGTGCAGCAGATTCGCCGTCGCTAGCCGAACGGCCGAGTGTCATCAACGGATCGGATTCCTTAGAATTGACGCTTCCAGTCGACGCTTTCCGGAACCGTCATGAAACACCCTCAAGCCAATCCCCAAAGCAGGAGAGTGCCGTCCAGGCTGGCGGCGGCACCATCCACAGCAGACCTTTCCCGTTATGCCGAATCCGTCGAGTACGTCGGCAGCGGCGACCAAGCGTGCGCCGTGGCACGGTATTCCGCCGGCTTCGCGCCGGGCAACGCATGCCAGCCGCTGCCCCAGCCATCCGACACGCGGCCAGGCCACGGCGATGCTGAAGGCTGGAATTCTGGCCGGCAACATCAGCGAGGACTTTGACGGAGAACTGCCGAAGCGGGTCTGGTACAAGCGGGCATCGGGCATCTTCGAGGTGAGGCTGACGGATCGCGCGCATATTGGCTCAGGCAAACCGGCGGGCTACAAAGGATGGCCGGACGCGCTGGACAAACTGCCGGACAGCCCGCGGAATGTGAGGGCGTGCGATGCAGCTTGATTTCCTCTGCGACTGGCAGGACGGACCGGCCGAGGTCCGCCTCTAATCCCATCGCGCCTCATGGGCCAACCTGTCGGTCGGCGTCGACGAACAGCGCTTCACCCAAAACACCCCCCTTCACCGTGACGACGAAGACGGCAGCGCGTCAGATTCCGTTTCCGTGAGCGTATTTCCGCTTGCTGAATTCGTGGCGGCGAACTGGTGGGTCCTGTCGCACGAGCCGCTGGAAAAGCATGGCCTGCTCGCGGATGCGACAGCCTTCAATCGACGGCACTGGATCGACCGACACACTGACAGCTTTGCCTATCCCACGGTGGGTTTCTTTGGCGCTGACTCGTCGGTGCGAGTCGTCGCCCGGCCGTCCTGTATCGAAAGCGCGAACCTCCAGTTTCCGGTGTCCTCCGGCGGCACCGATTCGGGCTGGGAAGGCGTCGAGCGGCAAGACGTGGAAGCCACGCCGCTGGCGTTCCTCACCGAAACAGCCGGGCGGCTGCCGGCGGGTGAAGACCAGGCCTGGCTGAAAGACGTGATTACACGCGTCCGGCAATCCCGTGCCGATCAAGGCGAGGCCACCTACTGCCGCTACGCCGGGCTGCTCGGAGGCGATCCCTACCAGCCCGGCGACGATCTCGAGCATGCGGTCACGCGAACAATCGCGCTCCTCGACGAAACGGTCGCCGCGGAAATGTTCGCGACAGCGGAACTCGCCGATGTCGTGAGCAAAGCTTCGTGGATCCGGCAGCAGACCGACTCTGCCATTCGACGTTCACGGGAAGCGGCCGCGCATGCGGATGGCCTGAAAGCGGATGTTCGCGCCGTCGCGTCCGTGGCGGGGAAGCCATGGGAGCGCGGCTACCGGATCGCCCAGGAACTGCGAGCACGGCTGGAGTTGTCGCGAGATGTTCCGCTGCCGGATGTCGATGCCGTCACCGTGCCCTTCTGGGCGCAACGTCCGACGTGATTTCGAGCATCAGAAATACGGAAACGAATTGCGGCGCGCGCGGCATTGCGTCGAAAAACGGCGATGGCCTCGCGCTCGCGGTCACGAAGCAGAACTCGCGAGACCCGCGTTTTCAACCCGTGGCCACGTTCGCCGACTTTCTGTTCTCGGAGACTGGCGAGCTATTCCTGTCGACAGGCGCATCGACCGACCGGCAGAAGCGCGACCGCGCCTTTGCGGCCGGATTTCTGGCACCGATCGAAGGCATCAAGGGCAAATGGTCGAAGAGCCGGTCGCCCGAGGTGAATCAGGAGGAGATCGCACGCGATCTGGCCGTCTCGCCTTACATCGTGCGATATCAGGTTCTGAACCAGGCCGGGTATCTTTGGGAATCGAGTAGGGTGAGGGGTTACCCCCTCAGCCCTCTCACACCACCGTACGTGCGGTTCCGCATACGGCGGTTCAGTTCATGCTCTGGAGGCGA
>NZ_QQOA01000024.1 GCF_003443895.1 Paraburkholderia phosphatilytica | reverse complement strand
GGCGCGCACTGTCTGGCTGCGAGTTGCTGAGAGCAATTGCTCGCGCTCAAGCGCCGTCAGATTCATCTTTTCCATGCATTTCATTGAATACCACATAGGGTGCCTTTTCAATGACGCAATGGACTAGTGCCCTTCGTGGCTTCGTCACGCTGTCTCAATTTCGCAACGACCAAATGATATTAAGCAGTTATCGGCGGTTCCGCGCAGCCAGCGCGCCGACCGCGCTTAGTTCGGTGCTTCTGCGCTCGCTACAGCGTTGTCATCCGCCTTTGCAGTCGCTCTTTTGGACGCAGACGCAGTCTTCTTCGCCGTCGAAGTCCTCGGCCTCCCCGCACGCTTTACCGTGGGAACGGCCCCCGCCACCGCTTTTCCGGAAGTGGCTTTTCTGGCTACGAGTTTTTTCGCAGCCGTCTTCTTCGCTGTGGACTTCCTCGCGGTCGTCGCCTTACGCACCGCTTTGCCGCTGCCTTCGATCAGAAATACATCTCGGTCCTTGGCCTCCACCAGCCACGCCGGTGCTCGTCCCCGTCCGCTCCACGTTGCACCCGTTTCCGGATCGCGATACTTTGGCATCTGCGGCCCGTGAACGTAGTTTCCGGCTTTGCTTTGTCTTTCGGCAGCGCTCACCGGATGCTGCGCACTGGCATCAATCAAAAATCTGTTTCGGTTCTTGGCATTGGCAATCCAGGCCGGTGCACGACCGCGACCGGTCCACGTCGCTCCGCTCTTCGGATCAACGTACTTTGCCGTACCATTTCCCTTGCCGGCAGCCTTTACGCCGGCCGCTTTCCGGCGGCGCTTTCTGCCACCGAGGTGTGATTCAAGATCGGCCAACGTCAGACCATGCTTTTCCATCAATTCGCCGATCTTGCCAACAACTGCTAACGACTGCTTCTTTACGATTGCTTCTGCCTCGGCCTGCAGCCGAACAATCTTTGCCTGGATATTTTCTAGCGTAGCCATCGCTTCCCCATCGTCGTAACAGTGCCCGCACTATGCCACACGTGGCAACCGGGATGATATCGCGGTGACAGAAGCGTCGCATGTGACACTGAGCACTGAGTGCCTCTGCGGTAGGCTATCGCGAAATATTTCGTCTATTCCCACTCGATGGTCAATACGCTGCCCACATCCTCGCGGGGACGGGGCTCTGGCCAGCTTGCGTGTCGACGATACCGTCACCAATGCCGACAAAACCACCCTCACCCAATCCAACCGGATATCGCGTCGTTGAGTTCGCTTGGGACGTTCCCGGAGAGGACTCGTGCAACTGCAAACCGTATGTCAACTTGCAGCCTGTGCCTGTAACAGAACCGGTCAAGCAACGCTTTACCGTGGATTCGGCGGCAGAGCTTTATCAAGCGTTCAGCCGGTGGTGCCGTCGGCTCGTCGAATGCCTCGATGCGCTGCACCCAAGCGTCATACTCCGCCCGCTCTGTGTCGTTGAGGCCGGCGAGGATGTTTGTGTCGAGGAACCGTTGAACTTCAACCCTGTCCGCATATACGCGGCACGCACCGTCACCCAGCTTTGGTTGTCCGCGCTCTTTTCGGAACGCATTTGCAGCTGCGTGCGGGATCAATGCCTCACAATGCGCGACCAGTTCTTCAACTACTTCTTGGTCCAGACGTTGACCGGCTCCCCTATGCAGCAAATCCACTCGTTCACGTTCCCATGTCGCTGGGTCAACGAGATAATTTTCCAATTCCCACCGTAACGTAAAATACACGTAAGGATCGCGAGCGCGATTGAATGCAAGGAAAGCGTTGTCGTCGGTGGCGCATGCGATAGGGATGTCCTCCAGGGAATCTCTGTCGATTATCCCGTAAGCATCTATCCCTGCAGTCCGCTGAATCGCAACATTCTTTTCAACGCCTACGCATCCTGAGTGCTTTGCAGGACCGTCTTCGGCCAACCGAAACTGTAGCCGGTCGGCCAGATGTTTGAACCAGAAGGTCCCATACACAGCAATGTCATCCAGACCCTCGATAAAAACTTCAATCCTTTTCGCGTATCGGCTCTTGATTTGGCTACTTGTAAGTCCTTGCCCCGTTAGACTTGCCATCTCGCGTTAGTCCTCCGCGCTCTTGTAGATAAAAGCGGCCTCCTGCCTTATTTTCTCGGCGCGCTCTTCCTCTTCTGCAGTTTCGATGATGTATCCGGATTTCCGTAGACCGACTTCCTGGGTTTCGACGTTAAACACATCTATGACCTCAAAAGCATGGCTGGCAATAAAAACCGACATCCCAGGCTGCGAACGCAACATGTCCTTGAGCCTAAGTGCAATCCGAGAGCGCCATTGCGTATGGAGGTGAGCATCGACCTCATCAATGATGAGAATTGTGTTCGACGTCATATGCGCGCCGAGACGCAGGAAAATCTGTAGCAGGCTTTTCTCGCCGCTGCTCAGTTGGTCAAGGCGATGGTAGTTGCTGGGAGAGCCACACTCAACACGGGCCACCAATTCGTTTCGATCTCGAATGCCAGCTAGACGCTTACCGGTTTCCAGGAAAACAGTCGCATTGACCAGCTCAAGCGCTGCCTCATAACGTCCATCGTCTAACCAGAGAAGCCACACGAGCAGATTGTCCAATGACTCACGCCATTGCCGTCCTTCTTGCCGAAACACGTGCACAGGTCGGTAATTCCAATCTTGTGGGGCCTCGATTGCTCTTCGCTCATCGGCAGGGAGAGCAACAACATCGCGGTACGCCGGGAAATAGATGAGCGTAGGAGCCGTTATGGGCGACCCCGCAAAGCCCTCCAAGTTTTCCCCCACCATGTCGTTAAGCCACAGCAGAAATTCACGGGTCCAGTCATCGTTTAGCCCAATCCACCTATGCTCGCCCGATCCGCGTCGTATGACGCCGACACGTCGCCAGCTGGTCGCTCCAACCGCCGCCAGTTGCTCCTCCGCCCAGGGATAGAACCAAACCTCTTCGTCAGCTCTTCCGCCGAAAATGGAAAGGACCTCCGTTCGATGAACACCCTCATTCGTATAGCTGATAAGAATGTCCCACTGAGCGCGACCATCCCCCTTATCCAGCGGTTCGAAACCGATTGGTGCGGCAGCGGCATTAGGGTTACGGCCGAGTATCCCCATCAAGGCTGCCATGACCTCCAAGATGTGCGTCTTGCCCCTACCATTTGCGCTAAGAAGCAAATAGAAATTAGAAGGTTCGCCACCAACCTGGAAATCGAAATGCTCCACTCGCTCCCGGAACGGACCTATCCGGTCGAGCGTTAGCCCTATCGGGGCAAACTGATTGACAATGAAGCTGGCATCCACTGGTTAAGCTCCGGTTCGTTTTCGGGCAGACGCAACCACAGACTTGATATCAGCAGAGGAGATGAATGCGCAATGCACGCGCTGCGTCGATTCACCGACAAGCTTGGCCAACGCGTCCCCCTGGCCCAACAAGAGCTCTGCACCTGCATCGTCTAGAATGATGCGTGACTCTGATGCCTTCTGCACCATCAATGCGATACGACTCGGCACGTTAGTCCTCAAAAGGCCACTCAGAGTCACGCTATCGGGACGCTGTGTCGCGAGCACCAAGTGAATCCCACTCGCCCTGCCCTTTTGCGCCAAGCGCACCAAGGGCGCTTCAGCCTCTGGATGCTGAACAATCAAATCAGCCAATTCCTCGACGCACACAACCAGATACGGGGGGCTGTCGGTGCGCATCGTGCGCCACTCGACCAGATTCTTATAACCAAGTCTCGCAAGCTCCGTCTCGCGCCGCTCCATTTCGCTAACAATGTCGTCAAGAGCTTGCTTCGCCTCTGTCATGTCCGTGATGGGTTCACGGCCAGCTAAATGCGGGAGCCCGTGGTAAGCCGAAAACTCTACTTTTTTGGGGTCAATAAGGCAGAAATTAAGCTCATCTGCTTCGTGATTGGAAAGCAGCGAGCAGATCACCGCATGGAGACAGATGCTTTTCCCACTGTTAGTGGTCCCCGCCACCAAAAGGTGAGGCGCGGAAGCCAAATCGAATGAAACAGGCGTTCCGACGGGATCCACACCCAACACCACGCCCAGCGGCATAGCCTTCGCGAACTCGAGTGCGCCGTCGAGCTCAGACCAGGTCACTGGCGACCACGCGGATTTTGGCTTCGGAATCATAGCCGTGACTGTTCTCGGTGTGCCAGGCAGGTGGAACGAGATGGGGCCGGTCCCGAGAATAAGCGCTAGATTCTGACCAGCCCGTTGCAACGCCCGCAACTGGGTCGCATCCGCCAGATGAAGGTCATAGCTCTGAAGTCTTGGCCCGTTGATACTCTTCTTTATTTCGGCCGACACGCCAAGTTCGACGAGGGCTTTCATCAGCGGGACCGAAAAATCGATCGACTGGGCGTTCCCAGTGTCGGCGCGGCTCAGCAGTTCTTGATAAAGAAACTCATGAAAGTCGTGCGTTTCACGCCAGCTTCGACGGATTTCCGACAATCCACGCCGAATATGTCGCTGGAGCAAGCGCCCAAATTGATCGTCATCGTCGTCGAACAGATCCATGTCATGGTAGACAGATAACAAGGCCCGATACGCATCCGTGAAGTCGGAGTCGAGTCCGTTTCCGCAAACCTGTTCCCACGCGTACTCACCGCCGCGAGGCCGAGCATCATCGAAATCGTCGGATGGCGGCTCCTGTCGACTAAGCGAAAGCGCGAGCGCGACACGAAGCGCCTTCCACTTGAAGTCCCGTTCGTCGGCCAAGAGTCCCTTGCGCATGATCCCACGCACCGTACTTTCGTCTTGCTCACTGATTACGACACGGCTCATCAGCTAGCCCTCGCCAAGGCATACATCGGAGTATTGGACTCCACAACTGTGGATTCACCGGTCTCGTTATTAAGCTTGAACTCAGCAACGATATACGGGGATAGCATACGATACTTATCAACAGTCAATTCCGAGTTAGTCGGAAGCACAATCACCTGGTCGGCTGCTTTGGGGTAGTACTGGGTAAGCAAAAGAACTTGATGTTCGGCGTCAATTCGCGCCAACGGCGTATCAATTACGACCGGGAATTCCGTACCGGCGACGTCCTTTAGAGACCATAGCAGCGCTTGTGCGGCCAGTTGCTTCATCCCTGCGGAAATGTTAGCCATACCAACAGGTTTTCCATCGGCATCTAGGTACGTCATCCGGAAATCGTCGTCAAACTCGATCGTTTTCACCAACCCGTGGGATTGCATCAAGGTCGCAAAATGCCTGTTGACGGCCTCCGCAATTTCCTCTCTGCGAGCTTCTTTAAGCGACTCTTTGTACTGCAGTATCCCTTCCCTTGTTCGTTCAGCCAAATCTACGCCTAGCTGATTCCGAGTTGCCTCACTCACTCGCCGCGCCTGCTGATTGACCTGGCTACGCAATTGTTCCAGAGCACGCGCGGTAGGTATCAATTGGCTCTTCAGCTCGCCGATTTGTTCGCGCAACGCAGTTGATTCGCTTTCCAACTGGGCCTTTTCCGCCAGGCGGAGCTTCTGGCGCTCCCGGTCGCCCGCAGGCAACGAGCTGAGGTCCTGAAGCTGTGCCTGGAACGCCACTTCTTCGCGCGCAAACTTACTTATGTCACGTAGTTGAGCGGAAAAGCCATCACGCAGGGCGTTGTTTGCCACGAACCCACGTAACTGTTCGTCTAATTTCCGGGCGCGGTCGCCGCTAAGCTTCCAGTGGTCCGGGTCATCCGTAGCCTCGGCAAGTCGAATCTCGGCCTCGAGCAGCAGCTCCATTTTCTGCTTGAGGAAACGCTTCTGAGCCGCTGCAAGAGCAGGAGTCGGATGCTGCGGCTCGTCAATCAAGCGACTCGGAAGCCGTTCGAGTACTGAGCGGATTTCCTCAGCAATCATCGCTTTACCCTGCGAAGCAACCGCGAGTCGATTCAACGCTCGACGGACAAGTGCAGGGTGGCTCACGAGAGGGGCGATAGCAGGAAAAGCATCACGAAAACGTCCCGCATGCTCCTCTAACGTTTCTTGAGTGCGTCGAATCTGCTCGCTGACTTGCCCCTGATCTTCCTCGTTAGCAGTAGCTTTAGAACCTTTCAAGCGACGTTCGACTTCTTTCAAACGCCGCTTCAGTTCAACATCATCGCGTTCGAAAGTTTCGATTTGCGCCTCAATTTGGCCCTTCTTAGCGCGTTCGACCTCGTACAATCCCCGCAACCTCTCCAGCTCAAGCTGCTCGCCACGTGCGTTGCTTTCTCGCCGGAGCTTTACCAGCAATTTATTTAGGTATTCGGACGCCGTGTTGATGGAGGTGATGTCAAGAAGACGCTCAATCTGTTCAATCACCGCTTCCGAGTTACTTTCCGCGATGCGCTGAACCTGCTCTGCATCGTAGATGAAAAAAGGCACGAGCGTGCGTGCGAGTCGCTGTTCGATAAACTCCTGCCGTTGGTCCTGCTCAACCAAGCTTTCTGGCACCATCGCGAAATCGGGGAGCACTTCAAGATGCTCCATAACACCGCCTCGCCCCTCGATTGTCCACGAGCGGGTCGCAACGACGCGTCCAGCTGGTTCAAGCCACTCAACCGAAACGCTGCATTCCGTTTCTTTCTCGCGCAAAGCTGCTCGATTGAACGCTCCCTCCCAGTCAGCACCAGTGCCCAGAAAAAACTCTCGCGAAGTAAACACTCTGCTGCGCGGGCCCGTGCGTAACTCTTCGTCGGCAATCCCCAAAAAGAAAAGCTTTAGAGAGTTGATAAAACTGGTCTTCCCATACCCATTGCGACCGTGAATCAATATCACGTTCTTTTCATTCGCCTCACTCGAGGGAAATACGAAGTGTGCGTCGCGATAAGAGTAGATGTTACGAAGTCGGATACTCAGAATTTTCATGGCGTTGCCTGCTCCGCTTGTTTTGCGGCAAGCATCAATATCTTCTCAAGGTCGCGTTCGAGCCCACTTTTCGCCCCGTAAACGGAAAGCGACGCCGCTCTTTGTTTGACCAAATCAAGCACTGACTGGAGCAACTCAGGCGGCACGTCAACCTCAAGCGCAGCCTTTTCCAATAGGTCCCGAGTCTGTTTGCTAGACTGCGACTGCTGCTTGCCATGCAGCTTTCTATCGAATTCGGCCGAGATCTCAAGCGCCTCTCCTCCGGTGTAATCGAACTCAGTCGACCATATCGACTGAATGCTGAGTAACTCTTCGTCAGAAATCAATGGCCAACCCACTTCACGCTCCGTCTGAAGCAACTCACGAAGGATTTCGCGGCGCGCATCGGGCGTGAAAGGACCTTGTCCCTGTGTTCCATCCCGCCGAACGCTGCTTCGCATGCCCTCCTTGTCCCTATACGAGATCAATTGCTCGCGAAACGCGTTGAGCGGTCGCATCCACTCCTCGCCATTTGCGATAAAGCCTTCCATCGATTTGTCCTGCTTCACGACAGTACATGTCCAACAGCCGAACCGGCTACCCCCACATGACGGGGTACTAAGATCAAGTACGACAGGACATTCCCCTGCGTTCGCCTGCCGGTATAGCTGGATTATTTTATCGTTCGTACCACCCCAAGCAGGAGGCGTGGATGCCAGATACTCCCAAACATCGTCGGTAGCCCAATCCACGATCGGTTTGAATACCAACGCATTCGGAATTTCGTGATGCGGATTCAATCGACGCTCGCTATTCTGATACGCCTGAATCGACTGCGCTCGCGTAGCACTCTCGTCGGAGCGAGAACCAAGAAGCAGAATTACACTGCCGTGCTTTGCCACAATATCGTCAATCGCCCGCCGCGACGGCTTTATTTTCATATTGCTGGTGCACCAGCGGAACCACCTGCTCGGTGGCGGATAGCCCTTCCCGATGAGCTTCTCCCAGAACCCTTCTGACGGCGCAGGGAAAACTAATTGCGTATGCAAATTTAACTTGCGCGCACGTGCCGCGGACTCAATGCGCTCCAGCGCTTCGATAACGTATTGTGAGACGTTCGGAGCTTCGACGCGGGTGTCACTGGAAATTACAAAGACGGGCTTTGAAGCGCGGGGACCTAATTCCAGCAGCAGTTCCATGACCAACTGGAGCACCAGCGTCGAATCCTTGCCACCAGAGAAGGCAACGACCCATGGTCGCTCGTCGGCTTCATATTGCGCGCGCATCAGCGCTTTGGTTTCGTCGATGTTTGTCAAAACGGACCCCGTAGGCCAACCGCACGAACGCGGCTCAGTATTCGATAACAGGCGGGCGAGCGGCACGCGCCCGGTTTTCTCTGAACGCGACCCGCGCGGCTCTTGTCTCGCAGGAAATAACCTGACATTGTACCCTCTGGCAGCCTTGGACTTGCGGTGTCGGCACGCTAGCTGCTCGATCAATCATCGCTAGATGGGGTCCGATCAGGTGGCTGATGCAATAGCGACGCTGGCTCTACGCCCAACGCAACGGCGATTTTTTGCAAGTTGTCAACCGAGATGTTTGTCACGGCGCGCTCTACCTGGCTGATATACGTCCGGTGGAAGCCACACTCTGCGCTTAAGGTCTCTTGGGAAAAGCCCCGACCCGCCCTCAGCCTACGGAGGTTATTGGACAGCCATGTTCTCAGCCAAGGCTCAAATTCATTTTTATCGCTTTTCATGGGCAGCAGCGTCGCTGATCGTGCATGTGTTGTCTACCGTTTTTAAATCTACTGTATATACATCTACACTTTTTACGTCTACACCCTGAGACGCTATTGGTCGCTGGCGGGCGCAAGACGCGCCGAAACCGCGAATACCTATGCCTGCCCGGCTTTGCCAGAAGGGGCATAGATTGGGAGAGCGTGATGAAACGAAGCACCGATGCGGTAGGCAAGCGAGTTGGCTCCAGTCTGTATGTGCATCGTGACGCAACGCGCCACATCGACTCTACGTCGGAACAGCTTTTTCGCGAGGCGCTTGCAGTCATCGCTCGCTCAGAGCCGGCATGGAATGTGGTCCGGCTCTCGCTCACATATAGGGAAGTCGCTTTCCTGCACTACCCTCTCTTCGACGATGAACCGTTTCCATGTCTTGCATCCAGTTGCCTCGTGAAACTGGATCCTGAACCACAGTTCAATGTCCGCGATTTTCGCGCCTCCCTAAATCCGCCGATCCTGCACAGGAAAGAACTTCTGCTTCCTCCAAATGACGCGCGACGCGAGCATTGGAGTCGAATCACCGCAGACGCAGAAGCAATCGGGCTGTTCGAGGAAACGTCAAGGATAGGTTTTCGCAAGGATTGGCTTGAGCGGATCGCCAAGGCCGGTTACAGCCTGGTTGCGGACACATTCATGCCTTTGGGCAATGTTGTCGATGGAGACATTCCCGCCCCCACGGACAACCCGGCGACGACTGTAGAGAGATATAGAACGGCGCTGGCGCGTTCAGGGTTGTCGGCTCCAGTTCAGGCACTAGTTAGATTTGGTGTACTAACGAAAGACAAATCAATTTTTGACTACGGGTGTGGGAAAGGCGATGATGTTGAGGGACTAAATCGTGAAGGATACAACGCAGGTGGATGGGATCCTCATTTCTCTGCTGCGGCGCCGCAAGTCACGGGCGACATCGTCAATCTCGGATTTGTTCTGAACGTCATCGAAGATCGCGAGGAACGGGATAGGACGCTTAGCGAAGCATTTGGACTTGCGCGTGTCGCACTATCTGTCGCAGTGATGACTGAGAGCTCGTCAAACAATCGAGGGCTATCCTTTCGCGATGGCTATATTACTTCCCGCCGAACATTCCAGAAATACTTCTCGCAATCCGAATTAAAATCCTATATCGAATCAGTGCTCAATCGGCCTGCTGTGCTGGTGGCGCCGGGGATAGCCTTTGTATTTGCCAGCGACCGGCTTGAAGAGCAATTTCGCCTGGACCGCCAACGCTCATCGCGCGTCTTCAGACGGGTTGTGCAAACCCGTCAGACGAGTTCGCGTGATCCCCAACCTCGCATTCATGCTTTGGCCGCGCTCTATGCCGCAAATCAAAACGGATTTAACCGGCTCTGGAGCAGGATGCTGCAGCTTGGACGGGCACCGGTATGCGAGGAAGCTGAGGAGTTTGTCGACCTTCTTGACGCAAACGGTTCACTTGCCAAAGCGACTCGCCTGTGCGAAGCAAACAACGATCGCGCGGAACTCGAACTGGCTCGATCCGAACGGATCGACGACCTGGAGGTCTATTTTGCGCTGCAGGTCTTTGACGGCCGCATCACGCTGAAGACATTGAGCGCTTCTCTGAAGCGGGACGTGAAGTACTTTTTCGGCTCTTTAGGCGCGGCCCAGGCCGCCGGCGCGGAACTCCTCAAAACCATCGCTTCGCCTTCCGTCGTCGCCGAAGCCTGCGAATTCGCCGCTCGAAACGGATTCGGCTACTACTCGGACAACCATTCTTTGCAGGTCCACACCTCACTGGTAGAAGCACTTCCCGCGGTCCTCCGAGCGTACATCGGAGCGGCTGCTACAATTTATGGAGACGTCCGAAGCGCGGACATAGTCAAGGTCCACGTCAGATCCGGAAAGCTGACAATACTTGAATTCAAGGACTTTGACTCATCGCCAACGCCCCTGCTTCGGCGCCGCGTGAAGATACACCTTCGCACCCAAGAAATCGACGTGTTCGAGTATGTGGACAACTACGAACCTACGCTTTTACTCGGCAAATCGAGGTATATCAACGAAGAGTTCCCCGGGTACGCGCAGCAGGCGACTCTAGATGAGCAACTCCTGCCGTTATGCCAATCGCTGCCCGAACATGGCCCGACCAAGTTGGAGTTTGACCAGCTCCTGCGCAACGAACGGATTGAGCTATCCGGATTTGAGCTTCGGCCCTCGCAAGCCATCCCAAGCCTGGATGATGCTTGCGGTAAATGGTACACGTATCGAGACCTAATACAGTGCAGCGAGACAGTGCACAACACCGGGATAGAAAACACACCGCTTGTGCCGCAAAGCTACAATGCACTACTGGCACTTACTAAAAATATACTTGACCCGATCATCGATTATTTTGGTCGAATCGAATTGACCTATGGTTTCTGCTCCCCACAGTTGGCACGCACAATTAAGCGGCTTGGCACTGGTCGGATCGCGGCCAATATTGATCAGCACGCCTCCCACGAAGTTGACCGCTTCGGCAATTTAATATGTTCCCGTGGGGGGGCCGCAGCCGACTTTCTAATTCAGGACGAGAATATGTATGCGGTCGCCGAATGGATCACGGCAAATCTGGCGTTTGATCGCATCTACATCTATGGGGCAGATCGTCCAATACATGTGTCGTACAGTCTTGAACCAGCGAAACAGGTCATATTCGTGGATCGGAGCGATGGGAGGGTGCGCCCACGGGTCGTGAAAGACTTCTCTGCCCTTCCACGTTGATCCACTCAGTACGCCATTACCTCGTCATCCGAGCACGTCGGCACGCCGAAGTGAAGCGCGATTGCATCGCCCTTCTTTGCGTCGCCGACTGACTGCCGGTCTTTTTTCGACGATGCCAGCTGGGCCACCGCTGCAAGCAATACCGGCCTAGCCGTCGGCAAATGCGCTGTTAATTTGCAGCACAAACTAACCCGCCCAACAGGACGCCCTCAATCGCGCTAGCCGGGTCGGAAAAGATCTTGACGTACATGCGATGCTTACGCAAACGATTGACGCAGAGTTCGCCCCGAGTTGACAGCGACAACTCGTATAAAGAAATCAACGTTTTGCTCAGGCGCCCAGCGTCTTGCACTCGGCTGTCATCCAATTTCCTCGGCAAACTGCTTTCCCGTCCCCGATAGTCTCTCAAATTCTCGTTGGTCCGCGGTCTTAACCTAAACCGATCACACAACGGCAGTTAGATTAACATTAGAATGCAGTGTCAACGATGAAAAGATCGTTGCCTCCGCATCCAGTCTCTGGCAGGTGACGGAAGCACCATCGACCATTAATTTACGTTCGGCTCGGCCAGCTACGGCGAGACCTCGCTCCACCTTTCACAGCTTACCGCACAGTTGACAAAAAGCGGCGATAACCAAAATTGCTGTACGCCCTTTCGCCGTATATGTGAGCCTCATCCAACTATGTGCCTCGCATGCTGACTGAAGGCCTCCCGACGTTGACGCGCCGGGACCCGGTTTCGCACTGCGGTTAGAGCCGCCTTCCACGTGTCGCCCCTGTCGTGCGTCAATCCCTGACTCAGCAGTCAACCCTGCTCATCTTCCAGGTGGGCACGGCCAAGCAGCCGCGCCTGCTGCACGGCACGCCTACCCGGTCAACCCGACGCATGGCCTGCACCCGGCTCCCAGGTTCCCGCCCTTGACCCGCGACCGTAGCCGATAGCGGGCAGGCATCAAGGGGCGAGGGACCGTGTCGCCCGCACCCCTCCCTCGCCTTTTTCCTTGACGCCTGCCCGCTATCGGCTCCTCCAGTCGCACGGGCGGAAACCCGGGAGCCTGGCGGCAGCAAAGCCAACCCCGAGTTCCACCGGGAGGTGTCCAGCCGCAACGGCAAGTCACATCCCGTTGCCCGGTTCAGGTCCTCAACCTTGACTGTGGAGATTGCCATGCAACTCGCTTCCTCTTTCCGTTACGGCTCCCCGATTCTTCGCGCCGACTCCCCCCTGTCGGATGACCAGATTCGCCGCGTTGCCCCATCCATCTTTGCGGACGGCAAGCACGAAAGCCGCTCCGAACGCTACACCTACATTCCGACCATCGACGTGCTGAGCGGCCTGCGCAATGAAGGCTTTCAACCCTTCATGGTCTGCCAGACGCGCGTGCGGCACGACGACCGCCGCGAATACACGAAACACATGCTTCGGCTTCGTCACGCCGACCAGATTACCGGCGAGGAAGCCGACGAAATTGTGCTGCTGAATTCGCACGATGGCACCAGCAGTTACCAGATGCTCGCGGGCATGCTGCGCTTCGTCTGCCAGAACGGCATGGTGGCTGGAGACAACGTCGCCGATATCCGCGTCCCGCACAAGGGCAACATCGTCCAGAACGTAATCAACGGTGCATTCGACGTGCTCGACGGTTTCGACCTGATCCGCGAACAGAAGGAAGGCATGCGCGCCGTCACACTCGACCGCGACGAACAGCACGCATTCGCCCGCTCCGCACTTGCGCTGCGCTACGATCCGACCGACGCAGAGGCACCGGCCCCGGTCACCGACAGCCAGTTGCTCGCCCCTCGCCGCTTCGAGGATCGCCGCGACGACCTCTGGACCGTCTTTAACCGCGTCCAGGAAAACCTCACCAAGGGAGGCCTGCATGGACGTTCGCGCACGGGGCGCTCGATGTCCACCCGTCCCATTACCGGCATTGACCAGAACGTGAAGCTCAACCGCGCCCTCTGGATGCTTGCGGATGCAATGCGCCAGATGAAGGCGTAGCCACGACAGGGGCGAGAAATCCGCTTCTTCTTATCATCCATCAGGACTCCTCTCCGGGTCGAGTCCTGATGAAGTCCGATAGTGCCCGGCCCGGAACTTTCTTTTCAACTCTCTGGAGTCAGTCATGCAAGCCCAATCCGAAGCCATGACGGCGGACACCGCCGAACCGGCTACCTTTCTCGAAACGCACTTCGGCAATGAGCAGCCTATCGTGACCTTGCCGTATTCCACCCTGCGTCCTTCGCCACTCAATGCGCGCACGAAACCCCTGTCGGGCATTCCTAGCCTTGCCGCCAATATCCGGGCCAAGGGTCTGCTACAAAATCTCGTCGTCCACGAGATAAAGGGATCGCGCGGCAGGCAGCGCAAATATGGCGTCTGCGCCGGTCAGCGCCGCAAGGCGGCCCTCGACCTCCTGTTCGAACAGAAAGACATTGCCGCCGACTATCCGGTCCCCGTGCGGATCGTCAGTGAAGGCGAAGCCCTCGCCATTTCCCTGATCGAAAATACCGAGCGCGAAGGACTCGATCCGTTCGACGTGCTCCGCGCATACCGGATGCTGGCCGAGGAAGGGCGAAGCGTCGATTACATTGCCGCGCTCTTTTCCGCCTCGCCACTCACTGTCAAACGGCGCATGAAGCTCGCCAGCGTATCCCCAAAGCTGTTGGCCCTGCTGCGGGAGGACGCGATCACGCTCGACCAGCTTGCCGCGCTCGCCCTTGCGGACAACCATGAAACGCAGGAGCACATCTGGTTCGATGCGAATGAATGGCAGCGCCAGCCAAACTATCTGCGGCAGGCCATCACGCGGGCCGAAATCGACGCGAGCCGCAGCCGCCTTGTGCGCTTTATTGGCCTCGACACCTACGAGGCAGCAGGCGGGTATGTACGCCGTGACCTCTTCAGTGACGACGGGAATGCTGGCTACATTGCCGATGCTGAACTGCTGCAGCGACTCGTCGCGCAGAAACTCGACGTAGCTGCAGAAGAAGTGCGCGCCGAGGGTTGGGGCTGGACAGAAACCCGCGTCGAGCGCGACGTGCTGGAGCTTAACCGCTACGGCAAGCTGCGCCCCATCCAGCGCCCCTTGACGGACGACGAGCAGCGCGAGATGAACGCACTCACCGCTCAGCAGGACGACCTGGCGGGGAAGCTGGAAGCGCTATCCGAGGACGACGAAAACGCCTACGAGGAAGCCGACCGACTTGATGCCGAAATTGGGAGGGCCAATGCCACGATCGTCGCACTCGAAAGCCGCGCTCTCGTGTGGGATACACAGCAGATGGTGAAGGCGGGCGCGTTCGTGATCATCGATCCGCAGGGAAAACTGCTCATCGAGCGCGGTCTCGTGCGGCGCGAGAACAGTGCGGCGCTGGACGCGGCGGGTGCAACGGTCACCGGCACGCCGCAGGCGGAAGCTGCGGACCCGGCAGATGATCCTGTACCGAGGACCAAACCGGTCCACAGCGCGAAACTCTGCCAGCGACTCACCGCGCACCGCACCGTCGCCATCCACGCCGAAATGGTCGCGCAGCCCGCCGTCGCGCTCGCCGCCCTGTTGCGGCATCTCATTCCGCAAGCGCTGCCCGAGCACTACGGATACACGTCCGCACCCGACTATCTGGCGTTATCCGGCGACAACAATCAAGACAGCCTGCTGCGCGCGGCGGACGACCTGCCCACCTGCCCCGCATGGAACGCCATCGAGGCACAGCGCGCCCGATGGGTCGCCGAGTTGCCTGCGAAACGCGCCGATCTGTTGCCCTGGCTCGCGAAACAGGATCCCGGGACGACGCTGCTCGACCTGCTTGCCTTCTGCACCGGCACCCTGCTCGACGGCATCGTGGGCGAGGAAAAGCCGCAGGCGATCAGCGCGCTCGCGGGCGCGCTGAACCTGGACATGACCCGGTACTGGACACCGACCCGCGCCACGTATTTCGATCATGTCAGTAAGGCGCGCATCGGGGAAGTCGTGTCCGCAGCCGTGTCGCCCAAGGTTGCCGCTGACCTCGGAAAGATGAAGAAGGCAGACGCCGCTGCCGCAGCCGAACTACGTCTGGCGAAGGTCGCGTGGCTCCCGGAAATCCTCACCGATACGGAAATCCCGGTCACGCCGTCATGGGAAGCGCGCGACGGCGAGGACGGGAACGCAGGGGAGGACGAACACGGCCCGGACACCCGCAACGGTCCCGACGACGCGCAGGAGGATGACGACGGCGCCGCCGAGCCCGAGAGCGATCACAGTGGCATCAATAACACGGCTTCCGATGTGGCCGAGGCTCCCGCCTCAGCCGGTACGCCGCCGCCGTGGCCCTTCCCGACCGCTGCTGGCCTCGCACACGCTTCATGATGCCCTCCCGTTCGTGAAAGGCGACACCGACGACGCATGACCCGTGCGGGCAGACGGCAAACCGTCTGGCCGCACCATATGACTACTGGAGTAGCGGCCTGCCAGCCCACCCGCTACCGCCGCGAGCAGAATCACGATCAACGCTACGACAACCAGTGCGCGGCACGCCTTCACCATCCGTCGCGTTGCCATCTGGTCGACCTTCCCGGCGCGCGCCGCTGCCTCGCTCATCTCCCGCTCAAACAGAGCTACCGCCGCGTCGAGCTGCTGCCGATGCTCGCGCGCCGCAACGGCCACTGCGCCTACCACCCGGTTTCCCGCGATGCGCGCAATCCGGTCAGCGGCGCGCCCCACCTGCGTGACCAACGCCTGTTCATTCAGTGCCGCGAGCGTTGCGCGATACCTCGCCTCGTGTTCAACGGCCATCCGTTCCGCGAGTTCGACGGTCGCCTTGCAGCGTGCGAGCGCGTCGCGGTGCTGCGCCATCAGTGCGTCCGTTGCCTCACGTGCCTCCTCCCGCACTGCGTCCAGATTGCCCTTGCCTGCCTGCTCGATGCGCTCCGGCATCGCTTCGTAAAGCCGCGCATAGTATTCGAGCACCGCCAGCACCGACCACAGCGCATCGTTGTCGCGCAGATTCAGGGCCACCGACACCCGACGCATCCGTAGCAGGCTCGCGTCGTCCGGCTTCTCGCCGGTGACGTCATAAAAGAGCCGGGCAAGCGGATCGACAGGACGTCCGCGCCGCGCCCGCCGCTCAGGCATTGCCCGTCACCCCGGCGAACATCGCGTCATAGAGGGCCCGCCAGCGCAGCAATTCCGCGCGTTGCCCGATGGGCAGCGACTCTGCCGCCTTGCGCACCGACAGGCGCTGACTGCGCAGATCGTCCGCCACACGATCCGCGAGTTCCGGAAAGTCGAGCGACTTGCCCTTCGCCTCGACACTCTTGCGGATTTTCGAGTCCTGATACAGCACGAACCTGTCCGGTGTGCCGTAGTGGCCATTGCGCACAACGTGCGTCATCGCGTCCGGAAAGGTTTCACCGAACTGGCGCAGCAGTTCCAGACTGTCGCGCTGCCGGTTGATCACCCAGAACACGACGAGCCGCCTGCCAAGCTCGCCCAGCGTGCTGGCCAGCGTCGCGCCGTAGCGGGCGACGCCATCCTGGTTACGCGCTGCCGTGCTGACCACCACTACCGCGTCCCGATGCTCGTCGCAGTAGTTCACGAAATTGATCCATCCTTCCGCCTCGTCCAGATCGAACGCGGCGCAATCAATCTCGCCCTGCACGGCCTTCATCACGTCGGGGTTTGACGTGTCGTTCTCAACCAGCACGGGCTTGACGCCGCGCCGCTGCAGGTGATCGACCAAGGCAAGCGCGACAAGACTCTTGCCAACGCCGCCCTTGCCACCGCCCACAAGATAGATGGGATTGACTGTCGTATCCATCTCGACTCCTCTACAGATCATGGGTGTCGGGCCGGATCGCAAATCCGAGTGCGCCCTGCACCGGCCCGGATTGCGGTCTGGCTTCCGTCTTTACCCCTTCCTTGCGAACGTGCTTTGTCTGGGACGTCGCCTCCTGCGCACGCGTTTGCGCCGTAAACGCCTTCTCGGCACCCGTCGCGCGTGCGCCCGGTGCGGGTCGCGCGACACTGCTTGCGCCACTGCCTTTTCCTGCCGAGCGCAGTGCATAGCGAATCGTCCCTGCCGTGATGTCAAGACCCTGTTGCTGAGCCTGCTCCGCGATCTGCTCCAGCGTATAGCCCTTCGCCTGCGCAGTCCGCACGCGCACACGCATGTCCTTCATCGCATCGCGCACCGTCACGCCACGTTCGGTATCCGGCTTCTCTGGGAGCGCATCGAGTGCGCGACCAAAAGCCTCCCATTGCGACTTCGTATAGACCTTCGCAACAGGCATCGTTACCCTCCTGAACATCGGCTACGCATCGCTGTGACATCATCGTGCGCACGTCCTGAGCACGCGTCAACACAGTTTTTCCGCACGACTTGCTCATGCAGGAACACACCGGTAGCGAAGGGAAAGCAGCAGAACAACGCACTTTTTTAGCGAATGTTGTGCGCACACGACACGCTAGACCAACGCATCAAGGTACGCCGGATTGGCGCGTGCCGTTGACGCCGAGCGACACCACCTTGACGCGCGTTTCTGGCTTCGGCCGCCGCGTCTGTGCGCGTGCAGATTCCAGCCCTCTTGCCTGAATTGCTCACGGTGCTCCGCACTTAACCGTGAGATCCACGCTCACACGATAGCGCGTCGCCTGCATCTCGACGCACGCAGGTCTTCGTCTGCTCTACGCAATACGTTGACAGCCCGGGCACCAGACTTGGCTTTTCATACGGCCCTCGAAACGCATCGGTCGGCGCATTTACTATGCGAACGATCCGCACTTTTCGCGCGCGCCAAACACGACAATGTACGCACATTCCACACATCTGGTTCGCCACTGGTCAGAAGTTCATGGCGCAGCGGTTACGCATCCCTTAAGGCATCGCTTTACGCAGTGCGTTGACCCAAATGCCAACCCCACCGCGCATAGTCTTCGCAAAGACAACGCACGTGGTTCTCCGAGGCTCGATCGGACGTTTACGCGAAGGCAGCGACCTCTGCGCACGGCGTTTACTCTGTGCCATAAAAAATGCGCGGAGAACAAGGGATGGCAGGATTGGCTATCGCCGGTTTTGGTCGCCGTGGACACATTTGCAGACCGCCGGTCTATGACGCGCGCTATACGAAAATCGGAGGTGTGAGGGCATCACCAGTGACGTTCCGGACCGGCTGGGTGCGGTCACTCGCGCCCACACACGTACTCGTGAGGTAGCTCCGAATGCCGCTTTGTCGGCGGACCGGCCGTCGACACGTTCTGCGTCTCAAGCGTCTGCATCCACTTCACGGTGAGTTCGCGTATCCGCGTGATCCAGGTGCTGCTCGGCCATGCGAAGCTCGAGAACACCGCGCTCTACATCCAGGTGGCCACCGACCTGCTGCACGAGGTCACCAGTCCGCTGGACCGCCTGCCTCCCGGGTAGGTCCGCGCGTAGCGCCTCATGCTGGAGGTTGCGGACATCTTCCGCAGCGACGGGCCAGCGTGGCGGGCCACGACACGCCTGAGCCTGGGGCAACTGAAGGTCATGTCAGCCATCGAACGGTGCCGCACGGCGGCACTGGGCGGACATGTGTTGCGCTGCTCTGGCTGCGCAAGGACGGAGGTGTCCTTCAACTCCTGTCGGGACCGGCATTGCCCGAAGTGCCAAGCCAGCGCCGACCATCGCTGGCTGCAGGCACGCCAAGCCGATCTGCTACCCTTCGAGTACTTCCACATCGTCTTCACGCTGCCCGCGCCCATTAGCGCGATTGCTTGGTTTAACAAACGGATCATCTACGGGCTGCTGCTCGACATCGCCGCCGAAACGCTGCGCACCATCGCAACTGATCCGAAGCATCTGGGTGCCAACATCGGCGCCACGCTCGTAATGCATACCTGGGGCTCGGCGCTCACGCATCACCCGCATGTGCATGGCATCGTCCCCGGCGGCGGACTCTCGCCTGACGGTGAGCGCTGGATCGCCTGCCGGCCCGGCTTCTTCCTGCCCGTTCGCGTGCTCTCACGCCTGTTCCGCAGGCGCTTCCTCGAAGCGCTCGAAGTGGCCCACCGGCATGGCCAGTTGCAGTTCTTCGGCGAGTACACCGGGCTCGCTGATCGCGTCACCTTCGCCCGGTGGCTTGCGCCGCTACGTACCTGCAAATGGGTGGTCTACGCCAAGCGCCCGTTCGCCGGACCCAAGGCGGTACTCGAGTACTTCTCACGCTATACACACCGCGTCGCCATCTCCAACCAGCGCCTAGTCACCTTCGATCAGCGTGACGTGACGTTCCGCTGGAAGGACTACCGCGCGAAGGGGCGCACCCGCTACAAGACCATGACGCTGGAGGTAGGCGAATTCATGCGCCGCTTCCTGCTCCATGTGCTGCCCGGTGGTTTCCATTCCATCGCATCCGTCACTACGGGCTGCTCGCCAACCCCGTGCGCCGCGCCAGCCTCGCAAAGGTGCGTGAGTTGTTGCGCGTTGCATCCGAGATCAGTCCGTCACCGGACGACTACGTCACCGAAACCCGGCCCGTGTTCATCTGCCGGCACTGCGGTGCACCGATGATCGTCATCGACATCCTCGCGCGCGGCGCCCCCATCCGCGCACCGCCAATACGACGGGATCCGACATGCGCATCACGGTTCCTCGATCTCCCTGTGCAACGTCGGCGATGCGGCAATGCGACCCACGCGAGGACGTCCGTGTGTGTCGCTTCGCGAAGCGACACACACGCCTGCTTCATCATCGCGATTGCACGACTGCACCGATTTGCTACGGCATCCGCGCCCGTCCGGCATCCCGCCTAACCGCGTCGCATCCGAGACCACTGAGCATCCCAGCCTATCAATCGCCATAGCCGCAAAGCCTCCAACCGCATCGGGGCACTCCGCGGTTTCCTCCATCCCGCCGTCTGTTGCTCGGCTCCGAGCGCAGGCCAGATACCAGACCACCCGGGCCGGCTCGCGCAACCGGCCAACCAGCCGGATCTGCCTGACCGCCATGCTCGGCTTCTCAGCAACACGTCCAGGTTTCAGACCGGATTCCACAACTACCTGAATTACCTTCAGACGGTCGAGTCTCGCATGTTCAACGTTACCCATGCTGGCTATGCATTGCCCGCTCCGTGATCCGCTGGTAGCCGACAAGCATACCGACGGTAAAAACGGGGAGCGGCGAAATTCTTGGACTACGAGGAGCTGGTCCATACATTCGCATGTAGACCGCATCCGAGCAGTCAAGCTCTACGTGAAGCTAGGAAGGCGCCTTACCGCGAACATTCGGCAATCGGGCTGATCACAAAATGAAGTCCCTCAAGCGCGGGGATCACAGCTACACTCGATGCCTCGATTTGCCGAAGGCACGTATTTGCGTATGGCCGCGCTATTCGGCAGAACGGAAAACGCGGCCACAGATCACTACATGAACCACGGCCAGTGCCTCGCAGCAACGACAAGGCCCTTGAGATATCTGGAATATGGGACCCTCGTCGCCCGGCTCGACGAGTTGCATCCTCAATGAAAGAAAACGCGCTCCCGGGAAGACTTCGGTCATCCGGTAAGCACCAGAGCTCGGGCAGACAGTCATCGACCGGTGCATGCAACACCGAATTCGTACAGCAGTCCACGGAACTGGTCGACCAGCATGACGCGGTCCGGACCAGTTGCTGAAGCATGCGGTGCATTGCAGGCATGACCTGCGGGTCATCCGTCTTGACGGCACGAATCGCATCCCGGTCGCCGAGCCGCTCCTCAGATTACCGCAGCGTCGGTTGCGTCGTCCTTGTTCGACTTTACGAACGGTCCGGCGAACCGGGCTGCAATGAGCCGCACTTCTGGGCGAGCGTCGCCGCGACCGTGCCCAATGGTGAGCGCTGCCACAGGCCTCCGTGGCGACACGGCTCGCAGATCGGTTGGCGAAGAACAGTGCGAGCTAAGCTCGTTTGACGACCTTGCGTTGAATCGCGCCGGTTCCGGGCCCGACAAATGGCAATGGTCGTGGATCCCATCAGGTTCTGCTTGTTGGATGGACAGCCGAACCTGCATTGTCGCATGCTCAGGACGCGTAGCTGACTGAGGCGTCGAATGGACCGTCAAGGCGGCAGATGACCGTTCCATCCTATTTGGAGCCTACATCACACAAAGCCATCAACTCATTTCTTTTACGGCAGGTTATGATCGCCGCCGAAAATATGAAGACATTGAATCATGAACTCTTGCGCCGAATGCTGGCATCCGCCCTCCATGGCGAAGTCCCACGCTCATGAATAGACGGCGAAACGGCCAAGCCGACGATCAAGGACCGATTTGCGACACTCCGCGGCACCTAGCAGATCGTGACTCTTCCGTGCCTAGACTCCCTCACTCGAACTGCTGAACGCTACCAACCGCGAGAACCATGACGGCTGTGCTTCCGCGCCGACTGCGTTCCATCAGTTAACCGACCAATGGCGCATCACGCCGAATTGTTTGCCAACACCGTCAACCGGCTTTCGCGCAGATGCACGATAGCGCCTTCTGCATTGTTTATTTTCATGCCGCGCAATCGAGCATTCGCAAGTCCATTCGAGCCGTCCGCAGCATGACGTTGCAGTAGTTCGCGTCCGATCGCGGAGAACTCGTCCTCCTGCGCGAGCGACGGATTCGCGATGGCGAGCGTATCGATCACGCGCCGGCGCAACAGCGGCGGCAATTGCATGCCGTGCTCCTCGAGGAGCACCGCGAACTGTTCTCGAAAGCGCAGCGGCAGTTCCTGGAAGCGCGCGGCGATCGCCTCGAGCACGACCCCGACTTCCTGCGGCCGGCGGCCGGGCGAGCGCAAAGCGGAACCGAGCGTCTTCAGCGTGCCGTCCGGACCACCCGCGGCAATGAACGGCTGCTCCAGATCCCACCAGCCGTTGGCCCGGCCATCGTGCAGATCGGGCGTTCCGAACCGCGCTGCCAGCGCCTCCATGCCTCGCCCGATCGCTGTCGTACCGCCGAGTTCGATCGCGAGATGGCGCCGCGCGGGTTCAGCTTTCGCGAAATCGCGGAAGAGGTCTCCGACAACCGATTTCCGCACGTCCTCCGGCGCGCTTTCGCCTGCGATGTGCCGCAAGACCACCGCCTGCATGCTGTCCGTGAACGAGGGCAGCGCCGCGAGCAGCTGCCCTGCCGCTTCGGCCGACACCGCGACGCCTTCGCCGTCCGCATCGTGCCGTGTCTGCGCGCCCAGATACCCTTGCGACGCGATGTCGGCGTAGAGCCACAATGCGTCGCGCTGCGGCGCGTCCGGCGCCATCCGGTCCGCGATGTCGCGCCAGTTCGCCACCACGTCGGCTACCTGCGCTACCGACAATGTACCGACGCGTTGTAGTTCCGCGCTCAGCACTTCGGCCAGCGTGCGGGGTGCAAGCTTCGCCGCGCTTTCGACGAAGCCGTCGATCAGCGCCTGTGGCACGTGGCTGCCGCCACGCACGAGATTGCTTGCGAGCTCCGAAGTATGCTCGCCGTCGAGCGTCGCCATCCGGTTCAGCACGGTATCGACGACACGCTGCTGTTCCGCGCGATCCGGCATGCCCGTCTGCGTGCCTTCCGGGAACGCGCTCTCCACCAGCCGGATCGCGGCGCTCGCGAACTGGCCGCCATCGTCGAGTCCCACCACGACTGCGAGCACCGCGTCGCGGCCAGCTGGTGTAGCCTCGTCGTAGGCGTCGAACATGTTGTGCAGCGCGGCCTGCTGGTTCGTTGCGTTCAGGCGCGGCCAGACCTGGCGCAGCAGCTGCGCGAGCTCCGCCGCGTCTCCCGCGTCGCCGGTGAAGTGCGCCATGCTCATTGCGAGGTTCAGGAGCGGCAACTGATTACGCGTCGCCGGCCCCCGCTCCTCGGGCTGCTCCGGTGCGATGCCGGCTAGCGCCGTGTGCAGCCGGTTGCGCGAAGGCGCATCGAAGAACGGGTACAGCCTGACGACGTCGGCCGCATGTGACGCGATTTCGCGCGCGCCGGTCACAGTTGGCGCGGGACGCAACGTCGCGGCCAGCGCAACGGCCACAGCGCGCGCCGCCTCCGGCCGCACCGGCACGCCATCGCGCTGCGATTCGCGCGCCATCGTAAGCAGGACGGACATCTGCTGCGCGTCCGTCCAGTCGGCGGATTTGCTGAGCGTCGCGCGGTCGATCGCGGCGCGCGCGGCCTGGAGATCCGCGGGCCGCAAGTCGCTGCCGAATGCCGCGATCAGGTTTTGCAGATAGCGCGCGGCATGAATCCGCCCCAGCGGCGTGTTCGCGGGCGCCTTGCGGTCCTGCACGGCACTCACGAGCGTGCGGACCAGCGTCGCGCGCATCGCGGGATCGTCACCCACAACATCCGCGAGGATCTGATTGCGCTGCGGCACATCGATCTCGGCGGGCAGCGTGCCCTGGACGACACTCGACAGCAACCGTGCGCGCGGCGCCTCGTCCAGCTTCGCGTCCGCCTGCCCCACGCCGGCCAGCACGGACTGCAGCATCTCCCGATAGATCGGTCGAAACGCGGCGCTCTGCGCGACTCCCTCTTTCTGGCAGTGTGCGATGTCGCGCTCGATCGCCTCCAGTGCGACGCGCAACGCTTGGCTGCGCGGACTCGCGCGCCCCGTCACGGCCGACCATGCGAAGCCCGCAGCAGAAACTGCCGCGAACGGCGGCACCACGGTCGACCACATCCGGCTGCGCTTTTGCCCGCGCGTGCGCGGCATGTCAACGTGCGCGCTGCGGGCGTCGCTCAAGTCTTCGCTCGACGCGATCAGCTGCTTCAGCAGCGATGCGAGAGAAGCGCCGCGCAGATGCTTGAGACCGGCGCGCACCGCATCGAGCGCGTGCGACTGTTGCGCATCGCTGCCGCTGTAGCGGCTCGTCGCGAGATGGCCGGCGATGTCGATCAGGTCTTTTGCGAGCCTCGACTTGTGACGGCTATTCAGCTGAGGCTTCTCGAGCTGCTGCAGGATCAGCGACATCACGTCGGCCACCGTCTGCCTGTCGCCGGATGCGCTGCCAACACGCGGCAACTGCGCGACCATCGCATGCAGCAGTTCGTAACGCTGCGCGGAATCCACCGCTGGCCGCGAGCCGATGGCGATCCGTCCGGCGTCTTCCGCGAACAGCTCTTTGGCGAACGCCACCAGATGATGGCGGTGCCCGCGCAGGCCGTCCATGTTCGACGCGAGCGCGAGAATCTGCCGGAACGGGCCGCGATTGTCGACGTGTCCGTCCGTCGCCAAAAGGCTGCCGCACGCGCGTCGCCCGCTACACTGGTTGAGGTAGTCGCGCACGACGGTCGCGCGTTGCCGGCTGCTACCGAGCCACGCGGGATCGTCCGGCAGGTGCACGGCCCGGTCGGCAGCGTATTGCTCGGGACGGCGCCCGGTCGCGATCGCTTCCGCCGCGTGCTGCACCGAACTCACCTGACGCGGGTTGATCGCGACGGACCATGTTTCGTCGAACGTCTGCGCGAAGCGCTGCGCCTCGCCCGGCGACATCCCCGCCATGACGTCGCCCAACCGGTCGTACAGCGCGATAACGCGCACCCCGCTGCCCGCCTCACCGAGTGTCTGCAACACGTCGTCGGCGCACGGCCGCTCGATCCCCAACGCGGCGCTGGTGAGCTTGCGCGCGACGCGCAGTCGTTCCGCGCCGTCACCAACGGTAAAGTGCATCGCCACACGCGCGAGCTCGATGCGCGTATCGACCGGCGTGTGCGGCCCGAACGAAAGACCGATCGTCTCCGTGATCGAATCGTTGAGTGCGCGGTCGCGCTCGGCCGGCGATTCGTTTGGCGCGAGCTCGGCACGTCCGCGCGCGAGCAGGTTCGGCAGCTCGCCCAGCGCGGCTCGCTGACGGTCGATTTCCGCCATGCGCGCGGTCACCGCTTCAGGTGTCGTCGCGACGACGGGTGCGACGGCCGCCTGCAGATCGGTCGGCAGGATGCGGGCCGTCGCGCGCGGTTGGGCTCCGTCGACGTGACCGTTGTCGATCCAGCTCCGGGTGGCGCGAATGGCGTCGGCGAGTTGCGCCAGTGCAGATTGTGCGGGCGCACCCGGCGGGCACGCGGCACGCAGTTCGGCCACGCGCGCCGCGGCGTCACCAAGAAGCGTCGACACGCCGGGCGCTTCGCTTTCGCGTGTGCCGAATGCGCCGACAGTCGCGTGATCGCTATCGAGCGATGACGTCATCATCGTGCGCAGATCGCGCGACATGCGCGTCGCCAGTTGTGCGAGGCCGTCGTGATCGGCATGCGCGGCTTCGAAGGTCACGGGACGCAGCGTACCCAGCATCGCCAGTTCGCCGAGCACCGCGGCTTCCGGCAGCAGACGGTGTTCGTCGATCGCGCACTGGACGGCGCAATGCGCGAAGTCCGCTCGAACGGTGGCGATTGCGGCACGCGCGGCGTCGAGCTGGATGCGCGCCACGGCGACGCCGTCGGCTTCGTCATCCGCGAAATTGAGTGCGAGTTCCAGTGCGTCGAAATGGTCGCCCGCGGCTTCAAGATGGGTCGTCATCTCTCCCGCGTCGCGTCCGCTGGCGACGAGCCCCGCCATGCCGCCCCCGGCCGCGGTGTCGGCTGCAGCACGCGCGGCCTGATGCGCGTGCCTGACGAGCTGCGTGAGCGTCGCGAGCGCAAGGGCGTCGCCGCCTGCGATCGCGCGGCCGAGTTCGAGCGGACCGCGAGTGCGCGAGGATTGCTCGTGGGCGGCGTGATCCCCGCCTGCATCGCCCGTTAGCGGGACGCTCGCCAGTTGCGCGAGCAACACGGCGGCCTTCGCATCGCCATCTTCCGGCACGCGGGCTTCCGCCAGCGTGAACTCGCCGCCTTCAAAGCGCGAAGTGAAGACCGGCTCGGGCGCCATCTCCGGTTCGCGCAGCGAGTCTTGCACTGACCCTGGGCCCGACTGTTGCACCGAGCCATGTGGCGGCTCATGCTCCGACCCGTGCAGCGAGCCACGCAGCGACTCGTGCGCGGAGCCGTACTCGGACCCAACCAGTTGTTCAGGACTCGCCATTTCGTCCGGCGATTCATGCCCCAGACTACGCAGCACCGACATGCCCCAGCCGCCGCGGCCCCGCCATGGCGTGTAGCCCGTGTCCGCCTGAGCAGCGGCGGAAGTCGACGCGGCCGCATCATCGTTCGTCACTTCGACTATCGGTTTCGTTCCGGAACTCGATGCGACGTGCTCTGGGTCCATCCGCTCAGAGCGTGCGAACAGGTCTGCGAGCGTCATCGTGCCCGGCTCCTGCATCGGCGCCTTGCCTGCGCGCCGGGTTGCGAGCGGCGCCGCGTTGCGCGGCGCCGCCGGCCCCGCGACTTGCGTTTCGCGGGCCTGCGCGCTGATCTCGCCGAGCATCGGGCTCACCGTGCGCCCATGTCTGCGGCCCTCCGCGGGACGCGGCTGCACCGCGCCCGTTGCGGGTGCAGACGGATGGCTGGCCGGTGCGTTCGAACGGCGCAGTATGGGAAGCGACAACGTGAACCTGGCCATCGGATGCCTCGCAACTATCAGAGAAGTTGCGGACATTGAAGCATTGGGTTCCACTCGTGGCGGCGGTTAGCGGTGAAAATCCCGCCACGCGAACGAAACGTTCTGCCTCATCGTTGCCGTGCGCGAGCGGTGTCACACCAACGTCCCGCCAGTGAGTGCTGGTCGTCAAATGGCTGATAGAACATCGGACGACGCTCATCGAGGCGTCACATTCGAACCGGCCATCTATATTCAGGAAATCCTGACACAAACAGCTTTGCAATCCTGACAGACACCGTGATTAGTTCCGTTTAGCATCGCATCAAACATCATTCACCGGGCATGGGTCACCTGTCGCTCATCCCGGTACCGATTGCCCCATGCTGCATGCCGATCTCGACCGCCAGCAAGATGAAGTCAAGACCTGACCTAGCGTTGACAGGAACAAGGCGCGGCGAAGCGTGGCGTGCGGCGTCGCGACTCGTTCTAGCGTGCGTCGTCGTATGGCCAAAACCCGCGGCCGCGTTCGACGACTGGCAGTTCGAACTCGGTGCCGCGACCGACAACGTCTCGCGTGGCCTCGACCTCAGCTATCAGCAGCCGTCGGTGCATGCGGCCGCCAACTGGTATCCGGACGGCGGTCTGTTTGCAGGCGTCTCGGCCGCATCGGTGCGGATGGCGGGCGATTCGCTGACGGGCGTGGAAGCCGTCACCGATGCAGGCTACGTATGGCGCTTCGGCAGCGACTGGAGTACGCAGGCAATGCTCTCGGACTACCGTTTCGCGCACATCCGGCTCGGCTATCGCGATGACTATGACGAAGCCGTACTGACCGCCGGATGGCACGACGAACTGTATCTGTCGGTGGCGTTCTCGCCGAACACCGGCTTCGGTCCGTTGCGTAGATCGTGGGCGATGGCGTACGACCTGACGGGACGTCTGCCGCTCATACACGGCTTTTCGGCGATGGCCGGCATCGGTTACTACGACGTGAGCGCCGAACTGGGCGCGGGCTATGTCTATGGCAACGCCGGTCTGACCTGGCAGTATCGTGCGATGCAGTTCGACGTGATGTACGTGGCAACACACGCGCCCGCGGGGGTCAAGGCATGGATGGGCAATACACTCGTCAATCGCTGGATCGCCGACGCAATCTGGCACTTCTGAACGGCACGCCGACAGCAGCACCCTCGTTCCGCTATCGATGAATCGTTCATGATGAGAGCCACGCCGACCGCCAGCCACCCTCGCACCGAACGCGCCGCACGACGCATGGCGTTCCGGCGCGCGCGGCTGCCGTCGCTCGCGTTCGGGCTGATTGTCGTCACCAGCTGCGCGCTATCCGGCTGCGGCCTGCTGCCCCCCGCGGACGATCCCGCCAGCATGACGCGCGCAAGCTCGGCACATCCGGAGCGAATGATCATCGTCGCGGTGGCGAATCCGCCGGAGACGCTGATGCTGCGTGCCGGCTCAACCGCTCGCGGCTACGGAGCCGCGAGCGGCTACTCCGCCGGCGGCAGCGCACGAGCGACGGTGACGGCGCTTGCGCGGCAATACGGCTTGCGTGAAGTGTCGGCGTGGCCGATTCCATCGCTCAACGTGCACTGCGCGATGCTCGAGATCGTCGGCGACGCGCCGCGCAGCGGAGTCGTCGCGAAGCTCGCGGCCGATTCGCGCGTGAACCTCGCGGAACCGCTGCGCACGTTCCGCACGCTCGGCGAGCTTCCGCCCGCAAGGGCCGGATACGTGGCGCTGCAACAGGGCTTCCGCGAGATTGGCGCCGAGGCCGCGCAGAAGATCACGCGGGGCGATTCGATCAAGATCGCCGTGATCGACACCGGCATCGACACGACGCATCCGGATCTGCGTGATCGCATCGCGTCGACGCGCAATTTTGTCGATGACGACTGGGAGCAGTTCAATCAGGACCGGCATGGCACCGAGGTGGCCGGCATCATCGCCGCCGATCATGCGGGCAGCATGATCGATCCCGCACGCAGCATCGAAGGCGTCGCGCCTCGCGCGAAGATCGTCGCGATCAAAGCATGTTGGCAACAGAATGGTCCGGATCAGTCGGCCGTCTGCCATACGTTCACGCTCGCGGAAGCCTTGCAGGCCGCACTCGAAAGTCACGCGCAGGTCGTTAACCTGAGCCTGGGCGGCCCACCGGACCCACTGCTGACGGAACTGGTCGCACTGCTGGTGAAGCGAGGCGTGATCGTCGTGGGCGCTGTTCAGCCCGACGGCGACCTGAACGCCTTCCCGGTCGGCATCCCCGGCGTGATTGCGGCGGAGCCCGCGCCGGATGCGGGCGCACCGGCCGACAACCCCGGCGACCGCGTACTCTACGCGCCGGGGCACAACGTCCTGACCCTCACGCCGGGCGGCCACTACGATTTCGTGTCGGGATCGTCGTTCGCCACCGCCTATGTCGCGGCGACGGCGGCATTGCTGGTCGGGGTCCAGCCGCATGTCAGTGCGCACGACGTCGACATGGTTCTCGAACAGACCAGCGGTGCGACGAAATGGCACGCGCGGATGATCAACGTGTGCCGCGCGATGACCGCGATGCATCGTACCTGCACGGAGGGCGAACAGCAGGCGCAGCGCTGAACTTCGGATCAAGGCGTCCTGCTCTCCGTCATCGTTGTCCCGGACAAGCCACCTTCCGCGCGATGGGCATCTGCTGCCACACAATCGCGATCCATGAGTTTCGCGTTGTGGCGTGTATGGTCCGCGTACCGGAATAGCTGCGTGCGATCGTGCATGTCGCCCGGTCCCGCGAACGGCCGCACCACTTCGCGGCCGAACATCCGGATCATCCAGGCGAGCGCAAGGAGCACTACTACCACCGCGACAATCGCACCCGCGAGCGCCAGCATCGACGCGTGCAGATGGCGCGCAAGCTTGCCTTCGGTTTCGTCGAACAGCACATCGCGCAACTGCGTGATCGACCCCATCGTCGGTACGTATTCTTCGGCGAACTGGCCGGTTGTCACGTTCACGCCGCCCGGCCGGCTCGCCAGTTCGCGAATGTTCGTGACATAGCGTTCGCCGTCGCCGAAGTAACGTGAACTCATCGTCGCGAAGGCTTCGGCCGTCAGTGCCGGATGATCGAGCATGCGCAGGTCGATCAGCGCGCGCAGCTGCTCGATGCGGCCGCGCGAGAGCTCGATCGCGAGTAGCTCATCGCTCGTCAGCGCACGGCGCATCGCGAGCGCGCTGGTGAAGCGTGAACCGAGCTGCCCCGCCTGCTCGCGCAGGTCCGCGGTCAGCTTCGCGACCAGCATCGTGTCGAACACGTCCGGATCGCCTTTCGTGGCTATCGACATTTCTGTGATCACCACCGGCAGAAACTCTGGAATCAGGTTGATCATCCGGTTCACCGCGCTCTGCGTGGCCTGATCGCCACGCCACGAGCGCGGTAGCGCGACGAGCCGGTCCACGTTGTCGCGCGCCGACGCCAGATCGGCCTGGAGCTTCATGACCAGATCGACGTTTTCGTCGCGGGTGGGCGACGACTCGTCGCGCAGCGTCTCGAGCAGTTGCGCGATGCGGGCGTCGCTGCGTCGGCGAGCCACCTCGAGCAACACCGCTCTCGTCAGCGGAATCGGCACATCTTCACCGAGCACGCCATTCATCGGACCACGCTCGGCAGACACCTGTTCCATCGCGAGCAGCGCCGCGCGGAACGCGTCGAAGCCGCGTATCGCGTGGTTCGCGGCGACGTAGACGAGCCACTGATGGACGAGCAGCCAGCAGCACAGCATCAGAATAGGTGTAAGCGCGACTGCCCCGCCGACGACGAAACGGCTTCCTGGAGACGTTCTCGCAAACAGATTACGCTTCATTGCAATCCTATGCACGGTCACATGCCCCAGACTGTCCTGCTCCTGCTCATGAAGCCCCGCCATGCTCAACGGGTTCCGCAAATCGCACACCGGACGCGGTGCGCAGCGCATCAACCTGATCCGCCACATTGCCAGACGCCTGTGCTGAAGTCGGGCTCAGCGAATAGACGCCGCTGTCGCCAGGACCCGCGACGATCTGCAGATGTAGCGACGCCAGCAGTCCCTGCAATTCGCCCACCGACATCGACCGGTCGACGACGAGCCGGATCGTCGCGCGTGCCGACGCATCCGAGGGCTGTGCGGACAGCGTGCGGTACCGCGCCGGCGAGTCGTGCGTGGATTGCGCCGTGAGCACCGCAAGGCCGCCGGTCTGCACAAGCACCACCGCGCCCAGCGCACACGCGACCGCCGCCCACCAACGCCCGGACGCCCCCCGCGCTGCCGGCGCCCCCACCGGCGTATCTTCGTCGGGTTGCCGGTCGGCCGCGTCGATCTGTTGCCACAAACGCGCAAGGCCTGTCTCCACGTCGGGACCCGGCACCGTATTCGCGTTCATCGCACCGTATAGCTGCGTCTGCAGCACAAGTTCGGCGCGGCAGCGTTCGCAGGCCATCACGTGCCGGTCCACTTCCACGCGCTCGGCATCGGTTGCGCTACCATTTACAATCCAGGGCAACAGTTCCCACGTGCGCAGGTGCGCGCGTTCAAGATCGACGGTCTGATTCATTGCGGTCCCTCGGTTACACCGGCAAGCGTCGGCATCAGGTTGCGAAGCTTGACGCGTGCATGAAACATTCTGGCCTTCACCGTGCTTAGCGGCGAATCGGTCATCGCGGCGATTTCTTCGAGCGAGTGACCCATCACGTACGCCATCTCCATCACAAGACGCTGTTCCGCCGACAGGCGCACGAGCCCTTTCGTCACCCAGTCGGACAACTCGTGGTCCGCGTACGGATCCACGCACGCGCCCTCGTAGTCCGAAGCAAGCGGTTCGGTGAGCGGACCGCCGTCACGCAGCGCCTTCAGCGTGACCCGGTAGGCAATGCCCATCAGCCAGGTCGACATGCGCGACTGGCCGCGAAATTCCGTCGCCTTGCGCCACACGATCAGGAAGGTATCGTTGATCACTTCTTCGATCATGTCGTCGCGCCGCGTGAAACGACCTAAAAACCGAACGAGGCGATGATGATATTGACGGTACAGCACAGCGAGCGCGGCCTTGTCCCCCGCGGCGATGCGCGCCAGCAAGGCGGCATCGTCCGCGTCGGTGCTACGCGAACTGACGTCTCTACGGGATATGGCGTCCTGGTTCGATGACATGGGGCAACTCACGATCCACCTCGCACGGTATTCGTGCCGTAGGTAACGTGCGACCGCAAAAAAGTTGCGGGCACGCGAAAATATCTTTCCGAGGAGCCTCAGTATCCGGTCGCGGGCGCCGCGACGCTATGGTCGTGGCGTCAGACATTCCGGATTAGCGTGTAGGGATCGACTGAACAGGAAGTCAGTTCACAAGCGCGAACACGCGTTCGATTTGCTGACTCGCCGTGTTCGAAAGCAGTGGACATGTCGGGCTTGGAAATCTCGCTGCGAGCCCCATCGTTTCGCACGCTGGGGCTTCGGTGCGCCACGTCCGAAGCAGGTGGCCGCGTTCTCGATCGCTGTCAGAAAACCGGCAACGGTCTCACCGGAACGCCAGGGATAACGATTAACCTCGCCCCCGTTTCCGATGCATCCATTTCGCTCCGAACGGGCACTTACGGACACAACAAGGCGCAACGATCCCCCCAAGGGAGGATAGCGCCGCAAACACCACCAGTTTCGGGAAACGGCCCAGGCATTGCGAGCGAAGAGATCGCGATGTCCCAAAAGAAATAGTCTGTCCGCGCGGCGATCGACTGGCTGCGCCGACCTGGAGAAAGAACGTGCGCTTTGCCCTGGTAACCGACGACGCTGCACTGACTGGCAATCTGATCGAATGCTTTGCTGCAAGCTCGATCACGGTCGAACCATTCGGCGATGAGCTGCTGCTGATGCGCGCGATGCGCACAGCCGCGTACGACCTCGTGCTGGTGGATGCGAAGCACAGCGCGGTGCTGGTCAGTTCGCTGCTATCGTGGCGCAACACGCATGCCGATCTGCACACGCCGATCATCGTGCTCACGCCGTTCTCCAGCTGGGACGCCATGCTGCGCTGGATCAACGCGGGCGCCACGGACGTCGCAAGCCGTTTCGATCTCGAACAGATTCGCCTGCGCGCCCACGTCGCACTGCAGCGCACCCGCGACGCCGCCGGCAGCGACACGATCACGCTCGACCGCTATGTGCTGCGCCGCGATCTCGGCAGGGTGACACGCGACGGCAACGACATCCCGTTGACGCCACGCGAGTTCGCGATGACCTGGCTGCTGTTCTCGAATCCTGGGCGCTTCCTGAACCGGGCGCAGATCGCGGGCAGCGTATGGGGTGTCTGCGAGGATGTCGCGGCGCGCTCGATCCAGCAGCACATCTACAAGCTGCGCAAGAAGCTGGGCCTTGGCGAGGGTTCGGGCCTTATGCTGAAGACGGTCTATGCGCTCGGCTACAAGCTGGATGTCGCAACGGCTGCCGCGGCCACAGCGGAACCGGATGACGCGGCATCGTTCGACGAGCACCCTGCCGCCGCGACCAGGACGTCGAACGTCGTGCCATTCCAGCGGCCGCCAGCGCGGCAGCGGCCCGCAGGCGAAGCGTCGCTCGCACCTGTCGCGGAAGCGAATCATGCATGAGCCGGCCGCCATCGACCCGTCATGTTCCGCCAACCCGAACGCGGAGGCGGGCGGCGACATCCGCACGTCACCCATGCCCGTGCTCGCGCTATCGCGCGAGGCAGGCATGCAGATCGTGCTCGACGCCCGCATCGGCCGGCAGACCTATCACAGCGTGCGTGGCACGCTGACGTCGCTGCAGCGTTTCGCGGACGCGGTACTGGCCGCATCGCGCCGCGATTCCCGCACGGCGTAAGCCCTACGCGGTCCGCCTGAGCAGTATCTCCATCCTGACCAGATCCGGGTCGGTCACGCGCAGTGGCGCCGGCATACCCAGCGTATGAAACGACTGCAGCGCTTGCGCGACGTGGACCCGCCTGTCCTTCGCGAGCTTCGCGACAATGACATCGCGCGAGACGCCTTCCACGACCTCGAGCACCGCACAGTGCACCTTGAGATCCGGAATAGGCCACGCGGTCACCTCCTGCAGTCCGTACTCCCGTGCGATCGCGGTCACCGTCGCGCGCGCCCCGCCGTTCACCGCGTAGCCCGGCGCAGCACCATAGCGTCCCGCGGAGGTTCCCGCCGTGAGCGGCATCGAGTCTGGAGGATTGTCCACCGTGATTACGATCATCCGATCGCCCTCGGCATTGATGCGCGCCAGCAACGCGTCGTCACCGGACACACTCGACGGCAGTTCCAGCGGTACGGCGGTACAGGCGGCCAGCAGCGGTAACAGCAGCGTCGTGAGCCGCGTAACGCGATGCTTCATCGCGCCCCCGGCATAGGAGCGGCCGCGCCGCGTTGGGGCCAACAGAGGAGCAGGCACGGAATACTGACAATCATTGACACGAATTCTCCGATCGATCGGCAAAGCGAAGATAGGTCTGCTTCCGTGTGAGTACCAGCGCGCCTCACGAAAGTTGCGGCTGCCGGGGAAATTTTTGTGCGGCAAAACGCGTTCGTTCCAGACGAGACAAATTCGTTTGCGGAGCGACGCGCGACCTGACCGCTCACATAAAGTTCACTCCAACGCGACGGTGCAGCGAATCGCCACCGTCACCCGGAACCGGCCCAACCGATTGGACGAGACCATGTACGACGCGATACCCCCCGAACTGATCGACGTGCTCGACAACGTCAAGACGCTCGCCGACCAGCCGGCCGCACAGCGCCGCAAGTTCGCCGACGTGGCGGCCGGACTCGAATGCAGCGCGCAGGAGATCGCCTCGCAAGCGCTGCGGCTGACCGATCCGCTCGCGCGCCAGTCCGCCATCACCGTCGCCGACGGCCTCGCCGCCGCCGCGCAGCTGTGCCGCACGACGCTGGAGTCGGATTCGTAGGCGACACATCCCCGTTTTCCGCACGCGGCCAGTGCAAGACATGGGTCCGGGTGCGGAGTGGCTGTACCCCGCTGCCATCTGGCCGCGGACAACCTGTGCCCTGCTACGGGCCTCTGCTTCATCTTTACATAAGGAGTAGATGGGCGGCAACCCGCAATTCCTGAGCAACCGGGAGAAAACGATGCTGGTTGACGCCTTGAAGCAAACCTATGCATTGCCGGGAGTTGCTTTCCGTGCTGGGGCTTGCCCGCAGTTCCTGCTTCTATCATCGTGCACGCCTGCTATTGGCCGACAAGTATGCAGCCGCACGTGGCGTCATGCAGAAGCTCAATCTCGTCAACAACGCGGCCATGGTCCGCTACGCACTCAAGCACGGACTCGTCCTGCAAAGGACGGGCGATAGGGGTGATCGATAGGTCTGGCATCCTAATTCGCATCACGCGGCACTTACGGACAGAAACATCAAGCAATCGAGCGCGCCGGTCCAGCTGTCACGCTTCGCCACGACTGGAGCGGACAGCGCCGGAGCGGCACGGCCAACAGGCCGTGCCGTGGATCCCCCGGGCTCGATGCATAACCGATGTGCGCGCCCGTGCGCAACGTGGAGAAGAACGTGCGATTTGCCCTCGTAACCGACGACCCGCTACTGACCGCCAACCTCACCGACTGTTTCGCCGACGACGCGATCGCCGTCGAGCCCTTCAGCAGCGAGCTTCCGCTGATGCGCGCGCTGCGCACGACGACCTACGACCTCATCGTGATCGATGCCAAGAACAGCTCGATGCTGGTGAACTCGCTACTGTCATGGCGCAACTGCAACGTGGACCTCTCCACGCCGATCATCGTGCTGACGCCGTTCTCGAACTTGAGCGCCATGCTGCGCTGGGTCAATGCAGGCGCCACCGATGTTGCGAACCGCTTCGACCTCGAGCAGGTCCGCCTGCGGGCGCACGTCGTGACTCAGCGCGAGACGTACGTAACCAACACCGATGCGATCTCGCTCGGCGGTTACGTCCTGCGCCGCAACCTCGGCACGCTCACGCTCGACGGCCGCGAACTGACGCTCACGCCGCGCGAGTTCGGCATCGCGTGGCTGTTCTTCTCGAACGCCGGCAGGTTCGTGGGCCGCGCGCAGATCGCAAGCGGCGTGTGGGGCTCGCGCGAGAATGTCGCGACGCGCTCGATCGAACGGCACGTCTACAAGCTGCGCAAGAAGCTGCAGCTCTCGGACGAGTCCAGCGTGAGCTTGAAGACGGTCTACGCCCTCGGCTACAAGCTGGACGTTATTGTTGCCAACGTTACTCAGCGGCACGAGACCGAGACCGGCGCCGCCGAAATCGACGTGAAGCCCACAGCGCCAGGCGGAGTCTTGCCTCAGTCAGCCGCGCACAACCTCGTGCAATTCGCACGTCCCCTCCGCTTCGCCGCCGCGACGCCCATCGCGGAATCGTAAACCGCGTAAAGGACACTGAAGCTCATTGGGCTTGCCGCGGCAGCTTGCGGGTTGCATCGCCAACGTTCGCTCGGGCGCCCGTTGCAAGGAGAAGGTCGATGGACCTTCTGGAAATCGCCCGGCAATCCGGTATGCAAGAGCTGCTCGACGCGCAGATCGGTCCGCAGATGTATCACAGCGTATGCGGCTCGCTCGCATCGCTGGAGCGGTTTGCAGCCGCAGCGACCGCGGCCGCCCTGCAGCCGCCTCAGCCGGAAGAACCCTTCGTCGATCTTGAGAACTAGGCGCGCGGGCCACGCCAAGAAAGATCGAGGCACCTCACGCCCCTGAAAAATCCATAGTTTTTTTGATTCGCCTTTCTCCCGACGGACGATCGGCGTCAACGAAAAAGCCGTCGAGCGACGGCTTCAAAGTGCTTCGACCTAAGAAAAGTGGAGCGCGGAGCGTCGAAACGTTTCGCGCGCCTGCCCCCTCACTGCGCGTCACGGCCGGCGCTCACCGGTTCCACGAAGCGTACGCCCGAGGCCGCGCGCAGCGCGTCGACCTGACGGTCGATATCGCCTCGCGAAGAGAGCGGCCCGATCGAATAGACGCCATTCTCGGTCGGGCCCGCAACGATCTGCAGATGCAGCGGTACAAGCAGCGACTACAGGCGCCCCGCCGGCATCGAGGCATCGACGACGAGCCGAATGGTCGCGCGCGACATCAACGCATCAGGCGTCGACAGCGTGCGATAGGCCGCGGCATGATCGCCGACCTCCGACTGCGTGCTGAGCACGGCGAGCCCGCCGGTCTCGAGCAGCAACATCGCCGCGAGGCCGTAGGCGATCTTCGCCCAGTGGGTGCGCGACGTTTCGCGCCCGCGCGGCGCGGCTGCCGCGCGCGGCGTCTGCCGGCCGGCTTCGTCGACACGCTGCAGCAAGCGCGCGAGTCCCGCCTCCGGCAGCGGCCCTTCCACCTCGCGCGCGGTCATTTCCGCATGCAGGCTTCGCTGCCGCGCGAGCTCATCGCGGCACGACTGGCAGCCGCTCAAGTGCGCTTCCACGTGCACGCGCTCGGCGCTCGACAAGGTCCCGTTCACCAGCCAGGGCAAGAGCTCCCAAGCGTGCAGATGCGCGCGCTCATTCTCGATTTGGATATTGGTCATGGGTTGCCCTCTATCGTGCCGGCTAAGACCGGCATCACATTGCGCAGTTTCACTCGGGCATGGAACATCCTGGCCTTCACGGTGCTGACGGGAGAACTCGTGATCTCGGCGATCTCCTCGAGCGAATTTCCCATCACATACGCGAGCTCCATCACGAGCCGCTGCTCCACGGAAAGCCGCGCGAGTCCCTTGGTCACCCAGTCCGTCAGTTCATGGTCCGCGAACGGCTCGCTCGCGCGCTCGTTGGCATTGCCGTCGAGCGGCTCGTGCGCAATCCCGCCCTGGCGCAGCGTCTTCAGCGTGACGCGATAGGCGATGCCCATCAGCCAAGTCGACACGCGCGCCTGCCCGCGAAAATCCTCGGCCTTCTGCCACACCACCATGAAGGTGTCGTTGATCACTTCCTCGATGAGGTCTTCGCGCCGTGTGAAGCGGCCGAGAAACCGCACGAGCCGACGATCGTACTCATGGTAGAGCGCCGAGAGCGCCGCCTTGTCGCGGCGCACGATGCGCTGGATCAACACGACGTCGTCGACATCGGCGCTGCGCCCCGTCGCTGCTGCGGGCATGACTTCGTTTATCAACATGGTGCAGTTAGCGATCCGCCAAACGGTGGTCCACTGTAGGTGCCTCCCCTTAGAAGAAATGTTGCGACGCGCCGGGAAAAAATCGACCCAGCCCGTCTTCGTGCACTTTGTCCCCTGAGCGCGAAGGAGCCGATCAGTGGCGGCGGATTCTGCTCTAGGGATTTCCTTGGAATCGGTTTCTAAATGGCGAAATTGGCGGCCGGCGCTCCGGTTGTTGTTGCTTTCGGCGCGGTGTGAGTTAACTCCGTTGGCAAGTTCTAGCCGATGGTGTCAACTCACGCCCCCCAGCGCCCCATTCGTTTCGCGCGCGTCGCATTCCGTTCGCCGCAGCGGGTCTTGGCGGCGACGGTCTGCCGCTATCGTAGGTGATGAGCGATGCGTCCTCAGCCCCTCTCCCTCGACAGGCTCACGACGCGTCGTCGCGCGGCGAAGATCGGCCCGCCTCTCGGGCGGCCCCGGTTCATCATCCACGACGAGGTCATTCATGAATCTCTCTATCGACAACTCTCTCGGCACTCAAGGGCTGTCGTTCGATTCGTCGAACAGCAGCAGCCAGTCCGGCGGCAACACGGTCGCCGAACTCGAAGAAGTCCTGATGGAATTCGCGCAGATGCTCGAGCAGATGCTGCAGCAAGCCATTCAGGCGCAAAACCAGCAGACCGGCATGGACCCGCAAGGCAGCCAGTCCGGCGGCGGCAGTCGGGCGGCAGGCGGCGCCCCCGGCGGCTCGCAAGGCACAGGCGGTACGGCAAGCGCCGGCGCGCCGGGCGGCGCTTCGGGCGCGAGCGGTCCCGACAGCATGGGCGGTCCGTCCGGCGGCAACAGCGTGGGCAATCAGGATCCGGTGTCGCAGCTCGAAGACATGCTGTCGCGCCTGCAGCAGATGCTCCAGCAGCTCCAGCAGCCGCAAGCCCAGGACGGCAGCGGCCAAGGCGGCAGCCAGGCCGGCGGCCAGAACCAACTGATGCAGATGCTGAGCGAGCTGATCCAGATGCTCGAGCAACTGATGCAGCAAATGGGCATGAGCTCCAACAGCGGTTCGGGTGACGCGGGCGGCGGCGGTGGCGGCCAACCGAGTGGCGGTGCCGGTGCTGGCGGTGCGACTGGCGCGGGTGGTGGTGGCGCCGGTGGCGCGCGCGACCCCAACAGCGCAAACGGCGGCGGCGGTGCTGGTGGCGCAAGCGACCCCAGCGGCGCGAACAGCGAAAACGGCACGAACGGCTCCGACAAGACCCAAGGCGCCAAGGGTCAAGGCCAATCGTCGCCACTCGAAAAGATGCTGCATGAAGTCATGCACATGCTCAGGGAGTTGCAGCAATCGCAAAGCGCCCAGCAACAAGGCGCCGCCCCGAGCAGCGGCGGCGGCAACGCCGACGGCCAGACGGGCGGAGGCGATCTGCAACAGCAGCTCAATCAGGTGCTCGAAAAGCTGCAGCAAGTCCTTCAGATGATGAAGGGCAAGGATACGCCGGGTTCTTCCGGGATCTGATATTGATGCGGCGAAGGCCGGCGGTCCTCGCCGGCGTTCGTCATTTCGCACGAACGAATTGACTTAAAGGAAATGTCATGAGTGCAATCAAACACGCTGCCGAGAGCGTCGCCCACGGCATCGAGCATGCGGCAAAAGACGTCGCCCACGGTCTCGAGACCGCGGGCAAGGACATCGAAAAAGTCGGCAAGGGCGTCGTGGACGGCGTCGAAACCATCGGCAAGACCTTGGCCAAGGATGTGGAGAGCACCGTCGCGGCCGCCGCCGAGTCGGTCGGCGACATGATGCAAGGCCGTATGCACGAGGCCTTGAACAAGGCGATGGAGGCCGGCCAGGATCTCGCCAAGACCGGCTACGACACCGCGACCGCCGGCGAACAGGCGACGGTCGATTCGCTTGCCAACATGCATTTGAACAAGAAGATGGACAAGGCAATGGGCAAGGCCGAAACCGGCATGCAGAAGATCGGCACGGCGGTGAAGACCGGCGTCGGCCAGGTCGAGCAGACCCTCAAGCAGGACGCGGGCGCGATCCTCAAGGACGCCAAGCAGACCGGCAACGACCTGATTCACGGTCACTTCCAGGCGGCGCTCGACGACAGCGTCAAGACCGCCGAGGACGGCATCAAGGGCTTCGCCGATCTGTCCACGGCGGGCATCCAATCGACCCTCAACACGCTGGCCAACACCCACATCAGCAAGGGCATGGACAAGGTGATGGGCAAGGTCGACCAAGGCTTCGACGCCGTGAAGAACGACGCGGTCAAGAGCGCCGACCAGGTAACAGAGCAGGTGGTCGACGGCACCGAAAGCGCGATCAAGAGCACCGTGCAGGCCGCCAAGGACGCCGCGCAAGGGCACTGGGGCGCCGCGATGGGCGACCTCGGCAACGCGGGCATGGACGCGCTTCAAGCGGCCGGCGACCTGACGCCCGAGGGCGCGATGGCGTCGGTGGGCGCGCAGATGCTGATGAACGCCCACATCGGCAACGCCCAGCTCGACGGCGCGATCGCGGGCGCGCTGCACGGCAACGTCGCGGAGATGGCAAAGGGGGTCGTGAAGAACGTCGGCGAGATGGAAGCCGGCAATGCGGCCACCTCGTTCATCGAGAACCACATGCCGCAAGGCGGCGGCGCGGGCAGCACCCTGGGCATGGCGGCGGCCGGCTTCGCCGCGGGCGCGGCGATGGACGGCTTGCACGGGAAGCGCGGCGGCGAAGAAGCCGGCGACGGCGCGACGCATTCGTTCGGCAAGGCCAGCGGTAGCGGCGGCGTCACTGGTGGCAGCGGCAGCAGCAAGTTCTCGGTGGGCGAGCAGCTCGGCAAGATCAGTGGCGGCGGCAGCGACCTGTCGGTCGGCGAGCATCTGAACCTGATCCGCAACAACGCGCGCACTTCGCTCAACGAACAGGTCGGCAAGTTCAGCGGCGCGAGCAGCAACGCGTCGGCGAGCGAGCATCTGAATGCGATCAGGCGCAACGCGCGCCGCTCGTTGGGGCAGCATCTCAACCAGATCGGCAACGGCAAGTTCGCGTCGGTCACCGAGCGTCTCGGCCTAGGCAAGGGCTCGGCGCATACGGCGGAACCGGAAGCGGCCGCGCCTCATGGCGCGTCTGCGAGCGGTACGTCGTCGCTGCGCGAACGGCTGGGGTTCAGCAAGCATTCGGCTCACACGGCTGACACCCCGGAAGCGGAATCGGCGCAAGACAAGAAGCAAAAGAAGGAGGACGTCGACGACAATGCCCAGAACGCCGCCAACAACACGATCGCCAACGATCAGGCGGGCGGCACTGCTCAGATCGACCAGCTGATGCTCGAGATGTTCATGCTTCAGGCTGGCATGAGCCAAGGTTCGAACGGTGAGAACAAGCGCCGCGAAGAACTGGCGGCGAATTAAGCAGACGAACTAAGCGGTTTCCGCGAGGGGTGCGCCCCTCGCGGAAACCGCCGACACTTTTTTCTGCGACCTCACGTCCTCACTTGCGCTTCGGCCTCTGTCCCGCCGTTCAAATCGACAGCACGACCTCTACTTCTCGCCCTACATGTCCGGCCTTCACGCGTAATGCGGAAAATCACACTGCCATCGACATGGCTCACCGGGGACCATCCGTTGCGCCTCATCAGCTCCAAGCAGGGCCGATTCCCGGCGTCCACCAAGGCGAGTGCGGCTTGCTCGAAGCTGAACAGCCATTCGAGCGCCGCCTCCCAAAGCCACGCCCAGCGTCCGTGATAATCGGGCAGCACCGCGATATGCACATATCCGCGGTAGTAGATGACCCCCCCTATCGGCGTATCGTCGTATGCGAAGCCGATAGAGCGGCAGTTCCTATAATGAGCGATGAACTTCTCTTTGGTGAAGACCGTCTGCGCATGGATTCCGGACGCCTCGTAGTAGCTCGCATCCGCGTCGTAATAGACCCCCAGGTCCAGTTGGTCCGTGATTCTTAATCGCTTCATACGGCACGCCTTTCCATGTCCATGTGAATTTCGATTTGAGTTTTTTGGCTGCGTTTTTTAGCTGCGATTCCCCGCCACCCGGCGCGTCACTCCCGCACCGCGCGGCTTGCTACGGCGACGTGCGCGGTGCCGGTGCCTCCGGCATGGACACCGTCGCCGGCAACGCACCCTGCGCGTCCTGCGCCAAAGGCGGCACGCCCGGCACCGCCGGCAACGCAGTCTGAGCCTGCTCAGGCGACGCCGAGATGATGCGCGGCGTCAGCAGAAAGAGCCGCTGGAATTTCTGCCCTTGATGGTTCTTGTACTGAAACAGCTTGCCGATCAGCGGAATCTTCGAAAGCCCCGGAACCCCCGACTTGCTGTCGTCGTTTTGATCCACCGAGTAGCCGGCGATCAGGATGCTCTGCCCTTCCTCGATCAGCGCCTGCGTATCGATCGTGCTGTTGCTCACGACCGGCAGCTGGCTGACCTGCTGCGCCGTGAACTGGCCGTCCTCGATGTGGATGTCGAGCCGGATTTGCGGCTTCGACTGATCGACGACGATGCTCGGCAGCACGCGCAGCGACACCCCCGCCGACACGCTGTACAGATCGCCCGACTGGTAGCCCTGCACGGGCACGTAGAAGGTCTGCTTGTTGTCCATCACGGCCTCGACGTTGTCGAGCGTCGCGACCTTCGGGCTCGCCGTGATGCGCGCGTTGTCGGTTTGCTCGAGCGCGCTGATGCGCGAGAGCAGATAGCGCCCCGCTCCGCCGATCACCGCCGTCATCACGCCGCCCGCGGGCGTCGCGAGGATGCCGGCTGTCGTCGTGTCGTTCGGGTTGTTGAAGCCCTGCGGACTGGTCGAGCCCGGAAAGCTCGCCTGCGCGTTCTGCCCGTTGCCCGTCTCGAGATCGAAGTGACCCGAGTGCAGACGCCAATCGACGCCGAGCTGCTGAAGCCCGGTATCGGTGATTTCGATGATGCTCGCGTCGATCTCGAGCACACCCGGGCGCTTGTCGAGCGACGCGATCAGCTTTTCGATCGCGGGCATCGCCTCGGCGCGGGCACGTACAAGGACCGCGTTGTTGCGTTGGTCCGGCTGGATCACCGGATTGTCGAGATGGCTGACGCTCTCCGCCTCGCCGGGCGCCGGCGGATCGGACGGCAGCCCCGCAGGCGCACTGCCCGCGCCCTGCTGTGCGTAGCCGGCAGGCAGCGGCGGCGGCGCCGAACCACTTGCGGACGCGCCGCCTCCGAACAAGCTCGGCAGCGTCGGCATCGACGAGCCCGCTGCCGTGCGCGCATAGCCGCCTGCAGGGCTCGACGTATCGAGGCTGCGCATCTTATAGGCGTCGGTGCGTGCGGGCGCATCGCTGCGCTGGGGGTAGACGCTGTCGGGATAGAGGCTGCGCAGCACCGTCGCGACGCCCGGCACGACCACGGACTGCCCGTTGATCGTCAGGTTCCGGTCGGTGGCCCAGGCGTAATGCAGCGGGAATGTGCGGATCTGCGGCTCGTCCGCACGCTCGACGTCGCGGTCGATCAGATGGGCGACGTCGGTTGCCAGCTCCACCATGCGCGGCGGCCCGGAGACGACGGCCGTGCCGGTCGCGTCGTCGTAGAGCACGGGAAAGCGCGGATCGGTGACGTTCAGCCTCGCCAGCGCCCGCCGCAAATCGTCGGTCGAGGCGTGCACAAGCCCGATCGTCGCGCTCTTCGCCTCGTTCGGCCCCGAGACGCGCAGCACCGAGCCGTCGTAGTACCAGATGAAGCCGAACGAATCGGCCATCCGATCGAGGAAGCGCTGCGGCGATTCGTCGAAGCGGCCCGTCACCGTGCCGTCCACCTGCGGCGAGATCCACGTCATCACGTTCTCGCCCGCGCCGAGGTCGCGCAGCACTTCCTTGATGTCCTTGCGATCGGCGACGTACTGGAAATGATTCGACTTCCAGGGAATCGGCTTGGCATACGCGTTGCGCACACAGCCGCCGAATCCGATCCACATCGCCAATGCGAGCGCGCTCGCGCGCTGCATGCGGCGCGCGAGGCGCCGCTTGCGTTCACAGTCTTTCATGCCGGGAACTCCGTGCGAGATCTAAGGGTGCGAAGGGTGTTTAGCGCGCATGCGCGACGATGGTTTCCGACGGCGATTCGTCGAAGTACTTGCGATAGCCCTTGGAGAGCGTGGAGCGGCTTTTCACGCCCCAGCGGGCCGCCGTGTCGAACACCGAGGGCGCCGGGCCGTGTTCCGCGAGCAGTTCGTCGCGGATGCCTTCGAGCCGCATTGAGCGGATGAGCGCGCAAGGCGTCACGCCGAGCGCGCGCTTGAAGACGAGCTGGATCGTGCGCATCGTGACGTTGAGCTCGGCAGCAACGGCGCGCGTCGTCAGATCCTCGCGATCGATGTTCTCGACGATGAAGCGATAGGCGCGCCGGTACTTCGCGGGCAGGCGCGCGTTGACGTCGTCGCTCCCCGCGCCGGCGGCGTTAGCGCGCTGGCGTGTCGTGGTGTGCGCCGCGCGCAGCGACGGCGTTTCGGTGCGCAGGCAGCGCAACGCTTCGGCCGTGTATCTCGCGTAGAACTTGAGCGCCTGCTCCGCATTGCCGCGCAGCGCGGCAACCTTCGCGAGGCAGTACAGGTAGTCGACATTGCGGCGCTGCTCCTCGAGGTGGCCGGGCGGCATGCGGTCTATCACGTCCGCAGCGATGTCGTCGAAGCCGCCGGCCAGCGCGGCCAGCATCAGGTCGAGGTTCGCGTGGAAAACGTGGCGCGGACTCGCGGCGCCGTGGCGCGCACGCGCGGCGAGCAGTTGCGCCGACGCATGGCGCTCGCCACCGGCAAGACGCTCCAACGGCACGAGCTCTTCGCTACGGCGGGCCTGGATCGCGGGACGCGGCGCGATCGCCGAAGCCGGCTCGAGACGCCTGCGCGCATTCGCGGCGAGCGACGTCGCGGCGAGCGCCGATTGCCAGAACGCGTGATCGTTCAGCGCGCGCGCCGCGCGCACTTTCAGGCGCACGTCGAACTCCTGCCCGAGCAGATCGATCATGAGGCGATAGCGCGGCTCGTCGCAGGTATCGGCCAGCTCGGCGGCCTCCATGAGCGCATCATCGGCCGCCTGCTGCTGGGCCAGCTGATGATGCGCGAGCGCCATGCCGATGTAGGCTCCGATCCGTTCTTCGGCCTGCGCCTCGACCTCCGATGCGATGCGCCCGAAGCTACGCTGCGCGACGCTCAGGCGGCCGAGCATCAGCGCGCTCCAGCCCGTGTTACGGCACGATTGCACGCGCAATTGCTGATCGCTTTTCCAGATCCGCTTCTGCGCGCGATGGTAGTACTCCTCCGCTTTCTCCGCCTCGTCGAGCAGCAGCGAGACGTCGGCGAGGGCGGTGAGTTCGTCGTTGCCGCGCTCGCGCGGTTTGGCGCCGGTGCGTGCAGCGGTCTCGGCCGCATCGTCCACCGTGCAATAAGCCCGCGAGAAATCGCCGTCGAGGATGGCTGCGCTATAGCGCGGCAGGAGGTGGCGGAATTTGAGAGCAGACAGCAACGCCATATAGACCGTTGGATACATAGCTTGGCACTCTTGCGAAGTCACCCTGTCTGGTTCGGCCGACGGGTAGGGACCGGACATCGGCGCCATCGCATCGCACTTCGTTCGCGAACCGCCGCTGCTGGAAACCATCTTAGCCAGCGCCAGAAAGCGCAATTTCAACGATCCACCCTACATCCACAACAACCTTCACAACCGCCACAACAATTTTCAACGCGGCAAATCTCAACGACTTTCAACACGCCCGACATTCTTCAACAACCCTCAACGCGCTTGCTGTCAACGCCCCGGAGCCCCGGCGGACGGGGCCGAGAGCGACGCCGCCTCGTGCAGGAAGGTATCGAGCCTGAGCGACCCGGCCACCTGCTGCGCGAACACGGCCACCAGAAAAATCAACATCAGCAAACCCACTGCCCCGCGAATCGGCTGACTGAGCGAGGCAGGCTCGAGCTTGTCCGCGGCGCGCGTGAGAATGCCGATCGACAGATCGATGAGCACGAGCGCGAGCATGATCGGCATGCCGAGCTTCACGGTGGCCGTCATCATCGAATCGGTGCGCGCGACGATGAACGATTCGGCGATGCCGCTCATCGACGGCGTCAGCGTCGTCAGCGGCCACCACTTGAACGATTCGAACAGCGCACCGAGCAGGAAGGTCATGCCGCCACTCACGTAGAAGAGCGTCACGGCGAGCTGCAGCAGCGTGTTGGAGACCGGCGTGCTCTGATCGCCGCGTAGCGGGTTGGTCATCTGCACGTTGTTGTAGCCGGCGACGTCGTCGATGAGCGTGCCCACGCATTGCGCGATCCAGAACACCGACGAGGCGGCAAAGCCGAGCACCGCGCCGAGGAACATCTCCTTGAGCGAGAGCACGAGCAGCTCGGCCGAACCCAGGGCGTCGACACGATGATCGGGCTGAGCCGCCGCGATGAAGATGGCGAACACGTAGATCACGCCATTGCGCGCGAGCCCGGGAAGCATTTCGCCGCTGGTGGCAGGCAGCATCTGGAAGACCACCGCAATGCGCACGGCCGAAAGCGCGAGCGTGAAAAAGAAGCCTTGATACTCGGCGAATGCGTCGGCGAGCGCCTGGCCGACCGCCAGTCCTTCATGCATGGTTTCCTCCGCGTCTCATCCGGGCGGCCGCCGTTTCGCCCGCCTCGTCGTCGTTGCGTTCGTCCGCGCGGCGCTGTGCCGCCGCGATCGTCTTCTTCAACTGCTCGCGCGCGGCGTCGAGCGCCGCGTCCGCGCGGCGCACGCTCACACCGAGCCGCGCCACCTCGCGCGCTTGCTCATCGGTCGCGTCGCTCGCGCGCCGCACGCCCGCGCGTGCCTCGTCGATCGCCTGCGCGAGCGGCGCGCGATAAAGGTCGTAGTCGAGGTAGGCCGTCGGCGCCAACCCGCGCGGGTCGGCCAGCATGCGCGCAATCTTTTCCTCATGCGCGAGCTGCTTCGCCTGAGCCTGGCCCTCCAGCGCCTTCGCTTCTTCGAGCGCGCCGAGCAGGGCCTCGTGATGACGCCGCGCCTCGGCCAGGTCGGCTTCGAGCCGCTCCTTCGCGCGCGCCTTCGCCGCGACGACCACCTTCCACACCTGCGTCAGCGCGCGGCTCATGGCTTACTCGGCAAAACTGCGCAGCGTGTCGCGCGTCTCGTCGATATCGGCCAGATCGTCGGTCCGCTGCCGCACGAATTCCTCGATCTCGTCGTGCAGGTCGATCGCCTCGTCGGCCAACGGGTCGCTGCCGGGCTTGTACTCGCCGATCTGCAGCAGCATCTCGATCTCGTCGTACTTCGCCATCAGGCGGCGCACGCGACCCGCCCCCGAGCAGTGCTCGCGCGAGGCGATCTGCGGCATCACGCGCGAGAGGCTCGCGAGCACGTCGATGGCCGGATAGCGGTTGCGCGCCGCAATCTTGCGCGACAGGATCATGTGCCCGTCGAGAATGCCGCGCACTTCCTCGGAGACGGGGTCGCCGCCCTCCTCGTCTTCGGCGAGCACCGTGTAGAGCGCCGTGATCGAGCCGTCGCGCCCCATGCCCGCGCGCTCCAAGAGGCGCGGCAGCTCGGCGAACACCGATGGCGGAAAGCCGCGCCGCGTCGGCGGCTCGCCGGCCGAGAGGCCGATCTCGCGCTGCGCGCGCGCAAAGCGTGTGAGCGAATCCATCATCAGGAGCACGCGCAGGCCGCGGTCGCGGAAGTACTCGGCGATCGCCGTGCCGACGTAGGCGGCCTTGGCGCGCTCGATCGACGAGCGGTCCGACGTCGCGCAAACCACCACGCTGCGCGCCATCCCCTCCTCGCCGAGAATCAGCTCGATGAACTCGCGCACTTCGCGGCCGCGCTCGCCGATCAGCACGATCACGTTGACGTCGCACGCGGTGCCGCGCGCGAGCATGCCGAGCAGCGTGCTCTTGCCGACGCCGGCCGGCGCGAAGATGCCCATGCGCTGGCCTTCGCCGAGCGCCATCAGGCCGTCGATCACGCGCACGCCGGTGGCGAGCTGCGTCTCGATCATGCGGCGCTCGAGCGGGTCCGGCGCATTCCCGTTGATGGGCACGCGGGCTTCGGCGTCGATCGGGCCGGCGCCGTCGATCGGCTCGCCGAGCCCGTCGAGGATGCGCCCCAGGACCCCCGGCCCCACCGGCACCGAAAGCGGCTGGCCGCTGCCCGTCACGCGCGTACTGCGCGAAAGGCCCGACATGCTGCCGAACGGCGCGAGCAACGCATGCTGGCGCGCGATGCCCACCACTTCTGCGCGCTGCATCAGCTCGCCCTCCGGCGTGCGCAGCTCGCAGAGCTCGCCCATCTGGACGTCGAGGCCGCCGACCTTGACGAGCGTGCCCACCGCTTCGAGCACCCTGCCGTAGCGCTCGAGCGCGGCGCTGCCGCCGAGCGCGGCCTCCAGGCGGTCGGCGAGATGGAGGATCGTGCTCATGTCAGTCGTCTCCGGCGGCCTCGTCGTGGCCCGGGTGGTCGTCGCTTGTGTCGAAGGTATCGTCTTCGTCGTCAAAGCCCGACTCCGGATGGCCGCCGCCGTCACCCTCCGGCCAGTCCGTCAACGCACTCCACGCCGCGCCCTTGGCGATCGCCCGCGAGAGTCCCGCGAGCTGCGCGTTGAGGTCGGCCTCGATCACCCCGTAGTCCCAATCGCACGTGCAGGTGCCCTCGGGCGCCTCGTCGTCGATCACGACGTCGACGTTCAGCGGCGGCGACGCCTCGCGGCCTATCTCGCCGAACAGACGCCGCGCGCGCTCGGCATCGGCGCCGGGCACGGTGACGGTGAGGTGCGTCGTGTCGTCGATGGCGCGCCCGACCGTGAGCACGACACGGCGCATCAGCGCGTCGCGATCACTCTCGGCGACGACCTGCTCCACCGCCTTCAGCACGATGCGCGACAAACGCTGCGCCGAGCGCTGCAGCTCTTCCTGCTCGTCGCGCCTTTTCGCGAGATAGCGCGCGTGGACCTCGGCCATCGCGCGCCGGCTACCGGACGCATAGCCGAGCCGCGCGCTGTTGTTGAAGCGGCGGCGCGCGGCGTCGACGAAGCCGTCGGCCTCCTGGCGCGCTTTTTCCAATAGCGCACGTGCCCGCTCGGTGGCGTCCGACATCGTCGCGGCGACGAGCTCGTGCAGCGCGTCGAGGGCATCGCTCATCTCGACCAGGCGCGCGCTGTCCCCGGCGCGCACGACGTCCCCCTCCACGGCCACGACTTTCGGATTGTGTTTCAGCCAAATAGCCATTGCAGCTCCGGAAAGATGCCGCCTGCGGCGGAAAAAAAGCGGGTCATTTCTGTTTTGCTTTCTGAGGCGGCCTGCCCAGGCGCGCACACATCCCCACCGTGAGTGCTCAACCGGGCGAAGCCGGTTGCTTGCTGCGCGGCGTCGCTCGCCACGGCCAGGCTCAGCTCGATCAGGTTGCGCAGGCTCGGATGGCCACACGCGCCGATCGACGCCAGCGCGCGCCAGCCGTCGCGGGCCAGCGCGTCGGGCGAGACGTCCTCGGGCAGCACATGATCGGCAGCGCCGCGCGTGGCTGGCACGGCGGCGAGAGCGCCGAGAGCGTCCGGCCCGACGCTCTCGGCGAGCGCGCCGCGCACGCGCCGGTCGACGCAGCGGCGCACGGCATCGCGGCACGCGAACAGCGCGCGCGCCGCGAGCAGCCGGCGCAGCGCGTCGGGCGCGAGGATCGCCATGCGGTTGCCCGGCTCGAGGAACGCGGCGAGCGGCACCGGCACGGCGAACCAAATCCGGCGTGCCGCTTCGGCCCTGAGCGCGTGCGCATGCGCCTCGATCCACGGGGCGGCCAAGGCGCGCTCCGGGCTCGGCTCGTACGACGCATCGCCGAGCACTTCGGTTAGCTCGCGCACGCGCGCCTCGAACGCCGAGAGCATGCGAATCAGCGGATGAGCGGAGCTCATGACGGCTGCGCCTCGCCCACCGCCTTCTCGCCCGCCGTCTTCTCGCGCTTGGCCGCGAGGCGTGCCGGCAGCAGGCGCTTCACGCGCTCCGGCGCGAAGGCGAACGCCGCCGCGGCCAGGGCCGCGAGCACGCCGAGCACGGCCGCCACTGCCAGACCGATCCCGAGACCGTGGCCGCCATGCGCACGCTCTTCGGAAGCAGGCGCCGCCGCGGGTTCGGCCGCCTGCACGAGCGTCACGCTGACGTTGTCGTAGGCGAGGCCCTCGACGCTATGCACGACGAGGTTCTTGATGCTCGGCACGAGCGCCTGAATATCGACGCCCTCGCGATACTTGATGAACACCGCCGCCGCCGACGGCTTGATCACGCTCGAAAGGGGATCGTTGTTGGGCAGCACGATCTGCACGTCGGCGTAGGCGACACCGTCGATGCGCGTGAGCGTCGCCGATAGCTGCTGCGACACGCCGTAGATGAAGCGCACGCGCTCTTCGGTCGGCGTCGAGATCAGGCCGTCCTTCTTGAACATCTCGCCGAGCGACGTGTAGCGCTGATGCGGCAGCCCGTGCGCGCGCAGCACTTCCATCGAGCGCGCGAAGTCGTCCTCGTCGACGGTGACCTCCCAGCTCTTGCCGCTGTCGGGCGTCGACTTGCTCGCGTCGATGCCGGCCTCCAGCAGCACGCGCATCAGCTCGTTCGCATCGGCCTCGGGCAACTGCGCGAACAACTGTTTGCTGCATCCCGCGAGCAAGACGGTGCACGCGACGGCCACGGCCAGCGCGCGACAAATGTTCGAAGACGGGCTCGAGGAAAGGTACGCAGAGAAGTTCGATAAGCGGCGCATCGCGGCTCCCTTCTATTGGTTCTTCATCAAGGTCTGGACCGTACTCTTGCCGCCCTGCGCCACCGCCGTGCCGGTGTAGATTTTCACCATTTGCCCGGTGATCTCATGCTGGATCTGCAGCGATTGCGCGGTCACCTGCTGCATCGACATGCTCCCGCTCGACGCCTCGAAGGCGTCGATCTTCGCCGTCAGCGCGCCGAACGCCTGGTCCTGCGTCGTGATGGCCTGCGAGATCGAGGACGGACCTTGCATGTGGGAGCCGTCTTCGGGCACCAGGCGGGCCTCGGCGAGCGCTTGCTTGAAGCGGTCGCCGAGACCGCCCGGCGCCTCGTTGGCGAAGTGGGTGGAAGCGGCCGGGCCGGCGGCTTCCGCGCCACCTACCGACTGAAGGGGCGGCAGCGGAGGCAGAGGTGCGATTGCGGAAGTCATGGCGGGCTCCTTAAGCGCGCAGGTAGCTGAACGACATCGCCTGGCGCAGCAGCTCGGCCGTGGCGTCGGCTGAAGGTGCCTTCGCCGACACCGCCACGCCTTGCGCGCCGTCGTCCTTGTCGAACTTCTCGCGCTTGCCGAGCAGCAGGTTCACGAGGCCGACCGATTCGGCATCCTCATCGCGTGTGATCACTTCGTTCGCGTAGATGCGCCAGCTCGGATCGCGCAGCGACGACAGGCACACGGCCAGCAGCGCCGTCACGTACGGGCCGAACGGCCCCTGCAGCTCGCGCCCTTCGAGCTGGCGCAGCAGCTGGGCGGCGTCGGCCATGCGGTTGCGGCGGATCAGGAGCCACGCGTCGTACGCCTGCAATTCGACGAACTTCGGGCGCATCAGGTGGAGCGCCGCCAGCAGACGATCGGCTTCGTCGAGGTGCCCCTTTCTCGCTGCCCAGGTCAGCATCTCGACCAGGCCGGACACAAGACGGTTGCTGCATGTCGTGAGATTCATCGTTAAGCCTCGCGCTTGGGAGTCGTTCATGGAAGGCAGCAGACAGTGCTCTGCGCCGATGGCCGTAACGTATCCGACCCGCGCCCGAGGCGAGCCGCCGCGCCGCGAAATCTCTCGCCCCTCAGCGAATTCGCAGCTAACGATTGCACGGATTCGCTACAGGCCCCGCCGTTTCGCCGCCCACGCGCATGCGCTGCGGCATTCGCGGCGAGACTCCGCTCCGAACCCATCGCGCGGAGCGCAAGCCATGTCCGACGAAAAGACCGAAGAGCCGACAGAGAAGAAGCTGAAGGACGCCCGCAACGACGGCGAAACCGTCAAGAGCACCGACCTTTCGTTCGCGCTGCTCCTGCTCGCGGCCTCGCTCGGCTTCTCGTTCGCCGGTCCGGCGATGGGCGACCATCTGCGCGCGCTGCTGCACCTCGCCCTCGACGTGCAGTCGGCCAACCGCGAGGATTTCGATGCGCGCCGCGCCATCGCGGGAATCGGCATACAGGCGCTGCTGCTCTCGCTGCCGCTCGTCGCCGCCGTGATCGCGGCCACCGTCGCGGTCGCGGCGCAGGTCGGCTTCCAGATCTCGTTCAAGCCACTCGAACCGAAGTTCAGCGCGATCAACCCCGGCACGGGCCTCAAGCGCATGTTCTCGATGCGCTCCTTCATCGATCTCGCAAAGATGCTCGTGAAGGCCAGCATCATCCTCGCCGCGCTCTGGAAGACGCTGCTCGCGCTCGTGCCGCTGATCGTCGGCGTCGCCTACGAGCCGCTTTCCGACCTGATCCAGATTTCGTGGACCGCGCTGTGCCGCCTGTTCGCCGTAGGCGGCGTGCTCTACCTCGTGATCGGCGCCGCCGATTGGGGCGTCCAGCATTGGCTCTTCATTCGCGACCACCGCATGAGCAAGGACGAGGTGAAGCGCGAGCACAAGGAGTCCGAGGGCGACCCGCAGTTGAAGGGCAAGCGCAAGCAGGTGGCGCGCGAGATCGTCGAAAGCAACCCCGACAAGCGCGTGGCCGACGCCCAGGCCGTGATCGTCAACCCGACGCACTACGCGGTCGCCGTGCGCTACATGCCCGACGAATTCGATCTGCCGCGCGTGGTCGCCAAGGGCATCGACGCCGATGCGATGGAGATCCGCCGCATGGCCGAACGCCACGGCGTGCCGATCGTGCGCAACCCGCCGCTCGCCCGCACGCTCTACCGCGTGGCGCTCGACGAGGCGATTCCCGAAACCTGCTTCAAGGCCGTCGCCGCCGTGCTCGCCTGGGTCGAGGACATGGGCACCGGCAGCGCACGCGACGAGGCCGCCCACAGCACGCTGCCCGACTCATCCGACTTTTCCACGCGAGGCCCGCGGCCATGAGCAAACGTACCAACCTCTCGCAGTACAGCGGCGAAATCGCAATCTGCGGCGTCGTCGTCGCCGTCATCGCATTGATGATCCTGCCGCTGCCGACCTTTCTCATCGACACGCTGCTCGGCATCAACATCACGACGAGCGTCCTGCTGCTGATGGTCACGATGTACATCCCGAAGGCGACTTCGCTTTCGGCGTTTCCGTCGCTGCTGCTGTTCACGACGCTGTTTCGCCTCTCGCTTAACATCGCCTCGACCAAATCGATTCTGCTCAACGCCGACGCCGGCCACATCATCGAGAGCTTCGGCGAGCTCGTGGTGGGCGGCAATCTCGTCGTCGGCCTGGTCGTGTTCCTCATCATCACGACGGTGCAGTTCATCGTCATCGCCAAGGGCTCGGAGCGCGTCGCGGAAGTCGGTGCGCGCTTCACGCTCGACGGCATGCCCGGCAAGCAGATGAGCATCGACGCCGACGTGCGCGCCGGCAACCTCACCGCCGAGCAGGCGCAGAAGCGCCGCGCGCTGCTCGCCCTCGAAACCCAGCTGCATGGCGGCATGGACGGCGCGATGAAGTTCGTCAAGGGCGATGCGATCGCGGGCCTTGTCATCACGATGGTCAACATCATCGCGGGCATCGTGATCGGCGTGACGTATCACGGCATGTCGGCAGGTGAGGCGGCGAACCGCTTCTCGGTGCTCTCGATCGGAGATGCGATGGTGTCGCAGATTCCGTCGCTGTTGATCTCCGTCGCGGCCGGCGTGCTGATCACGCGCGTCGCCGACGAAGAAGCGGCACCGCGCTCCCTCGGCACCGAGATCATCGAGCAGCTCTCGGGCAACGCGCGCGCGCTCTTCAGCGCCGCCGCACTCCTGTGCGGCTTCGCGCTCGTGCCGGGCTTCCCGGCGTCGCTGTTCGTCGTGCTCGCGGGCGCGCTGTTCGCAGGCGGCTTCGCGCTTCGCAAGAAGCAGCGCAAGGCCGGCGAGCCGGCCGGCCCCGAGCTGCCCGCGCTCAAGCGCGAAGGCTCGAAGGAGAGCGCGCCGACGATCTCGACCAAGCCGCCTGCCTTTGCCGTGCCGCTCGCGATCCGCCTCTCGCCCGCGCTCGCCGCACTGATCGACGCCGCCGCGCTCGACTCCGCGTTCGAACGCGGCCGGTGCGCGCTCTCGGCCGATCTCGGCCTGCCGTTCCCGCGCACCGCGCTGTGGATCGCCGACGACCTGCGCGACCACACCTATCAGCTGCTCGTGCAAGACGTGCCGTCCGATCCGGTCGACCTGCCGCCGGGGCGCACCGTCTTGCTCGACGCGCCCGCCGCTCTGCTCGAACATTGCGACAAGCACGCGAACGTCGCGGGACTCGAACTGAGCTACTGGATCGATTCGGCGAAGGTCTCGGGCGAGGCCGCGTCGGCCGGGATCAGCCGCGAAGCGCTGATCGCGCAGCATGCCGTCGCGCGGCTCGGCGCCGAGGCCAAGCTCTTCCTCGGCATGCAGGAAACGCAGTGGCTGCTCGAACGCGCGGGCGCCGACTATCCGGGCCTCGTCGCCGAAGTGCAGAAGGCGCTGCCCGTGCAGCGCATCGCCGAGGTGCTGCGGCGCATGCTCGAAGAGCACGTGCCGATCCGCAACATCCGCGTGATTCTCGAAAGCCTCGTCGTCTGGGGTCCGAAAGAAAAAGATCTGCTGATGGTGACCGAATACGTGCGCAGCGACCTCGGTCGCTTCATCGCGCACCGCGCGACGGGCGGCACCGGTGACCTGCCCACCATCGTGCTCGATCCCGAAGTCGAGCAAGCGATCCGCCAGGCGATCAAGCCGACCCCGGCGGGCAACTTCCTTGCGCTCGAACCATCGCTGATCGATACGCTGCTCGGCAACCTCGAAGGCATCTGCGGGCAAGACCCCGCCAAGCACCTCGCCGTGGTCACGGCCATGGACATCCGCCGCTACGCGCGCCGGATGATCGAGCAGCGCTTTCCGTGGCTGCACGTCTATTCGTTCCAGGAACTCGGCTCCGACGCGCATCTTTCGCCGGTCGGACGCCTCACGTTCTAGCCCACGGGAGAGCGTCATGACCGATCGCGCACGCAACGCCCGCGACATCCGTATCGTGCCCTCGCCTGGGAGCGCGGCGGGGCCGTCCGCGCGCGGTACAGCGAATTCGTCCGCGGTGCAGTTGTTCCGGGCGCTGGCCGAGCAGGCGAGCGCCTTCGGCAGTGGCGGCATGAACGCCGCCGATGACGACGGGGACCAAGCGTCACAACAGAGCGAGGCCGATGCGGGAACGTCGGGATCTGCCGATGCCGGCGGCCAGGCGGACGCTAACCAGAATCCGGCAGACGTCGCGCCCGCCCTGCCCGAGATCGCAAGCGACGAAGCGGAAAAGCCCACGCCTGCCGCGACGACGCCCAAGCTGCGCCTCACGGCCGCGAAGCGCAAGCAGGACGCCACCGCGCCAACCGACGACCCATCGCTCGGCGAACACATCGTGCGCGCCTGCGCGAGCGCCGCGCACGGCGAAGTCCTGACGCAGCATCTGAGCGAGCGCATCGCCCGCTTCTGCTCGATGTCCGGCGCCACCGACGACGCCGGCTGCGAAGTCACGCTGCCGCTGAACCCCGCCGTGCTGCCCGACACCTTGCTGCATCTGCAGCTTTCGCCGTCGCGCCTAGTTATTCGCTTTGAAACGACGGACCCGCGCGCCTCCCGCCTTATCGTCGATAACACCGACGCGCTGCGCGCGCGCCTCGCCGATGTGCTGAGCCGCCGGATCGACGTCATCGCCTGAACCAGTCATTGCCCCATTGCCACCAGGAGATCACGCGCATGCTTAACGAAGCCTCGCCATCAGCGCTCGAAGGCCGGTTGCCGAGCTGCACGATCGCGCTCGCTCGGCTCACCCGCGCGCTGTGCGATGCGCGCGCGGCGCACCCCGGCGTCGAATACGGCCTGCGCACGCGCGGTATCGGCTCGGCGGTATTCGCGCATTCGCTCGCGTTCGCGCTCGAATGCGATCACGGTGCGCTGACCGTCGTCGCCGATGCCGACGATTTCCCGGCGCTCCACACCATCGCGCTCGATACCGAGAAAGCCCGCGCCGCGGCTCTCGCGAACATGTGGCTCTCCGGGCTGCTAGCGCGCCTGCGCACGTCTCGCGGCGGCACGCCAATGGTCAAGGCGGTCTCGCTCGCGGAGAACGTCGGCGCAATTCCCGGCGTGCCGCTGCGCTTTGCCGTCGACGGCGTCGACCGCACGGGTCTCGTCGTCGAGCTGCCCGCCGCACTCGCCGACGAGTACGCGCGCGAATGGCTCGGCGCGAACCGCGCGCGCGCCACCCACGCCCTCGACGACCTCGCCGTGCCCGGCGTCGTGCGTCTGAGAAGCCGGCGCTGCTCGCCCGCCCTGCTCGCGTCGCTCAAGCGCCACGACGTGCTGATCGGCTGGCAGCCGTCGGCCTCGTTCGCCGAAGGCGCGCCCCTCGAACATGCGACGCTGCGCTTCGGCGCGGCGCGCGGCCGCCAGGTCTGCGTCGGCGTTCGCATCGACACGCATTTCGTTACCTTGGAGACCCCCGTGAGTTCAGTCAACGACGCCCAATTCGACGACTTCAACCCGCACGAAGCCGCCGCGGCCCAGTTCACCGGCGAAGCGGTTGCCGAAGTCGCCGCCATGGACCTGCCCGTGCATATCGAGCTGCTGACGGTCAACCTGAGCGTCGCGCAGCTGAGCGCGCTGCAACCCGGCTACGTGGTCGACCTGCCGCTGCCGCTGCAGGACGCCACGGTGCGCCTCGTCTCGTACGGGCAGACGATCGCGCTCGGCAAGCTGGTCGCCGTCGGCGACAACCTCGGTATGCAAATCGAACGCATGGCGGCGAGCGATGAACGGCAATCTTGACGTCGCGTCCCTGCTCGTCGCCCTGCTCGCGTTCGGCCTGCTGCCGTTCGCCGCGATGGTAGTGACCTCCTACACGAAGATCGTCGTCGTGCTCGGCCTGCTGCGCAACGCGCTCGGCGTGCAGCAGGTGCCGCCCAGCACCGTGCTCAACGGCATCGCGATGATCGTCACGTGCTTCGTGATGGCGCCGGTCGGCATGGAGGCCGTGCATCGCGCACAGCTGTCCAGCGAGCAGTCGCCGACGAGCCAGGTGATGCCGATCTTCGACGCGGCGCGCGAGCCGTTCCGCCAGTTCCTGATCAAGCACACCGCCGAGCGCGAAAAGGCCTTCTTCATGCGCTCCGCGCAGCAGATCTGGCCGGCGGACAAAGCCGCGGAACTGAAGCCCGACGACCTGATCGTGCTCGCGCCTGCGTTCACGCTGACCGAGCTGACCGCCGCGTTCCGCATCGGCTTTCTGCTGTATCTCGCGTTCGTCGCGATCGACCTGATCATCGCGAACCTGCTGATGGCGCTCGGCCTCTCGCAGGTCACGCCGACCAACGTCGCGATTCCATTCAAGCTGCTGCTGTTCGTATCGATGGACGGCTGGTCCACGCTCATTCACGGCCTCGTCTCGACTTATAGGTGACCCATGGACGCCGATGCAATCACACACCTGACAACCAACGCGCTCACGCTGTGCCTGCTCGTCTCGCTGCCCGCGGTGGGTGTCGCGGCCGCGGCGGGGCTCTTGATCTCGTTCATTCAGGCCGTCACGTCGCTGCAGGACACGAGCATTTCGCACGGTCTCAAGTTCCTGATCGTGACCGTGGTGATCATCGTCGCCGCCCCGTGGGGCGCGTCCGCGGTGATGCAGTTCGCGCAATCGGCGCTGCGTACGGTGTTCCCATGAACATGCGCGTCAACTCGCCGATCGCCCCGCCGATCAACGACCCGTCCTCCGATAACGCGTCCGGCGCGGCGCAGACGCAGGAGGTCCACAAGCATCGCGGGCCGGCGCGCGCGCAGACCCACAAGCCGGCCACCCACCCGCGCGCCAAGAAGCGCCGCGGCGCAGACCCGCAGGACGGTGTGGATGAAAGCGGCGCCAGCGAAGAGCTCGTGATGATGCTGGCCGAGCATCAGCAGCGCAACACGGAAACGGTGATGCGCGTCGGCGAGCGCTATCACGGCGAGCACAGCAACTCGGGCGGACAGCAGGACGACGGCGAGCACGAGACGGCGCCAAGCGTTTCGCAAGCACGCCGACGCCTGCGGCTCGCGCGCGGCGCGCAGAGCCCCGAGGACATCAAAGCGGCGCGACTCGACGCTGAAGCGGCACTGCTCGAGACGCGCCGCGCGCAGGCGACCGAGCGGGTAAACACGAGTTCAACCTACGCGGTGCTGACGATCATGCGCGACTTTCTCGCGATGCCGAGCGCGGTCGCGAAAGAAAACGGCACGCTCGCCGCGGTGCGCCAACGCCTGATCGAAACAGTGGAGGCACCGGTTTCGCGCGCGCCTGCCCAGCAGGAATCGATCAACACGCTGATGCCGGTAATGCGCCTCATGCTCGAAAAGAAGCGCACCGACGACGAACGCAAGCTCGCGCTCGCCAAGATTAACGCGATGCTCGGCCACCGCCGGGCGCGCCTGTAAGCGGTGCGCAAAAGCGCGCGCCGCACGACGAAGCAAGGAGTTCGCTCATGACCAAGGAAATTCGTTTGCTGACCGGCCGCCATGCCGGAGCACGCATAAAGTTGAATCCAACGCTGACGCGCATCGGCCACGATGACGAAGCGGACATTCAGATCAGCGACTGGGACTTGCCCGCCATGCAACTGAGCCACCACGAAGACGGACGCCTTTCGATCGCCGACGCCGCCGGACACGGCGACGCGGTGATGCTCGACGACTTCGTGCCGCAGCGCTTCGGCAACATCGTGCTCTGTGCGGGCGAGGCGGGAGCTGCATGGCCGTCGGACATCGCGCTGCTCGAAACGCTGCTCGCGCCCGCTGCGGCGCCGGTTGCCGCTGTGACGGAGACCGCGGAAGTCTCCGCGATCGAAACGCCGATGGTGGCTGCCGTCGCCGCGCGCAAGCGCCATACGGCGCGCAATGTGGGGCTCGCTGGCGTCGCACTCTTGGCGATCGGCTGCGTCGGCATCGCGCTGCCGGCCGTGCTGCAGCCGCGCCCCGCCGCCGAGATTCGCGGCGAGGCCCCGCAGCTCACGGCCACGATGCTGCAAAGCGCATTGACGCGCCTGAACCTCGCGGACGTCGAAGTGAAACCCCAGGGCGGACGCTTCACGATCGTCGGCATCGTGCCCGATAGCACAAGCGAAGCGATGGCGCGCAACGTCCTCGAACGGATCGCGGCGGGCCGGCTCGACTGGCGCATCGGCTGCGTCGACGAGATCGTGCGGAGCACGCAGGAGTCGCTGCACGACGCGGCGCTGACGGTCCGCTATCTCGGCAAACGCGAATTCGCCGTTGCCGGCGTCGCAAAGAATGCGAACGCGGCGCGCGCGACGCTCGAGGAAATCAGCGGCGACCTTATGCCGATGGTGACGCGCATCGCGCTGCAGTTCACGTCCGACGATCGCATGGCGGCGCCCGCCGACATCGAATCGCTGCTGGCCGTAGACGACCTGCAATATATGGTGTCGAGCGACGGGACGAAGCATTTCGTCGACGCGCTGCACACCGCCCAGCCCCCTTCAACCGAATGAGCCAGATCATGTACGACGCGATGACCCCTGAATTGATCGACGTTCTCGACAACGTGAAGACGCTTGCCGAACAGCAGCCGGCGCAGCGCCGCAAGCTCGGCGACGCGGCCCTCGAGCTCCAGCGCATTTCGGCCGGGATCGTATCGCAGGCCGTGAAGCTTTCCGACCCGCTCGCGCGCCAGTCCGCGACGACCGTAGCCGACGGCCTGGCCGCCGCCGCGCAGCTGTGCCGCACGGCGATGGAATCGGATTCCTGACGCGCAGCACCTCGCTTTCTCCGTACGCGGATGCGGGTGCGGGCTTGCAGCACCCCTGGCCATGAGGCCACGGCAGCTCGATGCTCAACCGGGCTCTTTCTTGACGTTACCTAAGGAGTACTACCATGGCAGGCAAAACTTCCGCAGCTGCAGCCGGCGCAAGCGCAGGGGATAGCGCAGCAACTGTCGCCGCAATGCAGGCCAGCACGGCCGCTTCGATCGCCGAGCAGGACGCGGCAACGATGGACGAAAACGCGCTGAACAACGACGCGGCCAAAGACCAGCTCGAAGAAGCCGGTCCGAAGAACGCGAAGAGCCTGACGCAGGGCTAAGCGTGATTCGGGTGCGTCCTCGCGCCGCGCGGGGCGCACCCTTTTTCGTTCGCGTCCCCTGCCCTCTCATCGACACCGCGATTCTCCCATGAGCCTAGAACGCCGCGATGAACTGGTACGCGAGCTCTGCAAACTGCGCGGCATCGGCGACGCGGGGTATGCGGTCAAGCAAGGCATCGTCTGCATCGACGACTTCGATATCGCAATCGACTACTTCGAAGAAGATCCGGCAGCCATCTACGTGAACTTCCAGTTTGGCGTCGTATCGGGAGGCCGCACCCTGCGCGTGTTCCGGCTGCTGCTCGAAGCCAATCTGTCTGTCTATGCGCAGGACCAGGCGCAGCTGGGCGTCGAAGCCGAAACCGGCGGCATCGTGCTGGTGGTGCGGGGCATGCTCAACGAAGACGCCGATGGCCAATGGCTCGTCGACATGATCGAGCACTACGTCGAGCATGGGCGCTATTGGCGCGAAAATATTTTGCTGTCGGACGATGAGATGTTTCGGCATCTCTGCGATGGTGCGTATGTTTGGATTCGCGCTTAGGCCAACGCTGCTGACTCGCACGCGCTAACCGGCCAAAGGGGTCCTGTGGCTTTCACCTTGTACAGCGTGGGGTTGGCAATTTGCACGGGCATCGGCGTCGGGTGACGCACTTCGCCATGGTGGATGGCGGAGGATGAAACGTTTTCTCGCATTTGCCGAAGAAGGACGATGCGGACAAGCTAAAAAAAGGGTGCGCCCCGCGCGGCGCGAGGACGCACCCGAATCACGCTTAGCCTTGCGTCAGGCTCTTCGCGTTCTTCGGACCGGCTTCTTCCAGCTGGTCTTTGGCCGCGTCGTTGTTCAGCGCGTTTTCGTCCATCGTTGCCGCGTCCTGCTCGGCGATCGAAGCGGCCGTGCTGGCCTGCATTGCGGCGACAGTTGCTGCGCTATCCCCTGCGCTTGCGCCAGCTGCAGCTGCGGAAGTTTTGCCTGCCATGGTAGTACTCCTTAAGTAATGTCAAGAAAGAGCCCGGTCGGGGCATCGTGTTGCCGTGGCCTCGTGGCCACGGGTGCTGCAAGGTCTTCCGCGTTTTCATCGTTTCCGATGTGTCTGCGTTGGAGTCAACTTTAGGCGAGTCCCCGCAGGCAATCCGCGCAGCAAACGAATTTCCTTGGTCGTGAGCGAAACCGTCGCATCGTCAGCGCTTCACCCCGCCGAGCAGGTCCCGAAGCCAAACCTGCGCCCCCGTTAGCAACTTTTAACGCCGCGGCAATATCTACGCTGCAGACCGGCTTGCCTCTCGCGCGAGCCTAGTGCAGCCGCGCGCCTCCTGGCTGTGCCGGTCCGAAGAACCCTCACTGACAAACCGCCATGACGCTTTACTTCGTTCGCCACGGAGAATCCCTCGCCAATGAACAGAATTACTTCGCGGGCGCCAAGAACTCCCCGCTGACCTCGCTCGGGCACCGGCAGCCGCAGCAGGCCGCGCGCTACATCGAGCGCCTCGGCATCGCCTTCGACGAAGTGCATGTCTCGACGCTGGAGCGCGCGTAAGCGACCGCGTCGATCATCCTGGACGGCGCGCCGGGCAAACCGCACATCGTCACGAGCGCCGCGTTGGTGGAGCGCGACTTCGGCATCTTCGCGGGCGAGAACAAAACGCTCATCAAGAAGTCGATCGGCCATCGGCTCTACGACTTCTGCTCCCATCATCTCGAAGGCGCGCCGCCGCACGGCGAGCTTTGGATGGACATGTTCTCGCGCTGCAAGATCTGCTACGACGACGTACTCGGGCCGCTCGATCGGCAAGGCAAGCACTTGCTCGTCGTCGTGCACAAGTACGCCGTCGAAATCTTCGCGCTGATCGCCGCGGCACTGTCGCTCGACGCATACATCGACTTCAGGCTGCCGAACTCGCGCCCGCTTTCATGGGACGAACTCAAGCGCATGACGGCGCGCAGTTGGTAGGCTTTGAGCTATGCCGGCGAGCACGTGGAGATCTTCCTGCTGCAGTGGATGCTCAGCGCGGCGCTATGCGGCTTCGGGCTGTCGCTCTTCGGCGTTCAACATGCCGCATGTTCTGCACAATTTCGCAAACGTTTGCCTGCTGTCGTGAATGCGTTCTTCCTCGCGTCACGCGTCAAGCCGGGTTCACTGCGCACTCGCGGCGGCCCGGAGAACGTAGCGCTCGGCGTGATGAGCGTCGTGCGCGTGACTGGCGCGGGCGCCCTGCTCACCGGGTTTCGCAGCGAATGGCTGCATCTCATCGGACTGCTGCTGACCGTGCCGCCCGCGCTATCGGCGCCGACGTTTTCGCTGGCGCGAGGCGGCGACTACTTCTTCGCGGCGCGATATACGCTCATCCTGTCGATCGTGCTGCCCGCGATCCTGGCCCTGCTCTACGTCGAACAACACGAGATCATCGGCGGCATGTGGCCGCTGCAGCGCTTTTTCATCGTGCTCGTGGTCGCCCTGGCGCTGCCCTCGCTCGCCACGCAAGGCTGGCGGCGTGCGCGGCCGATCGCGGCCGGGCGTTTGTCCACCAACTGGGGCTGGACGGGCTCGCTCGCGGCCGACGCGCTGCATTCGGGCAATTGGCGCGCATGGGCCGTGCTGCTGATGCCGTTCGTCCTGTTCGGCGCGAGCCGCGTGGGCAGCGCGCTTTATGTGCGGCTCCAGCAACGCATGACGGAGCGGCCGGCTCCGCCCGCCGTCGCGCGCGACCTCCACCTGCTGCAAACGTCGCCGAACATCTTTCTCTGGCTGAGCCTCTTGATGCCGAGCGCGTTTTGCGACGCGCCGACGCCGATCGCGGGCACGCTGCTCGATTTCTTTGCGTTCGCGCTACTCGACGAAGCGATCGTTGTGCGACGGTTCCGGCATGCGATCACCGCGAGGGTGTTCAGCCGGGTGGCGCTGGTTTCGCATGGGCGATGAGCCGCGAGTGACGTGAGCGCCGCGCCCAGACGTTTCGAATTTGGCTACGTTTTTGCGCTGTGCGCCGAACCTCGCTTGCCGCTTTGCAAGAGACTAAGAACCGCCCCCCTCGCGTCCGAGCTGCGCGGGGGGCCTTCCCGAGACCCTGTAGATCGATCATGAGACCCATTCGACTTGGCACTTCCAGCACGCCGCCCGCCAGTCCGGCGCCGTCCCACGAAACGCAACCGGTTCGCGGCAGCGTGGCCTCGCCGGCCCGAAACGCATCCAGCTGGCTGCAAAACCTGCGCAGCCCTGCGCGCGCGGCGGCAACGCCGGCGACTCCGTCGCAGCCGCGCGCCTTCCTTCCTAGCGCTGGCGCGACGAGCAGCGGCGCACCGAGCGCCGATGTGTCGGTAAAAGAAGCGCTCAAGGCAATCGACAAGGGCGCGGCGACGCGCCTCGACAAGCTGCTGGCCGCGCAGCCCCAGTTGTTGACGCAGCACACCGCCGCCGGCCACACCTTGCTGACCCATGCGGTCGCCGCCGGCAGCCACGATGCGGTGAACATCATTCTGCGGGCGGCCGAAAGCGCCGAAGCCGCGGCGCGGCATGCCGGCACGGACTTGAACATCACGCTGAGTGGCGTTGTGAATCTTCCCGATCTCAAAGGCCGCACGGCCCTCGCCCACGCGGCGCTGCAGGGCGAGGCAAACATCGCGAGGCAGCTTCTCGAACTCCACCACGAGACCGCGCCCGGCCACCGAGTCCCGCTCGCCGACATCAATCGGCCCGACCTGAAGGGCATGACGCCGTTGAACCATGCAGTCGCCCGGGTGCGCGGTCGGCCCCGAGGCAACGGCAAGGACGTGGCGCTCGCCATGCTCGCGCGGCAGGACCTGCTCCCCGACGAGACGCCGCCTGGACAGAAGACACCCATGCAAACCGCCATCGAGCGCGGCACGCCGGAAGTCGTGAGCGCCATTGCCCGCCATGCCAACGCCGATCCGGACATGCCCGACGCAAGCGGACGGACGCCCGTTTGGCAAGTGATGAAGCACTGGGAAAAGAGCGAGAACTACTACGGTAGAGACATGCCCTGGGAAACCATGCTGCCCGACCTGATGGCGAACCCCAGAGTCAACCCGCAAGCGTGCAATGCGCAGGGCCACACGCCGCTCACACACATCGCTCAATTCACACCGCCCTTGTTTCCGATGACCCATGTCACGCTTATGAAGAAGCATGTGACGTGGATGGAAAACACCGTGCGCGGCATCCTGGAGGCGACCCGCGGAAGGGCGAACTTCGACCTGCGCACGCCCGACGGCAACCACGAAACGGTCCTACACATAATGAGTCGGATCACGCAGGCCTCGCACTTCTACGCGCCCTTGTACCGCATGCTGGCGGACGCGGTGCACCGCCAGGCCATCGCAGCCGCCCGAGAATCGCCCGCAGCGATCCGCGCGCAAAACGCGGAGACCCGCCGCAAGATCGACGGCGTGATCACCGAGCTGCTGGAAGAGCGCGCCGAGTTGGGCACCTCTGAGGCTGCCACACCTGAGCAGGCGGCGCGCGCGCTCAGTTACCTCGCGCGGATCGATCAGGCCCGCGTGGCCGCCATGGACCACAATCCGACGGTCGCGAAGGCCATTGTCGGCGAGGTTCAGGACGCCATCGATGAGGATATCGACTTGGGGGGGGATGAGGACAACGAAACGCCCACAGCGCTAGTGGGAGCGGACTACACTTCGATCTCGCGGCAGCTGGGTCAGATCCACAAGCTGGCGGAACTGGTCGGCAGCCTACGCGACGAACCCGCTGCCTGACGCTTCGATCGAGATGCTCACGAACGATGCCCCGGTGATCGGAAAGCCATCGGGGCATCGTTCGTGTGTCGCTCGCAACGAGGGCTTGCAGATGTGTGATATCGTGGGGCAGCTGTTCGAGCGTCCGTCGTGGTCGGCAGCGAGACCACCTGTCCGGTCAAGTCTCAGCTAATCCAGCTTATTCCGAGTCGCCTTCTTCCTGGATGCTCCCGAGCGCTGGCTCTCGGCTTGCGCGGGGCGTCGAGCTGCTGCCCATTTCTTGCATGATTGCCCTGATCGCGGGCGTTATCTCTGGATAGGTCGATGCGGCCGCGCGGCTTCGCATCGCCGCCAGCGCCGCCTCGAATTCCTGTTCGTCCGAGGCGGCTGCCTTCTGAGCGTTGCTGGGACTCGCCGGCTCCGGTTTTCGCTTCTGGAACTCCGCCGCATATTTTGCTTTGGCAACGAACCGGGCCGTCACCGAGGTGGGACGTTCTTCGTGCATCAACTCGCCCAACCGGCGCGGCGGTTTCGAATGCGCTTGTGACGTCGAGGCGATCTGGCCAGCCGGCGCCCGCTTGGGAGCCATGCCGCCCGAGTGCGTCGGCCCCGTGTTCGCGGATTTAGGCGCGTCGCTCGTATGGCCTCGGTGCATGTGTTTGATGGCAGCGGCAATGTCGCCGCTGCGATGCGCTTCGGCGCTCGAGAGCGAGGGCGCGGCACGGCGCGGCGCCGGCGTGGCAGGCTGGCGCGCCGGCGAAAAAGCCTTATGAAGACTTTCCAGGGCGCCCCCAAGAGAACCGCGGCGACGCGATTCGCGCGTCGATGTCGCACGCGAGCCGGACTGCTCGCCGGCGCCTGCTGCGTTTTCCGTTTGTGACCTCGTTAAGCGCATACCATTCGTCAGCTTCATCCTATCCTCGCGTGATTGCTCAATGGGTATGTCGATACTGCGTCGCGTGCATGGATCGTGCGCTATCGGTACCCGAAAATTCGATGCTTAAAGCGAATATGCATCGCTTACCTATCTTTTCCCGATCTTGCCGCGCTCGGAAAACTACTGCCGTCATCAATACGGCGACACCCAAGGATGCAGATGGCTGATCCGCGGGCCGTCGCCGCGACGCCACTCGATCGCGTACTGGCTCGTGCTCGTGCGCGCCGTTTCGATGCCGCGTGCGCTGTTGCGCACGCCCTGACCGATCTCGCGGCCGTGGTTGCAGAGAGCGTCGACGCGCCCGCCTCTCGCGATGCGCTCGATCTCGTCCGACGTGGGCGCGAGCAGCGCCGATCCTGACTTCGCAAGCTCGTGCTTCGCGATGTCGGCGATCACGCGCAGCACGCTCGCGCGCGAACGAAACACTCCGTGGCGCGCGACGCTGGTCAGGCGCGCGCGCATCTCCTCCGGGCGCTGTCCGACGTGCACGTCGACGGCGCGCACGAGCGCGTCCGGCGCAATGAGCTTGTGCAGCTCCGGATTACGCAGCGCCGCTTCCCAGCGCCTGTCGAGTTCGGCTTCGACACGTCCCGCCTCGTCGCCGCGCGCGGCGCGCCGGCGCACCCCCTCACGGTGCGCGTCGCGCAGCTCGCCGAGCGTCTTGCGATGCGCGGCCAGCTCGACCTCGATCGCGTCCAAGTCGTCGGATGCCGCCATATGGCGCGCGCTCAGCCCCGCATAGTTCTCGAACTCCTTCTTGTGTTGCGCCGTGTACCGCTCGATCTCGCCCGCGAGACGGCCGATGCGCACCTCGAGCTGGTCGAGGCTGACGCCGTCGCCGCGAGTCGACGTTTCGGTGATCGCCGACTGCATGCCGCCTGGCTGCCGCTTGCGCTCCGCCTCGCGGTTGAGCGCGGTCCGCTCTCGATTGAGGCCGGCGATCTGCGCGCCATAGACGGCATCGAGCCCGGGCCCGAACGTCTGCCCCATCTTCTCGACATCGTCCACTTCGTGGGCTTGCACGAAGTGATGCTCGAGGGCGTCGATCATCGATTCGAGCGCCTTGGGATGCTTCTCCAGGTGATCAACCATCGCCCTGAGACGCGGCACGGCGGCGGCAACGTCCTGCCGTGTCAGCACCTGGCTCCCGAAGCCGATGGTAGGCAGCCCGCGCCGCTCCACGCTCGACATGTCTTCCAGCGCCTTCCTGAATTCGCTCGTGATGTGGCGCGCGACGACCCGCGAAGGCGCCTGGTTGAGCCAGCGGCGCACCCGGTTCATCTGGTCGAGCGACTTGCCGCTGCGAGAGCCAACGGTCGCCACGCGCAGGCTGCGCCCCATGTCGTCCGCGAGATTGTCCTCGACGTCGGGCCCGATCGATTCGAGCCCTGTGCTCGACGCGGCCTGCATGAACGCACCCAGCGCCGCGCGCGCATGCTCGGCCGTCGCGTCGCCTTCGGGCGCGGGCGCGAACGCCGTCTTGAGCGCCTTCTGAAACTGCCGGTCGAGATCGCCGGGCCGCCGCACGGCGCGCGTCGACGGCTTCGGCAAGCCGCGCAACCACGTCTTGACCTCGCTCTTGAGCTCAAGGGTGACGGTATCCATCGATTCGAACGCGGCCACCACCGTGAGCGCTCTCATCTTGTCGCGCACGGCGACCTCGCCGGCATGGCCCGCAGCCGCTTTGCGGCTCTCCTGCAGCGAAGCGATCCGCTTCGTCAGCGCGTCGATCCGCGGGGCGTGGCTGGCACTGGCCGCCGAGGGTGCCGGACGCGGCGTGCTCCAAGCTGCGGCGGACGGCGCCCGCGGCAACGCGGCCGCGTGCTCCTCTTGCAGCCTCGCGAGCCGCTGCGTCTTGCCCGCGAGCGACGCATTGAGCTGCTCCACGACCTTTCGCGCCTCCTCGCACTGGACGCCGAGCTCGTCCATCCGGCCGGCGGCGTCGGCGCGCGAGGCTTCGAGCCGCCGGACAACTTGCTGCAGATCACCCTTCGACATCGGCGGCGCGGCGTCGGCGGGTTCGGGCGGCGCCATCAGGTCGGCCAGTTGCTTTTCGAGTGTGTGAATCTCGTCGGCCAGCTCGACGACCGCCTGGATTTCGCGCTGCCTGGCTTCCCGCGAGACAGCGGTGGCGGGGGCCGTGGCGCTTGCGCTGGCCTGGCGCGCGGTCAGCGGCGCCTTGCCCGTGCGCGACGGCCCGGCGGACGATTCCGCCTCCACTGCCACCCGCGGCGTCAAGGCGCCGAGCGCGCCGCCGGTGGAAGCGCGCGGGCTGCGCTGCGGTGACTCCGGGGGCAATTGCTGCGCGGAGGACGCGCCGTGTGCGTCATGCGCGGCGATGCCCTCGTGGGGCAGATGGGCGCGCGTTGTGGGAATGGGCTGAACCATATGCATCCTTGTATCGGGTCGCGGCGGATCGCTTGGTCGTTCTAACGATGGCGTGTCGCGCGCCCCGGGAATCGTTGATGAGGCATGGGAACCGCAAGCGTCCCGTGCCGCCGGAAACCATCCTGCTCAATTGCCGACGAGCTTTGACATCGCATCCGACTGGACTTGCGTCAGCCGCTTCAGGCTGTCCGAAAAATTCTGCTGACGGTCGAGGTGCGCCTTGGCCGCCGCGATCTGCGCCTGGTGGTAGGCCAGGTGCGCGGCGTGGTCGGCGGCGTGCTCGATGTGCTCGGCGCCTTCGTGAAGTGCGTATCCGACGCCGTGATGAGGACCGTGCGCAGAGCCTTTTTCAGGCGCGGCCTCCTGGGCGTCGTGGCTGTCGGCCGTAGGTTGTGCATCGCCAGCGCCGGAAGGCTGGGATTCGGTCTTCGCATCGCCGGCACCGTGCGGCTCGGCCTTCGTTGTCGCTTCGCTCGCCGACGGCACCGGATGCTGCGCCCGCGCGAGCGGCGGCGCCTCCTCCCGGCTCGACCGGTTCAACGAGCTCAAGCGGCTCAGCTTGGCGGCGGCCGAACGCGGCGGCGCGGCGTTTGCGCGCGTCTCGGCGTTCGTCGCTTCGCCGGCGGGCGAGGCACGCCGCTCAAGTGGCAACAGCGACGGCTCTGAACGGGTTCGCCGCAGCGTCGGCCTGGCCGCCGGCGGGGGCGTGTTTCCCACCGGCGGCATCGCGTCGGCATGCGCGGCACTGCTTTGACTACTCGTGATCTTCGGCATTCGTGTCACCTTGCCAGCAGCGGCGCGCGCTCGGGATGCGCGAGCACGTAGGCCGCCCGATAGTGCGGCGCCGGCTCGAAGCGAACCTCGGAAACCGGCTGCGAGCAACACACGCCGAGACAGCAGGCGACCGAAATCGGAAGCAGCCGCGGCTTATGCCGGCGGCGGACAAGGTTGGCTTTCATCGTCTTCTCCTGATCAAGTCATCAGCAACAATATGACGAGCCGATTGTCCACGCGCCCGATGTGCGCCCGCGCCGCCCGGAGCGAATCGGCGGAGACGGCGGCGAAACGGTTCGCACTTCGCATGATGTAGGGCCGAACGCAGCCACGCCCGACTCAGCGGATGAAGCGCGAGCGGCGCGGCGTCCTGCGCGCGTTGCGGTCATCGGAAGGCGCAGCAAAGGCGAGCCCGTCGCGGCCCGCAATTTCGAAATAGACGCTCGCGGGCGGACACAGGTCGACGATCCGGAATGCGCCGCCGGGATTGAAGACGATGACGTGAGTGATCAACGTGACTTGAGCTGAGCCATCGGCGAAGCGAACCGTCGATTCGTCCGCGAAAGCGGGCACGGTCCACCCCGGCAGGCCGGCACGCGCCATCGCGTCGACGATCGACGCTCGCGCGTGAGCCGGATCGGACGGCGCCGGGCTGATCCGGCCGAGTTCCCTGCGCAGGCGATGGAGCCGGCGCTTCGTTTCGGGCTTGCGCCCGATCTTCGGTCTCACGGCGAAAGGTTGCGCGTTAGGCGCGTGAGCGGGCGTCAATGCGGCCAGACCGTGGCTGCAAGCGGGAGCGGCACGCGCGAGCCGCCGCGCCGCCGGCGCGCTTGCGCCTTCTGCCGGCGGCGCGGCCGCCAGCCCCTGGCTGCCGCTTCCTCTCATGATTCTCGACATGGCGATGTTGGATGGTCCTGATGTCTGGCGTGAAGCGTGACGACGCGAGGCCACCGAATTCTCGTCACCTTCCGCACTCGCCGCACGCGACCGAAGCGAAACCCCGAGGACAGCAGCGAAACGGCACACCCCATCCCGACGCCCGCGGAGCGCGCCGTGCGAATGTTCGCCGCCGCCCCCAAACTTTCGCTGGCCCGTCGCGCCCCGCGGAGCCGCGCCACTACCCTTCGCTGAACTCGACGCTTGCTGCCGCATTCCGTGGTTTGCGTCGCCCATCGACAACACCCTAACCTCAGACGGGGTCGCCATGCCTTCCTCGAGTACTGTGACGCGCTCGCATTCCAACCAGTCGCTGGCGACTGCCGAGGCCAACGCGCCGGACACGCCGAACGGGCCCACAGCCGAATCGGCGGCCAGTGGCCGGAAAAACAGGAAGAGCGCGATTTTCAGCGCATTCCGCTCGTTCTCCGGGCTCGGCTCATCGTCGAACGCCTCGTCGCTCAGGCGCTCGAACAGCAATCCTCATGCGCTCGATCTGCAACGCCAGAATCCGCGCCTGGGCTCGTTCGTGGAGCGCGAGAACCACGCCGAGCGACAGCGGCTCGCGAGCATCGCGCCTGAAGACGAGCTCGTGCAAGTGGTCCCGCCCCCGGCGGAATATTCGAATCCGCTAACGGACACCGAGCACGTGGAGAATCAGGCGCTGTACAACGGCCCGCCGGTATTCGACGAAGAGCCGGTATTGGACGAAGCATCCAGCACGAGCGAGATCTACGAGGAAGACGGCCACAGCACGCACAGCCGATCCGACTCGGAGAACGAATCGCACGGCCACGGCTCGTCGTCGATCAGCCGTGATACCACGCCGATCCTGGCCGCTCGGGGCGGCCCGGCCAACCTGCTGAACGACCAGCACCTGCAGCGCAACCCTCACCGATTCCACGCCGGCGTCAACAAAACGTGGTTCGGAATCCGAAGCACGACGACGCCCGGCGTTCCCATGGCGCTGAACCAGGCCGGCCCTGCGTTGACCCCCCTGCACCCCGTCACCCCGGCCGGAACTAACGAAATCGCGCCGCCCCCGCCCGCGTCGCCCGTCACCGGCGTGCGCAAGAACAAGACGCTCAAGGCCGTCAAGACCTTCGTCGCGCAACTGCTGCCGCAATCCATTCTCGCGACCCGATCGCATGGCTCGCGGAGGTCGCGGACCAACCTCGAAGAGATGCTGCCCTCGCTGACCCGCGCGGACGGCCTCGGCGCGCGCGTGCAGTCGCTCTTTCACGCGCCCGAAGGCGACACCTCGGCCACCGAGCTGGCGCAGAAACTCAATGCGGCGCTGGACCCCGCGAATCCCCACACGCTTGCGCCCGCAAACAATACCGAGCTCGGTTTCACGCATCATGCGCTGATCGCGGAGCGCCTCGCACAGGTCACAGGCGGCGACGCCCCCCGCGCGCTCACCGCCCTCGACGCGCTGACGCAAGGCCGCTTCCTGCCGTTTCATACCGTCGATTTCGGCAACGAGGCGCCCCCCGAGCGCCTCGAGACGCTAATCGCCTTGCCACGCAACCGCGAGTCGCGCGCGCAACCGCAGCTCGATGCACTCAGCGTCGCGGCCAAGCTCGGTGAATCGCCCACCGGCTACGAAGCGCTCACGCGCGCCTTGCAGCCGCAACTGCCGGACAACCGCCAGCCCCACTTCAAGCGCCTGCTGGAAGCCATCGCCAAAGTCGAAGCGGAACGGGGTGCGGCGGCCGACGTCGCCTTGCACACGATCACCGCGCGCGGCGCGCTCGATACAAACCAGGCCACGCTCGCGCAGCACGTGCTGCATATCGAGAGCCATGCGCTCGAATCGGTCGACGAGGACCCGCACGCGTTGCTCTCCGCCGCAGACAAAGCCGCGATCTTCTCGTGGGACAATGGCTTTCGCGAGCGCGGCCCCGGCAGCGATCTCGCCAAAGTCCAGGGACGCCTCGCGAAGATGGGCAAATACGTCCAGCGCGCGAACCATCTGCAGAACCTGCGCAACGTCCGCTTCGACCGCAACGCCCCGCTGCGCTCGGGGGCGAAGGTCGTCGACGCGAAGGCGCGCATCTTCGCCATGCGGGCCCAGCAGACCGTGGGCCGCAAGAAGTCGCCGCTCACCGGCATGCGCACCTTCGGCGCGATCAACAACTGGCTGATGCACCCGGACGAAGACCCTCCGATTCTCGACAACAACGCCAAGGTCGCCGTCAAGCTCTTGCGCCATCACCTGCAAAAGAGCATAGGCAGCCATGCAGACTATGCCGTGCAGCTCGCCGACACCCGCTCGCGGAATCTGCCGAAGCCCGTGCTGCGCGAGGCGGTGCTCGAGCACTGGGAGTCGCAGTTCGAAACGGGCAACATGCGCCCGCTCGGGCTCAAGCTCGACGACGCGGCGGTGAAGCAGATTGCGGAGAAGATCGCGGTGCGCTATGGCGTCGACCGCGAAGCGACGCGCAGCCAGATCGAAACCCAGTTGCGCCAATGGACGGGCACACGGTTGAAGCGCCATGGCTTCAAGCTCAATCGCAAAGTGAGCCGCGAGCTGACGGTCGGCGACCTCAAGCGGTGGGCCAAGGACGCCAACATGCCGCTGCGGATGCACACGCCGCTTGGCGCGGCGGTGGCCGGCGGCGCGTCGCCGCAAGAGGCCGCCGAGCTCGCAGCGGCGTCGCCCGAGCACGACGGAGCAACCGGCACGCCGACGCCCGCTGGCTCGCCAACCTACATTCAGGAAACCGAGTTCGCCGAGGCGCTCAGACGCTCGCTCGCCGTCGTCAACGCGCCGGCAGTGCGCGCGGACGACCTCACCCCCGACGGTCTGCACCGGTACACGCGCACCTACCTGCTCGAGCACAACTGGGGCAATCCGCTCGTCGCGTCGAACGGCGGCTCCGCGGGGATCAACACGGGCTCGATTTCCGAGTCGATCCACAAGCTCGCGAAGAAGGTCTTGCCGGCGAGCGTGGTGCCGAGCTTCGACCTGAGAATTTCGCGCACGAACAATGCGGTGATGAACATCGGCTCGTCGACGCACGGCGGCGAGATCTTCATCGGCACGCAGCGGCAGAAAGCCGCCTCGTTCGGCGTGGGCGTGTCCGCGAGCATCGGGCCCGGCGTCCTCAAGCATATCCTTGGGCAGGCTGCGGGCAATGCGGAAATCACGCCGCTCGCCTATGAAACCGTGAAGACGCGCGGCGTGATGGTGCGCTCGCTGCGTCCCGAGAAAGCCGACCGCAGCGGCTTCGACACCGCAGCCGCGCGCGGCGAGCTCGTCAAGTTCAACGACCTCATCTGGTCGATCGCCAAGGGCGAGCACGACAAGGACGGGAACCCGGTAACCCCGGAGCAATCGTGGGAGTTGATCGCGGACCAGTTCTTCAAGAGCCCGACGCTCTCCATCGGCTGGCAGGAGCAGGACGCGGACACCCTGCATCACGGCTACAACACGTCGGTCGGGGTGCGCGCCGGACACACCATCGGCAAGTGGATCGCCCGCGCCTTCACGAACTCGGAAGTCGAGCGCGCCGCGGTGAACGTCGGCTTCGCCGGCGACCTGACGACGCTCGGCTCGAACCGGCGCCGGGAGGAATCGGGCAAGAACCGCAACGTCCGGGCGAACCACCTGTGGCGCTTCCAGAAGAACATGACGGCCGGCGTGACGCTGACCAACCCGCCGATTCCGCTCAGCCACGCCACGGGCGCCGTCACGGCGTCGATGGCGAGCGGACCGACGTCGGTCACGCACACCTTCGCGCTCGACGACCGCGGCTTCAATGCGACGTTCCGCGCCATCATCAAGGCCGGCAAGCTCTCCGAGCCCTTCACGCTGCGCGAGTTCGAAGAGCGCGATGCGAAGGCGTACGTGAACTTCCTGCATGAGCCGTCGCGCCGCGCTCAGTTCACGCAGGTCTTTAAGGCTGCCTACGGCGACGAGCACGGCCAGGAAGAATTCGATAACTTCCTGACGAAGACGAAGAACTGGGCCGGCCCCGCCCAGCACTTCGTCGCGCGCTATCGCGTGCGCACCGAGGACCGCAAGATCCTCGACGAGCTGGCGGCCGTCGCCCACGCCACTTACGAGCGCAATCCGAACGATCCGGAGCTGCCGAAGATCGAGCGGGCCATGAAGTCGCGGCTGGAGGACGAAGATACCTGGGTCCCGGCTCAGCTCTTCTCGCTCGAGCAACAGACCGCCCGCGACACGCTGGGCCTCAATTTCGGCGTGCAGTTCAGCGCGACGGAAGCGGTCTCGAGCGACCGGGAGCTGACCGCCGTCTCCGTGCCGCTGCCGATCGCGGACGAATGGACGCGCCTGCGCAAAGAGGAGTGGCGCCGCGGTGAAGGACCGTACGACTCGAGCGTGCGGCAAACCGCCGAAGACCATACGGCCGGGGTGTGAGGATGAAACCTCAGCGGGTGGCGCTGAGCGTCGCGCAGGCGTTCAGCACCACCGCCGCCAAGGCGTTGCAGGCATTGACCGTGGGCACGGCGCCAGCGTGGTTCACGCTGGCTTTGAGCGCGGCCAAGACCTGGTCGGCGTCGAGCTGCGGATCGAGCGCCAACAGCAGCGCCGCGATGCCGGAAACGTAAGCAGTGGAAAACGACGAACCGGATTTGAAATCGTAGTGGCCGCCCGGTGCGAGGGTGAGCACGTCGCGGCCCGGCGCATGGATCACTGCGGAGGATTTCGAGCCGGAACCGACCACGTCCGCAGCAATGACTTGCGGCACGCCGACCGGAAACGCCCGAAGGTCCCCGTTGGGGGGCATGGCGCCGACGACGATCGCGCCGTGCCGCAGCAAGTATTCGATCAGCTGGGTCAAGAGCGGATCGGGCGGCCCGGAGAGGCTCAGGTTGACCACCTGCGCATGCAAATCGATCGCCACCGTGAGCGCCTCCGCGAGCGTCAGCGAATTGCAGACCGACACGCCGGCCGGCGCACCCTGGTTAGCGGCACTCTGCTGCCAGCAGGCCTTGAGCGCCAGGATTTTCGCGCCCGGCGCGACGCCGATGATGCCGCGCCCGTTGCTCGGATTGGCCGCGATCACGCCGGCCACCGCCGTGCCGTGCGCGTCGCGGTCGAAGCGCGATGGGTCGTGGTCCACGAAATCGCGCGATAGCGCGATGCGCCCCGCAAGATCGGGATGCGAAACGTCGATGCCCGTGTCGATCACGGCGACCCGCACGTCCTTGCCTTGCGAAATGCGCTGGGCTGCGAACGCGTCGATGTCCTTCAGTCCGCGTTCGAGATCGACGTAGTTGCCGTCGTAATTGGGGGCCGCCAGCGTACCCACCGTCCCTAGTGTGCGAAAAGACTGCAGCGGCTGAGCGATCTTCACGCGCCGATCGTGCGCGAGCCTGGCGAGCACGTCTTCGCGGCTCTCTTTGCCCGTGACCTCGAGCACCGCGCAATGCACCTGCAGCGGCATGATCGGCCAGGCCGTCACCTGACGCACCGGGTAATCGCGTTCGAGCTCGGCCACCGTCGCCCGCGCGCTGCCGTAGGCCGCGTAGCCCGGCGCGCCGTCATAGGCGCCCCCGGTCGTGCCGGCCAGCATCGGCACCGATTCGCTGGGGTTGGCCACCGTCACGATGATCATCCGGTCGCCATGCGCATTCATCTCTTCGAGCGCGGCGGGATCGATCTCGAAGTTCGAGGGCGGAATCAGCGGCATCTCCGTGCAGGCGGCGAACAGCGGCAGGAGCAGGCACGTGAGCCGGGCGCAGCGCTTCAGCGCTGATCCCACGCGCATCCTTTCAATTGGTTTCACGGTTTTCTCCCAGGATGAGGCAAGCGCGGGGCGCGCCGCAAGACGGTCCATTGTCGGGTCTTTCTCTTTGCAGGTTGGAGAAATGGCGGGATGCCGCTCAAGGTGAGTGCCGGTCGCGGCGACCCGGGTTGCAAATGATTTGCGCCGGAAAGCGGGGACGGGGACGGAGCCGGTCCGCGCGCGCGGTCGAAGGCGGTGACTGCCGAGGCCGATGAAAACGAGCTCAGCGAATGGAGGAGGTGGTGCGGAGCACGGCGGGGATGGGACGAGTGGGCGGCAGACGCGGCGGCGCAGTGGGCACGCTGCCGCGCACCGGTTCGATCAGCTCGTCTGCGACTGATCCAGACCGCCTTGGGCCGCCCAATCGAAATCGTTCGCGCCCGCGATGCCGTCCGCGCCGGCGACGTCGTGCGTTTCAATCTGATTGAACGTGCTCGGATGGTCGAGCATGAACATCGCCGCGTTCGTCACCTCGGACGGCGTACCGCTCTGCGGGTGGTAAGCCATCTGATACAGCTGGTTCGGATCGAGCGTGCCGATGCCCTGCTGGTCCATGTAAGCGCCGAGCGCGCTCGACGCCGTCTGCGCGGTCATTGGCGTGCCGTCGGCGTTGGTGAGCGGCTGCGCAGGCGTGAGTGCGCCCAGTCCGCCCTGAGCCGCCCATTCGACGTCTTGCACGTCGGCCATGCCGCCCTCGCCCGCCTGATCGTGCGATTCGATCTGGTTGAACGTGTTCGAGTGCTGCAGCATGTATTTCGCCGCTTTCGACACCGAGTCCGGCGTCCCTGCTTGCGGGTTGTACGCCATTTGATAGAGCTGATTGGGCGTGAGCGTCCAGACGTCGTGCTGGTTCATGTAGCTCGCGAGCGCGCCGGCCGCCGTTTGCGCGTTCATCTTCGGAGCGTTGCCCGTGGTCAGCCCGCCTTGTGCGGCCCACTGGAAATCGCTCGCGCCGGCAATGCCGTCTGTGCCCGGCGCATCGTGCGTTTCGATCTGGTTGAAGGCGTCGGAATTCTCGAGCATGGTCTTCGCCGCTTGCGACACCGTAGCCGGCGTGCCGGCCTTCGGGTTGTACGCGAGCTGGTAGAGCTGGCTCGGATCGAGCGTCCAGACGCTGTTCTGGCTGATGTAGCTCGACAGCGCCCCCGCTGCGCTTTGCACGCTCATCGGGCTGCTGCTTCCGGAGCCGTTGTCGGAACCGGCGCCACTGTCGTCCTGCGTTGAAGCGTCGTCGTCGAGGCCGCCTTCGGCCGCCCAATCGAAGTCGTTCGCGCCCGCGATGCCGTCCGCGCCGGCGACGTCGTGCGTCTCGATCTGATTCAAGACATCGGGGTTCTGCAACATGAACTTCGCCGCCGCCGTCACATCCGGCGGCGTGCTCGCTTTCGCGTTGTACGTCATCTGGTAGAGCTGATCGGGATTCAGCGTCTTGATGCCGTTCTGGTTCATATAGCCGGCAAGCGCGCCCGATGCACTCTGCGCCGTCATGCCCGCGTCCGCCGTGGCGCCGGTGTCGCTGGTGCTGTCCGCGTCGCCGGTGCTGTCGAGATCGGACCCGCTCACACCGTCTTGCGCGAAGAGCTCTTGCACCATCTGCTCGAGCGACGCCAAGGCGGAGCCATAGATCGAATCGAAATCGGCGGTAGTCGCGCCGGGCTGCGCTGCTTGCGAACTGTCCGCGCTGGCCGGATCGGGAGAAGCGGTGGTATTGATGGAAACGTTCATGGTAGGTCTCGTCGTGGAATGGAAGTACCGGGCCGCGTGCGGCGGCACGGGTCTCGCCGTGCAAGCAGCGCGCGCGCCCGTGGTGCGCATGAGACCCGGACCCAACGCGTCGCTCTTCGCGCAACGATAGGCGCGCGGCCGGCGCGCCACGCGGGGTGCGGCGAAAACCGCGAGACTTCAGCGAACCGATGGCCTCGGATTCGACAAGGCGGTGTGGCGCACCATCGGGGGCCGACAGAATTTCGTTCGCGTGGCGTTCCGAAGTAGGATCGGGCACAGGCCGGCCAGAGCCCCGCTCCCGCCTTCGTTCGAGCGCGCGGCCGCTAGTCCATTCAGGAAACACTTTCGACAGGAACCCATCAGGACGTCATGACGTCTAGCCGTCTCTCGCCCACGCGCTCGCCGGCGGCCGCGAAGCGCGCCGCCCGCCTCCTTCGGCACAGCATTCCCTTCGTGTGCGTCGCCGCCTTCTCGCTGCGCGCGCCTGCCGAACCCAGCGACTGGCAGTCCCAAGTCAACGCGGCGACCGACCGCATCAACCGTGGCATCGACCAAAGCGTCAATACGCCGTCGATCGGCGCGGGAGTCGACTGGTATCCCGGCAGCGGCTTATTCGCGGGCGCCTCGGCATGGACGATCAAGCTCTTCGACGGCGCGCCCCTCGGCGGAGAGTTTCTCGTCGATGTCGGCTACGCCTGGCGCTGGAAGGCCGACTGGAGCTTGACGGCGATGCTCGCGCACTACCAGTTCGCGCACAGCCCCGCGGCGTCCCACCTCGAGTACGACGACCTCGATCTGATCGGCAGTTGGCGGGATTTCGTGTTCTTCTCCGTGAGCGCTTCGCCGAACACAGCCTACGGGCCGTCGTCGAGAACCTGGGCGTACAGCTACAACCTGACGACGCACGTGCCGCTGTCGCACGGGCTCTCGGCTATCGCGGGGGTCGGCTACTACGACTTGCAGGCGGGGCTCGGCGGCGGCTTTCTCTACGACAACATCGGCCTGAGCTACCAGTACCGCGACGTGAACTTCCAGGTCGGATACTTCGGCACTCGCGCGTCGGCGGCCATCCATGCCGACCTTGACCCGTCGCTCGTGCATCGCTGGGTCGCGCAGGCCAGTTGGCATTTTTGAGGCCGTTTTCTGAAGATGCCGTGCGGGCTGAAGGTTGCGCCGCAATGAGCAGGGCGTTCCATCGGCAGCGCGATCGCCCCATTCCCAGGCCGATTCGGCACGCCGCGATTCGGCCTGCGCTAAGGCTTTCCTGGCATTCGATTCAGGGCAGATGCCGCGCATTTTCGGTGCGTTCCGACTCCTCATCATCTGTGGCCGCTTTACGATGAACTCATTTAGCCGCCCTTTAGTCACCCTTTATCCGGCCCGTTCGTCAAGTGCGTCATGTTCCCCTTCCTATCCGACGCGAAAACGCCATCGAGGATATCCACTCGATTTGCCAACGCCTGTTCGATAGTTGGTGCGACACGAACAATGTGACGGCCCTCTCGTATCTGATGCGCTGCTGGCCGCTGCTGAACAGCGATCCAACGTCGCTGCGCAAGCTCGACGAAACGCTGCGCCAGCTCAGGAGGCAGCACGGTGATGCCGTCGATCGCGAAACGCTGCAGATGCTCGGCAAGTTGGCGGACTGCTGCGCCGAGGTTCTTGCCTGCCCCTCCGCCGTGTAACCCCGGCATCGTTTCGCCGCAGGCATCCAAGATTCGCCCACCCGCGCCGTAACGCGCTTAGAAGCTTTAACAAAATGACTTTTGAAGCTGACGCCAGCAGATGATGCAGCAGGCCAGCTTCAGGAAAGCTTCGTGAATGAAGGCAAGTCGCTCGAAGCGGATGCGCAGGCGCCGGAAGTTGTGAAGCCACGAGATGGTGCGCTCGACGACCCAGCGGGTTTTGCCCAACCCACTGCCGTGAGGCTCGCCTCGACGTGCTATCTCGGTTGCAATGCCGGCGGCATGTAGCGGGCGACGGTATTTGTCGTGGTCGTAGCCCCGGTCGCCCTGAACGATGCGCGGTTTCAACAGCGGCCTTCCGCGTTTGCCGCCGATCGGCGGGATTGCATCGACCAGTGCCTGGAGCTGGGTAACGTCGTTGCGATTAGCGCCTGTCAGGATGACCGCGAGCGGGATGCCCTGCGCTTCGGTGATGAGGTGGTGCTTTGAACCGGGTCGCGCGCGGTCGGTGGGATTGGGTCCCGTTTTTGACCAGCGCCGAGCGCACGGATTGAAGAGGAGTCGACGATGACCCGGGACCAGTCGATCTGGTCGGCAGCGCGTAGACGTGCGAGCAGCAATTCGTGCAGTTGGTCCCACACACCCGCTTCCTGCCAGTCGCGCAGGCGCCGCCAGCAACTCATGCCGCTGCCACAGCCCATCTCTTGTGGCAGCAGGTCCCAGCGCAGACCTGTCTGCAGGATGAACAGAATGCCGGTGAGCACTGCACGATTGTCCAACGGCTTGCGCCCGGGGTAGCGCGAACGCCGGGGTTTGGGCGGCGGCAGCAACGGTTCGATCAGTGCCCAGAGGTCGTCGTCGAGTATGGGTTTGGCCATGTCCCTTTCGCAGTCGAAACAACGAAAAGGTTAACAGGAATGGCCCGAAGTAAACAGTCCCATGCGTCATTAGAGGGTAGCCACGTTCCCTCTCGGGATCGCGGCCCCCGAAGAACCGTACGTGCGAGTTTCCCCGCATACGGCTCAAGCACGGCACGAAGCATCTCACTGATGCCGGTCGTGCTTGTATCAACACAACCTTCGCTGACGTCGCATCGTCGATTCATCCCGCGGACACGGGACAAGGGCGCCGAACCGTAGTGCTACCGGTCTCTCTCAAGCTTCCCTTTCCCCAAACTTCGATGCAGGCCAACGACCGCCGCACCACGCGCACGTCAGCACCCTTTCAGGTTGGGGCAAATCTTGAACCCCTATGTCACCCGTTACAGGCAACCATTCGCTTCTTGCGCATTCTCAATCCCGCTTCCTCAGCAGCGTCCCTTGCGGTTCACCTGCCAACGTTCCAATGAATCGGGCGTCGGCGAGGAATCGGGGTTCCCGCGTTCCCATCCCTACCGACCCGGGGCCTCCCGGGCCTATCCGTTTAGCACCTGCCTATCCCCCGATGGCGCTTTGACGACGTGCATCCATAACAAAGGGATGCAACCGGCCATTCACCATTTTGGTCAGAGCCTCTCAGCAGCTTTGGCTCTTTGAAGCTAACGGGGTTTGCAACAGTTCACTTACGTTGTGCATGCGGAACTTGCCTGGCCCCCACACCGCACGGCTGCTGGCAGTGTCAACTCCTTTCCGGTCGCCCGGATGAGTCGCCCATGAGGAGGGTACGTTGTTCCCGAAGCTTCGCACCCGACCGTTACCGGTCGCGCACGTTCGGGTAGGCAACTGCTGGTCGTACAGCAGGTCACGGCTTCACTCTCCGATGTTCAGGTGGTTGAATGTGACAAGGCAGAGAAGAGCTTTGCCATCCACTACGTTGCCGATTTACGTCCGGCGGACGGCGACACGCGTCGCACTTGTTAAAGCTTCTTAGGGGACGATGACAATCGGTCTGTCGAATCGCTTTTTGCAAGACCCGACAGGACACGCCGATGAAACTCCGCCACCCATCGCGATTGCTGCTCGTGGCCCTCGTCTGTGCACTCGGTGCCTTTTTCGCCCCCCCGGCGCAAGCCGATTGCTTCGACGACGCGGCCGCCTATCAGCACGTGAACCCTTACGTGCTGCGCGCCATCGCGTGGCTCGAATCGCGCAACCGCCCCGAGGCGACGCACTTGAACGACAACGGCTCCGTCGACTACGGCGTCATGCAGATCAACTCAATCCATCTGCATGAGCTGAGCCGCTACAACATCTCGCGCACGACGCTGATGCAGCCGTGCCAGAACGTCTATATCGCGGCGTGGCACCTGCATCGCATGATGGAGAAATACGGCAACACTTGGGCCGCGATCGGCGCCTATCACTCGCAGACGCCGGCCGAGCGCGATGCGTACGCGCACAAGATCGCGCGCATTCTCGCGGGCTGGAATGAGGTGCCGCCTCAGCAGCCGGCGGCAAACGGCGACAGGCAACAACATTCGCCGTAGCGCTACGCCGCCTGGCGCGCTCAACGCCGCGGCGGCACGGCCTCCGTGTCCACGTCAGTGTCGCTGTCGGTATCGTAGTCCGTGGTGATCTTGCCAGCCCGCGTTTGTGTGACATACGTCCCGATGGCGCGAGCCTGGTTGCGCTCGATGATCCGCGGCACATCGACAAATGCTCCCGCCGGCTGCGACAGCCAGAACGGGCCGCGACGCTCCGCATCGTCCAACTTAAGGTCGTCCGCGCAGCTTCCGCATGGGCGCATCGTCCCGGCAAGCAGGCGGCTATCCACCCGGGCGCCCCTGTTCCGCTGCAATTCCTCTTTGATACGACGCTCCGCATGCAAATGGACATGCTTGCCGCGCTCGTTGAAGTTTTGCTGCGGCACGTGGAATTTCGCCCTCTTCATCGCCATCAACACGTCGTCCAGCAGTCGCGGCCGCACCGGAACCGGATCCGCCGACAGCGAGACGATCAGCTTTTCCAGATGCCGTGCTTCCCGGCTATCTCGCACGTGAGCGACATCGCACCGCCCTTCGATGATCTCCAACAGGCCGCCCCGCGGAAGTATCGATGCCAGTTGCTGGTTGACCGAGGTCACATTCGACGACACGAGGATCTCTTTTCCCTTCACATCGTAGTAGCACTGGATTTCGCGCGACAACGGGAAGGCTTTGCGCAACACCGTGGAGAGCCAACGCAAGACCTGCCTCGGGCGCTCGGAGTCGAACGATCGCGGCGCGCGCACCAGTTCCGGATTGTCGGCGTAGATGTTTTGCAGACGATTGAGCGTCCCGGATCCCGGATCACGCGTGGTCGATCGAACGACGAACACCTTCGCCGGAATGGAACCGCGAGCAGGAAATTCGATGGTCGCCATAAGCGGCGCCGACGCCGACGCGAGCGGATGCCCTTCGGCACCAGCCTCCAGCCGGTCGAGTTGCTCATCGATGCCCGGTACGAGATAGGGCTTCAATCCCTTAAGCAAGGCATGGATCTTCGCGCGCTCGCGCATCACGCCGTCCGGCCCGACCACGGCGCTCAACGCAGCCGGCGGCAGACCCGCGCCATTCGCCGCTTCATGCGTCGACAGCGTCGGGTTGCTTCGCATCGCGGCGATCGCCGTCGCAAATTGGACGAGGCTCGTGCGCAACGTCTTCAAGAAGCCGACAGCATCGACTGGCGCCAGCGGGAGATTGTCCGCCTGTGCCGTATGGCCCAGTAAGCTGAGTGCGCCAGCCAGCGCTTCGCGATTCTCCCCGTAGTCGGGCAGCTTCTGCACACCACTGACATCGCGGAGCTTGCCATCTTCGCGCCCAATGTAGTTCGCCAGCAACGAGGTCTCGACGCGCAGCGCGGCGCCTATCTCCCGCAACGGCTTCGCGCGGTCGGCCGCAAGCATCGAAAGTGCGTCGGCGAGCAATCGCGTCGAGACCCTAATCACCGAATTCTCTCCCGTCTGCGGCAGTCTCTGCGCCGTTTCCACATGCCCCATGCGCCTGAACAGGTCGCGCAGATCGTCCTTGAGATCGTCGTAACCCGCGAGACGCGCAACGGCGCCTTCCGGCTTCCGCAGCCCGCCATCAGCCTTGAGCCAATGCCAAATCTGACACCCCACTTCGTCGCCGACCATCTCGAGCACGTTCGGGCCCTTGCCATATCCCGCACCGCGAATGGCCTGCTTGTCGATCAGCAGTTCCAGCGCCGTCTTCAGCTTGGCGGCATCCATTTTCTGTCGGGGCTTGGCGGGGGGCGGCAGATCGTCGGCTGTTAGGACGAGCTGCTTCGCAAGCTCGTCGAGTGATGTCCGGTAGGTTTCGTAGTCGGGCAGCTTCGCGAGCCGGCCCACAAGGTTGTCGCTGCGCCATCGCTTTTCGCTCACCCACATGTTGACTGTAGATAGCGCGATCGAATGTGCTCGCACTATGTCAGCCGGACGCACGTTGCGCGCCCGATTAAGCAGGATGGTATAAACCATCGCGGCCGTCACGCTTTGCCGCGAGCCTTGTAACGGCCCAGCCAGCGTGCCGGTGCGTGGCCGTTTGAGCGGCGCGTCGCCGGTCGAAACTGGTGATGACTGGTCGGCCCTCGCGCGCTTGTTTTCGGGCTTGCCAGAGTCTATCGAAGCCCTTGCCTGCTCGCTTCGCCGTTGCGGCAACTGCGCGAGCGGGCCAGCGAGCGGCGGCGCTGTACGCCGCGTTCCGGACGCCGACGGCGTCGCGGATTGCTCGGCAACCCCGCGTACTTCACTTTTGGAACCGAAGGTGATTCTGGCACGCATGGCAAGTCTCCCTTATCTACGCTGCGACGCAAGAAAGCGCTGCGCCGCCTGGCGCGCTCAACCCCGCGGCGGCACGGCCTCACCCCGTTCACGCGCGTCGAGAACCGCCATCGCCGTTTCGTACGCCCATCGCACTTCCTGGCACTTGACCGTGCTGCCCCCTTGCTCGTCGGGATGCAGGGCCAAGGCGTCCTTATGGAAGCGCGGCCGCGTATTCGGCGGCGGATAGTCGTGCCCTGCTCCGGCCATTAAAAACGACCCATGACGAATGTTTCCAGATTCTCGCTATGCCTTTCACCCTCCCCGGCTGTTCGGGCGAAAAACGGGCGACCTAGCCGAATCGTCGATGCGCAGCTTCACATCGGCGATGCTTCCCTCGACTTGTCGACGGAAAGCCCGATTTTCGATCCTTTCAACTTCTTACGACACCCATTTCCGGCCTGCCGACAGCGACGCACGCTTCCTGCATTGCCGGGAACGCCGGTTCGCTCACGAACGAAGAATTTCGCCACGTCACGCCTGTCGGGCTATCACAAGACAACACAATGGACACATGAAGCGGAACATCGAGCGAATGGCGGGAGAACTGCGCGACGCACTATGCCGCGCGCGCGACACGTACGCGAGCCGGCGAGCGCTGATCGCCTTCATTCGCGGCAGCGACACGCGCTGGTGGGGCGGCAGCATCGACGACTGGCAGCCCGACGAGGCGCGGCTCTCGTCGCGCGCCGCGCTCGAGCCGTATCTCAAACTCTTGCGCGATTTCAAGTCCGAGCGCCTGCCGACCGCACAAGCCGTCATGGTCTATAGGGACGGCAGCTTCGTCTCCGTGATGCTCGGCATCCAGACCCACGACGAAGCCGAGGCGCTGCTGGCGCAGACCATGGAAATCGTTCGCAAACGCGTCGCGTTTGCCTGGCTCAAGGCGTGATGCGATTCGTCTAAAGCTATCCCTCCCATTCACCACGACGGCAATCCGATGCTCAAGCTCTCGCGTCAATTCACCCACCCCGCCGGACCGGAATCTCGCGCAGCGGAGCCGAAGGGAAGCGAAGCCCGCGTGTCGTACCGCGCGCAGAACGACGGTCCGCTGGCGGCGTTCGAGCAATCCGCGAAAGGGAAAGAGCTCGTCAGGCAATATCGCGTCGGCGTCGGCAAGCTGCAGTGTTTCCTGCGCGCCGAAGACTCCGCCGATAACGCCGCCGACAACGAGGCGGCAGCCGCGCGCTTCGGGCGCTTCGCGGACCGCGTCGAAGAGGGCCGCACGGGCTTTTTCTCGACCGAGGTGGCGCTGTTGTATGGGCAAGGCAAGGAGTCCCTGGACTCGCTGTGCGACGACATCGACAACCCGTCGATTCCGCTGGACGTCCGCCGGACCCAGATCGCGAACCTCTCGAACGACGTGCTCGTTTGCGCGAGCGGCACGGTCAGCAATCTCATCATGGCCACGCAGAACCTGAGGCTCAGCACGGGCGGCGTGCGCAACCAGGCCAACAAAGCGTGGGAAGCGCTGCTCGATCAAGCCATTCGCGAATTCGTCGAAGCGCATCACGGGCACGATGCCAACTATCGAGGCAACGAAATTCACTACGTCAACGGCTACCGCAACTTCCTCGCGGACGAGTACGGCGTGACGCAGCGCATCGACCATTTCGTGTCGCCCACACTTGGCGATCCGGAACGTCTCGGTCAATGCAAGGCATTCGTCGAGCAGCGCGTGTCCGCCATCGGTCTGGTGCGGCACCTGGCCGAAATGTGCCTGAGCGACGTCCACGATCACTTCGGCGCCTTCCGCAATCGCGAGCTCACCGATGAGGACGTGTGGTCGATCTACGACGACTTTGGCAAGGACCTCGATGCGTCGCTCGCCGACCGGTACGGCAAGATCGATCCTCACGATATCGTCAACGAATACGAGGACAAGGGAACCGAGGACGCGCCCTATGCGCTGATCGAGCGCCCGGCGCTCCTGATGCGCGCGATCGCGAGAAACCTGCGCACGGCAGGCGTCTTCGAGACATTCAAATTCCCGATCGCGCATGGCACGAAAGAAAGCGAATTCGCGATCAAGCACATCGGCGACGACGAGTTCTACGTCAAGACCAGAGGCCCGAAATCGACCGGATACCGGGGCACCGGATTCAAACCGCTGTACGCGGCGGACCTTCCGGCGCGGGACGCGACGCCCGCGATGGTCAAGGCCGCGCTGATCAACACGCGCGAGCTGGAGAGCCTGCGGGCGCTGCTGCCCTCCACCGTCTGGTCGATGCTCGAGGCAGAGCCGCAGCCGCACGGCTGGTTGAGCGCCTTGAGCCACCATGCGGTGCTGCGCTTTCGCGAAGCCGACGCAAAACACGAGGCGTTCCTGCTCGACCGGGCGTTCGAGAATCTGCGCGGCGAGCCGAGCGCCGAACGCGCAAAAGCGCTGCGCCAAGGGCTGAGCCAGAAAGAGGACCGGCTGGTGGCGCGCGTGGCGGCGGATGCAACCGACGTGAACGCCGCCGAGGTGGACGAAGCCGAGACGAACGCCAACTCGCTGCTGCACCTCGCCGCCCAGTACGGCTGCGTGCGGACGGTGGCGGCGCTCACGCGGAAGACGGACCAGCCCGACCCCGTCAACGCATCGGGTTACACCCCGCTGATGTTTGCCGCCGGGCATGGTCAGGCCGACGCCTTGCGCGAGTTGCTGAACAACGGCGCCGCAGTCGATGCGAAGACCCCGCAAAACGATACGGCATTGCACATTGCCGCTCGCAGCGGCCATGACGATGTGGCGGATCTGCTGCTCGGGTTCGGCGCCGATCCGCACGCGCTCGACGAAGCCGGCGACACCCCGACCATTCAGGCCGCGCGCCAAGGACATTTCGAAGTCGTCCAGATGCTGGTGCGTGAAGGCGCCCGGCTTCAGGAGATGAACAAGCAAGGCTGGACGGCGCTGATGGAGGCGGGACGGACCGGGCGCGCAGCGGTCGTCGAGGTGCTGCTGAAGGCCGGCGCGCCGGTCGATCAGGCCGGCGGACCGGCGCAAATCACGCCGCTGATGCTCGCAGCGGAATATGGACGCATCGACGCCCTGAAAGCCTTGCGTCAAGGTGGCGCCAAGCTCGATACGAAAGACGACAAAGGCTTCACCGCGCTGATACGGGCCGCGTACTATGGAAAACACGAAACGGTCGAAGCGTTGATCGCGATGGGCGCCGGCATTGCGTGCAGGAGCCAAATGGGCCACACGGCGCTGACCATGGCGGCCCGTTCTGGCCATGAAACGTGCGCGGCCGCATTGCTGCGCGCCGGGGCCAAGGTCAACGAAGCCGCGAACGACGGCACGACGGCCTTGATGTGCGCCGCCGGCGCGGGACATCACGAACTGATCCGCATGCTCTTGCAGCAGCCCGGCATCCAAATCGAACGGCGCGATGAGAAAGAGCGCACCGCGCTGTTCCTGGCCGCGGCCCACGGGAAAGCGGCATGCCTCGCGCCGCTGCTCGACGCGCACGCGAATCTCGAGGCGGTGAGTCAGTCGGGCGCGACGCCGCTCATGAGCGCGGCGAGCGGCGGCCATCTCGAAGCCATCCGCGCGCTGCTGGCAAGAGGCGCGGATATCGGCCGCAAGGACAGCACGGGCTGGACGGCCCTGAGCTGGGCCGCGCACCGCGGCGATATGGCTTGCCTGGAGGCGCTGCTCGCGAAGCACGCCGAACCGGGCGCGCCGGCCATGGATGGGGCGGCCGCGCTGAGTGCGGCGGCCAAAGCGGGTCGCCTTCCGATCCTCCATCGCTTGATCGAAGCAGGCGTTTCCGCGAACGCGAGAGACCAGCGCGGCCGCACGTCGCTCGCAGCAGCCGCCGCCAGCGGCAATCTCGACTGCATCAAGGCGTTGGTGCAGGTCGGGGCGGCCATCGACGCCCAAGACCTCGAAGGCAAAAGCGCACTAATGGATGCGGCCTGGGAGCGCCGTACCGACGTCGTGCAAGAACTGCTGCGGGCTGGCGCGAATCCGAGGCTGGTCGACCGCAATCAGGCCAACGCGCTGGGTTTCGCCGCGATGAGCGGCGACCTCGAAGCGACGCGCACGCTGCTTCGCGCCGGGCTCGACCCCAATCACCGCGACGCCCAGGGGTATACGCCCTTGATGTACGCGGCGGGCAACGGCTGGCTGAACATCCTGAACGTGCTGCGGCAGGCCGGCGCGCGCATCGACGAGCAAGCCTACGACGGGCGCACCGCCTTGATGATGGCCGCCCGGCACGGCCAGCTCGAGATGGCCATGGCGCTCCTCGACGCGGGAGCGTCGCTTCAGCTATGCGACAGGAACGGGAAGTCCGCTGGCGCGCTGGCCCAGCAGTGGGGACATGGGCACATCGCGCAAGCCATGATCGGGTGGTGGCAAAACCAGCCAGGAGGTTGAATCGGCGGGGCGTGGTTCGCGCCGCGTCAGGTCGCGGCTGCTTCAGGAGAAGAAATAACCCTCGGAAAGCGATTTCTCATCGATCTATAGAATATTTTTCCATATCAACGATTTCCGTTGATTGATAAAATCCGCACCAATCCATAAAAATTCCCGCACCCGTTAAGCTGTCATGTGCCAACTGCTCGCGCTCAATTGCGCGGAACCGACCGACGTCACGTTTTCCTTTACCGGCTTTACCGCGCGGGGCGGACGAACCGATCATCATGTCGATGGCTGGGGCGTTGCGCTTTACGAGAAAAATGCCTGCCGGCTCTTTATCGACGACCGGCCCGCATGCGAATCGCCGATGGCCGAATTCGTCAAGCGCAATCCATTCAAGTCGCGCAACGTCATCGCCCATATTCGCAGAGCCACGCAAGGCGCCGCCGGTTTGGAGAATTGCCATCCGTTCATGCGGGAATTGCGCCGCAAGCAATGGGTCTTCGCGCACAACGGCGACATGAGCGCGCTCACCGCCGACGGCTGCGGCCCCTATGCGCCGGTCGGCACGACCGATAGCGAGACCGCCTTCTGCGTGATCATGAATGCCCTCTATGACGAGACGGACGGCCACATCCAGGATCCGGACCGGCTGTTCGACGTCATGAGCCGCCTGATCGCCAGGCTGACCCGATTCGGCATCTTCAACTTCCTGCTGTCCAACGGCGACGTGCAGTTTGCGTATTGCTCGACACGCCTGTCGTACGTGATCCGGCGCTGGCCGTTCTCGAGCGCGCAGCTAATCGACACGGACTGGACGGTCGACTTCTCGGCGGTAGGCACCACCGCCGACCGCACGGCCGTGATTGCCACGACGCCGCTGACCGACGAAGCGTGGACCCAATGCCGGCCCGGCGATTTCATGATGTTCCGCGACGGCGATCTGCTGCGCCACACGAACATCCCGGTGCCCGCCGACGTGCTCGCCACCGCGCGCTATGCGCCCTCCGAGGTCTCGCGTCCCGCCGACGCGAATGTCGCCCACACCGCCTGACCGGGTTTCCCCCGCCGCACGAGCGTTGATCCTTGCTTGGATCGACGCTTACCCCGTTTCAGCAAATTCCTATCAAACGCAAACGTTCAGCCGCCGCAAGTATAGAAACAGCAGCCTGTAAATAAATTACCAATAAGGCTCGCAGATTAATCCGGGTATCAAAGCACTTCGATGCTGCGCATCAGGCGATCAGCCGTTACCGCGAGAGACGCTTGTTTGCGGATACCGGTCGACGGCGCTAGCAGAATCAATGGACAGCATTAGCACTCCCATGAACACCGCAATCAAAATTAACAATCTCCAACACACGCGAAGCGCTCGGTCGTGGTGACGCGGGAGCGCTCAAAGGCATTCCTGACCGAACTGCAACCGCAACAAGGATGATGGGCCACCGATTACGCAGACGTGCACCGCGTCGCGCATCCGGATCTCCATATCGGTGAACGGTATTGGTTACATGCGCCTGAAGGTATGGTCGCTGAACTTCCGTGATCTGTTGATCACCAACGATAACTACAACGGCCTGCGTGCCGAACCACACCATTGCGTTGTCGGATGGATCGGGCGAGGTCATAGCGGTTGGGCGTGATGTGAGCCGCTTCAAAATTGGCGATCGGGTGAGCCCGACCTTTTCCACAACCTGGGTTGCCGGTCCGATGACCGCAGCGGATCCACCACGTTTTCGTGGTGCTTTAGTAGATGGCGTGCTGGCCGAACTCGTGGCTTGCGATGAACGACATGCGGTACTGATACCGAGCACTTGTGTTTCAGGAGGCGGCAACTGCCTCGTGCTGGTGTCACGGCCTTCAATGCCCTGTTTGGTCCGCGCCCTTTGGTGAGCGGTCAGTCGGTTCTAACGCTCGGCACAGGCGGCGTCTCGACGTTTGCCATTCAGTTCGCTGCAGCGGCAGGCGCGCGGGTTATTTCCACCTCATCCAGCGACGACAAGCTCAATTCGGCACGCAAGCTCGGAGCGAGCGACACCATCAACTATCGCGTACATCCGGAATGGCAGCAAGAAGCCCTGCGTCTGACGAATGGGCGTGGTGTTGACCATGTCGTCGAGGTCGGTGGCGGCGGCACAATCGACCGCTCGGTAGCTAGTGTTGCGGTAGGCGGCCAGGTTCACATGATCGGCGCCTTATCCAATGGCACGCTCGGCCCGCGCCTGCTGGTGCCCTGGAAGACACTTCGTGGGCGTTACGGTCGGCTCTACCGCCGACCATGAAGCGATGAACCGAATGGTGGCACACCATAAGATTCGACCGGTCGCCGGTAAGGTCTTTCCCTTCGAGGAGGCGATCGAGGCATATCGGTGTCTTGAATCTGCCTCCCATTTCGGCAAGGTTGTTATTACTCGCGATCATGATTGAGATCTGAAATCACCGGGGCATGTTTTTTCGAGGGAAAGCGACCAGTGCCCGACTCTCCCTAGCCAATTCAGGTCTGGTGAGCGTCACATGAATCAAGGTGGCAACGAATCATGGCAACCGGCCGAATGCAGTCTCGAAGCGGTTTTCTTCGGGAATCTCCGAGTGACCGATATTGGCCGACGAACCCAGCCGCCTGTGACCGGATCAGGTTGACCACCTCCGCAAGCAATATCCAATCGTGCCCTACGACCCTGCTTCCAAGGTCCGCGCATAGGACAACAGATCGGCTCGCTTTCGTTTCGAAAGCCTGCCGAAAACCAGAATGAGATTGGCAAGTTCGCTGTCTTCGGCATATAGAAACGCCACTGGTACCTTGAGTACTGCCGCTAGGCGGATCACGATCGTGTAGTCCACCTTGTGAATGCCAAGCTCATAGCGATTAATGCGCGTACTCGCGACAAATGGATCCAGGCCCGCCTCGATGCCAAGCTGCTTCTGCGACAGCCCAGCCTCCAGGCGAGCCTCCTTCAGTCGCGTTCCAAAAATCGAAGATGACGCCGCAGACATTCGCTGGTAGCTCGTTACATACGAAGCTACGAATATCGTTGCAAAGCGCCTGCTTAGATACTACGATTATCGTAGTATCTAGCAGCAACTCGAAGGCTATTCAAGCGCCCATCGGGATCGCTTCGAATAAGCACCGCTTCAAGGCGGTTGCTGCACGATCGCGGTCCGGCGCTCTAAACGCTCGAAGCCTGGCAACGCAGGAAGTGAAAGATGCAGGACAAGCGACCGCCCACCGACCTCGGCATTGACCTCAACGAACAGGATCGCAACCGCCTGCGCCTTCTCAACGACGAGTTGGCGCAGGCTGAACAGTGGATCACTCGTCGCAGCAGTGAAATGGTCGCGGCGTACGGCCTTGCTACTGCCCAGACCCGTCACACTGATCGGCTGGACGAAGACGTGGAACTGATCGCTACTGTACTGTTCCTGATACGGAAGGACCATCCTGATTTCGAACCTGGGCGCCATGGCGTTGTGACGCGAATCGATATCCCGATCCTGCCCGCAACCCTCCTTGAGGATAATCGCCATTGCAACGGCGTTCGAACGCCATGGCCGTTTCGGGATTGTCGTCAAAACTGGTGCCCATTGTTTCTGGATCTCTATGAACGCGCACTGCAAAAGGACACGGCGAAATTACTGAGCATCGGCACGCTATGCATCGACATCGCACTAATACAACAGCAACTGCGCTCGTGGTAACGAGCAGCACACTAACCAAGAGTCATCTTTTCTAACCCCTCATGGCATTCGACGGGGTAACGTCTATATTGCATTTGCGGGATATTGAGGCTGTGCGTTTTCCTCAAATTCTGCGCAGCCACGTTTCACAGGAGAACGTCATATGGCTTTACTGAAACTTGCTGTCGTGGTCGGCATTCTTTTTGGTACTGCCAGGGCAATCCGGCTATGCGGTCGCCACTGCCGGGTTCGTTTCGGCCACAGCTTTTTTACTGCGCGCGGATTCTGGCTGGCCGCCATCGCGATCAATTTCCTATGGTGGGGATACTATGCGTGGGCGACGGCCGCACTTCATCACGCGCCGCCGTCAGGAGGACTTGCCCTGATGGCTCTGGGTATCGCTGCAGCGGGCTGGCTGATCTACGAAAACGTTCACGCAACAAACACCCTCCTCGGCGTCGTCGGCTCGTCTCTCCAGCTCGTGCTGTTTTTTCCGGTGGCACTCTACGGTCTGCCGCTCCTCGCGATCGCCCTGATTTTCCTGCTCTTCGCGACATACAAGGGCGCACCCGTGTGGCTTATCGACCTGTGAACAGCTTGCAGTTGATCACAACCGCGCCTGCATGCGCCGTGTGGTCACGGTCCTTCTCACGCCAGCACACCGTTCATACCGAGCGCAACTTCAACGTCATCTTCGCAAGTGCACGTTAACGGATACACGGCCATGCGAGACGCGTCCTTCAAGACTGGCTGATAGAGCCCGACGCGGCGCGTCGATGCTGATACCTGACCGCATTCCTCTTACTTCGCCCGTCGGGAACGGTAGCATCCCCCTGGCTGCACTAGCGTTCGATGTCCGGATTGGAACCGCCAGGCTGGCTATCGCGCTCTGGAACCGTTCGATGCTCGCGCACCGGCACAGGATCCCGGCTTACGTCGGGCGCACTGGCGTCCCGCTGGACCGGCATGGCGCGCACGAACTCCACGATGCCGACGGCCATCGCGCGGTCCGCACCGGCTGGGGACGCGGCCACGGTTCGCGCAACCTCCCGCCACGCAGCAAATGCCTTGTCGTGTGCCTCCCACCCAGCCTGTCGCTGCTTTTCGTTCGCCACGGCGCGCCAGTACTTCGGTGTTTCGCCACGCTCCACGATATGCCTGACACCCTGAACGGGATACCGTCGCGTCTCGCCACGTACCCGTCGGGGCGTCGCATTGGCATCCACCCCGTTTGCGCGTAGCTGCTCGGCGAACCGCTCGCGCCAGCGCCGCAGATCCTGCTTTCGCGGATTCAGGCGCCGGCCATCCGGTCCACGCACCTGCACGCTCAGGTGAACATGCGGGTGTGCCTCGTCGTCATGGGCAGCAAACACATAGGCACGCCCATCTCCAAACTCGACGGCCGCAAAATCCCGGACGGCGTCCCGCACGGCCTGACGGTTCGTTCCCGGCGGCATCGACAGCAGGATGTTGAATACCTCGCGACGGGCACTCGTTTCCGGTACTCCCCATCCGCCGAATTGCCAGGTCTGCACGAGATCACGCACGGCCTCGGCTCCCGAAATGCGGTCGCCGTTCTGATCTTCCAGTTCCACCTGGCCGTTTCGGGAGATATATCGAAGATGCCGGCGCACCGCGCCGATGCCCTGCGCGCCCGATGCCTTGTTCGTGATCTTGATCATCACTTCCGGCGTGCGCCTGAGCGTGCGCGCCAGCTGCTCGCGCATAAGCGCGGCTTCGTCGCGCAGGCTCGCCTGCGAAAGCCGCTGTGCCCGTGCGTGCCTGAACGGCTCCTGAAACAGCCGGTCACCCCAGTTCAGAAGCATCGCATCGATGTAGACCTTCGGATAAGGCATCTCACCGGCTCCATCGATCCAGGTTCGCACGCACCACGGCCGCCACGACACGTAGGTGCGCATCGATCGCTCCACGGATGGCCTCGATTTCCCCGTTCCCATCCCAGCCGTTACGTCGTGTGTGACCGTCGCGGACAAGTTGCCTGAGCCACCGGCCAATCGAAGCGAGCTGCAGGTTGGAATCCGACAGCAGCCGCATCTCCCGGGCGCCGAGCTGGGGTTCGTGCGTCAACTGCGCACGGATCAGCGCGACGATCCAGCGGTTAGCGGTCAGGCCCGATGCCTCCGCGCGCAGCCCGACAGCCTCGAGTTCGGCAGCCGTCAGCCTGAGTTCGATCCGCGTACGAAGATCACCGACAGCAGTCCAACGGACATCCGCGTCGATCCCCGGATCGCCATTGCCAGCGTCCGCACGCAACGCGGCGGCAACCAGTTGCCGAGCCCCCTCACCAACGGTCAAGCCCCGGCGCACGCACCAGCGCTCCCAATCCCGTCTCACGCCACCAAGCTCGACACACAGGCGCTCACGTTCACGCACACGCATGACAGCTCCTAGCGCGCAGGCGAAGGTTCGACGGGTGTGTGCACCAGCTCTAGCTCGACATCGCGCGCGGGCGTACGTCCCGCGCCAGTGCGTGTCCGGCGATCCCGTTCCGACGGCGCTTTCGGATCGAAGACCCTCGGCCGGGGCACCGGAATGCCCTCGCGACCAAACGCATCGAGCAGCGCTTCCGCACGCCGTTGCACACGCTCGATCGAGCGCGCGCTGAATCCCTGCTCCCGCATCGCGCCGACGAGCACGGCCAGGTGCAGCACCTTGTCCTCATCGGAGACGCTCGGGCGTCGCAACTCCTGGCCGTTTTCGCGCGCATTCGTGCCCGCAGGTGTCGCGTCTGCTCCCGCTACGCGTTCGCGTTCTGATACAGATTGCGCCACCGTACGCTCTCGTCGCGTCACATCTACCTGCCAGGTGTTCCGGTGCACATCGCGCTCGTCTTCACCGATCACCACACCGTGCTCGTCCAGGATCGGTACCTTGACCGTGACGAGCCGTCGCCCCAGGTTTTCAAGTGCAACCTGCTGCCCGGGCTGCGCGCCCGATTCCCGAACTGCGCGCTCGAGATCCACGCCCCAGACCACGCGATCTGCGCCCGCCGCATCACGAAACACAACGTAGTACGACTCACTGCGCGCCGGATTATTCTGGTACGGCGCACCGCCGTGCTCGCGCAGCTCACCGGTATATCGCCTCGGGGTGTCGGCTTCGTCGCCCGCTGCCGGCTGTCGCTCCGCGTCAGGAGGATCACCCCGCTGAGCATCACGTCGCAGGGCTGCAGATGCAGCGCTATCCGCCACATCCGGCGGCCCGGCGGCTGGCGCGGGGGCATACGTTGCACGACTGCGCTCTGCTACGTCTATCGGCGAACCGGCCGCATGCAACGACACATCCGCTTCGATCCGGTTGTTCAGACGGCCCTGTCGCGCATCGGCCAGACGCGCCAGATCGGCGGCCTTTGGCTCATACCCGCTGACCTCGATGCCCAGCAGCGATCCCTGCAGCCACACCTCGCCGCGAAACGCCTCATGACCGGACACGCGAATACGGCGCCACGATTTCGCCGCCACCATGTCGACCATCGACTCCACCACGTCCGGCCGGTTGTGTTCGGTGACAAGGTACGGTCCGATATCCTCGAACGCGAGCTGATACGGCGCATCCTTCAGGAAGTACTGGTTGCCGGCACGCAGGTAGCGTTTGCGCACGCGATCCGGCACCTGATCAAGCGGCGCGCGATCGGCATCGGCACCTTCCCTCTCCGTTGGAACATCACCGGCCGGGCGGGAAGCAGACTGACGTGCCACGCCGGCATCGTCCCGGATGGCCTGATCGCGCAGACGCGCCCGCGCCGAGTCAAACTCACGCCGGCGCCGGGCCGACACAGCATCCAGGGCGGCCGCGTCGAGGCGAATGGTATCGCCATCACCTTTCGGGGGTTCATTGGATAGCGAACGCCCGGGAATATCCTGCTCGATCAGATTGATGACCGGCTCGGCAGACGACAGGGGTTCAGACATGGTGGAGCTCCTTTCTGATCGGTCAGGCTTCCTGGCGATACATGCTTTGGTCTAGCGATCCGGGCCAGGCGGATCCTGCGATGCCGACCGCTCCTTCGACTGCTCGAGCGCCGCTGTGCGCGCTTCGCGTATCCGGGCCCATGAACGCGCCTGCAGCTGATCGAGCATCCCCTCAAGGTTCGGACTGAAATTCAGTTCCCGCGCAGACTTCTTGAGCGAGCCGACTGTGCGGTCGAGCAGGTCACGCGCGCGATCCCACGGATAGACCCTGGGCCGATCACCCTCGTAGCCGACCTGCAGTTCCGATCCATTGAGCCGGGCGTTCTCGTCCATCCATCGCAGCCGCTCTGAGACGAATTCCATCTGCGTCTTCGGATGGAAAACAACGCTGCGCGTCGCCACCTCCTGGATCAGGTAGTGCTCGGTATTGAACACTTCGCCACGATACGGTCCACCGTTTTCGCGCGGTGTACCCATACGGAGCGGTGAACCGAACCGATGTTCGGCTAGTGCCCGGACCTCATTGGGCACATCCGCTACGGCGAACAATGGTTCGCCAACTGGCGGACGCGTTGGTGCGAAGCGTCTCGGCTCAGCGGCCGGCGTATCAGCCGTAGACTGCTCAACCGTCGGTTGTGCCTCCGCCGACGCCGTTATCGGCTCAGGTGCTTCGGACGGAGTGGCCGGCTTTGGTGCGCTGCGCTTCGATGTGCGACGACGCGGTGTGCCGTCGCCAGCATTGACGAGTTTTTCCTTCACGTTGCCCATCCTGTCCTCCATCGGTTCGTCCGGCTCCCTGCCGTTTGCTGTGCCCGCCAGCGACCCAGTGCCATCAACCACCCGCGCATCATCGCGGCCCACGACTTCGCGCAGACGTCCGCCTACACGATCGAATCCGGAGAGCACCGTCATGTCGTTGAAATCTGTTGGCACCTTGTCGTCAATTCGCGCGTCGGCGGCAAATACGGGTGAGACCACGCGCGCGCGGGATGCGTCCGCAGCCTGTCGTGCCTTGGCCTCGCCCGGCCCCAGTTCGGCCAGCACGACGATGTCTGCGTCCGGGAACTGATCGCGCACGGATTCCGCGACGGGAGGCAGATTGCCGCTGGAGAGTGCCGCCAGCGCCACCCATCCCGTTGCGCGATGCGCAGAAAGCATGGTGGCCATGCCCTCGCCGATCAGGATTGGCGTCGTCTGGCCGCCTGCAACGGGCGCAAGTCCGGCGATCCAGTAACCGCCTTTCTTGACGCCACCGGCCAGCGACGACTTGTTGCCCGCTTCGTCGATCAGCTCCAGTGTGGAAATGGCAGGACCGATCCAGACCGGCACAACCAGCACGCGCCCGAAAAGCAGCCGCTCCTCACTCGCCGGGGCATAGCCCAGCAACGCACGCAGTTCAGGCGCTTCCAGCTCGCGCAGTGTCTGCGCGGGATCGAGACCCTTGCGCACGAGATAGGGATGTTCCGGACCAACAGGTCGTGCCCATTGCCAGATTTCCTGTGCCTCACGAGCCGCGGCAGCATGCCGTGCCTGCTGGCGTGCCGCTTCCCGTGCGCGGCGTTCCAGCACATCGGGACCCGGCACGAGCGTCGTTGCCATCTGGTCCGGGTAGTGCCCACGTTTGAGGTCAAACCCATGCTCTCGTGCGAGCCAGAAGAGCGACGCGAGCGTCTTGCCGCCTGACTCCTTCACTGAGCGCCAGGTCGTGCGGGCCGACCGCTCGTCATAGTTGCCGGCTGTGCGACTCCATTCGTCCCAGATCTCGAAGCCCGCGTCACCCAAACCGTGCTTCAGTGCAAACGCCATATCGACCCACGTGCCGTAGTCCTCCGCCGGAATCACGGCAAGAGCGGCCCGTACACGCGCGGTTTCATCCACCTGAGGCATACTCATCGCCTTGCTCCCTCGATCGATGCCGTGTTCGTCCCGGCACGTGTCACCGGACCGCGCCTCGCTCGCGCGGACTTTGGCGGCACCAGCTCCGCGACGTCGAGGTCAGCCACCGACAGGCGGCGCGTTGCCTGCCCGATACGCTTGGCCGGAACGCCCAGCAGCATGAAATGCCGTTCGACGTAGGTCGTGACCTCGTCCTCACTGAGGTCGGCGAGCCGCGGTGGAAGATCACGCGGATCCCAAGCCTGCAGCACCTCCAGATACTCGGCCGACAGATGAAGCAGACCCACACCGTCCGGATCGATCTCGTCAGACCCGACTTCGCGCACACGTCGTTCGATCTGAGCGGTGAAGCGGGCCAGGTCCATGGCCGGCACCGATGGTGCACCCGAGACCCGCGAAGCGAAAACAGGGTCGCGCCAGTAGCAGATCCGGTCGGCGAGGATCGGCTTCGTGTTCTCCAGCACGATGATTTCCTTGTCGCGCCCCAGTTCCTTGAGTTCCTGCGGTAACAGCAGCGGGCGACGCTGCTCGGACATGCTTTCGCTCGATCCACCGCGGCCGCCGAACACCGCGCTCGGTCGGCTGACACTGCGTGACTGATCGGTGAAGGTGCCGAGCATCTCGGAATAGTCGTTCGCATCCTTCTGCTCACGAGGCGCATAGAGGATCTGCATCGCGTGGTTCGTGAGGAACGTACGAGCGTCGGCCCGGCCGTAGACCGATTCGAGCTGCGCAATCGACTGCACGACTGAGAGCAGACGCAGGTTGTAGCCCGCCATGTAGGCCACGGCGCGCGCGATGATGTGGATCTTGCCGATTGCGGTCATCTCGTCGAGCAGCAACAGGCACTGGAACCGCAGGGTTGGATCCGCCTCCGGCAACTGTTTCGTGTTCAGGTTGACGAGCTGCGAGAACACGAGGTTCACGAGCAGCGCCGCTTCGGACAGGTGATCCGGTGTGATTCCGATATAGACCGACATGCGACGCCGACGCACGTCGCGCAAGTCGAAGTCGTTGGCGCTCGTCGCTGCATCGACGATGGGGTTTGCCCAGATCGTCAGCGGCGCGTGGAAAGTCGCGAGAATACTCGCCAGCACCTTGTCGTCGTTGGACAGGAAGCGGTTCAGGGCATCGACGCATGCGCCGGTCAGCAAAGTTCGATGTTGCACGAGTGCACGCTGCAGGTATGCCTTGACCGGCATGCTGTGGCCCGACGACTGGCGCAGCACCTCACCCATCGTGACCGGATAGTCGGGAATGGACTCACCCCTGCCCGTCCGTCGTGCGTCACGCCACTCGCTCAGCAGCAGGACGATGCCGAGAAACAGGTTACGCGCCTGGTCCTTCCAGAAGTCGTCGTGGCCACCGGGTGGATACAGGGCGTAGCCGATCGCGAGGATGTCGCCGACGCGGAACAGGCCATCGGAAATCGCCGACAGCGGGTTGAACCGGTGCGTGCGGCCATCTTCTGCGAACGGGTCGAAGAGATAAACCTCCTGCCCGTGCGCGCGCCGGAATCCTGCCGTGATCGCATAGTTCTCGCGCTTGATGTCAAGGACCACGACCGAATCCGGGTAACTCAACAGGTTCGGGATCACGATGCTGACGCCCTTGCCCGACCGGGCGGGCGCGGCGAGCAGTACGAACTGCTGTCCGGCGAAGCGGAGGTAGCGCCCTCGCCAGATCCCGACGACGATGGGCGGTGCATCGATCAGCGTCCGCGCATTCATAGCAACCCCGCCGCGCGGATTTCTGCTTCGCTGGCGAACCGGGCACTGCCGTAGAGACGCCGCCGTCCGGTCCGCTCCCAGATCGAATACAACGCCATCGCAGGGCTACCCATAGCGACGAGCACACCGAGCAAGGCCGAGCCCGTGAGACGCCGGCCGCCGTTCGGCATCAGGCCGCCATGCCAGGCCAGCAGTGCATCGGGCCAGCCCCATAGTCCCGCGTGGAACGGGTTCAGCCGCAGGCTCGCGTACAGGAAAAATGATGCAACCCACAGCGAGGCCAGAAGAGCCCCAGCGACAATCGCCAGAACGGCGACGGTGACCAGATTGGCACGCACATGACGCGCTGCCGGAACAGCGGTGTCGGAGGAATTTGAGGAACGACAATTCGTGTCCATGCCGGCCTCACGAAAACGTCGTGCGCGCCTTGCGCACCGGATCGAACCAGACTTCCGTCATGCCCCAGCGCTTGCCGATCTGTCTGCCCGCCTCGTCGTAGAGCGGATACGCTTCCATGTGCGCAACGATGTCGATCGTCAGTGTGAGCAGGCGCTTGAGTGCCGTATCGTCATAGGCTGCGGCTTCCGGGTGCTCCTTCGCCATCAATGCAAAGCGCTCGATCGCGACCGTGGCGCTTGATGCGTGATAGCTCGTGATCGAGCCAGCGTGGCCCGTCGTCAGCAGTTTCAGGAAGTCATAGGCTTCGGCGCCGCGCAGCTCGGCGAGCAGCACGCGATCCGGTCGCATGCGCATCGTGCTCGCGATCAGGTCGGCCGGCGTCACACGCGCCTGGCCGTGACCGCCCTTGCTGTACAGCAGGTGCACACAGTTCTCGATATGCCGGATGAAGAGTTCGCGGACATCCTCGATCGTCACGATCCGCTCGGTCGACGGTATCGACCGGCAGAGCGTCTTCATGAAACTGGTCTTGCCCGAGCCGGTATTGCCAACGATCACAATGTTCAGGCGCCCGGTCACGGCCCGCTCGAAGAAGGCACACCAGTCCAGCTCTTCGAGGCACTGCACGAGCTTCCGGTCTGTCGGGCGCAACGCTGGCAACACCGTGTCGAGCCCATCCGGGCGGTGCCAGAGGGTATCGTCGAACAGCCCTTCGTCGCGATACGCGTCGAGCGTCTTTTCTCGCACGGAAGGCCGGCGGATCGTCACTGAGACGGTGCGCGGCGGCACGACGGGCGGCACCACGATCTGGATGCGTGCGTCGCCCGGCAGCAAGGCCGAGAGCACCGGATGCTGCGCCGATACCTCCTGGTTCGTGAGCGTTGCGACCGCGACCGCGAACGACATCAGCCGCTCGTAGTCGAGATCGGCACAGTCATGACCGCGCCAGCCGAGATGGGTCTCGGTCAGCACGCGCTGCGGCCGGTTGATGACCAGTTCAGTCACGTCGGCATCGTCGAGCAGCGGCGCAAACGGCCGCATCAGCTCGCGTACCGACGCGTCGTCGGGAAGCCGCGCGAGTGCGGCATTGGCGGATCGATCCTGCATGTCAGCACCGGCGATCATGGCGCACGCTCCGGCTGAAGCGCATAGACCGTCCCGAAATCCAGATCGCGCGCGACGACGATAGTAAATTCGGCCCCCTGGTTCTGCGTCAGCGTTGGCGGAATATTGATCGTGCTGTTGAGCACCCGCGTCCCCATGTCGTTGCCCTGCTGCTGCGTGTTCTCGTAGACGACGGACCCGTTGCTGTTACCGCCTCGCGTAGCCAGATAGCCGATCGCGTCCTGGGTAATGCCCAGCATCATCGCGGCACCAATGCGCTGCCCCCAGTGGTTGTCGACGTAGCCATCGATCCCCATGCGACCAAGCGCATCGGCCGCCGGCGAGTCAATCTCGACGGTCACGCCGTGGGGCGTCTCGATGCGTGCCGCAAGGATGAAAGTCCGCTTCTGTCCGGGCGACAGGTTCGAGCGGTATTGGCTGTTGATCTGCGAACCGCGTTCGATCAGGACAACCCGCCCGTCATCGGAATAGACGTTCTTAGTCACCGTGCAGGTCGACAATCCCGCTTCCGTCGAATCGAACGCGGTGTCGCCTGCGCAATCGATCTTTGCGCCCTGCGCGAGAATCAGGCTGCGGTCACCGAGCGTACCGGCACGCACCCGCGGCGTGGCGGTCGGGGTCAACGCCTGTGCAAGTGCCCCCATCCCACCCTGGCCCGCTGTTGTCAACGGCTGGCCGGAAACCGATGTCGCCACCGACGAGGCTGCTTCCGCAGCGCCGCCAGCAACACCCTCCGCCGTGAGCATGCCCGTCAGGCCTCCACCCTGACCACTCGCCCCGGTTGCGCCACCGTTCGCGAGTAACGGCGCATCGTAGTAACTGCGGGCTGGTGCCGGGCGTTGAACCGTGACAGCGGAACGGGTGGCGACTGGCCTCGAGACCTCAGCAGGTGCACTTGCCGCGGCTGGCGCCGAGGCCGCGCTCGCGGCCACCGGCGCCTCCCTGAACACACGTCCCTGGGTCGCCGTGCCCTCGACCGCATCGCGGTGCGCTTTCGCCTCCGCATCGTGACGTGCAAGGAAGGTGTGAACCGTCCAGACCGCACCGGCACCGGCCACAAGGACGACGACAAGTGGCGTCAACCACCAGGCGCGCGGGCGCGCGCCCCGGTATTGCCCAAGTGCCGGCATGCCGCGATCGACCTGCGCTCCGAACGCGTCGACGGCACTGCGGTCAGATCCGGCCGGATGCCGGCCGGACGGATCATCCGGTTCAATCGTGTTGCGGATATCGTCACTCATGATCCTGACTCCGCAAGACGCGCTTCACACCATCGACCGTCGTGCCGTCACTGGGCGGCACGCCATCCATGTCGTACGCGTCGTTCCAGATACCGACGACCTCGTCGCCGAGCCGCAATACGAAGCGCTTCGCCACTTCATGTACGACGATCGTGTCGTTCTCCATATGTTTATCGACCACGCTTTCCGTGCCGTCATCCGCCACCCGGAGGATCGCCGGGATGCGCCGGTTGGCCGGAATGCGGATCCAGGTGAACCGCCCGTCGTCCCACGCCGCGACCGGCGCGATGTCGTCCGAATGTGGCATGACCTGCATCGAGTACCGGGTGTTGCGCACCACGGACGGCTGGGCAAGACGCTGCGCCACCAGCGCCGCATCGGCCTCAGCATGCGTCTGGGTGTTGAGCTCATCCGGGTAGACGAACGTCACCCGATACATCTCGTCGCCGTTGCCGAATTTCGCCTTCAGGGGCAGCACCACCAGGTCGAAGCTGTAGCTGCGCTTGTCCGTACGGATCTCGAGATTCGAGTTGTGCGCGGCGAGCTGCGGTTTCAGATAGACGTCGTGGTCGCCTTTGTTGGCCACGACCTGCCAGCCATCGCGATCGCCGGGTGCAACTACCTGGATCTGCTCGTGTGGATCGAGCGCGATATGGGTGGCGAACCCGCGCTGCGCCTCGATGCGCACGACGGCGTCGGATGCGTAGACGATCTGCCGGACCCGCGAGTCATCGGACCAGCCCGGCACGTCCCAAGCACGGGCGACCGGACTTGCTATCAGTACAAACACAAGGCAGAACATCGAAACAGAGCGCATTCTCATGGCGCACCTCCCGCGCTCGACGATGAAGCCGGCGGCGTATATTCGGGATCGCGGCTATAAGCCATCACCTTGAAGCCGAACGGATTCGCGACGGCCACGCTCTCGCGCGTAAAAACCGGCGGCCGGTAGGCGTAGGCCAGCGTGATGACGAACCGCTGCGTCGGCTCAGCGTTCGCCTGACCGTTCTTCAGAGTCGTGCGCTCGATATGCACGACCGCGTGCCCTGGTTCATCCGGCGGCAGCGTCGTCGAGAGAATCCGCACACGGCGCTCGGTGTTCGGGCCAAGCTGCCGGTCCAGTGGATCGGGACCGCTGTAGATGCCGCGGTAGTCGCGCGCGACCATGTCATCGCTCATGCCAAGCACGCTGTCGTAGTCCATCTGCAGTAGCCCCCAGTCATAGCGTTCACGCTCGCGTACGTATTCTTCAACCCAGTGCTTGTCCTGGATCTCCTTCGTGTGCACGTGACGTGCATCGAGCACGTCGATTACCTGCGACTCACCCGTCAGACGATCGACCTCGATCGGCAAGGGCACCACCCGGTAGAACGGCACCATGACGGCCAGTGTCATCACACTGAGCACGGCCACACCGACCGCTCCGTACGCAACGTGCCACGCCCGTCGCTCGGACCGCTCCTGCAGGTGCGTCAGCGACGCCTCGATGTCGAGCACGCGTCCATAGTCGTTGTCCGCGCTCATGATCCAGCCCCCACCGTCGACGCAGCGGATGGCATTCCTGGAACGGGAAGCTCGCGGTTGATTGGCACGCGATGCCAGCCATCCGGCAGGACGGGTTTGGGTGGGCCCGACGAGCATCCATCGATAAGGATAACGAAATTTACAAGGAACAATCCGATGAGCAATGTTTTCATGATCGTCCCCTCAGTTACCGAACGATGCCGGCACCATCTGGTCCTGCAGCCGGACGGTATTGCCCGCGCGGCTCAATACCAGTTCGCTCTGCTGTTCGGCGACGAGCCGGTCTTCCGTATCCGCCAGCATCCGGAAGAGCTGCAGCTTGATCATCTCGTCACCGACCGCCGTGGTCTCGGTCTGGACGCGCGCCTGCAGTTCGGCAATCCCTTTCGGATCCTGCGTGACGTCGATCTGCTGCATCAGGCTCTGGATCTGGTTCAGTTCCTGCAGTTCCGTCTGATACGCCTGCTGACCGAACGCCTTGTCCTGGAACGGCTTGTTCAGCGCCCGCTGGCACACCTGCTGGTCGATGCCGGCCTGGTCCTCGCAGTTATAGATCTCGCTGGCCGAACGCAGCGCCTGTGCGCTTCCGGTAAGCCCCACGTAACCGCCGTTCTGCACTGCCGTGTACACGCTCTGCCAGTTCGACGGCAGCGAATTCGCCACCACCGGATTGCTTAGCAGCGCACCAAAGCCCCGTGTGCCGACCGTCGACTGGTAGATCTGGATTTCCTGCTGGACCTCCTGCTCAAGCTGGAGCACAGTCGCAATGGCCTGCGCCACGTTCTGCGCATCGAATACCGGAATGCCCTGGGCGTAGCCCGCCGGAGACACTACCGCCCAGATAAGCGCAGCAGCGGCTACCTTCAATCGTGCTCTCATGATGTCCACCTCTCTTAACTGCCCTGTCCCAGGTTGGCATGCGCGGCACGCTGGTAAGCCGGCGCCACGCCACCCGATGAATTTCCCGATCCGCCGCCAGGGCCCGTCCGGTCACGGATCGTGCCGCCAGGACGCGGACCATTCCCGCCGCGGGTGAACATCTGACCGATCACGGTGGCGAGACGCCGCGATGCCACGCCGGCTACGAACGCGCCGAATCCGGACACGGTCGCGCCACCGGACAGACCGGACGCCACCGACGGCAGTTGCCAGCCGACCATCGCCAGGAAGATCGCCGTCGCGAACATACCGAGCGCGGCTCCCCACGCCGACGCGGCCTCAAGCGCAGCCTGACTGGCCGCCACAAGCGCCGCCGCGTTGGTACCGGGCGCTGACGTCGTCACCTGGAACGGTGCGAGCTCAGTCGAGAACGCCGTCAGCGCCATTCCCAGGAAAGCGGCCACCAGTACCTGCAGCAGTGCATAGTTCGCGACCTTCGCGGTCCACGCTTCGAAGAAACGGGCCGTCGGCGCAAATGCGGCGCAAGCAATGAAAATCGGACCGATCCCGAGCACCAGGTCGAGCAGCATGCGTCCCATCACGACCTCGAACGCGAGCACGATCAGGAAGATCGAGCCGCCAACCGCCGCGATGAACCCGCACACGATGTCGCCGATGGCGGCAGCGAGGCCACTCGGGCTGAGCCCTTCGTGCGTCGCCTTCTCGGAATAGGCATCCAGCACCAGATCAATCTGCTGGTCATAGCAGTCAAGCGTCTGGTAGATACTGGTTGCGCTCGTCGGCGTCACGCTGCTGCCGCTGACCGATCCACAACCCGGGTTGCCGCCACCCGTGGTGTTGGCGGCGATCTGGATCGTCTGGGCAAGGCCCGACGTCGCACCGCTGACGGCCGTCACGACCTGTTGCTGGTAGAGGCCGCTGCCGAGCGCAAAAGCGAGGATGACGGCCACTTTCAGTCCTCGCCATGCGAATGCGGGCACGGCTTCGTGCGCCTCACCGCGCACGATCGCAAGGCCATAGGCGAGGATCCAGATCGTGACGGCGGTCGTCGCAACGGGAACCAGCGCGCCCGACAGCGCCGACGAGACGTTCGTGACGTAGGTCGACATGCCGTTTTCGAGGGTGCCGCCGATCGCGGTAAAGAGCCCGCTCATCGCGTACCTCCTGCACGAGTTGTCTGGGTTGCCTGGGTCGCCCGGCGCTTCGCGAGTTGCGCGTGGAAAACCGGCAGCCATACATCGGGGTCGTCACCCACCTGTGCGCGGATCGTGTCGAGGAGCTCGACGTTGTCGGTCGTACCCGACAGAACATCGAGGACATCCCCGAGCCCCGCGAGATCGAGCTTTCCGATCGCCGACCGGTGCCCCTGCTTGACCAGAAACATGCGGCTGTTCTCACCAAGATTGCGCACGATGTTGAATTCGGCTTCGGTCAGCTTGAACCCATGCACGTAGTCGTCGTAGTCGGCTCGCGGGTTCGGCAGGAAGAAGAAGGTCGCGCTCTGCTCGATCAGCGCCCGTGCGATATCGCTACGCAGCACATCCGCTGGCGACTGGGTATCGAAAATGCCGAGCCCGTTCTGCTTGCGGATCGTCTTCTGCTTGTTCTTCGCAAAGTCCGTGAAAACCGGGTCGCCCAGCCGTTTCCAGAATTCGGTCATCACATAGATGAAGCGCCGGCCGTCGATCAGGCTTTCCGTCAGGTGCAGCAGATACATCGTGACCGGAGTCGAGACTTCCGCGTCGTCGAGCAGTTCGGTATCGTCAAAGCCGAAGAGATTCGCGCGTGCGAGGTCCACGGTGTCCGTCGGGTTGTCGAGCACCCAGCCCAGGCGCCCGCCCGCACACCATTTCGCGAGACGCGCGTGCAGGCTGTTCTCGCCCACATTTGGCAGCAGTTGCCTCACCATCGACAGGCGCCGCAATGGCTTTTCCATGCGAGCGACTTCGCGCACGGCGCGCGAGATGTCGAGTTCTTCTTTGGCGGACAGCAACAGACCCGTGTCAACGAGCTTGCGCACCAGCCGCTCCCAGAAGTCGAGCACCGACTCGTCCGGCGTCATCTGGAACGGGTTGAGTCCGGTCGCCTCGCCACGGCGGAATACGGTATAGGTGCCGCCCATCGCCCGGATCGCGATCTCGGTGCCGCGATCCTTGTCGTACAGCACCGCGGTCAGACCGAACTTCGTCGCCATCGCGAGGAGAAACAGTTCGAGCACCGTCTTGCCCGCACCGGCCTGGCCGATGATCTGGGTATTGGCGAGCGCCTTCTCGTCGGCCGAATCCTGCTTCTCGGGCGTCACGTGAAAGTTCAGGTACAGCGGCTGGCCGCTCGGCGTCTTGACGATCGTGATCGCCTCGCCCCACGGATTGCCGTCGCGTTTTCCGGTCGCGAAATTGTGCAGACTGGACAGGCCGCAAAAGTTGCGGGAGGTCAGCTTCGCTTCGCGTGGCCGGTAGCGCCAGTTGCCCGGCAACTGTGCGAACCATGCAGCGTCCGCCACGAGGTCAATCAGGGCAGTCTGGAAACCGGCATCGGCAAGCTGCGTGCGGGCCTTCGCGACGTGCTTTGAGACCGCTGCTGGAGTATCGGCCAGCACCGCGAGCGAATAGTGATATTCGCCCAGCACGAAATCGCCGTTGATCAGATTGTCGAGCGCCAGATCCATCGCCTCGACCTGGGAGACAGCCACATCCTCGCCGGCGATAAGCTGGTTGCGCTGCCGCTCCAGCGCTTCCTTCGCACCGGGTTTGTCGAGGATCGTGAAGCTCTGCGTCTCGATATACTCGAAGTCGCCATACAGCAGGCCATTGAGCATGCCCGGCTCGGTCTCTTCGGGATAGTCCTTCAGGTCGAGCAGCGCGGCATAGCGCGTCGCGGCTGGCATGCGGATCTCGACCTTCTCGACGCCTACGAACAGGCGCGAGGTCGGCAGTGCCTCGCGGATCGCTCCGGAGGGGACTGGCTCTGGCTCCCAGACGGCGTTGACGAGATAGCCGAGCAGTTCCAGCGCTGACGAATACCGGCGCGGTCGCTTCATGAAAGGACTCGACTTACGATAGACCCCGAGCCCCACCGGGTCATAGGGCTTCAGCCCCGACTCGACCTGGGCGCCGAGTTCGTCCATCACTTTCAGCGCTTCCTGCTGGTCGCGCCGGATGTCATCGCGCGTGCGGCGCGCCGCACGGCTGAAGACGCGTCCGAGCTTCGTGCGGTTGGGGCGATAGACGAGCGTCAGATACAGTTCGTTGGCCATCATCCGGTAACCCGCGAAGCTCGCGTAGTAGCGTGTCGCCAGCTCCTGGCAGAAGCGGTTGTCATAAGGCGTGGCAAAGTGGTCCGAGACACGCCGGCGCAGACGGTGTGACCAGAGTGCGACATGACCACCGGGCAGCGCACGCACGAGCTGGTTGAACCCATCGTGACGAACGAGGATGTCCACCGGATCGGCGGCCTCGAATGCGATGCCGGCAAGCTTCCAGATCCGCAGGTAATCGCCCTCGCGTGTCCTGATCACCTGATCGGTGACGTGCATCGAGTAAGGGATGTAGTCGGCAAGCGCCACCTCACGTTTCGAAACGGCGCCGTGTGTCGGATCAGCCAACATGTCGGCCCCTCCTCTTCAGGCGAACCGGCGTGTAGGCGCGCGCGCCCCAGAAACGGCGATTGCCCTGCCGCAGCACCATGCGCAGGCGCAGTGCGTACTGCGCGAGGCGCTGGTCGTCGCGGCGCGTGACAACACGCATGGCGACGAACACCGGGATCATCAGGAACAGGAGCCCGACACCGAGCGGTGGGCTGGCCAGCAGGGCCCAGATGGCGGGGATCAGCATGCCGCCACCGACCATGAGAAATGGCACGAGCGGCACACCCCAGAGCATCGCGGGCCGCGTGCATCCCTTGAAGACAGGATCCCTGAGCGTATTCATCATCGGGTTCATGGTCGCGTTCATGGTTGCTGGCCCCGGATCAGCTCGTCGGGATGAGCATGCCGGCGATCACGGTCGCGCACCCGACGAAAAGACCGCCGATGAACACATTCGCAATGTCGCCGAACCGGGCATGCTGGAACATCATCCGGAAGCCCGCCCAGATGATAGAAATCGAGCAGATCACACCGCCGACACCCAGCAGGGTCGTCTGGATCGTGCTCAGCAGCGTATTAACCTGCGACAGCTGCGCCCAGGCGGGCGAGGCCACCAGCAGCGCAGTCGTGATGGCAGCGGCCCACCGCGCCATCCGACGGGCAGAAGAAAACGGGACAGGCATACGTCCGCATTTCTTCTTTCTGATATGGATTCCTAAATTCATGAAAAACTCCTTTCTGCCTGAACTGGATTTACTATCGAATGGATATCGGGCTAGAACACCACTGCACTACCGGGCGAGTCATCGGCATTCGTGCCGGATGCGATATCCGGTGGATCCGGCATCCGGTGCCTCGCCGGTTGTGACGACGTCCGGGCTGCGGGCACGGTCCGCTCACCAGGACCAGCCTGACCGGCCGGAACAACAGGAATGGGCTCAATCGCCGGCACGAAGGTCTGTGAGGGAATCGACTCGGGCAGGCTGGCGTTATCGACCACGCGCTGCACATACCCGGTGCGATACCCCGTCGAGAAATTGCCACTCGCGTAGCACGACAGGCCTGCGCGCAGCGCAGCCTGTGGATCGCGCCGGGCATCCGTTTGCGCAAGGCGCGCTGCGGTAAAACAGCCCTCGATGACCGCAGCTCCCGCCGCCAGGTTGCGGCACGGATCGAACGCGCTCTGCTCGTTCAGGCCATACGCCGCCCAGTTCGCTCGGTTGACCTGAGCGAGACCGACGCTGAAGTTCCAGCCGGCGGCCGCAAGCGCGCGGACCGTGGCCACAGCCTCAGCCTGGTTCGCTGGCTGACGCACCAGTCGACCGTGCACCACGCCAATCGCATACGGATTGAATCCGGACTCCGTCCGCACGATCGCGGCCATCGTGATCGGCGAGACCTGGGGGGCGCACTGCTGCACGAGCGTGGCGAAATCGAGCGGCAGCATCAGTGCCCCCCGCCGCTTTGACCACGTTGGCCACTTTGACCACCTTGCTGTTCGCTCTGCTGCAGGAAGAGCGCAGCAGACTGCGATGGGTCGTATGGGATCTGAGAGGGCTCCTGCGTACTGCCCGTGCTGTAGAACTCGGTGATGGTCGACCCCGCACCCGCGACGTCCCACCAGACGCGGGTATAGAGCTGGTTGTCGATGTCGACATTGATCGCGCCCGTGGCACGGCACAACAGTTCGCTCTGCTCCGGGCCGCCCCAGTAAAGGAGGTCTTCCCGGCAATAGCCCCCGCTCGCGAACGTATTGGTCGCGGACGTTCCCTGCGAGCCGCCTGCGCCGAAGTCACAGGTCGGGAACGGATCGCCATGACGCAGGGCGCTCCAGAGCCGCTCGATCGGTGGCACGCACGCGCCGTATTGTTCCGGGCCGCCCGGATTGGACAGGCATAGCAGGACCTGACAGCCCCAGTCATCCGCGTGTGCGACGCCGGGCGCAAGAACGGACGTGCCGGCGAACAGCGCCAGGGCAAGCGCCCACCGACGCACGATGCCGCGCATCGCCCGCAATCGCACTCCATTCGCTTTCAACCAGAACACATTCATGATCCGTTTCCTCACATCGAGGCAGCGCCGAGGTGTCGAACCGGATGGGGAAAAAAGGAACCCGCGGCGCCTGGGAGGCAAACCGCGGGCTCAAGGGGGATCAGTCGTCAGGATCAGGCACAGAAACAGAAAGACCTGCGAACGCAGGTCCCAGATCGGAAAACCACCGCCATGCTCACACGCATCCGTCGATACGTCGGGGCCGCTTATGCGTACTCGGCCGTGCATGTCGCACATCGGCCGGAACAGGTTGTCGAACTGCTTCCGGGGCTATGCCGCCGAAGCGCGAGATCGTGCCGCACTGATCGGCCGCGCGTCGTTCCGGCATCCTGGACCCTTCAATTCATGGCTTTTCCACCAGCAGTCCCGCCAGCGCCTGCTTCGCGGATGACAGTTCAAGCTCATAGCCGCGCCAGGGATACCTTGGAATCCCGAGCCGGCGGCATATCACCTCGCGACCGGCACGCCACAGATACACCATGCGCAACAGATCGCGGTGACGCACGGCCAGCCGCCGCCATGCACGTTCGATATGGTCGGCATCAACCGGATCGTACGGACCACGGCCGGCACTCGCCCAGTTATCGAGCCGCGCATCGAGAGACCGTTGCGAGGTGCGCTCACACATCGCGATCGTCCCCGGCAGGCGGTGAGACGCGATACCCGGCCGGGTCCTCGAGGAACCGCTCGATATCCGATGCACGCCAGCCCACCGCACGCTCGCCCAGACGGATCGGGCGCGGGAACGTGCCTTCCTGCATCCGCTGGTAGATCGTCGACCGCTTCAGGCCCACTTCCCGTTCGACCTGCCCGCGCCGTAGTATTGCGCCTGTTCCCCTCAACTGGACCGACATGGCCAACCTCCCGCTGTCCTGTTCGAAAGAGTTGCTGCATGGGTCTCATTCAAGCAGTCGAGGAGCCTGACGGGCAATTCCGTCATATCGTCGGAAGACCCCGTCGGAAGTGATTGTCAGTGATAGCGGCCGTCTGACTCGTTGACCGAGTCGGGCCTCAATGCGGCAGCAAACGTCTGCGCGCTGCGCGACGCCTCGCCATTGGCCTGCCCCTTTAGCCCGAGTTTTTCATCGAGTGCGCGCGCAACGGTGGAGGATTTGGGCGGGCGATCGGGCTCCCACTCCGACCAGTACTCCTGCATGACCTCAAAGAGCGCTTCCAGCGTTCGCGTCAGGTGAGGCAGACGCACCGTCACGCCGGGCCCGTGCGCAGCGGCTGCGGCCGGTGTGTCGCCGGCGACGGTGGTCACAGTGAAAGGCAGGCGTTCGAGCCTGCGTTCAAGATGGGACGCCCAGACGTGATGCATCACCACGGTCCGGGAGATGGCAAGCTCCAGACGGGCAATACGGCGCTCGCGGCCCCTGAGGCGAACGGTCAGGCGCGCAATCAGGGCCTGCAGTTCTTCACTGCGCCGCTGCCAGCATTCAGGCTCGGGGTTTGAGGTCTGATCCTGTGCGCCTTGCACCGGTCGGCCGTCAGTCGATTCGGACATGCTCCCTCCTTTCCAGTACAGCACGGGACCGTTCGACATCGACGTCGATATTCCAATCACGGCATGACCAGGCAGATATTCCTCCTTCGCAGGGGCCACTCCGGGTCCCCTGTCGTCTCATTAATCTATTGATTGCGTCACCGCACAGCAAGCCAGAGCCCGCCCGGGTAACAAAAATTGCCCGTCATGCAGAAAAATTGGCAGGCCTGACCTTCGCGCCCGCACATCGGGGCAGATATGCGTCAGCCGGGCGACGCGGCGATGTCGAGCAGGAGCGTCATCGCTTCTTCGACCCGATCGACCGGCACGAGGATGTGATCGTGGTAGTAGCCCGCGACCACATTGCACGAGATGCCAGCCCCGGCGAGCCTGCGGCTGATCACCGCGATAAACCCGACCGCCTCGAGACTCGAATGGACCGACAGGGTGATGAGACGGGCGTCGTAGGTATAGGCAAGTCCGCGCCGCAGCGCTTCATCACGCTCGATGATCGCCGTCAGACCCTCGCTCTCGCGCACGAGGCAGAAGGCCAATAGCCCGGCCGGCAAGGTGAAGTCCGGAAACGAACAATAGACATAGGTGGCCTCCGCCACGACAGGACTGAGCGTCGCACACAGCTTTGCAAGGTCCTTTTCACTCAACTTTCCACCCTCCCCTGATGGTGACGTTATGCCACGCCTTGCGCGGCACACGCGTCATGAGTTTAAAAATGCTGCACACCGGGCAGCATTTTTAACTGCCGCGGCCCGGACAGGATCAACCGCCTAAGATCAGGTCAAAGCTTTTACTGAACAGATACGCAATCAAGGATCGGGGACCGCCGGGGACTTCACGTCATCACAAGGAGCCTGCGATGAGATCACCCGCATCATCATCCGTTTTTGCCGATCAGACAGCCATGCACACCGCCCTGGACTCTACAGACATGGACTGGATAACCCCGCGCGCCAGAACGTGGCGATCGCTCTCGGACATCGCCACGGACTGGGCAATCATATGCCTTACCGTCTGGATTGCCTACCGGATTGGGGTCTGGGTAAGTATCGCTGCGATCTTCGTGATCGGCAACCGCCAGCGGGCGCTCGGTAATCTCCTGCATGAGGGCGGACACCAGAACCTGAGCAACAGCCGCGACGTGAACGACCGCATCGCCGGCGTCCTGCTTGCACCGCCACTTTTCAACGAACTCACGCTCTACCGTCTCCAGCATGCCTGGCATCACGGTTCGCTCGGCGACCCGGCTCACGATCCAGACTATCTCTCCAGCGTCACACATGCGGGTGACCACTGGTTTAGCGTCTACCTGCGCGTGCTGACCACACCATCCATCTGGGCTGGCTCGGTGTTCGGGCATCTCATCAATGCCCGTCTTGCCCTGCGTCAGAAGCTCGCCATTGCTCTGTGGTGGGCCGCGTGCGAAGCACTACTTGACATCACGATCGGAGTGCATTTCGCGCTGCTGTTTTTTGCGCTATGGATCGTCGCGCGCGCGACGGTGTTCCATGCCATCACGACGTTTCGCGAAATGACCGATCACTACGGGCTCGAACCGGGTGGCATTTTTTCGTATACGCGAGACATTCCGTATCACGGACTCAGTTCCATCCTCCTGCACCCGCATCACAATGGCTATCACCTGACACATCACCTGTTTCCGCATATTCCCTACCTCGACCTGCCCAAATTGCACGCCGACCTGAAACAGATCCCCGCGTTCAGTCGACGCGCGATCATCTGCGATTCTTACGTGAAAGGCGCTCGTGCCAGCGTAACGAAGTGGGGGGCAGCGCATGTCTGACCGCACCCTGAAACCGGTTCAGATCGCCAGCCTGCTCGTTTCCACAAGCTGCGGTACGGGCTTTCTCCTTGGCACCGGCGAACTCGCGCTTCGAGAAGGAATGGTCGGCTGTCTCTATGCGGTCGCCAGCGCGCTGGGCCTGGTTGCGCTCGCCGCATGCGCACGTGGGCTCTCGATAACGCGGCAATCCATCTGGACTAGGCTAGACCAGATCTATGGCACCTCAGTTGGCCGCGCAGTGGCCCTGCTCTCCCTTGTCTGGATGACCGGCGTACTCGCTGCACAGATCCGGGGGGGAGCAGCGATACTCACACTGGCCGGCATCGGTCCGACTTCCGCGCTCCTGCTCGTCGACGGGTTATTGATCTGTCTTTCGACACTGCGACTGTCGTGGCTTGCCGCAGGATTCGCGATCTGCATGCTCGCGTGCAACGCCGTGCTCGTGCGCACGCTGTTCCTGACCAATGGACTCGACGTGTGGCTGCGTGCGCCCGTCCAGTTTCTGGACGGACTTCAGGGCGCGACGCTGGACCATACAGGGTTCACGGTCGTGTCGGTCGTGCTCATGGTCATCTGTGGCGCAGACTATCAGCAGTTTGTGCTCGCGGCGCGCACGTCCGCGATGGCGCGAAACGGCTGTCTCCTCGCGGCAGGGTTCGTGTTCCTGATCGGCTTGCTGCCAGCGTCCGCAGTCATCGCGGCTTCTCCGGTCTGGCATCTGCAGCACCTCGCCGACCCCGTTCAGGTCATTCCGGTTGTGCTGATACACACTCTCCCAGGACATTCGGCGAATACGGCGAGTACGCTCGTCATCGTCGTTTTGCTCACAACCGCACTGGGCGCCGGCTGTTCAATACTTCGGGCGATGACCGACGCCACGGCCTCTCTCGGCCCGCGTTCAACGGCTCGGCCCATCTGGTCTCGCGTCGTGCCGATCGCCCTCGGAACGATCGTCGCCCTTCACGGTAAGAGCCTGGTCGACATGATGGTCGATCTCAACATGGTCTACCTTACCGCCGTCGGGCCACTCGTGGGATTCGCATTGCTCAACCGCCGCATTTCCGACCGGTGCGCCAACGCGACACTGGCGATCGGTAGCGGTATGGCGATCGCAATATACCTCGCGCGGTGGACAGGCTTGACGAGGATCCCGGAGACCAATCCGTTGGCCGTTTCCTTTCTCCCCCTGCTTCTGATTGCCGTATTGCTCTGGCGCCGCTCAACCGCCTGCCGGGGAAGCGAGCGAATCAGGGACTCGTGACGCATGATTGGACTACCCAGCACGATACGCTGGCGGTGCTCCTCCGAAGCACCGCCGCATCAGTCTGGTTCATCTCGATCTGATGCTGCGCACCTTGAATCCTAGTCTTACTGTGTCATAAAACTGACGCGATTTACTCAAATGCTGCGCGACGAATACAATAAGGATATCCAGGCATCGGGCGAGGATCAATGGGCGCGCAAACGCGGTTTGAGCAGTACATTGAACATCTGGCTGGAGGGTTGGGGCATGCGGACCGTCACGCAGGCCTGAAGGCCTACTACACCGGCCTGATGCTGCCATTGACGGGCAAGAGTGTGGAGCCAATGGCCGCCAGTGTCGATCCGCTCCATGCCAGCGCGCGGCATCAAGCCTTGCACCACTTCGTTGCCAAGGCCGACTGGTCGGACGATGAACTGCTGCGCCGGGTCTGTCAGTGGTAAGCGATCGATTCAACACACCAGGTTGTTGACGGTCGGCAACGGATAGGCGAGTTTTCCGGTCACACCGGAGACGTTTGAGTCGGCGAGATGCAGGGGTGCCTGCAATCGTATGCTGGGGGAGGCGCTTCGCTCTGGTCAGCCACTACCTGTTGCGACCTGTTGCTGGCGCGCGTAGTTGAACGGCAGCAGATCAGTCACGTCAGCATCTGGCGCGCGCTGTGGTAGTTCCTTGAGTACGTGCAGCAGATAGTCGTATGGTTCGACCCCGCAGGCCCGGCACGTCAGCACGAGACTGTAGATCGTGGCGCTGGCTTTCGCGCCGTCGACCGTATCGCTGAACAGCCACGATTTTCTTGATGTCGCAAACGGCCTGATGTCCCGTTCGCAGACGTTATTATCAATTGGGGCACGGCCATCGGTGACGTAGCGACCCAGATACACCCACTGGTTCCGGGTATAGGCGATGGCCTTGCCCAGCAGGCTTTGCGGCACCACCTTCGGCGCCAGTTCATCGAGCCATGCCTTGAACGCGTCGAGCACCGGCGCGCTGTGCTGTTGTCGCAGGCGGTATGTGTAGTCGGCGCGGGTCTGACCGGCAGGCAGGTCGCCTTTGGCGAGCGCCTCGACACGGTACAGGGCCTGGAAGTATTCGAGCGCTTTTGCCACGCGTGCGTTCGGCGCTTTCGGTTTTCCGTCATCCCCTTTCTTCTGCGCAGCCTTGTCGGCCTTGACGAACAGCCTGCGCGCATGCGCCATGCAGCCGAAGTGCGTCGCTTTCTTCAGTGTTCGCCAGGCGCTGTATCCGTCGCTCATCAACATGCCGCTGTAGTCACCCAGGAACTTCTGCGGATGCGTCTGGCCACGCCCGGGCTGGTACTCGAACAGCACGACCGGTTCGGCACAATCCTCCGCACTCCGGTAGACCCATGCATAGCTTTTGCTCTGCGCCGCCCGACCAGGCTCATTGAGTACCTGAAGCGTGGTCTCGTCGCCGTGAATCAGCCACTGCGACAGCAGCGTCCTGTACAGCGCGTCGTACAGGCGACTGTAATGAAGTTCACTGGGACGGATCACCCATTGCGCGAGCGTGCCCCGACTCACCGGAATCTGCCAGCGGGCAAGTGCCGCCTGCATCCGGTACAACGGCATGCCGTCGACGTATTTCGCGGTCGCGACCGTCGCGATCACCGAGGCATCTGCATGGCTGCCCGGAATCGGCTGCACCGGCATCGGCGCGAGCACGACCGGCGTATGTTCGGCGTGACGCTCGCAGTGCCGGCACGCATACTTTGCGCGCGCGTTCTGGCGAACCGTCCATTTCACCTCGACGTGCAGCTGTTCACTGACATCCTCGCCGATGCGATGCATCGGATTGCCGCAGCACGGGCAGCCTCGCTGCTCTTCAGGCAGATCGTACTCGACGCGCTCCCGCTTCAGGTATGCCGGCAACGGCTTGCGCCCGACCTTGCTTCGCCCAGGCGGGTCGACCGGTGGCAAACCGGTGTCGGGCAAGGCAGCCCCCGCATCCGCATCGTCTTCGTCGCCAGGTTCGCTGGCAAGCTGCTCCGCCTCGTCGAACATCCGGTCCTGGCGTCTCTCGCTCTTCGGTGCGTAACGCTCGGATTGCAGCAGACGGACCTGCTCCTCGAGCTGCTCAATGCGCTGGCTCAGCTCGCCGATGCGCTTCGTGTCGCCGGCCACGCGCTCTTCGAGATCGTGTATGTAGCCCTGGACGGCATGGGGCACGCGCTTGAGATCGGGTGCATTCGTCATGCGCTCCAGGATAGCGGAGTGTGGTGCGCGACAGGTTTACGTCAATTTGTAACCAGTGCCCATCGCGTGGCGAACGGGCTACGTGGGAGACTAGCCGGCGTGCTCGTAATGACGGACAGGATGCCGGCGAAGCGCGTCGATATCGATACCGTCCAGGAGCCAGTGCAACTGCTGCGTGCTCAGCTCGATCACGTCCTCATCGCGTCGCGGCCACACGAAGCGGTCTTCCTCGAGCCGGCGCAGCAACAGCCAGAAGCCAGTGCGCTCGTACAGCAGGAGCTTGATCCTGTCACATTTACGATTGCGGAACGCGTAGACGGCGCCGGCAAGCGGATCCAGCCGCATCGACTCCTCGACCAGAACAGCAAGGGTGTTGATGCCGCACCGGAAATCAACCGGTTCGCGATACAGGTAGACGCTCAGGTCGTTGGCCAAGCGCAGCATCACCGGCTCCTCAGCGCGTCAATCATCGCCGTGATCAATGCCGGATCCTGTGCGCCGCACTCAAGTTCGAGACTCACCCCGTTGGGCAGTCGCGCCACCAGACGCGACGGTGACGGTGGGTGCGGCGAACTTCGCACGACTTCACGCGGCCTGAGCACCGGCGTCATGGCTGGCGACGACGGCAGACTTGTGCCTGCCGTCACAGCATCCGGTTCGGCTATCTCCACTACGGGTACGAACTCCACCGAGCCCGAGCGGGTCGACTTATGCGAGTCCGTATGCGTGAGCCGCCTGCGCTCCAGCATGATCCACTTGCGCAGCTGGTTGGCGTTCACGCCAGCCTTGAGCGCCAGGCCAGCCACCGATGCGCCGGGGTTCTCGCACGCCTCGATCAGCCGTCGCTTACCCTCAGGATCGAAGCAGCGCCGACCGCCTTCATCGATGTGCGTAACTTTTAGAGGAAGAAAATCAAGTTCGTCTGGGGTCATGTTGCGTCCGCAAGTTGAGTGATTGCGGACGCAAGCTTGATCTCCGGACAGCGGACACGCCAGGCGCGTAGAAACGATCGCTTACTGTCAGTGGGTCGTGCCGCGAATGGACTTCTCTGATAGCGGCTTCTGGATCGTGGACGACACGGGCTTCCCCAAGAAAGGCCGTCATTCGGTCGGTGTGTCACGCCAGTACTGCGGCGTGCTCGGCAAAAAGGATAATTGCCAGGTCGCAGTGAGTGTCTCTCTGGCCTGCGAGCAGGCCAGCATTCCGGTGGCGTGGCAACTCTATGTGCCGCAGGACTGGGCAGAGGATGACGAACGACGCGCGAGAGCCGGCATTCCTGCCCATATCGGGTTTGAGACCAAGCCGCAGATAGCACTGCGGCAGATCGAGACCTTGCTGGCTGCCGGGGGCGCCGCGGCACTGCGTGCTTGCTGATGCAGGCTACGGCATCGATAACGCATTCCGGCAACATCTGGACGATCTGGGTCTGGCATACGTGGTCGGCATCACCTCGGCGCTGGTGGTCTGGCCGCCGGGCGTCGAACCATTGCCGCCGAAACCATATGGCGGCATGGGCCGCCCGCCTGTGGTGCCGCGCCGTACGCCCTCCCGGCAACCAGTTAACGTGAGAGAACTGGCCCATTCACTGTCCGCTGATGCCTTCACGACGCTCAGTTGGCGCGAGGGTTCGAACGAGACGCTCAGCAGGCGTTTCGCAGCGGTTCGTGCGCGCCACGCGGGCGGCAATACCGGCAAGGCACGGTTACGTCCCGAGCAGTGGCTGCTCATCGAATGGCCTGCTGACGACGCGGACCCGCTGAAATACTACCCCTCCAACCTGCCAGCCGACACCGCGCTGGCGCAACTCGTCGCGTATGCGCACATGCGTTGGCGCATTGAACGGGACTACCAGGATCTGAAGCAGGAACTGAGGCTTGGGCACTATGAAGGTCGAGGGTGGCGGGGGTTTCATCACCATGCGGCCCCGGCCATTGCGGCCTACGGATTTCTGCTCTCTGAACGTCTCGCTACTGGCGCTGCGGTCAGCGCCAAAAAAAACTTCGCAGCACGCCAGACGCCTGGTGTTCCCGAAGATTACATTGCGAGGGGAAGTCCGCCGCGCGCAACGCCACACACCTGATTCGCTCGCGACAATTCGCTATCAACTCACCGTGGGGCTTGTCGCCAGTCTCGGCATATGCCCATGCTGTCGAAGTCCGATGGGACGAAGGGAATTTGTGACACAGTAAGACTAGTTGCCGGTCGTCGCACTAGCGAAGACGCTACCGCTCGCTGCGTCGGATTCGACGGCGAACTGTCCGAAGGATGACCGACATCCGCACCGTTGACGATCATCGCACTTGATCCGCCGCCGTAAAGATTCGTGGCCGATGTCGCCCCGAGCCATTGCATAACGTTAGCCGCTTCCGGGATCGTGGTCCCGATCGAGAGACTGGGTTGCCGGACATCGACCTACACCAGCAGAACGGTCTCGTCCACTGCCTCGCCGATCATGGTCCGCGGGTTTCGCGCGTAGAACCAGCCCTATAAGAATATAAGAATTCAAGCGTTTAAAGCTGAACAGTACGACACCGCGCTGGGCACCGTTCTCACTCACTTTAGGCATCACTTTTCCCGACCTTCCGCGTCAATCAGTTCCGACCACTGCCCCCACTCTTATTGTCGACTGATCCGGGCGGCAATTGCGGGAGTGCCTGACGGGCCTGACACATTATCAGTTCACTGATCTGCCGAGCGTTTGGCGGCGCTGCCTTCCAGTGATGCCAATAGAGATCTACCGCGATCCTATGCTGCGGTGCCAGCGAAATCAAATCACCCGCGTCGATCAATGGCTGAACCTGCATCAAGGGCACGAGACCATACCCGACCCCGGCTCGGATGGCAGTAAGTAGCGCGATCGGCGACGGGAAGAAGTGTGTTGCATAACCGCTTACGGGAAACCCGAGCAGGCGCTCCAGGAAGACATCATGGAGTCCATCCTTGCGATTGAAGAGTACTGCAGGCGCCCCAAGCATGTGGTGCAGCGTGACGCCCTCTGCGAAATGTGACCTCGCAAACTCAGGGATCGCGACACATTCATACTCCATCGCGCCAACTGGTTCCGCCACAAACCCCGTCGGTGCAATGCTCGCCGTCGACACGCAACCCATCGCCTCGCCGCGCGTCAGCACCGACAGGGTGTAGTCCTGATCATCCACGATCAATTCAAGCTCAAAGTACTCCCTTGCAATCGCGCACGCGACTGGCTCGAACCAAGTGGCAAGCGAGTCCGCATTGACCGCGATCGCGATTCTTGCCCTCTGCTTACCCCCTGGCTTGATCCGTTGCAGGGTGTCTGCCTCGAGAAGCTTCAGCGCTTGGATGTGACTCAACAGCGTTTCCCCCGCCGGGGTGGGCATCATGCCATCGCGAACGAGTAACGGGGTGCCGAACGCTTCCTCGAGAGCAATCATCCGCTGCGACACGGCGCCACGTGTAACGTTCAGCGCATCGGCCGCACGGGCGAAGTGCCTGGTCTCGATGAGTACGGCAAATGTTTCAAGTTGCTGTCGGTCGAAGGTCATCTTACTCGGCGCTAAGAATCATTGGTTTTCACAATCCTTTCTCCCTTTCCGAGTGCGCCGCGAACTAGCATGTCACCTGTGAGGAACCCGTAATCGTGACCATCTACAAACGCCGCCGTCTGCTCGGACAGGGCCGCTCTGACTTGACACGGCGTCAGGACTGCGCAACCGTCGAGCTATCTGGAGGTGGTCACTGCCTATTGAGGTTTACTTAATCCATGACAACCGACCTTCAGTTCGCGCGTTATAAGGTCAGTACCTTGATCGGAGGAACGGTTCATGGCCAAGATGGA
>NZ_QQOA01000023.1 GCF_003443895.1 Paraburkholderia phosphatilytica | reverse complement strand
GACGAACTGCAGACGGCGTACGGACAGGCTGAGCGGAACGAACCCATCGTGCTGCCCACCCCGTCGACGTCGTGGCGCAGCTGGGTCCGACAGGTCTACGAATACGCACGATCCCCGGACCGTATCGTCGAACTTGCATGGTGGCAAACCGCGTTGACCGCGCCGTCGCTGCGTGCGGGGCCGCTGTTTCCGCCGCAAACGCCGGACGTCGCGCCACAGCAATCCCTGCGCACCACGCTTTCTCCCGCACAGACCGAAACGCTGATCCTCGACGCGCCGCGGGCCTACCGGATGCGCGTCGACGAAGTGCTGCTCGCGGTGCTCGCAAGTGTGACCGGCGTGCTGACCGGCCGCGACGAAATCCTCGTCGAGCTGGAAGGGCACGGCCGCGAGGACGTGATCGACGGTGTCGACCTGAGCCGCACGGCTGGCTGGTTCACGACGCAATACCCGCTCGCGCTGCCGAGCTCAGCCGAGCCGCACGACGCGCTGCAACGCGTCCATGCGCGCCTGACAAACGTGCCGGCGCGTGGCTTGCACTGGGGGCTGCTTGCGCACTGCGCGGACGCCGCGAGCCGCGCCGCGCTGGCCGCGCTGCCGGTGCCCGAGATCAGCTTCAACTACCTGGGCCGCTTCGACCAGACCTTCCAGCAAGCCAGCCGCTTCGGTTTCGCCAGGGAGGCCGCAGGCGATCCGATGGCCGCGGCGACACTTGCCCCGGACCGTGCGCTCGACGTGAACGCATGGATCTCGGGCGATGCACTGTCGATCGACTGGGGCTACGCGCCGCAGCAGATACCCGCGGCGCTCGCCGGGCGTCTCGTCGCGGCGTTCGAGACGGCCCTCGCGACCACGCTCGAGCATCTGCGCGATGCCGCCCCGGCGCAGGACGCGGCCGCGAAGCTGCCCGCCGTGCCCGCCGCCGTCGCCGAACTCGCCATCCACGACAGCGTGGCCGCGAGCTGGGCCGAGCGCGCGCGCTTCGAGGCGGCGCTCGCGGTGCCCGCGCCGGCCCAGCTCGCCCACTGGCTCGGACACCGGGACACCGCCGCTCACGCCGCGCTACTGCCCGCGGTGCCGCTCAATGCGCTCGGCGCGCCCGTCACGCTGTTCTGTCCGCATCCGGGCTATGGGATGGTCGGCGAATACCGCACGCTCGCGCGCGCGTTGAACGGTGCGGTGACGGTCGTCGCGCTGCAGGCTCCGGCGCTGCGCGGCGCGCCATGGGACGGCGCGAGCTTCGAAGCCCTCGCCGAGCGCTACGCCGATTGCATCGCCACGTGGCAGCCGCACGGTCCGTATGCACTGCTCGGCTGGTCGTTCGGTGGCCGGCTCGCGTTCGCGCTGGCGGATTGCTTTGCGCGGCGAGGGCAGGCGGTGTCGTTCCTCGGCATTGTCGATACCGCGACGCATTGGGAGTCCGAGGCCGAAGCGATCGAACGCGCGACAGCGGACGCTGCGCAGGCAACCGATATCCCCCGTCTTGCCGATCCACAGGATGCCGAACGTTTTCTCATCGCTCGAACGCTCGATGCGGAACCGTCGCTATTGCGTGCCGCTTTCGCTGCCGATGCTGTGCACGCGCGCGTGATGGCCGCCCACGCGTTGCCGCGCGTCGCTGTGGACTTGCACGTCTGGCGCGCCGGGCGCACGGCATCGCTCGACCCGCGGCGACGCATGGACTGGATGCGATATGCGTCGGGCGAGGTCGTCAGTCATTCGCTCGACGCGACGCATAGCAGCATCGTCCACCACCCGGCGCTTGGCGAACAGGTGGCGCGCCTGCTGGCGTAGCAGTCGTTTTTTGATAGGCAAAAATCCGAAAATACGTTGAGATCACGAATAAGAGTCATTATCATTCGCATTGGATAGGAGCCGTTGAAGTGCCGCAAGCATTCTGCCGCCTTCAACGCTGCTTGCCTGTTTACACAACCACGCCACACGACTACCGACTAACCAATTAGATTGTCAGCAATGAAAATCAACAAAAAATTAATAGATTTCAGGCACTTGGCAAGAATGCCGCGACGTTTCGAGATGACCTCCTTCGCCCTCGCGGCGGTGGTGGCGCTGTCAGGTAAAGCGTATGCGCAGACATCCACCGGGGTGAACGGAACGGATGGCAAGGCCGGTGTCGACGCAGTGCTCCCGGCCGTGACGGTCAACGCCAAAGCCGAGGCCGATGCGACCACCGAGGGATCGGGTTCCTACGCCGCGCAGGCGGCGACCGTCGCCGGAAAAACACCCCAGGCGCTTCAGGAGGTGCCCAATTCGGTATCGGTGGTCTCCCGGCAGCGCATGGACGATCAGAACATGACCACGCTGCAGGATGCGATGCAATATACGACCGGCGTCACGGCGGTTCCCTGGGGCGACTCCGCGTACTACACGGCGCGTGGCTACCAGCTGGGCATCGAATACGACGGCATCCCGCTGTTCAACAGTGTTCAATACCAGCTGCAACTGGACCTGGCTTTCTATGACCGGGTGGAAGTTTTCCGTGGTCCCGCCGGCGTGATGGACGGCTTGGGCAATCCGGGCGGCACGGTCAACATGGTGCGCAAACGTCCGCTCGATACGTTCCACGTTTCGACGGAAACGCAGGTCACGTCGTTCGGGGGCGCCCGTCAAACCGTCGACGTCACCGGTCCCCTGAACAAGGACGGTACGTTGCGCGGGCGAGCTGTGATCGTGGGATCCGACGAACATCAATCGCTGGACGGCTCGCGTGATAAAGAGGCCGGCGCCTATGGGATCCTTGAGTACGACATCAATCCGCGCACCACGGTGTCCTTCTCCGCCGCGCACCAGGTGAACTCGGATAGCGGCTTCGACTTCGGTGTGGGCGGCATGAGCAACGGAGAACGTCTGCCAACGTCGTGGACGCAGAATTTCGGCCCCAGCTGGAATTACAAGCGGAGCGTCCTCAATGAGGTCAACCTCAACCTCACGCACGCATTCGAGTCTGGATGGAAGTCGAATTCGACGATCCTGTATCGCCATCTCAACATCAGCGCCACGGATGCCTACCCGCTCGGCGCCACGGGTACCGATCCCTACGTACAAAGCTACTGGGGCGAGAGAAACATTCAGAGCTACAGCTCGCTTGGATTCGATACGAATGTCTCCGGACCGGTTCACCTCTTCGGGCAGGATCACACGCTGACATTCGGCGCGAACTACAGTCAGACGACCTACGCGCAGGCCTACGGCGGCGAAAGCCTGGGTGCATTCAATGTACTGGACGCGGCCGGCATTCCCGAACCGGCGAGCATTGCTACCGCGTACAACTACTATCACTATCAGCAAGGGGGCGTGTACGGGCAGGCTCATATCAAGATCACCGAGCCACTGTCCGTGACCCTGGGCGCGCGGGAAGCCTGGTATCAGGAATCGAGCAGGGGAGCGGCCAGCGACTGGGCCGTGCAAACGCGGGTCAACGGCAAATTCGTACCCTATGCCGCCGTCACCTACGACATCATCCCTCAGCTGACCGCCTACGCGAGTTACTCGACCGTTTTCGCCCCGCAGACCGGAACCACCGCCTCCGGGGGCGCGCTTGCCCCGCAGTCGGGAAAACAGTATGAAACCGGACTCAAAGGCAGCTTTTTGCAGCACCGGCTGAATGCCAATGTCGCGCTGTTCCGCATCGACAACAATGACTACGCGATCAGTGATCCTGACAATCCAAATTTTTACGTGGATGCGGGGAAAGTTCGCAGTCAGGGCGTCGAGACGGAAGTCAACGGCGAGCCCTTGCCGGGATGGAATGTGTACGCAGGCTACACGTTGCTGAATACGGACTATCTGTCGGGCGGCTCTTCCACCGGCCAGTCGTACGATCTCGAGGAACCGCACAGCCTCTTCAAGCTTTGGACGACGTACCGCTTCCAGCGCGGCATGCTTCGCGGCTGGATGGTGGGCGGCGGCCTGTTCGCGCAGAGCGCATCCAGCCGCTCGAGCACGCTTTACGAGCAGGGCGGTTATGCCGTCTACAACGCGCAGGTCGGCTACACGTTCAACAAGCACACGTCCGCCACGCTGTCGCTGAACAATATCTTCAACCGACGCTATTACGCGCGGGACCCCGGTACGTTCTTCTCCGAGTTCGGCGACAGACGCAATGCCGTGTTGTCGGTCCGGACGGATCTTTGATCGGGTGCGTGGAGAACTTCGTCAAATCCATGGTGAGGACGGAAGGTGCCGCGCGCCGGCGTTTCCTGAGGGCGGCCGGTGCAGGCGTAGTCGCACTCGCATTGCCGGGCTGGTCGCTGGGTGCCGTGGGGGCGTTGCCCGGTGCGGAGGCGTCCGGTGCCGCGCCGCGCATCGTCGTGCTCGACTGGGGGCTGACCGAGGTGGTGCTGTCGCTCGATGTCGTGCCGGTGGGTGTTTCGCGTCCGCCCTGGTATCGGCTGCTCGACGGCGATCCTCCGCTGCCCGCGTCAGTGACGGACACGGGGTTGCTGTTCCAGCCGAACTTCGAGGTGCTGCAGGCGCTGCGGCCCGAGCTGATCGTCGTCACGCCGTGGCACCAGCCGCTCGTCGCGGCGCTTGAGCGTATCGCGCCGGTGCTCGTCGTCCCGATGTTCGGTCCAGGGCTCGACGTCCTGCCCACCGTGCGCGATGCCACGCGCAAGCTCGGCATCGTGCTCGGTCGCAGCCGTGCGGCTGATGCGTTTCTCGCAAGCGCGGAGCGTCGGTTCACCGAGGCGGCGTCGGCGCTGGCCGGGTTTCGCGCGCTCCGGCGGCCGGTGCTGCTGCTCAAATCGATCGATGCGCGCCAGATGACGGTGTTCGGGCCGAAGAGCCTCTTCGGCGGTGTACTGCGCGAACTCGGGCTCGATAACGCGTGGCAGGGTGCCGCCGATCCACAGGGCAACGGACAGGCCGATCTCGCGGCGCTGGCCGGTAGCAGCGGTGCACAGGCTTTAACGATCGGCACGCCGCCGGGCGTCGCGGCCGAGCTTGCGAAGAGCCCGCTCTGGGGCGCGCTGCCGTTCGTGCGCGAGCGGCGCGTCGGCGCACTCGGGGCGGTCGCCTCGTTCGGCGGTGTCATGTCGGCGATGCGTTTTGCTGAGGAATTGACTGCGGCAGTGCAGGGGGTATCGGCATGAAGACGGCTACGCAACCGGAGGCCACGCCGCGCGTGTGGCGCTTGCCGGTGTGGCTCGCGGTCGTCGCGCTGCTGCTCGCGGCGCACGGGCTGTCGAATCGCTTGCCGGTCGCGCAATGGTCGGGGGTTTTCGATGCGGGGTCGTCGGCGACGCTGCCGCAGCTCGTCGTGCAGTACGCGTGGCTGCCGCGTCTCGTCGTCTCGCTGCTTGCCGGTGCCGCGCTTTCGCTCGCTGGCGTGGTGTTCCAGCTGGTGCTGCGCAATCCGCTCGCCGAGCCGCTGACGCTCGGCGTTTCGGCCGGTGCCTACCTGGCGATGACGCTGGCAACCGTGTTCGCGCCGATATGGCTTGCGGAGATGCGCTTTGCCGTTGCGCTCGCCGGCGCGGTGGTCGCGATGCTCGCAACGGCCGCGCTCACCTGGCGCAAGGGGTTTGCACCGGTGTCGGTGGTCATCGCCGGGATGGTGGTCAATCTGTATTGCGGCGCCATCGCCGTGTTGTTGACGATCGTGTTCGAGCGCTCCCTCGTGTCTGTGTTCATCTGGGGCGGCGGCTCGCTCTCGCAGAACGGCTGGGATGCCGCGATCTGGTTGTTGCCGCGCGTGGCTGCATGCGGCCTGGGCGCGGCCTTGCTGGTGCGTCCGCTCACGCTGTTTTCGCTCGACGACCACAGCGCGTCGCAGCTCGGCCTGACGCTCGCGCGCACGCGCGTCGCCGCGCTCGGCATTGCGGTGCTGCTGAGCGCGTTCGTGGTGAGCGCGGTGGGCGTGATTGGCTTCGTCGGCCTGGCGGGTCCGGCGCTGGCGCGGCTGGTGGGGGCGAGGCGTCCGCGCGATCAGCTGCTGTGGGCACCGGCGCTCGGCGCGGCCTTGCTGATGCTCGTCGATCAGGCGGTGCAGAGCTTGCCAGGTATCGGCGAGACACTGCCGACGGGCGCGGCGATCGCGCTGTTCGGCGGCCCGTTGCTCCTGTGGATGCTGGGGCGGTTCCGCGTCGACGATGCGCGGCCTGTGGCGGATGCCGCCGAGCCGCTGCGGCGTTCGCTGCTCACGATAGCGCTCGCGGTGGGGACGCTGCTGCTGATTGCATCGCTCGTGTCGCTGCGCTGGAACCTGACGCTGTCCGGCTGGCACTGGACCACGGCCGTTGAATGGCCGCAGATAGCGTTCTGGCGCGTGCCGCGTTTTGCCGCCTCGCTGAGCGCGGGCGGGATGCTGGCCTTGTCGGGAACGTTGCTGCAGCGTGTGACAGGCAATCCGATGGCCAGCCCGGAACTGCTCGGCGTGAGCGGCGGTGCGATGCTCGGCACGCTGGCGGCGGCACTGTTTGCGGCGGGGCCGTCGGCGGCGACGTTGTTCGCCGGCTCGTCGGCGGGCGCGTTGCTGTTTCTCGGCGCGATCGTCGCGATCGGAAGGAGGCATCGCTACGCGCCGAACCACTTGCTGATCGCGGGCATTGCGCTCTCCGCATTCTCACAGGCCGTGATTCTGGCTGCGACTGCGAGCGGCAGCGCCTATGCAACCTGGATCCTGCCGTTGCTGTACGGTTCGACTCAACTGATCAGCCTGGCGATGGCGGTGTCAGTGACGTTGAGCGCGTTCGGCATGGCTGCTGTCGCACTGTTGTGCGGGCGCTGGCTGGACATCCTCCCGCTCGGGGCGAACGTCGCGGATGCGCTCGGGGTCGACAGCGCACGCGCCCGGCTCGTGCTGCTCGTGATCGCGGCGGCGCTGACTGCGGGTGCGACGATCGTGGTCGGGCCGATGTCGTTCGTCGGGCTGATGGCACCGCAGCTCGCGCGGCTGCTCGGGTTTCCGCGCGCCCGTGCGCAGATGCTCGTCGCCAGCATGATCGGCGCGTTGCTGATGGTGTTCGCCGACTGGCTGGGGAGGAACCTGATTTTTCCGCAGCAGTTGCCGGCGGGTGTGCTGGCGACGCTGATTGGCGGGCCGTATCTGATGTGGCTGCTGCGCAGGGACTGACCCGTACGGGCGACGCTCCTGAAGCGGTCGACGCCGTGCCGCAGTTCATGCTTTTGCCTGTTGTATCGATCCTGGTGACGGCGGCATCGCTGCAGTCCCGAGCGGAACACACACGGTGCCATCGATCGCGCAGCAGATATCGGACTTTCACCCTATGCGCGGCCGGGAGCGGTTACTCTCCCTTATGTTCACGCGGTCATTCAGGCGGCCGCTTTGCCTTCGTAGCCGACGCAATGGAATTCCTGTGAGCGACTCCTCAAGCCCAACCTCCACCCGCCCACGCAAGACCCCGCGTCAGGCGCGTGCAGAAGAAACCGTTGAATCCATCGTCGAGGCCGCCGCCCAGGTTCTGGAGGCGGAAGGGATCGAAGGATTCAATACGAACGCGATTGCCCGGCGTGCCGGCGTCAGCATCGGGTCGCTGTACCAGTATTTTCCCGGCAAGGATGCGCTGACGGTTGCGCTGATCCAGCGCGAAACACGGCGCTTCCACGACGACGCGGCAGCCGCGCTTGCCCAGCGAAGCGGCAAGGCGACGTTGGAGTATTTGATCGGCGCAGCGGTACGTCAGCAGTTGCAACGTCCCATGCTGGCGAGGCTGCTCGATGTCCAGGAGAGCAGCCCCGCATTGCGCGGCGAAGTGGGGAAAACAGGGTTCGACGCGCTGGTCGTAGCAGTCGTCAGGCGTGTGGCGCCCCGGCTCGAACACCCCGAGGTGGCCGCTGCCGATTTGCTTGCGATCATCCAGGGCCTGACGGATTCAGCCGGTGAGCGCGGTGAACAAAACCTGGAAAATCTGGAACACCGCGTGCGCGCGGCGGTTTTCGGTTATCTGTCGAGGGTTGCACGGCCTCGCAAACATTCGCCGTGAGCGGACGGAATGTGAGCAACCGGATCTGCCTTTTGCAGGTCGCGAGCCCTGGCTCGCACGCTGCACAGGGAGTCCACGCACAGGGTCGGCCGCTGGTAATGCGAGTTGTTGGATGTGAGCTTTTGCTTATATTCTAGTCTCGTCGGGCAACGGTGCCCGCAGCTATCCGAAGAGCGACCGACGATGAACGATCTGATCGAAAACATGAAGCTCAACCACCTGAGCTTTCCCTCGGCCGACACGGCCGCTACTGCGAAGTTCTTTGAGCACTACCTGGGCTTTACCGTTTCGGGGGTCTGGGAGCAGTCCTACATATTGAAGCGTCCCGGCTTCGATGTCGTGATCGACCACACCAGCAAGGACATTCCGGCGTGGCCCAGAGCGTTTCATGCCGGGTTCGAACTGCCGAGCCTCGAGGCCGTCCACCAGTTATACGAGCGCTTCAAGGCCGATGGCGTCGAAATGGAGACCGAGGTCTTCAACAACGGCCGAGGTTCGCGCTTCTTCTGCCGGGCACCCGGCGGTGTGATGTTCGAACTGAACACACGTGCGGACGCGGCGCCCGAGTATCGCGACACCTTCCAGAATTGAAGATGGCGAGGCAAAACAGATGTCCGGCAATATGCGGACCGCGACCGTAACGCATCAAGTTTGCGCCGCTTCCGCTGTTAACCGGGCGACTGATCGCAGTCAATCTGACTGGCGCGTTTAACGGGATGCGGGAGGAAGCGAAGCGCGTGCGCGATGGCGGACGCATCATCAATCAGTCAAGTCCACTTCGATTTCATTCATTCGTCCGTCCGTTCCTATCTACTGCCAGGTTCCCGATGCGGTCTCTCGCCACTTCCCAGGATTTCGCCATCCTGCTCGCCGACAGCTATCAACGGCTGGTCGACGAATCCCTGGTGCCTCCGCACGTCTGCGTAACCGACCTCGCACGCTGGCTCTATGCCGAGGCTCCGTTCGTCGTGCTCGCTCACAATACCGAAGACGATCCCCGCTTCGTCTATGCAAACCAGGCCGCGCAACGCTGCTTCGAATACGACTGGGACGAATTCGTCACGTTGCACTCAAGACAGTCTGCCGAACAGCCCGATCGTGAAGAGCGGGCACGTCTGCTCGAAGACGTGCGTCGCGACGGTTACTCGGCCAACTATCGCGGACAGCGCATCGCCAGATCCGGTCGTCGTTTCTGGATCGAGAAAGCGGTCGTCTGGAATCTCGTCGATCACCACGGCGAATTCCGCGGTCAGGCAGCGACGTTTAGCGAATGGACCGATGTGCCGGGTCATTGAGGCGACGATCTGAGGCAACGATCGGCATGTGACGATGCTGGAGATGAGTCAGCGTCTCCGTCTCCGCCGGCGAACCCGGCGGAGAGAGCGGAGGGACGCGAGATCAATCAGTCGAGCGCCGCAGCCGGGCCGAAGAATTCGAAGCGGCTTTGCGGTTCGGGCACGCCGAGACCCTTCAGGCTGCGGCGAACGGCCTTCATGAACGCGGTCGGTCCGAGGTAGTACGCGTCGACGTCGCGCGATTCGGGCAGCCACGCGGCCAGCTTCTGTTCGTCGAGCAGTCCGACGGCATCCGGCTCGCGGTCGCCGGCGCGGCGCTCCGCATAGCAGTAGAAGCGCTTCAGTTGCGGATGACGCGCGGCGAGCGCGTCGATCCAGTCGCGGAACGCGTGGGTGCCACCGTGGCGCGCCGCGTGGATGAAGAACACCGGGCGCTTCGTTTCGAGCGCCGCGTGCAGCATCGCGAGCGTCGGCGTAATGCCGACGCCGCCGCTGATCAGCACGACGGGCTTCGTGCCCGGCGCGAGCGTAAAGTCGCCGGACGGCGGGAACAGTTGCACGACATCCTGTTCGCGCACTTCGTCATGCAGGTAGTTCGACACCTTGCCGCCCGGCTCGCGCTTCACGCTGATCCGGTATTCGAGGCCGTTGTCCGCGGCGGACAGCGAGTAGTTGCGCCGCACTTCCTCTCCGTCGATCTCGAGCCGCAGCCCGATGTACTGGCCGGGCTGGAACCCGAGGAGCGAGCCGCCGTCCACGGGCCGGAAGTAGAACGACGTGATCTCGTCGCTCTCCTGCACCTTGCGCTCGACGCGAAATGCGCGCGCGCCGCGCCAGCCGCCCTGCGCCTGTTCCTTTTCGTCGTACATCTTCGCTTCGAGACCGATCAGCAGATCGGCGAGCTGCTGATACGCGGCCGCCCACGCGTCGATCACGGCATCGGTCGCGATGTCCGGGCCGAGCACCTCGCGGATCGCGCGCAGCAGGCATCCGCCGACGATCGGGTAATGCTCGGGCAGGATCTGCAGCGCGACGTGCTTGTTGATGATCTGACCGACGAGGCCGCCCAGCTTCTCGATCTGATCGATATGGCGCGCGTACATCAGCACGCCGTTGGCGAGCGCGCGCGGCTGCGCGCCGCTTGCCTGGTGCGCCTGGTTGAACAGCGGGCGCACTTCGGGGTGCTCGGCCAGCATCAGCTGGTAGAAGTGCGTGGTCAGCGCTTCGCCGCCGGTTTCCAGCAGCGGGACGGTAGCCTTGATGATGTCGCGTTGTTCACGGGAGAGCATGATGGGTTCCTCATGGCAGGTTGGACGGTTCGGCCGGAATGGTGCGTCGCGGCGAATTCGTCCTTTCATTATCATGAAGCGTGCCAGTGAAGAACTGTTTTAAAATCAATGAACTAGTTTTTGCTGCAGTGAACATGACCCGGGTTGAAATGACTCATAATGAAGTCGGAATGACTCCAGGCGCAATGCTCGACGCGCTGATTCCGCTGGTCGAGGATCTGTCGCGCGACCTGCCGGACGAAGAGCGTTATCGTCGCCTCCTCGACACGCTGCGCTCGCTGTTTCCGGGCGATGCGGCCGCGCTGCTGCGGCTCGACCACGACACGCTCGTGCCGGTCGCGATCGACGGCCTCACGCGCGACACGCTGGGCCGCCGTTTTCGCGTTGCCGATCATCCCCGTTTCGCGGAACTGCTGGAGCGGGGCACGCCTACCCGCTTTCCCGCTGACTCCGATCTACCCGATCCGTACGACGGCCTGGTGCAGGGCGTGAGCGGCCATCTCGAGGTGCATGACTGCCTCGGTTGTGTGCTTCATGTCGGCGGGCGGCCGTGGGGTCTGCTGACACTCGATGCGCTCGACCCCGCCTGTTTCGACCGCATCGACATGGCTGCGCTGCAGGCGTTTTTGAGCCTCGCCGCGGCAACCGTCAGCGCCGCCGTACGCATCGACATGCTGGCGCGGCACGGCGAAGAGGAGCGGCAACGCGCGGAGGCGTACCGGCAGGCGGCGGGGCCCGCGCGGCGCGAGATGATCGGCCACAGCAAGCCGCTCGCGCGGCTGATGGACGAGATACGCGTGGTCGCGAACAGCGACCTCACCGTGCTGATCACCGGCGAAACGGGCGTCGGCAAGGAACTGGTGGCGAGCGCGATCCATGCGCTGTCGCCGCGCGCGGACAAGCCCGTGATCAGCCTGAACTGCGCGGCGTTGCCCGATACGCTCGTCGAGAGCGAACTGTTCGGGCATGTGCGCGGCGCGTTTTCGGGCGCGTCGTCGGACCGGCGCGGCAAGTTCGAACTCGCCGACGGCGCGACGCTCTTTCTCGACGAGGTCGGCGAGCTGCCGCAAGGCGTGCAGGCGAAGCTGCTACGCGTGCTGCAGAACGGCCAGCTGCAGCGCATCGGTTCGGACAGCGAGCATCGTGTCGACGTGCGGCTGATCGCTGCAACGAATCGCGATCTCGCGGAGGAAGTGAAGGCGGGGCGTTTTCGCGCGGACCTGTATCACCGGCTGAGCGTCTATCCGCTGCGCGTGCCGCCGTTGCGCGAACGTGGCCGCGACGTGCTGCTGCTCGCGGGCTTTTTCCTCGAAGAGAACCGCGCGCGGCTGGGGCTGCTGGGTATCCGGCTGAGCGCGGACGCACAGGCCGCGCTGCTGGCTTACCCGTGGCCTGGCAACGTGCGCGAGCTCGAGCATCTGATCGGCCGCAGCGCGTTCAAGGCGCTGTCCGCGCGACGCGAGCGGCCGCGCATCCTGACGCTGAACGCCGCGGATCTCGGTCTGAACGAAGCGGGTGCGAGCGGCCCAGGCAGTGCGTTTGCTGCCAGCGCGCTGTCGGCCTTGTCGTCCGGCGAAGGAAGCCACGGCGATGAAGCGGCCGGCAGCATCGATTTCCGCGGCGCGGTGGCGGCGTTCGAGCGCAGCCTGATCGGCGACGCGCTCACGCGCAACGACAACAACTGGGCCGCGGTGGCGCGTGAACTCGGCATCGACCGCGCGAATCTGAACCGCATGGCGAAGCGTCTCGGTTTGAAGTGATTCAGTCCGCTGATTGGGGCGCTGAAGCTTTCCACACGCTTGTTCATTCGCGTTCGGAAAGCTTCATTCCGCATTCACTCCGGCATCTTGCGGAATGAAATCGAAAAGCGGTTCCATGCGTTGATCGCCGAGATCAGCAGCGTCAGGTCGACCAGTTCTTCGTCGCTGAAATGCGGGCGGACCGTTTCCCACACCGCGTCCGGCACGTGGGTCTCCGATATGAGCGTCACGGCTTCGGTCCATTCGAGCGCGGCGCGTTCGCGGTCGGTGAAGAACGGCGTTTCGCGCCACGCGACGACCGTGGCGAGACGCCGCTCGGTTTCGCCGCCCTTGCGCGCGTCGGTGGTATGCATGTCGACGCAGAACGCACAGCCGTTGATCTGCGACGCGCGCAGACGCACCAGTTCTGCGAGCGGCTTTTCGATGCCGGATTTGTTCACCCGCTCTTCGAGCGTGAGCATGGCTTTCATTGCCGGCTGGTTGACGCGGTAGAAGTCGAGACGGGGTTGCATGATGGCTCCTTGATCGGGGTGGGATGATCGCCCGGTGTTGCGCTCGTTGTTGCGTTGGGTGGTGCGATCGATGACTGCATCGTAGGACCTAAAGTGGATGCATAAAATAGCCAGTTCCGATCTATCTCAGGTAGCCACTTTGATCCATGACAAGCCGTCAATGCACCGATGACGGAGCATGCATCGTCGCGCATGCCGATTGCGGATAAGCTGGTCCACCTGTCGTAACACGAAGACGAAGGAGCATCGGCATGGCGCGCGTATTCATTACCGGATCGGCTGACGGCCTCGGGCTGATGGCGGCGCGGCTTCTCATCGGGGCCGGTCACGAAGTCGTGCTGCACGCACGCAGCGAAGCGCGCGCGGCAGAAGCGCTCGACGCTGCGCCAGGCGCCGCGGCGGCGCTTGCCGGTGATCTCGCGAGCATCCGGCAAACCCGGGCGCTCGCGGACAAGGTCAATGCCCTCGGTCGGTTCGACGCGGTCATCCATAACGCGGCAGTGGGGTACCGCGAGAGCCGCCGCATCGAAACCGAAGACGGTCTTGCGCACGTGTTCGCGATCAACACGCTGGCGCCCTATGTACTGACCGCGCTGGTCGCGCGGCCGAAGCGGCTCGTGTACCTGAGCTCGGGACTGCATCAGTCGGGCGATGCGAGCCTGCAGGACCTGAACTGGGAGCGACGGCGCTGGAACGGCACGGCCGCGTATTCCGACACCAAACTGCACGACGCGATGCTGGCGTTCGCAATCGCGCGTCGCTGGCCCGACGTGCTGTCGAACGCGCTCGAACCGGGCTGGGTCGCAACGAAGATGGGCGGTGCCGGTGCGCCCGACGATCTCGGCGCGGGGCCCACCACGCAGGTGTGGCTCGCGGTCAGCGACGATCGCGCAGCGACCGTGACGGACGAGTACTTCTACCACCTGAAGCCGCGCGCGGCGAGTGCCGCGGCGCGCGATCCCGCGCTGCAGGATCGCCTGTTTGCGGAGTGCGCGCGCCTGTCCGGCGTCGCGATGCCGGAATGAACGGCAGGATCCTGAACCGCACGTTGAACTGCATCTTGAACCCATCTGCGCATCCGCATCGCAGGCTGGAAAATGGAATTAAAATTCCATCGTCATTGATTGTGCAATGAAAGTTGCAAGCGGCTGAACGCTGCACTATGCTTGGGACACGGCACGCGACGTCAACATGATTACGCAGGATCGCGCACGTCGTGCATGCCGCCACGCCAAAGGCGAATACAGGCAAAGGAGACAGCCGTGCAGATCGTCACACCGGAAACCGGTACCCCGGAAGTCGTCGTCGATGCGTTGATGCGCGGGCCAGGCGCGATCGTCATTCGCGGCCTGTTCAGCGCGGAACAGGTGGCCGACGCGCGCCGCGTCGTGATGGAGCATTCGGAACATCGCGCGCAGACCGTCACGCATTTTCAGGGCGAAGCGGCGAAGGACGCACGGCTGCATCTGCAACGGCGCGTGTGGAACCTGCTCGCGAAGGGCGACGTGTTCAGCGCAATGTCGGAACAACCGGTGATCGTCGCGGCCATGCGGCGTTTTCTGGGCGAAGACTTCATCATGGGCTCGATCGCCGCGAACCGCATCCTGCCGGATGGTCCGGGGCAGGAGCCGCATATCGACTATCCGTACTGGGACTTCCATGCGCCGAACAGCTTCCCGATCGGCATCAATTCGAGCTTCCCGCTGAACGCGCAGGTGACCATTCCGCTCGATCCGTTTACGACGCAGACCGGTGCGACGGCATTCGTGCCGCACACCCAGCACAAGCTGCGCTATCCCGACGAATCCGACCGTTTCTTCGAGCGTTGCGAGCGGATGGAAGCGGAGCCTGGCGACGCGATCCTCTTCTTCGGCGCCACGTGGCATTGCGCGATGCCCAACCATAGCAATCAGGACCGCAGCGCGGTGCTGATCCAGTATCTGCCGAAGTTCGTGAAGCCGATGGAAGATCTGCGCGCGATGGTCGGCGAAGCGTTCGTCAAACGCGCGAGCCCGACGATGCGGCAACTGCTCGGCATGACCTATCCCTATCCGCAGAATCTCGACGCGGTGGCCAACGCGACCAACGCCGAAGGGCGCGTCAACGCTGCACGTTATTGAGCGACGAGATTGAGAAGATCGAACCCGGCAGGAGCCAGACGATGAGTCAGATGACAGGCAAGATCGCGGTCGTGACCGGCGGCACGCAAGGGCTCGGCGCCGCGATTGCGACGCTGTTCGCGCAACGCGGCGCCGCGGGTATCGTGATCTGCGGACGTTCGCGCGACAAGGGCGAGGCGAGGGCGCGGGCCATTGCCGACGAAACGGGTGCCGCCGTGCATTTCGTCACGGCGGACCTCGCAAATGTCGACGACTGCCGCGCGGTGATTGCAACAGCGGACCGTCATTTCGGCCGCATCGATGCGCTCGTCAATGCCGCTGGCCTGACTGACCGCGGCACGCTGCTCGACACCGATCCCGAGCTTTTCGACCGGATGTTCGCGACCAATGTGCGTGCGCCGTTCTTTCTGATGCAGGATGCGGTGAAGGTGATGCTGCGCGAGCGCACGGAAGGGACGATCGTGAACATCGGTTCGATGTCGGCGAAGGCGGGGCAGCCGTTCATTGCCGCGTACTGCGCGTCGAAGGGTGCACTGGCGACGTTGACGGGGAACACCGCGTTCGCGCTGCTGCACAATCGCATCCGCGTGAACGGACTGAACATCGGCTGGATGGCGTCGGATGGAGAAGACCGGATCCAGAAGAGCTTTCACGGCGCGTCGCACGACTGGCTCGACGCCGCTGCGAAGGCTCAGCCGTTCGGCCGGTTGATCGACCCGAACGAGGTTGCGCGGGCAGTCGCGTTTCTGAGCAGCAGCGAGTCCGGCCTGATGACCGGTTCGATCGTCAACTACGATCAGTCGGTGTGGGGCGCGTACGAAGATTCGCCTCATCCAGCCGAGGCGATGCGTTTGTCCTGAAGCGTTTGCCCCGAATGCCGCGCGCCCGACTCACGCGCGGCACCTCAAAGCGAACCGTCAAACCTGCCCGCGATTGCGCGGCGAAACCGCCACCGTGGCCGGCGATTCCGCGAGCGGCACGAAGCGTCGCGTCGCGCCGTCGAGCGCGTCGATGCCGCCGGTTTCGATGTCGTACACCCAGCCATGCAGATTCATCCGGCCCTGCTCGAGTGCGAGCGCGACCGACGGATGCGTGCGCAGGTTCGCAAGCTGCGCGATCACGTTCTCGCGCACCAGTGCATCAAGTTTCGCGCGCGGCGTGTCGAACTGATGCGCGGCGTTGATCGCTTTCGCGGCGTCCGAGTGACGCAGCCAGTTCGCGACGGCCGGCAGATGATCGAGACACGTACAGCGCGAAATCGCGCCCATCGCGCCGCAATCGGAGTGGCCGCAGATCACAATGTCGTGCACGTCGAGCACCGCGACCGCGTATTCGACCGTGGCCGACACGCCGCCCGGCTCCGGTCCGTACGACGGCACGATGTTGCCCGCATTGCGGATCACGAACAGCTCGCCCGGTTCGCGCTGCGTGAGCAGTTCGGGCACGACGCGGCTGTCGGAGCAGGTGACGAACAGCGCCTTCGGATTTTGCGTCGTCGCGAGCTGCTTGAACAGCTCGACGCGTTGCGGGTAGACCTCGCGCTGAAAGCGCAGAAAGCCGTCGATGATGTCGCGCATGGGCGTCTCTCCAGTTCGAATTCTTCAATGCCGGCACGACCGTTCGAAACGATGCCGTGCCTGCGCGGCCGACATTATCGCTGACATTAACCGCGCGCCAGGTTTTCAATGCGTGTTCAGTGCGCGTTCAGTGCACTGAATCAACGTCTCCCGATCAACGCGATCGATTCAATCCGCTCGATCAGCCAGCCATCGGTCGCGTATGCGGCGGTAAGCTCGTCGATCTCGCCCAGCAGCGTATCGAGCCGCGCGCCGAGCCGATCGCGCGAAAGGCTCGACATCGACAGCGGCCGCGCGCGCAGTTGCCCGGCGGACACGCGGCGTTCATCGACGATCGCGATCCGTTCCAGACGCCGGAACGGCGAGCGCAGCAGCACCGAGTCGTGATGCTCCCAGTCCGGCCCCCGGTGTTGCGCGCGTGCGGGGTCGTCGGCGGCATAGCGTTCCATCAGCGCGCGATACGCGCTCATCCATGGCGCTGCGGCATCGTCCCGCGCCTGCGTGCTGAACAGCGCGATCGCGCCGCCCACGTCGAGCATCCCGTCGAGCCGCGCGAGCGTGTCGAGCCGGTCCATCCAGTGAAACGCACGGCCGATCGCGACGAACTGGAAACGCCCCAGTTCCGGCGACAGGTCGTACGAGCTGCCTTGCCGGTACTCGACGTTGGGCGCAACGCCTGCGCCGAGTTCGGTCGCGACCTGCAGCATCGCCGGTTCCGGGTCGATCGCGAGCGCGCTGTCGACCCACGTCGAAAACGCGAGCGACAACTGTCCGGGGCCGCAGCCGATATCGAGCATGCGCTGCGAGCCGTCGAGTCCGCATAACTGCGCGACGCGCCGGATCAACGCGGGTGCGTACGCCGGGCGGCCGGTCAGATAGTGAGCGGCGGCGTGGCGGAAACGGTCGGGAGCGAAGGGAATGGGTGTCGTCATCGAGAGGGCCTTCAGCGCGGGGACTTTCACGAAGACAGCGAACGAGCCGGCTGGTTCACGTAGTGTGCCGCGATCGCGTTATCACGACCGCGTCATCACGATACAACCGCGCGCGGCCCGCGCAGGCTTCTCGCCGTCAGCAGCGCGAGTGCGCCGGTGATCAGTGCAGTGAACAGATAGAGTCCAGCGGGTCCGGCCAGCGCCATCGTGGCGGACGCGAGCGTCGGCCCGGCGCTCGCGCCGAGCGCGAAGATCAGCAGCAGCCCCGCGCTTACGGCGACGCGTTCGCCGTGCGGCGCGGTGTCGTTCGCATGCGAGACGATCGCGCCGTACAGCGTGAACACGATCGCGACGTACAGATAATTGAACGCGCTGGCGAGCACGCCTTGCCGCAGGATGAACACGATCGCGCTGCATAGCGCGGACGCGGTGGTGACCGCGAAGATGATCGAGCGGCGATCGAACCGGTCCGCGAGCCGCGCGACCGGCCACTGCAGCAGCAGCGCCGCGATCAGCGCGCAGCCCATGAAGCTGGAGACTTCGGCGACGCTCGCGCCGCTGCGTCGCATGAACACCGGCTGCATCGTGTAGAACGCGCTGTTCAGTGCGCCCGCCGCAAGACATCCGACGAGCGCGAGCGGCGTATGGCGCAGCACGGTACGCAGACCCGCGAGCCCGAGCGTGAAGCGCGACGTGCCGACCGTCTGCGTGGCCGCGGCGCCGGATTGCTGGCTCGCGAGCGCGACCGGAATCAGCGAAGCGGAAAACAGCGCGCTCACGATACTGAACAGCGCGAAACCGGCTGGATCGGCGAGGTTCAGCAGAAATTGCCCGGTGCCCACACAGAGATAATTGACGATCAGATACGCGGAGAAAACGCGCGCACGTTGCGCGTTGCTCGCCACTTCGTTGAGCCAGCTTTCCACCACCGTATAGATGCCGACGAGACAAAAGCCGGTGACGAAGCGTAACGCGGTCCACACCGCGGCGTTGCCGCCTCCGGCATAGCCCAGCGCGCAGCACGCGCAGGCGGCGGCGAACGTGACGAACGCGCGATGATGTCCGACCCGGCCGATCAGCGCGCCGCCCGACACCGCGCCGAGCATGAAACCGAGGTAGTACGCGGACTGCACGACGCCGACTGTCAGCGCGGTTGCGTGATCGGCTATCAGCCGGAGCGAGATCAGCGTGCCGAGCAGGCCATTGCCGGTGACGAGAATCGCGTAGCCGATCAGCAGGCTGGAGACCGATGCGACCCACGAGCGCGATGCGGTGGGCGCGGCAACGGCGTCGGCGGCGGGATCGAGCAGCGGCGCGTCGGCGGCGAGCGGCGTGGCGCGCAGCGCGAGGTCCGCCGCCGTCAAGGGATCGGGCGGAAGCGCGCTGGGCTGCTGCAACGTGGGATCGTCTGCCGCTTTCATCGCGGTGGGAGGTCCGGGGACAGGGCTCGTGTCCGATTGTAGAAGCGGCGCGCGCAAATCGTCACGCCTCCATGCGACATCGGCTGGCGCGCATGCGACGTGAACAGGAAAATGAAAGCGGGGGAACCTGAAGGTCGGGAGCGCGCGCGGCGCGCATTCCCGGTCACCGCGGATCGAACCTCATACGCATGCGGTTCACCTACCCATGCAGTTCAATGCACGATTCAGTGCGCAACCGCGGGCCGCATCGTCGCGCTGCGAGGATTGGTCACGGCCGCGACCGTCAGCGACGCTGCGCGCGCAACCTGATCCTGCGGCGAATCCGCGAGCGACACCACGAACGGGTTCGGATTCTTCGACGCGGGATCGTAGCCCACGAGCGCGCGCAGCAGGCTGCGCGCGAGCTTCGGTCCAAGGCGGGACTGGAATTCGGTTTCCGTGGCAACCTGGATGTCGCCGAGCAGATCGTCGTCGACGACGACGACGAGATCGCGCGGATACACCGTCGGCGGCGTGAGTCTGCCCACCCGCTGCCACACGCAGAACTCGCGCGGCGACAGATGCGTCACGTCGGTTCCGGGTAGCGCCGCGGCGAGCAGGGCTCGCATCCGCTTTTCAAAGTTGTCCATGGCCGGCAGTCCTTTTGATGATGGATAAACGATAGTCAACGGTAGACAAAACTCGATGACAAAAATGTGGCCGCGTCAGTCGCGGCCACGGTGGCATTCGAATGCCGATCCAACCAGCAATGCAATGCAGGTCGCATTGGATGCACGCATCATCCGTTTCTCATGCATTCGCATGCGCAGCGGAACAGGCAGGATCGTGCAGGTGCTCACAGCTTCACACTCCCTGCGTCGGGTGCATCGGGCGAACCGGGCTCGCCGTCGTCAACGTCCAGCTCCATGTCCGGATTCAGGTGCGGCTCGCGGCCGAAGAACTGGTGCGCGGAACTGGCCCACGTCTGATCCGCCATCGAAGGCCAGTGATCCTTGTCGAAGCCCGGCGCGTTCTTCACGCGCTCGGCGCTCATGTCGAGACGAAAGCACTTGCGGTCCAGATCGAGCGTGAGCGCGTCCCACGGAATCGCGAGCAGCTTGTCGCCCACGCCGAGAAATCCGCCCGTCGACATCACCACGTAAGCGACGCGGCCCGCCCGCACGTCGAGCATGATGTCCTTCACCTTGCCGATGTCGTCGCCGTCGTTGCTCAGGACCTTGTCGCCATCCAGCGTCGCGGCGGTCATCAGTTCGGGGCCGGGGCCCAGCGATCCGCCGCTCTTGCCGACGATGCGCGCGCCGCCCGAAGGCGGTGTCAAAGGTCTCGTGATGCTCATGCAGTGCCTCCTGCCGATGCAGCTTTCGTATGAAGTCACGCAAGGTCTGTGCCATTTTGGTGCAGCGGCGCCGCAGCCCGGACTGGCGGCGCGCCGCGGCATCAGACGGGGCACGGGGATGACGGCGATTTGAAATATCTGCGAACGAAGGTTGCAGTTATTGCAGCTTGTAACCGCGGCCGCGATGCGGCACGAAAAATGGGCTCCACGAGCACAGACGGGTACACGCCCGCGCCACCCCGCCGTTCACCGCGCCGCAGCAGCGCTCGCATCGTCCTGCCAGCCGCCGCCCAGCGCCTTGTAGAGCGCGACCAGATCCGTCGTCACCTGCGCGTTGCTCTGTGCGGCCTGCTCGCGATCCTGCGCGAGCTGCCGTTCCGCATCAAGCACATTGATGTAGGTGACGAGGCCCTTGCGATAGCTGTCGCGCGCGAGATCGAACGCCTGCTGCTGTTCGCGCACGCTGTCGTCGAGCGACACGTGGCGCGCCTGGTCGGTGCGGTAGACGGCAAGCGCGTTATCGACGTCGCGCAGCGCGCCGAGCACCGCCTTCCGATACGCGAGCGCCGCATTCGCCTGCTGCACCTTCGAGAGCTTCAGGTTCGCCACGAGCGCGCCGCCCTGAAAGATCGGCAGCGAAATCTGCGGGCCGAATGCATAGAACAGATGCGACCAGTGCGACAGGTCGCTCGCGTTCAACGCGCGCGTGCCCACGCTGCCCGTCAGCGAGATGTCCGGATAGAACTGCGCGACTGCAACGCCGACGCTCGCGGTGGCCGCATGCAGATTCGCTTCCGCTTCGCGGATATCGGGGCGGCGGCGCGCGAGCGTGGAGGGCAGACCGATCGGCACCGTCGGCGGCACTGGCGGCACGGCGGCGGGCGTCGACAGTTCGGTATCGAGCGCGCCGGGCGCTTCACCGACGAGATACGCGAGACCGTTCATCGATTGTTCGATCTGCTGATCGTATTGCGGGAGCCCGGCCTGCGTCGTGGCGAGCTGCGCGGCCGCGCTGCGCACGTCGAGCTGGCTCGCGAGTCCGACCTTCGCCTGGCTCTGCGTGAGCTCGACGATCTCGCGCTGCTGGTCGACGAGGCTGGTCGCGACCGCGCGGATGGTCTGCGCGCCGCGCAGTTGCGCGTAGGTCTGCGCGACCTCCGCTTCGAGCGACAGCAGCGCGTCGTTGCGGTTTTCGATCGCCGCCTGGGTCTGCGCCTGCGAGGCTTCGACCGAACGCCGCACGCGGCCGAACAGGTCGAGTTCCCACGATGCGTCGAAGCCCGCCTGCCAGAGATTGACCGGCGCCGTCAGCTGGTCGAGCAGCTTGTTCGCGCCGTTCTGTACGGCTGTGCCCGCATTCGGGGAGATCGAGTCGAGCGGCGAACCCGGCGCGCCGAGTTGATCGACGCGGTTATAGACGCCTTGCGATTCGAGAATGCCTTTCAGGCCGAGCTGTTCGCGCTGATAGCTCGCGGTCGCGCGCAGATTCGGCAGGCCCTGCGCGGCTGCCTGCTGCGTCTGCAGGCGCGCCTGCGCGATGCGCAACACCGCCTGCTGCAGATCGGGGTTGCCGGCCACCGCGCGCTCGATCAGCGAATCGAGCGTCGGGTCGTTGAAGCTGCGCCACCAGCGCGGGTCGGGGTCCGAATCGACGGTCGGCACCGATGCGCTCGACGTGGCCGACGCGGCCGATGCGGTTGCCGCGTTCGCCGCTGCGTGCTGCGTGTCGTGCCACTGCGCCGGCACGTCGGCTTGCGGCGGCTGGTAGTTCGGTCCAACGGTGCAGGCCGTGATGAACACGGCAGTGAACGGCGCAATGAACACACCAATGAACGCAATGAACATCGCATGAAATCGCGAACGCAACGACGGCAAACGATTGAACATGTCAGTGTCCTCCACCGCCGCCGGCGGCCTTCACCGGCGAGAAGAAGAACGTAAAAGGCACGCAGCACAGGCAGAAGATCGCGAGATACGCGAACACGTCGATGTACGCGAGGATCGTCGCCTGCGAGACGAAGGTCTGGTAGATGCGGCCGGTTGCGGTCTGCAGCGCGGCCGCGAACGGCTGGCCCGTCATGTCCATGATGGTCTTTGCGGTGCGGTTGAGCGTGTCGGTGTAGTTCTGCGAGAGCAGCGTCATGTGCCCGGACAGATGCGCCATCCGCACCTGCGCGCGCTCGCGCACCATCGCGGTCGAGATCGAGATGCCGATCGAGCCGGCCACGTTGCGGAACATCGTGAAGAGCGCCGATGCATCGTTGTTCAGCTGGCGCGGCACGGTCAGGTACGCGAGCGTCGTGATCGGCACGAACAGGAAGCCGATCGCGATCGACTGCGAACTGCGCATCTTCACGAGCGTGTCGTAATCCACATCCGGCACGAGCGTATGCGCGTAGGCCAGCGCGAGCGCCAGCAGCACGAAGCCGGTCGTGACGAAGTAGCGCGTCTGGATGTGCGGCATCGCCTTGCTGATGATCGGGATCTCCATCACGATCAGCACGGCGCCCGGCGACAGCACGAGGCCCGCGAGCATCGCGGTATAGCCGAGCTGCTGCTGCGCGAGCTGCGGCACGAGCACCGCGCTGCCGTACAGGATCATCGCGAACGCGCCCATCATCACGCAGCCCAGCGCAAAATTGCGGTCTTTCAGCACACCGAGATGAACGACTGGCCGCTTCGCGTAGATCAGCCACACGGTGGCGCCGAGAATGCCGAGTGCGGCCAGCACGCCGAACGTCACGATGAACGGCGACTTGAACCAGTCGTCGTCCTCGCCGCGATCGAGCATCACCTGCAGGCAACCGAGTCCGATCGCGATCAGCGCGATGCCGATGTAGTCGATCGACACCTTGCCGCGCTGGCGCCGTTCCCACGGCGGATCTTCGACGAGCTGCATCACGGCGAGCGTCGTCAGGATGCCGACCGGCACGTTCAGCAGGAACACCCAGCGCCATGAGAAGTTGTCCGTGATCCAGCCGCCGAGCGTCGGGCCGAGCACCGGCGCGACGACGATCGCGATCGCGGAGATCGAGAACGCGCGGCCGCGCTGTTCGGGCGGGAAGGTGTCGAGAATGATCGACTGCTGGTTCGGCTGCAGGCCGCCGCCGAAGAATCCCTGCAGCACGCGGAACACGATCAGCTGGCCGAGGCTCGTCGCGATGCCGCACAGAAACGAGCAGACCGTGAACGCGGCAATACATACGAGGAAATAGCGCTTGCGTCCCATGATGCGCCCGAAGAACGCGGAGATCGGCAGCACGATGCCGTTCGACACGAGGTAGGAGGTCAGCGTCCACGTGGCTTCGTCGTAGCTCGCCGACATCGTGCCCGCGATGTGCGGCAGCGCGACGTTGACGATGGTCGTATCGAGCACTTCCATGAACGCGGCGAGCGTGACGACGATCGCGATGAGCCACGGGTTCGCCGATGGGCGCCAGTTGCCGTGGGGTTCGCTCATTGCGTCGATCCCGCGTGCAGAAGACGATTAGCGAGAGAAGCGGGAAGCGCGAACGGTGGCATCTGGAAGCGGGGCAATGGCATCGAAGGGTCTCGGTCCTGAGCGGGCGAATGTGCGGGAGCGGCGCACAAGGAAAAACCATCGCAGCCCGCGCTGCGCAATATTTCGGGGTCAGCAAACGGCGAGCCCGGAGCGCGCGTAGAAGGGCCCGCGCTCACCGCCATCCGCGCGTCACCGCGACGGTGCAGGCTTCGGGTCGGATGCATGAAAATGCACTTGTGTCCGCCGCGCCGCTGCACCATGATCGTGACTGGCATCCGCGTGCAGATGTGCAGCGTCACAACACTGTCAACGGGCACGAAGAGCAGGAGTGGTTGCCATGCATATCGCGAATGACGACAAGAAACTGGTACACAAGCTGCTTTCATCTAATGTTGGGCCGGGCTCGCGTTCGTCGAACATGAAGTGGCCGGCGTCCCAATCCGCGTCGAGGTGCGCACATGAATCACTATGAAATACAGGTCGGGGAAAAAGATGCCGCATTGCTGCGCGCGATCGCGCAAGGCAGCGAGGGTGCGCTCCCCGGTCAGTTGCCGAGCCGCTGCGCCACGCTGGGCACGGATTCGCTGGCCGTGATCGGCGCCTGGCGCGAGCTGCTCGACGGCGCCGCGCGTCCGTACCGCGTGTTCAATCGCGCGCTGAACTATCAGCTCGACGTGTCGAATCCGGACTGGTAATACCTGATCCATACCCGGCCCGATTTTGCGCGGCGCGATCCTGCTGCATCGCGCGCGTGAAGGCAGACGGAAGGGGATAGTAAAAAACGCGCAGCCCGGTTGAAACTCTTGCCGGGCTGCGCGTTTTTTTGTGCCCGGAAGATTTATCGATGAAGCGCTAGTGGCGCAGATAAACCGTCGGTTCGACGGAGAGGCCGAGCCCGAGCGGATGATCTTTCGGCATGCCGTCGTCGATCACGATTTTCACGGGCACGCGCTGCACGATCTTCACGAAGTTGCCGGTCGCGTTTTCCGCGGGGAACGCGGAAAAGCGCGAGCCGCTGCCGAGCTGCACACTGTCCACGTGCCCGTGCAGTTCCAGGTTCGGATACGCGTCGACCTTGATCTTCACCTTGTCGCCGGGACGCATGCGGTCCAACTGCGATTCCTTGTAGTTCGCGGTCACCCAGACGTCCGGCGTGACGATCGAGAAGAGCGTGACGCCGGCCTGCAGAAAACTGCCGTACTGCACGTTGCGGCGCGTGACCCAGCCGTCCGACGGCGAACGCACTTCGCACCACGACAGATTCAGCTGCGCCTGCTCGAGCTGCGCCTCGGCCTGCCGCACCTGCTGCCGGCGTTCCTCGACGGTCGCTTCCACCTGGCGGATCTGCTGCGGCACGAGCGCGGCGGTCTTCAGCTGTGCGCGCGCCGTGTCGACGTTCGCAACCGCAGTGGCCTGCTGCGCGTTCGCGGTGTCGATGTTCTGCTGTGACGTCGCGCGGACGTCCACTGCGTGCTGTCGTGCGTAAGCAGCCTGCGCCTGTTTGAAGTTCGCTTCGGCGGATTCGATCTGCGCTTTCGCCTGCGCGTACTGCGCCGGATACTGGACCTTCGCAATGTCGAGTTGCACCTGCGCGGAATTCAGCTGCGCCTGCGCGAGGCCGAGCTGTGCCTGCGCCTGATCGACCTGCGCCTGATAGTCGCGCTTGTCGATCACCAGCAGCAGGTCGCCCTTGTGCACATAGGTGTTGTCGTTGATCGCGAGCGTCGTCACGTAGCCGGAGACTTTCGGCGCGATCGTGATCGCGTTGCCGTCGGTGTACGCGTCGTCGGTGCCTTCCTCGTTGCGCGTCGCGAACCACCAGACGAATGCACCGATCCCGAGCAGCACGACGACGAGGCCGATGATGATCAGCGGCTTCCTGCCCGGGCGTTTGCGTTTGCTGCTGTCGTTGCCAGCGTCATCGCCGTTCGGGCTGTCTTTGCCGCTGTCTTGATCAGCGGCGTCGTCATCGCCGTGCGGTTGCCCGTCCTGCGGGTCGTCTTCGTTGCGAGGTTCAGCCATGGCGCGCCCGCCTGCGCGCGGCGGCCGCGCGCGTCGAATTGGCGGCCCGCATCAGCGCGACCCGTGCGACGAACGGTGCTCCGTATGGTCATCCTTGTGCGTGTCGCGATCGTCGCGATCGTCGCGATGATCGCGCTCGTCGCGCGAAGTACCGCCGTCGCTTTCGATGCGGGTCTTGCCGCCGGTCGATGGCGCATCGCTCGCGGGGAAGGTGTTTTCGACCGCTTCGTCGATCTGTTTTTCGCTGCGGTTCGAATGCGGATGTTTTTCACGGTTGCCGGACATGTTGGCTCCTTGAAGGCGAACTCAATGCAGAACGCGCTGCGGCGGTTGCGGCGGCGGAGGCGAGTCGCCGGCCGGCGGATGCGGCAGGTCGGGCCAGTCGGGATCGTCCTCGGGCAGCGGCGGGTCGGGATCGATGTCGGGCGCGGGAGCGTCGGGATCGACTTCGGGCGGTGTCGGCATATGAAGCAGCGGCGGGAAGGAGGTCGTCCAGCCGGAGACCTCGAGCGTGATCGGATGCATCGGTATTCCTCGGTCAGCGCATCCCGCGCGCCGGCATCATGCCGCCACCCGCGGAACGCGATACGGCCCGCGCGCGATCGGGATCGTCGGGACGTTCATGAGCCTTCGCCGACCGCAGCGCAACGGGCGGACAGCGGCGGTAGCAGGTTTCGATCGGGTGTTGCAGCGCGCACTGTTCGAACGCGTCGGCGTCGCTCTTTTCGGCGAATGTGTACACCGTCAGCTCGACCTGAACTTCCCTGTCCGACACGCGGATCGTCGTATACGGCATTGCGATCTCCCTGGGATGATGGTTTTTGCAGTGCATATCCCGGAGTGCGCGCAACCTTCATACCTGACGCGCGGCTTGCGTTATCCGAACACGGGCCGTGAGCCTGGCGGTCGTGGGGATCGATAGTTGCTGCGGTGTGTCATGCAACGTAGTGAAAACACCGCCATGCCAGTGCCGACGCGAAGCACCGACCCGCTCGCGCGGCGCGCGCACGCCGGTCCAGCCGTGCCGTGCAGTTTCGCTGCCGCGCTCGCGCGCGTGTGCTTTACTGAAAGTCGTCCCGACGGGTTCATACGGGTTCATGAGATGAGCGCCCGCAACCTTTCGCTCCATCAGAATGTGATGGAACTGAAGGAGCGGCGAACCTGTGCGCCGGATCCGTCCACTGTGCGCGTGCGTCCACGCCAACCGTCGAACAGGAGTCCATTCATGCAGAACGATCCCGCCCTCGACCAGCTATGCATCAACACCATCCGCACGTTGTCGATGGATGCCGTGCAGAAGGCCAACTCCGGCCACCCCGGTACGCCGATGGCGCTCGCGCCGGTCGCGTATCACCTGTGGCAGAACCATCTTCGCTACGATCCCGACGAGCCGCTGTGGCCGAACCGCGACCGCTTCGTGCTGTCGGTCGGACATGCGTCGATGCTGCTTTACTCGATGCTGCATCTCGCCAGCGTGAAGGCCGTCGACGAACATGGCAAACCGACCGGCGGCCCCGCGGTGTCGATCGACGACATCAAGCAGTTCCGTCAGCTCGACAGCAACACGCCGGGCCACCCGGAATACCGGATGACGACCGGCGTCGAAACCACGACCGGTCCGCTCGGCCAGGGGCTCGGCAACAGCGTCGGCATGGCGATGGCCGCGCGCTGGTACGAGTCGCGTTTCAACCAGCCCGACGCGCAGGTGTTTGACTATCGCGTGTACGCGCTCTGCGGCGACGGCGACATGATGGAAGGCGTGTCGCATGAAGCCGCATCGCTCGCCGGGCATCTGCAGCTGTCGAACCTGATCTGGATCTACGACAGCAACCGCGTGACGATCGAGGGCCACACGGACCTGGCGTACAGCGACGATCCCGAAGCGCGCTTTCACGGCTACGGCTGGCACACGCTGCACGTCGACGACGTGAACGATCCCGCCGCGCTCGAAGCCGCGTTCAACGAAGCGAAGCAGAGCGACCGGCCCACGCTGATCGTCGTGAAGAGCATCATCGGCTGGGGCGCGCCGAACAAGCAGGACACCGCGGCCGCGCACGGCGAGCCGCTCGGCGAAGAAGAAGTGAAGCTCGCGAAGCGCGCATACGGCTGGCCGGAGGACAAATTCTTTTATGTGCCCGACGGCGTGCGCGAGCGCTTCGCGGCGGGTATCGGCGCACGCGGCAAGGCGGCGCGCGAAACCTGGCAGAAAAAATTCGACGACTTCCGTTCGCGCTATCCGGATGCCGCGCGCGAGCTCGCGCAGATGGACGCGCATACCCTCCCTGAAAGCTGGGACAAGAATCTGCCCGTGTTCGATGCGGACGCGAAAGGGCTGGCCACGCGCGAATCGTCGGGCAAGGTGCTGAACGTGCTCGCGCAGCGCATTCCATGGCTGCTCGGCGGCGCGGCGGACCTCGCGCCATCCACCAAGACCGCGCTCAAGTTCGACGGCGCGGGCAGCTTCGAACACGACAGCTATGGCGGCCGCAACATGCACTTCGGCATTCGCGAGCACGGTATGGGCGCGGTCGCGAACGGGCTCGCACTGTCGAACCTGCGGCCGTTCGCGTCGACCTTCCTGATCTTCAGCGATTACATGAAGCCGCCGATCCGGCTCTCGGCCATCATGGAGGTGCCGGTGGTCTTTGTGTTCACGCACGACTCGATCGGTCTCGGCGAAGACGGACCGACGCACCAGCCGATCGAGCAGCTTGCGTCGCTGCGCGGCGTGCCGGGGTTGACCGTGCTGCGTCCCGGCGATGCGAACGAAGTGACCGAAGCATGGCGCGTCGCGCTGTCGCATCCGCATCGGCCAGCGTGCATCGTCCTGTCGCGCCAGCCGCTGCCCACGCTCGACCGCAAGCGCTATGCGTCGGCGGAAGGCGTGCATCGCGGCGCGTATGTCGTGGCCGACGCGGACGGCGGCAAGCCGCAGGTGATCCTGATGGCGACCGGCAGCGAGCTCGGCGCGTGCATCGAGACGTACGAGAAGCTGAAGGGCGAGGGCGTGCGCGCGCGGGTCGTGTCGATGCCGTCGTGGGACCTGTTCGAGCGGCAGGACGAGCGCTATCGCAACGACGTGCTGCCGCCCGACGTCGAGGCGCGCGTCGCGGTCGAGCAGGCCGCGGAGATCGGCTGGGACCGTTACGCGGGACCGCTCGGCGCAAAGATCGTGATGCGCACGTTCGGCGCGTCCGCGCCGTTCAAGGAGCTGAAGGAGAAGTTCGGCTTCACGCCGGACAAGATCTACGACGCCGCGAAGGCGCAGCTCGCGCGGGTCGCGAAGAACGGCTGAGCGGGTTCAGAGATCGATCTGCGGCACGCTGAAGGTGCCCTTGAGCGAGCGCAGCTCGGCGCGGTGCAGTTTGGCGAGCCGCGCCAGCACGCGATCGCCGGCCTTCAGCAGATGCACTTCCACCTGCCGGCGATCGGTCTCGCTCACCTTGCGCTTGACCAGGTCGAGCGCTTCGCAGCGCGATACGAGCGCCACCACGCCGTGATGTTGCGCCTGCAGCCGTTCGGCGAGTTCGCCGATGGTTGCCCACTCGCGACCCGGATAGCCCTTCACGTGCAACAGCAACAGGTATTGCAGCGGCGTGATGCCTTCGCCTTGTGCGGCCTGCTCGGAAAAGCGCTCGAAGCGGCGCATCTGGTAGCGGAATTCCGACAGTTGCTCGAAGTCTGTCTTCGCGAGTTCGCGGCTGGGTGATTTCATCGACGGTCGGCCGTGCGGGCAAAAGGCAAAACTTATCAGAAGTTGAGCCGTCGGGGCCGGGTTTTGTGTGTTTGCCGCGCGAAAGGGCAACGCAGATGCGGGCGGGAGGATGTTTGCTCGCGGCCAGCCGAAGTGGCCGCCGCTGGATGATGGTCAGCGTGAAGATCAGATGAGCGAGCCGCCGGGCGTCGCTCAGGCGGCCGGGTTCCCGCGCGATGCCGCGCAGCGTGCGGCTGGACGAGGCGCGCTGCCCCGCACGCGACGGCCGTCGCGCCGTGCCGGACGCGAGCCGCGGCGGTCGCGCAGACGGGCGGGACGAAGCGCCGCGGTATCGCGTTTGCCGGCACCGGACGCGCCGTCGGCGCTGTCGGCGGCGGGCGGCAACAGGATCTGCTCGGCGCGTTGCGGCGCGAACAGATCGCTGAGACGTGCGAATACAGCGGGGCGACGCTTGGTCACGATCGGCATCCTGGGTCTTGCGTCGCAGCGTCGTCGCTCCGACCAATAAAAAACGGCATCCCGCCGCGCGATGCGCGCGGCCAGGGACGCCGTTGTCCGGTGGTGCTGTGTCAACTCCAGAGCGGCTTGGGGCCGATCCTTTCTGCCGACATCGCAAGCCCCCAGCGCCGTTGCCGGGGCGTCAGGATGAAGCACGGAATATACCAGGCGAGGAATTATCGTGCTGGAACCGGTTTTTTTGCAACCCGAACGCACCTCATTGGTGGTCATGTGCTGCATTTGTGTGCATTAAATGCTGCATGAAAGTGCGTGACGCTTTAATGTGGTGCGTCGAGCGCCTGCCGGTTTGCTCGCCCCAAAAAGCCGCATCGCTAGATTTCGTGACCGGTCTGCCGGTCGCGTTCGTCCTTCACGACTTCCGACGCATCGCGACGATCCGCCTGCTGGCGGCGTTCCGCTTCCGCGAAGTCCTGCGTGACCACGTCGACGCGCATCTCTGCCGCGCGCACGTCCGGCTGCGTTTCGATCAGCGTCTGCACCTGATGCACCATCCTGCGCAGCGGCAACGTGCCGGTGACGATTACGCGGCCCTGGTCCTCGCTCAGCACGAGTTGGGTCACGTCCAGATCGAGCCGGCTCGCGAGAGTCGCCATGATCGTGGCGAGATCGGGTGGTGGATTCGATGCCGCGTCGAGCGACGTTTCCGGTGGGATTGAGCTCATGGTGATTAGTGATCGAATGAACGATCGGGATGACTAATGAGTTCAGTGTGTCATTGGCCACGTATGGTCACTCATTGTCCATTCTCACCGCTCGAACCCGGCATGGTCTGCATCATGTTCGGCATGTTGTTGTTTCCGCTGCTGCCAGTACTGCCAGCGGTGCCGCCCGTCGCGTCCGGTGCGGTGCCCGCGCCGGTTCGAGTGCCCGCGCCTGTGCCCGTCACGCCCGGCGAACCGTAGCCGCTATCGGAGCCGGTCGTACCGCCTGGGGTTGTGCTCATGCTGGCGCCGGGTGTTGCGTTCATGTTCGTGCCCGGCGTGGTCACGCCCGCCGCGCCGCCAGTCGTACTGCCGCCCGCACCCACACCGGTGCTGCCCGCGCTTCCTGCGCTTCCCGCGCCGCTACCACCACCGCTACCGCCCATGCCCGCGGCAAATGCGCCGCCCGAGAGCGCCATCACGATTGCGGAAGCGAGCAGATTTCTGGTTACCGTATTCATGGTGCTGTCCTCCTTCAATGCAGTTGAATTCGTCAGCGATGACTGCGGATCGCCTCATACACGGTCGCGCAAGCGGTGTGCCTCGCTGCATGCGCCGCGCGGTGCATGCAGTAGATGGCGATGCGGGAACACGTGTTGCGCGCCAGTTCCGACGGCAACCCGATGACGCGAAAACACGTGTCGCGTACATCGATCTGCTGCACAATCGCGGGCGAACGAACCAGGGAAACGACACAGGAAGGACAACGCAATGAAGCAGGCAATCGGGCATCTCGACGTCGACACGCGCGGCCAGGGCCTTTACGACATCACGCGGCAGATCAACGCATGGCTCGCGGAGCAGCGCATCCAGACAGGCGTGCTGACCGTGTTCTGCCGTCATACGTCTGCGTCGTTACTGATACAGGAGAATGCGGATCCTTCGGTACGCCGCGATCTCGAAGCGTACTTCGCGACGATCGCGCCCGAAGACCCCACGCGCTACGAGCATGACGACGAAGGCGACGACGATATGCCCGCGCATCTGCGTACCGCGCTCACGCAGGTGCACCTCGTCGTGCCTGTCGAACACGGCAGGCCGACGCTCGGCACGTGGCAAGGCATCTACGTATTCGAGCACCGGCGCCGTGCGCATCGGCGCGACATCGTGTTGCACGTGATCGGCGACTGATACCGCAACACAGGATCTCGTCAAAGGAATCGCTCAAAGGAACATCGCTTGCTGCCCGTTGACGCACGCGCCGAGCCTTCGCCCGGCGTACCGTCCAACGCAAGGAGTCCGGCAAATGGCCAGTCAGTCGAAGCAGCGCAGCACCCAGAACACGCAAAGCACAGACGCAAAATCGGAGAGCCTCGAGACGTTTCGCGCGCGTCCCGACGGCGAAGCGCTGCGCACCAATCAGGGCGTGAAGATCGCCGACAACCAGAACACGTTGCGCGCAGGCCCGCGAGGTCCTTCGCTGCTCGAAGACTTCATCATGCGCGAGAAGATCACGCACTTCGATCACGAGCGCATTCCCGAGCGCATCGTGCATGCGCGTGGTTCTGCCGCGCACGGCGTGTTTCAGGTGTATGAATCGCAGGCGGACATCACGCGCGCGGGCTTTCTCAACGATCCATCGCGTCTGACGCCGGTGTATGTGCGCTTTTCGACGGTGCAGGGTCCGCGCGGCTCGTCGGATACGGTGCGCGACGTGCGCGGCTTCGCGACGAAGTTCTACACGGACGAAGGCAACTTCGACCTGGTCGGCAATAACGTGCCGGTGTTCTTCATTCAGGACGCGATCAAGTTTCCAGACTTCGTGCATGCGGTGAAACCGGAAGCGCCGAATGAAATGCCGACCGGCGGCACCGCGCACGATACCTTCTGGGACTTCGTGTCGCTCGTGCCCGAAAGCGCGCATACGGTGATCTGGGCGATGTCGGACCGTGCGATTCCGAAGAGCCTGCGCACGATGGAAGGCTTCGGCGTGCACACGTTCCGCTTCATCAATGCGAAGGGCGAAGGGTGCTTCGTGAAGTTTCACTGGCGCCCGGTGCTCGGCTCGTATTCGCTGATGTGGGACGAAGCGCAGAAAATTGCGGGCAAGGACCCCGATTATCATCGCCGCGACCTGTGGGAAGCGATCGAGCGCGGCGACTATCCCGAGTTCGAACTCGGCGTGCAGATCGTCGAGGAAAAGGACGAGCACACCTTCAGCTTCGATCTGCTCGATGCAACCAAGCTGATTCCCGAAGAGCTCGTGCCGGTGAAGATCATCGGCAAGATGACGCTCAACCGCAATCCCGACAACTTCTTCGCGGAGACGGAACAGGTCGCGTTTCATCCGGGCCATATCGTGCCGGGCATCGACTTCTCGAACGATCCGCTGCTGCAGGGGCGGCTCTTCTCGTACACGGATACGCAGATCAGCCGGCTCGGCGGCCCGAATTTCCACGAGATCCCGATCAACCGGCCGGTCTGCCCGTTCCACAACAACCAGCGCGACGCGATGCATCGGCAGACCATCAACCTCGGCCAGGCATCGTATGAACCGAACACGGTGAGCGGCGGCTGGCCGAAGGAAACGCCGGTCGAACAGGGCGGTTTCGAGAGCTATCAGGAGCGCGTGGAAGGCACGAAGATCCGCGTGCGCAGCGACTCGTTCGCCGATCATTTCTCGCAGGCCACGATGTTCTACAACAGCATGTCGCAGCCGGAGAAGGATCACATTCTCGCGGCGTATTCGTTCGAACTCGGCAAGGTGACGAAGCCGGAGATCCGCGAACGCGTCGTGAACCAGATCCTCGCGAACATCGATCTCGATCTCGCGGGCAAGGTGGCCACCGCGCTCGGGCTGCCCGCACCCAAGCCAGGCAGCAAGCCGGGCAAGCCGTCGCCGGATGCGTCGCCGGCGCTGAGTCTGCTGAACCGCGTGAAGCCCGGCATCAGGACGCGCAAGGTCGCGCTGCTCGCGGCGCCGGGCGCGGACGTCGCGGTGCTAAGGCAGTTACGCGATGCGCTCGCGGCCGAAGGCGCGCACGCGCTCGTGATCGCGCCATCGCTCGCGGCGATCGGCGACGTGACGCCCGATGCGACGATCGCGGGCATGCCGTCGGTGATGTTCGATGCGGTGTTCATCGTGAGCGGCAAACCGGCGACGGACGCGCTCGCGCAATCCGGCGATGCGCGCCATTTCGTGCTTGAGGCGTTCCGTCATCTGAAGGCGATCGGCGCGCTCGGCAGCGGCCGCGACGTGCTCAACGCTGCGCATCTGCCGGGCAATGCGGACGGTGTGGCCACCGGCGACGATGGCGCACTGAAACAGGTGCTGAAGTCGTTCGTCGATGCCGCCGGCCAGCATCGCGTGTGGTCGCGTCAGGCGCAGGCCGAAACGGTGCCGGCTTGAACCGGCGCGCGATGGATGCGGCCGCAAGGGCCGTCGCGTGCGCGCTACGCGGCGCTGCGTGCGCATCGCGCGAATCCCCGCCGATGCGCGTGTGTGCCGCGAACAACCGTTCGTCTGGAACAGTGGTTGCTACACGATGTGCGATCTGCACCTCGGGTACTCACGACATGACGACAGCGAACGAACGGCTGCGCAATCCAGCTTTCCCGCGTGCGCGCTGCACGCTTTCCGCGCCCATGCCGCCGGCGCGCGCGAAGCCCGCCGCTTCGGCGGCGGCGTTCGCGCTCTCGATGCTGGCGGCTTCCGGCGCGCACGCGCAGACGCCTTCGCCGCTCGCGGAGTGGCAGTATTCCGTCGGCATCCCGCTGGAAAAAATGTACCAGCCGAATGTGCCGGACTGGCAAATTCGACTGGGTATGGGGGCAACGCTGGCGCCGCGCTATGACGGTTCCGAGCGCTACCGGCCGCTATTGGGACCGACCGTCGACATCCGCTACAAGGACCTGTTCTTTCTCTCCACCGGCGAGGGCGTCGGCGTGAACGTCGCGCAGGGACGCAACTGGCGCGTCGGCATCGCCGGCACGTACGACCTCGGGCGGCGCGGCCACGACGATCCCGAGCATCTGAACGGCCTCGGCAACATCAACCCGGCGCCGGAGGTGAAGCTGTTCGGCGAGTACGTCGTGTCCGACCAGTTTCCGCTGGTGCTGCGCGGCGACGTCCGGCGCAACATCGGCGGCTCGAACGGCTGGATCGGCGACCTTGGCGCGTACATGCCGCTGCCGGGCAGCAACAAGCAGTTCTTCTGGTTCGCGGGACCGACGCTCACGTTCGCGGATTCGAAATACATGAACAGCTGGTTCGGCGTGAACCAGAACCAGTCGATGCAATCGGGCTACCCGCAGTACGGCGCGAGCGCGGGACTGAAGTCGGTGGGATTCGGCGTGAGCATGGTCTGGTTCTTCCAGAAGCACTGGTTCGTCACGGCCGATGGCGCGGTGGAGCAGCTGGTGGGCAGTGCGCAGCACAGCCCGATCGTGCAGAAGGCGACCAACGCGGTGGTCGACCTGTCGTTCGCGTATCAGTTCTAGCGGGAGCTTGCGGGAAAGAGGCGAGCGCACCTGTTCGTGCGCTCGCATCGGTGAAACTGACGGAAAAAACCGCTCAGTGGCTGATCGACTCCAGCGTACGGCCGCGCGTCGCCGGTCCGAGCAGGATCATCGCGATACCGATCAGCATCGATACGCCGATGAACGCGGCCACACCCGGCACGCCGTAGCCATGCAGCAGGATGCCGATCGCGAGCCCCGCGAACGCCGCCGAGATGCGGCTCCACGAATACACGAAACCGACTGCCCGGGCGCGCACGCGGGTGGGGAACAGTTCGGCCTGATAGCCGTGGTACGCGTACGACATCACGTTCGACGCGAGCGTAAACAGCACGCCGAGCACGATCAGCATCCACGGCTCCGACACCTGCGCGAAGATCGCGATCACGATGCCCATGATCAGCAGCCCGCCGACGATCTGCGTCTTGCGCTCCACCTTGTCCGCGAACCACACGCCGAGCAGCGGCCCGAACGGATTCGCGATGGCGATCACGAACGCATAGCCCAGGCTCGCGGTGGTGTGGATGCCGCGATGGATCAAGAGCGTCGGCACCCATGCGGCGAAGCCGTAGAAGCCGATCACCTGCGCCATGTTGAAGATCGACAGCAGCAGCGTGCGGCCGCGGTAGCGCGGGCTGAAGATCTCGCCGTAGCGGCCGGTGCCTTCCTGTTCAGCGACCACCGCTTCCGGCTTCGGCAGATGCATCACGCCTTTCTCGATCGCGACGCGCCGCTCGATGTCGTTGACGATCGCTTCCGCTTCCGCGATGCGGCCATGGCGCGCCAGCCAGCGCGGGCTTTCGGGAATATTGCGGCGGAGCACCCACACGATCACCGCGCCGAGCGAGCCGATCAGGATCACCACGCGCCAGTACTCGAGGCCGAACGGATGGCTGCCCTTCAGCGCGTACGCGAGGAACGCGATCACCGGCACCACGGAGAACGTGATGAACTGGTTCACCGCGTAAGCGCGGCCGCGTTCGCTGCTCGGGATCAGTTCGGAGATGTAGGTGTCGATGGTGACGAGCTCGACGCCAATGCCGATGCCGGCGACGAGACGCCAGATGTCGATCGCGAAGCCGGAGGTCTGGAACGCCATGATCACCGTGCAGATCATGTACCAGATCAGCGACCACGTGAACACCATGCGTCGCCCGAAGCGGTCGGCGACGAAGCCGAACACGAGCGTGCCGAGCCACAGGCCGGCGAAGGTTGCGAACACGAAGGTGCCGAAACCGGCCACCGCGAGCGGTTGCAGCGCGGCGAAGATGCCGAGCGATTCAGGCTTGAAGAGTCCGGATTCGACCATGCCGGGCGCGACATAGCCGGTGAAGAACAGGTCGTAGAACTCGAACACGCCGCCAAGCGAGATCAGGATCACCATCGTCCAGATCGTGCGCGACGGGGGCAGGCGGTCGAAACGGGCGGCTATCTCGGCAGCCTTCTGGGTAGACATGGGCGCCTCTTGCTTTGAGGTATTGTTGGGCGAAACGGCCGTGCGGTCTTGACGCGGCCGGTCCACCCGCAATGTCGCATGCGCTTAACCCGCCCAGCAATGAGGAACAATACCGATGGCCGCTACTGCTTGCGCGAACTCGTGAGCAGCGTCTGCACTACCACCGCGACGAGCAGGAACGCGCCGCTCGCAAGGTTCTGGTAATACGGGCTCAGCGTGCCGACCTGGTTGATCACGTTTTCGATCACGCCGAGCAGGATCGCGCCCGCGAGCGGTCCCGCCATCGTGCCGACGCCGCCCGTCAGCAGCACGCCGCCGATCACCGCCGCGGCGATCGACTGCAGTTCGTAGCCGGTGCCCGCGCCCGACAGACCCGAATCGAGATGCGACGCGAGCAGGGCGCCCGCGAGCCCGGCCAGTGCGCCGCTCACGCCATAGGTGACGATCTTCACGCGCTCCACCCGCACGCCGAGCATGCGCGCGGCCTCCTCGTTGCCGCCGATCGCGAACACCGCCGCGCCGTACGGCGTGCAGTTGAGCACGAGCGCGCCGATCGCGTACGCGACGAGCAGGATCCAGATCAGGCTGCTGATGCCGAACAGCGACCCGTTCGCGATGTGCGTGAAAAAGCCCGGGTTCGCGATCAGCAGATCCTGACTCGCGAGCACCAGCGCAAGGCCCTTCAGCCCGAGCAGCGCCGCGAGCGTCACGATGAACGGCGCCATCCGCGCCCGCGCGATCAGCACACCGTTCACCAGTCCGACCAGCAGGCCGACGACGATCGGCGCGAGCATCGCCGCGCCCCAGCCATACGGCGCCGCGTACGCCGCGATCACGGTGCCGAGCCCGACCAGCGAGCCGACCGACAGATCGAAGCCGCCGAGGATGATCACGAGGCTCTGGCCGATCACGATCAGGCCGAGGAAAGAACCTGCGGAGACAATATCCGCCAAGTTGGCGAAATGCAGGAAATCAGGAAAGATCGCGCCGGCGATCGCGCACACGAGGATCAGGATGCCGATCGCGCCGCGCGCCTGGATCAGCCGCACGATCTGGTTGCGGCGTTCCTTGTGCTCGCGCAGCGGCGCCGCGCCGGCGGTTACTACCGCCGCGGCGGTGGCGTCGTGCGATGCGTGTGACGGATCGTGGCCGCTGTCGCCGTGGCTGCTCATGTTGGTGCCCGTGTCGATGTGCATGTTCATCTGCGGCTCAGCCTCCCTGCCGCTGCAGGTAGAGCGCGACGACGATGAACACGGCCTTCAGGATCTGCGCGTACGTATAGCTGATGTTGTTCATGATGAAGCTGGCGTCGAGCACCTGCAACAGCAGCACGCCGAACACGGTGCCGACGATCGAGATCCGCCCGCCCGACAGCGGCGTGCCGCCGATCACCGACGCCGCGATCGCGTCGAGCTCGAAGTTCACGCCCACATAGTTCGGGTCCGACGCGCCGAGACGCGCCGTCGCGATCACGCCCGCGAAACCCGCCAGCATGCCGCTTGCCGCGTACACCATGAACAGCGTGCGGCGCACCGGAATGCCCGCGAGAAACGCCGCGCCGCGGCTCGCGCCGATCAGGATCGTATAGCGGCCGAAGGTGGTGCGCCTGACCACGAGCGAGATCACGACAGCCAGCACGATGCCGATCAGCATCACCACCGGCAGCGGGCCGAGCGCGCCGGTGCCGAGCAGGTCGAACGCGTCCGACGGCGGCAGGTTCACCCGCGAACCGCCGACGAGCGCCTGCGCGAGGCCGCGCGCCGCGACCAGCAGCGCGAGACCGGAGATCAGCGGATCGATGCGCACGATCGACACCAGCGCACCGTTGAAGATGCCGGCGATCAGGCCGATCGCGATGCCCGCGAAGATCGCGGTGCCGGCGCCGTAGTCGAGACACACCGCGATGGTCGCGCTCGAGAGCGCCATCACCGAGCCGACGGAGAGGTCGATGCCGCGCGTCGCGATCGCGAGGTTCTGGCCGAGCGCGATCATCACCACGGGCGCGGCTTCGAACAGCAGGCTGCGCGCCGCGAGAGGATTCGAAAAGCCTGGCGTGACGGCCAGATTGATCAGCACGAGCACCGCGAGCGCCACGTACACGCTGTTTTCGCGGGCCCACACGAGGAGCGCGTGGCCGGGCTGGGCGCGCGCTCCTTGAGCCGGGGAGTTCGAAAGACTCAAGCTGTCCTCGTTGGTTCTGGATGGCCGGCAGCCTCCATGCGGCTGCCGTGCGGGTTCGCTGTTCGCGCTCGCTGCTTGCGCGTTCTACTGCGACGATGCCGACGGCGTGCTGCTCGCAAGGATCGCGAGCACGTCGTCCGGGCTCGCGCCTTTGGTCGCGATCTCGCCGGTGCTTACGCCTTCGTTGAGCACCACGAGCCGGTCCGTCAGCTCGAGCAGCTCTTCCATCTCCGACGACGTGACGACCACCGCGAGTCCTTCGTCCGCGAGTTCCTGCACGACGCGATGCACTTCCTCTTTCGCGCCGACGTCGATGCCGCGTGTGGGATCGTCGAGCAGCAGCACGGTCGGGTGCGTCGACAGGCAGCGCGCGATCAGCGCCTTCTGCTGGTTGCCGCCGGAGAGCGTCGAGATCAGCGCGCCCGGTCCGGCGGTCTTGATACCGAGTTCCTCGATGTAGCGCTTTACCAGCGCTTCCTGCTTGCGGTGCGAAATGAAGCCGAAGCGCGAGATGCGCGGCAGCACCGACGCGACGATGTTGTCGCGCACCGACAGCCGCGGAAAGATGCCTTCCGAGCGCCGGTCTTCGGACAGGAACGCGACGCCGCGATCGATCGAACGCGCCGGCGCGGTGTGGCCGAGCAGATTGCCTTGCACGTGCACGTCGCCGGCGTCGGCCTTCTGCGCGCCGAATACGGTCTTGAAGGTCTCGGTGCGGCCCGAGCCGAGCAGCCCCGCGAGACCGACGATTTCCTTCGGCGCGACCCGCATCGACACATCGCGCACGCGCGTGCGCCAGCGGAGTTTGTCGACCTGCAGCGCCGGTTGCGCATCGGCCGCGCCGCGCGTATCGCGCTGGCCGCCATGACCGCCGAGACCCTTGCCTTCGCGTCCGAGCATCGCGGCGATCAGCGCATTGCGCGGCAGTTCGGCGGGCGTGCCGGTCTTCACGACTGCGCCATCGCGCATCACCGTGAAGCGGTCGCACAGCCGGTAGCATTCGGACAGCCGGTGGCTCACGAACAGCAGCGCGATGCCGTCGGCGCGCAGCCGGTCCACCACCTGGAACAGCACTTCGACTTCCGCGCCGGAGAGGGCGGAGGTCGGTTCGTCGAGAATCAGCACGCGGGCGCCGAGCGATACGCCGCGTGCGATCGACACCATCTGCTGCTCGCCGAGCCCGAGCGAACTCAGCTTCGCGACCGGATCGACGGTGAGGCCGTAGCGCCGCACGATGTCGTGCGCCATGTCGTTCATGCGGCGCCGGTCGATCAGTATGCCGAAACGTTTCGGCTCGTGACCGATGAAGATGTTCTCGGCGACGCTGCGCTCCGGAATCAGGTTGATCTCCTGATACACGGCGCACACGCCATTCAGCTGCGCGGTGCGCGGCGAATCGAACGCGACCGCGTTGCCGTCCAGCACAACGCCGCCTTCATCGGGCTGGTAGAAGCCCGTCAGGATCTTGATAAGGGTGGACTTGCCCGCGCCGTTCTCGCCGACGAGGCCATGCACCTCGCCCGCGCGCAACGTGAGGGAGACGTCCCGCAGCGCGCGGACGACCCCGAAGGTCTTCGACGCGTTGCGGGTTTCGAGCACCACCTGGCCGGGCGAGCCGGCGTGGTTGCGGTCAGCGCGACCGGCCGGGTGGGGGACTGCCTGCTGCGGATCGTTCATGCGTCATCAGCCTGCTAGTCTTTAAACAAGCGTTGAGACAAGCGGTGACGAAAGCGTCAGTACACCGCGCCTGCGTCGAGCGACTTCTTCGCGTTGGTCTTGTCGTACAGCGCGTCCTTCATGATCTGCTTCTGCGCGACCGGCTTGCCGGCGAACCAGTCGGCGAGCGACTGGAAGGCGAGCGGGCCGAAACGCGGATTGGTTTCCACGTCCGCGACCACGACGCCGTCGGTGATGTCGCGCACCACGTCCTTCGTGCCGTCGATCGACACGATCGTCACGCCCTTCAGCTTGCCGGCCTGGCGCAGCGCGGTGATCGCGCCGAGCGTCATCACGTCGGCGTGCGTGTACACGGCGTTGACGTCGGGGTGTGACAGCAGGATCTGTTCCATGACTTTCTGCGCTTCGGTCGTCGACCAGTTCGCCGTTTGCGCAGCGGCGAGCTTCATGTCCGGGTACTTCTTCAGCACTTCGGCGAAGCCGTCGGTACGCTGGCTTTCCACCGTGTTACCGTAGCCGCCCTGGATCTCGGCGATCACCGCCTTGCCGCCCGTCGCGTCGGCGAGCGCCTGTGCGGCGCGCTTGCCCTGCTCGTAGAAGTCCGAGCCGAGGAACGTGATGTAGTCCTCGCAGAAGTTGCCGGCCGTCTGGCGGTCGATCGTCACGACTGGAATACCTTTGGCTTTCGCCTGGGCAAACGCCGGCTGCAGGCCGGTCGAATCGTTAGGCGCGACGATCAGCGCCTGGGCTCCCTGATTGATCATGCTCTCGATATCGGCAACCTGTTTCGCCTGGTTGTCGTTCGCGTTCGTATAGAGCAGACGCTTGACGCCCGCGGCCTTCGCGGCGGCGCGCACCGATGCGGTTTCCGTCGCGCGGAACGGGTTCTGTTCGTTCTCCGACTGCGAGAAGCCGACCACGAGACCTTTCAGCGACTGATTGCTGGGCTTCGGGTTCGTACAGGTTTCGCTGGATGCGTTCTGCACTTTCTGCGCGCTGTTGTCCTGCGCGGAAGCGCCGAACGACCATGCGCCCGCGACACAGAGCGCGAGCGTGACGAGCTTGTGCTGCAGTTTGACTGATGACATGCGTGTCTCCGTTGTTGTTGACCCAACAGGTGCTAACGACTTTGTGACTTCGTTGTTATTGACAGCGTTGCCCGTCCCATTACAGCTTCACGACGGCGGCGGACGAACCTCGCCGATGTCCGGCCGGATCCTCGTCCGGCCGGTCCTGCCCGACCCTTCATCGTTAATATTATCAGTCAATCATTAAGAATATTACTTAGGGTATCCCCCGTGCCGGGCTGGCCCGATGACCTGCCGCTGCCACCGCCGTCTCCGCCGGACGCACGCGCATCGGGCGAGGGCGGCACGCCGACCGAGCCGCGCTCGATCAGCGGACCGTCCAGCTTGATCGTGCGGCGCTTGAACGGCGCGCCGGCGCTGCGGTTCTCTTCCTCCTGCAGCAGGGTTTCGACGGCCCAGCGGCCCAGTTCGTAGTTCGGCAGCACGACGGTGGTGAGCGGCGGGTGCGTGTGCCGCGCGATTTCCTGGTCGTCGTAGCCCATCACCGAGACGTCCTCGGGCACTCGCAGGCCGAGCTGCTTGAGCGCCTCGATTGCGCCGATCGCGGTCAGGTCGTTCGCGCAGAAGATCGCGGTGGGCGGATTCGGTTCGCGCATCAGCGACAGCGTGTGTTCGAAGCCTTTGCCTGAACTCCAGTCGCCGTCGCGCACGAGGTTCTCGTCGTACAGCAGGTCCGCGGTAGTGAGCGCCTGGCGGTAGCCTTTCAGGCGGTCTTTCGCGGCGTCCTGCCAGGTTTCGCCGTTGATGAAGCCGATCCGGCGGTGGCCCGCGGCCGTCAGGTATTCGGTCGCGGTGTGGCCGCCCGCCACTTCGGCGGGCACCACCGACGACAGCGCGTGCTCCGCCGAATAGCAGTTCAGCAGCACCGCCGGCACCTTCAGCAGCGCGGCCGGCAGCGTGACCTTGCGGGTGTAGACGGTCGCGTAGACGACGCCGAGCACGTTCGGGTTCGACAGCGTTTCCTGCAGTACGCGCGCCTCGATGTCGGCGTTGCCGTGCGTCGAGTACACGGCGAGCAGACAGCCGTTGTTCCACGCGGCATCGCGCGCGCCGTCGACGTTCACGACGGGATGCGGGCTGGTCGAGATTTCGTCCGCGACATACACGATCAGGTTGCGCTCGCCCGGCGCGAGCGGCACGGTGGCACGGGTAGGCAACTGGTAGCCGAGTTCTTCGGCCGCCTTCAGCACTTTCTTGCGCGTGCCTTCGGAGAATTTCGCGCCGACCGCGCCGTTCAGGACGAGAGACACCGTGGACTGCGACACGCCGGTTGCCTTGGCGATGTCGGTCATGGTCGGGCGACGCTGGGTGGATTTTTTCATTGGCTTGCCAGGTAGCGTGAGGCCCCGCGCGCGCGGGGCGAAATGACGGTAACACTAATAATCGCGACCCGCAATTGGCATTCATCGCCAGATTTCATGGCCTTTCGGCGGCGGCTTTCAGGCGCTTTTGAGCGATTTTATTAGTAATAATTTGACCTGACGTATCGGTTTGTGCGACCCTCGCGGCAGGTGGACGCTGGCGGGAAACGCGCGGATCGGCCGTGCGCGGTTGTGTCCACCACGATCACGGGAGTCCTGGTCTTGAGTAGCCGGCACACTTCTGCTTTTCCCGCGCGTGGCGGCGCAGCGCCGAAGTCTCGGCAGCACAAGGCGCCGCGTGCGGCACGCGCGTCGGACGCGCCGCGAACCGGCGCGGTTGCTTCATCCAGCGCGGCGGTTGCGCCTGCATACGATCCGGCGGTGCTGGCGGATCCGGCGCTCGTCGTGCTTCGTTATGACGCGCGGCGCACGGTGGTAGCGCCGGAGCTGGGCGGCTCGCTCGTCGCGTTCTACGACGACACGGCGCGCGGCCCGATCCACTGGCTGCGCCCAACGAGCCGCGCCGCGCTTGCTGCGGGCGATCCGCTGGAGCTCGCGAGCTTCCCGCTCTTCCCGTACTGCAACCGCATCCGTGACGGACGCTTCACGTTCGAAGGCGTGAGCTGGCAGCTGCCGATGGGCGAGGGCATGCTGCGCCACGCGTTGCATGGCCACGCGTGGAAGCGCCCGTGGCAGATCGCGAAGCGCACCGCGAATACGGTGGAACTGGTGTTCCGTCACGAACCCTCGCCGCTGGCAGGCACCGCATCCGAACCCGGCTGGCCGTTTCGCTACGAGGCGCGCCAGCGGATCGTGCTCGATGCGGACGGTCTGTCGATCCATCTCAGCGTGTGCAATCTCGACACGCGGCCGATGCCTTGCGGCTTCGGTCATCATCCGTACTACCCGCGTTCGGCTGGCACGCGCATCGAAACCGGCGTACGCGCGATGTGGGCATCCGACGATGCACTGTTGCCTGTCGCGCTTGCCCCGCATCCGGCCGTCGACGCACTGAAGCAGGGCCTGGTGATCGACGGGTTTTCGCTCGACAACAACTTCACCGGCTGGAATCGCGAAGCGCGCATCGTGTGGCCGGACGAGCATCGCAGCCTCACGCTCGTCGCCGAGGCGCCGCTCGACTGCTTCGTGCTGTATTCGCCGTCGGACCAGCCATTCTTCTGCGCGGAGCCCGTGAGCAACACTACCGACTGGCTGAATCTCGACGTGCCCGTCGCGGACAAGGGCGGCTGTGTGCTCGCGCCGGGCGAATCGGTCGAAGCGGGCTTCGCGTGGCGGCCATCGTTCGACTGAAGGGCGCGACGTTTTGCCGTTCTGAAAAAAGCGCTACAAAAAGTTAGCAAGCGTTGTCATTTCTGCAGTGCCGCAACGGCGTGAAGCGTTGCGGTCTGATGGCTCGCGGTGGCCGCCGGTTCTGGTGTTCAGCCGCACTCACTCGCCCCTCTGCTTTGCTGTGCCGTCATCGAGACGGCTCGGCACGACATCCGCGCTTCACATGCGCGAGGTCAAATGGCACAGGCTTTGCTCCTGTGCGTTGGCTTTCCGTTTCATCTTCCTGTTGCACCGACCTGTATCACCGACTTCGCGGCGCGAGCCTGGATGTCGACGCCGCGTCGTCGACATCCAGGCTCGCGTCATTCGCTTTTCTCCTGAATGCCGGAGTGCACTTGCCGCTCAACGTCCTGATGGTTGCGTCCGAAGCCGTACCGCTAGCGAAGAGCGGTGGGCTCGGAGACATGGTCAGCGCCTATGGCGCCGCGTTGCGCGATGCCGGCGTCGAAGTGTCGATCCTGATGCCCGCGTATCCGGGCGCGTTGCGTCGCGCGCTTGGCAAGACGCCGGTGGGCCGGCTCGCGGGACTGCCGGGCGGCGACGCGACGCTGATCCGCGCGCAGATGCCCGATAGCGGCCTGCCGGTGCTGCTGCTGCAGATGGATCATCTGTACGAACGCGAAGGACTCTACCGCGACCCGGGCGGCCGCGACTATCTCGACAATCTGGTGCGATTCGCGTCGCTGGCGGCGGCTGCGGCGCGGATCGCGCGCGGCATTCGCGGCATCAAGCGTCCGGACGTCGTGCACGCGCACGACTGGCATGCGGGTCTCACGCCGCTGTTTCTGAAGCTTGGCGGCGTGCGCGCGCGCAGCGTGTTCACGGTCCACAACCTCGCGTTTCAGGGTAATTTCCCGCTCGCGATGGGCAGCTGGATCGGCGTGCCGCCCGAGCTGCTCGCGCCCGCGCTCACCGACGAGCGCAGCATCGAGTTCTATGGTGAGCTGAGCCTGATGAAGGCGGGCATCGTGCACGCGGACCGCGTGACGACGGTCAGCGAGCGCTACGCGAACGAGATCATGACGCCGCGTTTCGGTCACCGGATGGAAGGCGTGCTGCAATCGGTCGCGCGCAAGGTGACGGGCATCACGAACGGGATCGACATGGAGGTGTGGAATCCGGAGATCGATCCGCTGATCGCGCGTTCGTATTCGGCGGTCGACGTGAGCGGCAAGCACGCGTGCAAACGCGCGCTGCAGCAGATGTTCGGGCTCGAGCGCGAGCCGTTCGCGCCGCTCGTCGCGATCGGCAGCCGGCTCACTGAGCAGAAGCTCGCGGACGTGGTGGTCGACGCGATACCCGCAATGCTCGTGCAGCATCCGCGGCTGCAGTTCGCGGTGCTGGGCGAGGGCGAGACGCGGCTCGAACAGCGTCTCATCGCGCTGGCCGCGCAATGGCGCGGCCGCGTCGGCGTGCATATCGGCTACGACGAAGCGCGTGCGCATCAGCTGCATGCGGGCGCCGACATGCTGCTGCACGGCAGCCGCTTCGAGCCCTGCGGCCTCACGCAACTCTATGCGATGCGCTACGGCACGGTGCCGATCGCGTCGCGTGTAGGCGGGCTTGCGGATACGATCCGCGACTACTCGCTCGACTATGGCCGGCATGGCGCGGCAACCGGGTTCCTGTTCGAGCGCGAGAGCGTGGACGGCGTGGTGCAGGCCGTGGACCGCGCGCTCGATGCGTTCGGCAATCCGTCGCTGTGGCACGCGCTTCAGCGCAATGCGATGGAACGCGACTCGGGCTGGGGACGTCCGGTTGCGCGCTATGGCGAGCTGTATGCGGCGTTGACGGAGACGCGGCCTGTGACCGCGCGTCGTCGCAAGGACGCGAAAGGCGTGGAGTCGGCGTTGCGTGCGCAACGCGAGACGGTTGGCGCTACCGCTATCGTCCCGGATGCCGGGCTCGCGATGAGTGCGTGATTTGCGCGCTGATTCGATAACGCCTGTTTTCAGGGCCGCTTTCGCTGCCGCGGTTCGCGTCGCGAAGAAAGGGACTTCGGTATAGTCGGAAGACAACGACGATTACCGGAGACACGCATGCCCCGTTACGACGACGCGTCGCGCGACGCGCTTGCGCAACAGTTCGAGCGCGATGGCTTCGTGCTGCTGCCGGATCATTTCCCTGTCGACGTGATGCACCGCTGGCAGCAGCAGTTCGCGCCGCTGCTCGCGCCGCATATCGGCGCCTCACACGCTGAGGGCGGCAACGGCAATCGCGGACCGGGCCGCTACTACGTGACGCTGCCGTTCGAAGGCGATTTCGCTGACCCAGCCGTGATCTGCGACGACGACATCGTGAGCATCGTCGAGCGCATCGCGGGTGCGGACCCGGTGATGTGCCAGCTCGCCACCGATACGCCCGTGCAAGGCTCCGGTTTCCAGGACTGGCATCGCGATACGCCGCCGCTCTTCGACGATTTCGCGGAAACGCCGTCGTTCCAGCTTGCGGTGAATTTCCCGCTCGTCGACGTCGACGAACGCAACGGCTCGCTCGAGACGACGCGCGGCACGCACCGGATGTCGCGCGACGACGCGCTGCGCGCGCTCGAAGCCGGCGAGATCGCCGCGGAGCGTGTGCCGATGCGAATGGGCGACGTGATGATCCGCGACGTGCGCGGGCTGCATCGCGGCACGCCGAACCATATCGGCGAGCCGCGCCCGATGGTCGTGATCGGCTATAGCCGCGCGTGGTATTTCCGCCCCGAGGTGAGCATCGCGGTGCCGCGACAGGTATTCGATGCGCTGCCGCCGCGCGCGAAGCGGCTGCTGCGTTTCATGCCGAAGGTCGATGCGACGCCGCGCACGTTCGATGAGAGTTACCGGAATTTCGCTTATTGAGCGGGGTTTTGTGGGCGGCTGACGGCGCGCTCACATTTATAGCCGGTCGCGTATCGCGATCACGCGGTTCTGCGCGATTGCGTAGATGCTCGCTTCGTCCGCCGAATCGTTGACCACGAAGCCGCCGGTGAACGTGCTGAACGCGGGCAGCACGCCATAGCGCGGCGCGAAGCGGAAGCACGGCACGTGCGCCGGGTCCGCGCGCGTCGAGATCGCGTAGACCGGATGCTCGTGACCGGCCAGCACGTAAGCGTCTTCGATCACCTGCGGGTAGTGGCACAGCGCCCACGGACCGAACGGCCACGGCTCCGGCACGGTCTCGACCCGAAGCGACGCGGGCAGCTTGCCCGCCGTGCGATCGTGATTGCCTTCCACCGTGACGATGCGTAACTGGGCGTGGCGCGCGCGCCATGCAAGCAGCGCGTCCAGCGTGTCGCGGCCGAGCGATTCGCGTCCATGCAGCAGATCGCCGAGAAATACGATCGACTCCGGCCGGTGCGCGGCGATCAGCGAATCGAGGCGCGCGAGATCTTCAGCGGTCGCAGCGGCGGGCACCGGCACGCCACGCGCGCGGAACACGGTGCTTTTGCCGAAATGCGCGTCGGCGATGAAGAGACTCTTCAGATGCTGGTCGAACGCGGCGCGCAGCGCGGAGAGTTGCAGCGGATAGCCGGCGACGTCGACGGTGACGGTCTGAAATGCCATCAGCGCGCTGCCTTGTCGCGTTCGACGAACGGGCGGGGCGCACGCCGCTGCTGCGGCGGCGACATGTCGGTCGCATCGGCGTCAGCGGACTTTCCGCTGCCGACGGTTTCGCGGTCTGGATCGATCGGGGCGGTCATGGGACAGCAGACGTGGCAGACGCTCAGTGTCGCCGATTTCCGCGCGGCGTGTGCGATATGCCGCAGGGGTTCGGGTTGCGAATCTGGTTGCGGACCCGCTTGCGAATCCGCTTGCGGATCGCGAGTGAACGATGTCGCGCAAACGACGTCATGCGCCAAGCATCGTTCATGCCACGTTTTTCGGCCGCATCGCGCTCGTTATCGTGATCTTAGGTGGCGCTGATGGATGCGACGGATTTCATCCGGAGTTCACTTACGTGAATGAACGAGCGCACTTCTGAAGTGCAAAGCGTTGAGCTTCAGAAGGTTGAACGGCGGGAGATTGAATCGCGGAAGACCGAACGGCAGCGAAATGTATAGCCGCAGGTTGAACGGCAACGCGTTGAATCGCAGCGCATTGAACGGCAGCGGGCTGAATGGCAGCGCAATGAATCGCAGTGCAGTGAATCGCAGCGCATTGAACGGCCGCGACAGGACGGCGAAACTGAACGGCAAAATCTTGAAGCGCAGGAAGCTGAACGGCGACCAAATTCAGTGCGCCGTTCAGAGATCGAAATCACCGCGCCATTCGGCGGACCTCATCACTCATTGACACCATAGCGTGCAGTCTGCACAGCGGCGTCGCGTTCTTTCGCCGCAGCGGCTTTCTGCCGGTCATACACCTTCTTCGCGGCGGCCACCTTGCGCTCGTACACCTGGTTTGCGGCGGCGATCCGCTCATGCATCTTCACGATCGGATCGGTGCTGGCGCCTTGCGCCGAAGCGTCGGCCGCATTCTGTGCGCGCACCGGCGTGGCTGCGAAAAACAGCGGAACGACACAGCAGAGCGCGGCGACATACGTGAGTCTCATGGTGTGGTCTCCTGGCGAAAGCGGATGAAAAATGGACATCATCTCATCATAGGAGACGTGCGACTCAGTAGAACGAAGTAATCGAATGGCCATCGAAAAAACTTCGACAGATTTTCACTAAATCGCTTTTAGTGTCGACGGTTATGTGAACAAAGGTAAAGGTGCGGCGACAGGGTTGACGTGAAGACGCACAATCCGCCGCCCGCCTCATCAGTTTGATGAACAGCGCGGCGAAACATCCCCGTTCCCACTTTCACATACCGTTCAAGATCATGAAGACACGCATCCCGCTGGCGGCGCTCACCTTTTCGCTGTTGTTGCTCACCGGCTGTTCGACCGCGCTCGATCGCAGCAAGGAAGACGCGCTCAACCATGGCGCCGGCATCGAAGTGACGCAGACGAAGAACGGCGTTCAGGTCCGTCTGCCGGACAAGGTGCTGTTCGACTTCGATCAGTCCGTGCTGCGCGCGGATTCCGGCGTCGCGATCAACCGCGCGGTCGTGCTGATCCGTCGCAGCCGCAAGCCGGTGCTGGTCGAAGGGCACACGGACAACGTCGGCACGCGCGAGTACAACCAGCAGTTGTCCGAGGCGCGCGCGCAGATCGTGGCCGAGGCGCTGGAGGCACGCGGCGTGAAGGCGAGCCGCGTGACCGTTCATGGCTTTGCGTTCGACCGCCCGGTGGCGAGCAACGACTCGCCCGAAGGCCGTGCGCGCAATCGCCGCACCGAGATCGTGATCGAAGGCGAATCGGTGGATTCGGTGCTCGGCAAACCGCGCGGATGAACGGCTAGGCGGCTGAACGGCTGAACGGCTGAACGGCTGAACAGGGCAGCGGGCGAGAGGGACAGCGGGTGGGGCCCGGTCTTCCGAAACCCACCCGCTTGAACTGAAAGACCGCTCGCGGACGCGTGGCAGCGGAATTACTCGCCCGCGAGCAGCGTCGAGTCGTCCTCGATCGCTTCGTCCTTGCGGCTGGCCGCTTCGGCCGCGCCGTCGTTCAGCAGCCCGCGTGCCAGTTCGAGCGCCTGACGCTCGAAGAGCCGGCGGTACAGGCCGTTGTCGAGACGGATCAGCTTCTCGTGACTGCCTTCCTCGACGATGCGGCCGCGATCGAGCACGAGCAGCCGGTCGAGCGCGCGAACCGTCGACAGCCGGTGCGCAACCACGAGCGTCGTGCGTCCAATCATCAGCCGTTCCATCGCCTGCTGGATCAGCACCTCGCTCTCGCTGTCGAGGCTCGACGTCGCCTCGTCGAGAATCAGGATCGGCGCGTCCGCGAGGAACGCCCGCGCGATCGCCACGCGCTGACGCTCGCCACCCGACAGCTTCACGCCGCGTTCACCCACCAGCGTGTCGTAGCCGTGCGGCAATGCCGAGATGAACTCGTGCGCGCTCGCCTGCCGCGCCGCACGTTCGATATCGGCCTGCGTCGCGCCCGGCTTCGCGTACGCGATGTTCTCCGCGAGCGAGCGGTGAAACAGCAGCGGCTCCTGCTGCACGATCGCGATCTGCCGGCGCAGCGACGCCTGCTCGACGTCGGCGATGTTCTGCCCGTCGATCAGGATGCGGCCATCGTTCACGTCGTACAGACGCTGGATCAGTTTGATGAACGTCGTCTTCCCCGATCCCGAATGGCCGACCAGTCCGATCCGCTCGCCCGGCGCGACGCGCATCGAGAAGTCCGAGTACAGCGGTCGCGGTTGCTTGCCGTAGTTGAACGTCACGTGCTCGAAGCGGATCTCGCCATGGCGGATGTCGATCGGGCGCGCGCCGGGCCGGTCGTCGATGCCGAGCGGCTCGCGTTCGAGCAGCACGAGTTCTTCCATGTCGTTCACCGAACGCTGCAGGTTGCGCACGTGCATGCCGACTTCACGCAGATAGCCCTGCAGCATGAAGAACATCGTGAGCGCGAACGTGATGTCGCCGACGCTCGCTTCGTCGTTCATCCACAGCCACAGCGCGGCGCCGAGCATCGCGGTCTGCATCAGCACCAGCATGCCGCCCTGCACGCCGCCATTGGTGGTGCCGCGCGTCCACGTGCGGCGCGTGCGCTTGCGCCACTTCGCGATCACCCGGTCGAGACGCACCTCTTCGCGCGTTTCCGCACCGAAGGCCTTGACGACCGCGTTGCAGGTTACCGCGTCGGCGAGCGCGCCGCCCATGCGCGTGTCCCACAGGTTGCCAAGCCGCGCGGCGGGCGCGACGTAGCCGAGCGACAGCGCGACCGTCACCGTCACGTACAGCAGCGAGCCCACGCCCACCACGATGCCCATCAGCGGCCAGTGCAGGCCGAGCAGCAGCGTCGCGCCGCCGAGCATCACGAGCGACGGCAGCAGCGCGATCAGCAGCGTGTCGTTCAGCAGGTCGAGCGCCCACATGCCGCGCGTGATCTTGCGGACCGTCGAGCCAGCGAAGCTGTTCGCGTGCCAGTCGGTCGAAAACCGCTGCACGCGGAAGAACGCATTCGCGGCGATCTCGCTCATCATGCGCAGCGTCAGCACGATGATGTTGCGGAACACGAACTGCCGCAGCAGCGTCGCGCCGAGGCCGAGCGCGATCAGCACGCCGAACGCCGTCACCGCGTCGTGCCATGCCTGTGCCCGCGCAGCACCGCCGTGCGAGCCGGCGGCGAGCGCATCGACGAGGCGCCCGGAGAAGAGCGGCGTCAGAATATCCGCGAACGCCGACAGCAGCGCGAGCGTTGCGATCGCGACGATCCGCATCGGCTGCTTGCGCCAATGCTGGACGGTGAAACCCAGTACGTTCTTGAACGCCTGGGCGCCAAAATCGAATTTCTTCTTGGTCATTTGCCGAAGCCCGCGGCGCGCGACGCCACGAAACTATCCATTCAGGAAAATGAAGGGAGCGATAGCCCGTGCGCGCCGCGGATGACGGCAGGCACGACAACGAACGATGGACTATCTGGAACGACTACAGGCAGTGCGCCGCACTGCGAACCACGTGGAGACGGGTGACCCCGTCAGCGTTGCTTCAGCGAGAAGCGTGGAACGCGTGGACCCATGCCGGAGATACCACCCGCCGCGGCGACGATGCCGGAAAGCGCGATAAACGTTGCATGCATTTGACGCCTCCTTGCGGGTGATGATGGATGAGAAAGTTTGAAGCGAAAGGGCGCTTGCCCAGTCAGCGAATGATAGCAGCGAGTGACGGCGCTTGCCAGCGCCGCCCCGTAGATCGTTGCGATGAATCGACAGCCGACTACACAGCAGCGAACCGGGCAGCGAGCTGAGGAGCGAACCGAGCGCAACGCGCGTTCAGTTCGCTGAAGCGAGAGTTCACCGCCACGTTCACGGCAATGAAATCGTCAGATTCGCCGACTCAGGCCCGACTTTCACAAGCTGCGAGTACGGCGCGAGCGAACGGATCGTGGTGTCGCGCAGCCACGTGCTGAGCCCGACGTACGCGAGCAGCGCGACGAGCGCGAACACCGCGCCGATCGACCACAGCGGCACCTCGCGTTTCAGCCGGTGTGCGATCTGGTCGGGCAACGGCCAGTGCGGCGCGAACGCCGCGCGTTTGCCCTTCATGTGCGCGATCTCGTCGCCGAGACGCGCGGTGAGATACGCGAGCTTCTCGGGGCCCTCCAGCATGTACTTGCCCTGGAAACCGAGCAGCAGACACATATGGAACACCTCAAGGGCCTGCAGACGCACGGCGCCCTGCGCGCGGCATTCCTCGAGGTACTGGAAGAACTTCTCGCCCGCGAGCTGTTCGCCGAACAGCGTCAGCTGCAGCGGCCGGCGCTCCCAGTCGTTGCGGACCCGGAACGACGACGACAGCACCGACTCGTCGATCGCGGCACAGAACGCGAATTTCGCCGCGTAGATGTCGTCCGCGGCGACGTTGAGTTTTTTCGCGCCGCGCTCGAAGTCGCCGAGAAACTGCTGGATGCTCGCGCTGAAGCTGGCCGCATCGTCGGGCTCGCGGCCGTTCTTCAGCAGGAACAGCATGAAGAAGCCGTCGTACAGCAGGTCGAGCAGCGAGCGGACCTGATAGCCGGGGTCCGACGCGTGCTGCATCGGCAGTGCGGCGGACGGCGCCGGCGCGCCGAAGAGTGAAGGTGCCTGGCTCATGATGTCACCGCGATCAGTTCGAGCTTCAGATCATCGATGCCCGAGGGTGCGTAGATGGTGGCCGATTGCGCCTGCAGCATGCGTTCATACAGCGCGCCGCGCGGCTCGAACGAGAAGTAGCACGCGCCGGGACGCACCGGGATGGCGGGCGGCACCTGCGGCGTATACACGAGCCGCACGCCCGGCATCGCGGACAGCACCAGCTTGTCGACGTCGTCGGGCGCGCCCACCTTGAAACGCGCGGGCACCGCTTCGACGAGCTCCACAGTGGGCAAGTTCGCCGACACCGCGAGGAAGAACTGCGTCTTGTCGTCGATCTTGCCGGAATCGAGCCGACCCGCATGGAACGATGGGCGGACCTCGTCGAGCGCGATCTGGAAGTAGCGCGTGGAGATCACGGTTTCGAGCAGCTCGCGCAGCATCGTGTCGAGCCGCGCGAACGGCGGACCGGGATCGTCGTGACGGTACGCCGGCAGGTCGCCGAGCGCATAGCCCTTCGAAAACGTCATCAGCTGCCCCGCGAGCCGCAGCAGTTCGACGAAGAGCCGCTCGGGATGCAGCGACGGATGCTGGTACAGATGCGCGAGCACGGCGAACGCGGTATTCGCCGTATGCAGCAGCCAGAACGATGCGATGTCGCCCGAACGGAACTCGATAATGTTCTTGGTCGGCTCGCGGTGAAAACCGTACAGCGCGTTGATCTTCGCCTGCAATGCGTCGATCAGCTGGCGCAGCCGCTGCTGCAGCAACGACGACGCGCCCACCGCGAGACACGGCGGCACGAACGAATCGTCGGCTTCGAAGCCGGAGGTCGCGGTGCGCCGGATGCGCACGAGCGGCAACGACAGCAGCTGGTCGCGCGGCTCGCTGTGCGCGAGCAGCTTCACGCTGGTGCGCAGGAACGTGACGTCGGCGTCGGCCGCGTCGGTGAAGTGGTCGGCCACCGGCCGCTGTTCGCTCGTATAGCGCGCGACGAATCCCGAGCCGTTCGCGTCGCTGCCGTCGGTGTAGTTCGCGCCGGTTTCGCGTACCGGATGCATCGCGAGATAGAAGGTGAACTCGTTGATGCCGTCGGGCAGGGTATCCAGCGCGACGGGCGGCGGAAGCTGGTCGGCCTGCGGCGCGGAATAGAGCGCACCGTCGGGAAACACGAGCGACAGTTCGGCGAGGCGCAGCACATTGCTGCCGAGCGCATCGCGATCCACCGTGAGCGAGCGCACGCCCCAGTTGTACGGCTCGATCGCCTGGATCGACTCGAACAGACGCGCCTCGTGATAGGCATCCTGACGCTGAAAGTGCTGAGGCCTGAGAAACAGACCTTCCCCCCAGAGCACCTTGGCGGAATAACTCATATCGGACCTGTTTTATCGTGCGGATAGCGATGAGCGCAATGCGAGGGTAATGCGGGCTTGCCGATTTGCCGCATCCGCCGGCGCCGGATTGTTAAATCAGGGTTAAGTGACACTTTTATTGACAGCTCACCGACGACAGCATGTTGAGCGACTGGGGTGGTAATCCCTGTTCAACCGGGATGACCGTGCCGCCTGTCACCGTCATTGCACAGTTATGCAGGCCGACCATTATGCCGGATTTCTCCGACTTTGCCGGATCGAATGCGAATTTCCAGCGCTGCGGCGCGGGCTCCCGGAATAGCGCGACCACCCCGAACGCCTGCGCCTCGCGCGAAACCTTTTCGGTCGCGCTATAGCGCTGGCCCGGGATCAGCGTCACTTCGCGCACGCTCAGCAGATCGCTGCCGAGCACGGTCTTTTCCTTCGCCGGATCGGTAAAGGTATCGAATGGCGCCTGCTGGAATGAAGTCGGGTCCTTCAACGTATAGAGGCGCACCACCAGCGCGAGCGGCCGGTTGTCGTCGCCGGCATTCAGGGTGGGCGCGGCGAATAGCGTGACCGGCAGGTTGCGCGGCGGTTTCTGCGCGTCGGGCACGTCCGGCTTGCCGATGCCGGCGGCCTGCAAGGCCGTCGACGCAGCCGCGCCGAGCACCGACACGCCGGCCGCGCAGCCGCCCAGCAGCGCCGCGCACGCGAGCGCCGGCACGGCGATGCGCAGGAATGCGGCAGTACGTGGCAATACGGTGAATAACGCGCGAATGGACCGGCGGCGCAGTGCGCGGTTATCGGTGCCGATCCATGGTCCTTTCAATGCCGAATGAATAAAGCGTGACTTCATTTAAAACGACCGGCACGTGGGCCGTCTCCCCGGTGAATCATGCGTTCAATCAACCCTGCAGGCGGCCAGAACTATGTGTTTTGAATGTGACAGCCACACCATCGGCAATCTCACACAGGCGCGTTGTCCCGGTCCGCTCCAGGAAAAAACTACTCATCTTCAAAACGGATTTAAAGCAGTCGGAAATAATTTCTTGCCCGAATGATGAATGTTGAATTATCAAAAATTGGCCTGTACTATACCCGCGCATCTAATCCAAAGCAAAAACGCGGTACTTCTTCCGAATTAAAAAACTGCCTGTCGGTGATAACGATGAAAGAGCGGCTTCTGGTAAAACTATCTGGGGTTATGCTGGCCTGCGCGATTGCGGGCTGTGCGTCGCAGGGCAATAACACGGCGATGACTCCGGAAACATTTAACAAGCAACTGGCCGATGCGGATACGGTCGCGAAGGGCGGCGATCAGGATCGCGCCATCGCGCTCTATCAGCAGTTGTCGAAAGCCGATCCGACGCGCGAGGAACCGTGGGCGCGCATCGCGCAGATCGAGTTCCAGCGCGCGCATTACGGTCAGGCCATCGTCGCCGCGCAGGAAGCGCTGCAGCGCGACCAGAGCGATCGCGGCGCGAAGAGCGTGCTCGCGGTGGCGGGCCTGCGGGTCGCCACGCAGTCGCTCGGCGAACTGCGGCAGGATTCGTCGCTGCAGGGCGATGCGCGTTCCGACGCGCAGGCGCTCGCGCAGCAGCTGCGCGACACGCTCGGCGAAGACACGCTGTTCCCGCCGGAAGTGGTCGAGAAGCAGACGCCGCCGAAGCGCCGCATCGTGCGTCACGTCGTGCGCAAGGCGCCGGCCGAAGCGAGCGCGACGACAGCATCGGCTTCGCCGGCCACGTCGGCGGGCAGCAGTCCGGCCGCGGCGTTGCAGGCTGCACCCGCTCAGCCCGCAGCACCTGCCGCACCCGCCGCACCCGCGAAGGCTCCGGCCAAGGCGGCGCAAAGCGGCGGCGCATCGGATCCGTTCAGCGCGCTGCGCTGAAGGCACAGGCGAACCACACGCCAACCACACGCCAACAAAACAGGGGAGCCGACGATGGCGAAGAAAGAGAGTATCCAGAAGCGCCTGCAGAAAGTGCGGCCACCGCGCGTGCAGCTCACGTACGAAGTCGAGCGCGGCGATGCGATCGAGGTCAAGGAACTGCCGTTCGTCGTCGGTGTGGTGGCCGATCTGGCGGGACAGTCGGAAGTCGAACAGCCGAAGCTGCGCGATCGCAAGTTCGTCAGCATCGACCGCGACAACATCGACGACGTGATGAAAGCGATCGAGCCGCGCGCCGCGTTCCAGGTGGAAAACCGGCTCTCCGACGCGGGCGGCAAGTTCGCGGTGGATCTGCGCTTTCAGTCGATGTCCGACTTCAATCCGGACGAGGTCGTCGCGCAGATCGAACCGCTGCGGCGTCTGCTCGAAGCGCGCTCGAAGCTCGCCGACCTGCGCAACAAGCTCGCGGGCAACGACCGTCTCGAAGATCTGCTGAGCGACGTGCTGTCGAACACGCAGCAGGTGCAGGCGCTCGCGCAGGGCTCGCACGGCGGCGCGCCGGCGGGCGGCAACGAGGACGGCAAGGACGGACAGGCCGAATAACGACGCACGGGTCGAGAGGATCAGATGAACCAGCAAACGGCAGCGGCCCAGCTCGCGGGCGCACAGCAAGGTGTGGAAACGACCTCGCTGCTCGATGAAATCGTCGAGAAGAGCAAGGTAGCCAAGTCCCAGTCGGAACACGCGCGCGCGAAAGACCTGATCGGGGAACTCGCGAATCAGGTGCTGGAAGGCACGATGGTGGTGTCCGACAATCTGTCGGCCACGATCGACGCCCGCGTCGCGGAACTCGACCGGCTGATTTCCGCGCAGCTGAGCGCGGTGATGCACGCGCCGCAGTTCCAGAAACTCGAAGGCACGTGGCGCGGGCTCGATTACCTGTGCAAGGAAAGCAATACCGGTTCGACGATCAAGATCCGCGCGATTCACGCGCCGAAAAAAGATCTGGTGCGCGACTTCAAGACCGCGGTCGAATTCGACCAGAGTGCGCTCTTCAAGAAAGTGTACGAAGAAGAATTCGGCACCTTCGGCGGTGCGCCGTTCGGCGCGCTGATCGGCGATTTCGAAGTGACGCGCCAGCCGGAAGACATGTATTTCATCGAGCAGATGGCGCACGTCGCGGCGGCCGCGCACGCGCCGTTCATCGCATCGTCGTCGCCGGAACTGCTCGGGCTAGAATCGTTCGCCGATCTCGGCAAACCGCGCGACATGGGCAAGGTGTTCGACACGGTCGAATACGCGAAGTGGAAGTCGTTCCGCGATTCCGAAGACTCGCGCTACGTCGGCCTGACGCTGCCGCGTTTCCTCGGCCGTCTGCCGTTCAACCCGAAAGACGGCGCCACCGCTGAAGGCTTCAACTTCGTCGAAGAAGTGGACGGCACCGACCACTCGAAGTATCTGTGGTGCAACGCCGCGTGGGCGTTCGCCGCGCGCCTCACGGCCGCGTTCGACGATTTCGGCTGGTGCGCGGCGATTCGCGGCGTGGAAGGCGGCGGTCTCGTCGAAGATCTGCCCACGCATACGTTCAAGACCGACGACGGCGAAATCGCGCTGAAGTGCCCGACCGAAATCGCGATCACCGATCGCCGCGAGAAGGAACTGAGCGACCTCGGCTTCATCCCGCTCGTGCACTGCAAGAACTCGGACTATGCGGCGTTCTTCGCCGCGCAGTCGGTGCAGAAGGCGAAGAAATACAGCACCGACAGCGCGAACGCGAATGCCGTGCTGTCCGCGCAGCTTCAGTACATCTTCTCGGTGTCGCGCGTCGCGCACTATCTGAAGGCGATGATGCGCGACAAGATCGGCAGCTTCGCGTCCGCGCAGAACGTCGAGGTGTTCCTGAACCGCTGGATTTCGCAGTACGTGCTGCTCGACGACAACGCCACGCAGGAGCAGAAGGCGCAATTTCCGCTGCGCGAGGCGTCGATCCAGGTTTCGGAAATTCCGGGCAAGCCCGGATCGTATCGTTCGGTCGCGTTCCTGCGGCCGCACTTCCAGCTGGACGAGCTGTCCATTTCTCTGCGGCTCGTCGCTGATCTGCCGAAACCGGCAAACGCGTAAACAAGTGAAGCAGGTGCGTTACCCGGCGGGGGGGCCGTCCGGGGCGCACTCAAACCACCTCTTTGGGGAGTCAGCGGCATGAAGGACGGATATGTGAAGTTCGGCAATCCTGCGATCAAGGGCGAATCGCAGGACAAGGACCATCAGGGCTGGATCGAGTTCGATTCGTGGAGCCACAGCATCACGCAGCCGCGTTCGGCAACGGCTTCGACGTCCGGCGGTCACACGTCGGAGCGCTGCGAGCATGGCGACATGGTGTTCACGAAAGACATCGACGTCGTCAGCCCGCTGCTGTACCAGCACGCGTCGGGCGGCACGACGTTCGATGAAGTCACGGTCGACTTCATGCGCTCGGACGGCGAGGGCAACCGCATCAAGTACCTCGAGATCAAGCTGAAGTACGTGATCATCTCGAACGTGTCGCCGAGCGTCGCGGGCGAGGGCCTGCCGACCGAGCAGTTTTCGCTCAAGTACGCGGCCGTGCAGTGGAAGTACACGCAGCAGAATATCGGCGGCAATCAGGGCGGTAACGCACAGGGCGCGTGGAGCCTGACGAAGAACGACAAGACCTACGCGGTCTGAGATTCGCGCCGGCAGCGCGCGCAGGTTTTCACCGTACGCTTAGTACACCTGTGCGCCTTGCCGGCGCGCTTTCGCCCAACGCCTGATGAAACGCTTCGAACCAAGCTTTCTCGACAAGCTGTTCGACGACGAACCGCATCGTCCCGCTCCGGCGGCGATGCGGCAATGGTCGCTGGAAGAGCTGAAAAGCAGCGTCGCGCGCGACGTCGAGTCGATTCTCAACACGCGCATCGCGCTGACGGAAGAGCAACTCGCGATGCTGCCCGAATGCCGGCAATCGGTGCTGACGTACGGGCTGAACGATTTCGCGGGCCTGAGCCTCGCGAGTCACTACGATCGCACATTCATCTGCCAGTCGATCCAGCAGGCGATCACGCGCCATGAACCGCGTCTGCGGCAGGTCGTGGTGACGCTCGAACTGAACGACCAGCAGTCCACCAACGCGCTGAATTTCGCGATCCAGGCGTTGCTGGTGGTTCACCCGGCGGAAGAACCGGTGAGTTTCGACGCGATGCTGCAACCGTCCACGTTGCAGTATTCGGTGACGCGCGCACGCGCGAAGCTGTAGCGGTTAGCGGTTTAGCGGAGTATCGGGGTAATGCACCGGTCTGGCGCATGACGAAGGCCGGTGCGGCAGCACGAAGGATGGTCCGGGGAACGATAGATGGAAGAATTGCTGCCGTATTACGAACGCGAACTGTCGTTCCTGCGACGGCATTCGCACGATTTCGCCGCGCGTTACCCGAAGGTCGCCTCGCACCTTGCGATGCACGGTGTGCTGGGAGAAGACCCGCACGTCGAGCGCATGATCGAGGCGTTCGCGCTGTTGAGCGCGCGGGTCGGCAAAAAGCTCGACGACGATTACCCGGAATTCACCGAAGCGCTCGTCGAGGTGCTGTATCCGCATTATCTGCGGCCGTTTCCGTCGTGTTCGATCGCGCAGCTGAACGCTGCCGGCGCGTTCGGCGCGGACGACTACCAACACGCGATTCGTATCGAGCGCGGCACCGAGCTGCGGTCGCGCGCGATCAACGGCGTCGAATGCCGCTTTCGCACCGCGTACGACGTGACGGTCGCGCCGCTGCGCATCGTGGACGCGCGCTATCAGTCGATCGCGGTGGCGCCGGCCAGCGTCGTGCTGCCCGCGAGCGCGAGCGGCTTTGTGTCGATCACCTTCGAATCGACGCAGCCCGAATTGAACCTTCACGCGCTGCAACTGGATACGCTGCGGGTCAACCTGCACGGCGAGCAATCGTTCGTCGCCGCGTTGTCGGACGGACTGTTCATTCACGCGGGCGCGGCATTCGTGCAAGGAGAGGGGCCGAATGCATGGCGCACGCTGGGCCGCATTCCACTCGCACCCGTTGGCCTGAACGAACACGATGCGCTGATCGATTTTCCACCGCGCTCGCATCCCGCCTACCGCCTGCTGACCGAATACTTCGCGTTTCCCGAGAAATTCGATTTCGCCGACGTCGATTTCGCGGCGCTCGTGAAGCCTTTGGCGCCATGCCGCCGGTTGACGCTGCATATCGCGCTGAACGAGGTGCGCAACGATTCGCATGCGGGGCGTCTGCTCGAACTGCTGTCGGCGCATCATCTGCGGCTTTTCTGCACGCCGGTCGTGAACCTGTTCCGTCAGCACGGCGAGCCGATCCGTGTGAGCCACGAAGCGGTGTCGTATCCGGTGGTGGCGGACGCACGCCGGGCGTTCGGTTACGAGATCTATTCGATCGACTCGGTGCATCTGGTGCGGCAGCAGCCCGAGCAGGAGCGCGTGATCGAATTCCGGCCGTTCTATGCGCTGCATCACGGTGAGGCCGCGCGCGTCGGGCGCTACTGGTTTGCGCGGCGCAACGAATGGGTGGCGGCGAACAGCCCCGGCTACGAGACTGAAATCTCCGTCGTGGATATCGATTTCGAGCCTACTCAGGCGCAGACCGACACGCTCAGCATCGAGGCCACCTGCACGAATCGCGACTTGCCCGCGCGCCTCGCGATCGGTCTGGAGGGCGGCGACCTGTTCGCGTCGAATGAAGCGGTCAACGGCACGATCGCGCTGCTGCGCCGGCCGACGCACAGCACGCGTTTTCCGCGCGGCCGCGCGACGCACTGGCGCCTGATTTCGCACCTGACGCTCAACCACATCTCGCTGATCGACGACGGCATCGCCGCGCTGAAGGAAATGCTGGTGCTGTACGACCTGCGCCGCACGGCGATTTCGTCGCGGCATATCGAGGGTATCGTCGCGATCGAATCGCGCGACGCGGTGCAGTGGCTGCCGGGCAAACCGTTTTCGACCTTCGTGCGGGGCACCGAAATTCGCCTGACGCTCGACGAAGAGCATTTCGTCGGCGCGAGTATCGGTGTGTTCGCGCGGATACTCGATGTCTTTTTCGGGCTTTACGTCCATCTGAACAGCTTCGTGCAACTGGTCGTGATATCGAAGCGCACCGGCGAGGAGATTCTGCGATGCAAACCGCGCAGCGGCGAATCGACGCTGGCGTAGTCGAGCGTCTGCTCGACGAGCCGCACCGCTTCGAGTTTTTCCAGGCGGTGCGCGTGCTCGAACGCTGGTTCTCGGAAGATGCGGATTCGCGTCCCGATGAGGTGATCGCGCGCCGCATCGGCTTTCGCAACACGCTGTCGCTCGCGTTTCCGCCTAGCGAGATCGAACGCGCGATGTCGTACGACGCAGCGGGCGAGCCGATCGACACGCGCGAGAAACGCACGCATGCGGTGAGCGAGGGCACGCTGCGGCGGGTGGAGCTGACGCCCGCATTTTTCGGCCTGCTGGGCGGGCAAGGCGCGTTGCCGCTGCACTACACCGAACAGCTCGTCGCACGCGAACAGACGAAGCGCGATCGTGCCGCGCGAGAATTCTTCGACGTGTTCTCGAACCGCGCCACCGCGCTGTTCTACGCCGCGTGGAAGAAATACCGGCTGCCGTTCCATTACGAACTCGATCGTGACGAACGTTATCTGCCGCTGCTGCTCGCGCTCGCAGGCGTGGCCGACGATACGAGCCGGGAACGGAGCGCGTTCGAGCATGGCGGTCTGCTTGACGAGGCGATTGCCGGTTACGCGTTGCCCGCGCGGCACCGTCCCGTTTCGGCCGCGTATCTGCAGCGCACACTGACCGACTACTTTCGCGTGCCGGTCCGCGTCGAGCAGTTCGTCGGCCGCTGGTACGACGTGCCGCCCGAGCAGCTGAGCGTGCTCGGCCGCGCGAACGCGACGCTGAACGCGACGGCGCTTGCCGGCAGCCGCGTGTGGCAGCGCGATATGCGCGCGCGGCTCGTGGTCGGTCCGCTTTCGATGTCCGAGTACGAGGCGTTCCTGCCCGGCGCCGCGTGCGCGCAGGCACTGGAACGCATGCTGACGCTGCTCGCGGGCATCACGTTCGAATATGAAGTGTCGCTCGTGCTGAAGCGCACCGACGTCGGCCCGGCGCAACTGGGCGCAGGGGCGCGCCTCGGCTGGGATGCATTCCTTTGCACGCGCGATGCTGATCGCGACCGTGCCGATGCGCGCTACGAACTGCACGCGATGCACTGACCGGCATTGCATTTCAATCACAACGACATCCAACGCCAGGCCGTACCTTTACCGGATCGCATGACATGAGCACGCCTTTGAAGACCCTGATCGCGAAACTGAACCCGGCCAGCCGCCAGGCGACCGAGCGCGCCGCCAGCCTCTGCCTGTCGCGCGGTCACTACGAGGTCGATCTCGAGCATCTGTTCGTGACGCTGCTCGACGAACCCGCGAGCGACGTGGTGGTGGTGGTGCGCGCGAACGGCGTCGACACGAACGCGCTGCGTGCCGATCTGGAGCGCGAACTGGGGCGCCTGAAAACGGGCAATACGCGCACGCCGGTGTTTTCGGTGCATCTGATCGCGCTGTTCGAGCAGGCGTGGCTGATTGCTTCGCTCGACACGCAGATCGGCCGCATCCGCTCGGGGCATCTGCTGCTCGCGCTGGTCGGCGCGCCGGATCTCGCGCGGTTCGCGCAGCGCATGTCGCCGCTGTTCGCACACGTGCCGGCAACGGAACTCAAGCACCGTTTCGACGAAGCCACCGAAGGTTCGGCCGAAGCCGAGCGTGTGCAGTCCGCTGCATCCGATGAACCGGACGACACGGCGATACCTGCAGCGCCCGGCGTATCCAGAACCCCGGCGCTCGATACCTACACGACGAATCTCACGGAGCGCGCCCGGGCCGGCAAGATCGATCCGGTGATCGGCCGCGAAGGGGAGATTCGCCAGGTGATCGACATCCTGATGCGGCGCCGGCAGAACAATCCGATCCTGACCGGAGAGGCGGGCGTCGGCAAGACCGCGGTCGTGGAAGGTCTCGCGCTGCGCATCGCGGCGGACGACGTACCTGCGCCATTGCGCGGCGTCGCGCTGCACGTGCTCGACATGGGCTTGCTGCAAGCCGGCGCGAGCGTGAAGGGCGAGTTCGAGAACCGCCTGAAGAGCGTGATCGACGAGGTGAAGAAGAGTCCGCATCCGATCATTCTTTTCATCGACGAAGCGCACACGATCATCGGCGCCGGCGGCCAGGCCGGGCAGAACGATGCGGCGAACCTGTTGAAGCCCGCGCTCGCGCGCGGCGAACTGCGCACGGTCGCCGCGACGACATGGAGCGAATACAAAAAGTACTTCGAAAAGGATGCGGCGCTCGCGCGGCGCTTCCAGGTGGTGAAGGTCGAGGAGCCGTCGGAAGCGCTCGCGTCCGCGATGCTGCGCGGCATGGCCGCACTGATGGAACAGCACTTCGACGTGCGGATTCTCGACGAAGCGATCACCGAAGCCGTGCGCCTGTCGCATCGCTATATCAGCGGACGGCAGTTGCCCGACAAGGCGATCAGCGTGCTCGATACTGCGTGCGCGAAGGTCGCGCTCGCGCACAGCGCGACGCCCGCAGCGATCGACGATGCGAACAAGCGCATCGAACGGCTCGATGCGGAGATCGCGGCGCTGGAGCGCGAAGCGGCCGCGGGCGCTTCTTCACATGAAGAACGGCTCGCGGAATTGCGCACCGAACGCGACGATACGCTTGCCGCGCTCACGCAAAGCAATGCGCGTTACGACGAAGAGCGTGCGCTCGTCACGCAGATCGAAGCGCTGCGCAATGAGCTCGATGCACTACGTGCACTAAGCGGCGATGCTTCGGCGAACGCCGATCAGCGGCACAGCCTTCGCGAACGGCTAGGCGGAGAAATGGCAAAACTGCATGCCTTGCAGGGCAATCAGCCAATGGTGCCGCTGCAGGTGGACGCGCACGTCGTCGCGGAAATCGTCGCGTCGTGGACCGGCGTGCCACTCGGACGCATGGTGAAGGACGAACTGCAGACCGTGCTGAACCTGCAGGAACTGCTCGCTGCGCGTGTGATCGGTCAGGACCACGCGCTCGACGCGATCGCGCAACGGGTCCGCACCGCGAATGCGAACCTCGAAGACCCGGACAAGCCGCGCGGCGTGTTCATGTTCGTCGGCCCGTCCGGTGTCGGCAAGACGGAGACGGCGCTCGCGCTGGCCGACATTCTCTATGGCGGCGAGCGCAAGCTGATCACGATCAACATGAGCGAGTATCAGGAGGCGCACAGCGTGTCGGGCCTCAAGGGTTCGCCGCCGGGCTACGTCGGTTATGGCGAAGGCGGTGTGCTGACCGAGGCAGTGCGGCGTAATCCATATTCGGTCGTGCTGCTCGACGAAGTCGAGAAGGCGCACCCCGACGTGCTCGAAATGTTCTTTCAGGTGTTCGACAAGGGCTCGATGGACGATGCCGAAGGACGCAACATCGATTTCCGCAACACGCTGATCATCCTGACGTCGAACGTCGGGTCGTCGGCGGTGATGCAGGCGTGCCTGAACAAGGGCGTCGACGAGCGGCCCGGTCCCGACGAACTCGCCGAAACGCTGCGGCCGCTGCTGTACAAGACCTTCAAGCCTGCGTTCCTCGGCCGCATGAAAACCGTGCCGTACTACCCGATTCCGGACGACGTGCTCGCGGACATCATCGAGCTGAAGCTCGGTCGTATCCAGCGCCGTATCGAAGCGAATCATCGCGCGCGCTTCGAATGGGACGAGTCGCTCGTCGATGCGGTGCTCGCGCGCTGCACCGAAGTCGACTCCGGCGCGCGCAACGTCGATCACATCCTGAACGGGACGCTGCTGCCGGAGATCGCGCAGCATGTGCTCGAACGGATGGCGGATGGCGCGTCGCTCGAACTGATCGCCGTGCGTGCGAACGCAGAAACAGGTGCGTTCGACTACACGGTGCGTTGAGCTTTTAAGGAAGACGTTTGTTTCATTGCAGTCCCAGGTGCCTGAATCATGTCCATCGATACGAATGCGCTGCTGAATCCGATCAGCGAAACCTCGCCCTGCGGCGACGACCTGCTGTTTTCCACCGATTTCGACGCGATCCAGCACGCGCGCCGCTTTGACGATCCGTCGCTCGACCAGGGCGAGTGGGTGACCGAGATCAAGGAGGCGGACTGGGCGTTCGTCGTCGAGCGCGCGACCGCGCTGCTGCAGACGCAGACCAAAGACCTGCGCCTTGCGGTGTGGCTGACCGAGGCGCTGACGATCGAAGATGGCGTCGCGGGTCTGACCGCGGGCTATACGCTGCTGACCGGTCTGTGCGCGCGCTATTGGGACACGGTGCATCCGCTGCCGGAAAGCGAGGACGTCGAGTATCGGCTGGGCAACGTGTCGTGGCTCGCGGGCCGTTCGGCCGAACTGCTGCGCGCGATTCCGCTGACCCAGGCGCCGGACGGCGCGTGGCGTACGCTCGACTGGGACGTCGCGACGCATGTCGCGCAGGCCGCGAAGCGCGACCCCGAGCACGCGAACGACATCGTGCGAGGCAAGCCTTCGATCGAGCAGATCGAGGCTTCGCGCCGTGCGACGCCGATCGCGTTCTACAGCGCGCTGCTCGCGCAGTTGCATGCGTTCCATGCCGCGCTGCTCGCGCTCGAACGCGAACTCGACCTGCATGCGGGCGATGCCGCTCCCAGCTTTCGCCAGACGAAGGACGCATACGACGCGGTGTATCGGCTCGCGGAACGTTTCGCGAAAGAAGCGGGCGTCACGGCAAACCCGGCGAACGCGGCACCGCAGGCGAGCGCCGATACACACGAACCGGTTGCCGTCGAACGCGTGGAGCCGAGCTTCAGGACGCAGTCTTTTGCAGAGGACACTGCCGTGCCGAATCCTGTCACGTTACCCGTTGCACAGGCGGGCCTGGCGACGCGCGCTCAGGCCCTCGCGCAACTGCGCGCGGTTGCCGCGTATTTCCGCCGCACCGAGCCGCATAGCCCCGTCGCGTATCTCGCGGACAAGGCCGCCGAATGGGCCGATATGCCGCTGCACGAATGGCTCGCGTCCGTCGTCAAGGACGACGGATCGCTCGCGCATATTCGCGAGCTGCTGGGCGTGAAGCCGGATAGCGGCAGCTGAAACCGCCGCTCAAAGGCCGGCGCGGAATTCGATGCGCCGGTTGCGCGCGCGCCCGTCGGTCGTATCGTTCGATGCGATCGGCTGATCCGGGCCGACGCCGGTCGTGGTGAGCTGTTGCGGCGAGATGCCCTTGGCGACGAGGTAGCCTTTCACCGCATCCGCACGCGCCTGGCTCAACGCGATGTTCGCCGCGCGATTGCCGGCATTGTCGGTGTGGCCGATGATTTCGACGGTACGTGTGGTCATTTTCGTGAGCACGGCCGCCATCTGATCGAGAATCGCGCGGCCTTGCGGCGTGAGCGTCGCGCTGCCGGTTTCGAATTCGATCGTGCGGTTCGCGAGCGTCTGGTCGAGCAGACCCTGTTCGGATGCACTGACGCGCAAGCCGTTGCGGATCGTGTAGGTCGGGTTCAGCGTGTTCGCCATGTTGCTGACCAACTGCTGGCGTAGCGCTTCATTGCCGACTTCACCCTTCACGTCGATCGACGTACCGTCGATCACCAGCTGTCCCTTCCTGATCTGCTTCAGCTGCGGGCCAAGCAGCTGCTGCACGTTGGACGACCAGTTCGGCGGCGTCGCGACATCGCGCACTTCGATCTGGTCGAGTACGTTCGCGGCGCCGTAGGTGGCGCGCAGTTTTTGCAGCACCGCGGCCTTGGTCGCTTCGTCGGGCACCTTGCCGCTGACCACGACCTGCCCCGGCGTCGCATTCGCGGCGGGCGGCGTGGCCTGCGCGGCTGTAGGGGCGGGAGCGGGTGCCGATGCCTGCGTGGTTGACTGAGCGGGCAGCACCGTCGTGTGGATCTGCGTGCCGCTGTTGTCCACTGGCGTCACCGATGCTGAGCCGGTGCTGTCGGCCAACGCGGCGTGCTGGATGGCGAAAGGCGCGATGAATGTCGCAAGCGTGGCAACCGTCAACACGTACCGACGGCCGCGTGGCGTGCTGCTGCGAAGGAAAGAGCGCATCGGCATCGCGTCAGGCTCCGATGAAGGCTTCGCGGAACGTGTCGATGCTCACGCGCAGCGACAGTTGCGGTTGGTCGAGATAGCTGACGAGCTTGCTGATCGCCGGATCGTTCTGTGTGTGGCCGTCGATCCACTCGGGATCGTCGATGTCGATGTTGTGCGTCGCGTACGCCTGCGGATCGACGACGCTCCACAGCGTTTTCGCCGACGCGCCGTTGAAGCCGACAATCAGGCGTTCGCGTTCGGCGATCGTGCCGATGAAGATCGCGAGTTCGAAATCCGCCTGCGACACGAACGGCGCGATCAGCTCGAGCCAGAATGCGGCGACGAGGCTGCGATAGAACGGATCGACCGGCAGCGGCAGTGTAAGCCCGCGCTCCAGATGCGACGAACCGCTTTTCATCACGGGCTGCAACAGCGAACCGAGCGCGAGCATCGCGCCGCGCAACCGCACCGGATGACCGCTCGCGAGCAGCATCTGTTCGAGGCCGGCGAGCGTCTGGTGCTCGACGAAATCGTTGAAGGTGCCGTCGTGCGGATTGTTCGGACCGCCAACGTCAATCGGCACGAAGCTGTCGCCTAGCGCCTGCAACGCGCCTGCGGGTTCTTGCGCCGACAGCAGCGGCGTCATCTGCGATGCGGCGCGCGCCCAGAGCCGCGCGAATGCGAGCGGACTGCGCGCGAGGAACTGCAACGGCCGCTCCACTTCGAGCGTGGTCGCCGCGAGGAACGGAAAACGCCGCGACGACTGATCGTGACTCGCCACCATATGGCCGCCGATCGCGAGCTTGCTGCGCGAACCGAGAAACGCGAAGTGCATCGGCCGCGCGCTTTCGTACACGATCTTCCAGCGCGGATCGTCGGCGAGCAGTTCCATGGCCTGCGCGATCCAGCGGTCGAGCGTCTGCAGCAGCTGCGGGTTGTGCGGGCTCTTCACGAAGTCGCCGCGCGAGGGAATCTTGCCGAAATAGGCGATCTGCGCCTGAACGGTCTGCGTCATTGCGCGCCTCCAGAATTCGAAACCGTCGACACCGATGCCGGCGCGCTCACGTTCACGGTACCGGACGCGCGCGTAGCGGCTGCGGCGGGTGCGGTTGTCGGATTCGTCACGGCTACTGCCTGATTCGCCGCGCCGACGTCCGCCACCGACGACGGCAGGTGCAGCCCGCGCAGACTTTGCGCGGCCGGCTGATCACCGCTGCCGCTGCCACCTCCGCCTCCCGCGGAGGGTTGCGATGTGCTGACGATACGCATGCTGACCGCCACCGTGACGTTGCCTTGCGTCCACGACAGATCGAACGTGCCATCCGGGCGGCGCGAGCGCTGCGCGGAGTTGATCAGCTTCTCGAGGCCGTAGCGGCCGGGCTCGTTGACGAACTGGATGGTGCGGCCGTCGAACGTGGTCGCGCTGAGCGTGGCGCCCGGCGAACCCGACGGATTCGGCCACACGAAGTTGGTCCACTGCGGCGGCGTATTGCGATAGCGCAGCTGCTGGCCGTCGATCGCGAGCGTGTATTCGGTCGTGCCGCTGCTCGGCTGCGGCAGGATCTGGAACACGGTCTGCGGTTCGCTCGAACTCTGACCCGACGCTGCGCCGCCAGCCAGCGGCGCGACCCAGCGCGCGAAGCCGTTGGTGAAGTCCGGCGTGAGCGCGATGCCCATGTCGCCCCACGTGCGCGCGGAGAGCGTATCGCCGCGACGCACCGCGAGCGGACCGAGCGTCGTGCCGACGAACTTCGCGATCGAGCCGTCCGGACCGAACACCTGCGCGATTTCGCCGGCGGCCGCTTCGACCTTCGCGTCGCCCGAGAACGGATACTTGCTTGCGAGCGAAGTCTGGAACGGCTGATAGACCTGTGCGTTCCACACCTTGTTCACTTCGACGCTCGCCGGCTGGATCACCGCCGCGTACGACTGCGTGAGCGGCCGCACGAGCAGCGGACGCAGCGCCTTGCGTTGCGGATCGGTCAGACCGGTCAGCATCTGCTCGTCGACATAGCGCAGCGCGTCGGCGAGTTCGGAGCCGTTGCCGTCGAGCGTCTGCTGCATCAGCTGGCGCGCGCCCGGTCCCGGATCGCCCTGGTTCTTGATGGTGTTGAAGCGCGTGCGCACCTTCGACAGCGCATCCATGTAGCCGCGCAGCATCGAGTTGTTGTCCTGCACCGCGACGATGCGCGCAAGGCCGCTGAACTCGGCGCCGACCGGACCCATCGGCAGCTGCACCGGGTTGCCGTTGATGTCGATGTTCGCGTTCTGCATCTGCGCCGGTGCACGCGAGAACCAGCCCTTCACGCGGTCGAGCAGATTGCCCTTTGCCTGCGCGAGCGCGGCGTTCGCGAACGACGGGTTGTCCCACGACGTCTGGTCGTACGCGGTTTCGAGCACCTTGCGGATCGGCGAATCCTGCGGGTCGCCGAGGCGGTTCATCGCATCCACCGCCTGACCGAAGCTGCCGAAACCCTGCACGGTGATGCCCTGCATGAACTTCTGCCAGTGCTGCGCGTACTCGGTCTTGTACATACCGACGAGCGCCTTCTGGATCTGCTCGGGGCTGCCTTCGAGCGTGAGGTCGTCATGCGCGGACGTGTTGAGCACCCAGTCCTTCGCCTGCAGTTCCTTCGTTGCGGCGTCGCGAATGGCGGGCTGCACGTACTGGAACCACGCCTCGCGCGTGAAGGTGCCGGGAATCGCGTAGCTGCCCGCGACGAAGTTCGTATCGCCGTCACCGACGATGCGCGCAACCGTCATCGGCGCGAAACGGGTGGATGCGCGCGCCTTGATCTCTTCGTACACGCGCTGACGCGCCGGCATGCCGCGCACGACGCGCCGCAGGTTTTCCTGGGTCTGGTCGACGAGCGCGAGGTTCGCGTCGATCATCGGCCAGTCGGTGTCGTTCACGCGCGACAGGTAGAACGTGATCATGCGGCCCGCGCTCTTGATCATGTCCTCGCGGGACATGTTGCCGCGATTCTGTTCGAGCCAGCCGCGCCAGAAGCGCGCGATCTGGTCGGTCAGATGCGCGGCTTCCACGTGCCGCTTGTCGGACAGCATCAGGTAGGTTTTCAGCGCGTTATACGCGTCTTCCGCGTTGGTCGGCGACGCATCGCTATAGCGGCCGCCTTCGCTGCTTGCAGTCATCGCCGCGTGCGTCGACACCGGCAGCGTGCCCGATTGCGGCGTCGAACTGGTGGGCGCGAGCTGGTCGGCGTGATTGTCGACGTCCTTCAGGAACGCTTCGAGATTCTGCGACACGGGCGCGAGCATGATCTGCTTCACGCCGTCGTAGTACTCGGTCAGCAGATGCTGCTCGAGGCGATCGCCCTGATAAAGACCGAGCGAAACGGACAGCGGCTTTTCCTCGCGGAAGCGTTCGAGCTGCTCGATGCGGTCCTCGAGAATATCCATCGCCTGCAGGCGGCTCTGCAGATCCGTGCGGTTCTGCTGCATGCGGATCACGTTGTCGAGATCGGCCTGCACGTTCGCGGTCAGTTGTTCGTTGCCGAGCGTCGACCACGTCCAGCCGCCCAGCGCGAGCGCGAGCAGCATCACGAAACCGAAGAACGTGCCGTAACGCAGGCGCGTTTTCGCGGGGCTCGAAAACTGGCGCACCGTCAGCTTGTCCGCGAAGATCACCTTCGAGAACAGGTCGCGCAGGAAGAAGCCGTTCTTCGAGAACGCGCTGTGCGGCTTGGCGATGCCTTCGGCTGCGAGCCCGAAGCGGTTCGCGATGCGCTGTGCGGCGGCGCTGCTGGTTTCACCTTCCTGCAACGCGCTCGTGAAATAGAAGCCGCGGAAGATCGGCTTGTACTGGAACGGGTTGTTCTCGAACAGCGTGGCAAGGAAGGTGCGCAGCGCGGGCTTGATCGTCGAGAATTCGAGCGGGAAGCTCAGTTGCCCCGGCGAAAGACGGTTGCCGCGGTTCATCGAAAGCTGCGCGACGCTGATTTCCTTCAGGCCGTCATAGAGTTCTTCGAAGCGTTCGTCGAAGAGCGCGACGATGTCGCGTTTCTCGTCCGGCTCGTAGGGCAGGGTGGCGCCCCACACGCGGTCGTATTCCTGCCGTTCGTTGCCGCTGAAGAATTCGGTGAAGCCGGTGATCAGGTCCGCCTTCGTGAACATCACGTAGACGGGCGCGAACACCTCGAGTTTTTCGGTGAGTTCCTGCACGCGCTGGCGCAGGTTCTTCGCGAGATTGATCGCAACTTCAGGGCGGTCGCCCGTCAGTTCCGCGATGCTCGCCGTCACGATGATGCCGTTGATCGGCGCTTTCGGACGGTAGCGTTTGAGCAGCGACAGGAAGCCGATCCATTCGCTGCGGTCTTCCTCGTGCACCGAATAGCGGCCGGCGGTATCGAGCAGAATGCCTTCGGTCGTGAAGAACCAGTCGCAGTTGCGCGTGCCGCCCATGCCGTGAATCACCGCATCGTTCTTGTCCGCGAACGGGAACTGCAGGCCGGAGTTCAGCACGGCGCTGCTCTTGCCGGCGGCAGGGTTGCCGATCACGATGTACCACGGCAGTTCATACAGCGCGGCGCCGCCCGACAGCTGACCGATCTTCGACGTCTTGATCGTCTTGACCGCATCGGCGAGGCGTTTGCGCAGCACATCCAGTTCGGCCTGGCGCGCGGGAGCGGGGCCCGCGCCGGCTTCGGCCTGCTGCTCCAGCATGTCGCCGAGCTTGCGGTTCGCGCGGCGCGTGCGCCAGCGGCGGACCAGCCACACGGCGAGCCACAGCAGCACCAGCGTGCCGAACACGACGGCGGGCCAGAAGAGCGGGATATCGAACAGCCAGGCCGCGATGAACAGCACCGCGGCGAGCGCGAGCGCGCCGATGACGGTGAGCGTGCGCGGATGGATCAGCGCTTTGAAAAAGGATCGCATAGGCCGGTCAGATCCGCTGCAAAGGACGATTTAAAGCCATGGTCCGAACGCCCCCGAGACCACCCATAGCGCCGCCCTGCGCGCCGCGCGAAATGTTTGAACGCCCCATTACAACCTCTTGTATTGACCGCCTTAAAGGCAGCCTATTGGTCCCTATTGGACCTTTACGGTCGGCTTGTCGCGTCCCAGTACGAAACCGGGCTTGTGGTACTCGACATGCCCCAGATCCATTAACTTCCAGCGTCCACCCCACACCAGTCCGACCTGCTCGGCGGTCTGGCCGTAGAGTTCGTAACCTTTCATCGCCCAGGGATCTTTTTCGGAAATCACAAGCTTGCCGTCGCGCAAAAAAGCATTGTCCGCGGCAAGCCCGTACTGGTGATAGCTCTGATAAGCCGCGGCGTTGGTCACCTTTGCTCCGCCCATATGCGAGAGCATGTCCTGACGCGCGGGACTCCGATAACCTTCGAGCAATGCCATTTCATAACCGTATTGCTCGCGCATAATCTTGTAGACCAGCAGCAGCCGCGTGCGGAAGTCCGGATCGAGCAGGTTCCAGTCGCGGCTCGCGTCCTTGATTTCCGGGCGCACCTGCTGGACTTCCTGAGTCTGGAAAACCTCTGGCGGCAAGGGCTGCGGCGGAACCAGCTGTTCGCCGTTCAGGAGCGCCGCAATCTTCTCGTCGGGAACTGTTAAATTGTCGTCAAACTGAAATAACTGTTTGCCGCGCAATGCAATGGCCACTAATGGCGGCGTCGCAAGAATACCCGCAGTCACTCCAATCAGCAAGCGTCGCTGGATCAGTACATTTTGCATTGCCGACATATTCGACATGGAAATTTTTGCCGAACTCGAGATTTGACGTTTTGCGCTCGACGCTTTAATCGATGCGTGCCGCATGACTCGCGCGTGTAATATACCGGCGCTATGCAGGATTGACGTGCGCCAGCCGGGCAGCAGCAATAGCGCCGCAATGGCCACGGCAATGGCGAAATAGAGGGTAAGTGCTATCGCGATCAAAGGCGCCCCCGCCGATTGTGAAACGTCGTTGTATTTTGCAATGCTTGCTCTTAGAATCAGGCCTGCCCGGAAAAGAGCAGGATCGTATTATCGCGGCGAATTAATCCAGAATTCAACGAGACATTGAATGAGTGCGCCGGAAAGCTCGAATTCCAAAGCTCCTCCCAGTCTGCTTCCCAGTGCGGATAAAAACGCACAGCCTGGCGGTTCGCGTATCCTCGCGAACCTGGAAGGGCGCGTCGACGCGTCCGCCTCTAGTGACAAGCCCGGTCGTTCCCGTGCGCCGTGGTTGCTGGTCGCACTGCTCGTCGTGGCCGCGGGCGGCTTTGGCGCGTGGCAGGTTCGGCAGCATCACGCTGTGGCGGTGACGGAAGCGGGTAGTGGGTCTAATGCCGTGCAGGCTGCGGCTAAACCTGCTGCTGCTTCGAATGCGGCCGTTGCGGTTGCGGCGGCCGCGTCCGCGGCTTCCGCGGTTCAGCCTCAACCCGCGACGATCGTCGCGGACGATAGCGACGACAAGGCCGCGGCGAATGCCTCTGCTTCTGCGTCGGGTCCTGCAGTTGCGTCTTCCTCCGACGCGAAGGGCGATAACGACAACAGCCGTCTGTCGCGCGCGCTGGCCGATGGCGCGAAGGACGCGTCGGCGCCTGCCGCGGGCACGGTTGCATCGCATGCATCTCACGAAGCGTCAAAGCAGGAAGTCGCGGCAGCGCGCGGCAAGCACGAGATGCGCGAGGCGCACGAGAATGCGAAGAAGCGCACTGTCGTCGCGCAGTCGAAGAAGCCGGCCGATGCGAAAGCAGGTCAAGGCAAGGATTCGGATGTCGATCTGCTCGCGGCGCTCGTCGCGCATACCGAGCCGTACAAGTCCGGCGAAAAGCCCGCTGCCACCGCGACGAAAGTGTCGACGCCCGCAAGCGGCAGTCTGGCCGAGCAGGTGAAGGCATGCGGGCAACGCGGCTTCTTCTCGGACCAGCTGTGCCTGTGGCGCGTGTGCGACGGCCATTGGGGCAAGGACCCCGCGTGTCCGAACTCGTCGGCGACGCAGGCGCGTCAGCCTTGAGTGCTCATTGAATATTTTCGCTGAGTGTTCATTGAACGTTCAATGAGCGTTCAATGAGCGTTCATTGGGCATTCAGTGGGCGTTCATTGAAGTCGAGGCCGTTCAGATCAGCGGCGTGCTGCCTTCACGCGCGCCGCAACGCACGATTTCCCGGCCATCCACGCCCGACGTCACCACCAGCTGCACGAAACTGTTCCGGTGCGCGTACGGCGCAAAAAAGCGGTCCATCACGCCGATGAACGTCGCGAGGCTCGCACCCGCGAACGCCTGCTCGTCGATCGTCAGCACGACTTCGACGCCGCGCACGAACGTGGGCAGCGGCTTTACCGGCATCCATTTCATGGCGGGACGGTATTCGAGCGCCATAATGCCGTTCACACGGCGCGCCGCCGCGGTGGACACGGCAACCGCATGCTGATGCAGCATGGCCTTCAGGCCCGCGGCATCGAGCGACAGGTGATTCGGCGTGATCTGCGAAATCAGCCGCCACAGCGCGCCGTTACGCTGCGAAGGGCTGGCGTTCTGCGTCGGCGCGCGCAGTAATGAGATCGTGCACGCGAACGAAGCATCTTCATTGAGCAGATCGCCGTCCGGTGCGCCGAGCGCCAGCGACGTGGTCGATTCGCGGTTGTTGCAGGTGAGCCCGATCTCGACCTGATCGCCGCCGGGCCCCGCGGGTTGCGCGTCGATACCGACGAACGAGATCGTGGTTTCGTGGCCGGGACGCTGCTGTTCGGCCCAGCGGTCGCGATGCGCGACCCAGAAGATCGTCGAAGGCTGCGATGACTCGTCGTGGCGCAGCGAATGATACGGCGGCACCTCGATGCTCGACGTCGCGCCGCCCTTCTGCGTGACCATGCGGACTGAATCGATCGAATAGATTTCAGTATCGTGAAGCCGCGTGGTTTGCGGCACGACCGGGTAGGACGTGGTGTCCGCATGGATCGGCACCGGCTGCGCGTCGCGTTCGAACAGATTGATCACCGGCGTGCAGAAAAGCTTCAGATGTTCGGCGCAGAGCGCTTCGAGCGAGCGGGCAACCGGCGCATCCGCCGGCACGCCGGCGATCGCCAGATGCAGCGTGAGCGTACGGCAGGGTCCCGCCGTACGCGCGAGCAGCCCAAGATCGAGGTCGACGAAATGAAACTTGTCGGCAAACGCGAAGTGTTCGAGCAGCAGCCGGAAGGCCGGTAACGACGCGGCCGTATGCGCGAGCAGCGCGTCGTCGCGATCGAAACCGACCGGCGCGATGGGCACGTCCGCAAGTGCTTTCCAGCGGCCACTTCGATCGATCTCGATGAACGCCGCCTGCGCGCGCATCAACAGCGTATCGAGCAACACGGACGCGAACGCGGGTTCACCGGCGAGATGAACGCGCAACACGGACGGCAGCGAATCGAACGTGGCTTCGGCGGAGGTCGCGAAGCTCACGGATAGCACGCCGCTGGTCTGCTCGGGCAGGCGCACGCTCGCGGGCGCGACGGCGGTCTGCGAATAGCGGGCCGCCGTCAGTTGCAGCGGCGTGACGACCACGTCGTAGACCGTGCGAAAGCGGCAGTCTTCCGCGCGCGCCTCGAGCCCCGTACCGCGCCGGATCGTGACCGCCTCGGTCAGCCGGCTCGCGGACACGTCCGGTACGAACTGCGCGATCGAGCATGACGGCAGCGTCCGCAGATACTGCGGATACAGCATCTCGATCAACGCGGTGGTGAACTCGGGATAGTCGTCTTCGAGGCGGGCGCCGGCGCGGGCGGCGAGCAGTGCGAACGACTCCAGCATCCGTTCGACCTGCACGTCGTCCGAGCGGTCGCCGGACATCGCGAGACGCGCCGCGATCTTCGGGTTGCGCAGCGCGAATTCGCGGACATGACGACGTAGCGTGGCGAGCTCGCGCTCGTAGTAAGGCAGGAGGTCTTCCATCGCTGACTGGGAGATTGAACTGTGTGTGGCAGCCGTCAGCGTATTGAACGCATGCGTTGAACGCGACGCCCCGTTTTCAATATTCTCGCGTCAGTCGGCGATCACCGCAATGAAATCGTATCGGCATCTTGAACGTGCGCCTGAAAAGGCTGCGTCGTCACCGCACGTTCGATGCGTGCCACATGCATCTGGGCACGCATCCACGCGCATCGTCGGTTCACGCTCAGTTCACGCTTCGATAGCGCGCCGCCGCGTGCTCCTGGCCGAAGTTGGGCAGCATCGCCTGACGCGCGGCGTCGAACGCATCCCACTGCGCCGCGTCGGGCAGCGGCGGAATCGTGACCGTTTCGCGCCGGTCGAAACCGACAAGCGCCGCATCCACGAGTTCGTCCACCTCCATTACGCCCTGCATCGCGTTCACGTCCTTGCCGGCGTGCGCCCAGATTTCGGTGCGGGTTGCCGCCGGCAGCACCGCCTGCACGTAGAGGCCCTTCGTGCCGAATTCCACGTTCAGGCTCTGGCTGAGAAACAGCACGAACGCCTTCGTTGCGCCATAGACGCTCATCGCGAATTCAGGCACCAGTCCGACCACCGAGCCAATGTTCACGATCGAACCGCGGCCCTCGCGAATGAAGCGCGGTACGACGGCATTCGCGAGTCGTGCGACGGCAACCGCGTTCAGGTTGATCAGGTTGCCGACCTGCTCCGCGCGCTGATCGGCAAAACCTCCGGGCAGCGATGCGCCGGCGTTGTTGATCAGCACGCCGATGCGCGAGTCGCTGGCGAGACGCGCTTCGACGGTTGCGAGATCCGCGGGGTTCGCGAGATCGGCCTGGATGATGTCGACGGCGACGCCGTGCTCGCTGCGCAGACGCGTGGCGAGCGATTCCATGCGCTCGCGGTTGCGCGCAACGAGCACGAGGTCGTGACCGCGTTGCGCAAAACGTTGGGCGTAGACCGCGCCGATGCCGGTGGAGGCGCCGGTGACGAGGACCGTGCTGGTTTCGGACATGACTTGCTCCTGAATGAAGGATTCAGCGGACTGAAGAGTGGAAAGTGGATTCAAACGCAAACGGGCGGCTTGCACCGCTTGCCTGTTAATCATGATGTTCATCATGTAAAGTCAATGATGATATCTGTCATGTATAATGTCAAGCGTGAATCGAACCGGCAGGAGGAACCGATGAAGGTCAGTCGCGAGCAGGTGGCCGAAAACCGGCAATGCATTCTCGAAGCGGCGAGCCGGCTGTTTCGCGAACGCGGGTTCGACGCGGTCACGGTGGCGGAAGTGATGAAGGCTGCCGGCCTCACGCACGGAGGCTTCTATGGCTACTTTGGTTCGAAAGACGACTTGATCGCGGAGACGCTGACGCACGTGCTGGAGCAGGGCGGCGAGCGCGCCATCGATCCGGCCGCATTTGCGGCGGCGTATCTGACGCCGGCGCACCGCGACGACCTGGCCGGCGGCTGTCCGACCGCGGGGCTCGCGGGCGAGACGATCCGGCAGTCGCCGCAGGCGCGTGCCGCGATGACAGAAGGATTGCGCCGCACGATCGAGCGGCTGAGCGAAGGCATGCCGGACATGACAGCCGCTCAGGCGCGGCGCGCGGCGATCGGCAGCTGGGCCGCGATGGTGGGCGCGGTCGTGCTCGCGCGGCTCGCCGACGATCCGAAGCTATCGGACGAAGTGCTGAAGCAGACCCACGCGTGGATTCGCGAGAAGAAGCCTGACGCCGGCGCGCATTGACGCCGCATTGTCACGTTCGCGCTGCCCGAGGTTCGTGCAGGCGGATTCGTGCAAGGCCGTGACGCTACAATGACACGCTGAGGTGTCCAGTTCTCGCGGCCGTCGCGCGGCGTGCTGGCACGCACGAAAATCCATCTGAGGAAACGTACTGCATGGCAGAAGAATACGAAGTGCACGGCTTGCACGATCACGCAGTCGAGCATGCAGGCGCACCACACGGCGAACACCACACGCCGGATCCTTTCGCGAGCCGCATGGCGGTGATGACCGCGATCCTCGCGACGATCGGCGCGATCTTCGCGTATCAGAGCGGCACCAGCGAGAACCTCGCGCTCTATTACAAGAATGAAGCGGGCATTCAGAAAACTGAAGCCGCGAACCAGTGGGCGTATTACCAGGCGGAAGGCGAGAAGCAGAACCTCGCGGAGCTCGGCGCGGCGCTGTCCGCCGCCGATGCGAACGCGCAGAAGAAATTCCTCGCCGACATCGACAAGTACAAGCAGCGCAAGCTGCCGATCCGCGAGAAAGCGGAGGCGCTGGAAAAGCAGGTGGCCGACAACGACGCACGCAGCGAGTCGCTGCTGCATGGTCACCACCGCTGGGCGCAGGCCACCACGCTGATCCAGATCTCGATCGCGCTGACGGCCATCACGTTGCTGACGAGGCGGCGCTGGCTGCTCAACGTGTCGGTCGGCGTCGCGGGGCTGGGTGCCGTGCTCGGCGTGCTCGCGTTGCTGTCGATCTGATGTGACTGGACGCCGCTTCGGGGTGCCTCGACGTGCACCTTGAGGCTGCTCACCTGGCTTTTATGTGATTTCCTGATCATTTATCAGAAGAATTTCGCGCGGAATTTAGCGAAATCAATTTTAAAAAGCAAAGGAAATAACATTTCCTTAAGACTTTTTTACCTGAAGATCTGATTACAGTCGATCCCCCTTTTGAGAATAATCGCCTTTCCGGGAAATGCACCGGAAAGCGCTCGCGCGATCGGCACGGATTGCGCGATTTCCTCTGCTGATAGGCGTTCTATGTGGTCAAGCGCACATAGCCGCGGCGCAACACGGTAATTTCAGCCGATTCCCGATCCTCCTCGCATGACCTAATTTCCGAGAACGGACATTGCTAATTGCGATTTTTTGCCGATTCAGGTAAGAATCAGTAAAAAGTCCACCTTATACTTCGCCCGTCAATAATCCTCTGGGGGAAGACGGGTGGCTGTCACTAAACGTACCAATAAATCTTCAGATTTAACTGCGCCATTTCTCAATGAGAAGATTTCACCTCTCGGACTTGCTGGCGCGCCTGCGACACGACGCAAGTTCCTGACGGGTCTGCTGGCCGGCGCCGGCAGCATCGCGCTGGCCGCTTGCGGCGGCGGTGGCTCGGGCAGCGACGCAAGTCCGGCCGCAGTCGCGGACGCACAGCGCCGCAAGGCGGCGGAATCGGTGTCGGGCACGACGGTGCCGCCGAGCAGTTCGATCACCGACGGTAACGGCGTTCAATGGACGCTCTCGAGCGGTCGCGTGCTGCGCGCCGGCGTGAACACCAAATGCCCGACCACGGCGACGCTGATCCTGTACTGGAACCACACGATCTACGCGGAAAACGCGAACGGCGGCTGGTACGTGAACCAGGCGAGCGTGTGGAGCGCGTCGTCGGATCCGCGCGGCACGAGTTCGTCGTCGTCCTCGTCGTCATCCGGCAGCACGACCGCGTCGTCGCTGTTCTACGGCATCAACGGCCACATGGCGTGGACCTCGGGCATCTACGACACGATGACGGCCGCGCAGCAGGTCGCGATCCTGCAGGACCTCGGCGTGACCAACTACCGTGCCGACGTCGCCGACTCGGGCATGGCCCAGGTCGTCGCGAATGCGCTGAACGGCGCGTTCAAAGGCAGCGGCATCTCGATCCTGCCGTGTATCAATCCGATGAACTGGAATCAGAGCTCGTCGGAAAGCACGTCCTACGCGTACGGCTACCAGCTCGCGCAATCGATCGCGCAGGTGCTGAAGGGCCTCGTCAGCTACATTGAATGCGGCAACGAACTGGATGCGAACGGTGTGGAGTCGACAGGCGCGGGCAACTCGCCGGCCGACTACAACCCGGCGTACTGGCCGGCGTTCCGCGGCGTGATCCGCGGCATGATCGACGGCGTGAAGTCGGTGGACCCGACCATCAAGTGCGGCGTGAACGTGGGCATTCCGCTCGACTACACGGCGCTGCAGATGCTGTGGAATGGCCAGACGCCGAACGGTACCGCGACGCCGACCTCGGGCGCGACACCGCTGCAGTGGGACATCACGATGTTCCACTGGTACGAAAGCTCGGGCGACATCGTGCGCGCGGGTTCGCAGGGCCTCACGAACGTGCTGCAGATCCTGAAGGACTCGTTCGGCATGCCGATCTGGCTGACGGAGTGGGGCTACATGACGTCGGATACCGCCGCGCAGCAAACGTCGTACGTGACGACCACGCTCAACGAGTATTACTCGCTGCGCGACACGTACAACCTGCAGTCGGTGCTGATGTACGAACTGATCGACATGCCGGGCGGCGACACGTACGGCCTGCTGGAAGCGGACGGCGTGACGAAGAAGCCTTGCTATGCGGCGTTCAAGAGCTTCACCGCCGCAAACAAGGCTTGATGATCGAAACCGGTCGCTAGTCCCGATCCGACAACGTTGCGATGCGCGCCACGAGCCACGCGCGCATCGCGGCGATCTCCTCCGCGCACACCGAGTGCGGCATCGCCCACTCGCTCCACTGAACCTTGCAGCCCTTCGCCGCCGCGTAGTCCCGCGCGGTCTGGCCGAGCTGCAACGGCAACACATCGTCCTGCGTGCCATGCGCGGCGAACACCGGCAGCGAGCGATTCACTTCGCTGAAATGCCGTTCAATGAAATCCTGCGAAGGCACATAACCCGACATCACGATCAGCCCCGCCAGCGCGTCCGGATGCGTCAGGCCGGCGGAGTACGCCATCGCGCCGCCCTGCGAGAAGCCCGACAGGAATATCTTCGAAGTGGGAATGCCGCGATCGTTCTGCGCTTCGATCAGATGCCGGATCGTGCGGCACGATGCTTCGATACCCGCTTCGTCGACCTGCCGGTTGATGCCGCCGAAGGACAGGATGTCGTACCACGCCCGCATGATGTAGCCGTTGTTGGCCGTGACCGGAATCTCGGGCGCATTCGGGAAGACGAAGCGCACGCCCGGCAGGTTGGACAGATGCAGCTCGGGCACGAGCGGCACGAAATCGTTGGCATCCGCGCCGAGGCCATGCATCAGGACGATCGCGAATTCGGGATTCGGCGCCGATTCGAGTTCAACGAAGGTGGTGGAAGCGTTCATGATGTCGTTCAGTCTGGTTCAATGCAATGAAGATGCCGTTCAGTGAAGCCTGGCCCCGGGAAGTCGATCAGAGCACGCGGCCGAGCAGCATCAGGATACCGGCCATTGACGCCACCCACACGAGCGAGCGCAGGTACGGAATACCGGCCGCGTAGAGCGGTACATAGACGATCCGCGCGACGAAGTAGAGCCACGCACCCGCATGCGTGACCGCATTGTCGCGACCTGTCACCTGCACGATCAGTACCGCGGCGGCGAACACGGGCAAGGTTTCGAACAGATTGCGTTGCGCGCGCATCAGGCGCGCCGTGATCCGGCCGACCGGCGGCCCGGCTTCGTCGCGCGGCCCGGCGTTGTAGCCCAGGCCGGTTTCGTGGTTGCGCGCGAGCGCAGGCAGCAACACCTGCACGAGCGCCAGCACCAGCGTCCAGCCGAGCAGCGTCAGTTCGATCGTCATGGCGTGAGGTTTATCGCTGAACAAGGAAAATCGCGGTCACGAATTCCGGGTCGAGGCCGCGGCACATGAACGACATCATGCCACGCAGTTCGGGCAACCCGTAAGCCTGGATATCCAGCTACGCTTGACTGCGCCGTCGCCAGTAACGTATCGTTTTGATACGTTATAAAAAGCGCGGTTACGGGCGATGCATTCCAGGTTCGATCAGTTCAGGGCGACGGCGCTCGGGCGGCAGCTCGAAGCGCTGCTCGATACGCCCAGCCGTTACGTCGAGTTCGCGGCGCTGTCGCGCGCCGGGGTGGCGGCCATTGCGGCCGTCCACGACGAACTCGCGCTCAAGTTTCCCGAAATCGGGGATCACGCCACAGCGCGTCAGTTCTGCGGCGCGATGGCGGCGGAAGTGATGCGCCGCCACGGGCACGAGGTCGTGCAGGCGCGCGGCCGTGTCGGCGGTCCGCTGTTCAGCTACGGCGCGGTGTTCAGCGCGCAGCCGGTCGCGATGTCATATGCGAACGTCGTCGAGCGGCTGGGCGAGATGCCGGATGCGGTGAGCGCGCAGGTGGGGCGTTTTCCAGCGTCGCTGTGGAAGCGCAAGCCCGAGGGTACCGGCTTCGCGCTCGTCGAACACCTATGCCATCTTCGCGACATCGACGAAGTATTCGCGGCGCGGGTCCATGCGGTGCGAACGAAGAAGCTGCCGTTACTGGAGTCGGTCGACGGTTCGGTGCTCGCCGTGGAGCGCGGCTATCTCGGCCAGAATCTGGACGACGCACTCGCCGCGTTTCGGGCGGGCAGGGCGCGGCTGTGCCAGACATTCGGGCGCATCAAGCCCGAACAGCTCGCGCGCTGCGGCTTGCGCGACGGTACGCTGCGCATGACAATCGAAGACCTCGTCCGCGAGCTGCTGGACCATGACAGGACCCACCGGCTCGAGCTGGACGAACTGGCCGCGGAGCTGCTGTAGCGGGTCGCGAAGCGCGGCACTTCGGTTGGCCGCATAGCGCTCGCTTCGCTAAAAAAAGGAGCACTGAGAATCATGAAGCGGTTCCGGCAGTCCTTCTTCACAATGATCCTGATCGTGCTCAGCGCACAGCAGTACGTTCATGCAGCAGACGCGAACAACGAAAAGAACGCACGCGCCAATCGCGGCAACGACCCGTTCGTGCGTATTTCTCAGGCCGTGCCGAATTGCCCGGAACCGCTTGGACCAATGGAAACCGACGAGGAGTGGCTCGGCGAATCGCACTATCGCATCGAACGCGGGAACAGCTGCTGGGTCGAGGGGCGTTGCAGGCTGGCGAATGCGTACCTGTACGACCGCGAGATTGCCGAATCCGTGCAGCGGCGGCTGCTCACCATCAGCAACGCAACGCACTGGCGCGACAAGACTTCATTGTGGCTGATGCTGCAGCGTCGGTTCATCTATGTGCAGGGCTGCGTCGCAAAAGATTTCGACACGAAGCAGTTCATCGCGGAGCTGGCGAAGACGGCGGACGTCGATCGCGTGATCGACGAGACCACGACGGATCCTGCTGCGGCAAGATTGCCGTACCGAACGAAACAGGATCCTGAAAAGCCAACGACTGAACAGGGCGAATGAACACGCGTTCATTCCGGCACGCTGCTCATTCACTCGCACACTCACACTGAACGTTCCGCAGCGAACAGAAAATCGATAGCAGAATTTCTTCGAAGCGATGCGTTGACGCATCGAGACCCGGCCCCGCATGATTCAGCAGGCATGCAGCCGCATGCGCTGAACCGGCACAGGCAGGGTAGAAACGATGTCGCACAATCGACGCAATACGGCGCACGCCGATCCACACGAACAGACCAACCTTCAACACGACGCAACCCGTCGCACTTTGCTGAAAGCAGTGGCCGGTATGGCAGGCGCCGCTGCCGTCAACGGCGCGGGTCTGCTCACGGCCGGTGCATCGCTCTTCGCAAGCGGTACGGCTCACGCACAGGGAAGCGGCAAGACGATCCGAATCGGCTACCAGAAGTACGGTAATTTCGTCGTACTGAAGGCCCGAGGCACACTCGAAAAGCGGCTCGCACCGCAAGGCATCAGCGTGCAGTGGCTCGAATTCCCCGGCGGCCCGCAACTGCTGGAAGGGCTCAACGCCGGCGCGATCGATATCGGCACGGTCGGTGAAACACCGCCGATCTTCGCGCAGGCGGGCGGCGTCGACTTCGTCTATATCGGCAGCGAGCCGCCTGCGCCCAAAGGCGAGGCGATTGTCGTGCCGGAGCATTCGCCGATTCGTACTGTGGCCGATCTGCGCGGCAAACGGGTCGCGCTGAACCGCGGGTCGAACGTGCATTATCTGCTGGTGAAGGCGTTGCAAAGCGCGAAGCTCGACTATCGCGACATCCAGCCCGCGTATCTCGCGCCGGCTGACGGACGCGCGGCGTTTACGCAGAACGGCGTCGATGCCTGGGTGATCTGGGACCCGTATCTCGCAGCCGTGCAACGTCAGGCGAACGCGCGCGTGCTCGTGGATGGCGAGGGGCTGGTCGACAACGTCCAGTATTACCTCGCGTCGCGCAAGTTCGCACAGGCGGAACGGCCGCTCGTGCAAACGCTGCTCGACGAGATCGAGAAGGTGGACGTGTACGCGCGCGACCACGTGTCCGAGGTGGCGGCGCAACTGTCGCCGCTCGTTGGCCTCGACGTGCCCACGCTCGAACTCGCGCTGAACCGCCAGAGCTACGACGTTCAGCCGATCACTGAAAAGACGATCGCGTACCAGCAGCAGATCGCCGACACGTTCACGAACCTGAAGCTGATTCCGCGCAAGCTCGACGTCGCGGATGCCCGCTGGAAAACGGTCTGAACCTCGATTCAGTTCAGTTCAATAAGCTGAAAGAAGACGCCGGCCAGACCGGCGCGCCACCGAGCACCGGCCGGCGGGGTCGCCGGTAAGATCCGGCCCGATCGGCTAAGATGCCAGTTGTCTGACTTTCATGCGCGGCGCCCCGGGTTCTCCCGAGGGCGCCCGCGACGCTTTCCCTCCTCAGGCAACAGGAACCCTCCATGACCACTTCGAGCTATACCGATACCCGACTTTTGATTAACGGCGAGTGGTGCGACGCCGAAAGCGGCAAGACTCTCGACGTCATCAATCCCGCCACCGGCAAGCCGATCGGCAAGGTCGCGCATGCCGGCATTGCGGATCTGGACCGCGCGCTCGCCGCGGCGCAACGCGGCTTCGAAACCTGGCGCAAGGTGCCGTCCAACGAGCGCGCCGCGACGATGCGCAAGGCCGCCGCGCTGCTGCGCGAGCGCGCCGACCACACCGCGCGCCTGATGACGATGGAGCAGGGCAAGCCGTTCGCGGAAGCGCGGATCGAAGTGCTGTCGGCGTGCGACATCATCGAGTGGTTCGCCGATGAAGGGCGCCGCGTGTACGGCCGCGTAGTGCCGCCGCGCAACATCAACGCGCAGCAACTCGTGCTGAAGGAGCCGATCGGTCCGGTCGCCGCGTTCACGCCGTGGAATTTCCCGATCAACCAGGTGGTGCGCAAGCTGAGCGCCGCGCTCGCATGCGGCTGCTCGTTCCTCGTGAAGGCGCCCGAAGAAACGCCGGCTTCACCGGCCGCGCTGCTGCAGGCCTTCGTCGACGCGGGCGTGCCCGCCGGCGTGATCGGCCTCGTGTACGGCAACCCCGCGGAAATCTCGAGCTACCTGATCGCGCATCCGGTCATCCGCAAGGTCACGTTTACCGGCTCGACGCCGGTCGGCAAGCAGCTTGCCGCGCTCGCGGGCCAGCACATGAAGCGGGCCACGATGGAGCTTGGCGGACACGCACCGGTGATCGTTGCCGAGGACGCGGACGTCGCGCTCGCGGTGAAGGCCGCCGGCGCCGCGAAGTTCCGCAACGCGGGCCAGGTCTGCATTTCGCCCACGCGCTTCCTCGTGCACAACAGCGTGCGTCAGGAGTTCGTGCAGGCGCTCGTCAAGCACGCTGAAAGCCTCAAGCTGGGCGACGGTCTCGCCGAAGGCACGACGATCGGACCGCTCGCGAACGCGCGCCGTCTGACGGCCATGGCGAAGGTGCTGGACGACGCGCGCTCGACCGGCGCGACGATCGCCACCGGCGGCGAACGGGTGGGCAGCGAAGGCAACTTTTTCGCGCCGACCGTGCTGACCGACGTGTCGCTCGAAGCGGACGTGTTCAACAACGAGCCGTTCGGTCCGGTCGCGGCGGTGCGCGGCTTCGACAACCTCGAAGAGGCGATCGCGGAAGCGAACCGCCTGCCGTACGGTCTCGCGGGCTATGCGTTCACGAAATCGTCCCGCAATGTCCATCTGCTGTCGCAGCATCTCGAAGTCGGCATGCTGTGGATCAACCAGCCCGCCACGCCGACGCCGGAAATGCCGTTCGGCGGCGTGAAGGATTCGGGCTACGGCTCCGAAGGCGGCCCGGAAGCGCTGGAAGCCTATCTCGTCACGAAGTCCGTGACGGTGATGAACGGCTGATCGTCACGTTATCGGCGGGTGCAGCTGGTCCGCACGTCGCAGCGAAGGCAAGCCCGAACGCCTCGTCACCCGTTGACGAGGCGTTTTCGTTTCCGCATCGGGAACAACGAATAGCCTGGATTTCATCGTTGCCAGAATCGCATCGTTCATCGCACGGATGTCCCTTCGCATCATCAATGTTGGAGTACTGATCAAATTCACCAGAAGCCATTGGCGCATCCACACGGCGTGCACTACGCTTGCTGACGGGACACAACGAAGCCGTCACGGTTCATGCTCAAACCCGTCAAATAAAGGGCGTTTCCGTTACGAATTGCGTTTTGCCCGCAGGTCGGGCCTCGTATCGAAGCGCTCGGTGTTAGGCTTCGCGCGCCCGACCAACCCGATGGAGTGTCCGCATGTCAGCGTCTCTTGAGCAGCCACTCGACGATGCGCTTGCCGCTTACGCAGCCGACCCTCAGAGCGCGGACCTGTTGCTGCGCATCTGCCGCACGTTGTGCGGTCTGCGGCGCGACGACGAATTGCTGCCCTGGGCCGAGCAGGGCCTGGCGCTCGATCCTCGCAATCCGTGGTTCGTGCACGATCGCGCGCGGGCGCTGCGTCTCGCGGGCCGTCACCACGACGCGGTCGCGACCTGGCTCGCGTATCGCGCGCTGCCGTGGAAGCCGCAGTTCTATCAGCTGAAGCTCGGCCGCGACCTGTACCTCGCGGGCGACGTCGAACGGGCCATTCCGTTGCTCGAAAGCGCGATGCGAACTGGCCATGCGGAGGGCGATCCCGTTGGCGCGCGCGCCGAAAACTGGCTGGCTGAGGCGCTGCTGAGCATCGGCCAGACCCAGGGCTTTCTGCACTGGCTGATCCGCAATACCGACGACAGCGGCAACTATCGCCCCGCAGACCTTCCAACCTGGTCGGGCGGGCAGGATGTGCGCGGCCGGCGCGTGCTCGTCACGCATCAGCTCGGCTTCGGCGACCAGTTCCTGCTGTTCGCGTGCATCGCGCACTGGCGTGCCGCGGGCGCGACGCTGATGATCACCTGCGACCGGCAGATTCATGCGCTCGTCGAAGCCTCGCTGCCCGATTGTGTCGTGGTCGCAGCGCCGCGGCCATTGCCCTACGGCGCGCCGCTGCCCGACGCGCTGCTGCCGGCGGTGCGTGCATTCGCGCCCGATCTGCACGCGTCGCTGCTGCATCTGCCGGTGCTGGCTGCCGCGCACGATCCGCTGCCGGAACGGTACTTTCCCGCGTGGTTGCGCGCGCCTGAAACCCAGCGCGACACGGCGTCCGGCTGGGCGGCCGCATTGCGCGCGCAGCATCCAGGCAAAGCGATCGTGGGCCTGTTCTGGGACTGCGGGCAGCGTCACGTCGGGCAGCTGGGCAGCGTGAACCGCTGCTGGGCCGCGCTGCGCAGCCTGCCGCTCGCCGAGGTCGACCGGCTCACGATGGACCCGCGCATTGCCGGCGCGGTCCACTTCGTCAATCTGCACCACCCGAGCGTCGAGGCGGAAGCCGGGCATCGGGCCGGCAACGTGAGCCGCTACGAGCCCGGCATCCAGACCTTTGCCGAGACCGCCGCGTGTATCGAGCAGCTGGATGCGGTGCTGAGCGTCGACTCCGGCATCGCGAACCTCGCCGCGATGATCGGCAGGCCGACCGCGGTCATGACGAACGCGACGGGCGAGTGGCGCTGGGGGCACGACGATCCGGTCTCGCCATGGATGCACGATGTCAGCGTGCTCAGGCAATCGGTGATGGGCGACTGGAGCACCGTGCGGGACGATGCGGTCGCATGGCTCGCGGAATTCGCGAAACGGGCCGGCCGTTGAGCGGCGGCGTGATCCGGAATGACGGAGTCGACCGGACGACGCCATCCCTTACACGGCATTACCATTCGCAGTTATGCGCATATTTAATATGGCAATCGCAACCGGTCGTGCGAGTCGCGGGCACTGAACCGTCTGCCGTCCGAACGGCTTTGCAAACGTTTGCCGCAGCGCGGCCTGGCGACGCCGCCGCTGTCATTTCTACCGTCAGGCGAAGTCCGTCGGAAGGCGGCGAAAGCGTTGCATTAAAAATTTACCAATTTAGGTTGGAAACCGACTTAACTAAACAAAATCCTGACGATATACTCGGCGCGCTAGGTATCCATCCGTCCGGCGCTGCGGCGCCACACGCAACCGGAAGGTGCCAGACGATCTCTCAGGTTCTGGACGGCCCTCGGAAAAGCCAGAACCCTTACGCCGGCGCAAGCCGGCGTTTTTTTTGCCTCCCCGCAAAATAAAAATGGCGAAGCGGTGAGGCTTCGCCATGTGTATCGAGCGCCGGGCGGTGGCCGTCAGTGAACGGCCACCCGACGTGCATCCTCAATGCGGATGCTCTTCGTGATGCTCCTCCTGCGGCTTGTGCTGCGCCGGTTGCGCATGCTGCTGCGGATGCGGTTGTTGCTGTGGATGCGGCTGCGGCTGCGGATGAGGTTGCGGACGCGCCGCCGCGTGCTGCTGGGGATGCTGCTCGCCGGCATGCTGTTGCGGCGCGTGCTGCCCGTTCGCTTCGGCGGGTGCGTGCGGCGCGGGCTGCGCTTCCCGCGGCGCCTCGCGGGGTGCTTCGTTCGCATGCGTGGCCGTATCGTTCTGCGAACGATTTTCTTCGGGCCGCGCGTTGGGTTGCGGCGCCGCACCCGGCTGACCGTGTTCCTGCCCGGCGTGCGCTGCCTCGCCGCCTTGCGGATGCGGTTCGCCGGTTGAGCCGTTTGCACCGTTGGCGCCGTTTTCATGAGCCTGCGGTTCGTGCGCCTGCGCCTGCTGTGCCTGTGGTGCTTCAGGATGCGCCGCGTTGTGCGCCTCCTGCGGCGCCGGCGCTTCTCCGCGCGGCGCCTCGGCCGCATTGCCGTGCCCGGCCTGCGCCTGAACCGGCTTCGCCTGCGCCCGGTTGATCACGTGGAAATTGCCGTACGTTCCCGCCGCGGCAGGCTTGCCAGCCGCCGGCGCGGCATGCGCGAAGTTCGCGGGCACGGCGGTACGCACGACGGGATCGCCCGCGCCCGCCACCCGTCCGCCGCTGCCGGCGAAGCGCTGCGCGAGCACGTCGTGATACGCGGCCGGCACGACCGGCGGACGGGTCGCCACCACCTGTCGCTGGGCCACCGCGACCGGGGCGCCGACGTTCGCCGCGCGCATGCCGCCGGCGAAGCTCTCGCGCACCGGCGCGACGGCCGGTGCGCCCGCACCGATCTGCGCATGCGCGATCTGCTGCGCGGTGATCGGCCGGGCAGCCTTCGCCACCGGCTCGCCGCGCACGAACGCATTGGCCGGCACCGCGGCGATCGCGCCCGGCGCATTCATGTTGATGTAAGTGTTGTGGACGTTCGTGACGTTGTTGATGATCGTCGTGCTGTGCACGTTCGTGATGGTCACGTTGTTCACGCGGCTGTAGTACGCAGGGCTCGCGTGATACGCCGGATGCCACGCTTCGCCCGGCCCGAGCGCGAACCACGCGACGCCCGCGCCCACCGCGCCGCCGATCGCGAGATCGATACCCCAGTGCGCGCCGCCGCCTCCGCCGCCGCCCACGAACGCGACGAGCGCCGGCGCATAGACCGGCGGCCGCGCGACGACGACCGGGCCCGGCACCCACGCCCACGCACGATCGACATACGCCCAGCGTCCGTAGTGGAACGGCGCGAAGCCCCACGGCGCATCGTCGACCCACGTCCAGCCCCACGGCGCGATCCACGCCCAGTGGCCTTCGTGGTATGGCGCCCAGCCGGCCGAGACCGCGACCGTGGGCACCCAGACTTCGCCGTAGGTCGGGTCGTTGCGCCACGTGCCGTTCGCATCGAGATCTTCGTAGCCGGGGATTTCGCGCGACACATAGCGCGCCGAGACCGAGTTGTCTTCCGCGCGGTCGCGACCCGCTACCCACTGATCGAACGCATCGAGCGCGGGTGCGCCGCCGCCGGCCTGCTGCTGCAGGTTCGTGCCTGTGAAGCGGATCTGCTGGTTCGCGCCCATCGCGTACGACACGCCGTCGCCATACAGCGTCGCGTTGCCGTCGCGCACGGTGACGGTGGTCGAGCTGCCGTCCGGCGCGACGTCGACGCGCACCAGACCCGGCCCGTTCGCGACGAGCGCGACGTTCGGCGTATCGATCTCGACGCTCTGGCCGCTCGCCAGTTCGCGGATGCGCGCCGACAGCGTGCCTTGCGTGACCTTGAGCTGCGTCGTGGTGTCGTCGAGATCGACGATGTCGACGGCGGTCTGCTGGTCGAGACGCAATGCCGTTGAGCCCGCATGCAGTTCGGCGCGCGCGTTCGCGTCGGCCCACAGCTGGTCGCCGGTCGTCAGCGGCCGGTTCAGCACGACGTACGACCAGTCGGTGGCGCCGGCCGGTTCCATCGTCACGGTGCCGGCGAAATAGTTCAGGCGCGCGACTCGTCCCGGCGGATCGCCGCCGGCCGTGGCGGGCGACGTGGGCGAGGGCACCTGGGCCACGACCGACAGCGGCACCAGCGCGAAGGCGAGTGCGGCCACGAGCGCCTTGACGCGTCCGTGCGTGGAAAAGGTTGTCATGATGGGCTCCCTGAGATGCGATTCGTTGATTGTTGGATGGCGCCGGTGACGGCGCGGCAAGGCGGTGCGAACCGGCTACCTGTTGCGCGATTCGTCGCGTCTCGAATGGCCTAACGTTCGCGTGAAAACACCGGATGACAGAAATGGCGTTAAACGACCCGGGAGTTTGCAACGAATTGTGAGTGATGGGAAGAATGGTTCAATCTTCTGCGCATGATCGTAAAAACGCTGGAATTACGATGCAAAAACAGATTGCGCGAAACTGGATGCAATATGTAAGCGATGGAAACGATTTGGTAAGGCGGCGCATCCGTTGCGGAAGGCGCACGCTACGCGGACTGCGAAACAGCGCCTGCGAGTGCCTCCGATAGCGGCTTTCGTTTGACCTTCTGTCGCGTTACTGGCGCGTCTGGACGACACGCCGGTCCGCTCTCAGGTACATTGACGCGCGTACCCACGCGTGCCCGCCCGTACCACCACGCGGCCACGCCGCCAGCACGACCCGACAACACCGATCACAGCGACCACACCAATCCGCACGATGAATCACAGCGCTCTTTCAGCTTCGCGCGCCCGCTGGCTGCCCTATATCGTGGCTGCCACCTTCTTCATGGAGTATCTCGACACGACCGTGATCGCGACGGCGCTGCCGCAGATGGCGCACTCGTTCGGCGTCGGGCCGAACAGCCTGAGCCTGGGCATGACGGCGTACATGCTCGCGCTTGCGATCTTCATCCCTGCGAGCGGCTGGGTGGCGGACCGCTGCGGTTCGCGCACCGTGTTCGCCAGCGCGATCGTGGCGTTCACCGCGGCTTCGGTGCTGTGCGGGCTGTCGCAGAACGTGCCCGAGTTCACCGCGGCGCGGCTGCTGCAGGGTATCGGCGGCGCGATGATGGTGCCGGTCGGGCGGCTGATCGTCGTGCGCAGCACCGACAAGAGCCGCCTGATGCAGGCGATCTCCACGATCACGTGGCCGGCGATCGTCGCGCCGGTGGTGGGGCCGCCGGTCGGCGGTTTCATCACGACTTACGCGAACTGGCGCTGGATCTTTCTGCTGAATGTGCCGTTCGGTCTCGCCGCGCTGGTCGCGGTCGCGATGCTGGTGCCGAACCTGCGCGATTCGGGCCGCCGGCCGCTCGATGTGGTGGGGCTGCTGCTGAGCGCCGCTTCGTTGACGGCGGTGCTGTACGGCGCCGAACTCGCGAGCCAGGTCGGACGCGACCCGTGGCAGGCCGCCGGCATTTTCGCGGCAGGCATCGCGTTAGGCGTGGTTGCGTTCTGGCATGCGAAGCGTCATTCGCATCCGCTGATCGACGTGTCGACGCTAAAGATTCCGACGTACTCGGTGACGATCGTGACGGGCTCGCTCACGCGCATCGGTATCGGCGCGGTGCCGTATCTGATGCCGCTGCTGTTCCAGATCGGCTTCGGCATGTCGGCGTTCCGCTCGGGCTTGCTGCTGCTGGCGAGCGCGCTGGGCAACCTCGGCATGAAGGCGCTTACCACGCGCATTCTGCGGCGCTTCGGCTTTCGCCGCGTGTCGATCGTCGACGTCGCGGTGGCGGGCGTGTTCATCGCGCTGTGCGGAATGTTGACGCCCGCGTCGCCGCTCGCATGGATTCTGGTCGTCGTGTTCATCTATGGCGTAGCGCGCTCGATGCAGTTCACGACCCTCGCCACGCTCGCCTACGCCGACGTGCCGCAGCCGCAGATGAGCGCCGCCAGCACGCTGTGGAGCGCGACGCAGCAGATGACGATCGGTCTGGGTATCGCGTTCGGCGCGGTGGCGTTGCGTGCGGCCGCGTCGCTGCATGGCGAGACCACCGGGCAGGTGTTCACGCTAGGCGATTTCCGGCTTGCGTTCGCATGCGCCGGCGTGTTGACGCTCGTGTCCGTGCTCGGCTACATGGGGCTCGCGCACGACGCGGGCGAGAGCGTAGGCGGCGGCTCACGCAGGCAGACGACGAGCTGACTCGCGTCAATACGCACGATGCGCGAACGCTGCGCCGCCCGTGAGCGGCGCATCGGGCGCATCGGGCGCAAGCTGCAGGATCCCGCTAGCGACGCCATCCGCCGCCGTGCCAGCCGCCGCCAATGCCGATGCCGACTCCGACGGTCGGCGCCGCGTAGTAGCCCGGACCGTAGCCATAACCGTAGTCCGGCGCATAGCCATATCCACCGTCGGCCGGCGCGACGACGCAGCCGGCGAGCGTAACCGCGAAGAGTGCGGCAAGAGTTGCTCTGATCATATCCGTTCTCCTCCTTCAATATTGATTTGGAACGCATGTTTCGTGCATCGTTTCGACCACGTTGTTACCGGCCGTAATCCACGTCACGCTGCATTACAAAAGGTCGAAAACGGGCAGGGATGTTGGAGTCCTTACTAAATCTTGCCGATTTGCGCGGCAGGAAAAACTTGCCGTACAAACGTTTGTTCGAACCGCGGCGAGCCTGTTCGCGAAATGCTTGTGCGGCTCGCCTGGCAAGCCATCTCATGCGTTGCGGGCATTTTTGCCGCATCGCGTTAACCCGTCTCAGGAATTTCCGCTTCGTGCCGTTAAAACACCTACAGACGGCAAACGCCTTCGAACATGGTGCAGGGCACCGAAGGCGACGTCAGTGATTCGTTCGACGGAGATTCGCGAGATGACTTATTCCAATCTGACCGAGCAACGCAGGGAAGAACTCCAGGCATGGGTTCAACTGTGGCTCGCCGAAGCAGCCACCGCCGGTTTCATCACCGCCCCTTATACCGCTGACGACGAGACGCTCCAGCATGCGCTCGAGCTGCACGATTTCGGCCTCGACCCGATCGACGCCGCGTTCAGCATCTTCGGACTGAAGCACTGAACCCCCATTTCTCCTCCGCGCGATGATTGATTCGCATGGATTTCGCCCGGCCTTCGCGCCGGGCTTTTTCTTTCTGGCGCGCGGTGTTCGTTAAAGCGCCGCGGACTCAGGTAGCCCGCGCCAGCCTCGCCTCGATCTCCCCGATCAACCCGCCGATCCATCCGCGCAGCGCCGCATCGGACATTGCCGAAGGCAGCGAGCGCGCGATCACCGCATACACGTCGTTGCGCCGTACCTTCGACGGTTGCGCCGGGTCGAGCCACTGCGCGTTGTCGACCAGCAGCCGCATCGTCCGCAGTCCGATCACGATCGGCCAGATGCACGCAAGCCGCAGCCTGAGCGAGAAGCGGGGAATGGCGAGCGTGTAGTCGAGCGCATCGCGGAACTGGCCGAGCGCGTGGCGCACCAGCTCGAACAGCACGGGTTGCGCGCGCCGCGACGCATCGGGTGCGAGCAGATCGTCCGGCTGTAACCCGTGACGTTCGAGCAGCGCGGACGGCAGATAGCAGCGGCCGATGCGCAGGTCCTTCGCGCAGTCGCGCAGCACGTTGGTCATCTGCAGCGCCTGACCGAAGCGGATGCCGCGCTCGCACATCGTCGCTTCCGGCGCCCTCAGCGTGCCCGGCAGATGCAGGCAGGTCATCCGCGTCCAGAACTCGCCGACGCAGCCCGCGACCAGATACGTATAGCGGTCGAGCTCAGCGATCTCGCGCAGCGCGACGCGTTCGCCCGACTGCTCGTCGGGGAACGTGCGCAGATCGAATTCCATGCCTTCGGTGAGCGTCGTCACGATGCCGCGCACGGCCGCGCGATCCGCGTCGTCGAGTTGGGCGAGCACGGCGAGCGCCGGGTCGAGCGATTCGAGCAGCGTCTTTTCGTCGGACTGCAGCTGGTGCGCGGCGACTTCGGCGGCGATCCGCTGCATCGGCGCGGTACTGGCGTTCGCGTTGCCGTTCACCTGCGCGCGCAACGCGAGCAGCAGTTCAAGCCGCTGCGACGGCGCGATCAGCGACGTATCGGCGATCGTATCGGCCGCGCGCGCGAGCAGATACGCGAGCCCGATCGGGTCGCGCATGCCGGCGGGCAGCACGCGCAGCGTCAGATAAAAGGAACGCGAGACACCTTTGAGCAGCGGGCCAAGCAGAAAGGCCCGGGACGCATTGGACATGGATGGGGCGAACGGAACGGGATTGGACGGAGAACGGCAGACCCGCATTGTAGCCGCGACACGGCGGTCCGCCGCGCGCAAGGCGTCACATGGCGCGCGACGCAACCGCTCAGAACAGCTGCGCCTGGCCGCTGACGAGCGTCGCGAAGTCGTCGCGCATCAGCGGCAGGATCGCATCGGCGACGGGTTGCAGCTGGCGCGTCACGTAGTGGTCGTAGTCAATGTTCGCGGAGCGCGTCTCCAGCGGCTCGGGGCCCGCCGCCGTCATCACGTAGCTGATCCAGCCGCCGTTCTGGTACTGCAGCGGACGACCTTTCGCGCGGTTGAATTCATCGGCGACGCGCGCCGCGCGCACGTGCGGCGGCACGTTGCGTTCGTAGTCGGTGAGCCGGCGGCGCAGCCGCTTGCGATAGACGAGCAGTTCGTCGAACTCGCCCGCGAGCGTGCGCCGCACGTAGTCGCGGATGTAGTCCTGATACGGTTCCGCGCGAAAGATGCGGCCGTAGAGCTCCTGCTGGAAGCGCTGCGCGAGAGGCGTCCAGTCGGTGCGCACAGTTTCGAGCCCCTTGTAGACGACGTCCTCGCGGCCATCCGGCAGCACGGTGAGACCGGCGTAGCGCTTCTTGCTGCCTTCCTCGGTGCCGCGCACGGTGGGCATGAAGAAGCGCCGGTAGTGCCGCTCGAACTGCAGTTCGAGCGCGCTCGTCAGCCCGAAGCGCTCGCGCAGATCGTCGCGCCACCACGCGTTGATCGACTCGACGAGCGTGCGGCCGATGCGCGCGGCGGCGTCCTCGTCGTGCGCATGCCGCAGCCACACGAAGGTCGAGTCGGTATCGCCGTAGATCACTTCGTAGCCGGCTGCTTCGATCCGCTCCCGGGTGCGGTGCATGATCTCGTGGCCGCGCATCGTGATCGACGACGCGAGGCGCGGATCGAAGAAGCGGCAGCCGGTGGAGCCGAGCACGCCGTAGAACGCGTTCATGATGATTTTCAGCGCCTGCGACAGCGGCTTGTTCTGCTCGCGCTTCGCCGCTTCGCGGCCTTCCCACACCTGCTCGACGATCGCCGGCAAACAGTGCTTCCCGCGCGAGAAACGCGCGCCGAGAAAGCCTGGCACCGAGTGCACGTCGTCCGGTTCGCGCAGTCCTTCGATCAGGCCGAGCGGATCGATCAGGAACGTGCGGATGATCGACGGATAGAGGCTCTTGTAGTCGAGCACGAGCACCGAGTCGTAAAGGCCCGGCCGCGAATCCATCACGAAGCCGCCGGGGCTCGCGGCGCCGGCGACGTCGCCGAGATTCGGCGCGACGTAACCCTGCCGGTGCATGCGCGGCATGTACAGATGCGTGAACGCGGCGACGGAGCCGCCGCTGCGGTCCGCGGCGAGCCCGGTGACGGTTGCGCGTTCGAGCAGGAAGCGCAGCAGGTCGGTCTTCTCGAACACGCGTGTGACGAGCTCGCAGTCCTTCAGGTTGTAGCGCGCGAGCGCCGGCTTGTCCTCGTCGAAGCGGCGCTGGATCTCGTCCATGCGCTGGTACGGGTTGTCGATCGCCTTGCCTTCGCCGAGCACCGCCTGCGCGACGTATTCGAGACTGAACGATGGAAAGCTCCACGTCGCCGAACGCAGCGCCTCGATGCCGTCGATGATCAGACGGCCGGCCGCGCCGGCGAAGAAATGGTTCGGCTTCATGCCGTGCTCGCGCCACTCCATCGGCGCGCCGCCGCGCCCCAGGCGCAGCGGAATGCCGAGCGCTTCCGCGTGCTGGCGCAGCACCCGCAGATCGAACTGCACGAGGTTCCAGCCGATGATCGCGTCCGGATCGTGGCGCGCGAGCCAGCCGTTCAGACGTTCGAGCAGCACGGCGCGCGAATCGCAGTATTCGAGGTCGAAATCGAGTTCGCCCGCTGCCGCATTTTCGGGGCCGAGCATGTAGACCTGGCGCTGTCCGCAGCCTTCGAGCGCGATCGAATACAGCTCACCGTGCGCGCTGGTTTCGATATCGAGCGACACGAGCTTCAGCGCCGGCCGGTAAGTCGCGTCGGGCTTCATCTCGGCGTTCAGCAGCGGGCCGCCTGCCGCGGGATTCGTGTCGCCGCCGAACTGCACGGGCGCGGTGATGAAACGCTCCATCATGTAGCGGTCGGGCGGAAAGATGTCGGCTTCGTAGACGTCGACGCCGCCGGCCTGCAGGCGCTTCTCCAGTGCGGTCAGCTGACGGTATTGCGCGCAATAGAGGCCGAGCACCGGGCGGCCGTGGAAATCGGTGAGGTCGAGCGGGCGTAACTGCACCTGGCGGGTCCGATCCTGCAGCTCGCGATCCAGGATCGTTTCGGCGCGCTCGCGCTGCTGCGCCGGAATGAACGCCACCGACGGCTGCGCGCGCAGGCGCAGATGGCGCGGACCGTCGTCGGTGGCCAGCCAGAATTCCACCTCGGTTCCGCCGGGCGTGTCGCGCCAGTGACGCGTCAGCAGGAAGCCGCGCTGCATGTGCGGCTGCGTTTCCGGCTGCGTGTGCCGCTCCATGTCCATCCGTACGTCCGTCAAACCTCACCTCGCTCGCTGCGCGTGCCGTTCGTTTTCGAACGATGCGCGCTTAAGCTGCGATTCTAGCGTTCGCGTGACGGGCGTGCCCGTGCGGCTTATGAGACCGAGGCCGCTACATCCCCTTGAACCGCTCCGCGTAGAGACGGCTCACGCAGATCCGCGCCGGATGGCCGCGCAGCGCGAGCGTGAGACGGCCGCTCTCGTCGCGCTCCGCGCTGTCGATCGCGTCGCAGCGCACGATGGTGCCGCGGTGCACCTGCCAGAAACGCTGCGGATCCAGCTGCCGCTGCAGCTCGCGCAGCGGCGTGCGGATCAGATGCTCGCGCGTCGCGGTCACGACCCGCACGTACTTGTCCGCGGCCTCGAAAAACAGCACGTCGTCGACCGGCACCATCGCGATCGTGTTGCCGGCGCTGGCCTGGATCATCCGCAGCGGCGTGCTGCTTCGATCGCTGCCGTCAACGGACGTGGCGTGCAGCAATGCGCGCAGCTGGTCGAGCGTTGAAGGATGCGTTTTCGCAGACGCCTGTTCACGATGCGCATCGTCCAGCGAAGCGTCGTGCGTCGGCGATGACGAACGCTGCGCGAGCCTCGCCTCGAGCCGCGCGCAGGTCTGCGCGAGCCGTTCGGGCTGTACGGGCTTCAGCACGTAGTCGACCGCGGCACGCTCGAACGCGGCGAGCGCGTATTGATCGTAGGCGGTGACGAACACGATCAGCGGAAACTTGCCGTCGTGCTCCGGCCAGTCTTCGGCAAGCGCCTCGGCTGCGTCGAGGCCGCTCATTCCCGGCATCCGGATGTCGAGGAACAGCACGTCGGGCCGCAGCGCGAGGCTCTGCGCGACCGCGCTCGCGCCATCACCGACGGTCGCGACGACGCGCAGGCCGGGCCACAGCCGCGCGAGCGACGCCTGCAGGTCGGCGGCCAGCAGCGGTTCGTCTTCGGCGATCAACGCGGTCGCGGTCATCATGGGCAGCGGTCAGGATTCTGGTAGACGACGGGCAGACGCACGACGGCGAGCGTGCCGCCTTCTTCATCAGTAGCGTTCGCGAGTTCGAGCGAGCCGGCGTGGCCGTACAGCGTCGCGAGCCGCTCGCGCACGTGGCGCGTGCCGAACGACGCGTCGCCGGGCTGCAGCGGCAACGGGCCCAGCCCGACGCCGGTATCGCGCACGGTCAGCGTCAGCATATCGCCTTCGCGAGCGGCCGACACCATGAGCCGCCCGTCGCTGACCTTCGGTTCGAGCCCGTGGCGGATCGCATTCTCGACGAGCGGCTGCAGCAGCAGCGGCGGCACCGGCAGATTCGCCAGCCCGGGCGGCAGATCGAGGCGAAACGCGAGACGCGGGCCCATCCGCACCTGCATCAGCTCCAGATAATCACCGATGCGCGCGAATTCCGACGACAACGGATAGGTCCCTTGCCGCGATGCTTCCAGTGTCGCGCGCAGGAAGTCGATCAGCCGGTCGAGCATGTGCTGCGCGCGCGGCGGATCGGTGCCGATCAGTACCCGCAGGTTGGCGAGCGTGTTGAACAGCATGTGCGGCTCGAGCTGCGATTCGAGCAGCTTCAGCTGGTTTTCCGCGGCGGCGCGCATTGCGGCCTGGGTACGCGCTTCCATCTCGGCGATCCGTCCGCGCGCCTCGAAGAAGAACGTGATGCCGATCGCGGGCACGAGCACGCTCAACAGCAGCGCGCGCGCATCGTGGAAGATCAGCGTCGGCGACGTGCGATAGCCGCTCAGCTGGTCGCCGAGCTTGTGGCCGAGCGTATAGCCGACGATGCCCGACACGATCACCCACGGCACCATCACGGCCCAGCCGGGCCATGGCCGCTGCGAGCGCGGGATGCCCGGCGTGCGCCGGCGCAGCAGCTCGGCAAAACCGTAACGGCCCGCCTCGATCAGCACCTGGATCAGCGGCGCGACGCAGGCCGTGTAGATCAGGCTGGTGTGGAACGGTTCCCGGTAGCCGATCGAACTGAACGCGCTCATCGCGAGCGTGATGATGACCGCGACGCGCAGTTCGCGGATCACCAGGGCGCGGACGCCGGAGGCGCCCGGCATCAGATGGAAGTCGATCAAGGCGCGAGAGTCGATGAGGGTTGAGCTTCGGGGCCAGTCGCGCCCGCGGCCGACGAGGGCGGCATGATCGCGAAGGGCGCGGCGGCCTGTGTCGAACCGCCCATGCCCGCCGTCGCTAATGAAGCTCGTGCCCGCAGATCCGCGGTGGTGCTGCCGGCGCCGTGCGGCGCCCAGCCGGGCGGCCGCAGCAGATAGCCGGCGAGCGCGCCGATGCTGCGTGCGCGCAGCAGGTCGCGCGCGAGCTTGAGCCAGCCGTCGAACTCGACGCGCAGCGGGTTGTAGCTCGTCATCGGCGTAACGAGGCCGTAGCGGCACGGCAGGTCGTCGCGCTCCGCGACGTACGTGCCGAACAGCCGGTCGAACACGAGCAGCACGCCGCCGTAGTTCGCGTCGAGATAGTCGAGGTTCGTCGCGTGATGCACGCGGTGCGCGGACGGCGTGTTCAGGATCCCCTCCAGCCAGCCGAGCCGCGGCATCCACGTGGTGTGCAGCCAGAACTGGTACAGCAGGTTCAGCGACAGCATGCCGAAAGCGATGCGCGGATCGAAACCCATCCACACGAGCGGCGCGAAGAAGAGCCCGGTGCCGGTGAGCTTGCCGAAGATGCCGATCCGGAACGCCGCCGAGAGATTCAGCTCGTTCGGCGAATGGTGCACTGCGTGATTGACCCAGAACCAGCGCACCTCGTGCGCGGCGCGGTGATACCAGTAGTAGCAGAACTCCTGCACGATGAAGAGCAGCAGCACCGTGTACCAGCTGTCGAGATGAATCCTGCCGAGCCGGTGCACGTACGCCCAGTGCAGCACCGGCTGGGCGATCGACAGCGGCACCAGCAGGTTCACCGCGACGCGCCCGGCGAGGTCGAGCGTCGATACGCAGAACGCGCGCCAGTCGTAGCGGCCGTAGCACTGCCGGCTGCGCGCAAACACCGACAGCAGCAGTGCTTCGATCGCCGCGAACACCACCACGGCGGGCGTCGCGACGTACAGCAGGAAGTGGTCGAAGGCGTTCATGGTGGTGGGTTCCGGTGCCCTCAAGCGGGCGTCGAGCGCCAGGTCGTTCTCGTCGCGAGCCACATCGCGATGCCGCGCGACACGAACGCGCCGCTGAACGCGCCGTACGCGAGTCCCGTCACGGTGACGAAGGGTTCTGCGATAGCGAGCGACGGATGGATCGCGAGCATCACGTTGACGGTGAATTTGACCACGAAAATGCCGAGCATCAACGCGAGCGGCATCCAGCTGCCGGGCACGAACAGCAGCCGCTCGTGCGGCAGCCAGCGCACACCTGCCCATGCGCCCGAGGCGCGCGCCAGCAGCAGCGCGACGACGAGACCGAGCGCCCACGCCGCGAGCGCGATCGGCTCGTGTGCGAACGACGTCTGCAGGCCGGTGAGCGACAGCGCGGCCATCGCGATCGGCATCAGCGTGGCGCGGCGCAGCGTTCTGCGATGGTCGGCGGATTGCCTGAAACCGAGCGTAACCACATACGCGAGGATCGCGTAGACCCACAGTGGGGTGTTCTGAAGGATGTCGGCCAGCATGGATACCTCCTGTCGGGATCGATGCCGGCGATGATGCCGCGGTGGCTGCCCGTGCCGCGAGCGGATTGCGACGAACGGCAGCGGGGCGGCGTGAAATGCGCCGGGGCGGCGTGGAGCGCGGCGAACCGGCAGCCGTTTTCAGCTCTGCCGCAGCTTCGCGAAGATCTGCGGCTCCCATTCGCGTACCGCGAGCAGCAGACCGGTGCCGTGCCGCTCGGCAAGCGGTCGCGCGAGGCTCTCGTCGTGCAGTGTCGCGAACTGCTGGCGAAAGCGCCGCAACTGGCGGTGCAGCTCATCGGCGGCGGCGCGGGTCAGCATGCCCTGGATGAAGATGTGCCCGTCGCGCGCGCCGTTAAAGTCGCCTTCGAGGAAATCGGCTTCGCCGTGCTCGCGGAAGAAACGCCGGATCGGCCCGTCGGGCAGCCAGTCGAAATCGCGGGACACGTTGAGCCGGATGCGGTTGCCCGGCAACAAAGTGATCAGCTTCAGACGGTCGAGCGCAAGCAGCCGCTGCACGCACTCCGCCTCGGTCAGGCGGTACGCGCGGGTGATATCCGCGATGGTCCAGTGATTGATCGCGCAGACGGCGACCAGCAGCAGCTTCGTATCCGCGACGAGTTCGCGTTCCTGGGCGGGCGTGAGCTGCGACGGCCGCGCGATTGATGCACTGGCCGCCTGCGTCAGTTCCGCGAGGCTCAGGTTCAGCATCGCCGCGACCTGCGCGAGGCGGTCGAGCGTGAATGCGCCCGTTGCGAACACGCGCTTGACCGACGGCTCGGACAGCCCCAGTTCGTTCGCCACATCGCGGTAGGTCAGCCCGCGCGAGCGCAGTTCCCGCTTGATTTCCGCGAGCAGCTGTTCGACTTCGGTCATCGGCGCCTCGGTATCGTTTTTCGATACCCGGGGAGGGTAGCGGAGGTGGTGAATGACCGCAAGGTGTATGGCCGGGAATGTCCGCATCCAGGGCGGTTGAGTCAATTGTCGATGCCCCAACTGGAGGGCTATCCACCCTGATGCGAGGGCAATAAAATTCGCCCTCGGACTCAGGTAGGTGAACCTGGAGTAGTTGACCCGGAGCGGTTGGAACGATTCACAGCGGAGAGCGAATGAGCAAGAGGGCAGCCAGGAAACCGGAACGGCAATCACGCGCCAGCAAAGAGGCGGATAGGGGCAGCAGTAACGAAGTGGCCCGGACTGAAAAGACTTTGACGACCGGGAAGGCGGCGCCTCCCTGGAAGTGGTATTGCTTCAAGGATCACCGCGGCAACGATGTCGTCAACGACTGGCTGCGGAACTTTTCGGGTAATGCAAGAGGCCGGTTCGTGCGCGCCCGCGACCAGTTGCGCGACCAGCCGAAGCAGAACTGGAGCAAGCCGAATCCGGCCAGCAATATCGGAAATCACATATATGTGATACGCCTCAAGGACGAAACTTCGATGCAACATCGGGTTTTCGGACACTTCCATGACCCGGCGAACGGGTTCGTAATGACGTTGACAGGCTACGAGAAAGACGATGTCTACTACCCGACGACATACCAGCGTGACGGAATCGGCAACAAGTCCATATGTGACAAGCACTTCGCCACTCGGGCCTGCTCCTGCTTCAGCCCTGATAGTGGAAGTGGATCTGCCCGCGGCACCGCCTCGCATCAAAAGTCCGGCGCAGGCGCTGAAAGACCGATCGGAGTGGAGCGATCCGGAGTTCAGGGAGGGTTATCTCGCAGCTTCCATTGAGGAAGGCGTCGCCTGGCAAATTCGCGCGAATCGCGAACGTAGAGAACTCACGCAGGCGGCGCTCGGCGAGCGTATCGGTACGACGCAAACCGGCATCGCGCGACTCGAAAATCCAGAATACGGAAAGCACTCGCTCCAGACGTTGCTGGATCTTGCGCACGCGTTCGACTGCGCACTTTCGGTGCGGTTCGTGCCCTTCTCACAGCTCGCTCTCGATAGCGAGGACCTTGGTCCGGAGGCACTGTATGTGATCCCCTACGAAGAGGAAACCAGAATCCATGGCGGCCACGACGCCGAACACGATTGACGCGCCTGCTACCTCGGCACAGATCGCGGAAGAGCCTCCACTCGCGTACTTCGACGGGGTCACGAACATGGCGTTTGGACCCTTCGTAACGAGAGTGACGCTCGGCGTTCAACAGAATGTTGGAGGCGGTGCGGGAAAGAAGCCAGAAAACAGGCCGACCATGACGGTGGTCATGCCGACGGCGTCATCGCATCACCTGGCGCGGGAAATCTCGAAGACACTCGATAACCCGGAGCATCAAAAAATACTGGAGCATGCGTTCGCGACCTACCAGAAGAGTTTTCCCGGTAGCCGAACCGATATCGTTGACACTGGCGCGAAGTGACCAGCACGAGTACTGACGCAGTTTCTGGTGCGTAGCTTTTGCGTTCCTTCGGCGGCGGATCATGAGTCCGCCGCCGGTTGCGCCGAAACTGCGGATTGGCCGATCTGGCGCCGGCCTAGCGTCGGCCCTCGGTCGCCATCCGCAGCGCGAGCCCGGCGAGCACGGTGCCCATCAGCCAGCGCTGCACGACGAGCCACAGCGGCCGGCCCGAGAGAAACGCGGCGATCGAACCGGCCGTCAACGCGACGATCGAGTTGATCGCGAGGCTCAGCGAAATCTGCACCGAACCGAGCACCACCGACTGCGCGAGCACGCTGCCGTGCCCCGGCGTGATGAATTGCGGCAGCAGCGACAGATACATGACCGCGATTTTCGGGTTCAGCAGGTTCGTGACGAGGCCCATCGCGAACAGCTTGCGCGGCCCGTCGGCGGCCAGCGCGCGCACCTGGAACGGCGAGCGGCCGCCCGGCTTCACGGCCTGCCACGCGAGATAGAGCAGATACAGCGCGCCGCACGCGCGCAGCGCCGTGTACGCGAAGGGTACGGCCATCATGAACGCGGTGATGCCGAACGCGGCGCACAGCATGTAGAACAGGAAGCCGAGCGCGACGCCGCCCAGCGAGATCATGCCGGCGCGCGGACCCTGGCAGATCGAGCGCGACAGCAGATAGACCATGTTGGGGCCGGGCGTCAACGCCATGCCCAGCGAGATGAAACCGAACGCGATGAGGCTCGTGACCGAAGGCATGCTCGTCCTCGACGAATACCGCACAGGGAAGGGAAACGATGAAAGCGCAACACGGATTGTGCGCGCGTCGTGCGATTCTGACCCGGGACGGTTTCGGATGCAGCGAACTGGACAGTTGGTGCGCGGCGCGTGAGCTGCGTGCGACGCGCGGGCAAAAAAACGCCGGCAAAGCGCCGGCGCTTCATGCGTCGCGATCACGGTGGTGGTGGCGAACCGCCTCGCGTGTTGACCCCGTGCTGACCCAGCGTTTACCCGATATTCACGTCGATCCGGCGCGGCTTCGATTCCTCGCGTCGCGGAATGGTCAGCTTCAGCACGCCGTCCTTCAGCGTGGCGTCGATCCTCGACGTATCGAAGTCGTCGCTGACCGTGAAGCGGCGCGCGAAGTACGGCGCGCGCACTTCCGCATGCGAAAGCCGCAGATTCGCGGGCGTCCGCACGACGGATTCGCCTTCGATCGTCAGGCTGCCGTCGTGTACCTTGATGTCGAGCCGCTCGCGCGGCACGCCCGGCAGATCCGCGAAGAGCGTCACTGCATGAAGGTCTTCGACGATGTCGACGCTGGGCGTCAGCGTCGCGCGGCGCGACGGTTCGTCCGCGCCACGGCGTGATACAGGGGCGTCGCCGCGTTCAGCAACCGGGTTGATGTCGCTCATGATGTCTGCTCCGCTCATTGAATGGCTCATTGAATCGTGATGGCGCGCGGCTTCGACGCTTCGCGCTTGCCGACGGTGATCAGCAGGCAGCCGTCCACATAACGCGCCTGCACCTTGTCGGGATCGGCCTGCTGCGGCAGTTCGACCACCCGGCGGAACGTGCCGTTGAAGCGCTCCTGCGCGTACTGGCGGACGCCTTCGGTGTTCGCGCCTTTCGTTGCGGCCGGAGCCGCGGTGCGTTCGCCGGCGATGGTCAGCAGCCCTTTGTCGATCGATACGTCGAGCTTCGACGGATCGATGCCCGGCGCGAACGCGACGATCTCGATCGAATCTTCGGTGGTGCCGACGTTGATGTGGGGGAAGCTGAAACGGCTTGCGCGCAGGCTCGCCGGGAAGCCGCCGAAAACGCCCGACATCTGCCGCTGCAGACGGTCGAGTTCACCGAACAGATCGGTGCTGAAGTAGAGATCGCTCATGGTTCCATCTCCGTCTGGCGGCCGGCTTCGGTGCCACGCCGCGCATACAGGTTGAAGGTCGAGGCGGCTGTGTCGTCACGGGCCGCCGTCGTCTGGTTCGAAAAATGGGAGTGGGGCGGACGGGTTTCAAGAGCTTTTAGTGCGAATTTTGTGCTCTTGAAATGCGCGAAAATGCCACTATGTGTCGTGATTCAGGGTGGTTCTGGATCGTCCGTACAACTAGATATCTGGGCGACGGGTGATGATCGGCTGGCGCACTACGTATCGCAAATCCACAGCGTTCTGATAGCGTACGGGCTTGCTCCGAATCCGCCGTTTCCATACGACATGCACGATACGCCGGACCTCCACTCCAACCTCGGCCTCGCAACCGACCTCCTGCTGCACGCGCAGGAAGGCACGGTCGAGCCGCATGGCGACTACGTCGTCGTTCGCACCGACGATGCGCCGGACTACTTCTTCGGCAACATGCTCGTACTGCAGAAGCGGCCGCACGAAGCCGATCTTTCGCATATCGAGTCGGATTTCGCGTCGCTGGTGGGCGCGCCGCCGCGCATCGCGCATCGCACCTTCATCTGGGCAGAGCGCTGGCCGCCCGATCCCGAGTCTGTCGACGACGAGGCCCTGAAGCTGGATGCGTTCGCCGCACACGGATACGACGCGATGCTGTGTCGCGTGCTCGTCGCGGAATGGAGTGACGTGCGTGCCGTGGAGACGAATCCGTCGGTGCAGGTGCGGCGCTTGACATCGCAGATCGACTGGGACACGTGGACGCGGATGCATTTCGACGACATGCCGCGCGGCCACGAAGACAGTTCGCGCCGCTATCTCGCGCACAAGCAGCGCGCGTATCGCCGCATGATCGAGCGGGGACTGGGCGACTGGTGGGGCGCGTTCATCGACGGCGAGCAGGTGGGTAGCCTCGGGCTGTTTTTCGTCGGCGGCATCGCGCGCTTCCAGTCGGTGCTGACGGACGAGCGGTATCGCAACCGCAAGGTGTGCCGGACGCTGGTCAGCGAAACGATCCGCATTGCGAAGGCCACCGCGCAAGGCGAACAGCGCGCGAGCCAACTGGTGATGGTTGCCGACGAGGATTACCACGCCGGCCGCATCTACGAAGCGCTGGGCTTTCGCGCGCAGGGCCGGCTAGCGAGTCTGTGCCGCATGCCGGAGCTCGATATTGAGCCCGCGCCGCAGCGTGATGAAAACGCACAGCCCGCCGGCATGAGCAATGCCAACCCGACCTAACCCAGCCGCAACGCGCCATCGCGAATCGCCGCGTGCTGCCCGTAGACCCACGACAGATTCCGGTCGCCATGCCCGACCGGCAGACCGCCGTACACCGGAAGGCCGAGCGGACCGAGCACGTCGAGCAGCACGTCGTTCAGTGTGTAGTCGGCGCCGGGCGGCACCGGGCAGCGCACGAATTCGCCGAGCACGATCGCCCGCGCGCCGTCGAGCATGCTCGCGTGACGCAGCGTCATGATGCTGCGGTCCAGCCGGTACGCAAGCTCGGTGACGTCCTCGAGCACGACGATCGCGTCGCGGAATTGCGGCTGCCAGCGGCTGCCGCCCATGCTCGCCAGCACCGTGATGTTGCCGCCGGCGATCGGCCCTTCGACCGCATCGGCGGGACCGTGCAGAAGGTCGAGCGCAATCGGCGCCCGCGCCGCGCCGGTCAGCGCGTCGTGCACGCTCTGGCGCGACAGGTCGTCGACCTGAGCGGCGAGACTGTTCAGCGTCGGCCCGTGAATCAGCCGGATGCCGGGCACGTGCCGCAGCGCGCAGAAGAGGGCGGTCACGTCCGAGAACCCGATCACGGTCTTGCCGGGCGGGATGGCATCCGGCAGCGACGGCAGCACGTGCGCACAGCCATAACCGGCGCGCGCGATCCACACGATATCGACCGCGGGGTCCGCGAGCGCCGCGGCCAGGTCGCCGGCGCGATGTTCGAGCGGCCCGGCGAGATGGCGGAACCGCTCCGCGACGTGCGCGCCGAGCGTCACCCGCAGCCCCCAGCTTTCGAGCAGCGCCACGGCTTGCGCGATGTTGTCCATGTTGGGGATGCCCGCCGGGGCGACGACGGCTACGGTCTTGCCTTGCAATGTCACGTCGGTGTCTCCATCCGGAAAGTCGTGCGGCAACCAGGCGCCGCGATCGCATCACGCATTGTGCCTTCGATCGCGAATGCGCAACGGGTCAAGTTTTCAGCGCAATGGCCGTCAACGCTTGATAAGGTTGACTACATCGATCAGCCGTACGCCGCGCAAGCACTAAAACACTCAAGCACCCAGACATTCCAGCCGTGTCGAATCCACCGCAGCACCCGCATTCATGGAATCCGCCGACCCCGAAGTCGAAAGCCGATCTCACCCGCATCATCGTCGCGATCGTGATCGGCAACGGTTTCGTCACCTACGATTTCACCGTCTACAGCTTCTCCGCCGCGCTGATCGGCCGGCTGTTCTTTCCGGCGGCCAATCCGCTGTCGTCGTTGCTGCTGTCGCTCGGCACCTTCGGCGCGGGCTTCGTGATGCGGCCGGTCGGCGCGTATCTGATCGGCCGCATCGCGGACCGCCAGGGCCGGCGCGCCGGCATGATCGTCGCGCTCGCGCTGATGACCGCCGGCACCTGGACGATCGCGTGCCTGCCGAGCTATCAGACCATCGGCGCCGCCGCGACCTGGCTGATGGTGACCGCGCGGCTGCTGCAGGGGCTCGCGGCCGGCGGCGAGATCGGGCCCGCGTCCGCTTCGCTGATGGAATCCGTGCCGTACCGGCTGCGCTGCTTCATGGTGAGCTGGCGCGGCGCGAGCCAGGGCGCCGCCGCGTGCGTCGCCGCGCTGGTGGGCGCGCTGACCACCTGGGGGCTGTCTGCCGATCAGATGCACGCGTGGGGCTGGCGGATTCCGTTCATGATCGGCGGACTGATCGGGCCGGTCGGCTGGTATCTGCGCCGCCGCATGCAGGGCGAGCCGGTGGTGCCGTCGAACGCGGCCGCCGGCGCGCCCGCGCAGGGGCCGTTCGAAGGCGCGATCCGGCCGCTCGTCTACGGCGTGCTGATGATGGCCGCGACCTCGACGAGCATCTATCTCGCGGTGTTCTACATGCCGGGCTATCTGGTCCACACGCTGCACCGGCCGGCGCCGATCAGTCTCTTCACCGCGTGCCTGTCGGGCTTTGTGATCTTCGTGATGTCGCCGCTCGTCGGCGTGCTCGCCGACCGTTTCGAGAGCCGCAAGCCGTTGCAGTACGCGGGTCTGTTCGCGTGTCTCGTCGCCACGTGGCCGGCGTTCACGGCGCTCACGCATGGCGCGGGCACCGTCGCGTCGGTCGCGATCATCACCGGTTACGTTGCGCTCGCGCTCAACAACGCAGGGCCGAACTCGGTGATGGTGCTCGAAGCGTTTCCGCCACACCGGCGCGCCTCCGCGCTGGCGGTGATCTACGGCGTGGGCGTGGTGCTGTTCGGCGGCTTCACGCCGTTCATCGTGACGTGGCTGATCGCGCGTACCGGCGACGCGATGATGCCCGCGTGGTATCTGCTCGGTGCGACCGTGCTCACGCTGTTCGCGCTGAACCGGTTCCCGGAACGCGACGGGCGGGCGGGGGAGTGGGGCGCTGTGGTGCGCTGACGTGTGGGTCGCGCACTGCGTGCTTGACGGAGGGGTTGAGGTTCGACGCGCGACCGCGGCTTTCAAGCCGCTTCAAGCCGCTTCAAGCCGCTTTCAGGCCGCCTCGCGGGCGTAACGCAGACTCAGCGCCTGCTCGCGCATGTCCTGCGGGCTGATGTCGAACGCGCGCCGGAACGCGCGGGTGAAATCCGACGGGCTCTTGAAGCCCAGCCCGTACGCGATTTCCGCGACCCGCAGATGCGGAAACGCCGCGAGTTCGCGGGCCGCCTCGCGCAGCCGCCGGTTCCGGATGTACGTGCCCAGTCCGCCCTCGTGCTCGAACCAGCGGTAGATGGTCGCGCGCTTCAGCTGCAGCGCGTCGACGACGCTCGTCGGCGTCAGGTCCTGATCGTGCAGATTGGCTTCGACGTAACGGCGCACCTGACCCATCACCGCGACCCGCATCGCGGCGCGGCCCGCGCCGGTGAGGCTCGCATCCTTGCGGTACGCGGCCAGCAGTAGCTGCGCGCCGGCCTCGAACGACTCCATCGCCTCGTTGCCATCGAGCGATCCGAGGTCCGCAAAGGTGGCGGAAAGATGCGCGAACGCGAGGTTCGTCAGCGGCGCGCCGTATTCGATGATGCGCCCATGCAGCGACTCGCCATCCGCGAACGCTTCGTGCACGCGTGCCTCCGGCACGAACAGCGTCAGCACGCGACAGGCCGCGCGATCGGTGCTGAACGGCTGGTTCAGGTCCAGCGCGACGATGCCGCGCACCGAGCCCGGCGCGCTGCGCTTGCGCTGCATGCCGCTCACGTAGCCGCTTTCGCCTTCCACATACACGTGGAACGCGTAGTCGCGCCGGCCGTCGGTGGACACGCGCGCGACTGGCCGGTCGAGCAGGATCGCATCGGTGCGTGCATCGGTGAGGGAAAAGTCGCCGACCGCGTAGCGTTCGATCTCGCCGTAAAAACCATCGGCGAGCTGCTGTTGAGTGGGCAACATGTCGACGACGTGGCCGACCCGCTGGCGCCACGCAAGCGCCTGCTCGCCGCGCGCGAACGTCGCGGTGCTGAAGCGGCTATGGGCAATGGCGGGACTGCGCTGGGCGGTAGCGGCGCCGCCGACGGACGCGCTGTGCCTGCCGCGCGCGGCGGAGGGGCCGGCTACGGCATCAGGAGGCGAAGGCGAACGGCGCGGGTTCATGCGAAAAGCGGCTTGCGGAAATACGTACTCGGGTTGTTACGGAACGAATTCGGCGCCAGTCCCGACCCTGGCGGCGAAGCGACACGATACCGGATAGTCGGCAGCCGCGTGCGGCAACTTGAGGGATTCGTCGAATGCGAAGTGAGACGCACGGTCAAGTCGCGCGGCAGGCAACTGCTATCGTTCGAGCCATGCTCTTCGGGCGACGGCTGGCCATCAGGCCGCGTCGACCGGACCCAGCGTAGCCGGTCAAAAACAAACCTGCGCAGCCTCGAAGCCGCGCGGACCGGCGCCCGATGTCCCGGATTGCCGCCAAACCAAGAGAAGACCTGAGAGAACGATGAGTACCGCCACCCACAAGAAACCTGTCCCGAAGGCTGGCGGACGCCTGCCCGCCAGCCTCGTGGACAGCCAGCTGGACCATCTCGAACGCATGGTGCAGAACGTGGCGCGCGGGGATGCGGCCACGGTGTTCGATGCACTCGGCGACCGTTACTGGGAGAACCGCGTGCGCGAACTGCTCGCGACGCACGACCTCGTGCAGATCCAGCGGCGCCGTGCCGAGCGGCTGCTCGAACTGCTCGAGCAGACCGCGACCATCAAGGCGCGCCGTTTCAAGTCGATCTGACGCCCGCACGCGGCGTGGCCGCTTTACCCCGCATTTTTTACCCTGCACTTCCTTCCGCTTTACCCCGCACTCCGCATTTCACTGCATCCGCGAACGCGGTCCCTCGAATGCTTCGGGCGGACCGCTGCTCCCGCAACCATCGCGCTTTGCACGTACGGAACGTACGCACGAAACCTCACTGCTTAACGGCTGTTTCCGTGCGGACTTTAGGGTGAGGCAGCAAATAAACATGCGGTAACGATGCATGTTCGCAACACGCCAAGTTTTTGCCGCGTTGCACCAGAACGGACACGCTTCTGTCATACCCCACCGTCGATAATCCCGGCGCCCGACAAACATAACCACAGCGGGCACGTCGCCAGACCGGGCGAACACAGGTCGAAACGACCGACTTCGGGGAAACACAGATGACTATCCGTCACCGTATTACGCTTCTCGTCGTGCTGATGCTCGTCGCGCTGTCCGCCATCGGCGGCTACGCGGTGCTTCAGACACGCAACAGTGCCGTCGACGTACGGCAGGTCACGCAAGGCGTCGTGCCGAGCGCGCTCGCATCCGCCGACCTCGTGTCCGAGGTGAAGGACGTGCAGCTCGCGACGATGACGCTCGTCTACGCGCCGGACGCCAACATGGTCCAGCAGGCGCAGGACCAGCTGAAGAGCAAGAAGGCATCGCTGCAAGCCGCGCTCGACGTGCAGGCGAAGGCCGCACAGGGCCAGGCGCAGACGGGTCTCGTCGCGCAGGCGCGCGAGAGCCTCGCGAACTACTTCGATGCGATCGACCAGACCGCGCAGATGAAGGCCGCCGGCAAGAACGAACTCGCGCAGGCGTTCCTGTTCGCGAACGTCGCGCAGTATCGGGACGAACTCGAAGGCATCGTCGAGACGCTGCGCATCGAGAAGAACCGCCAGAAAGACGACGCGATCTCCACGCTGAACGGCACGCTCGCCACCACGACGACGGCGATCGCCGCCGCCACCGGCGCCGCGATCGCGCTGCTGATCGCAATCAGCCTGCTGCTGTATCGCCAGATCACGCGCCCGCTGTCGCGGATGCAGACGATGATGAGCGAGATCGCGTCGAGCCAGGACTTCACGCGCCGCGTGCCGGTGGGCCGGATGGACGAGATCGGGCATTCGATCGTCGCGTTCAACGGCATGATCGAGAAGATCCAGCAGAGCTCGCTGCAACTGAAGCAGAAGACCGCCGACATCCAGGCGATGCTGCAGAACATGCAGCAGGGCATCCTGACGGTGGTCGACGGCGGCATCGTGCACCCGGAATACTCGGCGTACCTCGAAGCGATCTTCGAGACCAGCGAGATTGCCGGCCAGCCGCTGCTGTCGCTCGTATTCGACGGCACCGATGTGGGCAGCGACGCGCGCTCGCAGATCGAAGCCGCGCTCGATGCGTGCCTCGGCGAAGACAGCATGAACTTCGCGTTCAACGAGCACCTGCTCGTGAACGAGATCTCGAAGCCGATGGCCGACGGCCGCGTGAAGATCCTCGACCTCAGCTGGTCCGCGATTACCGATGAAGACGACATCGTCGTGCGTCTGATGCTGTGCGTGCGCGACGTGACCGAACTGCGCGCGCTTGCCGCCGAAGCGGGAGAGCAGCGCCGCCGCCTCGAGATGATCGGCGAGATTCTCGCGGTGAGCGAAGAGAAGTTCCACCAGTTCGTGGAGAGCGCCAACTGCTTCATCCACGAGAACGAACGCATCATCCGCCAGCACGACACGCCGGACCTCGAAGCGGTTGCGAAACTGTTCCGCAACATGCACACCGTGAAGGGCAATGCGCGCACCTACAGCTTCCAGCACCTGACGAGCATCGTGCACGACGCCGAGCAGCGCTACGACGCGCTGCGCCAGGCGGAAGGCGGTCACGAGTGGGACCAGCAGGCGCTGATCGGGGATCTGGAGCGCGTGAAGGCGGCGCTCGAAGCGTACGCGACGATCAGCGAAGTGAGCCTCGGCCGCAAGGGCGCGAAGGGCGCGACGAGTGCCGAGCGCTACCTGATGGTCGATATCCAGCTGATCCAGCAGCACATCCAGATGCTCGAAAGCGCCGATCCGTCGGACACCGACGCGCTGCTGTCGATGCGCGAATCGATGCACCGCACGCTGCGCCTGCTCGGTACCGAGACGCTCGGCGAAGCGCTCGGCGGCGTGCTGGGCTCGCTGCCGTCGCTCGCGCATGAGCTCGGCAAGGACGCGCCCGTCGTTCGGATCGACGACAACGGTTACCGCGTGAAGAGCCAGGCGGGTGGCACGCTGCGCAACGTGTTCACGCACCTGCTGCGCAACTGCGTCGACCACGGCATCGAGCCGGCGGCCGAACGCGTTGCGCAAGGCAAAGCCGCAGCCGGCGCGATCGAGCTGGAAATGGGCGTCGACGACCGCGCGCTGCAGATCACGATCAGCGACGACGGCCGCGGCCTCGCGCTCGCGAAAATCCGCCGCGCGGCGATCGAGCGCGGCTGGCTGGACGAAGACGAAGCCGCGAGCGACGAGACGATTGCCGGCTACATCTTCCGTCCTGGTTTTTCGACGGCGTCGACGGTGAGCGAAGTGTCCGGGCGCGGCGTCGGCATGGACGCGGTGCGCGACTTCATCCGCCGCGAGCACGGCCGCATCGAACTGCGCTTCACCGACGACCGCGTGGGCGCGGAATTCCGCCGCTTCCAGACGGTGGTCTGGCTGCCGGAGACGTGGGCGGTCGATAGTCTTGATTCGGCTGAAGCGGAACAGGAACGGCAGGACGTGGCCGGGCGCAACGAACGCGCGGCTACGTAAGCGGTAATCGCAGACACACTAGACACAGCAAGCAGCATTTGCAGGGTTAGGGAGCAGTCAGGCATGAACAGTTATCTGGTGGCATCCTGCGCCGCGGGCGCACTCGTCGCCCTCGCGGCGTGGGGTCTTGATCGCTGGCATCGCGCGCAGTCGGCGCGTGCGCGGCAGGCGTTGATCGCAGCAGACGACGAACGCGCGCGCAGCGCCGAGCAGGCACAGCAGGCGCGCCTTGGCGAAGAAGCCGCACAACGCGCGGCGCTCGAAGCGCAGCTCGCCGCATTGCAGGCGCAGCTCGAGCGCAACGAACACGACGGGCACGAGCTGCGCACGGCGCTCGCGACCGTGAGCACGCAGAACGACGAGTGGCTGCAGCACGCGGCGCGCATCTCGGGCGAAGCGGCGCGTCTGAAAGCGCTGTCGATCACGTTCGAGCGCTGGCACGAGCAGATGATCTCGCTGATGGCGCAGAACCGCGACATGCACGCGAAGAACCAGGAGCTGTCGTCGATCGTGCAGCATGTGCTGATCGTGTCGCTGAATGCGTCCATCGAAGCGGCGCGCGCGGGCGCGGCGGGCAAGGGCTTCTCGATCGTCGCGAGCGAGGTGCGCACGCTGGCGTCGCGCTCGCAGGAACTGTCGAAGAGTTACCGCGACAGCCTGCATCGCAACGATCTGACGACGGCCGCGACGTTCCAGGACATCCAGGCCGGCGGCAAGATGATCACGGCGTCGCTCGGCAGCGTCGAGATGCTGGCGAACCAGTTCCAGTCGAAGCTCGAGCAGGTTGCAGCGTGATCACGAACGAAGCGAAACGCAGCATCGAAGCGATCTTCGAACAGGCGGCGAAGAGCCGTCTGACCGCGACGGCCGGCGACAGCTGCACGACTACGCCGGTGGCCGTCGAAGGACGCGCCGATACGCTCGGCCCGCGCGCGATCGTGCTGACGATCTCGTCGATCGCATTCCGTCTGCTGTTCGTGCTGCACTTCAGCGACGACGACGCGACCCGCGCGTACTACGTGGGCAACGACACGAGCCGCACGCTGCCCGAGGTGCTGACCGAAACCGGCAACCTGTGCTGCGGCTACATCAACCAGCAGCTCGTGACGTACTTCCCTGATCTTGGCATGTCGACGCCGTACGAGCTCGCGAGCCGCTGCGTCGACCATCTCGGCGAGCTGAAGCCCGACCACGTGTGGGCGTACGACCTGCAGATGGGTGGCGCGGCGCGGCTCGGCGTCACGCTGTGCGTGTGCGCGAAGGCGCGGCTCGACTTCGTCGCCAACGTGGCCGACGAAGCGCAGAGCGAAGGCGAACTCGAGCTTTTCTGAACGATCAGGTATTTGCAACAGGGAACATCAACATGGCCAAGGTTCTGGTAGTAGACGATTCGAGCACGGTCCGCGACGAAGTGGCGGGCTTTCTGAAGAAAGCGGGCCTCGACGTGGCGATCGCCGTCGACGGCAAGGACGGTCTCGCGAAGCTCAAGGCGGATGCGGGCATTCGCTTGATCGTGAGCGACGTAAACATGCCGAACATGGACGGCCTGACGATGGTCGAGAAGATTCGCGGCGAACTCGCGAACAAGACCGTCAACGTGATCATGCTGACCACGGAAAGCAGCCCGGCGATGAAGGAGCGCGGCAAGGCGGCGGGCGTGAAAGGCTGGATCGTGAAGCCGTTCAAGGGCGACGCGGTGCTGGAAACGTTCAGGAAGCTGGCCGCATAAGTTCACGCCCAGGCCGCGTGCGGGATCACGCAAGCGCGCGTCGCACTAGCGGAAGATCTCCACCAGCAGGTTGGCCACCGTGCGCATCCGTTCGCTGTCGCGCAGCGCCGGATGCTGCACGAGCCACACGTCTTCGTCGAGCGTCTTGATGTGTTTCTCGACGCAGACGAGTTCGCTCGTCGTGCTGCCCGCGAGCTGCGCAAGCACGCCGAGCCCCGAGCCGCCCAGCACGCCGTCGAACACACCCATCCCGTAGCTGCTGCGCAGCGACGGCGCCGGCGCGCCCGGCAGGCTCTTCAGCCACTGCGTGACCTTGTGATCGGCCTGACGGTCGTCGAGCCCGACGAACGACAGCTTGTCCCATTCCTTGCGCGCAATCGCCTGCTTGTGACGCAGGGAGTAGTCGCGCGACGCATAGAGCCCGAAGCGGATCCGGCCGATGCGGCGCACGTAGAGATCGCCTTCGTCCGGGCATTCCGGCCATAGCGCGATGTCCGCTTCGCGTCTTGCGAGGCTGTACGGGCGGCGTGAAGTGAGCACCTCGATCGACAGACCGGGCAGCCGGTCCTGGAACGAACCGAGCAGCTTCAGCAGCATGTACGACGGCCACTCCGGCGCATTGATCCGCACCGTGCCGCGCGGTCCGCCGTCCGTCGCATCGGCCGCGCGCGCGATGCGGTGCGCAAGGTCTTCCATCTGCTCGGCCCACGTGAGCACCTTCGCGCCGAACGCGGTAGGGGTACACCCTGACGGCACGCGATCGATCAGGGGTTCCCCCAGGCGGCGCTCGAGATCGGTGAGGCGGCGCGACAGCGTCGGCGCGCTCAGGTCGCATGCCGTGGCGGCCGCGCGCATCGTGCCGCCGCGGGCGATCGCGACCAGAATCCGCAGATCGTCCCAGTCCAGCTGTTCCATTTTTGTAACGGCCCGTTTTGAAAACGGGCATAGCATAACCCGATTTGCGGGGATAGGATTCACTCCGGGTCGGGCCCCGGCCGTTGCCGTAGCAAGCGTTCAGGGGTGCTGCACGCGCACGGCGCCCTGGCTCGCAACTCGAATCCATCAGACGACTCGTCACTACCACCCGGTAGAAACGCACGGGCGACACGGAGACTTCAATGAATCGCACATTCAAACCCGCACGCCGCCGCGCCCTCGTGGCAACCGCAACGCTCCTCGCCTGCACGGTCCTGCCGGCAAGCTCCGCCTTCGCACAGACGCCGCACAAGCCGAAAGTCGCGCTCGTGATGAAGTCGCTCGCGAACGAGTTCTTCCTGACGATGGAAACCGGCGCGAAAGACTACCAGGCGCACAACACCGGCAAGTTCGATCTGGTGACGAACGGCATCAAGAACGAGACCGATACCGCGGCGCAGATCCAGATCGTCGAGCAGATGATCGTGTCGAAGGTGGATGCGATCGTGCTGGCGCCGGCCGACTCGAAGGCGCTGGTGCCGGTGGTGAAGAAGGCGGTGGACGCGGGCATCATCGTCGTGAACATCGACAACCGGCTTGATCCGGACGTGCTGAAGTCGAAGGACCTGAACGTGCCGTTCGTCGGCCCGGACAACGCGAAGGGCGCCGAGAAGGTCGGCGATTTTCTCGCGAAGAAGCTGAAGTCGGGTGACGAGGTGGGGATCGTCGAAGGCGTGTCGACCACGACCAACGCGCAGCAGCGCACGGCCGGCTTCAAGACAGCGATGCAGAAGGTGGGCGCGAAGATCGACTCGGTGCAGTCGGGCGAATGGGAGATCGACAAGGGCAATGCGGTGGCTTCCGCGATGCTCAACGAGTACCCGAACATCAAGGCGCTGCTGTGCGGCAACGACAACATGGCGATCGGCGCAGTCTCCGCCGTGCGTGCGGCCGGCAAGGCAGGCAAGGTGTACGTGGTGGGCTACGACGACATCGACGCGATCAAGCCGATGCTGAAGGATGGCCGCGTGCTCGCCACCGCGAACCAGTATGCGGCGAAGCAGGCGGTGTTCGGTATCGATACGGCGCTGAAGGCGCTGTCCGAGCACAGGAAGCAGTCGGATCTGGCGGGCGTGGTGGAAACGCCGGTCGATCTCGTCACGAAGTAACCGTCACCAGGTAAGCCTCCCGCATCCGGGCGCATTCACGCGCATCTGACCATCGTGTGACGCGGCCAGCCGGCCGCGTTGCAGGTCACCTCCGGCGCCTTGCCGGAGCCGTCCGCGTGGCGCCTGCGCAATCGAAGCGCGGCACACCGCAGCGCCAGCGTCCGGATCCCGTTCTACCCGCACTTTCGCAGCCGTTACGCGATGCCTACTTCATTCCAGTCCTCTCACGATGCCGCGCCCGTGCTGAGCGTGCAGGGCGTCGGCAAGACCTACGCTGCTCCCGTGCTCGCCGATATCTCGTTGCCGCTCTACGCGGGCGAAGTGCTCGCGCTGACGGGCGAGAACGGCGCGGGCAAAAGCACGCTGTCGAAGATCGTCGGCGGGCTCGTCACGGCCACCGACGGCTCGATGACGCTGGCAGGCGTTCCGTATGCGCCAGCCAGCCGCACGGAAGCCGAGGCGCTCGGCGTGCGGATGGTGATGCAGGAGCTGAACCTGCTGCCTACGTTGACCATCGCCGAGAACCTGTTCCTGAACCGCTTGCCGCGCCGCGGCCTGCCGGGCCGTATCGACCGCGCGAAGCTGCGCGACGACGCGCGCCGCGCGATGGCGCAGGTCGGGCTCGATGCGATGGATCCGGATACACTCGTCGGCGAGCTTGGCATCGGCCATCAGCAGATGGTCGAGATTGCACGCAACCTGATCGGCGATTGCCGCGTGCTGATCCTCGACGAACCGACCGCGATGCTGACCGCGCGCGAAGTCGACCTGCTGTTCGGACAGATCGCGCAACTGAAGGCGCGCGGCGTCGCGATGGCCTACATCTCGCACCGGCTCGAAGAGCTGCAACGGATCGCGGAGCGCGCGGCGGTGCTGCGCGACGGCCGGCTCGTGCACATCGGGCCGATGCAGGACCTCACCAGCGAGCGGCTCGTCACGCTGATGGTGGGGCGCGAGATCGGCGAGCAGATCGATCTCGGCGAGCGGCGTATCGGCGGCGTCGCGCTGAAAGTGGAGCACATGACGCGCGGCCATGCGGTGCGCGACGTGTCGTTCGAAGTGAAGGCCGGCGAGATTTTCGGCATCAGCGGACTGATCGGCGCGGGCCGCACGGAACTGCTGCGGCTGATCTTCGGCGCCGATCGCGCGGACGCGGGCACCGTGTCGCTGGCGCAGAATGGCGGCCCGCTCGTGCCCGCGAAGCTGGGTTCGCCGGTCGACGCGGTGCAGCAGGGCATTGCGCTGATCACCGAAGACCGCAAGGGCGAAGGCCTGCTGCTGCCGCAGCCGATCGCGGCGAACGTGTCGCTCGGCAACCTGGGCGCGGTATCGAAACGCGGCGTGATCGACAGCCGCCGTGAAGCCGCGCTCGCGCAGAAGATGATCGACGCGATGCGGATCCGCACCGCGGGCCCGGCGCAGGCGGTCGCGGAACTGTCGGGCGGCAACCAGCAGAAGGTGGTGATCGGCCGCTGGCTCGCGCGCGACTGCAACGTGCTGCTGTTCGACGAACCGACCCGCGGCATCGATGTCGGCGCGCGCTTCGACATCTACATGCTGCTCGGCGCGCTCGCGCGCGAGGGCCGTGCGCTCGTGGTCGTATCGAGCGACCTGCGAGAACTGATGGCGATCTGCGACCGGATCGGCGTGATGTCGGCCGGCCGGATGACCGGCGTTTTCGAGCGCGGCGCGTGGAGCCAGGATGCGCTGCTGGCCGCGGCCTTCGCCGGCTACGCGAGCGCGGAACAGATGACGGAAGCGGGCGCGGCGCCCGCCGAGAACCTGATGGAGCAATGACGTATGACAGCACAAACCAGCCTGCCGACGGTGCAGAACGAACCGCCCGAACAGTCGAAGCCCACGCGGACGCGCTTCGGCTTCTCGAACTACATCGGCCTGATCGGCGCGCTTGCGGGCATGATCGTGCTGTTCTCGTGCCTGAGCTCGCACTTCCTCACGTACGACACGTTCAGCACGATCGCAAACCAGATTCCCGATCTCGTGGTGATGTCGGTCGGCATGACCTTCGTGCTGATCATCGCCGGCATCGATCTGTCCGTCGGCTCGGTGCTCGCGCTCGGCGCGGCGCTGACCAGCGTCGCCGCGCTGCAGTGGCACTGGCCGGCCATTCCGGCCGCGCTGCTCGGCATGGCGGGCGCGACGCTGACCGGCTGCGTGACCGGCACGATCACCGTGGCGTGGCGGATTCCGTCGTTCATCGTATCGCTCGGCGTGCTCGAAGCGGCGCGCGGCATCGCGTACCAGCTGACGAACTCGCGCACCGCGTACATCGGCGATTCGCTCGATTTCCTGTCGAACCCGATCGCGTTCGGCATCTCGCCCGCGTTCATCATCGCGATCGCGGTGATCGTCGTCGCGCAGTGGGTGCTGACGCGCACCGTGTTCGGGCGCTATCTGGTCGGCATCGGCACCAACGAGGAAGCGGTGCGGCTCGCGGGCGTCAATACGCGTCCGTACAAGGTCGCGGTGTTCGCGCTGATGGGGCTGCTGTCCGGGCTCGCCGCGCTGTTCCAGATCTCGCGCCTCGAAGCCGCCGACCCGAATGCGGGCTCCGGCATCGAGCTGCAGGTAATCGCGGCGGTCGTGATCGGCGGCACGAGCCTGATGGGCGGGCGCGGTTCGGTCATCACCACGTTCTTTGGCGTACTGATTATTTCGGTGCTGGCCGCGGGCCTCGCGCAGATCGGCGCGAGCGAGCCGACCAAGCGGATCATCACCGGCGCGGTGATCGTGATCGCGGTCGTGCTGGATACCTACCGGAGCCGGCGCCGTGCCGCATAATCGGCCGGTGACCGTCATGGTTGTCTGTCAGGAGATTGATCGTGTCTAAAGCAGCAAAGCAGGGCCGGGTTGTCGTGGTCGGCAGCATCAATACCGATCTGGTGGCGCGCGCGCCGCATCTGCCGCGTCCGGGCGAAACCATCAGCGGGCAGGAGTTTTCGCAGGTGGCGGGCGGCAAGGGTGCGAATCAGGCGGTCGCGGCGGCCCGCATCGGCGCGCACGTCGCGATGGTGGGCTGCGTGGGCAGCGATGCGAACGGCGACCAGCGGCTGCGCGATCTCGAAGCCGAGGGCATCGACTGCGCGGGCATCGAAACGAGCGAATCGCAACCCACCGGCGTTGCGCTGATCACGGTATCGGATGAAGGGCAGAACACGATCGTCGTGGTGGCGGGCAGCAACGGCGAGCTGACACCGGAAGGCGTGCAGCGGCACGAAGCGATGCTGCGCGCGGCCGACGTGGTGGTGTGCCAGCTCGAATCTCCGTGGGACGCGGTGCACGCAACGCTCGCGCTCGCGCGGCGCCTCGGCAAGACCACCGTGCTGAACCCGGCGCCCGCCACCGAGCCGTTGCCGGCGGAATGGATGCCGCTGATCGACTACCTCGTGCCGAACGAAGTGGAAGCGGCGATCCTCGCGGGTCTGCCGGTGGAATCGGAAAGCGGCGCGCGGCGCGCCGCGATGGAACTGCAGCGCGCGGGCGCGCGCAACGTGATCGTCACGCTCGGCGCGCAGGGCGCGTATCTGCTGCGCGAAGGCGGCGAGGGCGCGCATTTTGCCGCGCCCGAAGTGCAGGCGGTGGATACCACCGCGGCCGGCGACACGTTCATCGGCGTGTTCGCGTCGCAGCTCGCGGCGCGTCAGCCGCTCGACGCGGCGATCGGCCTCGCGCAACGCGCGGCCGCGATTTCGGTGACGCGCGCCGGCGCGCAGCCGTCGATTCCGACGCGGGAAGAAGTCGAGCGCTTCGCGTAGCCAAAAACGCGGCAGCGCGTCAGCGTGGTTCCGGCTTGCCGTCGTGCGGGCCGAGCGGGCGCGTCGGCCAGTCGAGCCAGCGGTCCTTGCGACGCGCTTCGTGCGCCTCGTTCATCGGATAGCGGATGCGGTTCTCGTCCTTCGGCGTTTCGCCGATCACGAGCAGCCGCACTTCGTCGTCCGTGTTGTTGATGAACGTATGGCAGATGCCGGTACCCGCCGGAAACGCGACGGAGTCGCCAGGCGCGAGCCGGTGCAGATGTCCGTCGATCCACACGTCGGGGTGGCCTTCCAGCACGAACACGAACTCTTCTTCGGCGCTTTCGGCGTGCGGATAGGACGTGCGGCGACCCGGCGGAAGCCGGTTATGGTGAATGCCGATGCGGGTCAAACCGAGGCGGGCGGCGAGCGGTGCGCCGATCGCGAGCAGTTCGGTGTCGCCGGTGTAATGCGCGTTGTCTTCGCCTTCCAGTTCTTGCCAGTGGCGAATGAAGGATGGTCGCTCCATCGGGATCTCCTTGTGGGATCCGCCATGGTAGCGGCATTGCGACCGGACGAAAATGCCGGGCGGCGAGGGCTGCTGCCTTGCTTCCTTGCTTTCTTTCTGCCGCGCAACGCGGCGCGTGTGGACCAGTTACTGGGCCAACAGCACGCCGGAGAAAAGCGATTCGACTGCGAGGTCGTCCTGACCGCGATGGCTGAATTCAGCGAAAGCTTTGAGCAGCTCGTTCCACGACGCGCCCCAGCGCGTTTCGCGCACCGACGCGCGAGCCGCATCGGCGATACGGAGAACGCCCGTGTCCGAGTAAAAACTGATCTGTACGGCGGAGCCGTCGACGACGCACGTCGCCTTGCAAGGTCTGCTGGTAAACATGTCTGGCTGGTTCTCGGAAATCTGGTTTGCCGGCAGCGGCGCCGCCCTTGCGTGCCACTGCATCATGGTTGTCAATGTACGCTGGCGCAGGGCATTTCGATCGCGCAAAACGAGCACACTTTCCCCGCCAATTCGGCGTTTGGCTTAATCGTCAAGGCTAGCGGCGCGTGGCGGCGTTTTGATGACAGCGGGGGAGGGTTTGCGCTAGCGGGTTTCTCTCGCGCGTCTCGCCGGTCGCTCGTACGTATCCTGCGGATTCGAGACGAATGAGCGTATTTTTGAGCCGTACGAGCGTACGTGCGGTGACGCGATGCGGCTACGCTGATTGGCTCACGATCTGCTATATCACGAGGAGTGACGACATGAATCCGGATTCGCTCACGAGCGGGATCGACCACCTCGGTCTCACCGTCAGAAATATCGAAGTGACCAGCGCGTTTTTCATCGAATGCCTGGGCTGGAAGAAGGTTGGCGAGAAGCCGGACTATCCGGCCGTGTTCGTATCGGACGGCCGGATCATGCTGACGCTGTGGCAGTTGAAGAACGCGGAGCCCGGTTCGGAGTTCGACCGGCGGTCGCACATCGGGCTGCATCACGTCGCACTACGTGCCAAAGACGAACGCGCGTTCGACGAGATCCTGCAACGCGTGTCGAACTGGCCCGGCGTGAAGGTGGAGTTTCCGCCGGAACTGCTCGGCCAAGGTCCGAAGCGGCACATGATGATTTATGAGCCGGGTGGAATTCGGGTGGAGTTTGATGTGGTGCCGGGGTGAGGTGAGGGTGTCGTGACGATGCGTAGACACGAAAAGGCACCGCGAGGGTGCCTTGGTCGTCACAAGCCCAGATAGGATCGGACCGCGTAGCGTATTGCGTCGAGTTCCTCTCCCGTCGCGCGTTCGCGGCGGAATTTGAAGCCGCGAGCGCGGAAGTCCAGTGTGGTTATCTGATCCGAAAGAGCGACGCCAGGACGCTCCAGGCTGGCGATCGGAACTTCCGTTTCCCAGCCTCTGACCGTGGTGGTGATCGGTACGCCCGATACGCGCCCCGTCAGTTCGTTCAACTCGTTGTCGGTCAGGACCAGGAAAGCGCGATAGCCGTCCTGTTCTGTGCCCTTTGCTGGTCCTGTGTATAGCCGAATAATGTCGCCTGTTTCAGGTACTTCGTTGATCATTGCCACTCACCATCATTCGAAGCGCGTCGGGTCGTCGGGGCCTCCCAGCTCCGAGCCCTGGGGTTCACCAAAGTCGACGAGATCGTGCTGCTGCAACCGTGCCTCGCGCAACTGCTGCAGATAGCGCTCGCGTGAGAACCGTTTGATACCTTGATGCGGCCGGATCAGCACCTGTCCATCCTCAACTTCCACGTCGACCTCCTGTCCTTCCGAAAACGCCGCCTCCGTGGCGACGCTCGCCGGAATTCGCACCGCAAGGCTATTCCCCCAGCGCTTGAGGGTTTGCGTAGCCATTAGATGTCCGCCTTTTCCGATATCCGTCGAGCCTTCAGGCCGAATGGCTCAACGAAAACTTATTGCCGCCGGTCGACCCCGGCGGATCTTCCACGCACCAGACAAGTCGCGTTGATACGCGTCGATACATTGATCGTACGTCGCGGTTCGGGATGTGTCAACGCGTAGATACGTCGAGCAAGTCGGACATTTCTATTTAGCGGAAACCCGACATTTCTATTTGGGACCTACAGTGTGTGTGTGTGTGTGTGTCAAAGCCAGATTCAAATGTCGGGGTGCTGGCTAGATAGAAATGTCCGGTTTTGCTGTGCTTTTTCTTTTGTTCTGGGGTTGGGGCGGCGCAGC
>NZ_QQOA01000022.1 GCF_003443895.1 Paraburkholderia phosphatilytica | reverse complement strand
GATGCCAAAGCGCTTGCACGCGGCGTCGAGCACGCGCACGCCTTCGGGCATCACTTCCGTGCCGATGCCGTCGCCGGGGATGACGGCAATGCGGTAAGTCCGGGTCATACGTGTCTCCTTGCGAGGCTTGCGCGTAGCGGTCACGCTTTGCGCACGAGGAACAACGGGATGTTTAAACGCTGCCTGATTCAGTATCCACGAGTGCGGTCGATCTCGCCGATCATCCGCTCGCCGGCGCGATGGCGGCGCAGGTTTTCCAGCACCGCGTCGACGGCGGTATCGGCACGCGTCGCGCTCGCGATATGCGGCGTGATACGCACGCGCGGCTGGGTCCATAGCGGATGGTCGACGGGCAACGGCTCCGGGTCGGTCACGTCGATCACGGCGCTGTGGATCTGGCCGCGATCCATCGCATCGAGCAGATCGGCCGCAACGAGCTGCGGTCCGCGGCCCACGTGCACGACCGATGCGCCTTTCGGCAGCATAGCGAAAACGCGCCGGTCGAGCAGTCCGCGCGTCGCGTCGGTGAGCGGCAGCAGGCAGACGAGCACGTCAGTGCGCGCGAGAAACGCATCGAACGCGGCATCGCCCGCGAAGCATTCGACGCCTTCGATTTCGCGCGGCGAACGGCTCCAGCCCGCGCACGCAAAGCCGAACAGCCGCAGGCGTTCAAGCACCGCGGTGCCGAGCATGCCGAGCCCCAGCACGCCGACCCGGCACGATGCGGCGGGCCGCAGCTGCATCGCTTTCCATACGCGCGCCTGCTGCTGCAGCGCATAGTCGAACAGATCGCGATGGATCGCGAGCACCGCTTCGGTCACGTACTCGACCATGCCGTCGACGATGCCCGGCTCGATCATCCGCACCACCGGCAGATGCGCTGGGATGCGGGCGAGGTCGAGCTGATCGACGCCCGCGCCGACCGAGAACACGACCTCGAGATTCGGCAGCGTAAGCGCGAGGTCCTCCGGTTGCCAGGCCACCAGATAGCGGATCGCGGACGGGTCGCCGATGTCGGGCCACACGCGCAACGGCGTGTCCGGCGCGAGCTGCGCGAAACGCTCGGCCCAGACCGCGCCGCGCACCGGGTCGGCCTTGTAGAGGACGCTCATCGTCATGCCCGTCGTTATGCCATTGCCTGGTTGATGATGCCGAACGCGCGGTACGTCGCGTCCGGTTCGCCGCTGTGCTGTTCGGCCGGCGCGTTGCGCACCATCTTCACGACCGAGTCGACGCGCGCCATGCCGAGCGCGATCAGCCAGTCGTTGATGCCGGTGCCGCCGGGCACGTCGATGCGCACGAATTCGCCCGCATGCTTTGCGAGCCAGTGCGCGATCAGCGACTTCGCGCGCACTGCGTCGGGCGAATCCGTCGCCACCACCGGGCCGATCACATAGCCGCGGCCAAAGCGGCGGAACAGCGAAAAGCCGAGCAGTTCGCCGTCGCGTTCGAGCACGACGCCCTCTGCGAAGCCGAGCAACGCCGGCACGGTCGCACTGCGGTCGAATCCGCTGGCGCGCGATGCGAGTTCGATGACCTTCGGCGCGTCTTCGGCCTTCAGTGCGCGCAGGTGCTCGCCGTTGGGCGGCGCGACAGGCGCCACGTTGCCGACCGTGCCTTGATGCTGGTCGAGCGTACCGCAGACGTTGAAGGCAAGCTTTTCGTAAAGCGGCTTGCCGGCAGGCGTCGCATGCAGGAAGGTCACGCGGTTGCCCAGTTCCTCGAGCACCAGTTCCATCAGCCTGCGGCCGATGCCGCGCCCCTGTTCGTCCGGCGACACGATCACGAGGCCGAGCGTGCCGCGGTCGCTGCCGAATTTCCAGCACAGCGCGGTGCCGATCACGGCGCCGTCATCCTCGGCGACGAAGCCGGTTCCGGCATCGAACATGAAGCGCCAGTCTTCCGCCCGATGCGGCCAGCGCACGGCAAGCGACAGCGCGTGTGCGGCGGCGACGTCGTCGGACGTGAAGCGTCGGTAGGTCGGGGCCTGCTTTGCGGGTGATTCGGACACTGCGAACTCCTGGTGACGGCATGATCAAACGCGACTGTCGCATTCTCGCCGCGCGGTTAATAGGACGATCCTTTTGTCCTGGGCTCGATGAGTCGTTTCTGGGCGTGGTTGCATCGCTACGGTGCGTGCCTCCTAGTCCACCCGGCCGAATGGTGCGGCCGCCTCGATTGAACGGAGAATCACCTCAGCGACACAGCAAAGCACCGCCGCGTTGCAGCGGACCACGGGGCCGCAGTCAACCCGTTCACTAGAGGAAAGCCTGCATTTTTGGCGTTCAGCCGAATATGGCATCATTCAATATAATGATCAATACTGATTGGGCGTTCATCGTGCTTTCAGGCGGCTGCGTGCCGCCGGGGCGCTGAACGCGACGCTCGCGGAAGAGCACCGGCGTGGTCGACTCCCGGGTCCAGCGCACCGTTTCGAACAGGAATCACATGCAGCGAACACAGCTCAGCAAGAAGGGCGCGGCCGACCTGAGCCACGCCGACGTCGGCGCCCGCCTGAAGGCGCTGCGCATCGCCCAGGGACTGTCGGTGAACGAACTCGCGATGCGCGCCGGCGTGTCGGTGGGCACCGTCAGCCAGGTCGAGCGCAACAAGGCGAATCCGTCCGTGCGCATTCTCGAGCGCCTGCGTCAGGCGCTGTCGGTGCCGTTGAGCGCGCTGCTGGAAGCGGACGACGCGGTATCGGATCCGGTCACCGGCGACTTCGTGCGCAAGGCGGCCGAGCGGCCGCTGTTCGAGGTCGGCAGGAACGGTATGGAGAAGGAATTGCTGTCTCCGCATGGCGACCACGATCTGCAGATGATGATCATCATGCTGCCCGCCGGCGCGGGCTCCGAAGAGGTGCTGGTCGGCGTCGGCGAGAAGGCGGGGCTGGTGCTGGAAGGCACGGTCGTGCTGAACGTCGGGGATCGCCGCGCCGAACTGCGGGCCGGCGACAGCTTCCAGTTCAAGAGCACGATACCGCACAGCGTGCGCAACGAAAGCAGCAAGACGGCGCGGCTGCTGTGGATCATGAATACCCAGCCGCCGGTCATCCACCTCTGAAGCTTCATTTTTCATCTGCTTCACTTCAGTGCCGGCGTTCATTCTGTGCCGGCACTGTTCATTTCAGCGCCTTCTTCCCGGCAGTTCGTCCACTTCGTTCAGCCGCGTACTGATCGATCAACAACACTCTCCGGCTTCACTCCGCTGCAATGCAGCGCGACCCGTCGTTCAGCGCTCCGGCCGCGTGGTGACAACGCACGAAGCGTTGCATGTGACCGCCATGCATTCACAGCGCAAGACATCGTCCCGCATCGCACCACGAACTTTTTTGAAGATTTATTTTTGATCACTAGGAATTCATTCCTTGTTCACTATAATGAACTTCATCCGATGTTTGTTCATTGTGGTGTTGCGCGATGAACAGGCTCTTGCAGCTGGCGTGACGCGTCGAATGAACCCTGTGGTGTCGACGCTTCACTGCATGTTTCCAGGTTACCGATCAGGCCGAGCATGTCCACACCGTCACTCGATTTCGATCCGTCCGCCGTCCCGTTGCCGCAAGGGCATTTCATCGGCGGTACGTACCACTCGACCGATGAAGCGCAGATAGCGGTCTATCGTCCGTCCGATGGTCGTCTGCTCGGCTACGTTCCGGATGCCACGGCGAGCACCGTCGACTACGCAGTGAGCAACGCGCTGCACGCGTGGAAGACGAGCGGCTGGGGCACGCGCTCGCCGCGCGAGCGCGCGAAGGTGTTGACGCGCTGGGCCGAACTGATCGACCAGCACGCGGTCAGCCTCGCGCAGCTCGAAACCGTGAGTTCGACGCGCCCGGTGGCCGAAGCGTATGCGTCCGACGTGCCGTTCACCGCGGAGGCGATCCGCTTCTTCGCGGAACTCGCCGACAAGCTCGGTGGCGATCTCGCGGCCACGCGCCGCGACAGTCTTGGGTTCGTGACGTCGGAGCCGTATGGCGTGATCGGCGCGGTCACGCCGTGGAATTTCCCGCTGTCGATGTGTTCATGGAAATGCGGGCCCGCGCTCGCGGCCGGCAACGCTGTTGTGCTGAAGCCTTCGGAGATGACGCCGTTCTCGACGCTGCGTCTCGCGGAACTCGCGGTCGAAGCCGGCATGCCGCCCGGCATCTTCAATGTAGTGAACGGCCGCGGCGCGACGACGGGCGCGGCCATCACTCGCCACCCCGATATTTCGAAGATCAGCTTCACGGGTTCGACACGCACCGGCGCCGCCATCATGAGCGACGCCGCGCTGTACGGGACCAAGCCGGTGACGCTGGAGCTCGGCGGCAAGAGTCCGCAGCTGGTTTTCGAACACGTGACGAATCTCGAACACACCGCGCGCTGCGTCGCGCGCGGCTTCATCAGCAACGGCGGCCAGGCCTGCGTGGCCGGCACGCGGCTGATCGTGCACAAGCGTATTGCCGACCCATTGCTCGAAGCGGTGCAGCGCCAGCTGGCGCCGATCGCGCCGGGGCCGTTGTGGCACAGCACGACCCGCTACTCGCCGATCATCAGCCGGACCCAGGCGCAGCGGATCGAATCGCTGATCGACGACAGCCGTGCGAGCGGCGCGGAAGTGATCTTCGGCGGCGGTTTCTTCGAGAACACAGAAGACGGCTTTTTCCACCGGCCGACGCTGCTCGCCAACGTGACCGAGACCACGCCCGCCGTGCGCGAGGAACTGTTCGGCCCGGTGCTGACGGTGCAGACGTTCGAGGACGAGGAAGAGGGCATCGCGCTGGCCGGACATCCGACCTACGGCCTGTGCGCCGGCGTCCATACGAGCGACATCGGCCAGGCGCTGCGCGCGATGCGCCGTATCGCGGCGGGCACGATCTGGATCAACCGCTATGGCCGCAGCGGCGACATGATCATTCCGACGGGCGGCTTCAAGCAGTCCGGCATCGGCAAGGATCTCGGCCGCCAGGCACTCGAAGCGAGCATGCGTCACAAGAGCGTGCTGATCGACTTCGAGCCGATGGAGCCCTAGCCGCCTCGGCAACGGATCGCAACGAATGGCAACGAAATGCAAGGCAGCACACAGCGTCACCCGCGAGACTGAATCCGAAACTGAACCCGAACCCGCCCCAGGGTTCGCCACGACGACAGGATGTTCACCATGATCGATTTCGAGCCGAAGTACATCACATTCGACTGCTATGGCACGCTGACCAACTTCCAGATGAGCCAGACCGCGCGCCAGCTGTACGGCGAGACGCTGGACAAGGCGAAGATGGACGAATTCGTCGAGTTCTTCCGCGGCTACCGGCTCGATGAAGTGCTGGGTGCATGGAAGCCGTATCGCGACGTGGTCGTGAATTCGGTGCGGCGCACCTGCGAGCGCACCGGCGTGCCGTTCGATCTGGCGATCGCCGAGAAGATCTACGAAGCGGTGCCGAGCTGGGGTCCGCATGCGGACGTGCCGGAAGGTCTCGCGCGTCTCGCGAAGAAGTACAAGCTCGTGATCCTGTCGAACGCATCGAACGACCAGATCCAGAGCAACGTCGACAAGCTCGGCGCACCGTTCCACAAGGTCTATACCGCGCAGCAGGCGCAGGCGTACAAGCCGCTGCAGAAAGCGTTCGAATACATGTTCTCGCAGCTCGACTGCAATCCCGAAGACGTGCTGCACGTGTCGTCGAGCTTCCGCTACGACCTGATGACCGCATACGACATGGGCATCAAGCACAAGGCGTTCGTGAACCGCAATCACGAGCCGCTCAATCCGTACTATGGCGTGACCGAAGTGAAGGGCATTCCGGAACTCGCGTCGCTGCTCGGCCTGTGATTGCTCGGCAGACTCGCTTCGTAAGCCGCCACCATTCCACAGGAAACGCACCCGCATGAAGCTCGATTCCTACTGGCTCGACACCGCGCCACGTTTTTCGAAGCCAGCACATGAGCCGCTCGCAGGGCGCGTGGACGTGGCGGTAGTGGGCGGCGGCTTCACTGGGCTTTCGGCCGCGCTCGAACTCGCGAAGCGCGGCAAGTCGGTGACGGTGCTCGAAGCGGGCCGGCTCGCCGCGCAGGCATCGGGTCGCAATGGCGGACATTGCAATACCGGCGTTGCGCAGGATTACGCGTCGCTTGCAGCGCGCCTCGGCAGCGAACGTGCGTCGGAGTTTTACCGCGCCTATGCCGGTGCGGTGGAGACGGTCAAGTCGATCATCCAGGAAGAGCAGATCGATTGCGACCTTCGGCACAGCGGCAAGATCAAGCTTGCCGCCAAGCCCCAGCATTTCGATTCGCTCGCGAAGTCGTACGAAGTGCTGAAGCGCGAAGTCGATCCGGACGTCGAACTTGTGCCGCGCGAACGCATTCGTGAAGAGATCGCATCCGACGGTTTTTTCGGCGGCCTCGTGCAGCGCAATGGCATGCAGATGCATATGGGCAAGTTCGGCGTGGGTCTTGGCGAGGCGGCCGCGCGTCGCGGCGCGCGCATTTACGAGGACACGCCGGTCACGGGCCTGAAGCCGCTTGGCGGCAATGCGTTCGAAGTGCAGACCGCGCGCGGCACGCTGCGTGCCGATCGCGTGCTGATTGCCACCGGCACGTCGCAGGTGGGGCCGCTGCAATGGTTTCGCCGCCGCATCGCGCCGGTCGGCAGCTTCATCGTCGCGACCGAGCCGCTCGGCAAGGAACGCCTCGATGCGCTGCTGCCCACGCGCCGCTCGTATGTGACCACGCGCCACATCGGCAACTACTTCCGTGCGACGCCGGACGAGCGTCTGCTGTTCGGCGGCCGCGCGCGTTTCGCGATGTCGAATCCGCGTTCGGACGAGAAGAGCGGCCGCATCCTGCGCGACGGTCTCGCAGCGTACTTTCCGCAGCTCGCCGACGTTCGCATCGACTACTGCTGGGGCGGCCTCGTCGACATGACCGCGGACCGTCTGCCGCGCGCGGGGCAGCACGAAGGTCTGTTCTATTCGATGGGCTACAGCGGCCACGGTGTGCAGATGTCGGTGCATATGGGCCGCGTGATGGCCGACGTGATGTTTGGCGCCGCCGCGCGCAACCCGTGGCGGACGCTCGAATGGCCGGCAATACCCGGACATTTCGGACGCGCATGGTTTCTGCCGCTCGTCGGCGCGTATTACCGGTTGCAGGACGTGCTGCATTGAACGGATGTCACGAGCTGCACCGGTGAACGATGCGGCCGTCAATAAATTGAAGTTCACTTTCCCTGAGGAAATCCCCATGTCGCGTTTCAGCTTTGAACCCGCTTCCGCCGTCCGTCTGCACGCCGTTCAACGTTTTGCGATGGGCGCGGGCATCGCGCTCGCGATGATGTGCGGTGCTGTTCACTCGACCCACGCCGCCGAGCAGCCGACGCTCACCGCCGGCTCGCCGCCTTCGAGCGCGCCGACCACGTTCATGAACGTGAAGACGCAGCAGATCGAAGGCCTGATGCCCGACGTCGTGAAGGAAATCGGCAAGCGCGAAGGCTTCAACGTGTCGTACGACGCGGTGCCGTTCTCCGCGCTGATCCAGTCGGTGGTGTCGGGCAAGATCGACATCATCGTCGCGGGCATGACGCCGACGCCGAAGCGCGCCGAGGTGGTCGATTTCTCGCAGCCGGTCACCGCGTTCGGCGAAGGCATCATCGTGAAGGAGTCGAACAAGACCAACTACCACTCGGTTCAGGACATGAAGGGCATGTCGGTCGGCGCGCCGACCGGCACCGACTACGGCGACCAGCTCGTGAAGCTCGGCATCTTCAAGGAAGTGAAGATGTACGACAGCCCCGCCGACATGACGCGCGACGTCGCGCTCGGCCGCATCGTCGCGGGCTTCAACGACTATCCGATCCTGAAGGCGCAGGAAGCGGCGGGCGCGATGGCCGGCACGCGCGTCGACGACGACTATGTGCCGATGGAGAAATTCGACATCGCGATCGCGGTGAAGAAGGGCAACAGCGCGCTGCTCGCGAAGATCAACGACGCGCTCACGAAAATGAAGGCCGACGGTTCGCTCAACACGATCCTGAAGAAGTGGCACCTGGCGGGCTGAAGCATCGAGCCGAACCAACACCCGCCGCTGCCGCAGTGGTGAGCCCAGCGGCGGGATGAAACACCGCAACGCGCGTTTGCAAAAGGCATGACATGCATTGGCACGATATAGCCGATTTTGTACCGATCCTGCTGGAAGGCGCGATGATGAGCATCGTCATCACGCTGGGCTGTCTGCTGCTGAGCACGGCGCTCGGCCTCGTCTGGGCGCTCCTGAAGATGTCGCGCTATCCGCACGTGGTGCGGGCGGTCAGCGCGATGATCAACGTGGTGCGCGGCCTGCCGATGATCGTGCTGCTGTTCTACATCTACTTCGTGCTGCCCGACATCCACGTGCAGGTGACGGCGCTGCAGGCCAGCATCATCGGTCTCGGCTTCGGCTATTCCACCTATATCGCGGAGATCATCCGCGCAGGCATCGAGGCGGTCGATCCGGGCCAGTTCGAGGCCGCGCAGTCGATCGGCATGGGCCGCGTGAAGACGATGGTGCGCGTGATCCTGCCGCAGGCGATCAAGGTCGCGCTGCCGCCGTACAGCAACACTCTCGTGATGATGCTGAAGGACTCGTCGCTCGCGTCGACGATCACGGTGGCCGAGATGACGCGTGAAGGGCAGCTGATCGCCGCGTCGACGTTCCAGAACATGACGGTGTACACGCTCGTCGCGCTCGGCTATCTGGCGATGAGCCTGCCGCTGATGAGCATGACGCGTTCGCTGGAACGCCGCTTCGGCCGCCACAAAGCGCGATGAATGTCCAATGAACGGCGAATGAACGCAAAGCGAGACTGACATGATCGAAATCACGGACGTGCACAAGAGCTTTGGCGCCGTGCCGGTATTGAAGGGCATTACGCTGAAGATCGAGCAGGGCGAAGTGGTGTGCCTGATCGGCGCGTCGGGCTCGGGCAAGTCGACGCTTCTGCGCTGCATCAACGCGCTGGAGTCGTACGACGCGGGCGAGATCAAGCTGCTCGATCAGCGCGTCGAACAGCGTTCGCGCCACATCAACCAGCTGCGCACGCAGGTCGGCATGGTGTTCCAGCGCTTCAACCTGTTTCCGCATCGCACCGCGCTCGAAAACGTGATGGAAGGGCCGGTGCACGTGAAGCGCGAGCCGCTCGCGGAAGCACGGCGCGATGCGATCGAGCTGCTGAACAAGGTGGGCCTCGGCGAAAAGCTGCACTACTATCCGCATCAACTGTCGGGCGGCCAGCAGCAGCGCGTCGCGATCGCGCGTTCACTCGCGATGAAACCCAAAGCGATTCTGTTCGACGAGCCGACGTCCGCGCTCGACCCGGAACTCGTCGGCGAAGTGCTCGGCGTGATGCGCACGCTGGCGCGCGAAGGCATGACGATGCTGGTCGTCACGCACGAGATGGGCTTCGCGCGCGAAGTGGCCGACCGCGTGTGTTTCCTGCACGCCGGGCTCATCATCGAGGAAGGCAGCGCGCAGCAGGTGCTGGGTTCGCCGCGTGAAGCACGCACCCGCGAGTTCCTGCGCCACGTGCTGACGAACCGCGTCGACGGTCAACACGCGCCGCACGGCGCGACAGGAGCAGTGGCATGAAAGGACGATTCGTGCGGCTCGGCGAAACCGGCCGCGAGACGGTCCAACTCGTGATCGACGGCACGCTGGTGAACGCACTCGCCGGCGACACGCTACTGACCGCGATGCTGTGCTCGGTACGGCACGTGCGCCAGTCGGAATTCGGCGACGAAAAGCGCGCGGGCTTCTGCCTGATGGGCGCGTGCCAGGACTGCTGGGTCTGGACTCCCGACGGCGAACGGCTGCGCGCATGCACGACCGTGGTCGTTGCGGGCATGCGGATCGTTACCACTCAACCGGAGGCGCAATGGGCGAACCTCGCGTCCTGATCGTCGGCGCCGGGCCGGCCGGCGTGCGCTGCGCGGAAACGCTGCTCGCGGCCGGCATCCGCCCGGTCGTGATCGACGAAGGCCGCCGCGATGGCGGCCAGATCTACCGGCGTCAACCTGAAGGCTTCACGCGTCCGTACACGAAGCTGTACGGCACTGAAGCGTCGCGCGCCGAGAACCTGCATCAGACTTTCGAGCGGTTGCGCGCGCGGATCGACTACCGGCCGCAGACGCTCGCGTGGAATGTCGCACAGGGCAAGCTGCATATCGTGCACGAAGGCCACGCGAGCGCGTTGCCGTACGACGCGCTGATCCTGTGTCCCGGCGCGACGGACCGGCTGATGCCGATGAAGGGCTGGCAGTTCGCGGGCACCTACAGCCTCGGCGCCGCGCAGATCGCATTGAAATCGCAGGCGTGCGCGATCGGCAGCCGGGTGGTGTTCATGGGCACCGGGCCGCTGCTGTATCTCGTCGCGAACCAGTACGTGCAGGCGGGCGCGCAGGTGGCCGCGGTGCTCGATACGTCGAAGGCCGGCGCGCGGCTGCGTGCGCTGCCGAAGCTGCTCGCGCGCTTCGACGTGCTGCGCAAGGGCAGCGCGCTGGTGGCGTCGCTGAAGCGCTCGGGCGTGATCGTCGCGAACGGCATCGAGCCACTCGAAATCATCGGCAATGCGGCCGACGGCGTGCGGGGCGTACGCTATCGCGACGCGAGCGGCAACGTCGAACAGATCGATTGCGATGCGGTGGGCCTCGGCTATCACCTGCGTTCCGAAACGCAGCTTGCCGACCTCGCGCGCTGCGCATTCCGCTTCGACGCGACCACGCGCCAGTGGCTGCCGCAGATCGACGAGCTTGGCCGCAGCAGCGAAAAGAACGTGTATATCGCGGGCGACGGCGCGCGCGTGCTCGGCGCCGATGGTGCGGAGATCGCCGGGCGTCTCGCGGCGTACGCCGCGCTGATCGACCTCGGTCACGAGATTCCGGCCGCGACGCTCGAGCCATTGAAGCGCGAACAGCGCAAAATGGACCGCTTCCGGCTCGGTCTCGTCGAGGCGTTCGCGTGGCCTGCGGAACAAGCCGCGCGTCTGTCGGACGATACGATCGTCTGCCGCTGCGAAGGCATCACCGCAGGCGAACTGCGCCGCGTGGTGCACGACGAAGGCGCGCAGGAAGCGAACCGCGCGAAGGCGTTCAGCCGCGTCGGCATGGGGCGCTGCCAGGGGCGCTATTGCGGTCACGCAGGCGCCGAGATCATCGCGGCCGCGGCGAACGTGCCGCTCGAACAGGTCGGCCGGCTGCGCGGGCAGGCGCCCGTCAAACCGCTGTCGATCGCAACTGTGGAGGATACCGAATGAATCCGAACCGCGCGCAGGCCGACGTGCTGATCGTGGGTGGCGGCTTCATGGGCGCCGCGACCGCGTTTTTCCTGAGGAAGCGCGGCCGTTCGGTGATCCTGCTCGAACGGCAGCTGGTGGGCCAGCAGGCCAGCGGCACCAACTTCGGCAACGTGCGTCGCCAGGGGCGCTTTCTGCCGCAACTGCCGCTCGCGAACCGTTCGCGCGAAATCTGGGGGCGTCTGCCGGAACTGATCCAGCACGATGCAGAATTCCTGATGTCGGGTCACGTGCGGGTCTGCTATCGCGACGAGCAGGCGGACCAGTTCGAGACCTACGCGAAAGAGGCTGCGCATTACGGCCTGAAACTCGATCTGTTTCGCGGCGACGCGCTGCGTAAGCGCTTCCCGTTCATCGGTCCCGAAGTGCTCGCGGGTTCGTATTCGCAGATGGACGGCCACGCGAATCCGCGCCTTGCGGCGCCCGCATTCGGCCGCGCGGCGGCGCGCCTCGGCGCGCAGATCGTCGAGAACTGCGACGTCGTGACGGTCGAAAAGGAAGGCAACGAGTTTCGCGCGACCGCCGCCGATGGCCGCACCTTCCACGCACCGGTGCTGCTGATCACCGCCGGCGCATGGGGCAGCCTGCTGTCGGAGCAGTTCGGCGAGCCGGTGCCGATCGCGGCGAACGGTCCGCAGATGTGCGTGACCGAACCGGTGCCGTATTCAATCGAGTCCGTGGTCGGCGTGTCGTCGCCGCATACGGAAGAGATCGTGTACTTCCGCCAGGTGAAGCGCGGCAATGTGGTGATCGGCGGTTGCGCGCGTGCGCCGGCATTTCTCGATGAGCGCCGTGCGAAGGTGTTGCCACAGAACACGCTGCTGCAGTTTCGTCAGGCACAGCGCGTCGCGCCGATGCTGAAGAAGCTCAACATCATCCGCGTGTGGAGCGGCGTGGAAGGCTATATGCCCGACGACCGGCCGATCATGGGCGCGAGCGGCACGACGAGCGGCCTTTTCTATGCGTTCGGTTTTTGCGGCCACGGCTTCCAGCTGGGCCCAGGCGTTGGCGATACGATGGCCGAACTGATCGACACGGGCGCGACCAGCACGCCGATCGAACCGTTCGACATCCGCCGCTTTGCCACCAGCGCAACGGCGACGGAAGGTGCATCAACGGCCGGGCAGCACGCTTAGTATCCACAACGCGCGCTTAATCAGCGCGCGTTTCAACCTCACTGATGCTGCCGTGAAAACAGCGCTTCGAGCGGATACTCCGTCTTGATGAACGGCGTCTTGATGATCACGTAGCTGAAGTATTTCTCGATGCCGATATCGCGTTCGAGCAGCCCTTCTATCACGCTCTGATAGTGGTTCACGCTGCGCGTGACGAACTTCAGCAGGTAGTCGTAGCCGCCGCTCGCCAGATGGCATTCCACGATTTCGTCGACCGGGCGGATGGCCGCCTCGAACTTGGCGAAGTCTTCGCGGCGATGGTCGGCGAGCGTGACTTCGGTGAAGACGATCTGCACGTCGCCGAGCTTCTGCAACTGGATATGCGCGCCGTAGCCGACGATGTAGCCGGCTTTTTCGAGCCGCTTCACGCGGATCAGACAGGGGCTCGGGGAGAGCCCCACGGCGTCTGCCAGCTCGACGTTCGTGATGCGGCCTTTCTTCTGGAGTTGCGAAAGAATACGCAGGTCAATCCGGTCCAGTTTCGTGTCGCCGCTCATCGTCATGTATCGGTCTGCCCGTGGAAGGTTTCGCTTCGCACATCGTATTGCGCAGGCCGATGTTATCACGCGGCTATGCTGCCGCGCGGCTTGCGGAGCGTAGCGCGGCACGCACCTCCGCTTCGTCGGACACCTCGTCGAGCGTGCGTTTCAGACGCGCGAACAGCTGCTCGAATTCGGCTTCGCCATAGCAGAGCGCGGGCGCGAAACCGAGGATGTTGTCGCCGAATGCGCGGAACACCAGACGGTTGCGGTACGCGGCCGCGGCAATGCGGTCGGACAGCTTCAGCGACGGGTCGAAACGCGCGCGCGAATCCTTGTCGGCCACGAGTTCCAGCGCGCCCAGCAGACCGCGATGCCGCGAGTCGCCGACGAGCGGATGGTCGAGCAGCGCATCGAGTCCGGCCGCGAAATGCGGCGCGTGCTTCACGCCATTCGCGAGCAGGCCGCCTTCGTGATAGAGACGCAGCACTTCGAGTGCGATCGCGGCGCTGACCGGATGCGCGGAGTAGGTCTGACCGTGACCGACCACGGCCGTCTCTTTCGCATCGCCCGCCAGGCCCTGGTAGATTTCGTCGGACATCAGCAACGCGCCCATCGGCGCATAGCCGGCGGTCAGCCCCTTCGCGACCGTCATCAGATCCGGCTCGACGTTTTCCGCATCGCACGCGAACAGCGGTCCGGTGCGACCGAAACCGGTGATCACTTCATCGGCGACGAACAGGATGCCGAGGCGCCGGCACGCGTCGCGCATCGCCTTCAGCCAGCCGACCGGCGGCACGATCACGCCGCCCGAGCCCTGGATCGGTTCGCAGAAGAACGCGGCGACGTTGTCCGCGCCGAGTTCCGCGACCTTCGCTTCGAGCGCCGCGACCGATGCCGCGATCAGCGCCTGCGGATCGTTGCCTTCCGGCTGACGGTACGCGTACGGCGACGGCAGATGATGCTGGTTCGGCAGCGGCAGATCGAAGTGGCGATGGAACGCGGGCAATGCGGTCAGCCCGGCGCCGATCGACGACGAGCCGTGATAGCCGCGTTCGAGCGCGATCATCTGCTTCTTCGACGGACGGCCCGTCGCGTTGAAGTAGTGCGTGATGAAGCGGACGGCCGAATCAACCGCGTCCGAGCCGCCGAGCGTGAAATACACGTGGCGCAGCGACGCGGGCGCGAGCGACACGAGCTTTTCCGCGAGTTCGATCGCGGGCTCCGACGAGAAGTGGAAGTAGGTGGTCGCGTAAGGCAGCTTGGTCATCTGCCGCGTCGCGGCTTCGACGATGCTCTGCTGGCCGTAGCCGACGTTCACGCACCACAGGCCCGAGAACGCATCGAGCAGCTCGTTGCCGTCGATGTCGCGCAGATACGCGCCATGACCGGAGTCGAGCACGGTGGCGCCGCGCGCTTCGTGCGCGCGGTAGTTGATGACCGGATGAATCAGGTGCTTGCGGTCGGCGTCGACGAGGGCGGAAGCAGGCGATGAGCTGGACATGATGGGATTTCCCCGCACAGTGTGATCAGGTGGTACTGGACCACTCGATGGTAGCGAGAGCGGCGTGCGCAGCGTTCCGCCAAAAAAAGGCCGAAAGAGCGCGGGCGCCGCGTTTTGCACCCGCCTTACAGCATTTTGTGCTGCACACGCTTAATGGCGGGGCGCGGGTGGGATCGACCTGCGAGGATCAGGTCAGCGACTGCGTAATCACCGCGAACTGCCGCAGCGGCGCATCGCCCGCATCGCTCGCATCGTCCTTCGGGACCGGCGAAGCCGCATTGCCGCGCCGCGTCATCTTCACGACGGTCTCGCTGCGCGTGAGGCCGAGACCCGTCAGCCAGTCGCGCAACCCGCTGTCGTCGGGCAGATCGATGCGCACGAGCGCGCCTTCGTTGAGCGCGAGCCAGTGGCGGATCAATGCTTTCGCGCGCACCGAATCGGGCGCGTCCGCGGCGACCACCGGGCCGATCAGGAAGCCGCGCCCGAAGCGGCGGAACAGCGAAAAGCCGAGCAGTTCGCCGTCGCGATCGAGCGCGATGCCGTCGGCGTGACCGAGCAGCACGGGCAGCACCTGCGCGCGGTCGAGACCGCGTGCCTCGGTGGCGAGCGCGGCCAGTTGCTCCGCGTCGTTCGCGCCGAGCGGACGCAGCCGCTCGCCGGCCGGCAGCGCGACGAGCGGCGGACGGAACGCCGCGCCCTGCAGCTGGTCGAGCGTGCCGCACGCTTCGAAGCCGGTCGCGTCGAACAGCGGCTTCGACATCTGCGTGGCGTACAGCGTGATCTCGCGCACGCCGAGTTCGTCGAGCACGCAGCGGATCAGCGCGCGGCCGATGCCTTGCCGGCGATATCCGGACGCGACGATGACCATACCGAGCGTCGCCTGGTCCGCGCCGAACTTCCAGCACATCGCGGTGCCGACGAGCGCGCCGTCCACCTCGGCGGCGAAGCCCACGCCGGTGCCGATCGAGAAGCGCCAGTCTTCGCGGCGGTGCGGCCAGCCGATCGCGGCCGACAGGCGCTGCGCCGCCGCGATGTCGTCGGGCGTGAGGCGCCGGCAGGCGAACGGCGCGCTGGCTCTGGTTGCGGACACGAAGCACTCCATGGGGTAGTCGGCCTTGCGCGACTGTTGCACGTCGCGCGGCGCGTGACTAGGACGAACTTCTCATCCTGCTGCACGACGCTGCACCGGGCGCACCACCGCGGCGCGCCCGCGGGAGCACGATGCAAAACACGCAGTCATGCCGGCCAGAACGCGTGGATTCTGCTGTATCCGCAATTTTGTCGGCGGTATCTGCGGGCCTGCCGATCTTACGATGATGTTCAGGACGCGACGCAATGGTTGCGCGGGCAATCCGGCAAAGCGCTCGAGCGGGGTAAGGGTCAACGCCAGGTATGGCAAAACATGCTGCCGAGGCTACCCAAAACCGCCATTTCGAATGGTCGGACCCGGCGATACGCGACATGCCGCATTTTTTGCGGTGCTTAAATCTTTTCATGCAGCAGCGTCGGCCGCGACCAGCACGCGCGCCCCGTCGAACACCAAAGCTGGATTTCCCACGTTCAATCCCATGAGTGAGGAGCAGTTCATGTACGACGACGAAATCAAAAGAGGTGGTATCAGCCGCCGCGACATGATGCGTTTGCTGGCCGCGGGAGGCATGGCGGCTGTCGGCGCCGGCGGCCTGCTCGCGACTGCGACGACCGCGTTCGCGGCCCCTGCGCCGAAGAAGGGCGGCAAGATCCGGGTCGCGTACGACTCGTCTTCGACGGCCGATACGCTCGATCCGGCGAAGGGCTCGACGGGCTCCGACTACATCCGCTTCTTCATGTTCTACAGCAGCCTGACGCAGCTCGATTCGACGCTGACGCCGCAGATGAATCTGGCTGAGGCAGTGGACACGAGCGACGCGAAGACGTGGGTGATCAAGCTGCGCAAGGGCGTCAACTTCCATGACGGCAAGCCGCTCACGCCGGCCGACGTCGTGTACTCGCTGACGCGTCACAAGAATGCCGCGACCGCCTCGAAAGTGAAGACGCTCGCGGACCAGTTCGCCGACGTGAAGCAGACCGGCCCGAACGAAGTGACGCTCACGCTGACCTCCGCCAACGCGGACCTGCCGGTGATTCTGGCCACGCCGCAATTCGTGATCATCAAGGACGGTACGACCGACTTCACGACCGCGAACGGCACGGGCCCGTACAAGGTCAAGTCGTTCAAGCCGGGCGTGTCCACCATCGGCGTGCGCAACGACAGTTTCTGGAAGACGGGCAGCGGTCCGTATCTCGACCAGATCGAGCTGATCGGCATCGGCGACGACGCGGCGCGCGTGAACGCGCTGCTCTCCGGCGACGTGCAGCTGATCAGTTCGGTCGACCCACGCTCGACGCAACGCATCGCGTCGACGGACGGCTACGAGGTGCGCGAGACCAGGTCCGGTCTCTATACCGACCTCATCATGCGCAGGGATAACCCGATCTCGGGTAATCCCGACTTCGTGCAGGGCATGAAGTACCTGTTCGACCGCAACCAGGTGAAGAGCGCCGTGTTCCGCGGCTATGCGGTGATCGGCAACGACCAGCCGATTCCGCCGGAACACCGCTACTTCAACGCGTCGCTGCCGCAGCGTCCGTACGATCCGGACAAGGCGAAGTTCCACTTCCAGAAGGCCGGCGCGATCGGCACGACGCTGCCGCCGATCTACGCGACGACGGACGCGAACGGTTCGATCGAAATGGGCGAACTGCTGCAGCAGTCCGGCGCGAAGATCGGCGTGAACCTGACGATCAACCGCGTGCCCGCGGACGGCTACTGGTCGAACCACTGGATGAAGCATCCGCTCGGTTTCGGCAGCATCAATCCGCGTTCGAGCGCCGACGTGCTGTTCACGCAGTTCTTCAAGTCCGACGCCCCGTGGAACGAGTCCGGCTGGAACAGTCCGAAGTTCGACCAGCTGCTCGCGGCCGCGCGCTCGGAAACCGACGACGCGAAGCGCAAGCAGATGTACGGCGACATGCAGGTGATCGTGTCCGAACAGGGCGGCATCGGCATCCCGACGTTCCTGAGCCTGCTCGACGCGAACGACAAGCGTCTGCAAGGGCTCCAGGCGAATCCGAGCGGCGCGATGATGGGCTTCATGTTCGCCGAACACGTGTGGTGGAACGCCTGATGTAACGCGGCGCGTGCCTTGCAACGGCACGCGCCGCGGTTGTTGCCCCTGCGCCCACGCCACGCGCAAACCATGCGCGTGCATTGCCACTCCAGGAGGGCTCACAGATGAACCGGAACATCGTCGAGCTGATCGGCCGGCGCATCGCGGTGACCGCGCTGACGCTGGTGATCGTCTCGATCATCATTTTCGTGATCACCAACCTGCTGCCGGGCGATGCCGCGCAGGCCGCACTCGGCCAGTCCGCGACGGCCGAAACGGTTGCGGCGCTGCGCCAGCAGTTCGGGCTCGACCAGCCCGCATGGCTGCGTTACGTGCACTGGCTGGTGGCGCTGCTGCACGGCAACTTCGGCATGTCGCTGTCGAACAACCTGCCGGTGACCGAGCTGATCGCGGGACGGCTGCCGAACTCGCTGACGCTCGCCGCGATCACGACGGCCGTGTCGGTGCCGATCGCGGTATCGGCGGGCATCATCGCGGCGGTGAACCGCGAATCGATCGTCGATCGCATCGTGAGCCTCGGCACGCTGTCGCTCGTCGCGACGCCCGAGTTCCTGATCGCCACCATCGCCGTATATGTGCTCGCGGTGAAGCTGCACTGGCTGTCCGCGCTGTCGTATGGCGGCGAGATCGACAGCCTGCACGATTTTCTGCGCGCGTACGCGATGCCGGTCGTCACGCTGTGCGCGGTCGTGATCGCGCAGATGGCGCGCATGACGCGCGCCGCGGTGATCGAGCAGCTGAGTTCGTCGTATGTCGAGATGGCGATGCTGAAGGGCGCGAGCCCCGCGCGCGTCGTGCTGCGCCACGCGCTGCCGAACGCGATCGGCCCGATCGCCAACGCGATCGCGCTGAGCCTGTCGTATCTGCTCGGCGGCGTGATCGTCGTCGAGACGATCTTCAACTATCCCGGCCTCGCGCGCCTGATGGTGGACGCGGTCAGCAACCGCGACTTCCCGCTCGTGCAGGCGTGCACGCTGCTGTTCTGTCTCGGCTACCTGATGCTCGTGCTGATGGCGGACCTGTGCGCAATCATCTCCAACCCGAGGCTGCGGACATGACGATGCTTCGACCGCTCTCTCAACAACCCCGGCGGCAGCAAGGCCGGCCCGATCCGATCGACCCTGTGCAACGCAGCAGCGCGTTGCCGCCCGGCGCCGAGCCGTCGCGGCCGTGGGGCGGCGGTGCGCCGACGCCACCCGCCACGCCCGTGAGGCGCCGCACGCTGACCCAGCGCATGGGGCTCTCGACCGGCGGCTGGATCGGCTTCGGCATGGTCTGCTGCGCGCTCTTCGTCGCGGCGTTCGCGCCGTGGATCGCGCCGCATTCGGTGGGCTCGATCGTCACGACCGATGTGTTCGCGGGTTTCAGCGCGAAGCTGCCGCTCGGCTCCGACTACCTCGGCCGCGACATGCTGACCCGCATCATCTACGGCACGCGGCTCACCGTCGTGCTCGCGATGGCGTCCGCGCTGCTCGCCGCGCTCACCGGCACGACGCTGGGTCTGCTCGCCGCTGTGGCCGGCCGCCGCATCGACGAGACGATGAGCCGGCTGCTCGATGCGATCACGTCGATTCCGTCGAAGATGTTCGCGCTGATGATCGTGGCCGCGTTCGGCTCGTCGCTGACGCTGCTGATCCTCACGGCGGCGATCAGCTACATGCCCGGCTCGTATCGCATTGCGCGTTCGCTCGCGGTGAACATCGGCACGCTCGAATACGTGCAGGTGGCGCGGGCGCGCGGAGAAAGCGCGCTCTATATCGCGTGCTTCGAGATGCTGCCGAACATGCTCCATCCGATGCTCGCGGACACGGGCCTGCGCTTCACGTTCGTCGTGCTGCTGCTGAGCAGCCTGAGCTTCCTCGGTCTCGGCGTGCAGCCGCCGTACGCGGACCTCGGCTCGCTCGTGCGCGAGAACATCGCGGGTCTCGGCGAAGGCGTGCCGGTCGTGATCCTGCCGGCGCTCGCGATCGCGGTGCTGACGGTGGGCGTGAACCTGCTGATCGACGGGCTGCCGCATCGCGGTTCGCGCCGCAAGCAAGCCGCGGACGCGGACGGAGGACATTGAATGAGCGACGAACTCTCGAACCTTGCCGCCGCAACCGCGTTGAACGCCACTGGCAATCTCGTCGAGGTGCGCGGGCTGCGCGTGGTCGGCAGCCGGCCGGGCGAAGCGGACACGACGATCGTCCACGACATCGACTTCGACATCGCGCGCGGCGAGGTGCTCGCGCTGATCGGCGAATCGGGCTCGGGCAAGACCACGATCGCGCTGTCGCTGATGGGCCATGCGCGCAGCGGCTGCCGCATCACGGGCGGCGCGATCCGCGTGGGCGACACCGACGTGCGCGCGCTGTCGGCGAAAGGGCTCGCCGCGTTGCGCGGCCGCAAGGTCGCGTATATCGCGCAGAGCGCGGCGGCCGCGTTCAACCCGTCGCGTTCGATCATGGATCAGGTGATCGAAAGCGCGCTGATTCACGGCACGCTGAGCAAACGCGCCGCGCAGGCGAAGGCCGTCGAGCTGTTCCGCGCGCTTGCGTTGCCGGAACCGGAGACGATCGGCAAGCGTTATCCGCACCAGGTGTCGGGCGGTCAGCTGCAGCGGCTGATGGCGGCGATGGCGCTGATCACTGACCCAGAACTCGTGGTGCTCGACGAACCGACCACCGCGCTCGACGTCACCACGCAGATCGACGTGCTGCAGGCATTCAAACGCGTGATCCGCCAGTACGGGATGACGGCCGTGTACGTGTCGCACGACCTGGCCGTGGTTGCGCAGATGGCGGATCGTATCGTCGTCCTGAGCGATGGCGAGATTCGCGAAGTGGGCGCGACGGAGCAGATTCTTCACGCGCCTGCGCATCCCTATACGCAGAGTCTTGTTGCTGCGGTGACGCCGGTTATGCCGGTGGGTAACGTGGCTGACTCAGCGGCAGCTGAGAAGCCCTTGCTCGAAGTGCGCCGCATGACGGCGGGCTACGGCCGCAAGAGCGCGAAGGGGCTGCCCGAGAAGGTGATCCTGAACGAGGTGGACCTCGTGATCCGCCGTGGGCAGACCGTGGGCGTGATCGGCGAATCGGGTTCGGGCAAGACGACGCTCGCGAAAGTGATCGCGGGCCTCGTGCCGATCGCGGGCGGCAAACTGCTGCTCGATGGCGAACCGCTGGCTGGCGACCTGAATCATCGAAGCCGCGAGCAGTTCCGCCGCATCCAGATCGTGTTCCAGAACGCGGATACCGCGTTGAACCCCGTGCATACGGTCGAGCGCACGCTCGCGCGGCCGCTGCAGTTCTATCACGGCATGAAGGGTGAGGCTGCGCGTCGCCGCGTGGCCGAGCTGCTCGAACTGGTGCGTCTGCCCGCAGCATGCGCGCAACGTCGTACCGGCGAACTCTCGGGCGGGCAGAAGCAGCGTGTGAATCTCGCGCGCGCGCTCGCCGCCGAACCCGAACTGATCCTGTGCGACGAAGTGACGTCGGCGCTCGATACGGTGGTGGGCGCGGCGATTCTCGATCTGCTGCGCGACCTGCAGAAGAAGCTGGGCGTGTCGTATCTGTTCATCACGCACGACATCGCGAAGGTGCGCGCGATCAGCGACGACATCGTCGTGCTGTACTCAGGTCATCGCGTCGAAACCGGCAATCGCGATGCGCTGTCCGCGCCGCCGTTCCATCCGTACTCGCATCTGCTCGTGTCGTCCGCGCCGGAGCTGCGCGCAGGCTGGCTCGACGAAGCGAGCGAACGCTGCCACCAGACCCTCGCGCCGATCGGTCCGTCGACCGACGACCCCGAACTGTGCACGTTCCTCGCGCGCTGTCCGATGCGCATCGACGGTGTGTGCAACCGCACGTCGCCTTCCACGCGCACGCTCGCGAACGGCGCGCAGGTGCTGTGTCATCGCAGCGAAGAGGAGCTCGAGCGCTATCAAACGCTGCCGCCCGCCGAGGGCGCGGAGGCTGGCGGAAGTGCGCAGCGCGTGACGGTCCAGTAGCGGTTTTTTGCGCCGCGTTCGCCTGCACCGGAGGCGGACGCGGCGTGCGATTCATCGGTGGTGCCCGCAGTCCCGTCGCGTTGCGACGCGGGGCGCGGACCAGCTCGTCCGGCGCCTGCCGAGGCCGGCCATCTTGCGAGGGTAGGGGTCAATGGGCTTGAGAATCGGGGTGGATATCGGCGGGTCGTTTGCCGATTTCGCGGTACTGGATGATGCAACCGGCGAGCTGAAAACGCTCAAGGTGTTTTCGCGTCCCGACAGCCCCGGCAGCGAAGTGCTGCGCGGCATGGAGCAGCTGCGCGAGCGCGACGGCATCGCACCTGCCGACGTCACGTATTTCACCCACGGCACGACCGTCGGCGTGAATGCGGTCGTGCAGCGCAAGGGGCTGCGGCTCGGCCTGATCACGACGCGCCACTTCGAGGACGTGCTCGATCTCGCGCGCCTCAAGGGCCCCGACATGTACAGCCTGCTGTCGAAGCGGCCCGCGCCGCTGGTGCCGCGCGAACGCGTGTTCGGCGTGACGGAGCGGCTCGCGGCGGACGGCAGCGGCGAAACCCCGGTCGACGAAGCGAGCGTGCTCGATGCGGTGGAACGACTGAAGCGCGCGGGCTGCGAAGGCGTGGTGGTCGCGCTGCTGCACGCGTATCGCAACCCGGCGCACGAGCATGCGGTGAAGGCGATTGTCGAACGCGAGATGCCGGGCTTTTTCGTGTCGTGCTCGAGCGACGTGTGGCCGATCATCCGCGAATACGAACGCACGTCGACGGCGGTGATAGGCGGCTACGTGCAGCCGAAGGTTTCGCATTATCTGAGTTCGCTGCAGCGCGCGCTGGTCGAGACCGGCATTACCGCCGACATGAAGGTGACCAAGTCGAACGGCGGCGTGATGAGCGCCGAAGCCGGCAAGACCAACTGCGTGCAGATGATCCTGTCGGGCACCGCGTCCGGCGTGATCGGCGCGGCCTATGTGGCGAAGCAAAGCGGTCTGCAGCATTGCATGAGCCTCGACATCGGCGGCACGACCGCGGACGTCGCGCTGATCGTCGACGGCAAACCGCAGTATGCGACCGGCGAGTATATCGGCGACTTCCAGATTCATATTCCATCGGTATCCGTATCGTCGATCGGCGACGGCGGCGGGTCGATCGCGTGGGTCGACGAATTCGGCGTGCTGAAGGTGGGTCCCGAAAGCGCGGGCTCGAATCCGGGCCCGGTCTGCTATGGACGCGGCGGCACGCGCGCGACCATCACCGATGCGTTCGTCGTACTCGGCGTGATCGGCAACTCGAGCCTCGGCTACAACTCGGTCACGGTCGATCATGACGCCGCGCATCGCGCGATCGGCGCACTCGCGCACAAGCTCCGCATCGACGTGTACGCGGCCGCCGAAGCGATCGTCGACGTGTCGGTGTCGGGCATGTATGCGGGCGTGAGCCGCATCGTGTCGCGCTTCGGCATCGATCCGCGGATGTTCGCGCTGCTGCCGTTCGGCGGCGCGGGCCCGATGCTCGCGTGCTACTTCGCGCGGGCGCTCGGGATGGAGCAGATCGTGGTGCCGACCGCGCCGGGCGTGCTGAGCGCGCTCGGCGGCCTGATCGCGGACACCCGCAACGACTTCGTGAAGACCACTTACTACGATCTCGACACCGAGACGCTCGCGCGCCTCGCGGACGACGTGCGCGCGCTCGATGCGAACGCGCGCGAGTGGATGCGCGCGCAGACGGGCGACGACACGCATGCGAGCGTCGCGGTATCGGCGGACATGCGCTACAAGGGGCAGTCGTTCGAGATCGACACGCCGCTGGACATGGGCTGGATTCTGGGCGGCGATACCACGCCGCTCGCGGAGGCGTTCCATCGCGAGCATGAACGTCTGTACGGTCATCGCGACGTGAAGGCGAAGGTGCAGGTGGTCGCGCTGCGGCTCGTGATCAGCGCGGCCACGCCGAAACCGAAGCCGGTGCCGATCGAAGCGGCGGAGGGTGACGATAGGGCGCCGGTGCCGGCGGGCACGATCCGCGTGTACATGGGCGGCGCATTCCACGATGCCGCGCTCTACCGTCGCGTGGACCTGAAGGCGGGGCAGACGCTCGACGGCCCCGCGGTGATCGCGCAGGACGACTGTACGACGAGCGTGCTGCCGGGCTTTCGTGGCCGCGTCGATGCGTACGGCAACCTCGTGTTCACGCTCGTTCAATGAATCCGCACGGAGCAGCGCAGATGCAATTCGACAAGGCAGTGCTTCAGATCTTCGCGAACTACTGCGTGGCGGCCGCCGAAAGCATGGCATACACGCTGGTGCGCACCGCGCGTTCGACCTTCGTGAAGGAAACCGAAGATTTCTCGTGCGCGATCACGACGCCCGAAGGCCTCACGTTCGCGTCGCCGAAAACGCTCGGCGCGACCTGGTACGTGGGGCTCGACTACAGCTCGGTGATCGGCATGATCGACCATTACGAGCCGGGCGACATCGGCATGACGAACGACGCGTACAGCGGCTTCGTCGCGACCCATACGCCGGACATCGTGCTGTGGAAACCGGTGTTCTACGAAGGCGAGATCGTCTGCTTCGTGGGCGGCCACATCCATAACACTGACATGGGTGGCGCGGTGCCCGCGTCGCTGTCGCGCACGCTCACGGAGATCCAGCAGGAGGGCATCCGTTTTCCGCCGTGCAAGATCGTGAGCAAAGGCGTGGTCGACGAATCGCTGATCCAGTTGATGGCGACCAACGTGCGCGTGCCGGGGCAGAACACCGGCGACCTGCATGCACAGCTCGCGTCGCTGCATACCGGCGAGCGGCGCGTGCTGGAGATCATTGAACGCTTCGGCATCGAAGGCTTCAAGGCGGGCATGAAGGCGCTGCTCGACTATTCGGAAGAGCAGGCGCGCACGATCCTGCGCGGCATTCCGGACGGCGACTACTTCTTCTCCGAATTCGCCGACGAAGACTCGGTGAACGGCAAGCCGATGCGCGTCGCGCTGACCGCGCGCATCCGCGACGGCTGGGTGGAGATGGACTACACAGGCAGCGATCCGCAGCTGCAGTCGTCGCTGAACATGCCGACGGGCGGACGCGAGCGGCATGCGCTCGCGCTGGTCGGGCTCGTCTATGTGCTGTACACGCTGAACCCGGAGATCCTGCTCAACACCGGTATGCTGCGCGTCGCGCGCTGCATCCTGCCGGAAGGCACGGTGGTCAATGCGCTGCCGCCTTCGGCGGTGGGGATGCGCAGCCTCACCTGCAAGCTCACGCACCTGCTGACCTTCGGCGCGTTTTCGCAGGCGGTGCCGGAGCGTCTCGGCGCGTGTCCTGCTGGCGGCCTGTCGATTCTTAACGTGAAGACGATGGACCGCCAGGGCGCGACGGTGATGGCGTCCATCGGACCGATCGGCGGCGGCGCGGGCGGTGGCCCGACCGACGACGGCGAGGACGGCTCCGGCGCGAACAACGCGTTCCTGCGCAATACGCCGGTCGAAATCAACGAGGCCGAGGTGCCGATCCGCATTCTGCGTTACGGAGTCGCGCCGGGGTCGGGCGGCGCGGGACAGTATCGCGGTGGGCAAGGGCTCGTGATGGAGTTCAAGGTGTTCTCGCCGAACACGCTCGTCACCGCGCGCAATCGCGATCGCACGCGTTTCGCGTCGTGGGGCGTGCGCGGCGGACATGCGGGCGCGAATGCGCGCTTCACGCGCAATCCCGATACGCCGCGCGCGGAAGAGCTCGACAACAACGATCTCGTCGTGTGCATGCCGGGCGATGTGATTCGCCTCGTCGGCGCGGGGGCGGGCGGCTATGGACGTCCGGTCGATCGCGAGCCGCTGCGGGTCCGCGACGACGTCTTGCGCGGCTATGTGAGCATGGACGAAGCGCGCGACGTGTACGGCGTCGCGCTGAATGGCGACGAACTGGACGTGGAGGAGACGGTACGGCTGCGCGATGCATTGCGTTCGAAGCTTGCGGGCGTGGACGTGCCCGCGTTTTCCTACGGCCCGTATCGCGAAGCGTTCGAAGCGAAGTGGACGCATGCGCGTTACGCGGCGCTCACGTCGATTCTCGCCGGCGTGCCGGTGCAGTGGCGGTACTTCATCAAGCACCGGCTGTTCGAGGCGCTCGATGCGCGGCTCGCCGACATCGCATCGCGAGGCGAGCGGGACGATGGTCACGCGGCGCTCGTGGACGCGCTGTTCGCGCAGCTGTGCGTCAGCTATCCGCAACTGAAAGCCGCGTCGCCTGGCGAGCAGCGCACCGCGGCTCGGCAGCCGCACGAGGCATGACATGGCCAGAGTCTTCGACTACGCGGCGGGCGAAGTGCCGATCAGTCTGTCCGCATCGCCCTCATTGCGTGCCTCGCGCCCGATCCAGCGGGCCGTCGCGTTCATCGAGCGTTCGTTCGCGCAGCCCGTGAGCCTCGCGACGCTCGCCGCGACGGCGGGCCTGAGCGTATCGCGTTTCGCGACGCTGTTCCGCAAGGAAGTCGGCATCTCGCCGCATCGCTACGTGTGCGTCGTGCGGATCCGGCACGCGCAGCGGCTGTTGCGCGATGGCGTGCCGCCGTGCGCGGTGGCGACCGAGGTCGGCTTCTTCGACCAGAGTCATCTGGGGCGGCACTTCCGGCGCATGGTGGGGATGACGCCGGGGCATTACGTGGCGGCGCCGCGTCCGCGCGACGAGGATAGGCATACGGGACGCTGAGCGAGCGCGACGCGGGAGACCCGTAAGTTGAATGCGTCGATCTCGATGTTCCCGCATTACCTGCGGTCGGCGTGATCTGGTTTGATGGTCGCATCTTGTGTGAGCGCGCGAGGTGCGACGATGACGGTATCGGCAGTGGGAAACGGTGCGATCGGCTTTGACGGCACCGACGAAAGACCATTTGATTCGACGGATGGCCGGCGGGACGAAGTTCGGCAAGACCCGGGTGCGCGTCATTCGCCCGATCGCGGTACGCCCGCTCGAGGCGCTCCGTCGGTGAAGACGGATGCGGCGGCCGCCGGGAGGGTTCCCCGGCAGACGGATTCGCCCGATAGCGCGAATCTGGCAACGTACGGCGCGTACGCAAATTCCGCGAGCGGCGACAACGGCATGGATCAGACTGCGCTCGAGGCGGCGGCCGGGCGGTCGGATGCTCTGCACAACCAGTGTGCCGGTCTCACCTCGTTAGCGATCCTGAATGTGGCAGCGGGACAGGCGGTGGACCTGGTAGGCGCGACGCAAGCCACTCAACAGCGACTTCTCAATCCCGTCACGCGGCAGTCGACGCTCGACGAAATCCGGCGCCTGCAGACGGCGCACGAAGTCGCGCCGATCACGGACGTACCTGGCTTCGAAATGCGTGCGGGCGGTGCGACCTGGCCGGACGCCGCCTCGCTCGTCGACAATCTGCGGATTCGCTTTTCGACCCGCTATCCGTCCGCGGACGGATTAGGTACCGCACAAAACACCTTCGCCGACGTGACGTTCAGGTACGGCGACCGGATCGGTGGGCACGCAATCCTGATCCAGCGCGTCGGTCGAACGCTGGACTACCTTGCCGATGATTACCAGCTCTACGATTCGAACCACGGGGTCTTTACCTATCGCGGCTTCGACCGGCTGGCTGCCACGATGAACGAGATCTTCGATCACGCTTACCAGAATTTCGGCGGGGTCGATGCGGCCCAGACAGCCTGGTACGCCGACCCGCTCACCTGGCGTCCTTATACCGGCGTCAGGCCGGACGCTCATCGGCAGATGATGCAACTGGCTGCGTTGCGCGCGTTCGGCGCGCAGCGAACACCCATGCTCGCACCAACGGACCCCGAGCTTCCGCCACCGCCCAACTTCGACCAGCCGGGTCCATCCGGCTGGGATGGCACGCATCACGACTTCAGGCGTTCCACGGACGCGCCGGATCCGGACCAGCCGGCCGCGTTGTTCCGTCCGTCGCGGGTCACGCCGGAAGAACTCAGGAAACAGCAGGGCTTCTCGGTCGACGACACGTCGCTCGGCAACGTCAATCTCGATCTGCACGATTCGATCGTGTCGGGCCATCCTGCGGCGGTGGACGGCGGCGGCTACCTCGGCACGTTCGGCTTGCGCGATACGGCGCAAAAGCGCCTCGACGCAATGGAAGGCAAGAGCGGCTACATCTACGACGTTGCGCCGTCGCCGAACATGGTGGACGTGTCGGGCAGTCTGGGCAGCACGCACGCGCGCGCGCCGGACGATCGCGAAGTGGCCGCGATGGGCCGCATCGACTATGCGCAGATCCGTGGCTGGCAGAAGGTCGAGAACGGCAAGCTCGGCAACTACGAAGCCAACCCCGACTATCGCTGGGACGTGTACGACCGCACTCGTACATCGGGCGCGCAGCCGCAGCTCGCGCACTTCTCGCCGGACGACCCCGCATGGGCCGACGCCGACCATCGTGCGTTTGTCACGCCGTTCCAGCAGGACGGCAAGACGCTGTACCGGCCGAACGAGAATCCGGCGCTGGCGCAGGCGCGGTTCTACCAGCATGCGAACGCCGACATCCAGCAGCGCGTGAGCGACCAGGCGAACCATCTGGATTATCGGGGCCCGGTGGCCATCAAGCCTGTGTGGAACAACAGCGGCGCCGACAAGCCTGCGCGCTTGAACTTCAGTTCAGGCTCGGCTTCGATCGACCGGTCGGCCGCCAGCGGCGATGCGGACCAGTTCCGCATGGGCGACGACGGACGCATCCACATGGCGAACGATGACAGCAAGGTGCTGCGTATCGACGGCCAGGGTAATGCGTACATTGGCCCGATTCCCGACGGCAACAGCCTCAACGGGGTGTTCGCGTACGAGCCGAAGAGCGGCACGCTGATTCACGCGGAGGACGGCAAGCTGCTCACCGAAGGCGCGGTGGACGATACGCCGTACGTCGCGGTGCCCCAAGGTACGAACGGGATCATGGCGAGGCAGCAGTGGACGCTGGCGGACCCGTCCGGAAACGCCGTGCGCCCCCCGTACCGCTTGCCGCTTTCCGGAATTCCACCGCTGGCAGTGCCGGCCAGCTCCTGCAGTTCTACCACGATCCGGACAGCGCGCTGCCGCAAGGCGCTTCGCACTTCGTCACGAATGTGCCCGGCGTGAAGTCTCACAAGGGCGACAGCTTCCTGTTCTACCCGGATCACATCGCGCAGGGCGATGCTGCGGCGGCGCGCAAATGGCTCGCCGCGCGCAACGCCGCGTGGTTGTTCAAGGACGGTTTTTACGCGGTGGCGGGTGGCCCGGATACGCTCGAAGTGCGCACGCTCGGCGGCACGCCAGTGTGGCGCGCGCGGATCGATCCGGCCACGGGCAAGGAGACGTACGCGATGCTGCAGAACGGCCTGTCGTCGAACTACGTGACGCCCGACGAAACGTGGCAGCGAGTGCTGGACAACGAGACGCAGGACAAGGCGCTTTACCAGCGCTTCCAGCAGAACTACATGTGAGCGGCGACCGGCCACCCCGCGTGGCCGGATCCGGCCAGCGTCTCCGCCACGCCCAGCGCGGGATACGCGCGATCGATCTTCTCCATGTCTTCGCGCATCTCCTTCAGGATCCATTCGCGGATCTGCGTGACGATGGGCCGCACCGGTCGGTTCGGCGGCGTGACGAGATAGCACACGCGTTTCGTCATCACCAGCTGTTCTTCCGCGGGCACGAGCGCGCCGTGGATCAGCCAGTGCGACACCACGTTGAGCCAGCCGAGCGCGATGCCCTGGCCGAGCAGCGCCGCCTGCAGCACGATCGCGTAATCGGAAAAGCTCAGCATGCTGGCCGCAAGACGCCGGTGCTGCGCGAAGGCATCGAACTGGTCGTGCCAGCCGCGCTCGCCGTCGTCCATGATGATGATCGTGTCGCCATGCTGCGCCGCATCGTCGCGCAACGCGCGCTCGCGGTACGGCGGATTGCACACGGGCAGCAGGATTTCCGGCATCAGCAGCACGCTGTGCTCGTCGATCTCGCTTTCCGGCAGGTAGCGCATGCCGAGATCGACGTCGACGAGCGGGCCGCCAATGCGGCCTGAAATGAGCTGGAAACGCAGGTCGACGGATGGAAACGCCTGGTTCAGCCGGTTCATGCGCGGCATCAGCCAGTGCGTGGTGAACGCGGTGGAGACGGACAGCGTGACGGATTCGACACCCGTGGCGCGTGCCTCGATTTCGAGCATCGCGGATTCGATGCCGGAAAAACCGTCGGAAATCGCGCGGTACAGGATCCGGCCGCTTTCGGTGAGCTCGATGCCGCCGTGCACGCGCTCGAACAGGCGTACGCCGAGATGGTCTTCCATCCGCGACAGCATGCGGCTCACGGCGGGCTGGCTCACGTAGAGCTCGCGCGCCGCGCGCGTGAAGTTTCCGCAGCGGGCGGCGGCCTCGAACACGAAGAGCGCGTTGGCGCTCGGCAGCTTCTTTCTGAGGTTCGGCATGACGTGATGTTATGCCCGATCCAACAATTTGGGAATTGCCGCCAAAAAGTCATCGACCTATAGTCTCTTCAACGACGCTAGTTCTGCACGGGACCTCCGAGTCATGGACGCAAGATCGAAAACCGGCGTATCCATCCGCTCCGCCACGAAACGTTATGGCGCGGTGGTGGGCCTCGACGACGTATCGCTCGACATCGCACCGGGCGAATTCGTATCGCTGCTCGGGCCGTCGGGCTCCGGCAAGACGACGCTGCTCGGCATTCTCGGCGGCTTCGTAAAGCCGACCTCCGGCTCCGTGTGGGTGGGCGAGCGCGACATTACATTCGAGCCGCCGCACAAGCGCGACATCGGCATCGTGTTCCAGAACTACGCGCTGTTTCCGCACATGACGGTGGGCGAGAACGTCGCGTTTCCGCTGCGTGCACGCCGTCTGCCGAAAGGCGGCTGGGCCGCGAAAGTGGCCGATGCGCTCGCAATGGTCGAGCTGTCCGGCTACGAGAACCGCGGCATCGCGCAGCTCTCCGGCGGCCAGCGGCAACGCGTGGCGCTGGCCCGCGCAATCGTCTTCGAGCCGCAACTGATCCTGATGGACGAGCCGCTTTCCGCGCTCGACAAACAGCTGCGCGAAAACATGCAGATCGAACTGCGCCGCCTGCATCGCAAGCTGGGCGCGACGATCGTCTACGTGACGCACGACCAGCGCGAGGCGCTGACGATGAGCGACCGCGTCGCGGTGATGCGCAACGGCCGGCTCGTGCAGATCGATGCACCGGAGCGTCTGTACGACCGCCCGTGCGACCGCTTCGTCGCGAGCTTCATCGGCGAGGCGACGCTGCTGAACGTTGCGCGCGCCGGCGACAGCGCGGTGAAGCTCGGCGATGCGGTCCTGCATACCGCGCATCCGCTGCCGCGCGGCGAGGAGCTGCTGCTCGCGGTGCAGACCGAAAAGCTGCGGATTGACGACAACGCGGACGAACAGGCGGACGGCGGTGGCCTGAACGGCGTAAACCGCCTGCGCTGCCGCGTGACCGAAGTGCTGTACCAGGGCGAGAGCCTGCGCGTGTTCGCGACGCTCGCGGACGGCACCGCGATCAGCCTGCGCCAGCCCGGCAGCCACCATGCGCGTACCCGGATTCCGCCGCCCGGCAACGACATGACCGTCGTGATCGATCCGCAGGACACGATCGTCGTCGCGGCCTGACCCGTTTTCTGACCTGCAGCGGCCCATCGCGCCGCAACAACCGTCTTGTTCATAAGGATGACGAATCATGAAATTTTCCGACTTCAAGGTCCTGACGTTCGACGTCGTGGGCACGCTGATCCACTTCGAGAAGGGCATTCTGGAGTCGGTGCGCCGGCTGGGCGGTGAAGCGGCGAAGCACCTGAGCGACGAGCAGATCTTCGAGCCGTATATCCGCGGCCGCGCGGCGTTCCCGGGGCGCTCGAGCCACGCAATGGCGCATGTGTATCTGTCGCTCGCGAAAGAACTGGACCTGCCCGCGGATCCGCAGACGGCCGCCGCGTTCCAGCGCGACGTGCTCGACTGGCCCGCGTTCGAAGACTCGGTGGATGCATTGCGCCGCCTGCGCAAGCACTTCCGCCTCGTCGCGATGACCAATGCCGACCGTGTCGCGCTGTCCGCGTACGCGCATACGCTCGGCGATCCGTTCGACGACACCGTGTGCGCCGACGAGACCGGCGTCGCGAAGCCGGACCCGCAGTTCTTCGCGTACAACAAGGGCCGCCAGGCCGCGTTCGGCTACAAGTTCCGCGAGATCCTGCACGTCGCGCAGAGCCAGTATCACGACATCGGCATTGCGCGCGAACTGGGTTACGCGACCTGCTGGATCCAGCGCCGCCAGGGCATGCAGGGCTTCGGCGGCACGCCGGTGCCGGGCGCCGTGACGAAGCCGGATTACTGCTTCCCGACGCTCAAGGGTCTGGCGGACGCAGTCGAAGCGGAACTGCGCGTCGCGGCATGAACCAGATGCACGTCCGCGAAGTCCACGAACGCATGCCGGCCGTCGAGACTGGCATCGGCTCGCTGTGGGAACAGCTGGGCGGCGCGGTGCACGCGAGTTCGGGCGTTGCGCTCGCGCGCGACCTCACTGTCGACGTCGCGGTGATCGGCGCGGGCTACTCGGGGCTCAACGCCGCGCATGCGCTGATCGGGCGCGGCGTCGAGACGGTCGTGCTGGACGCGAAGACGGTAGGCTGGGGCGCGAGCGGCCGCAATGGCGGCGTCGTGTCGTCGAAGTTCCGGCCGTCGTTCCCGACCATCGCGCGCGTTCACGGCCTCGAGACGGCGCGCACGATGCACCGGATCGCGCACGACGGTGTGCGCGTGATCGAATCGGTGGTCGACGAATACGGGCTCGACGACGCGTGCTATGCGCACACCGGCAACCTGCGCTGCGCGCATACGGAGCGCACGTTCGACGCGATCCGCGCTGAAGCGGAGTGGCTGCGGCAGACGCTCGGCGATACGTCGATGTCGGTGCTGTCGCGCGAAGAAGTGACGCGCGAGACGGGCTCCAGCGCATTCGTCGGCGGCGTGTTGGGCAAGGATGCGGGCACCATCCTGCCGCTGCGTTACGTGCGCGGCCTGGCTGCCGGCCTCGTGCGGCGCGGTGTGCCGGTCTGGGAATCGACGCCGGTAACGAAGATCGAACGCGACGGCGACCGCGTGCTGCTGCGCACGCCGTCGGCGACGGTCCGCGCGCGCCAGGTGATCGTCGCGACCAACGCGTACTCGAATCTCGGCGCGGCGACGGCGCCGTACCAGCAGGCACTGGTGCCGTTTCGCAGCGCGATGATCGCGACCGAACGGCTGCCGGCCGACCTCGATGCGCGGCTGATGGTGGAGCGGCGCAGCTACACTGAAACGCGGCGCATGATGAAGTGGTTCAGGAAAGTGGATGGCCGTATGCTGTTCGGAGGCCGTGACGCGTTCGGCAAGGAAGGGCGCACCGATGGCCTCGCGGCGCTGCAACGCGCGATGATCGGGCTGTTTCCGGATCTCGCGGACGTGAAGGTGGAATACGGCTGGTCGGGCTACGTTGCGATGACGTTCAGCGCACTGCCGCAGATCGGCCGCGCGGACGACCGCACGGTGTTCTGCCTCGGCTACAACGGCGCTGGCGTCGCGATGGCGAGCCTGCTCGGCCGGCACGCGGCGGCGCTTGCGCTGGGCGAACGTCCGGAACTGTCGCTGCTCGCGGCCGATGGCTTGAAGCCCGTGCCGTTTCTCGCGTTGCGCACGCCGGGCGTACGGCTCGTCGCCGCGTGGTATCAGTTACTCGACGCCGTGGGCGTCTGACGGGAGGCTTTCATGCACGCCAACCGGCTTACCGAAGGCGCGCCGCCAATGAGCGCACCGATCGTCGATGCCGCGTTCCGCCATCAGCGCCGCGAAGACCGCGCGATGCTGCTCCTGACCGCGCCTGCGCTGATCGTCGTCGTGGCGCTGCTGGTCGCGCCGCTCGTCTGGCTCGCGTGGCAATCCATCTACGCGGACGGCTTCACGCTCGTCAACTACCGGCGCATTTTCACGCAGTCGGTGTACTGGGATACGTTCGCGCTGACCTTCAAGCTGAGCGTGATCGTCACGCTCGTCACGCTGCTGCTCGGCTATCCGGTCGCGTATGCGGCGTCGGCATTGCCGCCGCGTCTGAGCGCGCTCGTGCTCGGCATGGTGGTGCTGCCGTTCTGGACCAGCGTGCTGGTGCGTACCTACGCGTGGCTCGTGCTGCTGCAGCGCACCGGCATCGTCAACCGCACGCTGATGTCGTTCGGCATCATCGATCATCCGTTGCAGCTCGCGTACAACGATCTCGGCACCGCGATCGCGATGATCCACATCCTGCTGCCGTTCATGGTGCTGCCGCTTTACTCGGCCATGCAGAAGATTCCGGCGAACCTGATGCAGGCCGGCGCGAGTCTCGGCGGTTCGCCGCTGCACGTGTTTCTGCGGGTGTTTTTGCCGCTGTCGCTGTCGGGTGTGGTGGCGGGCACGACGCTCGTGTTCGTGCTGTGCCTCGGCTTCTACATCACGCCGGAGCTGATGGGCGGCGGGCGTTCGGTGATGGTGTCGATGGTGGTGAGCCAGAACGTCGAGCTCTACAACAGCTGGGGCGCGGCGAGCGCGGTGAGCCTCGTGCTGCTGGTCTGCGTGTTCGCGATTTTCTTCGCGGCGAGCCGCGTGATTCCGCTCGAAAAAACGCTGGGGGCAAAATGAACCCAACCTTCAATCTGAGCATGTCGAGGGTACTGCTCGGCATCGCCGTCGGGCTGATTCTGGTGTTCCTGCTGCTGCCCATCGTGATCGTCGTGCCGCTGTCGTTTTCCGACACGCGCTTCATGACCTTTCCGCCGCCCGCGCTGTCGTTGCGCTGGTATCACGCGTTCTTCGGCAACCCCGCATGGATGGACGCCGCGCGCACCACGATCATCGCGTCGCTCGGCGCCGTCGTGATCGCCACGCCGGTGGGCGTCGCGGCCGCGTACGGCATCCAGCACGGCACGCACTGGAGCCTGCGCTACGTGCGCACGGCGCTGATGCTGCCGCTGATGGTGCCGATCATCATCGTCGCGGTCGGCGTGTTCTTCGTCTATTCGCAGATGGGCTTCGTCAACACGCTGACGGGGCTCGTGATCGCCGATGCGATGCTCGGCCTGCCGTACATGCTGATTTCGGTGGGCGCGGATCTGCGCACGTTCGACGCGACCCAGGAGATGGTCGCGCGCAGTCTCGGCATGAACCGGCTGCGCAGCTTCATGACGGTGACCTTGCCGCAGATTCGCGCGAGCGTGATTTCCGGCGCGGTGTTCGTATTCATTCAGGCGCTCGACGAAACGGTCGTCGCGCTGTTCATCTCGGGTGGTCCGAACCAGACGCTCACGCGTCGCATGTTCGTGACGTTGCGCGACGAAATCGACCCGACCATCGCGGCGATCAGCACGATGCTGACTGCGCTCACGCTGTGTCTCGTGCTGGGTGTGGTGGTGAGCCGGCGGTCGGCGAAGCGGGCGTAGCGGGTGAGGCCGCTTCGTGTTCGCCGCGTGCTTCCGCAGCCATCATGTCGGCGATGCGCTCGGCGATCATGATGGTCGGCAGATTCGTGTTTGCACACGGAATGCTCGGCATCAGCGACGCATCGCACACGCGCAGTCCTGTCACGCCATACACCGCGCCCGCCGGGTCCGTGACCGCGAGGGGATCGTCCGGTGCGCCCATCCGGCAGGTGCCCGATGGATGCCATGTCACGCCCACCGATTGCATCACGAAGCGCGTGAGCGCCGCATCGTCTTCGAGCAGATCGCCGAGACTGACGCCGCGTGTGACGATGCGGCGGATCAGCCAGCCGCGCAATGGTCCCGCGATATCGAGCAGTGCTGAGAGCGTGCCGCGCTGCAAAGCGTTCGACATACCCGGCACCGCGACCTTCGCGACACGCGGCGAATAGCTCGACGGAAACACCGGCCCACACTGGGTCTTCACAGACGGTACAGCGAGCGTCGCCGCGCCGAAGCGGACCGCGTGCTTCAGCCGTTCGAGATCGCGCGCGTCGGAGAGCAGCCGGAAGTCGACGCGCGGTTCGTCGTGCGGATCGGTCGAAGCCAGCGCGAGCCGGCCGCGCGAATACGACTTGTTGACCCAGAAGAAGATCGTGCCGAGGCGGTAGCCGATTGAATGCCAGCCGGAGCGCGACAGGATCGCGCCGTGCATGTCGCCGGCGGGCGTATCGGGCAGACCCGACGAGAAGCGCACGATCGCCTGCTCGTGATGCTCGTCGGGGAACGGCGTGCGCAGCCGCCGCGGCAGCCATGCGGAGACCGCGATCGACGGATGCTCCATCAGGTTTCCGCCGACGCCCGGCCGGTCCGCGACAAGCGGAATGCCCAACGCCGCGAGTTCGGCCGCGGGGCCGATGCCGCTGCGCATCAGCAGCGCAGGGCTGTGGATCGCGCCGGCGCAGACGATGACCTCGCGCGCGTCGATGTCTTCGCGGTTGCCGTCGGCATGCAGCAGACGTGCGCCACGTGCTTTTGTGCCATCGAACAGCACGCGATCGACGAGCGTATCCGTGACGATCCGCAGATTCGGCCGGCGCCGCACGTCGTCGGTCAGATAGCAGACCGAAGTCGGGATGCGCTCGCCGTCCGCGCTGACCGCGAACGCACCGAGGAAGCTGCCGTCTTCCCACGCGGCGTTCTGGTCGACCTTATGCCGGTAGCCGCGCTGCTCGAGTGCAGCGATCACCGCGCGCACGAACGGCGATACGCGTTCGGGCCGCGCGCGGCGGATGCGCAACGGGCCGTTGTGGCCGTGGTGATCGCCCGCGAAGTCGCAGTCGTGTTCGATGCGGCGGAACCACGGCGCGCACGCCTGCCAGTTCCAGCCGCGCGCGCCGAGCGCGTCCCATTCGTCGTAGTCGGCTGGCGCGCCGCGATTGGCCATCAACGCGTTGATCGCGGAGCCGCCGCCGAGAATGCGGGCCTGCTCGTAGCGGCGCTCGGTTGAAGGAGATGTGGGAGTTCCAGCGCCCATCAGCGCGGTCAGACGCTGCCAGATGTTGCGCACGTCGAGATACGCGCGGCCCGGATAGCGGCTGCGGATCGCGGCGGGCATCGTGCGCTGCGAGATATCGCGGCCCGCCTCGACGAGGCAGACGCGTACCTCCGGGTTCTCCGACAGCCGGGCGGCCAGCACGCAGCCGGCCGAGCCGCCGCCCAGCACGAGATAGTCGGTCACCTCACTGCTGCATGAACTTGAGCCAGCGCGCGCGGGCGGCGATGCCCGCATCGGACGCCCACCATTCCTCGTTCAGCAGCGCCTGCTTCGCCGCGTTGGCGGGCGCGCTCGGCAGCTGGGCCGCGCGTTGCGGCGTGATCTTGCCGGTCTTGAACGCGGCCGGATTGCCGGGACCGTAGTCGATGTAAAGCGGCAGGTTCGCCTGCAGATCGGGCGACAGCGCCGCGTTCATGAAGCGGTACGCGTCCGCCATGTTCGGCGCGTTCTTCACCATGCACAGCTGCGTGTCCTGCAGCAGGCCGTCGTTATAGGTGAACGCGATATCGGGATTGTCTTTCGCGACGGTGCTCGCGCGGCCGTTCCAGATCATCTCCATGTCCACTTCGCCGTCGTGCAGCAGCTGCGCCGACTGGCCGCCCGAAGTCCACCACACGGCGATATTCGGCTTGATCTCCGCGAGCTTCTTGAACGCGCGGTCGACGTCGAGCGGATAGAGCTTGTCGCGCGGCACGCCGTCGGCCATCAGCGCGGCTTCGAGCGTGGTCTGCGGGTCGTTGCGCAGCGCGCGCGTGCCCGGGAAGTCCTTCACGTCCCAGAAGTCCTTCCAGCTGTTGGGGATCTTCTTCAGCGTCTTCTTGTTGTAGCCGATCACCGACGAGTAGAACTCGTACGCGGCCGAGTACGGCGTGCGGTATTCCGCGGGAATCGACGCTGCGTTCGGGAGCTTCGAGAAGTCGAGCTTCTCGACGAGGCCTTCCTTGCCGCCGCGCAGACAGTTCGACGTCGGCGTGTCGATCACGTCCCAGATCGGCTTGCCGGCCGACGCCTGCGCCTTGATGGCCGGATACGCGTCCGGAATGCTGTCCTGGTTGACCGTGATGCCGAGCTGCTTCGCGGCCGGATCGAGGATCGCTTTCGTCTGCGCTTCCTGGTACGCGCCGCCCTGCGACACGAAGGTGATCTGCCCGCCCGCGAGCGCCGTGGCCGCCCACGTAATGCCGACGAGCGCCGAACCGGACACGAGACCTCGCTTGAATGCTTTCATGAAAAAGATCCTCGAACGATGGGTTGGGGCGGGCACAGGAAAGCTCATGTCAAACGCCGGGGCACGCGACCCGCGCGCCGGCGCCGGACGACCGCGACGCGTGCTGCAAGTCCCGGCCGGCTGGCCCTCTGGCAAAAAATATAGAGGACCATATTCGCGCCAGCAATTCCCGAATTGTTGGGGTCGCCATAACGTGGCGTCATGCTGCGCCGGGCTTCGCGATTCGCGCAGCGGTGTTTGTCCCGGGTCAAGTTTGGCGCGCGGATGCCGTTAGCAGCAGGCTGGAAGACTTTGTAATCTGAATCGCACATCATCATGAGCCGTCTGTCATTTCACCGGAAGCTGTGGTCCCTCGTTGCACTCGTCTGGCTGGTGCTCGCTGTTATCGGCGGGCTTGCCGTGTGGGAGCATCGCACGACCATGCTCGAGGACCGCAAGGCCACGCTCGATACCGTGCTCGACGCGGCCAGTCACGTGATCGACGCGTACAAGGAGAAGGTGGACGCGAACCAGATGCCGCTCGCGGACGCGCAGAAGGCGGCGCTCGCCGAACTCGGCCGGATGCGCTACGGCAAGGACGGCTACATTTTCGCCGCGACCACCGAACCGGTGATACTGCTGAACCCCACGCGGCCGCAGATGGTCGGCAAGTACGCCGGCGACCTGAAGGATTCGAAGGGCAACCTGATCTACTCCGCGATCCTGGCCGCGGTTATGTGCATACCAATACGCCGAAGCCGGGCGAGAAGACGGACTCGGCGAAGCTGTCGGCGGTCCGCGCGGTGAGCGGCTGGAACTGGGTGATCGGCACCGGCGCGTATATCGACGATATCGACGCGGCGTTCTATCGCGCGCTCGTCGTGCAGGGGCTCGAAGTGCTGCTGGCGGGTGGCCTCGCGTCGCTGCTTGCGGCGTGGATCATCCGCAGCCTGTCGCGCGAGATCGGCGGCGACCCGGCTCATGCGCGCGAAGCCGCGTTCGAGATCGCGCAGGGCAATCTCGCGGCGCGCTTCGACGTGGGCCACGCGGACGAGACGAGCCTGCTGTTCTCGATCGGCCAGATGCAGACGCAGCTGTCGCACACGATCGGTACGATCAAGACGTCGGTGTCGGCCATTGCCGATGCGACCCGGCAGATCGCGGCGGGCAATATGGACCTGTCGTCGCGCACTGAACAGCAGGCGGCCTCGCTGCAGGAAACGGCCGCGAGCATGGAGCAGCTCACCGCGACCGTGAAGCAGAACTCCGACAACGCGCAGCACGCGAGCGGCTTCGCGAACGAAGCGCGCTCGGTGGCGAACGAAGGCAGCGCGATCGTCGGCGACGTCGTGAAGACGATGGCCGAGATCAACGAGAGCGCGGACCGGATGGCCGAGATCATCTCGATGATCGAGGGCGTCGCGTTCCAGACCAACATCCTCGCGCTGAACGCGGCAGTCGAGGCCGCGCGTGCCGGCGAGCACGGCCGCGGCTTCGCGGTCGTCGCGAGCGAAGTGCGCTCGCTGGCGCAGCGTTCCGCTTCGGCGGCGAAGGAAATCAAGGCGCTGATCGAAACCTCGGGCGCGCGCGTGCAGACGGGTTCGGAGCTCGTCACACGGGCCGGTGAGACGATGCACCGGATCGAATCGTCGATCGAGCGCGTGACGGCGATCATGACCGAGATCGCGGCTGCATCGCACGAGCAGAGCCGCGGCATCGAGCAGGTCGGCCTCGCGGTCGCGCAGATGGACGAGGTGACGCAGCAGAACGCGGCGCTCGTCGAGGAAGCCGCCGCTTCGGCCGGCGCGCTCGAAGACCAGACGGACCAGCTGCGTTCGGCCATCGACGTTTTTCACGTTGCCTGACTGACTGATCGATTGCCTGACTGATTGCCGCGATTCATGGCTGTGCGCCTGCACGGCCATGACGGACGTCGTCGCGAATCAGGCGGCTCCAGTGCGGGGAAATCCGCATCAAGTCGCGGCAACGACGCGCCGTTAGAACGGCTGTGCGCGAATGGAATACGCGTTGGTATCCCGTGTCGTGTCGCAACAGATTCTGGTTGCCGCTCTCCATGTCACCTATCGCCCGAACCGTCCTGAAGGAAGAACGCCGCCTCTGGTGCGTCTATGCGGTGGTCGTGTGCTGCCTGATCTTCGTGGTGTCCGTGCTGTGCCTCGAAGCGAGCGGATGGCGCGACCTGTCGCGTCGCGAGGACGCGGCGCTCGAGGCGCTCGCGGCGAATCACGCGCTGACCGACAGCCTGCGCGATGCGCAGCGCGACGCGCTGCTGGCCGCGCGCAGCGACGATCCCGATCACACCTCCGCATACCGGCGCGCGCTTGCGCGAGCCCGTGAACTGGCCGACGGCGACGTTCGCCAGCCGGCGTTCGCCGACGATGGACGCGGCGACACGCTGCGCCAGGCGCGCGGCCAGCTCGCGGCGAGCGTTGCGCAGCTCGAATGGCCCGTGTGCGCCGCGCACGCCGGCTCGATCGGCGCCTGCGTGCCGCTCGTCGATTCGCTCGCGAACGACGCTTACCACGCGCTGCGCGCATCCGCGCAGGTATGGAGCGACGAGCTCGCCGCGACGCGTGGCGAAATGCATGCGCTGCTGCGCGTCGCCGTCGCGACGCTGCTCGCGTTCGTCGGCCTCGTAACCACGGTGCTCGTGACGATGGCGTGCCTGCAGCGCCGCGTGTTCCAGCAGATCGTCGATACCAGCGAGCGGATCGACGCGCAGCTCGTGCAGGACCCGCTCACCGGGCTGATGAATCGCCGGATGATCCTCTCGATGGTCGACGCGCACGAACAGGCGCGTCAGGCCGAACGGCTCGCGTGCCTGTACCTCGACGTCGACGGATTCAAGCAGGTCAACGACACGTGGGGACACCCCGAAGGCGACCGGCTGCTGCGCGAGATCGCGGACGTGCTGCGCGGCAGCGCGCGCGGCGACGACGTCGTGGCGCGGATGGGCGGCGACGAGTTCGTGATCTGGGTTACGGGCTTCATCACGTACGCGGACCTGATGGAGATGGCGAAACGGTTGATCGAGCGGATCGGCGGGCTCTCGGCGGGGCGCTATGGCCATGCGGCGCCGGTGGGCGTGAGCATCGGCATCAGCGTGTATCCGGACATGGCGGCGCGGCCCGCGGACCTCGTGCCGTCGGCGGATGCGGCGATGTATCAGGCGAAACGGGAAGGCAAGTCGAGATTCGTGATGGCGAGCGTGCTGGTGGCGGCGCCCGGCATGCAGCCTGGCTCGAGCGTCGTGCAGACGCGCGCTTCGCTGCGGTGGGGAGACTGACGTGTGACGTGAAAGGCGCGGCGACGAGGCGCCGCCGCGCCCCGGTGCATCAGAAGCGATGCGTCATGCCGACGATGGCGGCAACCTGGTGGTTGTCCGCGCTGTAGGCCGAACCGTTCAGGTCGGCAACGGCTGCCTTGCCCGTCGAGTCCGTACCCGATGCGGTTTCGTAGAAGCCGATCGCGTAGAACGACGTGCGCTTCGACACGCTGTAGATCGCGCCCAGGTTGAACTGGTTGTAGTGCGCGCCGCTGAAGCCGTCCGCGCCGCTGTTACGCGTGTAGATGTACGCGCCGCCCAGTTGCAGAGCCGGCGTCAACTGGTACTTGACGTTGACTTCGCCCGAGTTGAACGTCGCGCTGCCGCCCGTGTACTTCGGTGCGGTGATCGCGCCGCCGGCGTTGACCGAACCCAGGTTGCCGAACTGCGTGTTCGAGTATTCGAGGCCGATCGTGGCCGGTCCCAGTGCATACGAACCGCCGACGACGATGATCTGCTGCGACGACGCCGAAGCGTAGCCACCGTAGATCTTGTTGTTCATGTTGTCGTTGGTGCCCGTCGACGACGTCGACGAGTTGCCCTGGTTGCCGTACGTCGCGTAGTACGGATCCTTCACGAACGTATAGCCTGCGCCGAGGTTGATCGGACCGTTCGAGTACGACACGGCCGCGTCGATCACTTCGTTCTGCGTGGCATTGCCAGCCACGCCGCCGAGGCTGTACATGCCGCCGAACTGCAGGCCGGCGAAGCTCGGGCTCACGTACTTGATCGAGTTCTGCACGCGGTTCGACGTATCGACGTTGTCGACGTCGCTGGCGTGCGTGCCGTAGCCGAGGCCCGACGCTGCCCAGTCGGCGCCCGACGCGAACTGCGACGTGAAGTCGTTGCTCACCGAGTACTGACGGCCGGCCGTGAGCGTACCCCACGTGCTGCTCGACACACCGACGAACGCCTTGCGGCCGAACAGCAGGCCGCCTTGACCGAGCGCGCCGGAAGCCGTCGTGAAGCCGTTTTCCAACGTGAAGATCGCCTTCAGGCCACCGCCGAGGTCTTCAGCGCCCTTCAGGCCGAAGCGCGACGACGTGCCCTGGCTCATCGCGTATTCGCGCAGGCCCTTCACGTTGTTGTTGAACAGGATGCCGGCATCGACGATGCCGTAGAGCGTCACGCTGCTCTGCGCATGGGCAGCGCCAGCGAAAGCGCTGAGCGCGAGGAGGGCAGCCGTGGTCTTTATCAGTTTCATTGTTCGGTATCGAGGTCAGTTGGGTGAAGGCAGCGCCTGACGAGCCGTCTGCAATGTTCGTGCGGGCAGATCCGGGCCGGCTGGTCGAGGCGAGCCGTGACGACCTGGCGTGCACCAGCAGGATGCGTCGCACGCGTCTCCGCTCGTTCCTGTAAGACGCGGTAATCAGGAACGCGAATAATGACGCGAGGCTGGCGCCAAGTCGACCGGGATGCTATGCGTCACAGATTTCACTTTCGTGACTCGGTTTGTTCATGTTGCTTTGCTGCACGAAAGCCTTGCGCGGGTGTGTTGCGACGGCAACGAACGGGCGCGCAAACGATAAAAAGCTGGACAGGTGCGGATATTTACTGCGGGCGTTTGGCGGGGTGTGATCGCGCGCCTTTCATCATGCGTTGAAAGCATATGGAAAGGCGCGCGGTGTCGGTCAAAGCCCTGGCGTATCCCATTGCGCGCACAGCACCGAGCCGCTGCTCGAATCGGTGATGAAGAGCGTCTGCTTCCGTGGGCCGCCGAAGGTCACGTTGGTGATCGTGCGCCCGGCGCAGGATTCGATCTTCGCGATGCCTTCTCCATGCGCGTTCAGCACGAATACGGCGCCAAGCGATGCGTGCGCGACGAACAGGTTGCCGTCCGTGTCGATCGTGAGCCCGTCCGGGCCGCTGATGCCGTAGAACTGCGCGAAGCGCCCGACCTTGCTGGTGCTGCCGTCCGGCAACAGCGGCAGGCGCCAGACCGAGTTGTCGCGTGTCATCGCGACGAACAGCACCTTTTCCTTCGCATCCAGCACGAGGCCGTTCGGGCTCGGGCCGTTGCCGATCAGGCAGTCGAGACGCCCGTCGGCGCACAGACGAAACACGCGTCCGGTCGGATCGTGCAGCCCAGTCTGACCTTGATCGGTGAAGTAGATGTCGCCGTTGCGCGCGACGATCAGGTCGTTCACGCCTTTGAAGCGCTCGCTGTTGCGGCGCGCGAGCAGCGGACGCACTTCACCCTCGGCCGGATCGAGCTTCAGCACGCCGTTTTTATAGTCCGCAATGATCAGACGATGCTGCGGATGCCACGCCAGTCCGTTCGGCTCGCCGTCGTACGCGGCGATCGCGCGCCACTCCAGCGCGGGCGTGATCTGGAAGATGCGCCCATGCGGAATGTCGACGATGTAGAGATTGCCGTCGGGATCGAAGCACGGGCCTTCGATGAAGCAGTCGATCGGCTCGCCGCCCTTGTTGGCGCGCGACCATTCCGACACCACGCCGTGTTTGCGCAGCGCGTCCGGCATCGCGGTGAACACGTCGGTCGCGACGATGCGCGGCGGGGGCGTCCAGCTCATCGTTCGTCTCCGTCCGTGCCGGCTTGATGGTGACGCTCGGCGGCGCCGGTGTAGCGGTACGGCATCTGCCGCGGCATCGGCCCCTTGTTGCGTTCGGCGCGGCCGCGCTGCTCCCACGCGTGCGACAGGATGCCGACCGCGCGCGACAGGCAGAAGATGCCGCGCGCCAGTTCCGGCGCGAAGCCGAGTTCGGCATAGATGACGGCCGTCGCGCCATCGATGTTCATCGGAATCGCGCGGCCCTTGCGTGCCGCGAGCAGCGCTTCGATGCCGCGCCCGATCGCCGCGTAGCGGCCCGGCACGATGCCTTGCGCGGCGGCTTCGTCGACCATGCCGAGCAGGCGGCCCGCGCGCGGATCGACCGGGTGAAAGCGGTGCCCGAAACCCGGCAGATATTTGCCGCGGGTTTCAGTGAACGCGTCGACACAGGTTTCAATCGCCTGAGCGAGCGGCTTGCCCTGTTCATTTGCTCGTTCAATATCGTGAAAGAGCTCGACGGCCTGTTGTCCCGCGCCGCCGTGCACGTCGTCGAGTGTGTTCAACGCCGAGGCCATCGCGCCGTTCAGCGGCAGGCCGCAGCTGACGGCCATCCGCGAAATCGCAATCGACGGCGCATGCGGGCCGTGATCGACGGACGCGACGAGCGCCGCTTCTAGCAGCCGCGCCTCGCCAGCGCCCGGCAACTCGCCGCGCAGCATCAGCCAGATCATCTGCGGGAAGCTGATGTTGCCGATCAGTTCCTGAATCGGATAGCCGCGCACGCGGATCGAACCCGGGTGGATATCGATGATCGACGTGCTCCAGTAATCGGCCGCGAGGGCCGCGAAATCCTGCGGGTTGCTCATGATTGGGAATCCTTTGGTTCGGGCCAGCGCGGCGTGACGGCGAGCGCCGTTTCGACTGCTTCGGCGAATGCGAGCAGCGTGAAGTCGCGCGCGCGGCGGCCGGCGAGTTGCAGGGAGACGGGTAGTCCGTTCGGCGCGAAGCCGGCGCAGAGCGCGATGGCCGGGTGACCGCTCAGGTTGAACGGCGCGCGGGCCTGCTTCGGCGCGGTGGCATGGAACTGCGCTTCGTCGTCGATCGGGCAGGGCAACGCCATCGAGTTCGCGCACAGCACGAACTCGTAGCGGTCGAACAACGCGTCGAAGAACAGCGTGACGCGCGCCTGCGTCGCACGCGCGGCCGCATAGTCGCGTTCGCCGACGAATGCGCCCGCAACCATGCGGCGCCGGCTCGTGCGCGACACGTCGCCAGGGCGCGCAAGCACCTTGTCGGCGTACAGCGCCCAGCATTCGTGGCTCATGATCAGCTGGTTCGCCGCGCGCATCGGCGCGAGCGGCGGTGCTTCGACACGTTCGATCCGCGCGCCCGCCGCGCGCAGGCAATCGAACGCGCGCTCGAGCGCAGCAGCGATCGCCGGATCGCAATCGTCGCGATGAAAGCCGTCCAGATATGCGATGCGCGCGCCCGCGAGGCTCGCCGGTTGCGCCGCGGGCATGTCGCCTGCTCGCGAACGGTCGCGCAGTACATCGAACAGCAGCGCCGCGTCGCCGACCGAGCGCGCCATCGGGCCGACGTGATCGACGGATGGCGAGACCGGCAGCACGCCGTCCTCGGACACCGCGCGCCAGGTCGGCTTGAAGCCGACGATGCCGCACATGGCCGCGGGGCCGCGGATCGAGCCGCCGGAATCGGTGCCGACCGCGAGCGGAAACAAGCCCGCCGCGAGTCCCGCGCCGGGGCCCGACGACGAACCGCCTGGATGCAGCGACGTGTTCCACGGATTGCGCGCCGGCGGAAATGCGTTGTCGAAACTCGGACCGCCAAGCGCGAACTCGTGCGTCGCGAGCTTGCCGAGCACGATCGCGCCGGCATCGCGCAACTGCCGCACGCACGCCGCATCGGCGCGCGCGACGTTGTCGAGCAGCAGCTTCGAATGAAACGTCGTGGGCACGCCGCGCACGTCGATCATGTCTTTCAGCGCGACGGGAATGCCATGCAGCGGACTGCGCGGGACGCTTCGCCGCAGTTCATCGTCGCAGGCTTCGGCCTGGGCCAGTGCGTTCTGAGGATCGAGCGAAATGAACGCATGAATCTCGCTGTCCCAACGTTCGATGCGAGCAAGGTAATGGCGGGTCAGCTCGACCGACGTGAGCTCGCGCGTGGCGAGCAACTGGCCGAGTTCGCGCACGGACAGGGCGGCGAGATTCATCACGTGGCCTCCGGTGCTTGCAGTGCATCTGGTGCATCCGGCCACTGCCACGCATCGAGTTCGCGCAGCGTGTCGCGCATCGCGGCGGCGGACTGGCGCGCCCATTCCACGTCCTGCGGAAACGACTGCGCGAGTTCTTTCAACGCGTCGTTCATTCCGCCATTCAGTGAATCGTTCGAATCGTTCAGTCTGGCTTCAGTCATGTTCAGTGCCTGATTCAGCGGTGGGTTCAGCGATTGATGTCTTCGAGGGCGAGGCCTCGGGTTGCCGGTCCCATGATGCCGATCAGCAGCATCACGAAGACCATGCAGCCGCTGATCATGTAGAACACGCCGGTCGAACCGAAGTCGCGCAGGAAGAACGCGACGAGAAAGCCCGAGAAGATCGCGGCGAGCCGGCTCCACGAGTAGACGAAGCCGATCGCGCGGGCGCGGATCTCGGTCGGGTACAGCTCGGACTGATAGGTCTGGAACGAGTACGTCATGATCGTGAGCGCGAGATTCATGCAGAAGCCGAACGCGATCAAGCCCGCCGAACCGGTCTGGCTGGCGAACAGCAGACCGAACACCGCGATCGCGCCGGACGAGCCGACGAGGCTCCACTTGCGCTCCACCTTGTCGGCGAACCAGAAGAACAGCGTGGGGCCGAGCGGCAGCGCGATGGACATCAAAAACGAGTACTGGAGGCTGTGCACGAGGCCGATGCCCTTGCTCGTCAGCAGCGACGGAATCCAGTTGCTGAAACCGTAGAAGCCGATCACCGAGACCGCATTGAACAGCGACATCATGATCGTACGCTTCAGATACGGCGCCTTCAGGATATCGACGAAGCGGCGTTCAGTCGTCGGCGCGCTGTGTTCATGCGGCGCCGGTTGCGGCAGAGCCGAGCCGTACTCGCGCTCCACCACGCGCTCGATCTGCTGCGTGACCTGCGCGGCTTCGTCGAGGCGGCCGCGCGACACGAGCCAGCGCGGGCTTTCCGGAATGCCGAGACGGATCACCCACACGAAGGCGGCGCCGATCGCGCTCGCGAGCACCACGCAGCGCCAGCCGTCGAGGCCGAACGGCTGCTGCGGCACGAGCCACCATGACATCAGCGCGACGACGGGCACCGCGCAGTACGGCACGATCTGCGTGATCGCGAACGCGCGGCCGCGCAGATCCTTCGGCATCAGCTCGGCCACGTAGGTGTTGATGGTTACCATCTCGACGCCGAGCCCGATGCCGGCCAGCAGGCGGAACAGGTTCACGCCGACCGCGCTCTGCTGGAACGCCATCAGGATGCTGGCGGCCGTATACGCGAGCAGCGCGACGACGAAGATGCGGCGCCGGCCGAAGCGGTCCGCGAGAAAACCCAGGCCCATCGTGCCGATGAAGAGGCCGAGGAAGGTCGCCGCGACGAACGCCGCGATGCTGTTCATCGCGAAGATCGACGTGGACGTCTTGACGAACAGCCCGCTCGTGATCAGCCCCGGCGCGATATAGCCGGTCATGAAGAGGTCGTAGAACTCGAAGCAGCCGCCAAGCGACAGCAGGAATACGATGGTCCAGATATGGCGGGTGGCGGGCAGCCGGTCGAGGCGCGCGACGATGCCGCGCGCGACTGCGTCACGGCCGGCGTCGCTGTGCGCGGCTTCGGCGGGTTCCGCGCGTCCGGCCGAGGCCGGCGCGGCGGTAAACGTCTGTCTCATGGACTCCTCCAGTTTCATTGTGCGTGTGTGCGTGTTTGTGTGTTCGATGCGCGCGGGCTTCAGATCGCGCCTTCGTCCTTGAGCCGCGCGATCGTGTCCGCGTCGAAGCCGAGCCGTTGCAGGTGGGAGATCGTGTGTTCGGACAGATGCGGTGCGCGTGCGGTCGGGCGGCTGTCCTGTGCGTCGCCGTGCGCGTCCGCGAAGCGGAAGCCCGCGCGGGTGACGCGCTGCGTGCTGTCGCCATCCTCGAACGTGTGAACGAAGCCGCGGCCCTCGATCTGCGGCTGGCCGATCGCCTCGGGCACGGAGAGCACGAGGCCGGCCGGCACGCCGACGGCAGTCAGGCGCGTTTCCCAGCTGGCGGCGGTATCGGCGGCGAGCGCCGTCTCGATCTCGCGCTTCAGTTCAGCGCGATGAACCTTGCGTGAATTGCGTTCACTGAAGCGCGTGTCCTGCGGCAGATCGGGACGCCCGATGCATTCGCACAGCGCAATGAACTGCCGGGTTTCATTGGCAGCGATGTTCAGTTTCCCCTCGCCGCATTCGAATGTGCCGGACGGCGCCGCGGTGAAATTCTCGTTGCCCATCGGCGTTGGGCGCACCCCGGCGTTCAGATAGTTCGACACGACCCAGCCCATCGTCGAGAGCGTGGCTTCGAGCATCGACACGTCGATGATCCGGCCTTCGCCCGTGCGCTGTGCCGCGAGCACGGCCGCGCAGATCGCGAGCGCGGCGCTCATGCCGCCTACCGTGTCCGACACCGGGTAGCCGACGCGCAGCGGCGCGCTTGCGGCATCGCCCGTCACGCTCATCGCGCCGGACATGCCCTGGATGATCTGGTCGTACGCGGGCCGGTGCGCGAGCGGTCCGTCGTTGCCGAACCCGGAGATCGCGCAGTAGACGAGGCGCGGATTCACCGCGAGCAGCGACGGCGCGCTCAAGCCGAGGCGATCCATCACGCCGGGCCTGAAGTTCTCGACCAGCACGTCTGCCTCGGCGACGAGCTTGCGCAGGATGTCTTTGCCGGCCGCGTGCTTCAGGTTGAGCGTCATCGATTCCTTGCCGGCGTTCACGGCAATGAACGACGCGCCCATGTTGCGCGCCGACGCCTTTGGATCGGCGCCGAGCCGCCGCGCGAGATCGCCGCCGTCGGGGTTTTCGATCTTGAGCACGTCGGCGCCGAGCAGCGCCAGCTGATAGGTGCAGAACGGCCCGGACAGGACGTTCGACAGGTCCAGCACGCGAATGCCGGAGAGCGGGAGCGGAAGCATGGTTCGCCTTGTTTGTCGTTCTATTTAATAGAACGTCGTTCTAAAATTTCGTTAGGCGAATGCTAGGTGGGGAGAGGCAAGGGGGAAATTGGGGTTACCCCCAGGCGAAGGCGGTGCGATGCGATAAAAGCAGATCGGCCTCACAGGGAGGCCGATTCGGGGTTTGCTTTACGTTGCGCGAGGCATGTGTCACGCGCAAACAGAGTCAGATTTCACGCATGCACCTTCACCTTCACTTTCATTTTCGCGTTCGCCTGCTGACGCAGTTCTTCAGCGGTTTGTCCGCGGCCTTCAGGATTCCAGCCCGGCGGCCGCAGAATGAACGAGATCGCGGTGAGCGGGTTCTTCGACTTGAGCACGTCGCGGCCAAGGCTCACCCAGTGCTCGAACTCGACGACGAACGGATTGCGCGAGCGGGTCGGCGTGGTCAGGCCATAGACGCACGGCACGTCTTCGCGTTCCTCGACGTAGGTACCGAACAGCCGGTCGAAGATCACCAGCACGCCGCCGAAGTTCGCATCGAGGTATTCCGCGTTCGACGCATGGTGCACCCGGTGTGCGGACGGCGTGTTGAACAGGTATTCGAACCAGCCGAGCTTCGGAATCCACGTGGTATGCAGCCAGAACTGGTACAGCAGGTTGATCATCAGCGTCGCCATCACCACCTCGGGACGCACGCCGAGAAACACGAGCGGCGCGAAGAACATGGCCGGCCCCGCGAGCTTTCCGGTCCAGCCAAGACGGAACGCGGTGGAAAGCGTCAGCTGGTTCGGCGAGTGGTGCACGGCGTGCGTCGCCCAGAAGAAACGGATGCGGTGCGACGCGCGGTGGTACCAGTAGTAGCAGAACTCCTGGCCGATGAAGAGCAGCAGCACGGCGAGCACGCTGTGCATCGACATCGTATGGATGCGGTGTTCCCACGCGAAGTCGAAGATCGGAGCGGCGAGGGAGATCGGCAGGAACGCGAGCAGCTTGCGGCCGATCAGGTCCGCGAACGACAGCATCACTTCGTTCCAGTCGAAATTCGCGTTGGGCTTGCGGGTCAGCACCCATGCTTCGATCATCGCCGCGGCGACGACGAAGCCCGTCCCCCAGGCCATCATTGTTCCAGTCGATACCATAATGTGGTTGCTCCGAATGTGGTGGGCGCGGTGCTCGTGGCGCGTTGCCCAGGTGTTGTCGTGTGTTCGTTCGATGTGAGAAGTCTAGGGATGCGGCCCGTTACAAGCTATGCGGAAGTTATGTCGCCGCATGTCGCTGCATTTCGTCGAAATGCGGCTTAGTTCGCGTTTTGAGTGACGTTCGCGCCGCCCGTCACCGCGCTCGCGATCTGCTTCGCGATCGCATCGGCCATGCGTTTGGTGTCGGCCGACAGCGTGTCGTGATGCGCTTCCGACACGCCATGGATGCCCGTGCCGGTGACCACGGCGGTGGCGGCGCGATCGGCCGCTGCGCCGACGCCCGCGGTGACTGCGATGCCGGGCGCCTTGCCGCTGTCCGCGTCCGCGCTGAAGGTACGCAGCGTGACCGCTTCGCCCGGGGCCTGCTGATAGATCAGCGCGACGGATGCGCTGACCTTGCTCTTGCCGGCGCCGAAGCCGATCAGCATGCGGCGGCGACGGCTGCCTGCATCGAGCGATTCGAAGCTGCCTTCGACGAACACTGCATTCTGCGCAGTCGCCGTCGTGCTGTTCGCGCGCTGCGCGTTGAGCCCCATCGCCTGCAGACGCTTGACGATTTCATCGGCCACCTGTTCGCTGGCCTGCGTGGCAGCCTTCATCTGTTCCGCTTCGGCCGACGAGCCGGACATCTGCGTTTTCAGGCGCTGCGCCATGCCGCTGTCGAGCTGCACCTGATCCGCCGAGCCGGTGAACGGATAGACGACGATCACATCGGCACGTACTGGCGTTTGCTGCGCGGCGCTCGCGGAAGTCACGTGCGTGGACGCATTCGCGCAGCCGCCGAAGAGCAGCGAGCCTGCGAGCACGGCGGCGCTGGCGAAGCGCGAAACGCGGCGGGTTACGGATTTGAAGAAGGAGCGTTGCATGTCGATCACCTTGTGGGCACCTGGGCCGTTCGTTACGGAGCGTTCGCCGGTGCATCGTTCGTTATGCAAACTATGCACTGATAGCCGGCGATTACGTCTGCGTGTGACAGGGCTTCGGGGTCTGTACTGTGATTCGATGCCGCAACACGCAGGCCAGAGTATGCGAGGCGGGCGCGCTGAAATCCACGCGGGAATTATGTCGGGGGATGTCAGAGGGGGGAGGAGATCACGCTGGCATGTGCGTTCGAAGAAGCCGCGCCGACAGGCGCGCTGAGCGCGAACGTGACACGTGCTTCGAGACCGCCGCCTTCGCGTGATGTGAAGTGCAGCGTGCCGCCATGCAGACGCGCGATGCGCTCGACGATCGCGAGTCCGAGCCCGGTGCCGCCGGTGTGGCTTCGTGCATTCTGCCCGCGGCTGAACGGCGCCTTCAGTTTTTCGAGCGCTTCGGCACTGATGCCGTCGCCGCGATCGCCGATCGCGACGCACGCGTGACCGTTCATGATCCACGTGCGGACCGTGAAATCGGGTTTTCCATAGACGGTCGCGTTCTGCATCAGGTTCATCAGCACGCGCATCACGGCGACGGGCCTGAACGCGAAATGCGGCACCTTGCCGAGCGACAGCTCGAACTCGTGGCCGAGCCCCGCGAAATCCGCGGCAAGCTGACTGATCAGACCATTGAGGTCGCCCGTTTGCGGTGCTTCGCGTTCGCCGCTGCCTGCGTAGTCCATGAACTGCTGGAGGATCGTGTCGATGTGGTCGAGATAGTTTTCGGCGGACGCGACGAGATTCGCGTCCGCGCCGGCCATCGCCATCGCGAGACGCAGTTTCGTGAGCGGCGTGCGGATGTCGTGCGATACGCCGGCGAGCATCAGCGCGCGCGTCGCCTCGGCCTGCTTCAACGCGTCCGTCATCTGGTTGAACGCGATGCTCACCTGGTTGATTTCGGTTGGACCATCGATAGGCAATGGCGCGGGCGGTTCGCCCGAGCTCACGCGCCGCGCCGCGTGGGCGAGGTCCGCAAGCGGCCGGCTGATACGCAGCTGGATCAGATAGCCCGCGAGCGCCGCGAGCAGCGCGAGCGAGCCGGACAGCACGAGCGCGGTCGTGAGGCCGGACGCGTGTATCTCGTCGCTGACGGCGAGCGAGACCCACATTGGTGTAGTCGCGAAGTGCACGCGGATCCATAGCGTGCCGCGCGTGCTGTCCCAGCGTACCGGCATGTCGGGCGGCAGATCGCGTTGCAGCGTGTCGAAAAACACGTCGCGTTGCCACGACTGGAAGAAATGGATCAGACGCGGCGGCGCGGGCTCGACGTCCGTCGTATCCGGCGCGTCCGGGCGCGCGCCGAGACGCTCGGCGTTCGCGTGTGCTTCGGCGGGCGAGAGATTCGACAGCGTGCCATCGAGCGTGCGGACGTAGCTGGCAAAAACGGCCGCCGCACGTTCGACGCGCGGCGCCTGCACGAAATGCACGAGCACGCCGACGCCGACGATCTGCGTGAGCGCGAGCAGCACCACCAGCAGCGCGATGTTGCGCGCGAGCAGCGAGCGCAGCAGGAAAGGGCGTCTCATCATGAGACGAGATCGGCGACCAGCATGTAGCCGACGCCCCAGACGGTCTTGATGTAGCGCGGTTTCGACGGGTCCGCTTCGATGATCTGGCGCAGCCGCAGCACCTGCACGTCGATGCTGCGATCGAGCGCGTCGTGATCGCGCCCGCGCGCTCGGGCGAGCAGGTTTTCGCGGCTCACCGGGCGGTTCGGCGACGAGCCGAGCGCGTGCAGCAACAACATCTGCGCGGAATGCACGTCGACGGGCGAGCTGTTGCGCGTGAGCGTCTGCTTCGCGACGTCGAAGCGGAAATCGCCGAACGACAGCAGTTGCGACGCCGATACGGTCGGGTCGCCGGATGCGATGCGCTGGCGGCGCAGCAGCGCGCGAATGCGCGCGACGAGTTCGTTGGGCAGGAACGGCTTCGCGAGATAGTCGTCGGCGCCGGTCTCGAGGCCCACCACGCGGTCGACGGGGTCGCCCTTCGCGGTGAGCATCAGGATCGGCAGCGTGTGGCCTTCGGCGCGCAGCCGCCGGCAGATCGTGAGGCCGTCCTCGGGTTCCATCATCAGATCGAGCACCAGCAGATCGAACGGTTCGCGCTGCAGGAAGCGGTCGAGCCGCTTGCCGTCGGCGACGACCCGCACCTGGAAACCCTGGCCGGTCAGGAAGCGCTGCAGCATGTTGCGCAGTTCCGCTTCGTCGTCGAGCACGATGATCTTGTCTACGCGTTCCATCGAGTGCCTCCGCCCCTGGTCGCGGTTCAGCGCGCGGCCGCCTGCTGCATCATGAACTGCTGGATCTGCGGCAGCGTGACATAGCCTGCCTTCAGCGTGTCGATCTCGTCGAAATGCTGGGCAACGCGCGGCATGCCTTGCTGCGCCTGCTCGCGGGTCAGCTTGCCGTCGTGCGTGACGTTGGCGGCGCTGAAGCGCGCGTCCAGCTGCTGCATCGCGTGCTGCATGCGGGCACCGCCGGCTCCCTGTGCGTCGAGGGCTTGTGCCGATGCTCCTGCGCATACGATACACAAGACGATAGCGGCAATCATCTGCTTCATGAAGAACTCCGTGGTGTGGCCGACGGATCGTCGCTGGCGGGATGCTGCGATGCGAGCGTCGGCGGGTTGAATCGTAGGGATGTGCGGTTGCGAAAGCGATCGAAGAATCATGTCGCCGTGTGTCGTCGATCAGGCCCAGTGCGCAGGCACCCACACGCGGCCGACCCAGTGCGCCGGCACCCACACGGCAGCGCGCGGCGGCGCGACGTACACGGCTCTCGGCGGCGCGACATACACGACCCGGGGCGGCGCCGCGACATACACGACCTTCGGCGGAGGCGGCGCAACGTAGACGACCTTCGGCGGAGGCGGCGCGACATACACCGTCTTCGGCGCGGGCGGCGGCGCGACCACGACCGCTTTCGGCGGCGCGGGCGGCGGTGCGACCACGACCGGCGCGGGCACCGGAGGCGGCGGCGTCACGACGACCGCGGCGGGAGCGGGGGCGGGAAGCGGTGCCGTCACCACGACCGCTGCCGTCGGCGGAGGCGGCACGTAAGCGACCGGCGCGGGCGCCACGGCTACGGTTCCACCGACCACGACGCTGCCTGAACCCGTGACCGTCGTGCCATGCACGCCGGTCGCGCTGCCCGACGTCACGACGACGCCCGGCGCGACGCGCGTGGCGGAGCCGGAGTGCGTGACGGTGCCGTCGTCGGGACCGTTGACCGTACCGGAGCGCGAGCAGGTCGAGCCGGCGCAGTTCGTCGACGCCGAGTGGTCGTACGTATTGCCGTTCGCCGCCGTGACCGTACCCGACGACGAATACTGGCCGGGGCCGTTGCGCGTCACGCTGCCGGAAGTCGTCGCGGTGTTGCCGTCGGGACCGGTCATCGAACCCGTGTGCGAGCAGGTGCCGCCCGCGCAGTTCGTGTTGCCCGCGTGCTGTACGGTGTTGCCGTTCGGGCCGACCGCGGTGCCCGAGTTCGAGAACTGACCCGGCGCGGTGCGCGTCACGGTGCCGGTGTTGGTCGCGACGCCGCCATAAGGCCCGACCACGCCGCCCGCATGCGAGCAGCTGCCGCCGCCGCAGGAACCAGCGTGCGCGCCGTTGTATTGCCCGCGCGGCGTGTAGGCCGTGCCGTGACCGGACCAGCCCGCGAATGCCGAGGTGCTGCCGAGTACCAGCGCGGCGGCAGCGCCGACGCGGACGAGGACGCGAGCCACACGGCGTGCGGACGAGAGCGAAGCGTTTGAAACGCGCTGTGTGTGTGCTGTGTGGTCGAGATGCGGGTCGATATGCAGGTGGGGCGAGCGGGCGTTCACGATCAATTCCTCCGATGATGGGTCCGCTTCGCAAGAGGGCGCTGCGGCAACGAGGCGAACTATAGGCAGTGCGGCCCGCGCAGTCAGCTTCAAAACTATGTCGAGCTATGTCATGGATCGATGCGGGCGGCGGACGGAGAGGCGCGATCGAACGGTGTCGCCTGCTGGAAATTGGCGTGGAGCGGTGTCTCCAGATTGATATGGATAACTGATCGATCAAACGGCGACGTTCGTCTGCGCGAAAGGACGATCCCGGACTACGGGCAGGTGCGCCGTCAACGACTTCGGGTATGGCTCGGATCGTGCTGACGTACCGGGGGAGCAGGGAGCGCGGGCAGGACGATGCGCCCGGAAGCGCCCACGCGACACGCGGCCTGCCAGGTGCCGATGACCGCTGCGTTGCGAATTGGGGGCAGATACATAAAGTCTTCCGTCTTGCGACCGATAAGGCAGGGGCAGGAGTCAGGGTGGTCTGGATCCGGCTTGCCGTGACGCCGCGTTTTTCGCGGCCCGAAGATAATCCGGCGAATTATGTCCGGATTTTCTCCGTGTAATTTGGTGTGATTTTGCGTAAGGTATTTCTGTCATTGCCGTTCGCCGCAAACAGGGTCTGCCCGGAATAACTGTGTGGGAATGTCCGGTTAGCGGCGAAGCTGACAGGCAGCAGGAGTGGTCATGAGAATTCGGACGTATTCGAACATTGCCGTGCCAATGGCGTTGCTGGCGCTCGCGTGCGCGGCTTCGCGGCCGACCGCGGTATTTGCGGGCGCGTGGCTGGCTGCCGGGGTGATGGCGATCGGTTATCGCTCGCTGGACAGTTTTCCGTCACTGGGGCTCGGGCCGGCCTGGCGACAGGGGCCATTGTCGACCTTCGTGTGGGCGCACCATCTGGTCTGCTGGCCGCGGTACGTGGGTTTGCTGCCTGACTGGCTTGACCGGCAACTGAACCGGCAGAAGCGCGGCCATCGGTGAATCGCTGGTGTTGTTCCGGTGTGACAGAACCGATATTTTCGCTGGCTTCAAAAGTGGCCTGGAATTAGCGTGACGCGAATCGGCATTGAATTGCACCGCGTATTTTTTGTTGTAAAGGACGCAAGTGTGCGTCGGGTAACGGATGGAATCAAAGCGACACCAGGAAAATTGATGTTGTCGTCATATTGGCTGCTTATACTGCCGCAAAGACAGTAGTCAGGATGAGATATGCAACGCGATTACGAATACAAGGGCTATTCGATCCACGTCTCGGTTGAAACGGTCAGCGTGCCCGCGCTGCGCGGCGTGCTCATGCGCGACACGGGGTTCGTGACGCAGGTGGAGATCTTCCGCCGCGGCGCCGCGACGCCCCAGTTTTCCCCGCTTCATCTGACGGATAAGGACGGCCGCTGGTTCTTGCAGGAAGTCGACGCGCTGATGGGCGGCTATAGCGCCGGCCAGCGCATCGTCGACGACGTGCTGAACGCCCGCGCGGTCTGACGGTTATCGGGTTGACGCAACCCTGTTTCTGTCGACAACCGTCTGCAGCCAACCGGCGGCGTTTCTTTCCTCACCTCGCCTTTTAGCACCTCACGCACCCGGCCGCGCCTGCGTGTGCGCGACCTTCTCCGATACTTTCTCCACTGTCAGCCCGATCGCGCGAAGCCGAAGGGGCATTGTAATGAGAAAGACAGCGTGACCGATTACCCTGGCTCTGCTTAGCAATTTTCCAGTTGACCTTGGTTCGCTTCACTGTCTAAAATCCGGCCGTCGTCATGCAAGGAGTCATTGTCTTGGACAGTAGCAGTAGTCGATCTTCGATCAGTTTCGCCGCCTGACCGGCAGGACGTCCGCGCTTTTCTTCCAGCCGCCGTCCCGCCCGTAACAGGCAGACGGTGCGCGTCACAACCGCAGCAGTTTCGTCGTAACCCGCATCGCTTATTTCGTATCGCACAGGCGAGCCGCATCCGTGCGTCGCCCGCGGCATCGTGCCGCCGTCACGTCGCGCGGTTGCATGCGTTCGCGCTCGTCCGATGAAAGCCTGTTATCGGTTTCTTCAGTTATGCAAAGATTTCGTCATAAATGCACGCGATCATCGGAAGAGAAACCATGCCGATTACAGAACTCGTCCGGCGCGCTTTCCTCCACCTTACGACCTGCGTTTCCCGATCATGAATACGCTTAACTTCCGGCCTCGCGCCGGTGGCAACACGCCGGCTGCTGCTGTGCCTGTCGCGCACGCGGCGCCGACGGCTTCGCCGAACGGAGGCCTTTGATGGAATTCAGCTTCAACCTCAACCGCACGGCCAATGCGTCCGCATGGCGCGTACTGCCGAACCGCTGGGACTTCGTCGCGTTCCCGCTGATCATCTGCATCGTGGCGATGGCGGCGATCGGTTTCCACCAGACGATGGCGCCCATGTCGACGCTGAAGACCCAGGTCATCTCGCTCGATCCTTCGAACCTGCCCGAGTACGCGATGCGCACCACGCTGCGCATGCTCGCGGCGATGTTTGCATCGCTCGTGTTCACGCTGGTCTACGGCACGCTCGCGGCGAAGAGCCGGCGCGCCGAGAAACTGCTGGTGCCGATGCTCGACATCCTGCAGTCGGTGCCGGTGCTGGGCTATATCTCGTTTACGGTCACGTTCTTTCTCGCGCTGTTTCCGTCGCGCGTACTGGGCGCCGAGCTTGCCGCGATTTTCGCGATCTTCACGAGCCAGGCCTGGAACATGACCTTCAGCTTCTACCAGTCGCTGCGCACGGTGCCGCGCGATCTCGATGAAGTGTCGCGCGGCTTTCATCTCACCGCGTGGCAGCGCTTCTGGAAACTCGAAGTGCCGTTCTCGATGCCGGGCCTGATCTGGAACATGATGATGTCGATGTCGGGCGGCTGGTTTTTCGTCGTCGCATCGGAAGCCATCACCGTCGGCAACAACACGATCACGCTGCCGGGCATCGGCGCCTATCTGGCGCAGGCCATCTCGGACAAGAATCTCGCTGCTGTCGGCTGGGTGATTCTCACGATGACGGTTGTGATCCTCGCATACGACCAGTTGCTGTTCCGTCCGCTCGTCGCGTGGGCCGACAAGTTCCGGCTCGAAACCACGTCGTCCGGCAATGCGCCGGAATCGTGGCTGCTCGACGTGGTTCGCCGCACGCGGCTGATTCACCGGATGCTGGTGCCGTTCGGCAGGCTGTTCGCGGGCGCCGCGCGCGCGCCGCTGCGGCTGCCGTTCATGGGCCAGGTGCGCGTCGGGCGCGAGCATCGGCAGAGCACGTCGCGCATCGGCGACATCGTCTGGGCCGTGCTGCTGATATTGCTGACCGTCTATGTGGTGTATCGCGTCGTGAGCTATGTGCGCACCGGCGTCACACTCGACGAGGTCGGCCATGTGTTCGTGCTCGGCCTGATCACGCTGTTTCGAGTGATCGTGCTGATCGCGATCTCGTCGGTGATCTGGGTGCCGCTCGGGGTGCAGATCGGCCTGCGCCCCGCGCTTGCCGAGAAGATCCAGCCGCTCGCGCAGTTCCTTGCTGCGTTCCCGGCGAACCTGCTGTTTCCGGTGTTCGTGATTTTCATCGTGCATTTCCATCTGAACCCGGACATCTGGCTGTCGCCGCTCATCGTGCTCGGCACGCAGTGGTACATCCTGTTCAACGTGATCGCGGGCACGACCGCCTATCCGAACGACTACAAGGAAGCGGCGGCGAATTTTCGCATTCGCGGCTGGCAGTGGTGGAAGCAGGCGATGCTGCCGGGCATCTTCCCGTACTACGTGACGGGTGCGATCACCGCGTCGGGCGGCGCGTGGAACGCGAGCATCGTGTCCGAGTTCGTCCAGTGGGGCGATACGAAAGTCGTCGCGCACGGGCTGGGCGCGTATATCGCGCAGACCACCGCCGCCGGCGACTTCCCGAAGATCATCCTCGGCATCGCCGTGATGTCCCTGTTCGTCACGCTGTTCAATCGAACCTTGTGGCGCCCGCTGTACACCTATGCCGAGTCGAAACTGCGCCTTGATTGAGAGTGAGGAAACCATGAACCAGCCAGAACTGATGTCCGTCGAATTGCAGCAAGCCGCTCAGAAGGGCACCGGCGAGGAAATTCTCAACGTCAAGGACGTGTGCCGCGGTTTCAACAAGAGCCAGGGCGAACTGCTGGTGCTCGACGGCGCGAACCTGCAGCTGCGCGAAGGCGAGATCGTCGGGCTGCTCGGCCGTTCGGGCTCGGGCAAGTCGACGCTCTTGCGCATCATCGCCGGCCTGATCGAGCCGACCGGCGGCACCGTGACCTACAAGGGCAAGCCGCTCGACGGTCCGGCCGAAGGCGTCGCGATGGTGTTCCAGACCTTCGCGCTGTTTCCGTGGCTGACCGTGCTGCAGAACGTGGAAGCGGGGCTGGAAGCGCTCGGCGTCGGCGCGCGCGAACGCCGCGAGCGCGCGCTGGCCGCGATCGACCTGATCGGTCTCGATGGTTTCGAAAACGCGTACCCGCGCGAGCTGTCGGGCGGCATGCGCCAGCGTGTGGGTTTTGCGCGCGCGCTGGTGGTCGACCCGACGCTGCTGCTGATGGACGAGCCGTTCTCCGCGCTTGACGTGCTGACGGCCGAGACGCTGCGTACCGACCTGCTGGACCTGTGGACGCAAGGGCGCATGCCGATCAAGTCGGTGCTGATCGTCACGCACAACATCGAGGAAGCGGTGTTCATGTGCGACCGCATTCTGGTGCTGTCGTCGAATCCGGGGCGCGTGATTGCCGAGATCAAGGTGCCGTTCAAGCATCCGCGCAACCGTCTGGATCCGGCGTTCCGCAAGCTGGTGGACGACATCTACGCAAAGATGACGGCGCGCCAGACGGACGAGACGACGAAGAAGGGGCTGGAGCTCGGATCGTGGCTGCCGCATGTGTCGACCAACCTGATGGCCGGTCTGATCGAGACGCTGGCGGCCGCGCCTTATAACGGTCGCGCGGATATGCCGGAAATCGCGCGCTCGCTGCATCTCGAGGTGGACGACCTGTTCCCGATCGCCGAAGTGCTGCAGTACCTGGGCTTTGCCGACGTGCGTGAAGGCGATATCTATCTGACGCCGCCGGCCAGGACCTTCGCGGACCTCGGCACGCAGGAGCGCAAGGTGATGTTCGCCGAGCATCTGCTGCGCAATGTGCCGCTCGCCACGCGAGTGCGCAAAGTGCTCGACGAGCGGCCGGGGCATCGCGCGCCGCGTGTGCGTTTCGAGCAGGAGCTGGAAGACTTCCTGTCCGACAGCGCGGCGGAAGAGACGCTCGATGCGGTGATCAACTGGGGGCGTTACGGGGAAGTGTTTTCGTACAACGACCAGACGGAGATTTTCAGCCTGGAGGACGTCGAGTCCTGAAGATCGCTGCGCTTGACTAAAAAGCACGATGAACAAAGACGCGGCGAGCCTTCAGGGCCGTCGCGTTTTTCATTCCACCGTTCATACACAAAGCGTCATGCGCGTGTCGCGACGATGAAGAGCCGCGGAAACGGCAGCAGCACGGTGCCATCGGCCAGTGCCGGATACGCCTTTGCGATCCCGTTGCGGTAGCGCGCAATGAACGCGCTCTGTTCATCGCTGTTCAACGCAGCGATGAACGGCCTGAGCGCGCTGCCCTTGAACCATTCGACCACCGCGTCGGCGCCGCCCTGCAGCGGATGGTGGTAGGTCGTGCGCCACACGTCGACGCGCGCGCAGTGCGGCGCGAGCAGCTCGTAGTACCAGCGCGGCTGATGCCGCGCGGTGCGTTCGACGCCCTTCAATTTTTCCGCCCACGGGCCGTCGGCGGCGGTTTCGCGCAGCAGCCGGTGCGCAGGCTCGTCGAGATTGTCGGGCATCTGCACGGCGAGATGACCGCCCGATGCGAGCCGGCCGATCAGCTGCGGAAACAGCGTCTGGTGATCGGGCAGCCATTGCAGCACCGCGTTCGCGAGGATCAGGTCGTACGGCTGCGTGTCGTTCCAGGCCGCGATGTCGGCCACGTCGAAACGCACCTCGGGCAGGCGCTTGCGCGCGGCGTCGATCATGTCGGTGGAACTGTCGATGCCGCTCAGCGTCGCGCCGGGTACGCGCGCGGCCAGTACCTCGGTGGAATTGCCGGGCCCGCAGCCGATGTCGATGGCGACGCTCACGTTTTCTGACGGCACGGCTGCCAGCAGATCCTTGACCGGCCGGGTCCGTTCATTTTCGAACATCGTGTACTGCTGCGCGTGCCAACCGGTGGCTGAACTCATCGTGCTCTCCCTGTCGTGAACGGTGGATGCGGAACGCAGGCTATTTTGTGCTCGTCGGTCGCTTCAGTAAAATGAATTGAATTTCAGCATTATTTGATTTTTCTTATGAAAATCGACACGCTCGGGGTTCAGGCATTCGTGGCCATTGCCGATGGCGGCAGCTTCAAACGGGCCGCCGAAACGCTGCACGTGACGCAGACGGCGATCACGCAGCGTCTGCGCAAGCTCGAGGAGTTTCTCGGCGTCGCGCTGATCGAACGGACCACCCGCAGCATCGCGTTGACCGACACCGGCAGCCGCTTTCTGCCGCAGGCGCGACGCCTGCTCGGCGAGCTGTCGGACGCGCTTACCGAGATTCGTGAGACCGGCATGAGCCAGCGCGGCGACGTATCGATCGCATGCGTGCCGACAGTGGGCGTGCAGTATCTGCCGCGCATTTTGTGTGCGTATTCGGCGCGTCATCCACATAACCGCGTGAAGATTCTCGACCATGCATCATCTTCGGTCGTGCACGCGGTGTTGCGGCGCGAAGCGGAGTTCGGCATCAGTATCGCCGGAGACCCGCATCCGGACCTGACCAGCGTGCCGCTGACGACCGACCGCTACGTGCTGACCTGTCGCGACGATTATCCGCTGGCGAAGCGCCGGCGTATCGGCTGGCGTCAGCTGGAGCCGCATCCGCTGATCTTCGCGGGCGAGGTCAGCGGCAATCGCGGTTTGCTCGACGTCGCGCTGAAGACCCACGGCATCGCGTTGCGCTCGTTCTACGAGGTGCAGCGCAGTTCGACGGCGATCGGCCTCGTGGCGGAAGGACTGGGTGCCGCGGTGGTGCCGCGGCTGGCGGTGCAGAAAGGCGCGTATCCGACCGTGCACACGATCGAACTGACCGATCCGGTGGTGTCGCGCACGCTGGTGCTGGTGACGCGCACGATGGCGCAGTTGTCTCCGGCCGCGCGTGCGCTGTACGACATGATTCTGGAGCGGGCGAACGTGGTGGCGTGATCGGGTAGCCAGGGTTCATCTAAAAAAACAGGCTATGGCCTGTTTTTGTATTTTACAGGGGATAACCTGTATATAAAAATTACAGGCTATAGCTTGTATTTTTTAAATACAGGTTTTATCCTGTAAGAACCTCACGCAGGAATACAACCATGGACTTCCCGCTGAAGACCATCAGTCAGATTCGCCCGGTCGTGATGGGTTTTCGCAAGAGTGCCGGGCTTACGCAGGCATCGATGGCAACGCGACTCGGTATCACGCAGCAGAGCTATGCGGAGTTCGAGGCCAACCCGGCGTCGGCGAGCGTCGACCGGCTGTTTCGGGTGCTCCGGCTTCTCGACGTCGAACTGACGCTCACGGCAGCAGGCGATGGGCCGGGGGGCAGCAACGCCACACCGCGTGAAGCGAAGGCAGGCGCGCGCGCGCCTCGTGCTACCGCTGTAAAGAAGGCCTTGAAACCGGCTGCTGCGACCGCACGCGGTACCGCCGCGAAGCCGGTCAAGCAGACGAAACAGGTGAAAGAGGCCGTACCGATGAAGCAGGCCAAACCCGCAAAACAGACGAAGCAGACGAAACAGACGAAGCCACGCTCGAGCACATCCGCCGCCAGAAAACCGGAGATCTGGTGATGGCGGGTCAGCGGCAACCGGGTCGGCTTCACCTGTGGATGAACGGCGTGCCTGTCGGTCACTGGGAAGTCGCGCGCGGCGTCGAGCGTCTCGTGTACCTCGACAGCTGGTTGGCGGATGAGCGAGGCCGGCCGCTGTCGCTATCGTTGCCGTTTACGCCGGGCAACCAGCCGCATCGCGGTTCCCTCGTCACCGATTTTTTCGACAATCTGCTGCCAGACAGCGAGTCGATCCGCCGTCGTATCGCGGCGCGTTACCGGACCAGCGGCACCTCGCCGTTCGAACTGCTCGCGGTGCTCGGACGCGATTGCGTGGGCGCGCTGCAGATGCTGCCGACGGAGCACGAACCGCAGGACCTCGAAACGATCCGCGGCCGACCACTCGACGAAACCGCCATCGCGCAGCTGCTGCGCGATACCACCGCGGCACCCGGCATCGGTCACCACGAACCGGTCGACGATCTGCGGCTCTCCATCGCCGGCGCGCAGGAAAAGACCGCGCTGCTCTGGCATGACGGCGAATGGCTGCTGCCGGAAGGCAGCACGCCGACCACGCACATCCTCAAGCTGCCGATGGGCCTCGTTGGCAATATGCGCGCCGACATGCGCACGTCGGTCGAGAACGAATGGCTGTGCTCGCGAATCGTCGCGGCATACGGTTTGCCGATTGCCCGCTGCGGCATCGCGACGTTCGAGGACATGAAGGCGCTGGTCGTCGAACGCTTCGACCGGCGTTACGCAAGCGACGGCAGCTGGATTGTGCGTTTGCCCCAGGAAGACATGTGCCAGGCAACCGGCACGCCGGGTGCGAACAAGTACGAGGCGGATGGCGGCCCGGGCATCGACACGATCATGGCGCTGCTGGGCGGCTCGATGCATGCGGGCGTGGACCGCCGTAATTTCTTCGCGACGCAGATCGTGTTCTGGCTGCTCGCCGCGATCGACGGCCATGCGAAGAATTTCAGCATCGCGCATCTGCCCGGCAACCGCTATGCATCCACGCCGCTTTACGACGTGCTCTCGGCCCATCCGATCATCGGCAAGGGCGCTAACCGGCTTGCGCCCCAACGTGCGAAGCTTGCGATGGCGGTGCGAGGGCGCAATGCGCACTACGCGCTGGCTCAGATCTATCCGCGTCACTGGATCGCGCAGGGGCAGCGCGTGGGGCTGGCGCCCGAGGAAGTCGAATCGATCATCGCGGACATCGTTGCCGCAACGGAGAGTGTCATCGATACCGTCGCGGCGGAGATTCCCGACGGCTTTCCGATGGACATTGCCGAAGCGGTGTTTGCCGGGATACGCCGGCATGCTGCGAGACTCGAGCAGACCGAGGCCGAAGCGGGCTAGCGCCGCTGCCGGCGCGCGCCTGCCTAGATCATCAACCCACCCGACACCTCGATCCGCTGCGCGTTCACCCAGCGATGATCGTCGGACAGCAGCGACGCGATCATCGGACCGATATCGTCGGGCACGCCAGCACGACCCAGCGCCGTCGCTTCGGACACCAGCCGGTTCACTTCAGGATTGTCGCGCACCATGCCGCCGCTGAAATCCGTGGCCACGGCGCCGGGCGCGACCGTGTTCACCGCGATACGGCGCGGGCCCAGTTCCTTCGCGAGATAACGGGTGAGCACTTCGACCGCGCCTTTCATCGACGCGTAAGACGTGCTGCCCGGATACGCGATCCGCGTGAGACCCGACGAAACGTTCACGATGCGCCCGCCGTCGTTGATCAGCGGCAGCAGCTTCTGCGTGAGGAAAAACACGCCCTTGAAATGAACGTTGTACAGGCTGTCCAGTTCAGCTTCGGTGGTCGCTTCGAACGGCGCGTGATGCGAAGTGCCCGCGTTGTTCACCAGGTAGTCGAAGCGCGCGGCGCCCAGTTCCTTCAGCGCGTCGCGCACCTGTTCGACGAAGGCATCGAATGCGCTCACCTGTCCGGTATCGAGCGGCAGCGCGATCGCGCGTTGTCCCGCTTCCGCGGCGAGGTTCACTACGTTGTCCGCTTCCGCCCGGTTCGTGCGATACGTGAAGATGGAACACACGCCGCGCTTCGCCAGCTGCAGCACGGTATTGCGTCCAAGGCCACGGCTACCGCCAGTGACGATTGCGATCTTTGCGACGGTCATCTTGTGCTCCACTTGAGTTTGCTCAGGGATCAAGCTTATTGCTGCGACGCCGCAGCACGAATGCCTGAACTACCTCAGTTCTTGCCTGATCCTGCCGGCGGCCTGCAACCCGCCGCGCCAGCCTGTACGATGCGGGAATCAGGAAGTGGAGAGCGTTCACATGTCGAATGCACTGCTCGAGAGTGTCAAACGCTTTACCGAAAGCCAGCTGGAAGCGGAGGGCCCGTACGCCACCGCGATCGACGGCGTGACGATCCTGCGCGCGAATCAGGAAAAGCATCCAGCCCACCGGATCATGAAGCCCGCGCTGTGCGTCGTGGTGCAGGGCGCCAAATGGTCGACGTTCGGCGATCGCCGCCACGACTACCGGGCCGGCCAGGCGCTCGTCGTCAGCGTCGAGATGCCGGCGTTCAGCCGCGTCGAGAAGGCGAGCCCGGAGGCGCCGTTTCTCGGCGTCGTGATCGAGTTCGATCTCGCGATCATGCATGACGTCGTGCAGCATCTCGATGCATCGCCGAAGCCGGAAGACACCATGGGCCACGGCGTGTTCGTCACCGACTTCGACGGTCCGCTGGCCGACTGCGTGCAGCGCATGATGCGTCTGCTCGACACGCCGCGCGCCATTCCGGCGATCGCACCGTTGATCATGCGTGAGATCTGCTACTGGCTGCTCACGGGCGCGCATGGCAACGAGGTCGCGAAGATTGCACTTGCGAACAGCCACGCGCAGCGCGTGGTCACCGCGATTCACGCGCTGCGCGACCAGTTCGCGGAGACCATCCGCATCGACGAACTGGCGGCGGTCGCGCAGATGAGTCCGTCGGCGTTTCATCGGCAGTTCAAGGCGCTGACGTCGATGACGCCGCTGCAGTACCAGAAGCAGCTGCGCCTGCTGGAAGCGCGTCAACTGATGGTGACGGGCGCGGCGAACGCGGAATCGGCCGCGTGGAAGGTGGGCTACGAAAGCGCGTCGCAGTTCAGCCGGGAGTATGCGCGGATGTTCGGTGCGCCGCCCCGGCGCGATATCGAAGCGCTGAAACTGCAATGAGGTCGCGGTGAACCATTCATTGAACGGTTCACCGCGCTTCACTGATCGCTCCACTTCAACACATTCGCTGAACAACACATTCACTGAATGTTCAGGCCGCGGCCCGCGCGGGCAGCAACCGGTCGCTCGCGATCAGTTCCACGGTCTTCACGATCAGCAAACCGATTACACCATTCGCCGCGATGAACAGCACGACTGCGAGCCAGCCGATCCAGTCGGGTGCGCCGACACCGGCAAGACGCATCGCCATCGTCGGCAGCGCGGCGACGCCGAAGCTGAACGCCCAGTACGACGGTGCGAACGGTTGCTTGCGGATCCACGGCAGCAGGCGCAGCAACAGCAGTGCTTGATAGAGACCGTAGCCGAACAGCGCGTAGGCGAACACGTCCGGCGCACCGTGCGAGATCGCGAGCCACGTCACGCCGCCCACGACCGGCGGCGCCAGCTGGATGCCAAGCGCCGGCCGCAGCGCTTCGGGCAGCGCGTCATGATGTGCGGTGCGGTGCAGGATCACCGATTCGATCGCGAACCACGACAGCACGCCCACGCCGAAGAACAGCTCGCCGAGCTGGGTCCAGCCGAGCGCGGCGGCTGTCGTGCCCGCGACGAAGCTCGGTGCGACCGTCGGCAGATAGATGGCCGGCGTGACGAGCCCCGTCTTGCGGCCGCCCTGCCAGAAGCGGCCTTGCATCGCGACACCCAGCGCGAGCTGGCTCACGGTGCCGAGCACGAACAGCAGCACCGCGAGCGGCCGCGACCACGCGAGCAGCGCCTGCGCGGCCAGCAGCGTCGAGACCGGGCCGAGCGGCAGAAACAGCGATTGCACCGGGTGACGCCATTCGGCCAGCGCGCTTTCCCGGTTCGTGAGCCACTTGTGTGCGTAACCTGCCATCACCGCGAGCCACACGACGAGCGCGACGCTCGTTGCGAGCGCGGCGAGATCCGCGGGCAACGCCCACAGCTTCACGCCGACACGCCATGCGCCGGCCAGCGCCAGCGTTCCCACTGCGATGCCGAAGAATCCAGCCGGCATCGGTTCACGACTCCCGTTCATTGTCTTCTCCTGAAAGGCGAGGGCAGCAGCTGCCGTCCTTCGTTGGATAGAACTTTAGGAGCCGGCGACGCGAATTCGAATGCGAGGGCGTCTCAACAGCATGCCCAATCGTCTCAAGCGGATTTCAGTCGGATTTCAGGCCGATGAACGAGCCGATGAACGAGCCGATGAACCGGCCGCCGGCTGCGCGAGACCCGCGGCGACGTGGTCCGCGAACGCCTTCACCTTGGCCGAATGCCGTCGCTCCGGTGGGCTGACGAGATGGATCGGACTCGCGAACGTGTGCCAGTCCGGCAGCAGCGTGACGACTTCGTCGCTTGCGATTTCTTCATCGAAGAGCCATGCCGGCGCATGGCCGATGCCCATGCCGGCGAGGATCGATGCGCGCAGCACCTCACTGCTATTGGTCTGCAGATTGCCGTCCACGCGCACGCTGCGCGTCGTGCCGGGCGGTTCGGACGCGCCGGCATCCGCGATGAAGGTCCAGTCGTTGCGCGCGGCGATCCCGGTGTAGACGATGCAGTTGTGCGCGGTCAGATCGTCGGGTTGCTTCGGCGCTTTCATGCCCTTCGGCAGTGAACGCAGATAGCGGCGATGCGCGAGCAGCCTGCGCTCGGCGGTGCCGATGCGCCGCGCGATCAGCCGGCTGTCGGGCAGCTCGCCGATCCGCACCGCGATGTCGATGCCGTGCTCGACGAGGTCGATGAAGTTGTCGTGCAGTCGCAGATCGATCTTGACGCCCGGGTTCTCAGCGAGAAACGAACGCACGAGCGGCATCAGCTTCATCCGCCCGAACCCGACCGATGCCGCGATCCGCAGCCGGCCGGTCAGCTGCTGCTCGCCGCGCTGCAGCGTGCTTTCCGCTTCCGCGATTTCGGCGACGAGCCGGCGCGTTTCCTCGAAGTAGCGCGCGCCGTCTTCGGTGAGCGCGAGCGAGCGGGTGGTGCGCGTCAGCAGCTTCGCGCCGAGTTCGCGTTCGAGCGCGGCCACCTGCTTGCTGACCGCGCTTTGCGTGGTGCCGGATTCGTGCGCGACGGCGGAGAAACTGCCCGCTTCGACGACCCGCACGAAGGTTCGCATCGCCAGCAGCTTGTCCATCGTTGCTCCGTCCTGTTTATTCCTCAGTGGACTGAATGATAGGAGCGGCAGCCTGCTAGTTCAACTCGATGGAATCAGTCACAGTCACTTCCACGCCATCGCTCGCTGCCATCCCGGCAGCGTTCCAGAACCGAAGTCATACGCGGTCCACCACCGCAAGGAGCTCCATCATGAACACCCATGCACCCGTCGTTCTCGTCACCGGCGCGCTGACCGGCATCGGCCGCGCGACCGCCATCGCGTTCGCCCGCGCGGGCCACCGTGTCGTTGTCAGCGGCCGGCGCGACGAAGCGGGCCTCGCGCTCGCGGCCGAGCTTCGCGCGCTCGGCGTCGAAGCCGAATTCGTGCACGCCGACGTGCGTTTCGAAGACGACGTGCGCCGTCTCGTCGAAGCGACCGTCGAACGTTTCGGCCGCATCGATATCGCGGTCAACAACGCCGGCACCGAAGGCGAACTCGCGCCGCTCGCGGAGCAGTCGGTTGCGAACTACGAGGCGACCTTCTCGGCCAACGTGCTCGGCACGCTGCTGTCGCTGAAGCACGAAATGCGCGTGATGCAGGCACAAGGGTCGGGCGCGATCGTCAACCTGTCGTCGATCGCGGGGCATGTCGGCATGCCGCACGCGTCGGTGTACGTGGCGAGCAAGCACGCAGTGGAAGGCCTCACGAAGAGTGCGGCGCTCGAAGGCGCGGCCGCCGGCGTGCGCGTGAACGCCGTTGCGCCGGGCCCGGTCGCGACGCAGATGCTGGACCGCTTCACCGGCGGCAACGATGCAGCGCGCGACGGCCTGCTCGCGACGGTTCCGGCGCGCCGCGCAGGCATGCCGGAAGAAATCGCGCAGACCATCGTGTTCCTTGCTGGCGAACACGCGGGCTATCTGACTGGACAGATCGTCGCAGTCGACGGCGGCTACACCGCGCAGTAACGCACGCCGCCCGCGGCAGAAACGCAGGGCCGCTTATTTCGCCGTGAACGAGTAGTGGCCCTGCGTGCGATGGCCGTCGTTCGCGACCGCGACCCACGCGACGGTGTACACGCCAGGCTCGAGCGGGTTCAGCTCGACCGACATGTGCTTCGGGTTCGACGGATCGACGATGGCACGACCCTTCGTCACAGACTGTTGGTTCGCATCGGTCACGGCGATCGAGCTGAACGCGGACTCCAGGCCGTCGTCGAAATCGATCGCGACGTCCTGCTGCGACGTGGTGACGGTCGCGCCGGCAGCCGGCGATTGATGTGTCGGATACGCATGCGCGTACGCGAGTTGAGCGGTGCTGAAAGCGAGGGCGGCAAGCGCGCCCCGCAGCGGCATCAACGTGGATTTCGAGTTTTTCATGATCGGATATCAGAACAGGGGTTTGCCAAGCGAGTTGGGGAAGATGTCGTCGAAGTACAGATGCGCGTCGAACAGCACGCCCACGTGTGTGCCGCTCGCGCGGTTCACCGGGATCTGCGCTTCCACGCCGAACTGGCCGTAGCGGTTCGTCCACAGTACGCCGGGGTTGATCGTGCCCGTCGTGTGGCCGGAACATGCGCCGGCCGTGCAGGTGCTCATCGGGAATTCGACGACGGGAATCAGGTTCGCGAACGGTTGCGGCAGGCCCAGATCCTTCACCTGCGATTGCAGATACGGGATGCTGTATTGCAGCGTCATGCCCCAGCCGAGCGAGTTCGGTCCGTTGCCGACGGAGGCCGTCGTGATGTTCGGGCCGATCTCGCCGGTGATCGCGAACGGACGCAGCAGCCCGAGACTCGAAGGCAGATCGCCGAAGCCCTTGCCGAAGTAAGCGGTCGGTGTGAAGGTCGAATACGCATCGCCGATCGAGCGCGCGCCGGTGCCGCCGATGTCCGTTTCGAGGCCGACGGACGCCATGAATTCGTGCTCCGCGTTCGCGTACACGAGGTATTTCACGCCGAGCGACAGGTTGTCCCAGCCCTTCGCCGAGTTGCCGTTCGGCGCGTTCTGGCTCACATAGTTGCCGCCGATGCTGAACGCGAGGTTCTTCGTGATCAGCTTGTCCCATTCGTACGAGACGGTGTTGACGTTCATGGTGTCGCCGTCGTCGTCGGGCGATTTGATGTGACCGAACTGCGTGTCGAATTCGTCGCCGACGCCTGGGTCGTCCACGGTCATCGTGGCGGGGAAAACGCGGTCGCCGACGACGGCGTGCGCATCGGCTGAAGTGGGGGCGGCCGCAAGGCACGCGAACAGCGTGACGGTGGTCGCGCACGCCGAGCGCGCGCCGTCGCTGCGCAGGTTGAAGCGCTGAAGCATGAAGTTCTCCGGTTGTCGTGTCGTGCCATGCCCGTTCGTGTCGTGCGGTGTCGCATTGCGCACGTTGAACGGGCACAGACGAACCGCTGCGGTTCAACGCAGCATGACGGCGATCGCGCTCAGGCGATCGGCTCGCCGATGATCAGGAGAACGATGGTGGCGCGCGCGGCTGCGCGACGGCGTAGGAGAAGCGCGCGGTTTCCGCGGCGTGCGGAGCGGCAGCAGGTGCGCGCGTCTCGGCAAGCGCAACGGCAAGCGGAGTGGCCGCGTGCGGCACGGTCGGCACATGCGCGAGCAGGCTGCAGTACGCGCACGCCTGCAGATGCAGCGCGGCGGAGCGCGACGTTTTGCCGCCGTGCGCGGCACCCGCATCGCTGTCCGCGGACACCGTGCAGTAGGTGTCGAGCGCGACGTCGAGACGATGATTCCACGCAAGCGTCTGCGAGATCGTCGGCGCGAGCGTGGCCATCAGGATTGCAAGCAATCCCAGCAGGCTGCCGAGTTTCTGTAGACGTCTGGTGTGCATCGGGAAGGGCGCGGATGCGCGGGAAAGTGGGGCGATTATGCACACGCGTTTCCGCGTGCGCAACCCGCGACGAAGCCGCGGCAGGAATAGCGTTCATCACACGGGCCCGGCTGGCCATGCCACTTTCATGGTGCTAGACTCCGCGACGCTCGCACCTTCGCACGACATGACGACACTTCACCGATACGCACGCGTCACCGCATGGCTTGGCCTCGTCGCCATGTGGCTCGTCGTGTGTGCGCCGCTCGTGAGTCAGTTCGTCGTCTCGTCGCGTGCGCACGAACCCATCGCTTCACTGTGCTCCGCGACTACGCCCGCCGCTGCGTCGATCGCCACGCCGAAGCATCACGACACGGCAGCCGGTTCGCTCGCCGCGTGCGGCTACTGCGATCTGCTCACCACGCACACTGCGATGTCTTCGGTGCCGCCCGTCGCTGTCCAGATGCTGACGCTCGTCGCGATTCTCGTCGTGGCGGTGCTGTCCGTCCGCTTCACGCCGCTCGGCGTATTCCCGTCCGGGCGTCCACGCGCTCCTCCGCTCGCTTCCTGATTGCCGCTTTAGCAGCAGACCGCCCGATCGCACGCCTCGGCGAACGCGCGCGTTCGCGTCGACCGCATCGTGCTCGGGCTGCCGCGGACGCGCTCGCGGCGCTAACATTTCAGATCGCTTTCAACGAGTGCGAACCCGATCGTCCGGTTCGCCGATCACCTGGCATTTCGCGGCGGCGCGCGCGGTCTTGCATCCTGAATCGCCGCAGTTGCAACAGCAGCTGCCCTATGACTATTTCGTTTAGCCTGGAGAAAATCGTATGAATCGCATCCGTCGCATTCCGAGCATCCTGATCGCCGGAGCGCTTGCCGCCGGGTTGGCCACCCTGTCCGCGCCGGGCTTCGCCGCGCCGGCGGCCGTCAGCGTGTCCGACTGCTGGATCCGCCTGCTGCCGGGCAACCTGCCGTCGGGCGGCTACTTCAAGGCGAACAATAGCGGCGCGGAAGCGCTCGATCTCGTCGGCGTGGACAGCGAAGCATTCGGCATGGCGATGCTGCATCAGACGCAGAGCCAGGGCAGCACGTCGACGATGGCGATGGTCGACAAGGCGCCGTTGCCCGCGCACGGCACGCTGACCTTCGCACCCGGCGGATATCACGTGATGCTCGAACAGCCGAAGACGAAACTGAAGGTCGGCACGACGACGCCGCTGACGTTCTCGTTCAGCGATGGCGAGAAGGTGACGGCGAGCTGCGCGGTGAAGAGTGCCGGCTCGACCGGGCAGTAACCCGGCCTGGCAGCAGCCCGGCCGCGCCCCGACTTTAACTACGCATCAAACAGTTCTTGACCAGACCGTCGTCCAGCCGGTCTGCGTCGCACTCGCGCCCGCCACGGGCGCAACTTCTGCTTCCGCCGATGGCCTTGCAACGAGGCCGTCGGCCGGCCTCACCGGTCCACGGTCGCCGCCTGTCTGTTTCATCACGTAACACTTTCGGTTGGCTCAATTACCGGATATTACGAGCGCGATGCTTGTAATGAACTGGAATGAACCGTGAGGGACATGTAGCCTATGCGGAGCCGATGTTGTCTACAGTCGCCAATGTCACCGCTGCCGTCCCTGGCCGGCACCTTCGCATCATGGGGAGCTGTATGTCGCAAAGAAGAAATCAACCGGCCCACTCGGCCGTAGGGTCCGCTTTCGTGCCGCTGGCCACGCTGCCTGCCGTGCCGTCAGTCGCTACGCAAAAACGTGCAGACGCCGCCCGCCGGCCGCAACCTTTCGAGATCCGGAGGTCGGCATGAGCGATACCACCAGGCCATCGGCGCAACCGCCTTCCCCGTCTTCGTCCGAACCGCACCGCTCATCCAGCCCGCCACCGAGCCCGCCGTCCGGCCAGCCGCCGGCAAAGCGCCGCCACACCGGCCGCTGGGTGCTGATCATCATCGTGCTGATCCTGATCGTGCTGGTCGTGCTGCACATCCTGCGGCAGCGGCAGCCGAAGCGCACCGCCGCCGTGCAGGTGGTGACGGTTTCGAAGGCCGCGCTCGGCGCGATGCCGGAAACGCTGAGCGCGCTCGGCACCGTCACGCCGGTCGCGACGGTCACGGTGCTGCCGCAGCTGTCGGGCTACCTGACCTCGGTGCCGTACACCGAAGGCGAAGACGTGAAGAAGGGGCAGCTGCTCGCGCAGATCGACGACCGCCAGTATCAGATCAGCAGGCAGCAGGAAGAGGCCCAGCTCGCGAAGGACAAGGCGGCGCTCGGTCAGGCGCATTCGGACCTCGCGCGTTACCAGCAGCTCTCGCAGCAGAAGTCGATCGCCGAACAGACCTACGTCGACCAGCAGTTCACCGTGCAGCAGGACGAAGCCGCGGTGAAGGCGGACATGGCCGCGATCGCGCAGTACAACCTCGACATCGAGTATTGCCACATCACGTCGCCGGTTTCGGGGCGCGTGGGCCTGCGTCTCGTCGACCCGGGCAACTACGTGACCGCGTCGAGCACCACCGGCATCGCGGTCGTCACGACGATGCAGCCCACCACCGTCGAATTCGCGGTGCCGCAGGATTCGCTCGGCAAGGTGCTGGCGCGCTTCAACACTGGCGCGAAGCTGGCCGTCACCGCGTACAGCAGCGACAACAGCCGCCAGATCGAAACCGGCACGCTGTACGCGATCAGCAACCAGATGACGACGAGCACCGGCACGGTGACGCTGCGCGCGAGCTTTCCGAATGCCGACAACGCGCTGTTCCCGAACGAGTTCGTCAACGTGAAGCTGCTGGTCGACACGATGCAGAACGCGGTGCTCGTGCCCACGCCGGCTGTGCAGAGCGGCGCGCCGGGCAACTACGTGTACCTCGTCAATCCGGACAGCACGGTGTCGGTTCACAAGGTGACGATCGGCCCGAGCGACGGCACGCACACGGTGATCGCGTCGGGTCTCAACGAAGGCGATACGGTCGTGACCGACGGCATGGACCGCCTGAGCGACGGCGCGAAGATCCGCGCAGCCGCGGCGCGGCCGGCTTCGGGTGCTGCGGGTGCTTCAGGCGCTGCTGAAGGCGGCGCGTCGGAAGCGGCCGAAGCTTCGGGCGCCTCCGGCGCGCACGCGCATCGCGGCCACGCCGCATCCGGCGCGGCGGCTGCGTCGCAGGCTTCGTGAGTGAAGGGCGGCTGACACGATGAATCTGTCCCGTCTGTTCATTCTGCGGCCGGTAGCCACATGGCTGCTGATGATCGCCGTCGTGCTCGTGGGTCTGCTCGCGATGCGCTTTTTGCCCGTATCGTCGCTGCCGAACGTCGACTATCCGACGATCCAGGTGCAGACCTTCTATCCGGGCGCGAGTCCCGACGTGATGGCGACCACCGTCACCGCGCCGCTCGAAGTGCAGCTCGGCGAAATTCCGGGCCTGCAGCAGATGATTTCGTACAGCTCGGAAGGCGCGTCGGTGATCACGCTGCAGTTCGACCTGTCGCTGAACCTCGACGTCGCCGAGCAGGACGTGCAGCAGGCGATCAACGCGTCGAACAGCTATCTGCCGAGCGGCCTGCCCGCGCCGCCCACGTACGCGAAGGTCAATCCGGCCGACCAGCCGATCATGACGCTCGCGATCACGTCGAAGTCGATGTCGCTCACGCAGCTGCAGGACATCGCGAACAACCGTCTCGGCACCAAGATCTCGGAAGTGCCGGGCGTCGGTCTCGTCACCACGTCGGGCGGCAACGTGCCGGCGGTGCGCGTCGAAGCGGATCCGCAGAAGCTCGCCGCGTACGGCCTCAATCTCGACGACCTGCGCACGCTGCTGGCGGACGTGAACGTGAGCCAGCCGAAGGGCAACTTCGACGGGCCGGATCTCGACTACACGATCAACGCGAACGACCAGATCTCCGATCCGAAGGACTACCTGAACACGGTGATCGCGTATCAGAACGGCGCGCCGGTGTATCTGCGCGACGTGGCGCGCGTGAGTACCGCGGCGCAGGACATCGAGCAGGGCGCGTCGTACAACCGCGCGCCGGCGATCGTGCTGAACGTGCAGCGCCAGCCGGGCGCGAACGTGATCCAGACGGTCTCGCAGATCAAGAAGCAGCTGCCCATTCTCGAAGCGACGCTGCCGGCCGGCATGCAGCTCACGGTGGTGTCGGATGGCACCGGCGTGATCCAGGCGTCGGTGCGCGACGCGGCGTTCGAACTGATTCTCGCGGTGCTGCTGGTGGTCGCGGTGATCTTCGTGTTCCTGCGCAACGTGCCGGCCACGATCATCCCGAGCATCTCGGTGCCGGTGTCGTTGATCGGCACGCTCGCGGTGATGTACGAGCTCAACTACTCGATCGACAACCTGTCCTTGATGGCGCTCATCATCGCGACCGGTTTCGTCGTCGACGATTCGATCGTGATGATTGAGAACGTGGTGCGTTATCTGGAAGAAGGCGAGACGCCGCTGCAGGCCGCGCTGAAAGGCGCGGGGCAGATCGGCTTCACGATCCTGTCGCTGACGATCTCGCTGATCGCGGTGCTGATTCCGCTGCTGTTCATGGGCGGCGTGATCGGCCGGCTTTTCAGCGAATTCGCGATCACGCTCGCGGTGACGATCGTGCTGTCGGCGGTCGTGTCGCTGACCGTGGTGCCGATGCTGTGCGCGCGGATCCTGCGCGCACAGGCCGAGCGGCATCCGAGCCGTTTCGAGCGGATCAGCGAGGGGCTTTTCAATCGCACGCTGAACGCGTACGAACGCGGGCTGCGCTGGGTGCTCGAGCATCAGAAGCTGACGCTGCTGGTGGCGGTCGGTACGGTGGTGCTGACCGTGCTGCTGTACGTGCTGATTCCGAAGGGCCTGTTCCCGGTGCAGGACGTGGGCGTGATCCAGGGCATCAGCGTGGCCGACAACTCGGTGTCGTACAAGGCGATGGTGTCGCGCCAGAACGCGCTCGCCGACGTGCTGCTGAAGGACCCGGACGTCGAATCGCTGACGTCGTACGTCGGCATCGACGGCACCAATACGACGCTCAACAACGGCCGCTTCCTGATCAACCTGAAGCAGCGCGACGACCGCTCGGAGTCGGCCGCGGACATCGCGCAGCGGCTGCAGGCGTCGGTCACGAACGTGCCGGGCATCAAGCTGTACCTGCAGCCCGAGCAGGACCTGACGCTCGACACCACGATCTCGCCAAGCCAGTACAAGCTGGTGCTGCGCGGCCCGAGCCAGCAGGTGCTGCAGCAGTACGTGCCGGCGCTCGTCGCGAAGATGAAGCAGATTCCGTCGTTGTCCGAAGTAACCAGCGATCTCGATACCGACGGCATGAGCATCGACGTCGAGGTGAACCGGCAGCTCGCGGCGCGCTACGGCATCACGCCCGCGACGATCGACAACGCGCTGTACGACGCGCTCGGCCAGCGTATCGTGTCGACGATCTTCGAGCAGTCGAGCCAGTACCGCGTGATTCTCGTCTCGAAGCCGGAATCGGTGCCGACCATCGAGTCGCTCGGCAACCTGTATCTGCCGAGCCAGACCGCGTCGAGCGGGCAGGTGCCGCTGTCGCAGATCGCGGCCATCAAGCTCACGCGCTCGCCGCTCGTGATCAGCCACCTCGCGCAGTTCCCGGCGGTGACGGTGTCGTTCAACCTGACGCCGGACGCGTCGCTGAGCGCTGCAGTGAGGGACATTCGCAAGGCGCAGTCCGCGGTGAACCTGCCGCCGTCGATCACGTCGTCGTTCCAGGGCGCCGCGCAGGCGTTCGAAGACTCGCTCTCCAGCGAGGTGTACCTGCTGATCGCGGCCCTCGTCGCGGTGTATATCGTGCTCGGCGTGCTGTACGAGAGCTTCGTGCATCCGGTCACAATTCTTTCGACGCTGCCGTCCGCCGGTATCGGCGCGCTGCTCGCGCTGATGATGGCGGGCAGCGACCTCGGCGTGATCGGCATCATCGGTATCGTGCTGTTGATCGGCATCGTGAAGAAGAACGCGATCATGATGGTGGACTTCGCGCTCGAAGCCGAACGCGAGCACGGCAAGCCGCCGCACGAGGCGATCTTCGAGGCATCGCTGCTGCGCTTCCGCCCGATCCTGATGACGACGCTCGCCGCGATGCTCGGCGCGCTGCCGATGCTGCTCGGCACCGGCACGGGCTCCGAGCTGCGCCGGCCGCTCGGTCTTGCGATCATCGGTGGCCTGACGCTGAGCCAGCTGCTGACGCTCTTCACGACGCCCGTGATCTACCTGCTGTTCGACCGCATGGCGCGGCGCTTCAGGGCGTGGCGCGCGCGGCGTCGTGGTGAACGCGGCGAAGACGGCGGCGATGATCACCCGGTGGAGAACGCGCCGTGAACATTTCGGCGCTCTTCATCAAACGGCCGGTCGCGACCACGCTGCTCGCGATCGCCATCGCGATCTCGGGCTTCCTCGCGTACTTCCGGCTGCCGGTTTCGCCGCTGCCGAACGTCGCGTATCCGGTGATCGTCGTGCAGGCGATGATGGCCGGCGCAAGCCCGGAAATCATGGCGTCGACGGTGGCGGAGCCGCTCGAAAAGCGGCTCGGCACGATCGCCGACGTCAACGAATTGACGTCGATCAATTCGGTGGGCACGTCGATGATCGTCGTCGTGTTCGGGCTGAACCGCGACATCAACGGCGCGGCCCGCGACGTCGAAGCCGCGATCCAGGCGGCGCGCGCCGATCTGCCCACCACGCTGCGAAGCAATCCGAGCTACCGCCAGTACAACCCGGCCGAGGCGCCGCTGATGGTGCTCGCGCTGACGTCGGACACGCTCACCACCGCGCAGCTCTACGACTCCGCGGATTCGGTGATCCTGCAGCAGCTGTCGCAGATCAGCGGCGTCGGGCAGATCACGGTGGGCGGCGGTGCGCTGCCCGCGGTGCGCGTCGAACTGCAGCCGGGCAAGCTCAACAGCTACGGCATCGGCCTGGAGGACGTGCGCGCGGCGGTGAGTGCCGCGAACGCGGACAGCGCGAAAGGGCACATCGATCAGGGCCAGCAGCGCTACGAGGTGACGTCGAACGACCAGATCACGAAGGCGGCGCCATATCGGGACCTTGTCGTCGCGTATCGCAAGGGCTCGCCGGTGCTGCTGAAAGACGTCGCCGACGTGATCGATTCGAACGAGAACATCCGCAACGCGGGGCTCTACAACGGCAAGGCGGCCGTGCTCGTGATCGTGTTCCCGACGCCGGGCGGCAACGTCGTGAAGACGGTCGGGCAGATCAAGGCGGTGCTGCCGTCCATCGAGGCGACCTTGCCGAGCGGCGTGCACGTCGGCGTCGCGGTCGATCACTCGCAGTCCGTGCACGCGTCGGTCGGTGACACGGAGCGCACGCTGTTCATCGCGGTGCTGCTGGTGGTGGGCGTGGTGTTCGTGTTCCTGCAGTCGCCGCGCGCGGTGCTGGTGCCGGCCGTCGCGCTGCCGCTGTCGATCGTCGGCACGTTCGGGCCGATGTGGCTGATGGGCTACAGCATCGACAACCTGTCGCTGATGGCGCTCACCATTGCGACCGGCTTCGTCGTCGACGATGCGGTGGTGGTGCTGGAGAACATCGTGCGGCACCTGGAGGCGGGGCTCAGTCCGCACGAGGCGGCGTTGCGCGGCAGCGCCGAGGTGTCGTTCACCGTGATCTCGATGAGCCTGTCGCTGATCGCGGTGTTTCTGCCGATCCTGCTGATGCCGGGCATCGTCGGGCTGCTGTTCCACGAGTTCGCGGTCACGCTGTCGGTGTCGATCCTGATCTCGCTCGTCGTGTCGCTGACGGTGACGCCGGCGATGTGCGCGTACGTGCTGTCGCGCGAGAGCGCGGGGCCGTCGCGCTGGCGCTGGGCGCGCTGGGTGGAACGCCAGTTCGACCGCTTCAAGGACGGCTATTCGCGCTCGCTGACCGCGGTGCTCGACCACTCGCTGCTGGTGATCCTGGTGCTGCTCGCGCTGATGATCGCGAACGTGTTCCTGTTCAAGCTGGTGCCGTCCACGTTCTTTCCCGAGCAGGACAACGGCATGCTGATCGGGCAGATCATCGCCGACCAGAGCATCTCGTTCCCGGCGATGAAGAAGAAGCTCGAGCAGCTGCAGTCGATCGTGCAGACCGACCCGGCGGTGGCGACAGTGGCGGGCTTCACCGGCGGCCGCGCGCTCAATACCGCGCAGGTGTTCATTTCGCTGAAGCCGCTCGCGCAGCGTCACGCGACCGCGACGGACGTGGTGAACCGGCTGCGGCCGAAGCTCGAACGGGTGTCCGGCGCGCGGCTCTTCCTGCAGGCGCAGCAGGATCTGCGCATCGGCGGGCGGCAGTCGGCGGCGGAATACCAGTACACGCTGACGAGCGACGATCCCGAGGCGCTCTACAAGTGGACGCCCGCGCTCGTCACCGCGCTCGGCAAGTACCGCTCGCAGCTGACGGACGTGAACTCGGACCTGCAGCAGAACGGTCTGCAGACCTACGTGAACGTGAGCCGCGAGACCGCGATGCGCTACGGCTTCCAGCCGAACCAGATCGACAACGTGCTGTACGACGCGTTCGGTCAGCGCACCGTGTCCACGATCTACAACCAGATCAACCAGTATGCGGTGGTGATGGAGCTCGCGCCGCCGTACTGGCAGTTCCCGCAGATGCTCGACCAGATGTATCTGAGCACCGCCGCGGGCAACGCGACCGGCACCGCGCAGACGCAGATGACGACGGCGAAGGCGAGCACGACGTCGACGAGCTCGGAGACGAATTCGTCGAATTCGAACGCGGAAGCGAACCAGACCACCAACAGCATCTCGAACAGCAAGGGCGGCACGTCGAGCGGTAGCGCGGACAGCACGTCGGCGGAAACGATGGTGCCGCTGCCCGCGATGGCGAGCTACCTGAGCAGCCACACGGCGACCCAGGTGAATCACCAGAGCGGGCTCGTCGCCGCGACGATCTCGTTCAACCTGCCGACAGGCGGCTCGCTCAGCAAGGCGGACGCCGCGATCAAGGAGGTGAGCGCGGAGATCGGCGTGCCGGCGTCGATCCACGGTGCGTTCGCGGGCGCGGCGCAGGCGTATTCTCAATCGATGGGCACGGTGCCGCTGCTGATCCTCGCCGCGCTCGCCGTGGTGTACATCGTGCTCGGCGTGCTGTACGAGAACACGATCCACCCGATCACGATCCTGTCGACGTTGCCGTCCGCGGGCATCGGCGCGACGCTCGCGCTGCTGATCTTCGGCACGCCGTTCTCGGTAATCGCGATGATCGGCATCATCCTGCTGATCGGTATCGTCAAGAAGAACGGGATCATGATGGTCGACGTCGCGATCCAGCTGCAGCGCAACGACGGCATGCCGGCGAAGCAGGCGATCCACGAAGCCGCGGTGGTGCGTCTGCGGCCGATCATGATGACGACGGCGGCGGCCGTGCTCGGCGCGGTGCCGCTCGCGATCGGCATCGGCCAGGGTGGGTCGCTGCGCCAGCCGCTCGGCGTCACCGTGATGGGCGGCCTGATTCTCTCCCAGGTGTTCACGCTGTACACGACACCGGTGATCTACCTCTACCTCGACCGGCTGCGCGCGCGGCTCGCGGCCTGGGCCGCGAACCTGCCGTGGAACCGGCAAGCGGACCCTGAAGCATGAAGAGCATGAACATGAAAACCCTGCGGATAGCGGTCCTCGCTGCGCTCGCCTGCCTCGCGGCGGGCTGCACGGTCGGCCCGGACTACAAGCGCCCGACGGTGCCGGTGCCGGCCACGTATTCGGAACTCGAAGGCTGGACCCAGGCGCAGCCGGCGGAAGCCGAGGCGCCGAAGGGCGACTGGTGGACCGCGTTCGACGATCCGCTGCTCAATCAGCTCGAGCCGATGATCTCGGTGTCGAACCAGACGGTGCGGCAGGACTACGCGAGCTATCAGGAAGCGCTCGCCGAAGTGAAGGTGGCGCGCGCGTCGCTGTTCCCGACCATCGGCGTGACCGGTTCGGCCACGCGCCAGCGTGCGTCCGCCAGCACCACGTCCACGAGCCTGGGCACGAGGTCGTCGGTGTACAACTCGGGCTCGCTCGAAGGCTCCGTCAGCTGGGACCTGGACCTGTGGGGCGAGGTGCGCCGCACGATCGAGGAAAACGCGGCCACCGCGCAGGCAAGCCAGGCGACACTCGCGAACGCGACGCTGTCCGAGCAGGTCGCGCTGGCCACCGCGGTGATCGACCTGCGCGTGGCCGATGCGAACATCGACCTGTACCAGCGCACGGTCAACGAATACACGGAGTACCTGCGCGTGATCGCCGCGCAGGACAAGGCCGGCACCATCGCGCCGTCGGATCTGGTCAGCGCGCAGACGCAGCTCGAAAACGCGCAGTCGAGCCTGATCGCGCTCGGCGTGGCGCGCGCGCAGTACGCGCACGCGATCGCGGTGCTGGTCGGCAAGAACCCCGAGGAACTGACGATCCCGCACAGCGAGAAGCTGCCGTCGATGCCGGCCATTCCGGCGGGCGTGCCGTCGACGCTGCTGCAGCGCCGGCCCGACATCGCGGTCGCGGAACGTCAGATGGCTTCGCAGAACGCGGCGATCGGCGTCGAGATTGCCGCGTACTACCCGACGGTGTCGCTGTCCGCGATCGGCGAATTCACGCAGTCGCCGCTGAACGGCTTGCTGAAGGCCGCGAACCGCGTGTGGTCGCTGGGCGGCAGCGCGAGCGAGACGATCTTCGACGGCGGCGAGCGCAGCGGCAAGGTGGCGGCCGCGCGCGCCGCGTACGACGCAGCCGTCGCGAACTACCGCGGCACCGTGCTGACGGCGTTCGAAGATGTGGAGAACGATCTGTCCGGGCTGCGCATTCTGTCGCAGCAGCAGACCGTGATCGACGGCGCGGTGCGCGATGCGACGCGCGGTACGCAGATCGCGAAGAACGAGTATCAGGCGGGCACGGTTGACTACACGACGGTCGCGACCGCGCAGGCGACTCAGCTGACCAGCGAGGAATCCGCGCTGACCGTGCACGAACAGCGCCTGCTCGACACGGCGACGCTGTTCGGCGACCTGGGCGGCGGCTGGACGGCGGATTGGCTATGCGATCCGCGGCATGGGAGCTGCGAGACGGCGGCGCATTGAGCGTGGCGGGTTGAGTTGCGCGCATTGAGGATGTCGCACTGAGCGTGGCGATTGAGCGCCGCGCGCTGAGAGTGTCGCATTGAGCGTGGCGCGTTGAATGTCGCGCGTTGAGAGCGGCGCATTGAAGGTGGTGGATTGAACGACGCGTATCGAAGCGGGCGCGTTGAAGCCTCCGCATTGATGGCGACGCGTTGAAGCCGAGTGCGTCGACGCCCTTACAGCAGACTCGCCGCGCCGCCGGACGCCGGGTAGCGCGCGTCGTCGTCAACGGTGCGGGGGGCGGCGGATGTATCGGATCGCGCCGTGCCACTCACGCAGTTGCGACCCGCGGCCTTCGCGCGGTAGAGCGCGGCATCCGCGGCGGCCAGCAGGCGGTCCGCATCCGACGGGTTCCCCGCCGCCAGCGTCGCGGCGCCGATCGATACGGTGATATGGCTGTTCGGCGCCGAGGCCGGCGCGAGCACCAGCAGTTCGACCGCGGTGCGCAGCGCCTCACCGGTATTCAGCGCCGCGACTTCGTCGCAGTCGGGCAGCACCACCACGAACTCTTCGCCGCCGTAGCGCGCAACGAAATCCTGTGGACGCAGCAGCGCGTCTTTCAAGGTGCGCGCGACGCTCGTCAGACATTCGTCGCCGCGCAGGTGTCCCCACTGATCGTTGTAGTGCTTGAAGCGGTCGACGTCGATCAGCAGCAGCGACAGCGGCCGGCGGTCCTGCGCCGCGCGCGCGAGCTCGGCGGGATAGCGTTCGTCGAAATAGCGGCGGTTGAAGATGCCGGTCAGGCCATCGAGCATCGCGTATTCGTGCAGCTTCGCGTTGGCTTCTTCCAGCGCCGCGTACATGCGGCTCACTTTCCAGATCAGCACCGCGAGCACGGTGCCGGAGCCGACCAGCGCGTACACCCGCGCGCCGTACCAGCCCACCGAGAAGCGCCCGCCGCCCGTGAGCGACAGACACACGTCGGCGACGCCCGCGCAGAGCGCTACGGACAACCACAGATCGAGCAGCGTGCGCAGCCGCGTCACGACGACGAGCGCAAGCCATGCGCCGCAGCCGAGCAGGCCGATCGCGACGCCGATGCCCGCGGGATGCGTGCGCGCGAACCCATCGCCGGCGAGCAGCGCGGGCAGCGCGCTGGCCCGTTGCGTGACGACCGCGAGCGAAACGAGCGTGAGAACCAGCGGCAGTGCGACGAGCGACGCGCCGCGCGCGACGGACACGGGACCCGGGTGCCGCGCGCGCACCGCCACCGCCAGCGTCAGCAGCAGCGGGGTGCCGACATGCCAGGTCACCCATAGCCACACGGCCGACTGGGCGCCGGCGCCGAACAGGCCCTCCGGTGCGAACACGCCCGGGAACACGAGCAGCTGGAGCGTGACGTTCGCCGCGGTGAACGCGTATGCGCCGGACAATGCCGCGAGGTACGGGTCGCGGCGCAGCACGAACTGCGTCCACAACAGGTAGGCGGTCAGCGCTTCGGTGGCGAACACGGCGGTGGCGTGCATCGGCACGAACGCCTCCATGTGCGGCATCGGCAGCCGCGCGAACGGGAGCAGCGCGAGCGCGGACCCGAGCAGCGCCGCCATCACGAAGTTCGCAAAAAGGCGATGCCGCCGCGTCGCAGTGAGGCTGATGAGGCTGTTGTCCGTCACGTGTACGACACCTCGATAGACTCCTTCTCCAGCGGGATGATGAGCGTTGCCGCGCGGACCTCGACGACACGGCCACACCATGGTTATCGGCAGCGCGCGGCGATACTGTCGGGACGCATGCAATCGAAGCGTGCGCATCGATTGCATAGGCAGCATCGGCCTCACGCGGTGCGGCAAACGCGTCGGCCATTGTAACGCCCGGAGCTTTCGAGCCGGTCAGGTTTTGCGTTTTGCATGCGAGCTTGCGGCGCCAACGTTGCACGCGATGACCGCTTGAACGTATGACGTGAGCGCATGTCGCCCATGACGAAGTTTCGATTGTGGCTGCCTTTATGGTGGGGCCCAATGACGGTATCCGGACTGAGCGCCCGCATGCGACGCCCGCATGGCGCCGGTCCATCCGGGTCGGAGCCGCTGACGCCCGGCTTGCGGGCACCGATGCGGCAGTAGGGAAAACGACATTACACAGAGGGAAAGGAGATCCACGATGACACGACTCAAGGTGCTGTTCGGACTCGCGTTCGCGCTGGCTTCGACGGCCGCGCTTGCCGACGCCACGTCGCTGCGCTTCGGGCTCGAAGCGCAATACCCGCCGTTCGAATCGAAGGCCGCCGACGGCAGCCTGCAGGGCATCGACATCGATATCGGCAACGCGGTCTGCGCGGCGGCGCATCTGACGTGCAGCTGGGTCGAGACCTCGTTCGACGGGCTGATTCCCGCGCTGCAGGCGCGCAAGTTCGACGCGATCAACTCGGCGATGAACGCGACCGACAAGCGCCGCCAGGCGATCGACTTCACGACCGTGATCTACCGCGTGCCGACCCGGCTGATCGCGAAGCGCGACAGCGGGCTCGACGCGACGCCGCAGTCGCTGAAGGGCAAACGCATCGGCGTGCTGCAGGGCTCGATTCAGGAGACCTACGCGAAGGCGCACTGGCAGCCGGCGGGCGTCGACATCGAGGCTTACCAGGACCAGAACCAGGCGTACGCGGATCTCGTCGCGGGCCGGCTGGACGGCACGCTCGTGCTCGCGCCCGCGGGGCAGTCGGGCTTTCTCACGAAACCGGACGGCAAGGACTACGCGTTCGTCGGCCAGCCGGTGCGCGACGACAAGATCCTCGGCAGCGGCATCGCGTTCGGCGTGCGCAAGAACGACGCCGCGCTGCGCAAACAGCTCGACGACGCGATCGCGAAAGTGAAGGCCGACGGCACGGTGACGACGCTCGGCAAGAAGTATTTCGGCGACATCGATATTTCCGCGCATTGACGGCGCGCGCGATGGAGCAGGAACCGACGGCGGCGCACGGCCAGCCAGCTTCCGGCACGCAGCAACCTGACGGAGCCGGCCCGCCGGAGCGCGACGCGATGGTGGCGGCGGCGTTGCAACGCGAACTGGGCGACGACCTCGTGAGCGTCGGCGACGCGATCGACGCGCGCCACTACACGGCGTGGAACGAAGCGCCGGGGGTGCGCCCGCGTGCGCTGGTGCGGCCGCGTACGGTGGACGACGTGTCGCGCACGCTCGCGCTTTGCGCGCGGCTCGCGCAGCCCGTCGTGCCGCAGGGTGGCCGCACCGGGCTCGCGCGCGGCGGCGTTGCGCGCGGCGGGGAGGTCGTGCTGTCGATGGAGCGTTTCGCCGGCATCGAGGAGATCGACCCCGCGGCCGCCACCATGACCGTGCGCGCCGGCACCCCGCTGCAAACGGCGCAGGAAGCGGCCGACGCCGCGGGCTTCGCGCTCGGCGTCGATCTGGGCGCGCGCGGCTCGTGCCAGATCGGCGGCAACATCGCGACGAACGCCGGCGGTACCCGCGCGATCCGCTACGGACTGATGCGCGAGCAGGTGCTCGGTCTCGAGGCCGTGCTGGCGGACGGCACGGTCGTCACGTCGCTGAACCGGATGCTGAAGAACAACGCCGGCTACGACTGGAAGCAGCTGTTCATCGGCAGCGAAGGCACGCTCGGCGTGATCACGCGCGCGGTGCTCCGGCTGCATCCGAAGCTCGCGGCGCCGGCGACCGCGCTGTGCCGCGCGGCCAGTTACGACGCCGTCGTGAAGCTGTGGGACCGGGTCCGCGCGGGGTTGCCGTCGGTCGTGAGCTTCGAGGCGATGTGGCCGGAGTTCTACGGGTTCGTCACCGCGCACACGCCCGGCGTGACGGCGCCGCTCGCGGCCGACGACGGCTTCGTCGTGCTGGTCGAGTGTGCGTTTGCTGCCGGCGCGAAGGTTTCAGCGCAAGGTGACGCGCACGGCGCGGCGGACGCGCAGGCCGCGCTCGAGGCCTGCCTCGCCGGTTGTCTCGAGGACGGTCTGATCGACGATGCGGCGCTCGCTACCTCGGCACGCCAGGCCGCCAACATGTGGACGCTGCGCGAAGGTCTCGCGATCGATACGCTACCGCATCTGATCAACTTCGACGTGAGTCTGCCGGTGGGGCAGATCGGCGTGTTCGCCGAGCGCTGCCGCGCCGCGCTCGCGCAACGCTGGCCGCACGCGGTGAGCCTGTTCTTCGGCCATATCGGCGACAGCAACGTGCACCTGGGCGTATCGCTCGCGGATCTGCCGGCACACGGCGAAGCAGCAGTGGACGCTGTGGTGTACGGCATGGTGCGCGAACTGGGCGGATCGATTTCCGCGGAGCACGGGATCGGGCAACTGAAGCGGCCCTGGCTCGGCCACTCGCGCAGCGCGGCGGAGATCGACCTGATGCGCCGGATAAAGACGGCGCTCGATCCGTCCGGCATGCTGAATCCGGGCAAGGTGCTTTGACGCGGCGGTCATGACGTTGCGCGACGTGGCTTGCCGCCTGGCTCGCTGAATCGCGGGCCAGGCGGCAAGCGAATTTTTTCCTGGAAACAGCAACTAACGGTCTAGCGCGCGCGGCGCCCACGAGCCGCGCGGCGAAACGCGAGCGCCAGCGATGCGCTCGCGGCCACGCGGCATTCGCCGCGAGCGGCGCAGCGCCTTCCGCCACGAGCGCGCAGCTCGCCTTCCGGTAACACGCTCAACGGTTGCCGTCGAGCAGATCGCCGAGCATTTCGTCGAACGCGGCCTGCGCGTCTTCGAGCTCCTGCAGCGCGGCGTCGAAGGTCGTCAGCGCGAACTGCGACGGCTTGCCGGCGCCCTCCGGCGGAAACTGCGACTGCAGCGACGTGAACGCCGTCTGGACCCGCTTCGTCGCGTCGAGCACGCGTTCCATCGCGCGCGCTTCTTCCGCGCGTGCCTCTTCGTCTGTCATCTCTGCTCCAAGGTGGCCTGGCCGCGATCGGCCCGGGCGCCCACTATGCCACGGTCAGGCGGGTGTTGCCGGTTGCCGTCCGCGATCGGATGGCTTGCTGTCGGTCTACTGTCGGCCTGTTGCAGGCTCGATGCAGGTCGTCAGGATTCGAAACTGTCAGAGGTCAGGATTTCCTGAAGTTGGGCCCGCGATTCATACAGCATCTTGCACGATGCTTGCCTGAAGCAAACCGATGATTCGCAGCACGAAGCGCGCGGAGCACCGCCGCAGCTGGCGTCGCTCGCCGCACGGCGTCGGTCGCGGCGCATGACGCGCGCTGTCCGCGGGTCGGTCCCGGGCAGACATGACACGGCATTCCGCTTACACTTGGCCGAGCATTTCGGGGCGCAGCGCGCCGCGCGATGCGTCAGGAAATCCGCCGGTACCGGCGGGATTCGATGCAGGCGCGCAAGCGCCGTCCCGGCATCACGACAGGCGGAACATGAGCGCGTTCGAGCGTGACGAGATGGCTAGCACCACCCGGCAAGCGCTCGAACGACGGATCGAGGCGCTGGAGCGGGAGCTCGACGCGCTGCGGCATGCGGCCGCCGAACGCGACCCGCCGCGGCCGCACGCGAGCGAGCAGGCGTTTCGCGCGGTCGTCGAACATTCGCCGGACTACATCGCCCGCTACGATCTGAACTTCCGCCGCATTTTCGCGAACCCCGCGCTGCTGTCGCTGATGGAGTGCACGGCGGACGAACTGCTCGGCAAGACGCCCGCCGAACTGTCGTATTTCGTCGACGTGTCCGCGTACATGGACCTGCTGCGCTCGGTCGCGCAGACCGGCACCCAGGCGATCGAGGAAATGGCGCTCGTCGATGCGGGCGGACGTCTGCGCTGGGGCCATCTGCGCGTGGTGCCGGAGTTCGGCGCCGACGGCCGCGTCGCGAGCGTGCTGGCAATCTACCGCGACATCGACGAACTGAAGCGCAGCGAACAGCTGTTCCGCACGCTCGCCGAAAACTTCCCCGACTTCATCTGCCGCTTCGACCGCGACTGCCGCTTCACCTACGTGAATCCCGCCGTGATGCGCGTGATCGGCGCGCCGTGGCAAGCGTTCATCGGCAGGCGGCCGAGCGAGATCTCGCCATCGGACGACATCGGCAAGAACCTGCTGCTCGAGGAAGGCATCCGGCGCGCGTTCGCGGAGGGCGAACCGAACGGCGAGGAAGTGCGCTGGATGACGGTGGACGGCGAGCGCGTGTTCGAGGTCCGGCACATTCCGGAGAAGGATCCTGAAGGGCGCGTGGTCAGCGTGCTCGGCGTCGCGCGCGACATCACACCGCTGCGGCTGGCCGAGCAGGCGCTGCGCGACAGCGAGCGCGCGTTCCGCACGCTGGCGGAGAACGCGCCGGACCCGATCATCCGCTACGACCTGGCGTGCACGCGGACCTACGTCAATCCGGAGTTCGAACGGATCACGCGCATGAGCGCCGACGAGATGATCGGCAAGCCGGCGGGCGACCGGCGCGGCGCGCCGCAGGTGGCCGCACAGCTCAAGATCCTGCTGCGCGACGTGATGCGAACCGGTGCGCCGACCAAGTTCGAGCTGAGCTGGGACGACGGCTTCAAGGAGCGCTGCTGGTACGTGCACGCGGTGCCGGAATTCAGCGCCGACGGTTCGATCCAGAGCGTGCTGACGGTCTGGCGCGATATCTCGGAGCGCAAGGAAGCGGAGTATCGGCTGCGCGAATCGTACGAGATGCTGCGCGAGCTGACGTCGCGGCGCGAGACGGCGCGCGAAGAGGAACGCAAGCGCATTGCGCGCGAGATGCACGACGAGCTTGGCCAGCAGCTCACCGCGCTGCGCATGGGCGTGTCGACGCTGCGCATCGTGTTCGCGCGCGACAACCCGGAGCTGATCGAACACGTGCAGAAAATGCTGTCGGTGACGGACCGGACCATTCAGGTGGTGCGCGACGTCGTGACTTCGTTGCGGCCCACTGCGATCGATGCGGGCATCGTCGCCGCGCTCGAATGGCTCGCCGACGAATTTTCGCGCGACAGCGGCGCGGTGTGCCGCCTGCACGTGCCGCCGGACGGCATCGAGCTCGACGAGGACCGCGCCATCGCGCTCTTTCGCATCGTTCAGGAAGCGCTTACCAATGTCGCGCGGCATGCGGGCGCGCATGAAGTGGCAGTGGAACTGCGCCAGAGCGGCGACGACTGCGTGCTCGAAGTGCGCGACGACGGCCGCGGCTTCGATCCCGACGCGATCCGGCGCAATTCGTTCGGACTCGCCGGCATGAAGGAACGCGTGATGATGCTGGGCGGCGAGATCGTCGTCGGCAGCGCGCGCGGCAACGGCACCGTGATCAAGGTGCGCGTGCCGGTGCGGCTGCCGGGAAGGGCGGCGCTCTCCTGAGGGTGGCGCGGGCGCTGTGCTTCGAGCGGTTGCTACGTCGCGCCGTTTCGCGTCCGCGCCGCCGCTTCTTCAGACAAGCCGGAACACTGAAACCGCCGAGCGCAGCCGCTGCGCCTGCTCGTCCAGCGACGACGACGCGGCCGCCGCTTCTTCGACGAGCGCCGCGTTCTGCTGCGTCACTTCGTCCATCTGCGTGACGGCGCGGCTCACCTGTTCGATGCCGGTGCTCTGTTCCACCGACGCGGCGGCGATTTCGCCCATGATGCCCGCGACCTGGCGGATCGAACGCTCGATGTCGGTCATCCGTTCGCCCGCGACTTCGACGAGCCGGTTGCCGTCGCCGACGCGTTCGGCCGAGCGCTGGATCAATTCCTTGATGTCCTTCGCCGCAGCGCCGCTGCGCTGCGCGAGCGAGCGGACCTCTGCGGCCACCACCGCGAACCCGCGGCCTTCCTCGCCGGCTCGCGCCGCTTCGACGGCCGCGTTCAGCGCGAGAATATTGGTCTGGAATGCGATGCTTTCGATCACGGTCGTGATGTCGGCGATCTTGCTGGATTCCGTGGTGATCTGCTGCATCGTGTCGACCACCTGCTGCACCGCGCTTGCGCCGCGTCCGGTCGCTTCGCTCGCGGTGACGACGAGCGCGTTCGCGTTGTGCGCGTGATCGGCGTTCTGCTTCACGGTCGCGGTGATCTGCTCCATGCTCGCCGCGGTTTCCTGCAGCGACGCAGCCTGTTCCTCGGTGCGCTGCGACAGGTCGAGATTGCCCTGCGCGATCTCGCCGGAACCGAGCGCGATCGACTGGCTCGCCGACTGGATTTCCGCGATCATCGCGGCGAGGCGCGCCTTCATGTCGCCGAGCGCCGCGAGCAGGCTGCCGCTCGCGTTGTCGCCCGCGTCGAACTGCACGGCGAGATTGCCGCTCGCGATTTCCCGCGCAATGTGCGTTGCGTAAGCCGGTTCGCCGCCGAGCGTGCGTCGCACGCTGCGCAGCACCGCCCACGCGATCGCGGCGACCACGACTCCAATCACGAGTGCGATCGCGCCAAGCATCGTCGCCAGTTTCGCGAAGCTCGCGTTGATGTCGTCGTACCAGAAGCCGGTGCCGACCCACCAGTCCCAGTACGGCACGCCGACCACGCCCTGCAGCTTCGGTTCGACCGGCGCGTCGGGGCTGCGCTTGATCAGCACGTCGACGAGCGCGAAATGCGCCTGCGCCATGCCTTGCCGGTACGCTTCGCTATCGGTGAGGCCGGTCGTGGTGCGATTGCCCTTCGCCTTCGTACCGATGAATTTCGCGTTCGGATGCACGAGATTGATGCCGTCCGACGTCGTGACCCAGTAGTAGCTCTTCGCGTTCGCGTTCAGTTGTGCGAGCGCCGCTTTCGCCTGCTGCTGCGCCTGGTCGCGCGTGAGCGTACCGGCGAGTTCCAGCTGGTGATACGAATCGATCAGATGTTCGGCTTTTTCCAGCAGGATCACCACTTCCTCGCGCCGCGAATCGACGAGCGCGCCGCGTAACGTATGCAGCGCGGTGGCGGCGAGTGCGACGACGCCGAGCAACGCGGCGATGACGAGTACGAGCAGTTTGGTCGACAGCTTCATGCGGGGCCTTCGCGAGGTTAACCAGATAGTACATATATCGGCGCGCGCGGAAGCCGGCTTGAGCGAAGCATGCTGCGTGTAAACCCGAAGACCTTCGCATGTCGATGCGAAGGCGTGGAGAAAAGGCGAGGGGAGCGATGCGACGGGACGCGTGAACGTGTCACGCGTGTGTCAGGAGGGCAGGCGGAATGCAGGGAGATGTGTTGGTAGTGCTTGGTACGCGAGACGCGTTCATCGCGCGCCACGGTCGATGCGCGTGCTTGTGCGCGTGTGCGTTGCGCAGTGTCAACCGCACACCGCGCAGCGCACACCGTTCAATGCGAGTGCCTCGGCACCTCCGCGCCGCGGCATCCAACGAGGAAGTCGAAGTCGCAACCCTGATCGGCCTGCAGCACGTGTTCGACGTAGAGACTCTTGTAGCCGCCGCCCGCGCCGAGCGGCTCCTTCTTCTGCGATTCGTGCCATTGTGAGAGACGCGCTTCGAGTTCTGCGTCGGGAATGTCGAGCTGCAGGCGGCCCGCGTTGCAGTCGAGCTCGATCCAGTCGCCATTGCGCACGACCGCGAGCGGTCCGCCCGCGCGCGCTTCCGGTGCGACGTGCAGCACGACCGTGCCGTATGCGGTGCCGCTCATCCGCGCATCCGAGATTCGCACCATGTCGGTCACGCCTTCCGCGAGCAGCTTCGGCGGCAGCCCCATGTTGCCGACTTCCGCCATGCCTGGGTAACCCTTCGGTCCGCAGTTCTTCATCACGAGGATGGAATCCTTGCTGACGTCGAGCTCGGGGTCGGCGATGCGCGCCTTGTAGTCCTCGAAGTTCTCGAACACGACCGCGCGGCCGCGATGCACGAGCAGTTCCGGCGTTGCCGCCGAGGGCTTCAGCACCGCGCCGTTCGGCGCGAGATTGCCGCGCAGCACGCAGAGGCCGCCGTCGTCGACGAGCGGCTTGTCGAGCGGACGGATCACCTCTTCGTCGTAGAGCGGCGCGTCCTGGCAGTTATCCCACAGCGTGCGGCCGTTCGCCGTCAGCGCATCCGGATGCGGCAGCAGGTTCGCTTCGCCGAGCCGCCGGATCACCGCGGGCAGACCGCCCGCGTAATAGAACTCCTCCATTAGGAAGCGGCCCGACGGCTGCAGATCGACGAGCGTCGGCGTGCCGCGGCCGATGCGTGTCCAGTCGTCGAGTTCGAGCGGCACGCCGATGCGGCCCGCGATCGCCTTCAGATGGATCGCCGCATTGGTCGAGCCGCCGATCGCCGCGTTCACGCGGATCGCGTTTTCGAACGCTTCGCGCGTGAGCAGCTTCGACAGCCGCAGGTCGTCGAGCGCCATCTCGACGATGCGCATGCCGGACATGTGCGCGAGCACGTAGCGGCGCGCGTCGACGGCGGGGATCGCCGCGTTGTGCGGCAGCGATACGCCGAGCGATTCCGCCATGCACGCCATCGTCGATGCGGTGCCCATCGTGTTGCAGGTGCCCGCCGAGCGCGACATGCCGGCTTCCGCCGACATGAATTCGTGCAGCGAGATCTTGCCCGCCTTCACCTGCTCGGAGAGCTGCCACACGATCGTGCCGGAGCCGATGTCGCGGCCGTGGTGCTTGCCGTTGAGCATCGGCCCGCCGGTCACGACGATCGCCGGCACGTCGCAGCTCGCGGCGCCCATCAAGAGCGCCGGCGTGGTCTTGTCGCAGCCGGTCAGCAGCACGACGGCGTCGACCGGATTGCCGCGGATCGCTTCTTCGACGTCCATCGACGCAAGATTGCGCGTGAACATCGCGGTGGGCCGCAGGTTCGATTCGCCGTTGGAGAACACCGGGAACTCGACGGGGAAGCCGCCCGCCTCGAGCACCCCGTGCTTCACGTGTTCGGCGAGCTTGCGGAAGTGCGCGTTGCACGGCGTCAGCTCCGACCACGTGTTGCAGATGCCGATGATCGGCTTGCCCTGGAATTCGTGATCCGGGATGCCCTGGTTCTTCATCCAGCTCCGGTACATGAAGCCGTTCTTGTCCGCGGTGCCGAACCATTCGGCGGAGCGTAACTTGCGCTGTCTGTCGGTCATGAGTTAAGTAAGCTACGATTAAATAGTAAGACTATAAGTCGAACTGGGTGAAACGTGAGCCCGCGGCTACAGACAAACCTTTCCGAAAGCCTGGGTCCCGCCGTTTCCAGAAAATTACTTGCCAGAAGCAGCAATCTTAACAGTGTACGACGTCTCCTACTATAAATAGCATGACTATTGAGGGATGTGGGGTGGGGAAAACGCTAATCGAAAGCCCAGGATCCGACACATATAGTTTGGCTATTAAGTGGGTGTGCTGTGACAGGTGGCGCTGGCGAGGGGGTCACGCGTTGAGTCGTGGACGTCATCGCGCGCAGTACGGCGCCGGGAAAAAAAAGCCAACGACAATCGGAGACGTAAACATGAGACTCACCAGAAGACTGGCGCTCGGCGCGCTGCTCGGCACGGCGCTGACGTTGGGCGCGAGCTTCAACGCATCGGCGCAGGACAAGCAGATCACGCTCGGCTTCTCGCAGGTCGGCGCCGAGAGCGCCTGGCGCACGGCCAACACCGTATCGGTGAAAGCCGCCGCGAAGGACGCGGGCATCAACCTGAAGTTTTCGGACGCGCAGCAGAAGCAGGAAAACCAGATCAAGGCGATCCGCTCGTTCATCGCGCAGAAGGTGGACGTGATCGCGTTCTCGCCGGTCGTCGAGTCCGGCTGGGAGCCGGTGCTGACCGAGGCGAAGGCCGCGCACATTCCGGTGATCCTGACCGACCGCGCGATCGACGTGAAGGACACGTCGCTGTACACCACGATGATCGGCTCGGACTTCCTGGAAGAAGGCCGCCGCGCCGGCCGCTGGCTCGAAGAGCGCTACAAGAACGACAAAGGCCCGATCAACATCGTCGAACTGCAGGGCACGGTCGGTTCCGCACCGGCCAACGACCGTCACTCGGGTCTGATGGAAGTGATCAAGAATGATCCGAAGTTCAAGATCATCGCGTCGCAGAGCGGCGACTTCACGCTGGCCGGCGGCAAGCAGGTGATGGAAGCGTTCGCGAAGACCTACGGCAAGCAGATCAACGTGGTCTACGCGCATAACGACGACATGGCGCTCGGCGCGATCCAGGCGATGGAAGAAGCGGGCATCAAGCCCGGCACGGACGTGAGCGTCGTGTCGTTCGATGCGACGAAGGGCGGCTTCCAGGCGATGGTGGCGGGCAAGATCAATGTCGACGTGGAGTGCAGCCCGCTGCTCGGGCCGCAGCTGATGAGCGCGGTGAAGGACGTCGTGGCCGGCAAGCAGCTGCCGAAGCGCATCGTGACGAACGAAACCGTGTTCCCGATGAACGTCGCGGCGCAGGTGCTGCCGACCCGCAAGTACTAATCGGATAGCGTAACCGACGCTCGAAGTAGCGGCGCGATCCGGCGCGTGACGCCGGGTCGCGCTTTGTCTGAACGACTTTCACGGACGGCCTTCGCGTCCCGCTCTGCCTATGACCGACGCACCCATTCTCGAAACGATCGGCATCGACAAGACCTTCCCCGGCGTCAAGGCGCTGCAGCAGGTGAACTTCCGGCTCTTCCCGGGCGAGGTCCATACGCTGATGGGGCAGAACGGTGCCGGCAAGTCGACGCTCATCAACGTGCTCACCGGCGTGATCGAACAGGACGCCGGCGAGATCCATCTGGCCGGCGCGCCAGTGCGCTTCGCCGCGCCGCTCGAAGCGGAAGCCGCCGGCATCCAGACGCTCTACCAGGAAGTGAACCTGTGCCCGAACCTGTCGGTAGCGGAGAACATCTTCGCGGGCCGTCAGCCGATGAAGCGCGGCGCGATCGACTGGAAGACGATCCATACGCGCGCCAAAGAAGCGCTCGCGAATCTCAAGATCTACCTCGACGTCACCCGTTCGCTCGATTCATATCCGATCGCCGTGCAGCAGATGGTCGCGATCGCGCGCGCGGTGTCGGTCGACGCGCGCGTGCTGATTCTCGACGAACCGACGTCGAGCCTCGACGACGGCGAAGTCGCGCGTCTTTTCGCGGTGCTGCGGCAGCTGAAGGAGTCGGGCATCGCGATCCTGTTCGTCACGCACTTTCTCGAGCAGACCTACGCGATCTCCGACCGTATCACCGTGATGCGCAACGGCGAGCGCGAGGGCGAGTATCTGGCGAAGGACCTGCCGGTCGAGCTGCTGGTCTCGAAGATGACGGGCCACGAGCGCATGAGCGAACGCCTGAAGGGCGGCGCGTCCGAAGCCGTGCGCGAGGACCGGCGCGCCGCGCCGTTCCTGTCGATGCAGGGCGTGGGCCGGCGCGGCCTGATGAACCCGGTCGATCTCGACGTGCGGCCGGGGCAGATTCTCGGCCTGGCCGGCCTGCTCGGCTCGGGGCGCACCGAAACCGCGCGGCTCGTGTTCGGCGCGGAGCGTGCGGACACCGGCACGATGCAGGTGGACGGCGCGACCGTGAAGCTCAGCTCGCCGCACGACGCGGTGCGCCACGGCATCGCGTATTGCCCGGAAGACCGCAAGAAGGAGGGCATCGTCGCGGCGCTGTCGATCCGCGAGAACATCGTGCTCGCGCTGCAGGCGCAGCGCGGCTGGTGGCGCATGCTGAGCCGCGCGCGCCAGCGCGAGATCGCCGACGACTACATCGCGCGCCTCGGCATCAAGGCGCGCGACGCGGAGCAGCCGATCGGGCTGCTGTCGGGCGGCAACCAGCAGAAGGTGCTGCTCGCGCGCTGGCTCGCGACCGAACCGAAGCTCTTGATTCTCGACGAACCCACGCGCGGCATCGACGTCGCCGCGAAGTTCGACATCATGGACCGCGTGCTCGCGCTGTGCGCGAAGGGGCTCGCGATCCTGTTCATCTCGTCGGAAGTGAGCGAGGTGGTGCGCGTGAGCCATCGCATCGCGGTGCTGCGCGACCGTCGTAAGGTTGCCGAAGTATCCGGCGAATCGCTGTCGGAAGACCAGGTGTATCAGCTCATCGCCGGAGGCCAGTCATGACGCGCATTCAGGCGCTGTTTCGCCATCAGCTCGTCTGGCCCGCGCTCACGCTCGTGCTGCTGTTCGCGCTCGATATCGCGCACCGAGCGAACTTCCTCGCGATCACGATGCTCGGCGGCCATCTGTTCGGCGCGCCGATCGATATCCTGAACCATGCCGCGCCGCTCGTGATCGTGTCGCTTGGCATGACGCTCGTGATCGCGACGCGCGGCATCGACATTTCCGTTGGCGCGATCGTCGCGATTGCCGGCGCGGCGGCCGCGATCGTGCTGCAGAACGATCCTTCGGCGGTCGGCGAGGCGGTGCTAGCCGCGCTCGCGGTCGGCGTGCTCGCGGGCATCTGGAACGGCGTGCTGGTTGCGTTCGTCGGCATGCAGCCGATCATCGCGACGCTGATCCTGATGGTGGCGGGGCGCGGCGTCGCGCAGCTGCTGACGGGCGGCCAGATCATCCCGATCGGCGCGCCCGGCTATCTGCGGCTGGGCGACGGTTATCTCGCCACGGTGCCGTGCTCGGTGTGGATCGCGATCGCGGTCACGGCCGCCACCGCGTTGCTGATGAACCGCACCGCGCTCGGCCTCTTCATCCGTTCGATCGGCGTGAATCCGGTCGCGACGCGGCTGGTCGGTCTGCGCTCGGGCGCGATCGTGTTCAGCGTGTATGTGTTCTCCGGGCTGATGTCGGCGGTTGCGGGTGTGATCGCGAGTTCGAACGTGCGCAGCGCGGACGGCAACAACGCAGGCCTGCTGCTCGAACTCGACGCGATTCTTGCGGTGACGCTCGGCGGCACGTCGCTGCTGGGCGGCCGCTTCAGTCTCGCGGGCACGGTGCTCGGCGCGCTGATCATCCAGACATTGACGTATACGACCTATTCGATCGGCGTGCCGCCGGAGGCGACGCTCGTCGTGAAGGCGATCGTCGTGCTGGTGGTGAGCGTGATCCAGTCCGACACCGCGCGCGCGTTCCTCGTGCGGCAGGTGTTGCGGCTTTTTGCACCGGCACGGCACGGCGCAACCACGGGGACCACGACATCATGAGAAAAATGATCGGCCGGCTGGCCGACCCTCGCACGCTGCCGATCGTCGTCACGGTCGTGCTGTTCGCGGTGCTGTTCGGTTTCGGCTCGGTGATGTACACGGGCTTCTTCTCGATGCAGGTGCTGACGGGGCTGCTCGTCGACAACGGCTTCCTCTTGATCGTCGCGATCGGCATGACCTTCGTGATCGTATCGGGCGGCATCGATCTGTCGGTGGGCGCGGTTGTCGCGCTGACGACGATCTTCTGCGCGGTCGGCGCGGAGTGGCTGCACTGGCCCGTGTGGGTGATCGTGCCGCTCGTGCTCGCGTTCGGCGCGCTGTACGGCGCGGCGATGGGCGCGCTGATCCACTTCTTCAAGCTGCAGCCGTTCATCGTCACGCTGGCCGGCATGTTCCTCGCGCGCGGCGCGTGCTTCCTGATCACCACGCAGTCGATCACGATCAACGAGCCGGTGTTCCATGCGATCGCGGCGTTCAGCGTGCCGGTCGGCGGCGGCTCGCTGAGTTCGGGCGCGCTGATCGCGCTGGCCACGCTCGCGGTGGCGATCTACGTCGCGCACTTCACGCGCTTCGGCCGCAACGTCTATGCGGTGGGCGGCAACGAGCGCTCGGCGCTGCTGATGGGCTTGCCGGTCGCGCGCACGAAGGTCGCGGTGTATGCGTTGAGCGGCCTGTGCTCGGCGCTCGGCGGCGTGGTGTTCACGCTCTACGTGCTGTCGGGTTACGGCCTGCAGGCACAGGGCATGGAGCTCGATGCGATCGCGGCGACTGTGATCGGCGGCACGCTCTTGACGGGCGGCGTCGGCTATGTGATCGGCTCGGTGTTCGGCGTCGGCATTCTCGGCACGATCCAGACGCTGATCACGTTCGACGGCACGCTGAGTTCGTGGTGGACGCGCATCGTGATCGGCGCGCTGCTGTGCATCTTCTGCCTGCTGCAGCGGATCATCGAGCGGCATGCGGCGCGGCGGCAGTCGGGCGGCACGGGGCTCGACGCGAAGCTGCAACCGCCGGACGGCAAACGGCCGCCGCCCGCGGAGCCCGAGGGCAAGGCCGATCTCGTGTCGATGGTGTGAGACCGGCTTCCGGGTGGCGCGCGATTGTCGACGTGCACCCCATGCCGGCGAGGTGATGACATGCGACAGCATTCCATAGCGGACAGCGCCTCCGGGCGCGCCGCGCAGTCGGGCACCCACGTGAGCCCCGAACGAACGGCGCGACGGCTCGCGCTCGACCTGAGCGGCGCCGCCGACCGGCAGCTCGTCGCCGACGCGCTGCGCGCTCTGTTGCGCGAGCGCTCCGAAGCGCTGCATCTGGCGACGCGGATCGCCGCGCATCATCGCCGGCCGCGTCCGGACCCGGGCGATTTCGGTCTGAGCGACATCCTGCGTCTCGCGCGCCTCGTCGAACGGGGCGATGTGGCGGACGGGCTCGATACATAAAAAACGCATGACGGGGCCTTGAACGCCGCGCGGTGGGGCGGCGCGTTGACGTTCGTCCGCAGATCCATAAAAGAAATACTATTTAAACGGATTTTCGGGAAAACCCGAATGGAATCGCGCAATGACGACTGAGATAGTATTACTATTGAATCATCCAACGGGCTCGGCTGCGAGCCTCGATCAGCGGAAACCCGATCCAATGAATCACGCTTCCCGAATTTTCTCCGGCCTGTTCCCGGTCGCGCCCACGGCGTTCACCGAAACGGGCGATCTCGATCTCGACGGCCAGCGCCGCGTGATCGATTGCATGGTCGACCAGCAGGTCGACGGCATCTGCATTCTCGCGAACTACTCCGAGCAGTTCCTGCTGACCGATGCCGAGCGCGACGCGGTGATGGACGCGTGCATCGAGCACACGGCCGGCCGCGTGCCGGTGATGGTCACGTGCAGCCACTTCAGCACGCGGATCGCGAGCGATCGCGCGAAGCGCGCGGCGGACGCGGGCGCGAGCATCGTGATGCTGATGCCGCCGTATCACGGCGCATCGCTGCGTGCCGACGAGAAGGGCGTGTACGAACATTTCGCGCGCGTGTCCGAAGCGGCCGGCATTCCGGTGATGGTGCAGGACGCACCGCTCTCCGGCGTCACGCTGAGCGTGCCGTTCCTCACGCGTCTCGCGCGTGAACTGCCGCTGGTGCGCTACTTCAAGATCGAGATGCCGGGCACGGCCGCGAAGCTGCGCGCGCTGATCGCCGCGGGCGGCGACGTGATCGAAGGGCCGTTCGACGGCGAGGAGGCGATTACGCTGATGCCCGATCTCGACGCGGGCGCGACGGGTGTGATGTCGAGCGCGCTGCTGCCCGATCTGATCCGCCCGGTGTTCGACGCGTTTCATGCAGGCCGCCGCGACGAAGCGCGCGCCGGCTATGCGCGCATCCTGCCGCTGATCAATTACGAGAACCGTCAGTGCGGTCTGCGCGCAACCAAGACCGTGATGATGGAAGGCGGCGTGATCAAGAGCGATCACGTGCGTCATCCGCTCGAGCCGCTCGCGCCTGCCGTGCGTGCCGAACTGCTCGAACTCGCGCGCGAGGCGAATCCGCTCGCGCTGCGCTGGGGACATTGAGCTCGCACACGTCTTCGTCCCATGAACAACTCACTGAAGCTTGGCCTCGTCGGCATCGGCAAGATCGCGCGCGACCAGCATCTGCCGGCGATCGCCGCCAATCCGCGTTTCGCGCTCACTGCGTGCGCGAGCCGCAACGCCGAAGTCAACGGCGTGCGCAACTACACCGACATCGAACGGCTGCTGGCAGTCGAGCCGGAACTCGATGCGATCTCGCTCACGGCAACGCCGCAGGTGCGCTTTGAACAGGCACGCGCGGCACTCGCCGCCGGCAAGCACGTGATGCTCGAAAAGCCGCCCACCGCGAACCTCGGCGAAATCGAGGTGCTGCGCACGATGGCGCGCGACGCGAACCGCACGCTGTTCGCAACGTGGCATTCGCGTCATGCGCCGGCGGTCGAACCCGCGCGCGAGTGGCTCGCGACGCAGCGTATCGAATCGGTCGCGGTGCGCTGGAAAGAAGACGTGCGGCGCTGGCATCCGGGTCAGGACTGGATCTGGCAGCCAGGCGGCCTCGGCGTGTTCGATCCGGGCATCAACGCGCTGTCGATCGTGACGCGCATCCTGCCGCGCGAAATCCTGTTGCAGGACGCAACGCTGTGGGTACCCGCCGACGCACAGACGCCGATCGCCGCCGAACTCGCGTTCATCGACGAAGCGGGCGTGCCGGTGCGCGCCGAATTCGACTGGCGGCATGGCCCGGTCGAGCAGTGGGAGATCGACGTCGTCACCGGCGCGGGCCTGCTGCAGATTTCGGGCGGCGGCAAGCGGCTGTCGATCGCGGGCGAAGCGGTCGAACTCGCGGCCGAGCGCGAATATCCGTCGCTCTACGAGCGCTTCGACTGGCTGATCGCGCATGGCGCGGAAGACGTCGACGTGCGCCCGTTGCGTCACGTCGCCGATGCATTCCTGCTCGGCGCGCGCCATGAGGTCGAAGCGTTCGGTCTCTGACGGACACGAACACTTCGTCATCCTTCGTTTTCCCAGTCACGAACACCAACCACACGCGCGGTCGGTAACGACCCGAATCATCAGGAGACGAGTATGACCAGCAAGCTTCGCCGCACTACCTTGAGTGCGATTCTGGCCGCGACCCTCGCGGCGCCGTTCGCGATGCAGATGACCGCACACGCGGACGAACCGCTCAAGGTCGGCTTCCTCGTGAAGATGCCCGAGCAGGCATGGTTCATCAACGAGCAGAAGGCGGCGACCGCGCTCGGCAAGAAGGACGGCTTCACGGTGGTGAACATCGGCACGCCGGACGGCGAGAAGGTGCTCGGCGCGATCGACAACCTCGGCGCGCAAGGCGCGAAGGGCTTCGTGATCTGCGCGCCGGACGTGCGTCTCGGACCGGCGATCCAGGCGCGCGCGAAGCGCTACAACATGAAGTTCGTGACGGTGGACGACCAGCTCGTCGATTCGACCGGCAAGCCGCTCGCAGGCGTGCCGCACCTCGGCATGTCCGCGTTCAAGATCGGCAACCAGGTGGGCCAGGCGATCTCCGACGAAATGAAGAAGCGCGGCTGGAAGCCGGAAGAAGTGGGCGCGATCCGCATCACCGACTACGAACTGCCGACCGCGAAGCTGCGCACCGACGGCGCGACCGAAACGCTGCTGGCCAACGGCTTCAAGAAGGACAACATCTTCGACGCGCCGCAGAAGACCACCGACGACGAAGGCGGCTTCAACGCGGCATCGCCGGTGCTGTCGAAGCATCCGAACATCAAGAAGTGGATCGTCTACGCGCTCAACGAAGAGACGGTGCTGGGCGGCGTGCGCGCAACGGAACAGCTGCACATTCCGGCAGCCGACGTGATCGGCGTCGGCATCAACGGCGCGGGCGAAGCGTTCGCCGAATTCCAGAAGAAGGAACCGACCGGCTTCTACGGCACGATCGCGGTGAGCTCGACGAACCACGGCCGCGAGAGCACGGAGAACCTCGTCGACTGGATCGAGAAAGGCAAGGTGCCGCCGGCCGATACGCAGACCACCGGCAAGCTGATGACGCGCGACAACTGGCTGCAGGTGCGCTCGGATCTGGGCATCTAAGGCTGTACCGGCACGAGGCAATACTCATGGCAGAAACGGTAGTGAGCGACGCGCGGCCCGCGCAGCAGGCGGGGCGCGCGTATCTCGAGCTCGATGGGATCACGGTCGCGTTTCCGGGCGTGCTGGCGCTCGACGGCGTGTCGTTCGACGTGCGCGCGGGCGAGGTGCACGGCCTGATGGGCGAGAACGGTGCGGGCAAGTCGACGTTGCTGAAGGTGCTGTCCGGCGTCAACACGACGCAGGCCGGCGCGCTCAGGATCGGCGGCGTCGAGCAGCATTTCACGGGCACCAAGGCGGCGATCGATGCGGGCATCGCGATCATCTACCAGGAGCTGCATCTCGTGCCGGAGCTGACGGTCGCGGAGAATCTGCTGCTCGGGCAGATGCCGGCGCGCTTCGGCGTGCTCGACCAGCGCGCGCTGGTCGCGCGGGCGCTGGCAGGGCTCGAGCGGCTCGGCGAGCGCATCGATCCGAACGCGCAGGTGAAGAACCTGTCGATCGGCCAGCGCCAGATGATCGAGATCGGCAAGGCGCTGATGCGCGATGCGCGCGTGATCGCGTTCGACGAACCGACGAGTTCGCTGTCGTCGCGCGAGACGAAGCAACTGATGAAGATCATCCAGGCGCTGCGCGCGGAAGGCCGCGCGATCGTCTACGTCACGCACCGGATGGACGAGGTCTATGAGCTGTGCGACCGCGTCACCGTGTTTCGCGACGGGCGCTGCATCGAGACGTTCGAATCGGTCGCGGATCTGGAGCGCGACCGGCTGATCCAGTGCATGGTGGGGCGCTCGATCCAGGACGTCTACGGCTACCGTTCGCGCAAGGGCGGCGACGTGCAGCTCGAAGTGCGCGAGCTGACGGGGCCGGGGCTCGCGGCGCCGGTGTCGTTCGCCGCGCGCAAGGGCGAGATCGTCGGCTTCTTCGGGCTCGTGGGCGCGGGGCGCTCGGAGCTGATGAAGCTGATCTACGGCGCGGCGAAACCGGCCTCGGGCGAGATCGTGCTGAACGGCAAGCCGGTGCGCTTCGGCACGCCGCGCGACGCGGTGCGCGCGGGGCTCGCGCTGTGTCCGGAAGATCGCAAGGCGGAAGGTATCGTCGCGATCGCTTCGGTAGCGGACAACCTCAATCTCAGCGCGCGGCGCCATTTCAGTCCGTGGCGCTTCCTGCTCGATGCGCGCCGCGAACGTTCGCTTGCGAGCGAATACATCGCGAAGCTCGCGATCAAGACGCGCAACACCGAGACGCCGATCGGCACGCTCTCGGGCGGCAACCAGCAGAAGGTGATTCTTTCGCGTTGGCTCGCGGAACAGATCGACGTGTTCCTGATGGACGAACCGACGCGCGGCATCGACGTCGGCGCGCGCGCCGAAATCTACAACCTGCTGTACGAACTCGCGGAAGCGGGGCGCACGGTGCTGCTCGTGTCGAGCGATCTGGCCGAGGTGATCGGCGTCGCGGACCGCGTGCTCGTGATGAAGGAAGGGCAGATCGTCGGCGATCTGCCGAAAGCCGAAGCCACGCCCGATCAGCTGATCAAGCTTGCGCTGCCGCGCTGAGCGGCGTTCTCGCGCACGGCGACATCCGCCTGCGCAACCTGAATGAAGTGAAGCATCGACGAAACACGCCGCGCAAAGCGCGCGGCTTGGCAACGAGAGAAATCATGGAATCTCCAACCAGCCGTCCGACCACCTCTCCCGCCGCGGTCCAGGCCCAGACGCAGCCCGGCGCGGCCGCGCGCGCGGCGCGCATGTGGGATCTGATCAGCCGCTCGGGCATCGTGATGGTGTTCGTGATCCTGTTCGCGGTGCTGTCGTTCACCGTGCCGGACTTCCTCACGACCCGCAACATCCAGGGCCTGCTGCTGTCGGTCACGCTGATCGGCTCGATCGCGGTCACGATGATGTTCGTGCTCGCGCTGGGCGAGGTGGACCTGTCGGTTGCGTCGATCGTCGCGTTTTCCGGGGTGGTCGCATCGACCGTGATCACCGCGACGCACAGCGTGCTGTTCGGCATCGCGGTCGGCGTGCTCGCGGGCGGCGCGGTCGGACTCGTGAACGGCGTGCTGGTGGCGCGCTACAAGATCAATTCGCTGATCGTCACGCTCGCGATGATGGAAGTGGTGCGCGGCCTCGCGTTCCTCACGTCGAACGGCGACGCGGTGATGATCTCCGAAGAGCGCTTCTTCGACCTCGGCGGCGGCGCGTTCCTCGGCATCTCGTATCCGATCTGGAGCAACATCGTCGGCTTCGTGCTGTTCGGCTTCCTGCTGCGCAAGACCGTGTTCGGCAAGAACGTGCTGGCGGTGGGCGGCAACAGCGAGGCGGCGGTGCTCGCGGGGCTGCCGGTCACGCGCATCAAGATCACGGTGTTCGTGCTGCAGGGACTCGTCACCGGCTTCGCGGGCGTGATGCTCGCGTCGCGGATGAGCCTCGGCGATCCGAAAACGTCGGTCGGGCTCGAGCTCGGCGTGATCTCGGCGTGCGTGCTGGGCGGCGTGTCGCTGACGGGCGGCGTCGCGACGATCTCCGGCGTGCTGGTCGGCGTGCTGATCATGGGCGCGGTGCAGGACGCGATGAGTCTGCTCAACGTGCCGACCTTCTACCAGTACCTGATCCGCGGCGCGATCCTGCTGCTCGCGGTGCTGTACGACCAGTTCCGGCGCAGCAGGCGGGTGGCCTGAGGGATGGCACGAGCAGCGGCATGAAGGGTGATATGAACGCGATTACCTGACCCCGGCGCGCAGTGGCTTCCGTTGGCCGCAGCGCGCCGCTTTTTTAACGCATCAACCGCAACTAACGGTCGAGCCCGCGCGCGTACTCCGACAACGACGTTCACGCGCGACGCGCGATGTCACGCGTACGCGCTGCGTGGCCGAGCGATCCTCTCGAAGCCCTCAAGCCACGCAGAAGGGCGAGTCGATCCGACCGCCCCGCCTGTCGTCAAACGCCAGTCGTCAGTCATGCGCGACAGCCGGCGCTGAACGACAAAAAACCTAGCGCCGCACGCCCAGGTAATCGAGCTTGCCGATGTCGACACCGTTATGACGCAGGATGTCGTACGCGGTCGTCACGTGGAAGAAGAAGTTCGGCAGCGCGAACGACAGCAGATAGCTCTGCCCGGTGAACTCGACCGGGCCGCTGCGCATCTTCAGCGAGATCGGCACGTCCTCCGAGCCGTCGATCTGCTCCGCCTTGAATTCCTGCAGATAGCCAATCGTTTTGTCTATACGGGCGATCAGTTCGTCGAACGTGACTTCGGTGTCGTCGTACTTCGGCATCTCGGTGCGCGCGAGACGCCCCGCGCAGCCCTTCGCGGTATCCGTCGCGATGTGGACCTGGCGGTTGAGCGGCAGCATGTCGGGGAAGAGGCGCGCGCCCGTGAACACGTGCTCGTCGACCTGCTTTTCGGCCGCGTGGGCCTGGGCCTTGCCGAGGATCGTCTTGAGGCTCGTCAGACCGTGCACGAGCACCGGCACCGACGCCTGAAACATCGAAATTGACATGGGATGGTTTCCTGTGTGTCCTTGTTCGCGCACGCGCTTCCGCATGAAGGACGCGCGGCGCATGTGGCACGCGAGCGTGGCCGCCGCGCCATCATAGCGCGGTCATCTGCTGACTGCGCGGCATGTCCATGCTCGCCGCATCGGCGATTTTTCCGCCTGCGCGGACTGGCCATCCGGCTGACTGCGCGGCAACCTGGAACTGTGATCGAAGGATCCGGTCGGACGGTATGGCTTACGTCCTGAAACGACGATCCGGCGCGGCTTCCAGGAAAACTCGAGAGCACTTCGGCATGCGCGAGGCATGCCCGCCGGATCCAACGCGCGGCCTTCGCGGGCCGCCAAGAGGAGTCGACACCATGACGAAACATCCACTGGCTGGTAGCGAGCGGGCCGTGGCGCAGGGTTCGAAACCGCTGGGGCAGTGCGATCCGGCCCAGAGCATCGAGGTGGTCGTGATGTTACGCCGCCGTGACGAAGCGAGTTTCCAGGCGTTCGCGAAGCAGATCGGCGCGGGCGACCCCGCCGCGAAGCCGCTGTCGCGCGAGGCGTTCGCGCAGCGCTTCGGCGCGGCGCCCGAAGACGTCGCGAAGCTGCAGTCGTTCGCGAACGCGCAAGGGCTGAAGATTGTGCGCTCGGATACCGGCGCGCGCTCGGTCGTGCTGTCCGGCACGGTCGCGCAGTTCCAGGACGCGTTCGGCGTGCGCCTCGAACACTTCGAGCATCATCAGCTGGGCCGCTACCGCACCCACGCCGGTCCCGTGCAGGTGCCGGACGACATTCACGACGCCGTCACCGCGGTGCTCGGTCTCGACGACCGGCCGCAGGCGCAACCGCACTTCCGCATCCGTCCGCCGATGCGCGCCGCGCAGGCCGCGCAGGTGTCGTACACGCCGGTGCAACTCGCGTCGCTGTACCAGTTCCCGGCCGGCGACGGCAAAGGGCAGTGCGTCGGCATCGTCGAACTGGGCGGCGGCTACAACACGTCCGATCTGAAGCAGTATTTCTCGCAGCTGGGCGTGAGCGAGCCGAAGGTGGTGCCCGTCAGCGTCGACCAGGGCTCGAACCAGCCGACCGGCGACCCGAACGGGCCGGACGGCGAGGTGACGCTCGACATCGAGATCGTCGGCGCGATCGCGCCCGCCGCGACGATCGCGGTCTATTTCACGCAGAACGGCGAGGCCGGTTTCGTCGACGCGGTGAGCCAGGCGGTGCACGATACGACCAACAAACCGTCGGTGATCTCGATCAGCTGGGGCGCGCCGGAGAGCTCGTGGCCCGCGCAGTCGCTGCAGGCGTTCAATGCGGCGCTGCAGGATGCCGCCACGCTCGGCGTCACGGTGTGCGCCGCGGCGGGCGACAGCGGCTCGTCCGATGGCGCGACGGATGGCCAGAACCACGTCGATTTCCCGGCGTCGAGCCCGTATGTGCTGGCCTGCGGCGGCACGAACCTGCACGCGTCGGGCGCGTCGATCTCGCGCGAAACGGTGTGGAACGACGGCGAGCAGGGCGGCGCGACGGGCGGCGGCATCAGCGGCACGTTCGCGGTGCCGGCGTGGCAGGAAGGGCTGTCGGCCGCGCTCACCAGCGGCGGGAAGACGAAGCTCACGAAGCGCGGCGTGCCGGACGTGGCGGCCGATGCGTCGCCGGAAACGGGTTACACGGTGCTGATCGACGGCCAGCAGACGGTGGTCGGCGGCACGAGCGCGGTGGCGCCGCTGTGGGCGGCGCTGATCGCGCGCATCAACGCGGCGAAGGGGCAGTCGGTCGGCTTCATCAACGCGAAGCTTTATGCGGCATCGGGCGTCTGCAACGACATCACGCAGGGCAACAACGGCAGCTATGCCGCGGCGTCCGGCTGGGATGCGTGCACCGGACTTGGCAGTCCCGATGGCGCGAAGGTGTCGGCGGCACTATAGTCGTCGACAGACGGCGTGCCGGCACAACCGGCGCGCCTTGCGCGAGCGGTACCGGCTCGTTGCCGTCAGGGCCGTGCGCCGCCAACAACACCGATGGAGCGATCATGACGAATCCCGCAGCAGGTACCGGCAGTTCGAAGTCGTTTCACAATTCACACGGTGCTCACGCGCCCGCGGCCTTTCACGCCGCGGCGGTCAGCCACGGCGGCACGACGGCGCAGCAGGGCAAGGACGAGCCCTTCTTCGATCCCACCGCGTACGGCAACGGTCCCGACGATTCCGTCACGGACGCCACCGAAGCCGCGGCCATCACCCACCACACGTGCGTGATCGGCGGCCGCAAGATCAACTACACGGCCACCGCGGGCCACCTCGTCACGGTCGACCCGAGCAGCTCGCAGCCGTCCGCGAAAATGTTCTACGTGGCCTTCACGGAGGACAACCAGAAGGAAGAGTCGCGTCCGGTCACGTTCTTCTATAACGGCGGGCCGGGTTCGTCGTCGGTATTCGTGCTGCTCGGCTCGTTCGCGCCGCGCCGCATCAAGACCTCGATGCCGGGCTTCACGCCGCCCGCGCCGTACGCGATGGAAGATAACCCGGACAGCCTGCTCGACCGCAGCGACCTGGTGTTCATCAACCCGGTGGGCACCGGCTATTCGGCCGCGATCGCGCCGAACACGAACCGCAAGTTCTGGGGCGTCGATCAGGACGCGTCGTCGATCAAGCAGTTCATCAAGCGCTTCCTGACAAAAAACGACCGCTGGAATTCGCCGAAGTTTCTGTATGGCGAATCGTACGGCACGGCGCGCAGCTGCGTGCTCGCGTACATGCTGCACGAGGACGGCATCGACCTGAACGGCGTCACGCTGCAGTCGTCGATTCTCGACTACACGCAGGCGGGCAACCCCGTCGGCGCGCTGCCCACGGCCGCCGCCGATGCGTGGTACCACAAGAAGCTCGGCCTCGCGCCCACGCCCACCGACCTCGGCACGTTCGCCGAGGAAGTCGCACAGTTCGCGCGCACCGACTATCTCGCCGCGCTGCGCAAGTTCCCGACCACGGACGACGCGGTGGTGGAAAAGCTCAGCGAATACACCGGCATCGACAAGACGACGCTGATCGCGTGGAGCCTCGACATCGCTGCGTACGACAGCCGCGGCAATTCGCTGTTCCTGACCACGCTGCTCAAATCGCAGGGTCTTGCGCTTGGCGAGTACGACGGCCGCGTGACCGCGATCGACACCGGCATCGCCGGCAAGATCGACCCGAACTCCGGCGGCAACGATCCGACGATGACGGCGGTGACGGGCGTCTACACGACGATGTGGAACACGTACCTCAACGAGCAGCTGAAGTACACGTCGAACTCGTCGTTCACCGATCTCAACGATCAGGCGTTCAAGTACTGGGACTTCAGCCACATCGACCCGACCGGCGCGCAGAAGGGCCTCGATTCGAAAGGCAACGTGATCCTCTACACCGCGGGCGACCTCGCGGCCGTGATGGCGCTCAACGTCGACCTGAAGGTGCTGTCGGCGAACGGCTTCTACGATTACGTGACGCCGTTCTACCAGACCGTGCTGGATCTGCAGCAGATGCCGCTCGTCAGCGCGCAGGTGCGGCAGAACCTTGCGGCGCGGTTCTACCCGTCGGGGCACATGGTGTATCTCGACAACGGTTCGCGCACCGCGCTGAAGGGCGACCTGGCGAAGATGTACGACTCCACGGTGAGCAACACCGAGGCGCTGACGCGGGTGCGGGCGTTGCAGGCGCGCAAGAAGCCGTGAGCCGCTGGGTTTCGTCAGACTGGAAGGGCCGCTCGAGGGGCATCGAGCGGCTCGCGGCAGCCAGCGCGGCGCACGTTTGTGCGTCGCGCATAACGATTGTGTTTTAATCGGGCTGCAATCGAACCATCTCGCGCCGTTTTAGCGGTGCGCCGACGAATGAATGCAGGGTTATCCGACACGCGCCGCAACGCGCATCTCCTCGCAGTGAAGTGCATGCGCCCCGCGCTTCGCGGGCGCTGGTCCTGTCGTTGCAGGCGCACCGTTCGCGCCGTCGCGGCGGGCGCACTCTGCGCCGGTCTCATCTCGCCCGCCGCGCGAGCGTTCGCGCAGGACGCGTCGATGCTCGATGCGCGCGTCACGCAGCATTCGGTCGCGAGGACGATCTGCCGGCCAGGCTATGTGGACGAGGTCTCGCCGCCGCTCGACCGGATGATCGCGCATCGCGATGCGCTGTTGCAGCGCCACGGCATCGATCCCGACGATCGCGACGACTACGCGCTCGACCGGCGCGTGCCGGTGCTGCTCGGCGGCTCGCCGGAAGCGCCGGCGAATCTCGATCTGCTGCCGTGGGCGGGCCACGACGGTGAGCGCCGCAAGGACCTGCTCGCGGTCAAGCTGAAGCGTTGCGTGTGCGCGGGCAAGATCTCGCTGCGTGACGCGCAGGGCATCATCAGCGGCAACTGGCCGGCGCACTATCTCGACGTCACGCACATGTCGTGCGATTCGGATGGCGACGGTATGGCGAGCGACGACGGCGGCTCCTGAGCGCGACGTTTCGTCGCGGCGCGAACAGGCTTCGCGCTTTCGCGCGATGCGGCGCCAGCGATGGTGAGTGCAACCACCCACAATGGGAAACGGCGGACCGACCCCGTCGCAGTCCGCCGTCGCGCTCCCCGCTTCGCGTGCAGCCGCCTTCCCCGTTGGCGGACTGTGCCGGCGTCGCGCGATCGACCTGCCTGCCGGCTTCCCCGGATTTCCTCTTTTCGCCGCGACGGCCCCCGGTGCCGTGCCGCTGCGCGCTCGGGTATGTTTCCCGCTATGCTGACATCAGGACGAAATGCGCCGGGCGTATTTGAATGGCTTGCCGGCCTCAACCCGAGCTGGTTTTCGCGGCGCCTACCTTGCAGCACCTTCGCAGCCGGCGCGCCGCCTGCAGCGTGTTGACTCGTCAAAACCGGAGTCGTGGACACCATGAACCTGATCGTCTGGAACATCCCTGAGCGCTGCACGGAACAGCAGGTGCGCGATTTCCTTTCACACGAGCTCGGCCACTACGCGAAAGACATCTCGGTCTACGAGACCGGCACGGACAACGCGTATGCGAAAGTCGAACTCAATGCCGAAACGCCCTACGCTGGCGAAGCGATCGCGAGCCAGCTGCAGGGACGCCGCCTCGAAGGCGTGGAACTGCGGGTCAGCGCCGCGCCGTTCGACCAGCGCGAGGCCCCGCGTCCTGAATGACGGGATGCGACTGGCCGGTTGATCTGCTGTCCTCGACATGCCGCAGCGCAGCGAAGCGTCGCCGGCTGTCGAAACCAATCCGGATATTTGCCTTCAAACGATGAGGGGCCTGGCGCGCAATCGCGGCGTTGCCGCGCACACGTGCGACGTTCGGGCCGGGCATCGGGGTGGCGCGTTACACGCGCGCCGCCGCGGTTGATCGCTATGTTTCGCGCGGGGTCGCGCGGTATTGCATAGGCAATTCGCTTCACGAAGGCATGGATTACAACAAGGTTTTCGGCTGGTTCGCGGGTGGAGCTACTTGTGGCTCCGCATTTTGCCCATCTGGCACATCTGGCGGCACGGTGTTGCGGTGGTGCGTCGTCGCGTTCGTGACCTGCTGGACCGTGGCTGCGCTCGCGCAGGGCGACCCGCCGGCTGCGATTGCGTCGGGCGCGGTAACGAAGGCGCTGGCGGCGTCGGCTGAAGCGGGTTCGACGACGTCCGCGCCTTCGGCAGCATCGATGCCGCCAGCAGCGACATCGCGGTCGGCAGCCTCATGGGTGTCCCCTGGCGCCACGACCGGCTGGCCGACGCCTCCTGCTTCATCGGCCGCTCCCGCCACACCCCCAAAACCGCCGCCCTTCGCGCCATGGGCCGTCGCTCCGGAAAACGGCACCGTCGATCCTCGTCGCGCATTCCTGTTGCGCGGCATCTTCGCGAAGGACGTGAGCCGCCGTCTGCGCGTACCCACGTCCGAGCAACGCGCGTACGGCCAGCGCATGCAGGCCGCGCTCGCGGATGCGCAGCTCGCCCAGCTCGCAGGCGAATACGTCGTGCTGGTCGATCGGAACCAGAATGTGCAGGCGCTCTTCATCTATTTCCGCGCGACGCCTGCCGACGCGTGGCAGATGATCGGCGCATCGCCGGTCGCGACCGGGCGGCCCGGGCAGTACGATCACTTCATTACGCCGGTCGGCGTGTTCGAGCACACGCCCGACAACATGGATTTCCGCGCGGAAGGCACGACCAACGAAAACGGCATTCGCGGCTACGGCAGGCGCGACCTGCGCATCTTCGATTTCGGCTGGGCAAACGCCGAGCGCGGCTGGGGCAAGGGCGGTGTGTCGCAGATGCGCTTCCAGATGCACGCGACCGACCCCGACAAGCTCGAACCGCTGCTCGGCATCCGTCATTCGAAGGGCTGCGTGCGGATTCCGTCGTCGCTGAACGTGCTGCTCGATCATTACGGCATTCTCGATGCCGACTATCAGGCGCTCGTCAGTTCGGGCAGTTCGCTGTGGGTGCTGCACGGCGACCGCGAGATCACGCCGTGGGCGGGGCGCTATCTCGTCGTCATCGATTCGCAGCGCAAGGTTCGCCCGGCGTGGTCGCCGTTGCCGAACCCCGCCGCGCGAAAGAAGATGCCGGCCAGCGCCGATACGGCGGATTGATCTTGCGAGCACTGATGGTCGCGTTTGCGAGCGCGTGAGATCGTGCGCGGGAACGCTGACGACCGCGCGGGCCGAACCTCGCGGCGGTTCAGGGCCGCGCTTGATACCGCTCGAGGTCGCAGCGCCTGAAGCCGCTCAAGACCGCGCGAGCCACACCCCCGCGAGCGTCACGACGAACCCCGCGATCTGCACCGGCAGCAGCGTCTCGCCGAAGCCGAGCCAGCCTTCGAGCGCGGCGAGCGGCGGCGCGAGGAACAGCAGGGCGGTGGCGCGCGACGCGTCGCCGCGCCGGACCATCCACACGAGTATCGTCACGCTCGCGCCGGACAGCATCACGATGCCCCACGCAAGCGACGCCCACAGCATCGGCGCCGCGATGAAGCGGTGCTCGCCGAGCGCCACCGCGAGCACGGCCGCGACGAGCGCCGCGCCCGCGTTCTGCACCGCGCTCGCGCTCAGCAGGTCCGCTTTCGCGAGCGACGTCTTCTGGAACAGCGTGCCCGCCGTGATCGCGACGACCGCGAGAATCGAGATCGCGACGACGAGCCACGCCGGCGCGCTGCCGTGTGCAGCGTGAGACACAGCAGACCCCGTCGCCCCTGAAGCCGCGAGCCTCGGTTCGAGCACCAGCGCGACGCCGGCAAGCCCGAGCGCCATGCCGGCCCAGCCGCGCGCCGCCAGCCGCTCGCCGAAGAGCCGCGCGGCGAGCGCTGCCGTCAGCAGCGGTTGCAGCGCGCCGAGCAGCGCCATCACGCCCGCGCTCAATCCCTGCGCGACCGCCCAGTAGCCCGAGCCCAGATACACGCCTTGCAGCAGCGCGCCCGCGAACAGATGCTTGCCGAGTTCGCGTCCAGTCGGCCAGGCTGCGCGCCTGACGATCGCGGCGAGCGCGAACAGCAGCGCGGTGCCGCCGAAGCGGGCCAGCAGGAACAGGTTGGGATCGGCGTACGGCGTGATCGCGCGCGCGACGACGAAACCCGTCGACCACAGCACGACGAACACGGCAGCGATGAAAGTGGCGAACATCGATGAAAGACGCGGGACGCGACGCGAACGAAAGTGGAAAACGCCATCATCGCCGTTCGAGGGCGACGCGTCTTGTTTGCGCCTGCACCCGTTGGTGTTGCGCGAGCCGCGGCGGGAGCATGCGTGCGCACCTCCAGCGCCGGGTCTGGCGCAGACACCTCCGCGCTGGCATCCTGCGCGATACGCCGGCTGCCGCGCGCACGTCGTCAGGGCACGCGCATTCCTCCGCTACTGCAACGCGCCCGCGAACACCACCGCCGCGCCGAGCGCCAGCCCGCACGCCCACAGGAGCCGCCGCGTGCGGCGCAATTCGACGGCAAGCTCGCGCAGCAGCTGCGCGTCGTACTGCACGGAGCCGCGATGCTGCTGATGTTGCAGATAGCGCACGACGAGCTGCGGCACGCGCGGCACGATATGCGCGAGATGCGGCAGCTCCTCCGAGATCCGCCTGATCCAGCCGCGATGATCGATGTCGCGCTGCGCGATGCGGCCAAGCGCTTCCTTCGCGAGATGCCACGTGTTCGCGCCCGGATGCAGCGCCTGCGCGAGCATCTCGGCCTGTTCGAACGAGCGCTGCGCGGCGGCGAGACGCGGCGACACGTTGCCGTCGAACGGCTGCACCGCATGCAGCAGATGATGGAACAGCGCGCCCGCGGTCCGCTCGTGCGGTTCCGCCGCGAAATGCTGCTCGCTGCGCGTGCGCAGTTCGGCGGCGAGCACTTCGGTGCGCGTCGTGTGATCGACGTGGCCGTGGTCGCGATGCAGATCGGCGAGCCGTTCGTAGTCCTGGTCGAAGAGCGCCGTCGCGCCGTGCACGAAAAACTCGCGCTCCTGCGAAGACAGACTCGACATCACCGCGAAGTCGGCGAGCACGAGCCGGCCGAGCGTGTCCGGCTCGATGCTGACGCGCACCCGGTGCGCGTCGAGCGCCGCGTGAAAGAAGCCGTGCTCGAACGCCTGCTCGGTGACGAGCTCGATGATGTGCGCGGCGAGCGGTGCGAGCTTGATGTGGTTCGCGTGCAGCGCGGGGATGTCGGTGGCGGCGACGGTCTCGATGTGCTGCATCGTCAGGATGTGGTCGTTGCAGAGTTCCCACAGCACGTCGGCGACGGCGATGCGCGCGTCGCCGTCGAAGTGATGACCGCTCTGGCTCAGGTTTGCGGCTTCCGCGCGCAGGTCGAAACGCGCGAGGATGTCGCGCGAAAACGATTCGGCGAGCGCGCGCACCTTCAGGCCGCGCGCGCGGCGCGAACAGCGTTCGGCCCAGCGCGCGAGCCAGCAGAGCAGGTCGGCGTCGTCGGCGATCTCGCGCACCTGGGCCATCCGCACGAGCTTGATCGCGACGTGCGTGTGGCCGTTGATCGGCGTGAGCAGTTCCGCGCGATGGGTCTGCTCGGCGAGCGCGTTGCGCGCGGGGATCAGGTCGATCGAGCGGAACAGGGTGGCGAGCGGCCGGCCGTAACCGGCGGCGAGCGTGTGCTCGGTCTCGGCGGGAGGCAGCGGAATCTCGAGATGCGCGATCGCGTCGAGCGCGTCGTGCAGCGTCTTGTCGGCGAGTTCGGGGTGCTCGAGAAGAGCCTGCGCGAACACGCCGGCGAGTGGGCCGAGCCGCGGCAGCGCGCGGTTCAGGCCGGCCGGCGTGCGGCCCTGCACATGCATCCGCTCGACGAGCGTGAGCGCCCAGTGCAGCCGGTGGTGCTCGGGTCCGAGCGACCAGATCAGGTGCACGCCGTAGCGCAGCGCGAGCAGGATGAGATGAAGACGGCGAAACAGTGAACGCATCTACGGTCGGTCGATGCGGCTGGCTGCGGTGGACAGCGCGCGTGCCGATCGCGCGTCCCCTGGCCCTGCCGGGACCGACAGGGTAGCAAATCCGGCGCCGGACCGAACGTGGGAGTGCCACCTGGAGTACTGCAGGGGCGTTGCGGGAACACCGCGGGGACCGCGCGGGCCGGTTCGGCGAGCGAGATGGAAGCATTTCGCAAGCTGCGGCGCGCCGACAAATGACGTAATACAATACGCCGGATTTCCAGACGACTGACCCCGTTTTCGGATCGACACATGCTCGCAGAACAACGTCACCAATACATCCTGTCGCAGGTCGCGCGAAACGGCGCATTGTCGGTTGCGGAGCTGGTCCGCGAGCTCAACGTGTCGCGCGAGACGATCCGGCGCGACCTCAACGCGCTCGCCGGCCGCGGGCTGCTCGTCACGACGCACGGCGGCGCGCTGTCCAGCGACCGGCGCGAACCCGATCTCGACGTGCGCGAGGCGGCGAACGCAGGCGCGAAGCGCGCGATCGGCGAGCGCGCGGCGCAGCTGGTGCCGGACGGCGCCTCGGTGATCATCGATTCGGGCAGCACCACCCAGGCGGTCGCGCGGGCGCTGACCGATCGCCACCGGCTCTCGATCTACACCAACGACTGGCGCATCGCGCTGCTGCTCGGGCGGCGCAACGAAAACCGCGTGACGCTGCTCGGCGGTGAACTGTCCGACAACGAGGACGCGACCTTCGGCCTCGACACGGTGCAGCAACTCTCGCAGTACCACGCGGATTTCGCGTTCGTCGGCGCGGGCGGCATCACGCCGGAAGGGCATCTGACCGACTACACGCGGATGGCTGCCGAAGTCCGCGCCCGGATGATCGCCGCGGCGAACCTGTCGGTCGTCGTCGCCGACAATTCGAAGTTCGGCCGCGTGACGCCCGTGCGCATCCTCGGTTTCGAGGCGGTGCGTTACGTGGTGACCGAGGTGGCGCCCGAACGGTCGATCGCGAAGGCGGTCACCGCGCAGGGCCCCGAAATCACGATCGCGTGAGCGACCCGCGCGCCGCGCGCGGGCCTCGCGCGGGTCTCGCGTATTGCCGGTCCGATGAGCCGGCCCGATGAGCCGGCGTCCTCCGACCCACGTCCCTTCAGCGCACGCTGATGCCGAGCGCCGTCAGCACGCGCGCGATCGCCGCGACCGCGTTGTGCATTTCGTTCTCGTCGATCGCGCCGATGCAGCCCACGCGGAACGTCTCCACCTCCGTGAGCTTGCCCGGGTAGAGGATGTAGCCCGCGTCGCGCACGGCGTTGTAGAAGTCCGCAAAACGCCACTTCGGATCGCGCGGCGCATGGAACGTGACGATCACGGGTGCCTGTACTTCCGGCGCGAGAAACGGCTCGAAGCCGAGCGCGCGCATGCTGTTCACCAGCGTCTCGCAGTTGTGCCGGTAACGCGCGCCGCGCGCGGGCTGGCCGCCTTCGGCGAGAAACTGGTCGAGCGCGGCGCGCAGCGCGGCGAGCACGTGCGTGGGCGGCGTGAAGCGCCACTGCGTGGTCTTCTGCATGTACGCGTACTGGTCGTACAGATCGAGCGCGAGCGACGGCGACTGGCCGGCGCTCGCTTCGAGCAGACTGCGCCGCACGATCGCGAAGCCCATCCCCGGCACGCCTTCGAGACACTTGCCGCTCGCCGACACGAGCGCGTCGATGCCGCCCGCGCGCAGATCGATCGGCAGCGCGCCGAACGAACTCATCGCATCGACGATCAGGCGCACGTCGCGCCGCCGGCACACCGCGGCGATTTCCTCGAGCGGGTTCAGCAGGCCCGCGCTGGTTTCCAGATGCACCTGCGCGACGTGCGTGATGCGCGGGTCGGCGTTCAGCGCGTCCTCGATCGCGGCGACGCTCGCCGGTTCGTGCTCGGCGAACTTCAGCTCCACATAATCGATACCGAGCCGCTGCAGGATCCGCACGATGCGCGCGCAGTACGCGCCGTTGTCGGGCACCAGCACGCGGGCCTGGCGCGGCACGAGCGTGCCGAGCGCCGCTTCGACGGCAAAGGTCCCGCTGCCCTGCAGGGGCACGCACACATAGTCATTTCCGCCATGTACGATTTCCACCAGGTCCGCGCAGATCGTCTGCGTCATCCGGTTGAACCCGGTGTCCCACGAACCCCAGTCGCGACGCATCGCCTCGCGCGTTGCAGGGGAAGTCGTCAGCGGACCCGGGGTCAGCAGGACGGGTTCGTTTCCGAGAATCACACCGCCTCCTTCTATCAAGATGATGCCGTCCATCGGGATCGGCAACATGGAGTTTATTGGCAAATTGTGTCATTTTATGGAAATCGCTGCAATTGTCACGGCGTCGTCACGCAAACCTGTGATTCTTGCCGGGCCCACACAGGACGGGCACTTCAGGGCGCCGAGCGCGCCACCGGCTCGCGAGACCGGCCGGGGATCCGTCTGCGGAATGGCCGGTTGTCAGCAATCTGAAACCGGCCAGCGTGGCAACATGCGGCGCAACGCTACCGCCGTTCCATCACAACAGGTTGCGGGGTTCCCCCGACCGTCTGGTTTCTGCCTTTCGGAGATAGAGATGAAAAAGACGAATCACGTTCGCACCACGGGCCGCATCGTGCGCAAGCTCCTGCCGGCACTCGCGGTAGCTGCCGCTTTCGGTTCGCTGGCCATGCCGGCGCAGGCAGCCGGTTCGGTCGTGCTGTACACCGCCGACGGTCTCGAGAACCTGTACAAGGATGTGCTGCCGGCTTTCGAGAAGCAGGAAGGCGTCAAGGTGGATATCGTGACGGCCGGTAGTGGCGAAGTCGTGAACCGCGCGACGGTCGAGAAGGATTCGCCGAAGGCCGACGTGCTCGTCACGCTGCCGCCGTTCATCCAGCAGGCCGACCAGGCGGGTCTGCTGCAGCCGTACCAGAGCGCGAACTACAAGGGCGTGCCGGCGATCGCGAAGGCGAGCAACGGCGCGTGGGCGACCTTCGTCAACAACTACTTCTCGTTCGCGATCAATCCGGACGTCGTGAAGAGCGAGCCGAAGACGTTCGCCGATCTGCTGCAGCCGGACTACAGCGGCAAGGTCGCGTACTCGAACCCGGCGACGGCGGGCGACGGCATGGCCGTGATCATCCTGACGACGTCGCTGATGGGTGAAGACAAGGCGTTCGACTACCTGAAGAAGCTCGAGCAGAGCGCGAAGTTCCACACCAAGGGCACGGGCTACCTCGACGTGCTGCTGTCGCGCAACGAAATCTCGGTGGCGAACGGCGACCTGCAGATGGACCTCGACGACGCGGCGAACGGCGGCCTGACGCTGAAGCCGATCTTCCTCGCGGCCGCGCCCGGCGGCAAGCCGACCACGTTCCAGCTGCCGTACGCGATCGCGCTGATCAAGAACGGTCCGAACCAGACCGAAGGCAAGAAACTGATCGACTACCTGATGTCAAAGGACGTGCAGGCGAAGGTGCCGGACATCTTCGGCATCCCGGGCCGCACGGACGTGCCGCTCGCGGGCAAGAACGGCGAGGCGGTGAAGCAGGCGATCGCCGGCGTGAAGCTGGTGCCGGTGGACTGGAACCAGGTGATGGCGAAGAAGGCCGACTGGACGACGCGCTGGAAGAACGACGTGATCGGCAATTCGGGCAAGCAGCTCGATGTCGTGAAGCCGGCGCAGTAAGCCTGGTTTCGGCGTTCGTTGGTTTCTGACGTATCCGTAGTGGAGATGAACCCGGTGAATACAGCCAGTCTTGCTCATCCCGGCGCGCTCGACGCCACGCCCGACGTCGCCGGCGCAGCCCTCGAGGGCGCGCCGGGCGGCGTGCAGATCGAGCATCTGACGGTGCGCTTCGGCACGCGCACCGTGCTCGACGACCTGTCGCTGACGATCGAGCGCGGCGAACTGCTGACCGTGCTCGGCCGCAGCGGCTGCGGCAAGACCACGCTGCTGCGCTTCATCGCCGGGTTCATCGAGGCCGATGGCCTGGCCGGCACGCTGACGGTCGCGGGGCGCGACCTCACGCACGTGCCGCCGCATCGCCGCAACCTCGGCCTGCTGTTCCAGAGCTATGCGCTCTTTCCGCATCTGTCGGTGTTCGAGAACGTCGCGTTCGGTCTGCGCGCGCGCGGCATCTCGACGAAGGACATCGCGCGGCGCGTCGCCGACGCGCTGAAGCTCGTGCAGCTCGGCGACTCGGGGCACGTGATGCCCGCGCAGCTGTCGGGCGGCATGCAGCAGCGTGTCGCGCTGGCGCGCGCGCTCGTGATCGAGCCGGACGTGCTGCTGCTCGACGAGCCGCTGTCGGCGCTCGATGCAAACCTGCGCGCGTCGGTGCGTTCGGAGCTGAAGGCGCTGCACGAGCGGCTGCCGAACCTGACCATCGTGTGCGTGACGCACGATCAGGACGACGCGCTGGTGCTGTCCGACCGCACGCTGCTGATGCGCGACGGCCGCATCGCGCAGCTCGGCACGCCGCAGCAGCTGTACGACCAGCCGAACGACGGTTTCGTCGCGCGCTATCTGGGCGCGGCGAATCTGCTGCCGCCGAACGTCGCGTTCCCGCTCGGCGATGCGCGGCACGACGTGCGTGACAAGGTCGCGTGTCTGCGCCCCGAGGGCATGCGTATCGTGCCGCTCGGCGAGGGCCATCTGCATGGGCAGATCGCGTCGGTCGAATGGTATGGCGCGGTGCTGTCGGTGTCGGTCGTGCTCGACGCGATGCCGAACGACCCCGTGCTCGTGCAGACGCAACGCGGCCACGGTTTGACGCCCGAGAAGGGCACCCGGATTTCCCTGCGCTACGAGGCTGACGATGTCGTCCTTATCCAGCCCTGACGCGCTGGCCGCCGACGCGGCAGCGCAGGCGCGCCGCGACGCGACCGCCGCTTCGCATGCGGCGGCGGTGCGGCGGCGCGAACGGCGCGCGCAATGGCATCTGCTGTTTCTGCTCGTCGTGGTGCTCGGCCCGATCGTGATCTATCCGCTCGTGCGCCTGTTGCTGCTGAGTCTCACCGAAGCGCACGGTTTCGGCCTGCATGCGTATGCGACGTTTTTCGGCAATCCCGATGCGCGCGGCGTGATCGGCACGACGCTGTGGATCCTGTTCCTGAGTGCGGGTCTCGCGTCGCTGCTCGGCGTCGCGCTCGCGTCGATCCTGTTTTTCAAGCCATTTCCCGGCGCGCGGCTCGTCACGCGGTTTCTCGAGCTGTTCGTCGCGTTCCCGTCGTTCCTCGTCGCGTTCACGCTGATCTTTCTGTACGGCTCGCAGGGCTCCGTCAGCATCGGCCTGCAGCAGCTCTTTCATCTGCAGTCGCCGCCGCTCGACTTCCTGTTCGGCATCGGCGGCGTGGTGCTCGCCGAGGTGGTGTTCTACGCGCCGTTCGTCGTGCGTCCGACGCTCGCGTCGTTCGCGCTGCTCGACATGCGGCTGATCGAGGCCGCGCGCAGCCTTGGCGCGAACGGCTGGATGGTCGCGTTCCGCGTGATCCTGCCGCTCGCGTGGCCGGGCATCGCCGCGGGCACGCTGCTCTGTTTCCTGCTGACCTTGAACGAGTTCGGCATTCTGCTCGTGCTCGGCAGCGCGCACCTCGTCACGCTGCCGGTGGCGATCTACAGCTCGGCGACGGTCGACCTCGATCTGCCGACCGCGGCCGCGGGCGCGGTCGTGATGCTCGCGATGTCGCTGTCGCTGTACGCGCTCTATCGCCGCGTGAACCGTCGCAATACAGGAGTCCGCCGTGGCTGACGTCGATCCCGCTGCATTGCCGGTGATGCACCTGCGTGCGCGTCCCGTCCAGCGCAGTCTGCTGACGCGCATCGCGGGCGGTGCGTTCCTCGCGTTCGCCGCGTTGCTGTGCTTCTGGCTGTTCGTGCTGCCGGTGATCGTTGTCGCGCTGTCGAGCGTCGCGTCGCACTGGTCCGGCACGATCCTGCCGTCCGGTTTCAGCACGCGCTGGTTCGAGCGGCTCGGTTCGAGCGATTTCGACGCGCTGACCGCGAGTCTCGAGATCGGCTTCGGCGTCGCGGTGCTCGGCACCGTGCTCGGTTTGTGGCTGGCGCTGGCGCTCGAAGGGCGCGACCGGCGCGGCCTCGGCGCCGTCGTCGACACGATCGCGATGATGCCCAACGGCGTGCCGAGCGTTGTGCTCGGTCTCGCGGTGCTGATCGCGTATCACAAGGCGCCGGTCGACCTGTCGAGTTCTGCCGCGATCGTCGTGCTGGTGCAGCTCGCGCTGGTGATGCCGTTCTGCTATCGCTGCGCGGCCGCCGCGCTGCGGCCCGAGCTGACGATCCTGCGCGAAGCGGCCGCAAGTCTGGGCGCGCCGCCTTCGATGGTGCTGCGCCGGGTCGTGCTGCCGCAGTTGGTGCCCGCCATACGCGCGAGTCTCGCGCTGGGCTTCGCGTTGTCGCTCGGCGAGCTGGGCGCGACGCTGACCGTCTACCCGCCGGGCTTCGCGACGGTGCCGATCGTCGTCGTCGGCCAGGTTGAGCGTGGCTACTATCTGCCGGCCTCGGCGCTGTCGCTGATCCTGCTGCTCGTTTCGCTCGCGGCGTTGACGTTGATTGCCGCGCGGGTGCCGCGGCGGCGGTGAGGGCTGTCGCTGCGTGCTGCGCGAGCGCTGATGGTGGGGGAGTGGCTGCGCGCGTGCGGTGGCGGTGTTGAGCGTTGTGTGTTGCGCGAGCGCTGATCGTGGGCGAGCTGCTGCATGCATGCCGCGACTGGGTTGAGCGCTGCTTGCATGTTTCGCGGCGCTACTGATCGCGGCCTCGGCCGATGCCTGAAATTTTTCCTTTGATGTGCCGTTTGCCGGCATATCGCGTTTGTCGATGTGGCAATTAATGGCAAAATGACGGAAAATATGCAAATGGTTCTGGGTGAACCGGTCGAGGCGGCGCGCGATGTTTCCCTCGCCGAGCGGGTGCGCGATGCGATCGAGCAGCACATCGTGTCGGGGCGCCTTGCCCCGGGCGACAAGCTGAACGAGGTCGACTGGGCCGAGCGGCTCGCGGTATCGCGCGGGCCGGTGCGCGAAGCGTTTCGCGCGCTCGAGCAGGCGGCCCTCGTACGGACCGAGAAGCATCGCGGCGTGTTCGTGCGCGTCGTGTCGCTCGCGGAGGCCGACGAGATCTATGCGGTGCGGCTGATGCTCGAAGAGGCGGCGTGCGCGCTGCTCGCGGAGCGGGTCGACGCGGCGAGGGTTGCGCAGTTGCGCGCGCCGGTCGATGCGATGCGCGATGCGCTCGACGTGCGCGATCGCGACGCTTATGCGAGAGCGAATGTCGAGTTTCACCTGGCGATCGTCGCGGGCGCGGGGAACGGCAAGCTGCTCGGCATGTACCGGCAACTGGTGGGCGAGCTGAGCCTGTTTCGACGCGCGGCGCTGGCGGCGCATGAGGATGCGATGCAGCAGTCGCTTGCTGAACATCGCGCGATCCTGACGGCGATCGCTTCGAGGGATGCGGAGCGGGCCGTGAAGTTGCTGCGCGAGCATGTCGAGGGTGGGCGCCGGCGGGTCCACGAAGCTTATGCGCGCGTGGCGACGGCGTAAGGATGTTGAAGCGTTCAATGAAGTCTTCACTGAGGGGTTCATTGAACGGTTCAATGAGGGCTTCACTGAACGGATTGAACGGGTACAGGTTGTGCGGGTGCTTCAGGGCTGAACCCGCGTGGATCAACGGCATGCCGCGCGGTGCACTGCGCGCTGAACACGGATGAATCGCGATGTCGACGCAAATGCAAACGACGATTGATGTGAATGGACGCCGTTACCGGCTGGGCGGCGAGGGCAATGCGCCGGTGGTCGTCGTGTGTGTGGACGGCTGCGAGTACGACTATCTCGAAGCGGCGGTCGCCGCGGGCGTCGCGCCGTTCATCGGCCGCATGCTGCGCGACGGCACGGCGCTCAAGGGCGACTGCGTGATTCCGTCGTTCACCAACCCGAACAACCTGTCGATCGTGTGCGGTGTGCCGCCCTCGGTGCACGGCATCTGCGGCAACTACTTCTGGGACCCGGACGCGAACGGCGGAAAGGGCGCGGAAGTGATGATGAACGACCCGTCCTATCTGCGCGCGGGCACCATTCTCGCCGCCGCGGCGAATGCGGGCGCAGCGGTCGCGGTGGTGACCGCGAAGGACAAGCTGAGGCGGCTCCTCGGCTGGCAACTGAACGGCATCTGTTTTTCGGCGGAGAAGGCCAATGAAGTCACGCTAGCTGAGAACGGCATCGACAACGTGCTCGAGCTGGTCGGTCTGCCGGTGCCGGACGTCTATAGCGCGGGCCTGTCCGAGTTCGTGTTCGCAGCGGGCGTGAGGCTCGCTGAAACGCGCAGCCTCGATCTGATGTATCTGTCCACCACTGACTACGTGCAGCACAAGAGCGCGCCCGGCACGCCGGACGCCAACGCGTTCTACGCGATGATGGACGGCTATCTGGCGCGCCTCGACGCACTGGGCTGGCGTATCGGTCTGACGGCCGATCACGGCATGAACGCGAAGCACGATCCCGCTACCGGCGAGCCGAACGTCATCTATCTGCAGGACGTGATGGACGAATGGCTCGGCGCGCGCGCGGCGCGAGTGATTCTGCCGATCACCGACCCGTACGTCGTGCACCACGGCGCGCTCGGTTCGTTCGCGACGATCTATCTGCCTGAAAGTGCGGACGCGGCAGGACTCATCGAGCGGCTGCGCGGCACGGACGGCATCGAAACGGTGCTGGATAACCGCGCTGCGTGCGAGCGCTTCGAGCTCCCGCGCGATCGCATCGGCGACGTGGTGGTGGTCAGCCGCCGCGACGTGGTGCTCGGCACGCGTCGCGACGAACATGACCTGTCGGGGCTCACGGTGCCGTTGCGCTCGCATGGCGGCATTTCCGAGCAGACCGTGCCGCTCGTGTTCAACCGGCGCGTCGATGCATCGGCGCATGACGGCAGGCGTCTGCGCAATTTCGACGTGTTCGATCTCGTCCTCAACCACGTGGTGACGCCATGAATGCTGCGCGCGACGATCATCGGCTGTTCCGCGCGGAAACGCTGCGCCTGCAGGGCAAACGCGTTGCGCGCGAACGTACGGTAGACGTGTTCGATCCGTATTCGGGGCAGCGTGTCGGCACCGTGCCGAAGGCAAGCGTCGACGATGTGCGTGCCGCACTCGAGCATGCGGCGGCGTTCCAGTCGACGCTGTCGCGGTACGAGCGGTCGCAGATTCTCGAGCGCGCGGCGGCCTTGCTGCGTGAGCGGACCGAGGAAGCATCCGATCTGATTTCCGCCGAGTCTGGTTTGTCGAAACAGGACTCGCGCTACGAGATCGGGCGGGTGGCGGATGTGCTGCGTTTCGCGTCGATCGAAACGATGCGCGACGACGGCCAGAGCTTCTCGTGCGATCTGACGCCGCATGGCCGCAAGCGCCGCGTGTTTACGCAGCGTGAGCCGCTCGATGGCGTGATCGTCGCGATCACGCCGTTCAATCACCCGATGAACCAGGTCGCGCACAAGATCGCGCCGGCCATCGCGACGAACAATCGCGTGCTGCTCAAGCCGTCGGAGAAAGTGCCGCTGTCGGCGTTCTATCTCGCCGACCTGCTGTACGAAGCGGGCTTGCCCGCGCCGATGCTGCAGGTGATCACCGGCGACCCGGGCGAGATTGCCGACGAACTCGTCACGCATCCACTCGCGGAGCTCGTGACGTTTACCGGTGGCGTCGCGATCGGCAAGCTGATCGCGGCGAAGGCGGGCTATCGACGTGTCGTGCTGGAACTCGGCGGCAACGATCCGCTGATCGTCCTCGAGGATGCGGATCTCGATCGTGCGGCTGAACTCGCGGTGCAAGGCTCGTACAAGAACTCGGGCCAGCGTTGTACCGCGGTGAAGCGGATGCTGGTGCAAAAGAGCGTGGCGGCGCGCTTCACCGAACTCGTGGTGGAGAAGACGCACGCGTGGTCGTACGGCGATCCGTTCGATGCGTCGAACCAGATGGGCACGGTGATCGATGAAGCCGCGGCGACGCTGTTCGAGTCGCGCGTGAACGAAGCGGTCGCGCAGGGCGCGCGGCTGTTGACCGGCAACACGCGGCGCGGCGCGCTCTATGCGCCTACCGTCGTCGACAACGTGTCGCCGTCGATGACGCTGGTGCGCGAAGAAACCTTCGGCCCGGTGTCGCCGATTCTCACGTTCGACACGCTCGATGACGCGATCCGGCTGAGTAACGGCACGCCGTTCGGTTTGTCGTCCGGTGTCTGCACCAACCGGCAGGATGCGATCACGCGCTTCATCAATGAACTGCGCGTGGGTACGGTGAACGTATGGGAGGTGCCGGGCTATCGCATTGAACTGACGCCGTTCGGCGGCATCAAGGATTCCGGGCTCGGCTACAAGGAAGGCGTGCAGGAAGCAATGAAGAGCTTCACGAATCTGAAGACGTTTTCATTACCGTGGGGGTAAGAAGTTGGCTTTGAGTCTTGACGACGTTCGCATGCTGTTCGATCGCCACGGAAGTCTCGCTTATAGCGGCGAGCCCGTGACCCAGCTCGAACATGCACTGCAAAGCGGGGCGCTGGCGGAACAGGAAGGTGCAAGCGACGAACTCGTTGCCGCAGCGTTCCTGCATGACCTTGGACATTTGCTGAACCGCAAAGGCGAATCGCCCACGACGCGGCGCATCGACGACCTGCATCAGTATTTCGTGCTGCCGTTCCTTAGGCCTGCGTTGCCGGAAGCCGTGCTCGAACCGATCAGGCTGCATGTCGATGCCAAGCGCTGCCTGTGCGCGATCGAGCCGGGTTACTTCGAGCGCCTTTCAGCGGATTCGGTGCGTAGCCTTGAACTGCAAGGCGGCATCTTTAGCGACGAAGCAGCGCAAGCATTTCTTGGCAAAGCGTATGCGCAGGATGCTTTGCGTTTGCGACGCTGGGACGACCGCGCAAAGGTCGCGGGAATGGCGACGCCCGATATCGATCACTACCTTCAGGTTGTCGAACGCGTGATGGAAAAGGCGATGCCCGCCTAAGTGAAATCGCATTGCGCGTCAACGTTCACTGCACTTCATCGCTTGCCGGCGAGTGTCTTTAGCGTGCGCAAAATAAGCGCTTGCATGTCCACGATCATGTGTCTAGAATCTCGGTCTTTCGCGCTTCGGGAACGGGGCGCGGGGAAGCGGGAAGGTGTGGTTGGGCGCGGTTCGCGGGTGGTTTGCGGGTCGTGTTCA
>NZ_QQOA01000021.1 GCF_003443895.1 Paraburkholderia phosphatilytica | reverse complement strand
TTTGGCCATGTCCCTTTCGCAGTCGAAACAACGGAAAGGTTAACAGGAACGATCGAAAGTAAACAGCCCCAGGCATCATTTTGTTAAGGCTTCTTAGTGCGTGTCTTCGATGAAATCCGTGACCGCGTCGCGACTCGGCGTAAGGCCTCTCAACTGGAGCACTGCGCCGGCATTGCCGCGATGATAGGTGCCGTGCATGCACACATGGAGAATGATTTCGCCTCGCGTCATGCGTGCGGGCTTTCCACTCGTGAACACGAAATCCAGCGGTTCGGCGAGATCGTCAGCGGTGAGCGTGTCGACGTGGGATACATACCATTCGTCGACTTCTTTCGCACTACTGGCAAGCGTATCGAGATCGGGCATGTGCTCGGAGCGCGGTGCGTGGAACGTGTGCGGCAGTCCTTTGAGGTGATGCTGGAAGATGCTGTCGACCACGTGCATGTGGTCGAAGATGCGCAGCATGATCGACGCGTCCTCGCTGGACAGCCGGTCGTAATTTCGGCCGACGACTTCGTAGAGGCCGCGATCGGCCCATCGTTTGATGGCAATCAGTTTCGGGTAAGGCTGGGAGATCATGAGACGTGTCCTTGTGCCTTCGGGTTGACGCGTTGCGTGTTGGATCCTGTCTGGTTTTTCGTTGCGATTCGAATCGGCCTATGGATAATACGAGTGCCGCTCGTATTCACCTACTCGCATTCGGAGCGCGGAAAATGGCGCGAAAACCGCTGACAAAACCCAGAAAACACGCGTCTCAGGAGCGATCGCGCGTGACGGTCGATGCGCTGATCGAGGCAACCGCTCGCGTTCTGGTCAAAGACGGTTTCGATAAAACGAGCACTAACCGGATCGCCGAACGGGCAGGTGTGAGCGTCGGGTCGCTCTACCAGTATTTCCCGGGTAAAGAAGCGCTCGTGGCCGCTGTCGCGGAGCGGCATAGCCAGCAGTTGGCTCAGGTGGTGCGCGAAGCGCTCGCGCAGGCGGGGGCGCTGCCGATCGACGTGGCGGTGCGCAAGCTCGTGACCGCGGCGATCGACGCGCATCGTATCGATCCCGAGTTGCATCGTGTGCTCGCGGAGCAGATGCCGCGCAGAGGCGGACCGGAGAACGCGCAGTTGCTGAACGGAGATACTTATGCGCTGTTCGAGGCGTTTCTCGAAGCGCACCGCGACGAATTTCGCGCGGTAGATCTCGAGCTTGCGGCATTCGTGTGCGTGACGTCGATCGAGGCGCTGACGCATACCGCGGTCGTACACCATTCGGACAGTCTCTCCGATGAGGCATTCGAGAGACTCGTCGACGAGGCCACTCGGCTCATCGTGGGATATCTGCGGTAGTCAGTGTCTTCTTGCCGCGCGCTCGATCAGCAACCGGTCACGAAGACTTCACGTCTTCCGCATCGCGCGACGCACACAGCCGCCATGCAGCTTTGGGTACCGCAACCGGCTCAACGACATTGCGCCACCAGCGTTCGCCGCGATGCGGCGCGGCGAGATCGAGCCGCTCGCCCATGCGCGGTGTGGATAGCGCGACACCGCGTGCAAGCGCCAGCCCTGTCACGCGCTCGAACGGATCCTGCCAGCGATGCATGGCGAGATCGAACGTGCCGTTGTGAATCGGCACGAGCCAGCGGCCGCGCAGATCGATATGCGCCTGCACCGTTTCTTCGGGCTGCATATGAACGTAAGGCCACTGTGCGTCGTAGGCGCCGGTCTCGATCAGCGTGACGTCGAACGGACCCAGGCGTTCGCCGATGGCCCGGAAGCCGTCGAAGTAGCCGGTGTCGCCGCTAAAGAACACGCGAAGATCGCCATCGACGATCACCCACGAGGCCCACAGCGTACTGTTGCCGTCGAACAGACTGCGTCCGGAAAAATGCTGTGCGGGCGTAGCGGTGAACTGGATACCGTCGACTTCGACGCCTTGCCACCAGTCGAACTGCCGCACCTTCGACGCCTCGATGCCCCATTCGATCAGCCGGTCGCCGACGCCGAGCGTCGTCAGGAATATCTCGGTGGTTTCCGCTAGCGCGAGCACCGTTTCGCGGTCCAGATGGTCGTAGTGATCGTGCGACAGGATCACACCGCGCAGCGGCGGCAGATCGGCAAGCGCGATCGGCGGCGCGTGAAAGCGCTTGGGCCCCAGGCGCTTGAACGGCGATGCACGTTCCGCGAATACCGGATCGGTCAGCCAGAACTGGCCGCGTAACTTGAGCAGCATCGTCGAATGACCGAGGCGGTAGAGGCTGCGGTCGGGCGCAGCGTCGAGCTGCGCGCGCGTCAAAGTATCCACCGGCAACGCGCCTGCCGGCACGGTGTCGTCCGGCTTGTTGAAGAGCACGTTCCATGCAATGCCGAGCGTCTTTCGCAAACGCTCTTCAGGGCGCGGCTTCACGTTCTGGAAGCGTTCGCCGTCATGCTGCGGCGACGAGCTGGACAATTCGCGGCCGCGTTGCGCGGCAGTCAGGCCAAGCGTGCGACTGAAGAAAGCGGGAAGCGACACCATAAGAGAAGGGCATCCACAGAATGAGGTACACCACACAGTGTAGTTTATTTTTGAGATAAGTAAACTGGTCGGTGTAAAATATTTCCATGAATCCGATTGAGTCAACTTCCCCTCAACGTCTGACGGACCGAAAGCGCGTTGCCATCGTCGACGCCGCGATCGAGGAATTCCTCGCGGCCGGTTACGACGCGACCAGCATGGACCGTATCGCGGCGCGCGCGAACGTGTCGAAGCGGACGGTCTACAACCATTTCCCGAGCAAGGAAGCGTTGTTCGCGGCGATTCTTCATCAGCTGTGGGATGCGAGTCAGTCTGGCGCTGCGCCGGCTTATCGTGCTGATCAACCGTTGCGCGCGCAGTTGCTCGATTTGCTAGGGCGCAAGCTGAAGCTTTTGAACGACGAGTCGTTTCTGGCTTTAGCGCGTGTGGCGATCGCGGCGGGCATTCATTCGCCTGAACGGGCGCGGGATATGGTCGCTAAGCTTGGTGAACGTGAGGAGGATCTGACTGTCTGGATTCGAGCGGCCGCGGCTGATGGACGTCTCAAGACCGATGATCCTTTTTTTGCGGCGCTGCAGTTGCAGGCGTTAGTCAAAGCTTTTGCGTTCTGGCCGCAGGTGACCATGGGGCAACCGACGCTTGGGGAGAAGGAGCGGAAGCGGGTTGCGGAAGAGGCGGCGGATATGTTTTTGGCCAGGTTTGGGTGAGGGGGGATGCGGTGGCCGGCACACGCAATCCAGAGACTCCCCTGGACATTCCCGGTTACCCAACCGTACCGGCGCCACCCGCGGTTCGTTGACACCCCGTCACACCCCGTCGCACCCCAGTCGACGTAAGGACTCGTCGATCCACGATTTGTCGTCGAATTTGCCGACCAGGGTGTTCTCCAGGATCTTTACCTCGCCCGCGCTCTTTTTCGACGCCATCGCGTACACCGTTTCGACATCGTCATAGGGCACGCAGACGAAACCGTCCGCGTCGCCGACGATCAGATCGCCCGGCTCGACGAGCATGCCGTCGAACGCCACCGGTACGTTGATCTCGCCGGGACCGTCCTTGTACGGGCCGCGATGCGTGACGCCTGCAGCATAGACCGGCATGTCGTGCTTCCCGATCCAGTCCGAATCGCGGATAGCACCATCGATGACCATGCCGCCCAAACCACGTGCCATTGCATAAGACACCATCAACTCGCCAATGATCGCGTTGGTCAGATCACCGCCCGCGTCCACCACGATCACGTCGCCCGGTTGGGCCAGTGTCAGCGCCTTGTGCACCATGAGGTTGTCGCCTGGACGCGACTTCACCGTGAACGCCGGGCCGCACAGCACGCTGCCCGCGTGCATCGGGCGCAGGCGCGGTCCGCCCGCCGTCAGGCGCGTCATCACATCGCTGATGCAGGCCACGGACACCGAGGCGAAGCGTTTGACCACATCCGCGCTGACCGCGCGCTTGCGCTCGAGAATTCTGAATCCGATAGGCATGTCGAAAGTCCTTGAATGGCCCGGCACGATCCGGGCCCGAAAACAGGTCGTTCAGGCGAGGTACGCAGGAACGAAGCGTCAGGAGAAGACGCGTCCCAGTCGCGCGACGCCCTCTTCGATCGAGTGTTCGTCCGTTGCGTACGAAAGCCGCAGCGCATGCTTGCCGCTGCTGCCGAACTCTTCGCCGCGCCGGACCATGACGCCCGCTTCGGCGGCTCTCGCCGCCACTTCCCCGGAGGTCCCGAACTTGCCGGGATAGTCCAGCCAGAAATAGAACGCACCGTCAGGGCGCCGGAAGCTGATCGCGGAAATCTTGCGCAGGCACGCTTCCATCAGATCGCGCCGCGTATGGAACACGCGCCGCATCTGTTCCGCGTCGTCGCCCGCCTTGAGCAGCGCCGTCGCGCCAGCAAGCTGATTGGCCGAGTTGATCGATCCGTTGAACGTGCGATGAACCGTTGATGCGGATGCGACGAGGCGCGGCGCGCCGACCAGATAGCCGAGCCGCCAGCCGGTCATCGCGTATTTCTTCGAGAACGTGCGCGAGACGATCAGGTGCTCGCCGAGACCATCGATGTCCAGCGCCGACACGAAATCGTGGCCGTACGTGAGTCCTTCGTACGCCTCGTCGCACAGGATGGAAACGCCGTTGCGCTTCACGATGTCCGCGAACGCCGTCCACTCCGCGCGGCCGATCACCGCGCCCGTCGGATTCGACGGATGGCACAGGACGATCAGCTTCACACCATTCGCACTCCTGTTGATTGTGTCGAAATCGAACTTGCCGTCCGCATCCCGCGAAAAACGCTTCACGTGCGCGCCGACAAGATTGATCGCGTCGATATACAGCGAGTAGGTCGGATCTTCGAGCAGCACGACGTCGCCGGGGTTCAGCAGGCCCACCAGCGTGGCGGTCAGACCCGCCGAGCCACCGTGCGTGATCAGGATGTTTTGCGACGCGAACCCTTTGCCCGTCACGCCGACCGCCGATTGCAGAATCGCATTCACAAGTTCCTCGCGGCCTTCCTGTGGCGAGTAGTGCGTGAAGCCGCTCTGGATCGCATGCATCTGCGTATCGATGACCACTCGCGGCGTATCGAAGTCCGGCTCGCCGACGGCGAGCGAAATCTTGTCGGTGGTGCCGGAGATCAGGTTATTGCTACGCAGGGACTGGCTTCTGACGCGCAGGACGGCATCGGAAGAGACCGAGGGTTGAGGCTGATTCAATTGACTTTCTCCATTTTTCTCGGCACCGCGCCGAGAAATTCCCTTGTGCGTTTCTCCGCAGGGTTGTCGATCACCTGATGCGCGGGGCCCTGCTCGACAATGACGCCGTCGGCCATGAACACGACCCGGTCGCAAACTTCGCGCGCAAAACCGACCTCGTGCGTGACGACGAGCATCGAGATGCCGAGCGACGCGACTTCTTTCATCACGCTGAGCACTTCGTTCACCAGTTCCGGATCGAGCGCCGACGTGGGTTCGTCGAACAGGATCACCTCCGGGTCCATTGCCAGCGCGCGTGCGATCGCAACACGTTGCTTCTGGCCACCCGACAGTTCCGACGGATACGCGTCCATCCGGTCGCCGAGGCCGACGCGCCGAAGCAGTTCGCGCCCACGGTCGACGGCTTGCGCCTTCGATACCTTGAGCACCTGTACTGGTCCTTCGGTGACGTTTTCCAGCGCGGTCTTGTGCGGATAAAGATTGAAGTGCTGAAACACCATGCCGACCTTCTGCCGCTGCTTCGCGAGCCGCTTGCCGAAGATTTCCTTCAGCGTATCGCCGTGCCGTTCGTAGCCGATGTAGTGGCCGCATACCTTGATCGAACCGCTCGTCACTTCCTCGAGGTGATTGACGCAACGGAGCAGGGTGGATTTGCCCGATCCAGACGGCCCTAGAATGGCGACTACCTCGCCTTTCATCACGTGCATATCGATGCCGTTCAGCACGACCTTGTCGCCAAACCGCTTCTTGACGTTGACGATCTCGATCACCGGCGCTTCAGACTGGGCCATGGTCACTAACCTTTCTATATCGATCGACATGATTTGCTCAGGCGACGTCCATATCCATATTGATTTTTGCGGCGCCACGTTTCTTGCCGTTGCTTCGCGTATATCCCTTGCCGATGGCGCGTTCCAGATAGTATTGGCCGATCGTCGCGACGGTCACGAGCGCGAGATACCAGATGGTCGCCACCACAAGCAGCGGCATGACTGCGTAGTTGACGGCGTAGATTTCCTGGACGTTGCTCAACAGATCGCCGCCTGAGATGAAAGCCACCAGAGCGGTAGCTTTCAGCAGATTGATCGCCTGATTTCCGGTTGGCGGCACGATCACGCGCATCGCTTGTGGCAGGATGATGCGGCGCATCGCCTGGCTTTCGGTCATGCCCGTGGTGACAGCTGCTTCGCGCTGCCCCGGATCGACCGACAGGATGCCTGCGCGCACGATTTCGGCCATATACGCGCCGTCGTGCAGCGAGAAGCCCACCACGGCGGCGGTGAATCCGGAGATCACCGCATTGGTTTTCAGCATGACGCCGAGGCTTGTGAACGGCACGCCGAGAAACAGCACCGGAAACAGCGCGGCGAGGTTGTACCAGAAGATCAGTTGAACCAGCAGCGGCGTGCCGCGAAAGAACCACAGATACGCATTCGCGATGGTCACGAAGATGCGGCTTTTCGACAGCCGCATGATCGCGATCGCGGTGCCGATCATGATCGCGAGAATCTGGCAGACGATCGTGACCACCAGCGTCACGCGCACACCGGACAGCACATGCGGATCGAAAAGATAATGGCCAATGACCGGCCATTGCATGTTTTCGTTATCCGCGATGCGGAACAGGAACGACAGCAGAAAGGTCAGCACCACCACACCGATCGCGATCTGCACCGGATGCTTGCTGCGAACGATCCTCAGTGGACGCGTTCGCTCGTCGGTCATATCCATAAGGATTCCTGATATGCGGCACGTCGATGCGCCGCGATTGCCTGTCGTGTTGCGCTGCTTCGGCATCACCTCGCGCTACGGTATGCGTGCTGTGCACGCCGCAGCGTCCATCCGGATGCGGGTCGTCAGTTTTTCGGCTGCATGCCGTTGACCACCGGCGTGTCGATCCGCATCTGCGACACGCCGTAGAAATCGACGATCTGCCTGTCGATGCCTTGCTTCGAAATGCCTTCGAACGCCAGTTGCAGCGCCTTGGCAAGCTGCGCATTGCCCGTCTTGACGGCGGCGCCGTGCATCCCGGCTTCGAACAGATCGCCGGTGAGTTCGGACTTGCCGCCCGACGATTTGACGATGTTGGCCGCGATTGCATAATCGATTCCCATCGTGTCGATGCGGCCCGTGCGCAGCGCGAGTTCCGAAGCATTCGCGGACGGATAGCCCTGTACATTCACCGCCGGCTTGCCGGCCTTCGTGCACGCGTCGGACTGCTTCTGAGCGATGGCGAGCGACAGGCTGCCAACCGGTCCGCCCGCGGTCGTGCCGCACAGATCCGCGACGGAATGAATGTTCTTCGGATTGCCCTTTGCCACGATCAGTTGCTGGCCGGTCTTCGTGTAGTCGACGAAGGTCACCTGCTTTTCACGCTCGGGCGTATCGGAGAAATCGGACATGGCCACATCGACGCGACCGGACGTCAGACCGATCACCATCGAGCCGAAATCGGTGTTGATCACCTTGACGCGCAACCCGAGCGCCTGGCCGAGTGCCTGCATGAAATCCGCTTCAATACCCGTAATGCCGTCGTTGTCGCGATACAGATAAGGCGGCAGCGTCGTTTCTCCGCCGATCGTCAGGACACCCTTTTCCTTGATGTCGGCAGGCAGCGCCGCGACTGCCGCCTGGTTGAGCGTCGCTTTCGAAATTTTTGGATTGACCACGAAACCGTCGGCGGTGGTTTCGGCCTGCACGACGCCGGTCAAACCCAGAGAGACGGTGCAGGCGATCGCCACCGCGGTCACCGGCTTGAATCTGTTTTTCTTCAGCATGGGTACCTTGTTGTTGGTCGGGAAGTTGCTGCGGAAGACGTTGAAAGCGGTCAGGCGACGACCAGGGATTTTCCCATCGACATGTAGCAGCATCCATTGGTCTGGTGTGCGAATGTGGAAATCGTAGCGAGACAAAATCATCTCTGATAGCGACTTTTTGGCCACTGCTATCATCGCTTTTATTCATGTTTTGCATCAAACCCAATCGAATCTGGTTGGACAGGTCATGTATACGGAGGCACGGCGATGATCACGCTGAAGCAGGTCGAGGCGCTGTACTGGATCGCGGAACTGGGCAGCTTCGACGCGGCCGCCTTGCGGCTGAGCACGACGCAATCCGCCATTTCGAAGCGCATCCAGGAACTGGAAAACCGCTTCAACGTGGAGATTTTCGACCGCAGCCGACGGTCGGCGGTACTGACGCCCAAAGGCGAGGAGATACTCCGGACAGCACGACAACTACTGGATATGCGCGACGGCCTGCTAGTGCAACTCGGCGCGAAAGACACCATGTTCCGACGGTTGCGCCTGGGCGTCACCGAGCTGACGGCGCTCACATGGTTACCCGTCCTCGTAGATCGGCTGCGCAAGCAGTTCCCGCAACTGGAGATCGTGCCGGAAGTCGGATTGGGCCAGAAGCTGTACGAACGGCTTGTCGAGAACACCATCGATCTGGTGATCGTGCCGGATGTGTTCAACGATCCACGCTTTACGCTTGTGCCGGTCGGGATGGTGAACAATGCGTGGATGTACGCCGATGGCGTGCTGCCGTCCAGGCGCGTGTTTCCACTGACCGAAATCACCCAACACACGCTGATTGTGCAAGGCAAAGACTCCGGCATGGGGATCGCATATGGCCAGTGGTTCCGCGCTCATGGCATAGAAACGCCCAGAACAGTCGTGTGCAGTAATCTGGTCGCCCAGATCGGACTGACCGTATCGGGGCTGGGCGTGAGTTTTCTGCCCAAGGATTGTCTGACGCATCTGATCGACCACGGCGCGCTGCGAACGGCCAGAACCACACCGACACCGCCGAAGATTCAGTATGTCGCGATCTATGTGCGAACCCACCATGTCGACTTTCTCGGCGAAGTCGCGCGTATCTGTCAGGACTGTTGCGACTTTTCGAGGCTGGTTCTGCAGGTGTGAAGCGAGCGTACAGCTGCAGCAGCGAATAGGCCCGACCAGGGACTGGAGCTGGATGACGTCGTTGCGATTGGCGTAGGTCCCGCACCAGAAAGACCCCCTTCACCCCCAAGCCTCCCCCTCCGGAAACCCAAACCTTTCAATCGACTCCGCCACCATCTCGATGCTATACCCCGGCCGCGAAGGCGCCATATATCGCCCATTGCGAATCACGACCGGATCGACAAAATGCTCATGCAGATGATCGACATACTCGAGTACGCGATTCTCGAGCGATGCCGACACGCAGATATAGTCGAACAGCGAAATATGCTGCACGTACTCGCACAACCCAACACCGCCCGCGTGCGGACAAACCGGCACGCCAAACTTCGCCGCCATCAGCAGCACCACGATCACTTCGTTCAAACCGCCTAAGCGGCAGCTGTCGATCTGGCAAAAGTCGATCGCCTGAGCCTGCAGCAGCTGCTTGAACATCACGCGGTTCTGGCAGTGCTCGCCCGTCGCGACGCCGATCGGCTTGAGCCGCTGGCGGATGGTTGCGTGGCCAAGAACGTCGTCGGGGCTCGTCGGTTCCTCGATCCACCACGGGTCGAACTCCGCAAGCCGCCGCATGTTCGCAACGGCTTCGTCGACGTCCCACACCTGGTTCGCGTCCATCATCAGCTTGCGGTCCGCGCCGATCTCTTCGCGCAGAATGCGCGCGCGGCGCACGTCTTCGTCGATATTGCCGCCAACCTTCTGCTTGAAATGCGTCCAGCCCTGCGCCACACCTTCGCGCGCGAGCCGACGGATCTTGTCGTCGTCATAGCCTAGCCAGCCTGCGGACGTCGTATAGGCAGGGTAGCCGTGCGCGAGCATTTCGTGTTCGCGTGCGTGCCTTGTCGACTCGTGCCGACGCAGAATCGCAATCGCTTCCTGCGGCGTGATCGCATCGGTCACATAGCGGAAATCGAGGCAGCGCACGAGTTCTTCGGGGCTCATGTCCACCAGCAGCTTCCACACCGGTTTGCCTTCGGCTTTGGCCCATAGATCCCACGCCGCATTCACCACTGCCGCGGTGGCGAGATGAATCGCGCCTTTGTCGGGGCCGATCCAGCGCAACTGGCTGTCCGACGTGATCGCGCGCCAGAATGCGCCCATGTCCGCGGCAATGTCTTCGAGCCGCTTGCCGACAATCAGCGGCGCGAGCGCCTGCACGGCAGTGACGCAGATTTCGTTACCGCGCCCGATCGTGAACGTGAGGCCGTGGCCGGTCAGCTGCTGCGGCGAGTCGGTTTCGAGAATGACGTAGGTAGCCGAATAATCGGGCGCGGCGTTCATCGCATCGGAGCCATCGAGCGAACGCGAAGTGGGGAAACGAATGTCCCGCACGGACAGACTGGTGATCGTGGTCATCTGGACAGCCTCCTCGGCAGCAGTGTTCGACTTTCACCCGCTAAAGCCAGTCGCAAAGAAGCGAAGAGGAAGCGCAACAGCGCTTCCTCCCCGGTCACGCATCAAACATAAGCATCCATTCAATCGTAAAGCACTGCCGCGATCTTGGGATCGGTCATGTTGGTCTTGTCGTACCAGTAGAAGCCGGTGTCGACCTTCTTCGGCAGCTTTTCGCCCTTTAGCGCTTTCACCGCGGAGTCGACCACGCACTTGCCGATGCCCACCGGGTTCTGCGTAATCGCGCCCGCCATCAGGCCGGACACGATGTCGTCCTTCTGTTCCTTACCCGAGTCGTAGCCGATCAGCACGAGCTTCTTGCCGGATTCCTTCACGCCGATCGCGGCGCCTTCCGCCGAACCTTCATTGGACCCGAAAATACCCTTGAGATTGGGGTTCGCCTGGATCATCGCTTTCGCGATCTCGGCGGATTTCAGGTGATCGCCGCCGCCGTATTGCACGGAAACGATTTTGATGTTCGGATGCTTCGACTTCATTTCGTTCAGGAAGCCGTCGCGCCGGTCGACGCCGGTGCGGCTCGTCTGGTCGTGCACGATCAGGCCGACTTCGCCGGAATCGCCGACCGCCTCGGCCATCTTGTCGGCGGCGAGGGCGGCGGCGGCGAGGTTGTCGGTCGCGCAGGTGGTGAGCGGAATGTCGCTGTCCACGCCGGAGTCGAACGCGATCACCGGAATCTTTTCTTTCTGCGCGCGCCTCAGGAGCGGAATGGCCGCTTTGCTATCCAGTGCGGCAATACCGAGCGCCTGTGGTTTCTTGGCCAGCGCGGCCGAGAGCATGTCGATCTGCTTGTCGACCATCGCTTCGGTTTCCGGGCCTTCGAACGTGATCCTCACGTTCTGTTCTTTTGCCGCCTGTTCCGCGCCGGACTTCACGGCCTGCCAGAACTGGTGCTGGAAGCCCTTCGAAATGAGCGGAATGTACGGCTGATCCGCAAACGCGAGGCTGGTTGCACCGACGAGCGTGCCGACGCCGAAAGTCACTCCGATGGCGGCACCGATCAGTTTTCTTTTCAACATGGTTTCTCCTCCTGGGTTTGGCTTTCAAGTTCAGCCGCTGGGGGAGCCTCGGGCGCTCCCATTCCTGATGTCGTTATGGTTGGAAAATCGATAAGGCATCCTGTGAAATCAGCTCTTCCTGCGTCGCAGGATGTCGGCGTAGACCGCGAGAATGATGATGAGGCCCGTCACCACGATCTGCCATTCCTGCGCGACGGACATGATGCGCAAGCCGTTGGTCAGCACGCTCATGATGAACGCGCCGATGATGGTGCCGAGGATCGTGCCCGACCCGCCGGAAAGCGACGTGCCGCCAATCACCACAGCGGCAATCGCTTCGAGTTCGTAGCCCTGGCCGAGCGCGGGTTGCGCCGAGTTCAGGCGTGACGCGATCAGGAGGCCGGCGATTCCGCAGATCGCGCCGCCAAGCCCATAAATGGCGATCTTCCAACGGTCCACGTTCACGCCCGACAAACGCACGGCTTCCTCGTTGCTGCCGAGCGCGAACGTATAGCGACCGAGCGCGGTGCGGTTCAGCGTGATCGAACTCACGATCGCGAGCACGAAGAGGATCAGCACCGCGTTCGGAATCGGCAGGCTCGGCACGATGCGGCCGATCAGCGAGTCCTGCGAGATCATGTAGAAGTTCTCGGTGTCGGTGAAATAGATCGGCTTGTCCGACGATACGACGAGCGACAGCCCTTTGAGCAACAGCATCATGCCGAGCGTCGCGATGAAGGGCGGAATCCGCATTTTCGCGGTGAGCGTGCCGGACACCGTGCCGCACACTGCGCCCGTGCCGATCGCGGCCAGCACGCCGATCCACATCGGCATGTGCCAGAAGCTCAGGAACACGCCGCAGATCACGGCGGTGAAGGTCATCAGCGTGCCGACGGAAAGGTCGATGCCGCCTGTGACGATCACGAAGGTGCTGGCGATGGCGAGCACGCCGTTCACGGCGGTCGCCTGCAGGATGCCGAGGATGTTGTCGATCTGCATGAACGCCGGCGACGCGAAGCTGAAAAACACCAGCAGCACGAGCAGGCTCGCGAACGCGAGCATCTTCTGCAACGCGGTCGGTGCGAACAGGCGGGCGCGCAGGCCCGACGCGCGTCCGTCGCCCGCGAGTGTCGACGAGTCCGTTGGCTGTGTCATAGATAGATCCCCTCGCGGCTCACGCCGCTTTCAAGGTATCGCGCCGCGTCGCCAGTTGCATGATGCGCTCCTGGGTCGCGTCTTTCGCATCGAGCTCGCCGGTAATGCGCCCCTCGCACATCACGACGATACGGTCGCTCATCCGCAGAATCTCCGGCAGTTCCGACGAGATCATCACGATCGCCTTGCCTTGCGCGGCAAGCGATCGCAGCAGCTTGTAGATCTCGCTTTTCGCGCCCACGTCGATGCCGCGCGTCGGCTCGTCGAAAAACAGCACGTCGCAGTCGCGTTCAAGCCACTTCGCGATCACGATCTTCTGCTGGTTGCCGCCGGACAGCAGCCGCACGGCTTGCGTAGCAGACGGCGTGCGGATCGACAGCAGATGGATGAAGTGCGCCGCGGTCTTGCGCATCTGCGCGCGACGCAGGAAGAAGTTGAACGACAGGAACTTGCGCAGGTTCGACATCACGATGTTCGATTCGACGTCCATCCCGGTGGCGAGCCCGAACCGCTTTCGATCTTCCGACAGATAGCCGATGCCGCGCGCTACCGCATCGCTCGGTTTTTTGATGGTCGTTTTCGCGCCGTTCACGATAATGTCGCCGGATTGAACGGGATCGGCGCCGAACACCGCACGCGCCACCTCGGTGCGGCCGGCGCCCATCAGTCCGGCAAAGCCGAGAATTTCGCCCTTGTGCAGCGTGAAGCTCACGTCCTTCACGAGCGGGCCCGCGTTCAGGTGCCTCACTTCGAGCGCTACGGCGGCCTTGTGCGTGTCATGAGGAGACGGTTCGATGTCGGCCAGCGTGCGTCCGACCATCATGCCGATGATCGCTTCCACGCTGGTGTCCGCCGCGGACACGGTGGCGACATATTCGCCGTCGCGCAGCACGGTCACGCGGTCGGAGATCTGCTTCAGCTCGTCCATCTTGTGCGAGATATAGACGATGCCGACGCCGCGGCTCTTCAGCTCACGGATGATGCGAAACAGCTCCGCGATTTCCGCGTCGTTGAGCGCCGATGTGGGTTCGTCCATGATCAGCACGCGCGAATCGAACGACAACGCCTTCGCGATCTCGACCATCTGCTGCTTTGCGACTGTGAGCGTGCCGACCATCGCGCGAGGATCGAGCTTCACGTGCATGCGCTGCAGGATGTCGCGCGCGTTGGCATTGAGCCGGTCTTCGTCGAGAAAGAGGCCAAGGCGCCCGCGCGGCTCGCGGCCGATGAACATGTTCTGCGCGACCGTGAGGTGATTCATCAGCTGGAGTTCCTGATGAATGATGCCGACGCCGACGGCCTGCGCGTCGCGCGGATGCTGGAAATCGACGGGCTGGCCGTCCAGCAGGATTTCGCCTGAATCGCGGGTATAGACGCCCGCGAGGATTTTCATCAGCGTCGACTTGCCGGCGCCGTTTTCACCCATCACGGTATGCACTTCACCAGCCATCAGTTCGAACTGGACGTCGTGAAGCGCCCGCACGCCGGGAAAGCTCTTGCTGAGCTTTTTCACGGAAATGAGTGGAGTCATGGCGCAGGCTTGACGACCGGCCGCCGACCGCCGCGGGCTTCGTCGGAAGAAGCTGCGTGAATGGGGGCCGGCGCGCGCCGGGTGTCGTGGTGCAGACCGCGGTTGAAAGCGCAACGAGAAGCCAGACGCATCTCCAGAGCCCCGCAAACCGATGTGCAACGATTCTACGTCCCGGAATGGCGGAGGCTCAAGATTAGGCATTCCCTTAGTACGCGAACGCAAAAGCGGCCTCGCTCGTGTCGCCACGATGAGATGTCGCGCGCGGCAAAACAGGTGTGCAATGCAGCAAAAATACCTCAAAACCGGCGCCCGGATGAGGCTTGTCGATCGCTGCAGGCTCCGTCAAGAAAACCTTGACGGCCTTGCCCACAAAAGCTCGCTAACGTTTTCCGGAGTCCTGCCGTTAGCACGATGAGGCGCGTACGAGTCATTCGCTGCGGCCGCTTCATTTACTCACATTGCCATGCAAAATCTGACGCTTCGCCAAAAGCTCTGGCTGCCCCTCGCGCTGGCCTGGCTGGGACTGCTTTCGCTCACCGTCTGGAATGCGCTGCAGGCGCGCGATCTCCAGCTTCAGGAACGCCGCGCGGACCTGCGCAACCTGGTGCAGATGTCGATTTCAATTGCACAAGGGCTCGATCGCGAAGTGCAGGCCGGCAAGATCGACGCGCAGGCGGCGCGCCGCGAGGCAATCGCGCGGATCGGCGATCTGCGCTACGGCGGCAACGGCTACGTGACGATCGTCGATGCGAATTCGGTGATGGTGATGCACCCGACCATTCCGACGCTGGACGGCAAGGACATGTCGGCCTGGAAGGACGCGAAGGGCTTCGAGCTTTACAAGGGGATCGCGGCGGCCGGCTCGTCGCCGGCAGGCAGCGGCTACCTCGAATACTGGTGGCCGAAACCGAACGAAACCGCGCCGAGCGCGAAGCTCGGCTACGTTCAGCGCTACGCGCCGTGGGGCTGGGACATGATCGCGGGCGCGTATCAGGACGACATCAGCGCGGACTTCCACAGCATGCTCGCGCGTTCGCTCGGCGCGTTGCTGCTGCTCGGCGCAGTCGTCACGCTGCTGACGGTTGCGACGTCGCGCAGCATCCTGCGCGCGCTCGGCGCCGATCCGGCGGTGCTGTCGGCGGCGACGGCGCGTATCGCCGCGGGCGATCTCGCACACACGCCGAGCGTCGCGCGGGCGTCGGAAGGCAGCGTGCTCGCTTCGATGGCGCGCATGCAGGGCAGTCTCGTCGATCTGGTCGGCAAGGTGCGCGGCGTCGCAGACGGTATCGCGACGGGCGCGCGGGAAATCGCCACGGGCAACGCCGATCTGTCGGCGCGCACGGAGCAGCAGGCTGCATCGCTGCAGGAGACTGCTGCGAGCATGGACGAGCTGACCTCGACGGTCCGGCAGAACGCCGAGAACGCGCAGCAGGCGAGCGCGCTGTCGGTGAACGCATCGGACATCGCGCGGCGCGGCAGCGAGGTGGTGGGCCGCGTGGTCGGCACGATCGGCGAGATCAGCGACAGCTCGTCGCGAATCGCGGACATCACGGGCATCATCGAGGGCATCGCGTTCCAGACCAACATCCTCGCGCTGAACGCGGCGGTGGAAGCGGCGCGCGCGGGCGAGGAGGGCCGCGGCTTCGCGGTCGTCGCGACCGAAGTGCGCAATCTGGCGCAGCGCTCGTCGACGGCGGCGAAGGAGATCAAGGAACTGATCGCGGCGTCCGTGCAGAAGGTGCAGGACGGCTCGCAGCTCGCCGACGAAGCGGGCCGCACGATGGTCGAGGTGACGCAGGCGGTGGCGCGCGTGACGGATATCGTCGGCGAAATCGCGGCGGCCTCGTCGGAACAGAGCCGCGGTATCGAGCAGATCGGCACCGCCGTTACGCAGATGGACGAAGTCACGCAGCAGAACGCGGCGCTCGTCGAGCAGGCGGCGGCCGCGTCGAAGGCGCTCGAGGAGCAGGGCAGCCAGCTCGCTCAGGCCATTTCGGCGTTCCGCACGGGGCATGACGACGTGCAGGGCGCGCCGGTTGCGCCGGTCACGCGCAGCACGACGGTCGTCGCTCCGCGTGCCGCGATGGCGCCGCGGGCGGCTGTCGTCAAGGACAAGGCGAACGTAGCGGTTGCTTCGAAGCGCGCGCGTACGCCCGCAGCAACGACGGTAACGGCGCCGGCAAAGACGAAGGCGGCATCTAAACCGGAAGTGAAGCCGGCATCGACGCTAGCATCGAAGCCGACAGTAAAGCCAGTTCCAGCGCCGCGCATCGAGCGTACGACCGCTGCCGCCGCATCATCTGACGAGTGGGAAACCTTCTAACCGGGGCCGTCGCGGCTCGGAAGCTGAACTACGTAATCTCGTAGTCGACGCGAGCACCGCCCGGCCATCCAGGCAGCGCCGCCTCACAACTCACCGATACCACCTCGGCGTATAAACCCAATCCGCGTCGCCGTCGCGTTTGCCGGCGCGCGGCACCACCCGCGTCGTCGACGAACCGACGATCACCATCGTCCGCATATCGACGTCGCTCGAACGCAGCGCGCCGAGCGTCGTGTTCCTGAGCGTCGCGCCTGGGCGCCCGACGTTGCGCCCCAGCACCACGCAGGTGTCCGCCGAACGAATCGACCGCACGATGTCGAGCGCCTGATCGAGCTGCCACGGCCGCGCCTTCGAAACCGGGTTGTAGAACGCCATCACCAGATCCGCCTCCGCCGCGGCGCGCAGCCGCCGCTCGATCACGTCCCACGGTTTCAGGTTGTCCGACAGCGACAGCATGCAGAAGTCGTGGCCGAGCGGCGCGCCCGCGACGGCCGCCGTCGCCATCGCCGCCGACACGCCCGGCACGATGTGCAGCTCGACTTTCTCCCAGCGCGGATCGCTGCGGGTATCGAGCGCTTCGAGCACCGCCGCGGCCATCGCGAACACGCCTGGATCACCAGACGACACGACCACCGCGCGCCGGCCGGCCGCGGCAAGCTCGAACGCGTGCCGCGCGCGCTGCAATTCCTCGCGGTTGTCCGACGCGTGCACCTGCTGGCCCGCGCGCAACGGGCCCGCCATCGCGACGTAGGTCGCATAGCCGAGGATGTCCGTCGCGTCGTCGAGCGCGGCACGCGCGGCCGGCGTCAGCAGTTCGGCGGCGCCGGGACCAAGGCCGATCACGGTCAGCGAGCCGCGCGCGCGGCCGAGCTGAAGCGGATCGATCGGCGCAGCGCCGAGTGCGATCGCAAGAGCGGGTTCGTCGTGGACGATTTCGTGAGCGACGCCTGCGGGGACTGCGTTGGCCAGTAGCGATCGAGGCGACGCGATGGCTGGAGACGAAGCGCCCACGTCAGCCACCTCAGCCACCTCCGCCGACATAGCCACGGATCCCAGCAACGCAGCCGTCGAACCCTCAGCCGCAGCTGCCGACACAAACCGCAGCGGCACTTCCAGCAGCCGCGCCGCATCGGCCAGCGCGACCGAATCCATCGCATCTTCCGCCGCGAGCAGAGCCGCGAGCGCGCGCTCTGACAATCCGCGCGCAGCCAGCGCGTCACGCACCCGCTGCGCCAACGAATCGGCGCTATCGCTTTCAGCCACCGAAACGGCAACCACCACGCTACGCGGATAAATCCTGAGCTCGTCCCGATTGCCATCCCACTCACGCGCCGAAACGCCGATCGACAGTCGCGCATCCGCAGCGCGCGGCAGTTGCGCGGCGTCGAGCCACGGCGCGTCGCCATCGATGCGGGTCGTCTGCCCCGCGAGCAGGTCGGACACGAAGCGCTTGCCGTGCTCGAGACTTGCGAGCACATAGCCTTCGGGCGGATTCAGCAGACAGGTGCCGAAGCGCAGTTCGCCGCTCGTCGTGATGGCCGGCGCAATGCCGAGCGCCGCCGCGATCTCGCGCGCCATCGCGTTGACGCCCGCGAGGCCGCCCAGCAGCGGCACGACGGCGCTGCCGTCTTCCGCAAGCGCGAGCACCGGCGGCTCCGCGCCCTTGTTCGCGAGCAGCGGCGCCACGCAGCGGATCACGATGCCGGCCGCGCACAGCGCGACGACCGGCGTGCCGCTCGCATAGAGCGCGCGCAGATGTTCGCCGAGTTCGCTGAAGCTGACGTCGGCCGCACCCGGACTCACGTCGATGCGGCCTTGCAAGCCGTGCACCTGCGCGCCTGCATACAGCGCCCGCACGCGGCGCGCGGTGACCAGCGCACCGGCGCCGAGCACGACGATCGCAGGCGGTCTGCCATCCGCGCGCCCGTTTGTGGAAACCGCGTCGCTCATCCGCGCCATGGCGTCCCCGGCACGACGAGCAGCGAGAAATACGGCGACGCCATCGGATCGACGTCGTCGAGCGGCACGATGCGCTGGTTCGCCATCGTCGCGCGCTCCACGTACAGCGCGCGATCCGCGAGTCCGAGCTCGCCGAGTACGCGCCGCACCTTGTCGAAGTTGCGGCCGAGCTTCATCACGACCGCCGCATCGGCATCGGCGAGGCGGCGCTTCAGTTCGTCCTCGGGCAGCACGCCGGACAGCACCGACAGCGTCTGGTTGCGGTACACGAGCGGTACGCCGAGCACCGCGGTGCCGCCGAGTATCGAGCAGACGCCGGGCACCACTTCCGCGTCGAAGCGCTCGGCCAGACGATCATGCAGATACATGTACGAGCCGTAGAAAAACGGATCGCCTTCGCAGATCACCGCGACGTCGCGGCCTGCATCGAGATGCGCGGCGATCACTTCGCTCGCGGTGTCGTAGAAATCCGCGATCACCGCTTCGTACGACAACGGCGGCTCCAGCGCTTCGGTCGTCACCGGGTAGACGAGCGGCAGCCGCGTCTGCGCGTCGTGCAACTGGTCCTCGATGATGCCGAACGCGTTGCCGCGCTTGCCCTTCGCGACGAAGTACGCGACCACCGGCGCCGCGCGCAACAGGCGCAAGGCTTTCAGCGTCACGAGTTCGGGGTCGCCGGGGCCGACGCCGATGCCGAACAGACGCCCGCGCGCCGAACCGCCGGAAGCGGATGAAAATGAGGCGTGGGCGATCGTCATTCTTCCTCCGTCGCGAGCGCGTTCACGGCGGCCGCGGCCATCGCGCTGCCGCCGCGCCGGCCGCGCACGATCACCCAGGGCACGCCCCAGCCGCTGTCGGCGAGCGCGTCCTTCGACTCCGCCGCGCCGACGAAGCCGACCGGAAAGCCGAGCACCAGCGCCGGCTTCGGCGCGCCGGCGGCGAGCAGGTCGAGCAGATGGAACAGCGCGGTCGGCGCATTGCCGATCACGACGACGCTGCCCGCGAGATGCGGCCGCCACAGTTCCAGCGCGGCCGCCGAACGCGTGTTGTTCAGCTGCGCCGCGAGATCAGGCACGCGCGGGTCGCCGAGCGTGCAGATCACGTCGTTGCGCGCGGGCAGCCGCGAGCGGGTGATGCCCTCGGCCACCATCTTCGCGTCGCACAGGATCGGCGCGCCGCTCGCCAGCGCGGTGCGTCCCGCGGTTCCGGCACCAGCAGAGAAGTGCAGGTCGTCGACGATGTCGACCATTCCGCACGCGTGGATCACGCGCACGGCGAGCTTGTCGAGATCGGCGGGGATGCGCGAGAGGTCGGCTTCCGCGCGGATCGTCGCGAACGACTGTCGGTAGATCTCGCGGCCGTCGCGAAGGTAGTGCTGCATCGGTCAAAGGCTCCGGGCGGCCGCGTCGATCTGCGCGGCCGCCTGTTCGAGGGTGAGGGCGGTCGCGACGCGTGTGCCGAAGCGCGCGGCGGGTGGTCTTGCATCGGCCGAATGTGGCGCAGGTATTGCGGATACCGCGGCCGGGGCGAATGCCGGTGACCCGGCAGCGTCGCGCCGGTAGAGGTCGTAGCGGTCGGGCGCGACGGCGAGCAGCGTCCATTCGTGCGAAAACGCCGACGCGCATGAGCGCAGGCAACCGCTCAGATGCACGTCGCGCGGCTCATGCAGCGACGCCGCGAGACGGCGCGCATCGGCTTTGGTATCGGCGAGGCTTTTCGCGCAGCCGGTCGAGCCCGCGCACGCGATCACGTGGGCAAGCGGTTCACGCGCGTCGCAGATCAGGCCGGCCGCAGTCATCCGTTGCAGCACGGCGGGCGCGTCGTGAGGCGCGAGATCGGGCAGCAGAATGCCTTGCCACGGCGTCAGATGCAGCGCGTCGACGCCGGCTTCGCTGGCCAGCAACGTGAGCGCGCGAAGCGTCCGCGCATTGACGCGGCCGAGCGGCGGCTCGCCGCCGGCATAGACGCGGCCGTCGCGCTGCGCGTGCACACCGAAGCGCAGCGATGGGTCGGCAGGCGCGCGGCGCCACGTCGCGATTCGCGCATCGCGTTCGAGCGCGAACGGCAATCGCATCTGCACGGCGTCGAGCATCGTATCGAGCGGCACGCGCGCCAGCAGGTCGCGCATCCGCGGCTCGTCGGGCAACGCGAGCGCCGTGAAGGCCGCGATCAGCGCGCGAACGAGTTCGGGCACCTGCCGAGATGGCACCACGCCGATTGCATTCGGCGCTTCAACACGTGCGTCGCAGCCCGGATAGATCGCAGGACAACCTGCAAGGCCCCATGCGAACCAGCCGGACGATGCTGCGCTGTCGTCAGTAGCGTCGGACATCGCCGCGAGCCAGATATCGTGCGGATGCATCGTCATCGCGAGCCGTTCGCCGCCGTCGAGCAGCAGCGCGAACTTCGGCGAAAGCGCCGCGCAATGCGCATCCGTCTGCAGCAGCGTCAGCAGTTGCGCGGCCAGTTCTCGCGTATCGAAAAGCGCATGCGGGTCGCGTCCCGCGAGCGGGCTCAGCATCAGATTGCGGGTGTCGTCGGCGGCGGCATGGGTGGGCGTTTCTGCCGACGGTCCGAGCTCACTCGCGACGAGCGCCTCGGTCAATGCATGCTCATCGCCGGCCCGCACGCCGCGCAACTGGAGATTCGCGCGATTCGTGAGCTCGATCGTGCCGGATGCGTGGCGCTCCGCCACGTCGGCAATCGTCAGCACTTCGTCGATACGCAGCACGCCGCCCGGCAACCGGATCCGGCACAGCCCGCCGTCGCGCGCGGCGACGATCCGCGCGAGCCCCGGGCATACCGATACGCGCGCGTCAGCAGAGCGAGCAGGCGCGATGGGCAATACAACAGAAGCAGCAGATGCGGCAGCGGAGCCAGGAGCGTGATTCAACGGTTCACCGGAAGAACGGCGCGGCGGCCGCGCCGGTCGGGAAGGACAGGGCGGCGGCATCGGAACACCACGTCCGATGCAGCTGGCGCGAACGAACCGCCGGCAGGTTTCCTGGCTCGCAGGTCGCGGTCCGCATCGGCCTTCCCGGCAAAGCCAGTGGCATGGAGCGATGCGGACTCGCTGCGTACAGTTGCGTGGGCAGCCCAGTCTTGCTGAGTTCCCTCTTCGGTCCCGAAGGACGCCGGCGGACGCGTTATTATGCCTTTTTTCGATAGCGCGCCCCCGCGCCAGTCTTTTATCATCCGGCTCCCGCCCGGTTTTCAGGACAGTTTCGAATGAAGTGTGAGGGCCTCGCATGCCGGCATGGCTGACCATCGTCGGAATCGGCGACGACGGGTTCGCCGGTCTCGGCCGCAGCGCGAAACGCGCGCTCCTCGACGCGGCCGTCGTCTATGGCGGCGAGCGGCATCTCGCGATGCTGCCCGCGCGTCTTCCCGCGCGGCGCGAGCCGTGGCCGCAGCCGTTCGACGTCGCGCCGCTGCTCGCGCAACGCGACGACGCATCGCACGCGCCCGTCTGCGTGCTCGCGAGCGGCGATCCGATGCTGTACGGCGTCGGCGCGACGCTCGCGCGGCGTCTGCCCGCGGGCGAGCTGCGCGTGCTGCCCGCGCCGTCGTCGATGTCGCTGGCGGCTGCGCGGCTCGGCTGGGCGTTGCAGGAGGTCGCGACGGTGTCGCTGGTCGGCCGGCCGCTCGCGACGCTCAACGCGCACCTGCACCCCGGCGCGCGTCTCTTCGCGCTGAGCGCCGACGGCCGCACGCCTGCCGCGATCGCGCAGCTGCTTGCCGAACGCGGCTTCGGCGCGAGCCGGATGATCGTGCTAGAACATCTCGGCGGCCAGCTCGAACACCGGATCGAAGCCACCGCCGAAGCATGGACCACCGCGGAAGTCGCGAACCTGAATCTCGTCGCGCTCGAATGCCGTGCTTCCTCCGCAAGCGACGGCGAGGGACGCGCCGCGTCGCCGCGTATCGCGCTCACATCAGGTCTGCCTGACGACGCCTTTGAGCACGACGGCCAGCTGACCAAGCGCGATATCCGCGCGATCACGCTCGCGCGGCTGGCACCCGCGCCGGGCGAATTGCTGTGGGACGTTGGCGCGGGCTGCGGCTCGATCGGTATCGAATGGATGCGCGCGCACCCCGCGTGCCGCGCGATCGCGATCGAAGTGCATGACGCGCGGCAGCGCTTCATCGGACGTAATCGCGACGCGCTTGGCGTACCGTCGCTGCAACTGGTCGCGGGCCGGGCGCCTGAGGCGCTCGCGGGGCTGCTCACGCCGGACGCGGTGTTCATCGGCGGCGGCGTGACCCACGACGGCGTGCTCGACACGTGCTGGCACGCGCTGCGTCCCGGCGGCCGGCTGGTCGCGAACGCGGTCACGCTGCAAGGCGAAGCCGCGCTCGCCGCGTGGCGCGGGCAGCACGGCGGCACGCTGACGCGCATCGCGGTGTCCGAAGCCGAGCCGCTCGGCCGCTTCGACACGTGGCGTCCCGCGTTGCCCGTCACGCTCTACGACGCCGTCAAGCCGTAACGCGATGCGCGACGAAACCGCCGAAGACAACCGCCCGCTGCGCTCCGGCTACACAACCGGCAGCTGCGCGACCGCGACGTCGCTCGCGGCGGCGCGGCTGCTGCTGGGCGGAATCGCGAGCGACGTCGCGGAGATCGTGCTGCCGAAAGGGCAGCGCGTGCCGATGCCGCTCGTGTTCTGCCGCATGGTCGCGGCGCACGAAGGCGGCGGCGCGGAAGCGGGCACCATCAAGGACGCCGGCGACGATCCCGACGTTACGCACGGCGCGCTGGTGTTCGCGCGCGTGCGCCTCGCCGCCGAAGCGGGCGTGCGTTTTCATGCGGGCGAGGGCGTCGGCACCGTCACGCGGCCGGGGCTCACGCTGCCCGTCGGCGAGCCGGCGATCAACCCGGTGCCGCGCCAGATGATGACCGCGCACCTGACCGAGCTCGCCGCGGAGTACGGCTACGGAGGCGGTTTCGACGTGACGATCGGCGTGGAAGGCGGCGCGGAGCTCGCGCTGAAGACGATGAACCCGCGGCTGGGCATTGCCGGTGGGCTGTCGATTCTCGGCACCACCGGCATCGTGCGGCCGTTCTCGTGCTCGGCGTATATCGCGTCGATCCATCAGGGTATCGACGTCGCGCGCGCGAACGGCTGCGCGCATATCGCCGCGTGCACCGGCAACGCAAGCGAGGACGCGATGCGCGCGCGCTTCGCGCTGCCCGACATCGCGCTGATCGAGATGGGCGATTTCGCGGGCGCGGTGCTCAAGCACCTGCGGCGCGCGCCGATCGAACGGGTGTCCGTGTGCGGCGGTTTCGGCAAGCTCAGCAAGCTCGCGGCCGGCCATCTCGATCTGCATAGCCGCAACTCGAGCATCGATCTGCCGCTGCTCACCGGGTGGGCCGCGCAGCGTGGCGCAAGCGAAGCGCTGCGGGCCGCGATGCTGGCGGCGAATACGAGCCAGCAGGCGCTCGCGCTGGCGCTCGATGCGGGGGTGCCGCTCGGCGATATCGTCTGCGAGCGCGCGCTGACGGTGGCGCGCGACATCGTGCCCGCGAGCGTTCATGTCGAGATGTACGCGATCGACCGGCAAGGCAACATCGTCGGAGCCGCGCGATGAGCGATGCCGTTTTGAACACAAACACAAACATGAACGCAGCCGCACCGCGCGTGCTGCTGCTCGGTGGTACCGGCGACGCGCTGAAGATCGCGCGACAACTTGATGCGTCGCACGTCTACAGCCTCGCCGGCATCGGCCGCGTGCCGACGGATCTCGCGTGCGAAGTGCGGGTGGGGGGCTTCGGCGGCGCCGAAGGGCTCGCAAACTATCTGCGCGACGCGCGCATCGGCGTGGTGGTTGACGCGACGCATCCGTACGCTGCGCAGATCAGCGCGAACGCCGCGCAAGCGTGCCACGCGACTGGCGTGCCGTACTGGGCGCTGCGCCGCGCGCCATGGCAGCCACAAGCCGGCGACGACTGGCGCTTCGTCGACGGCTGGAGCGGCATCGTCGATGCGCTCGCGCCGTTCGCGCGGCCGCTCTTCACGCTGGGCCGCGAGCCGCTCGCGCATCTCGACGAAATCCCGCCACACCAGTTCTGGTTCATCCGCTGCCTCGACGCGCACGAAGGCAATCATCGCGCGCGCGTGATCGATGCGCGCGGCCCGTTCGATGTCGACGGCGAACGCGCGCTGTTCGCGCTGCAACGTATCGACGTGGTGGTCAGCAAGAACAGCGGCGGCAGCGCGACCGAAGCGAAGCTCGCGGTCGCGCGCGAACGTGGCCTGCCGGTGGTGACGCTGCGGCGTCCCATGCTGCCCGACGCGGACCGCACGTTCGATGAACCCGCGGCACTCGTCGCCGCGCTGCGTGAGTGCTCAGCGATCAACGAATCACGGAGTCAGTGAATGACGGTCTTCTTCATCGGCGCGGGTCCGGGCGATCCCGATCTGATCACCGTAAAGGGGCAACGCCTCGTGCGGACCTGCCCGGTGATCCTGTACGCGGGTTCGCTGATTCCCGAAGCGGTGCTCGACGGGCATCGCGCGGAACAGGTCGTCAACACCGCCGAACTCGATCTCGAACAGATCGTCGCGCTGCTGGTCGATGCGCATCGGCAAGGCAAGGACGTCGCGCGGCTGCATTCCGGCGATCCGTCGCTGTTCGGCGCGATCGGCGAGCAGATCCGTCGCCTCAACGTGCTTGGCATTCCGTTCGAGATCGTGCCGGGCGTCACGGCGACGGCCGCGTGCGCCGCGACGCTCCGCCGCGAGCTCACGTTGCCGGGCGTCTCGCAGACGCTGATCCTCACGCGCTTCGCGACGAAAACCGCGATGCCGGACGGCGAGGCGCTGGCGGATCTGGCGCGGCATCGCGCGTCGATGGCGATCCATCTCGGCGTGCGGCATATCGAGCGGATCGTCGACGAACTGCTGCCGCACTACGGCGCGGACTGCCCGGTCGCGGTGGTCTGGCGCGCGAGCTGGCCCGACGAAGCGAAGGTGACCGGCACGCTCGAGACGATCGCCGCGCAGGTGCGCGCGGCGGGGATCGAGAAGACCGCGCTGATTCTGGTGGGGCGGGCGCTGGCGGCGGAAGGGTTCGCGGATTCGACGCTGTACGCGGCGGAGTGAGCGGGAAAAATGAGCGCGAAACAAAAAGGCGGCGTCCTTTCGAACGCCGCCTCGCTGGAAACATCGCGCGATGAAACCGGAGCCGCGCGTCAGGCGAGTTGCAAGATAAAACTCAATGCGCGGTCGCTTCCTCGCCTGCACCGCGCGGCTGCGTCACCGCGCTGACGATCACGAACACGATCACGTTCAGCGCGAGCGCGACGAAGCCGATGTTCATGTCCTTCATCGCGTCCGGCAGGAACGGGAACAGCTGACCGACGCTCGCCTTCGTCACCGTCGTCCAGATCACCACGGCCACGCCGACGATGATCCCGCACATCGCCCCCTGCTTGGTCGCGCGGTTGTGCAGCCGCAGACTGCAGACGAGCGCCGGGAACAGCTGCGTGACGAAGTTGTAGCCCATCAGCAGCAGCGCGACGATCGTGTCGCCACCATGCAGCGTGAAGAAGATCGCGACCAGCGCGACGACCGGCACGAGCCAGCGCGCGATCCGCGCGACGGTTTCGTCCGACGCATTGCGGTTCATCGCGCCGCGGTAGACGTCGTTCGCGAGCAGCGTCGAAGCCGTGGTGAGAATCATCGAGCCCGGCACGAGCGCGGTCAGCACGCCCGCCGCGCCGATCACGCCGATGAACCACGGATCGAACGTCTGCAGCGACAGCTTGAAGAGCGACAGGTCGATGTCGCCGCCCTTGAGGCCCGGCACCTTCAGCACGGCCGCGAAGCCGACGAAGAACACGAACAGCAGGATCAGCTGGTAGAGCGGCAGCACGATCGCGTTGCGGCGGAAGATGCGTTCGTCGCGCGCGGTGTAGACCGAGCCGAACGTGTGCGGCCACATGAAGAAGCCGAGCGACGTCAGCAGCACGGTCGACTGGAACCACGTCACGCTCTGGCCTTTCGCGGGGAAGGTCAGGAAGCCGGGACGCGCGGTGTCGATCGCATGGAACATGTCGGACAGGCTGCCGTAGTGATGGATCGGCAGATAGATGCCGAGGAACAGCACGATCGCGAGAATCAGCGTGTCCTTCACGCACGAGTTCCATGCCGAGCCGCGCACGCCGGACACCGTCACGTAGGCGGTCACGACGATTGCGCCGATCCAGATCGCCGCCGTCGACGAAATCGCGCCGTACGACGCGGTCGCGACGATGATGCCGAGGCCCTTCAGCTGCAGCACGAGATACGGAATCAGCGCCGCGACGCCGACGAGCGCGACCAGCGTGCCGAGCGCCGGGCTGCGGTACTTGTGCATGAAGAAGTGCGGCTGGGACACGAGCCGGTTGTTCTTCGCGTAGCGCCAGATGGGCGGCAGCATCCAGTACGACAGCACGTAGGCGAGCGTCGCATACGACAGGATGTAGTAGACCGGCGCGCCCTTGCCATACGCGAAGCCGCTGCCGCCGAGGAAGGTGAAGGTCGTGTAGATCTCGCCCGCCATCAGCAGGAACACGAACGCGGTGCCGAAGCTGCGGCCGCCCACCGTCCACTGCTCGAGATCCATGTCGTGCCCGTGGCGGGCGCGCACGCCGAGCCAGAGCGCGAACGCGGTGACGATCGCGATGATGACGAGGGCGCTCACGGTTGCACCTCGCCGTCTTGACTGTCGGACGTGTGGTTGGTCGGATCGAGCCGGTAGATGATCGCCATGATCACCGACGTCAGCACGACCCACATCACGATCCATGCGAGCACGAACGGCATGCCGAGCACGAGCGGTTCGACGCGGTTGACGAAGGGGACGCCTAACAGAATACCGATGAACGGCAGGACAGCGAGCACGCGAAAAGGCATGGGCACTCCTCGTGGTGGTGAAATTATCGTGCAGCAAGCCTTGCCGAACGGGCTCCCCGAAAGGCCTGCCGAGCATCCTGCCGATGAATGTATGCCGGATATGACACCGCGGCCAAGTCGATCAAAAAAGATGAAGGGCAATCGAAAGGTGTTTCGTGGCGCGTTATTGCACTGCGATCCAGCGGCGTTGCGGAAGCGCCTGCGCGACCGCCATGCGCAGAACGAGCAGGCATGCGAACCGCCGTCTGCATCACGCCGCTTGCCGTTACACTGGGCGCCCGTTCGGGCGCGGGTCGTGCTGCGTGTGCACACGCGTTGCCCGTCTTGAGTTCTTCTACTGGGCAACGAGTGGACCCGCCTTTCGAACTTCGGCTGGCCGTCGGATAATCCGCTTCGATCTTCGATAACACGCACAACTCGCCATGATCGACAACCTGATCTCCGACATCCTGTTCGGCTTCACAGGCCTCATCAGCATCATCAATCCGGTCGGCATGGCGTTCGTGTTCGTCGACCGCACCGAGTCGCTCACGCACGACGAACGCGTCGCGGTCGCGCGGCGGGTCGCGATCAACTCGCTGTGCGTGCTGCTGGTCGCGTATTTTCTGGGGACGCCGGTGCTGCATTTCTTCGGCATCTCGATCGAGGCGCTGCGCATCGGCGGCGGCCTCGCGGTGGCGGTGGGCGGCTGGCGCATGCTGAACGCGCCCGATACGCAGCCGCCGGAGCCACAGGGCGCGCTCGAACTCGACCCCGAGCGTGCGAAGGGGCGTGCGTTTTTTCCGTTGACGGTGCCGCTGACGACGGGGCCCGGCACGATCGCCACCGCGATCGCGCTGTCGGCGAACCGCACGCACAAGCTGTCGGAGTTCCTGCTGTCGTCGATCGGCTCGATCGTGACCTCGGTGCTGGTCGCGATCGTGATCTATCTGGTGTACAGCCGCGCGATGCTGCTCGCGCGCTACCTCGGCGTGGAAGGGACGAAGGTGGCGCTGCGCGTGTCCGCGTTCCTGCTGCTGTGTATCGGCGTGCAGATCATCCTGACCGGGCTCTCCGAGTTTCTCCAGCCGCTGGCGAGCGGGCACGTGCTGCCGAACTGATCGACGGCGGCGGGGCGGCCCGTGTATCACATCACACGAAGCCCACCACCGCGTGCGGCACGTACGGTTCTTCGAGCGTCGCGATTTCATCCGCAGTGAGATCGAGCGAGACCGCGGCGATCGCGTCGGTCAGATGATGCGGCTTCGACACGCCGACGATCGGCGTCGTCACCTTCTGCGCGACCCACGCGAGCGCCACCTGCGCGCGCGACACGCCGCGCGCTTCCGCAATGCGCTTCACCGCTTCGACGACCTTGCGGTCCGCATCGAGCGTCGCGTCGTACAGCGTGCGGGCGTAGTTGTCGGTCTGCTGGCGTTCGCTCGTCTCGTTCCAGTCGCGCGTGAGGCGGCCGCGCGCGAGCGGACTCCACGGCATGACCGCGATGCCTTCCTCTTCGCAGAGCGGCAGCATCTCGCGTTCTTCCTCGCGATAGAGCAGGTTCACGTGGTTCTGCATGCTGATGAACTCGGTCCAGCCGTTCAGGCGCGACGTATAGAGCGCGCGGCTGAACTGGTACGCATGCATCGACGACGCGCCGATGTAGCGCGCCTTGCCGGCCTTCACGACGTCGTGCAGCGCTTCGAGCGTCTCTTCGATCGGCGTGCCGTAGTCCCAGCGGTGCGTCTGATACAGATCGACGTAGTCGGTGCCGAGGCGGCGCAGGCTGTTGTCGATCTCGGTCATGATCGCCTTGCGCGACAGGCCGGCGCCGTTGGGGCCGGGGCGCATCCGGTTGTACACCTTGGTCGCGATCACCACGTCGTCGCGTTTCGCGAAATCGCGCAGCGCGCGGCCGACGATCTCCTCCGACGTGCCATCCGAATACATGTTCGCGGTATCGAAGAAGTTGATGCCGGCTTCGAGCGCCTGCTTGATGACGGCACGGCTCGCATCGTCGGGCAGCGTCCAGGTGTGGTTGCCGCGGTCCGGCGCGCCGAAACTCATGCAGCCGAGCGCCAGCTTCGAGACTTCGAGCCCGGTCGGGCCGAATTTCACGTATTCCATCGGGGCTTTCTCCTTGCGGGATGAGGTGGCGCATGAGCGGGTGAGTGCCGCTCATTTGCCATACAGGCAGGATCGAATCAGCCTAACCGATCTCATCGCCATGTGCAGGGTGGCGGGCAGTGGGCCCGCCGTTATCAGCCGCGTGGGATGCCCATCTTCTCCATCGTCAGGACTTCGTCGGCGCGGCCCCAGCCGCCGTCGGCGACTTCATCGACGAGGACCATCGAATACGGCCGCACGCCTTCGCCGAAGAACTCGGCGAACATATCGGTCGTGCGATGGATGATTGCTTCCTTTCTGGCCGCGTCGAGCGTGCCTTCGGGGAATTTGAAGTTGGCGAATGGCATGGTGGTTCCTTTTCGTTTCCAGTGGTGGGGGATCCGGGTGGATAGCATCCGCCCGCGCTCAGGCGAAGCCGCCGTTCGCGCGCAGCACCTGGCCGTTGATCCAGCCGCCGTCGGGTCCGGCGAGGAACGACACGGCGTTGGCGATATCGTCGGGTTCGCCCAGGCGTTCGAGCGGCGACTGGCTGGCGATCTGCGCGATCAGCGCGTCCGACTTGCCGGCAAGAAACAGCTCCGTGCCGACCGGCCCCGGCGCGACCGCGTTCACGGTGATGTTGCGGCCTCGCAGTTCGTTCGCGAAGGTCCGCACGAGACCTTCGACGCCCGCCTTGCTCGCGATATACGGACCGTAGCCCGGAAAGTTCTTCGCGATCACGCTCGACGACAGCGCGATGAAGCGTCCACCGTCGGGCAGCACCTGGGCGGCCTGCGCCATCAGCAGATAGGTGCCGCGCAGATTGATCGCGATCATGCTGTCGAAGCTGTCCAGGTCGTTTTCCGCGATCGGCGCCATCGACATCACGCCCGCGCTGTTCACGACCACGTCGACGCGCCCGAACGCGTGGCGCGCCTCGGCGTACAGGTTTTCCACTTCGGCGGGCTCTGCTACGTTCGCGCGCACCGCGATGGCCGTGCCGCCCGCTTCGCGGATTGCGCTGACCACTGCCGTTGCGCTCGCTTCGTTGCCTGCGTAGTTGACGACCACGGAGAATCCGTCCTTCGCCAGGCGCAGCGCGATCGCCCGCCCGATACCGCGCGAACCGCCCGTGACGATGACGACGCGCGAATAGTTCTGTTCCATGTCTGACTCCTTGAGAGTGGCAGTCCGGTGACTGCGTTGGAAGTCATTATTCGCGTTGACGCGGGTTGGATAAATGGTGCTAAATTGCCAGCACTATTCAATGGACGAAACTAATCAGGGGCGATCTCCGTGGACCGTTTCGACACGCTGCAACTGTTCGTGAAGATCGTGGAGCAGGGCAGCTTCACGAAGGGTGCTGCCATGCTGGACGTGCCGCGCGCTACCGCGACGTATGCGATCAAGGAGCTCGAAGCGCGGCTCTCGACGCGCCTGCTGGAACGCACGACGCGCCACGTGCGGCCCACGCTCGACGGCCAGGCGTTCTACGACCGCTGCGTGCGGATTCTCGGCGAGCTCGACGACGCCGAGTCGGCGTTTTCGCATCAGACCAGCAACCCGCGCGGCGTGCTGCGGATCGATCTGCACGGCACGCACGCGACGCGCATCGTGCTGCCGCGCATCGACGAATTCCGCGCGCGTTATCCGAACATCGACCTGGTGGTGAGCAGCGGCGACCGGCTGGTGGACCTTGTGCGCGAAGGCGTCGATGCGGTGATCCGCGCCGGGCATCCGCGCGATTCGTCGCTGATCGCGCGGCCAGTCGCGGTGATTCCGCAGATTGTCTGCGCGAGCCCCGCGTATCTCGCGCGCGCCGGCATCCCTCGCCATCCGGACGATCTCGCCCGCCATGACGCGGTCGGGTTCTTCTCGAGCACCAGCCAGTCTTCGTATGCGATCGAGCTGTGCATTGACCGCAAGGTGGTGGAGTTCAAGCTGCGCAAGTGGATCTCGGTGAGCGATGCCGAGAACTACGTGGTCTGCGCGCTGCGCGGCTGCGGGCTGATCCAGTTGCCTCGTTTTCACGTCGAAGACGAGCTGGCCGATGGCCGGCTGATCGAAGTAATGAACGAGTGGGAGAGCCCGGGCATGCCGATGAACATCCTGTACCCGCAGCACCGGCAGCTCGCGCCGCGGGTGCGTGTGTTCATCGAGTGGGCGAGCCAACTATATGCGGAGAAGTTCGGGGCGAGTGCTACGGCCACGGCGCGGCCGAAACGCCGCTGACCTGACGCTGGACTAACGCTTTCAGACCGGCGGCGATGCCGTCTACGCCGCCGTTACTTCGAGACGCTTGCCGAGCACGCCGAGCGCTTCGGCGATCGTGTCGATCTTGGTGGTATGCCCGAGATCGACGATTCGCTGTACGTCCTGCGGGCGCGTGTTGAGGCGACGCGCCAGATCGGCCGCGGTCACCTTCTGTTCGATCATCTCGTTGAGCAGCAGGACTTTTGCCGAGGCGCTGACCGGCAGACCGACCAGTTCTTCGCCTTCGACTGCTTTTGATGGAGACGGCACTTTTCGCTTGTCTTCAAAGTAGAAGTCCATAGCGGTGAGGAGGGCGTCTGCCGCCATCTCGCGTGTTTCTTCCAGCGTGTCGCCCTGGGTAATCGCCTCCGGGATATCGCGGAACGTCACCACGTATCCGCCTTCTTCAGCCGGTTCAAACCGGGCTGGATATCTGAACATCATGACTCCTGGTTCGTGAATCTTGAGAAACGGTGCCGGGACGGCCCCTTTCGGGGCCTCTCCTCATTACAGACCGAGTTGCTTCAGAATTGCCCGCCGGGTGCCTTCCTTCAGTTCCTTCGACGGGTGCCTTGGCACGGTGGATTGCTTGCCGTTGCAGTAGACCTTCCAGTGATTCGTACCGTCTTCCACGCGAGCGCCTTGCTCTTCAAGCCACCGTTTGAACTCTCCCTGCTTCACCGATCCTCCATAACGTTGACATGAACCTAGAGTAAACAAAAACGTTTATTCATGCAAGCGCAAATTTAAACTTTTTTGTTTATTTCGAGATAGCCCGACGCTGGAGTAGACTCGCCGTGTCGAGCGGCAAATACTGTATGCGTGTACAGTATGGCTTTCGCTGCAAAGTGGTTCAAGACACGGTCGAAGGGTTCAGAATTTTCGCGCTGAAGTTTGCGAACAACTACGGCCCGTGGCATCCCGGGTCATGTCGCTTAATCAACTGATTTAAAAGCCAAATTGTCAGCCAACAACCTCATCCGCATCCGCGGCGCCCGCCAGCACAACCTGAAGAACGTCGACCTCGATCTGCGCACAGGCGAGATGACCGTCGTCACGGGTCCGTCGGGTTCCGGCAAGTCGAGTCTCGTGTTCGACACGCTGTACGCAGAAGGGCAGCGGCGTTACGTCGAGACCTTCAGCGCGTACGCGCGGCAGTTCCTCGACCGGATGGACCGGCCGCAGGTGGAGCGGGTGGACGGCGTGCCGCCCGCCATCGCGATCGACCAGACCAATCCGGTGCGCAGCTCGCGCTCCACGGTCGGCACGATGACCGAGCTGAACGATCACCTGAAGCTGCTGTACGCGCGCGCGGCGGAGCTGTTCGACCGGCAGACCGCGCGGCCCGTGCGGCACGACACGCCCGAGACGATCTACACGGAACTCTTCGAGCGCACCGCGAAAGACGATCCGCGCCTTGCCGTCACGTTTCCCGTCGAGCTGCCCGAAAGCACTACCGAAGACGAAGTCGGCCAGTGGCTGTCGGCAAGCGGCTACACGCGCGTGCAGGCGCAGCGCGAGGTCGCGTCGCCCACCGGCACGCGCAAACTGCTCGACGTGGTTGCGGACCGCTTCCGGCTGCGCAACGTGGAGAAATCGCGCGTCGTCGAGGCGATCGAGGCGTCGCTGAAACGCGGCGGCGGTCGCGTGAACGTCTATGTGCTCGCCGATGAAGGCGAGCCTGAAATATGGCGCTTCTCCACGGGCCTGCATTCGCCGGAAAGCGACCTGCGCTATGCGGACCCGCAGCCCGCGCTGTTCTCGTTCAACTCGGCGTACGGCGCCTGCGAGACCTGTCGCGGCTTTGGCCGGGTGATCGGCGTCGACATGGGCCTGGTGATTCCGGATGCCCGCAAGACGCTGCGCGGCGGCGCGATCAAGCCGATGCAGACGCCCGCTTGGAAGGAATGCCAGGACGACCTGATGCGCTATGCCGCGAAGGCCGGTATCGCGCGCGATACGCCGTGGTCGGACCTGAGCGACGACGAGCGCCGCTGGGTGATCGACGGCTCGCCGGACTGGAACGGCAAGTGGCAGACCCAGTGGTACGGCGTTAAGCGCTTCTTCGGCTATCTGGAGTCGAAGGCGTACAAGATGCACATCCGCGTGCTGCTGTCGAAGTACCGCAGCTACACGCCCTGTGAAGTCTGCGGCGGCGCGCGCCTGAAAACCGAATCGCTGCTGTGGCGCCTCGGCACCAAAGCGAATGCGGACGCGGTGCTGCAGCCCGCGCGGCGTTTCCTGCCGCGCGGTGTCGACTGGAACCGCACGCAGCTCGAAGCGCTGCCGGGCCTGACGGTGCACGACCTGATGCTGCTGCCGATCGAGCGCATCCGCCGCTTCTTCGACAGTATCGAACTGCCGAGCGCGCTGCACGACGACGCGCTGAAGCTGCTGCTCGCGGAGGTGCGCACACGCCTCAAGTATCTGTGCGACGTCGGCCTGGGCTATCTGACACTGGACCGGCAAAGCCGCACGCTGTCAGGCGGCGAGGTGCAGCGGATCAACCTGACCACCGCGCTCGGCACGTCGCTCACCAAGACGCTGTTCGTGCTGGATGAGCCCAGCATCGGTCTGCATCCGCGCGACCTGAACCGGATCGTCGAAGCGATGCACCGGCTGCGCGACGCGGGCAATACACTCGTCGTGGTCGAACACGACCCGTCGGTGATGCTCGCGGCAGACCGGCTGATCGACATGGGTCCGGGCCCCGGCGAACGCGGCGGCTCGATCATCTTCGACGGCACGCCTGACAACATCCGCAATGCCGGGACGCTGACGGGCGAGTACCTGGGCGGCCGGCGGCATGTTGCGGACGCGTCGCACTGGGCGCGCCGGCCGGTCGACGCCGCCACGCCGCGCATCACGCTCGAAGGTGCGAGCGAACACAATCTGCGCGACGTGACGGTCGAGATTCCGCTGCAACGTCTGGTGTGCGTGACGGGCGTGTCGGGTTCCGGCAAATCGACGCTGCTGCAGGACGTGCTGTATCCGGCGCTCGCGCGCCATTTCGGCGTTGCGACGGAATCGCCAGGCGCGTACCGCGCGCTGCACGGCGCCGACCAGGTGAGCGAAGTGGTGTTCGTCGACCAGTCGCCGATCGGCAAGACGGCGCGCTCGAACCCGGCGAGCTACGTCGGCGCGTTCGACGAGATCCGCAAGCTGTTCGCAAAGGCGCCGCTCGCGCTGCAGCGCGGCTACGGCCCGGGCATGTTCAGCTTCAATTCGGGTGACGGGCGCTGCCCGACCTGCGGCGGTTCCGGCTTCGAGCACATCGAGATGCAGTTCCTGAGCGACGTGTACCTGCGCTGCCCGGATTGCGACGGCCGTCGCTACCGGCCGGAACTGCTCGAGGTGACCATCGCGCGCGGCGAGCCGGCCCGCACGTTGAACATTGCGGATGTGCTGGAGTTGACGGTCAGCGAAGCGGTGCAGCTGTTTGCCGGCGACGCGGGCGTGCTGCGCGTGCTGCAGCCGATCGTCGACGTGGGCCTCGAATACGTGAAGCTGGGCCAGCCGGTGCCGACGCTGTCCGGTGGCGAGGCGCAGCGTCTGAAGCTTGCCGGCTATCTGGCGGAAACCGCGCAGGCGGCCGACGCGAAACGCGGCAGCGTAAAAACGGTGGGCGGACGGCTCTTCATGTTCGACGAACCCACCACCGGCCTGCATTTCGACGACATCGCGAAGCTGATGCGCGCGTTCGGCAAGCTGCTCGCGGGCGGCCATTCGCTGATCGTGATCGAGCACAACCTGGATGTGATTCGCGCGGCGGACTGGATCGTCGACCTCGGTCCGGAAGGCGGCGACGGCGGCGGCGAAGTGATCTGCACCGGCACGCCGGAAGACGTGAAGGGCTGCGCCGCGTCCCATACCGGCCAGGCGCTGCTGCAATACGACCGCGCGCTGGGCGCGGCGGAACAGGGCGCGGACGCCGCGGTGGCAGTAAAGGTGGAAGCACACGCAGATGGCGAGGCTCAAGGCCGCGCCGGGCACGGCATGCCGCTGCAGCGCGCGCTGAGCGCGGCGCGGGCGCGTCGTGAAGTCGAAGGCGACGGCGTGGTACGCATCGTCAACGCGCGCGAACATAACCTGAAGGCGCTCGACGTCGACATTCCGCACGGCCGCTTCAACGTGATCACGGGCGTGTCCGGTTCGGGCAAGTCGACGCTTGCGTTCGACATCCTGTTCCACGAAGGCCAGCGCCGCTATCTCGAGTCGCTGAACGCGTACGCGCGCTCCATTGTGCAGCCGGCCGGCCGCCGCGAAGTGGACGCGGTGTACGGCATCCCGCCAACCGTCGCGATCGAGCAGCGTCTGTCGCGCGGCGGCCGTAAAAGCACGGTCGCCACGACCTCCGAAGTCTGGCACTTCCTGCGTCTGCTCTACGTGAAGCTCGGCGTCCAGCACTGCATTCACGACGGCACGCCGGTCACGTCGCAAAGCGTCGAGTCGATCGCCGCGCAGCTGATGCGCGACTATCGCGGCCAGCACGTTGGGCTGCTCGCGCCGCTCGTCGTGAACCGCAAGGGCGTGTATACAGACCTCGCGAAGTGGGCGAAGGCGCGCGGCAACACGCATCTGCGGGTGGACGGCGAATTCGTGCCGGTGAACCCGTGGCCGAAGCTCGACCGCTTCCGCGAGCACACGATCGAGCTGCCGGTGGGCGATATCGTGGTGTCGCCGGACAACGAAGCGCAACTGCGCGCGCTGCTCGACCAGACGCTCGAGGCCGGCAAAGGCGTGATGCATCTGCTGTCGCCGCTCGACGGTCTGCATGAAGCGTCGGCGAACGGCAACTCCACACGCCGCATCGGCACGGTCACCGTGTTTTCGACGAAGCGCGCGTGTCCGGTGTGCGGCACGAGCTACCCCGAACTCGATCCGCGGATGTTCTCGTACAACAGCAAACACGGCTGGTGCACGACGTGCGTCGGCACGGGCCTCGCGCTGACGCGCGAGCAACGCGCCGCGTACGACGATTCGCTGCCGGCCGACGACGATCGCGGCCGCGAGCAGACGCTGCCATCCGAGGAGCAGGAGCCGGAAGGTCTCGCCGACGAGCCGTGTCCGGACTGTCACGGCAGCCGTCTGAACGACGTCGCGCGCGCGGTCACGTTCGAGACGCAGCCGATTACCGACGTCGCGCGCTGGACGGTCAGCGATACGCGTCAATGGATCGACGGCATGCGCCTCACGGGCCGCGAGGCGGATATCGCGCGCGACGTGATCAGCGAAATCCGCAGCCGGCTGCAGTTCCTCGAAGAGGTGGGGCTCGGCTACCTGAGCCTCGACCGCGCGGCGCCGAGCCTGTCGGGCGGCGAAGCGCAGCGTATCCGCCTCGCGGCGCAACTCGGCAGCAACCTGCAGGGCGTCTGCTACGTGCTCGACGAGCCGACCATCGGCCTGCATCCGCGCGACAACCAGATCCTGCTGTCCGCGCTGCGCAAGCTCGGCGACAAGGGCAATACGCTCGTCGTCGTCGAGCACGACGAAGATACGATCCGCCGCGCGGATCACATCATCGACATCGGGCCGGGCGCCGGCAAACGTGGCGGCAATCTGATCGCACAGGGCAGCGTCGCGGATCTGTCCGCGCAGCCCGGTTCGCTGACGGGGCAGTTTCTTTCGCAGCCGATCGTGCATCCGCTGCAGCCGCGCCGTCCGGTCGTGGCGCCGGGCCGCAAGGCCGCTGCGATGCCGGAGAACTGGCTGACGGTGCACGGCGGCAAGCTGCACAACCTGCGGAACGTGACCGCGCAGATTCCGCTTGGACGCCTCGTCGCGGTGACGGGTGTGAGCGGCTCCGGCAAGTCGACGCTCGCGCGCGACGTGCTGATGACGAACCTGCTCGACGCGGTCGGCCGTTCGGTGCTGTCGTCGCCGGCCACGCGGCGCGCGCGCAAGGCGGCGGATAGCGGCGGCGTTGCCTCGGCCTCCGCTGCGGAGCGCCGCAGCAGCGTGCTCGCGCGTTCTGCCGCGCGGCCGAAGCTCGACGTCGTGCACAACTGGCAAGGCTGCGATTCGGTCACCGGCTGGGAGTCGATCGACCGCGTGCTCGAAGTCGACCAGACGCCGATCGGCAAGACGCCGCGGTCGTGTCCGGCCACCTACATCGGCGTGTGGGACGCGATCCGCAAGCTGTTCGCCGATACGCTCGAAGCGCGGGCGCGCGGCTACACCGCGTCGCGGTTCTCGTTCAACACCGGCGACGGGCGCTGCCCGGCCTGCGAAGGCCAAGGCGTGCGCACCATCGGCATGAGCTTCCTGCCGGACGTGAAGGTGCCGTGCGACGTCTGCCACGGCCAGCGCTTCAATCCGGAAACGCTCGCGGTGACGTGGCGCGGCCGCAATATCGGCGACGTGCTGACCATGGAGATCGACGAGGCGGTCGAATTCTTCGCGCCGCTGTCGAACATCGCGCATCCGTTGCAGCTGATGAAGGACGTCGGGCTCGGTTATCTCGCGCTCGGCCAGCCGTCGCCGACTTTATCGGGCGGCGAGGCGCAGCGCATCAAGCTCGTCACCGAACTGAGCAAGGTGCGCGACGACATCACGCGGCGCGGCCGCAAGGCGCCGCATACGCTGTACGTGCTCGACGAACCGACGGTCGGCCTGCATATGGCCGACGTCGCGAAGCTGATCCACGTGCTGCATCGTCTTGCCGACGGCGGCCATAGCGTCGTGGTGATCGAACATGACCTCGACGTGATCGCCGAAGCGGACTGGATCATCGATCTCGGTCCGGAAGGCGGCGCGGGCGGCGGCATGATCGTCGCGGCGGCGGACCCGGAAGCGCTCGTGAAGGTGAAGGCGAGCCACACGGGAGCGGCGCTGGCGCCGGTGCTCGCGCGCGAGCATCGGCCCGAGGGCGATGCCGCTGTTGCGAACGCGTTGCAGATGGCGGGCAGCGGGCGTTGAGGAGGTGCTTGCGCGGGTAACCGCGCAAGCACGCGGCGATGCGCTGCTCATTTGCCGCTCATGCTTCGATTGCGCGCCGAACAGTCACGCTTCCGGTTCGATCGAACCGGCGCCGACTGCGGCATGCAGCAGCGGTTGATGGGCGATGACGTCGATCGGGTCAATCGCGTCGGACGCGCGGCTAGTGGCGCACGCTGTCGCAGATTGCCTGCGTGCGCGCCGCAGTACGGCCGTCACACGCCATTGCGCGCGTAGATCGGCCACGCCGCGTTGGCCGGAGTCGATACCCGTCTTCGCAATCATCAGGCCGATGAGTGCCGCGGCCACGTCATCGAGCCTCGCAAATCCGGCGAGCGTCCCGCCGATCGCGAGCGTCGCGAACAGCGAAGAACAGGCGTCGGCGCGCACGTGCCACGCGTTCGCCATCAGCAATGCGGATTCGGCACGGCGCGCGATCCGCGACATCCAGCGGAACATCGCTTCCTTGCTGGCGAGCGTGAACAACAGCACGCCGAGCGTGACGCCGTCAGGATGAACGACGGGCGCCGCGCCGAAGCGTATCGCGGCATGCCACGTCATTCCCACGCCAGTCACCACCAGCACGATGCCAAGCCCGACGAGCGCGAACGGTTCGCAACGCGCTTTCACGCGTGCCGGATCGTCGATCTGCGCGCGCGCGTCGATCCGGCACGCGAGCAGGATCAGCGCATCGGCGAGCAGGTCGATGCCCGAATGCAATGCGTCGGCGAGCATCCCGGACGAGTGCGCCGCGTTGCCGGCAATCGCCTGCAACGTCATCAACACCAGGTTCAACGCGATGCTCGCGACGAGCGCCGTCGAAACCGTTGTGTCCGAAGCGGTCGTCGCGCGTGCTGCCTGCGCGGTCGAACTGCCGCCGTGCAACGGGGTCGCCATGTTAGCCATGGTAAGTGGGGATGACGCACGTTACCGGCGCCAGATTGCGATGCCGTGACAGGCGTCCGTGCATCCGCCGCATTGCGATGAACCGGAAATTTGATTCATCTTTCTGCATCCCGGGCGACCTGCAGTGCGTATAAGAGAATGAAAGCACGCACTCGCCGACCTGCATTGCAGATTGTCAGGTGCGATGCATCCGGTTTCATCCACTCCGATGCGTGCCGATGCACGCGCAACAGGATCCCCATGCGGACGAGCGCGCGGTCAGTGCTATATTTCGGCGGAAATCCTTGGCGAGTGCAGGCTCACCCGATTCCGCAGATGACAACGATCGACGGTAATGCAGGACGCGCCGACGCTGCGCCGAACGACCGCGACAGCGAACGCAGCGAGCATCTGAACCGCACGCTAAGCCGGGTCGGGCAAGGCGACGAACGCGCGTTTGCCGAGTTCTACCAGCTGACTTCGCCGAAGGCGTTCGGCGTCGTCGTTCGGATGCTGCGCGACCGCGGCGAGGCCGAGGATGTGCTGCAGGACGTCTACACGACCGTCTGGCGCCGCGCGGACAGTTTCGACCCCGCCCGTGGCGGTGCGATGACCTGGCTGATGGCGCTGGCGCGCAACCGCGCGATCGATCGCATTCGTCAGCACCGCGAAGACCCGCTCGACGAAGCGCGCGAGGCGGAGCTCGTCGATGAAGACCCGACGCCCGCCGTGCTCGCCGAGCGCAGCCAGGAGCGGCGTCGGCTCGAACTGTGTCTGGAAGCGCTGGGGCCGCAGCAACGCCGCGCGATCCGCGACGCTTTCTTCAGCGGCGATACCTACAACGAACTTGCAGAGCGCCTGAAAGTGCCGCTGGGCACGATGAAAAGCTGGATCCGGCGCAGTCTGCTGCAGCTCAAGGCCTGTCTCGAGCGATGAATACGCCAGCCGATTTCTCCCGTGACGATCCGCGCGGCGCCGAGTACGTGCTCGGCGTGCTCGACGCCGCCGAACGCAGCGCGCTCGAGCGCGAGATGACCGGCAACGCCGCGCTGCGGGCCGATGTCGCGAGCTGGGAGGCGCGCCTGATGCCGCTCGCCGAAGACGTTCGCGCGATCGTGCCGCCTGCTCGTGTGTGGACGCGCATTCGCTTCGATCTCGGGCTGCTGCGCGACGAAGCCGGTGCGCCGCGCGGCGGCCTGTGGAACAACCTCGGGCTGTGGCGCTGGCTGGGCGTATGCGCGAGCGTCGCGGCGGTCGTGCTCGTCGCAGTGAACCTGAACCTCGTGCGCGAACGACAGGCGGCTCAGGCACCGACGGCACCGGTCGCGCCGGTGGCTCCGTCCGCATCGGCGCCGGCGGCGACCGGCTATCTGGTCGCGACGATCGCGCGCTCCGACGGTGTCGCGCACTGGACCGCGACGGTCGATCTGCGGCGCAAGGAAATGGTGGTCGTGCCGGCGGTCCATCCGGTTGTCGCCGCGGACCGCGCGACCGAACTCTGGCTCATCCCGCCAAACGCGAAGCCGATTCCGCTCGGCGTGTTCCCATCGGATCAACCGGCGAAGATGCGACTGCCCGACGAGATCGTCGCGCGCATGAATTCGAGTGCCATTCTGGCGGTGTCGCTGGAGCCGCATGGCGGCTCGCCGACTGGACAGCCGACGGGGCCGGTACTCGCCACCGGTGCATTGCAGACGACCTGAAATCCACTGCATCCATCGCGGGCACTGCATCGTACCCGGTGTATCGCCAGCAGCAGCGGAGTGCCTATGCCTGTCATACCGGTGGTCGTGATCGCCTTCGTCGGACTCGTCTGGACGTTTGCGATCGTCTGGGCGTGGCAACTGAAGACACGCAATGCCGGCATGGTCGATCCGGTCTGGGCCGGGTCGCTCGGGGTCGTCGCGCTGCTGTGCGGCGTGCTCGGTACCGGCGCAGCGCTGAATCGCATTCTCGTTGCGGGCGGTGGCCTGCTGTGGGGCGGGCGTCTGTGCGTACACCTGTGGCGGCGAAACTTCGGCGCTCCCGAAGATGCGCGCTACCGTCAGCTGCGCGACGAATGGGGCGCCGCGGCGAATCGGAGGATGTTCTGGTTCTTCCAGCTGCAGGTGGCGATCTCGATGCTGCTGTCGGTGGCGTTCTTCGTGCCGGCTTTTCGCGACGCGCCTCCGGCACCCGGCTGGGTGATCGCGGCCGTCGTGCTTTGGCTGACGTCGGTGGTGGGCGAAGCGATTGCCGACGGGCAACTGCGGCGATTCAAGTCCAACCCGGCGAACGACGGCCAGGTCTGCCGTGCCGGACTGTGGCGCTATTCGCGACACCCCAACTACTTCTTCGAATGCGTGCACTGGCTCGCCTACATTCCGCTGTCGCCCGGCAGCGGGTGGGGATGGCTCACGCTGATGCCGCCGGTGCTGATGGGACTGCTGCTGATGAAGGTGTCCGGCATCCCGATGGTCGAGGCGCGGTCCGCGAAAACGCGCGCCGGCTACGCCGAGTACATGCGGACCACGAGCGCGCTGATTCCGTGGCCGCCCAGGCGTTCCTCCTGACAACGGCACGACACTGCATCTCGCGTGCATCCGAATGCCGGTTCACGACGTATCCGGGTCATGGTCCCGCTGCTGCCACGCGGTCAACAAGACAGATAAAGGCTTGCCATGACGATGCTTCGGATGTTGTCCGTTCCCGGCTGGATACCGCCTTCCGCGCGGATGTTTCTCGCGTTGCTCGGCCGTATCCAGACCGGCAGCCTGGCGCTCGTGACACCGGACGGGGATCGCTGCCTGTTTGGGAAGATGCGTGGCAACACGCGTGGCGTCACGCACGGCAAGACTGACGACAACGCCCCCGCTGCAACCCTGCATCTGCATGACTGGCGTGCGTGTCGCGCGATCCTGCGCGCCGGCGACATCGGCTTTGCCGAGGCGTATCGCGCGAACTGGCTCGACTCGCCGGACCTGACCGCGCTCCTGCGCCTCGCGATCGCGAACGAACGCGCATTGCCCGCGACGATCGCCGGCGGCCGGCTTGCGCAGCTCTGGTACGGCCTGCGTCACCGGCTGCGCCCGAACACACGCGCCGGCAGCCGCCGCAACATTCACGCGCACTACGATCTGGGCAACGACTTCTATGCGCTGTGGCTCGATCCGACCTTCGCGTATTCGAGCGCGCTGTTCGAAGGCGACATGCAGCGCTCGCTCGAAGCGGCACAGCTCGCGAAATACCAGTGCATCTTCGACACACTGGGGCTGCGGGTCGGCATGAAAGTGCTGGAGGTCGGCTGCGGCTGGGGCGGCTTCGCCACCTTCGCGGCCGAACGCGGCATTGAAATGCATGCGGTGACGATTTCGCCGGAGCAGCTTGCACTGGCGCGGGCCCGCGCCACCACGCAGCCGCTGTCGCCGGCGGTTCGATTCGAGCTGCGGGACTACCGCGACCTCGATGGCCAGTACGATGCGATTGTGTCGATCGAGATGTTCGAGGCGGTCGGCGAACGCTTCTGGCCGGGCTACTTCGCGATGCTGCGCCGGTGTCTGAAAGCGGGTGGCCGCGCGCTGGTGCAGTCGATCACGATCGCCGACCGGCAGTTTGCTGCATACCGGTCGTCGAGCGATTTCATCCGGGAATTCATTTTCCCGGGCGGCATGCTGCCGAGCCCGGAGCGCTTCATCGCCGCGGCGAGCGAGGGCGGCCTGCGCGCGGCACCGACGCTCGCGTTCGGCCGCGACTACGCGCAGACGCTGCGGCTATGGCGTGCGAAGTTCGAGGCGCGCATCGAGTTCGTACGCGCGCTCGGCTTCGACGAGCTGTTCATCCGGACGTGGCGGCTCTACTTCGCGTACTGCGAAGCGGGCTTCGATGAAGGACGCACAGACGTGTACCAGTTCCTGCTCGCGCGCAGTGAATGACGTTCAGACCGTCTTCAGTATTCTGGGACGCAGGTCGCTGCCGGATACCGCGGCGGTGATCGGCGGCTCTTCTTTCGCGGTTTGTAATGACAGGTAGCGCAGGCAGCAGACGCGCAGGAACGACGCGAAATTGGTGGGCGGCTCGCCGCGCAACGCAATCAGTTCGTCATACAGCTTCACGGCGAACTGGCTCGTCGTCAGGTTCTCGCGCGCCGCGATTTCCTGCAGCACGTCCCAGAACAGGTTCTCCAGCCTCACGGTCGTAATCACGCCGTGGATGCGCAGCGACCGCGTGCGAGATTCATACAGGATCGGGTCCGCGTTGACGTAGATTCCGCACATGGCGCTGTCTCCATTGAACGTGCCGTTTCGCTAAACATACGCGTGCGCGCGGCGGCGGGCAAACGCTGACTGCCGTCCCGCGCTCATCGTGCAGGATGGACGCAGGGACCGTCACACCGCGGCGCGCGCCACGTACCGTCATAACGCCCGCCGCTGCATCTGACCGGCGATGTAGTCCGACTGGCGGATCGCGAGCGCGACGATCGTGAGCGTCGGGTTTTCGGCGGCGCCGGTCGTGAACTGGCTGCCGTCGGACACGAACAGGTTCGGGATGTCGTGCGTCTGTCCGTGCGCATTGCACACGCCGTCTTCCGGCCGCGCGCTCATCCGGCAGGTGCCGAGATTGTGTGTCGACGGGTAGGGTGGTACGCGATACACCGTCTTTGCGCCGACCGCTTCGTACACTGCCGATCCCTGCTTGAACGCGTGCTCGCGCATCGCCTCGTCGTTCGGGTGGTCGTCGAAATGCACGTTCGCGACGGGCTGCCCGTACTGGTCCTTCACGTCGTTGTTGAGCGTCACGCGGTTCGTCGCGCGCGGCATGTCTTCGCCGACGATCCACATGCCGGCCGTGTTCGCATACTGATCCATCGCCTGCGTGAACGCCGGGCCCCACGCGCCGGGATTCAGGAACGCCGCATAGAACGGCAGCCCGAGCGAAATCGTTTCCATGTGATAGCCGCCGACGAAGCCGCGCTTCGGATCGTTGCGCGCCTCGTCCTCGATGATCCCGGCCATCGTCGTACCTTTGTACATCTCCACCTTCTGATCGAACGTCGCGTAGACGGACCCGGTGGTGTGCCGCATATAGTTCCGGCCCACCTGTCCCGAAGCATTCGCGAGCCCGTCGGCGAACTTGCCGGAATGCGAGTTGAGCAGCAGGCGCGGCGTTTCGATCGAGTTGCCGGCAATCGCCACGGCGCGCGCTTTCTGCCGCTGCAGCTTGCCTTGCGCATCGTAATAGACGACGCCAGATGCCTTGCCGCGCGCATCGTGCTCGACGCGCACCACGTGCGCCTGGGTGCGCAGCTCCAGATGTCCGGTGGCCTGCCCGCGCGGCAGTTCGGTATAGAGCGTCGACCACTTTGCGCCCGTGCGGCAGCCCTGAAAACAGAAGCCGCGCTGAAAGCAGTGGCTGCGATCGTCGCGCACGATGCTGTTGATCGCCATGTGTCCGGTGTTGCACTGCGTATAGCCGACCTTCGTCGCGCCCGCGGACATCACCTTGAAATTGTTGTTGCCGGGCAGCCCCGGCAACCCGTTGGTACGCGTGACGCCGAGCTTCTTTTCGGCGCGGTCGTAGTACGGGTCGAGTTCTTCGCGCGTAACGGGCCAGTCGAGCAGCGACGCGTTCTGAATGTCGCCATAGGTGGTGCGCGCCTTGAATTCGTGCGGCTGGATACGCAGGCTCGCGCCGGCCCAGTGCGTCGACGTGCCGCCCACGGTCTTGCAGATCCACGCGGGCAGATTGGGGAAGTCTTTCGCGATGCGCCAGTTGCCGGACGTCGTGCGCTTGTCGAGCCAAGCGAGCTGCTGGAACGAGCCCCATTCGTCGGTCAGGTAGTCGCCCTGTGTATGCAGTGCGCCGGCTTCGAGCACGACGACGTCGATGCCTTTCTGCGCGAGTTCGTTCGCGAGCGTGCCGCCGCCCGCACCCGAGCCGACGATCACGACGACGTGGCTGTCGTTATGCGAGAAGCGCTTCTGGTTCTGATCCATGATCGTGTGCCCCTTAGCTGTCTTTCGGAATCGGACCGCTTGCGGCGGCGGGCGGATCGGGCAGCCACGACAGGCTGTTGAATCCCTTGTACAGATAGCCGCCGTCGCCATCCGCCGCGCCATAGCCGAAGTGCTGATACGCCATCGTGTTGCTGTACAGCGAGACGATTGCGGTCGTGCGCACCGTCGTGAAGAACGGCGTGCCGGCGATGGCCGCGACGTCGTGCGCCTGCGCGGCGCTGTCGCGTTTCGACCAGTCGCCGCCGGCGTTCGCGTCGAGCTGTTTGACGCCGTCGGCAAGCTGCTGGCGCGTGGCCGGATCTTTCTTCGCTTTCGCGTCGAGGTCCTTGACGACGAGCGCATAGACGGCGTCGTCGAGCGTTGGATGCGGATAGAGCTGGCGCGTGAAGGCGAGCAGCACTTCGCCCTGATGCGTATCGAGACCCTGCAGTTCGAGCGCCCACACGCGGCTGGGCGCGAGCATTGCAAGCGTCGACGACAGCGCGAGCGTGCCCGTCAGCAAACCGGTGCCTTTCAGCAGCTCGCGACGCGTGAGCTTGACGCGCATCGCGGCTTCGACCGCGGGACCGGCGGCCTCGTGCGCAATCGGAATGATCGTGGGATTCATGTTTGTCTCCTCGCGTCGTTAGCGATAATGGCCGTGACGCTCGAGTACTTCGATCTTGTAGCCGTCCGGGTCCTGAATGAAGTAATAGCGGGCGATCAGCGCGCCGTCGTCCGCGCGGAATTCGCGCAGGTCGTTCGGTGCGAGGCCCATGTCGATCACGCGCTGTCGATCGGCTTTCGCGTCATCGACGACGAAGGCGACGTGTCCGTAGCCATCGCCGTGCGAATAGGGCTCGTCGCGTCCTTTGTTCCAGGTGAGTTCGATCTCCGTGTCGGCCTCGTCGTTACGCAGATAGGCCAGCGTGAAATCGGGAAAGTCGAGCCGGTGCGAGACCTTGAAACCGAAGACCTTGTCGTAGAAATCGAGCGAGCGCGACAGGTCCCGCACACGGATCATCGTGTGGATGAGCTTGGGCATGCGTTGTCTCCTCTCCCAGCGACGCGCGCAGTGCGGGTCTGCGTCGTTGTCTGCTGTGATGCCAGTTTATGCAGGCGAGCGGAGGGGAGGTAATGGCGGGCTAAATCGGGCTCGGGATTTGCCCTGATGCGGCGGCGCCGATGCCGATCGGCATCGGTACGCGCGGTGGTGGGTTGCGACGCAGCAATGCCGCGCTTACTGCAGGGTCGCGTTGGGACCTTTGATCGTCACGCTGCGACGGCCATCGACACCGACCGGCACGTCGCCGTGCACGGTCGCGCGTCGCACGACCCGATGCGCGTCGCCGTAGTCGTTGATTGCATAGTGCTGCGTCGCGCGATTGTCCCAGATCGCGACGTCGCCCTGAGTCCAGTTCCAGCGCACGGTGTTTTCAAGGCGCGTAACGTGCTCATGCAGAACCTGCAGCAGATGAGCGGAGTCCTGCGCGGAGAGACCCTTCAGGCGCTGGACGAAATGACCGAGCACGAGCGTACGCTCGCCGGTTTCGGGATGTACGCGCACTACGGGATGTTCAGTTTCGTAGATGGTCGAAATGAACGATTCGCGATAGCGCTTCAGTTGCGTGCTGTCGGCATTCACATGGGTCGATGCATAGTCGTACGCGTTCGTGTGCAATGCCCACAAGGTGTCCGCCAGTTCGCGCAGCGCGGGAGGCAGATTCGCGTAGGCGGCCGCGGTGTTCGCCCATACGGTGTCGCCGCCCACATCCGGAATCACCACCGCGCGCAGGATCGAGACCTTAGGATACGCATCGACAAACGTGACGTCCGTATGCCAGGAGTTCGCACGCGCGCCGTGCAGCGAATCGAGTTCGAGCAGAGAGCTGGAACCGTCGGATTTTGCGAGCGTCGGATGCGCGACGAGTTCGCCGAAGCGTCGCGCGAAGGCTTCCTGCGTAGCGTCGTCGAGATGATGCTGGCCGCGGAAGAATAGCACCTTGTGCTCGAGCAGCGCAGCGTTGATCGCATCGAAGGCGGCATCGTCGAGCGTCGCGGAGAGCCGCACGTTGCGGATTTCCGCGCCGATGCGCCCCGCTACGCGGTGCAGATCGAGCGCTTGCCCGGCCTGGCGGGATGCAGCCTGAGCGGAGTGAGCCGTCGCATGAGCGGACGACGAAACGAGCTGCGCATCGGACATTGGAGTCTCCTGTCGGAAAGGGAAAATCTCATTGAATCAGGATTGCATAGCAAAGCGAAATGAGATTTTCTGGAAAGCTAAGTATTTTTCACAGGCCCATAAATCGAGCAGACGCCGGCCGGTCGCGCGGCCAGCACCCGCTTCCGTGAGTTCCTTCACGGGAACGACGGGCGGATCGTTCCGGCATCCGGGCGTGACGGAGCTGACGTTGAAGCCGGTTTCGAGCTGAAAGATTGCCGCCAGATCGCCGCCGGGACTTCAGTGCCCGTCAGTCCCCAGCGGCTGGCCGACAAGCCACATGGAGCATCACGCTGCGCCGCGCCTGAGCGGCGGCCGCGACCGCAAAGCCCGCAATCAGCGCCGGCAGAACAATTGGTTTCATTTTTATTTCCGGGGTGAAGATGCGGGTGCGGTACGAACGATACGGAAAGCATCGCGTACTGAAAACGAATGATTTGTCGGATGCCTGGCACCCGTTTCAGATTGTGATGTGCGGCGAAAAAGCGTTGTTTAGGCGCTTTTAAGGGCTGTTTTAGCGGAAATTTCACGCGATTTGCGCATTGGCGCAGCATCTGGACAGGTGCGCGGAAGCGCTGCGAACGGTAGTTCGCCATGCGCGGAAATGCGGCCCGCCTGCCGCGAATGCGGTAGGATCGATGCCCCACGAACCGCCCGCAGCCCCGCTGCAGGCCCTTCGCGGGCGAGCCCCGCACTTGTGCAACCGGCGCCGGATAGGTTACGGTACGAAGGGTGCGCGCTTCAGGCCCGAGCGGCCGGGGCGCATTTGTCATGTTTGCGGCAAGTGCGCAAGCGCCGGTCCATTCAACAACGCAACACAACTACGACACGGGATATCCGCTTATGAACAAACAGGAACTGATCGATGCAGTGGCATCGTCCACCGGTGCAAGCAAGGCAGCGACGGGCGAAACCATCGACGCGCTGATCGACACGATCACGAAGGCGGTCGCGAAGGGCGACGGCGTGCAGCTCGTCGGCTTCGGCTCGTTCAGCCAGGGTTCGCGCGCGGCGCGCACCGGCCGCAACCCGGCCACCGGCGAGACCATCAACATCGCCGCGGCGAAGACCGTCAAGTTCACGGCTGGCAAGGCATTCAAGGACGCGGTGAACGGCGCGCAGTCCTGAGGCGCCGATGAGTCGTCTGGTTGTCGTATCGAACCGCACCGCCGATCCCCGCAAGAGCGCGGCCGGCGGTCTGGCAGTCGCCGTCAAGGAGAGCCTGCAGCAGACCGGCGGCCTCTGGTTCGGCTGGAGCGGCAAGATACGCAGCGAGACGGACGCGGCCGAAGGCAGCCAGGATCTGCGCCGGCAGACCGTCGGCCGCGTGACCCTGGCTACGCTGGATCTCGACCAGCACGATCACGACACGTACTACCTCGGCTACGCGAACGGCGTGCTGTGGCCGGTGTTTCACTACCGCCTCGACCTCGCGAAGTTCGACGTGCAGTTCGCGGCCGGCTACCGGCGCGTGAACCAGCTGTTCGCGCGCAAGCTGATGCCGCTTCTCAAACCCGATGATCTCATCTGGGTTCACGACTACCACCTGATTCCCCTCGCGGCCGAGCTGCGTGCAATGGGCTGCACGAACCGCATTGGGTTCTTTCTGCATATCCCGATGCCGCCGCCGCCCATCATGGCCGCGATTCCCGAGCACGAGTGGCTGATGCGCTCGCTGTTCGCCTACGACCTGGTCGGCTTCCAGTGCGAGCTGGACGTCACGCACTTTGCCGCTTACGTCGAATCCGAAGCGCAGGCCGAGCGGCTCGACCGCAATCATCTGCGCGCGTTCAACCGGACGCTGCACGTGGCCGCTTACCCGATCGGTATCGACGTCGACGAGTTCGTGAATCTCGCGAACGGCAAGGAAGGCCGCGAGACGTTCGAGGCCATGCGCGAGGAGTATTCGCGGCGGCGTCTTCTGATCGGCGTCGACCGGCTCGACTATTCGAAGGGTTTGCCGCAGCGCGTGCATGCATTTCGCGAACTGCTCGCGCAGTATCCGGAGAACCGCAACAGCGCGACGCTGATCCAGATCGCGTCGCCGAGCCGTGAAGACGTCGATGCGTACGACAATCTGCGCAGGCAGATGGATAGTCTCTGCGGTGCGATCAACGGCGATTACGGCGAGCTCGACTGGATGCCGGTGCGCTATATCCATCGCAATGTCGCACGCAAGCGTCTGCCCGGGCTCTATCGCGCAAGCCGCGTCGCGCTCGTCACGCCGCTGCGCGACGGCATGAATCTCGTCGCAAAGGAATACATCGCCGCGCAGGATCCGGCCGATCCGGGCATGCTCGTGCTGTCGCGTTTCGCGGGCGCGGCCGAGCAATTGAAAGAGGCGTTGCTCGTCAATCCGTACGACGCGCAAGGCACCGCACAGGCCATTGAACGCGCGCTGACGATGTCGCAGGAAGAGCGCGTAAACCGTCATGCGGCGCTGCTCGATCGTATCCGCAAGCAGGATGTGCACTGGTGGTGCAACGCGTTTCTCGACGCGTTGAAGGGCACCGAAACGACTGCTGTCGCATCGCCTTAGTCCACTCGTTCACGCATGCGACAAATCATGCAAAGCATAAATAGTGTCGCGGCATAAACATATCGAAATTGAATCATTCTCAACGGCATTGCGCATCGCTACGCTTGCGATGACATTGCCTGCGAGAATCCATGATCACCTCTCTTCACGATACTGAAGACGTCCTTCAGCGCCGCCGCCGCGCGTTGCGTCTCCTTGGTGCGACGCCCGCCGCCGCGCTCTCAGCTTCATTCGCGTCGTTCATTGCGTTGAACGCGCGCGCGGCCCAGGCAGCGGCCGCGACTATCGACCTTCATTCCGTTACCGTGGTACTCGGCGATCAGGCGGGCGGCACGCGCGCGCTTGCCGAAGCGGCGAAAGTGCTCGACGGTGCGCCTTATGCGTATCGCTGGGCCAATTTCCAGGGCGCGGCGCCGCTCTTCGAAGCGCAGCGCTCGGGCGCGGTCGACCTCGCGCCGGCGGGTGATCTGCCCGTGCTCGCCGCGGCGATCGGCGATCCGGACCTGAAGATCGTCGCGACGCGCGTCGGCTCCGCGGCGGGGCTCGGCATTGTCGTGCAGGCCGCTTCGCCGATCAAAAGCGTCGCGGACCTGAAAGGCCGTACGGTGTGCGTATCGTCGGCGCGCGGCAGCATCTCCCAATACCAGCTGTACGGCGCGCTCGCCGAAGCGGGCCTGTCGCGCAACGACGTGAACGTGCGCTTCGTGCTGCCCGTCGATGCGTTCGCCGCGTTCGAATCCGGCGCGATTGACGTGTGGGCCACCTTCGATCCGTACTTCGGCATCGCGGTGCAGCGCGGCGGCCGGGTGCTGAGAGACGGCAGCGGCATCAACAGCGGGCTCGGCTTTTTCACCGCATCCGGCACCGCCGTGACCGACCCGGCCAAACGCGCAGCGATTGCAGACGTGTTGCGGCGTCTGCAGCGCGCCGCCGACTGGGCGCTCGCGCATCCCGACGACTACGCGCAGATCTATGCGTCGCTCACCCGCACGCCGCTCGATACGGCGCGGCAGATCACCCGTCGTAGCGCGCTCAGGCAGCGCTTCGTCACGGACGCCGACATCGTCGCGTTGCAGAAGGTCGCGGACGTGTCGTATCGCGATGCGATCCTGCCGCGCCGCATCGATGTGCGGGCGATCTCCGACACCCAGCTGGTCAACGCATGACGCGCATGCAAGGAGAACGCTGACATGTCGACGCAATCGGATCTGCTCGCTTCGCGCGCAGCGGGCGAGCGTGGGCGTTTCGCATGGCCCCGGGGAGACGCACGTCGTGTGCTGGTCGCCGCGGCAGCTGCATTCGCGTGGTTCGCGGGCGCGGCGCTGACGCGCTGGTGGCCTGACCTCGACGACTGGCCGTACACCCACGGGCTGATCGTGCTGAAGCTGATGCTTGCAGCGTGGTCTGTGCTGCTCGCGGTGGCGGGCTGGCGCGCGACCGGTTCTGCTGCACTCGTGGACGCGGACCAGGATCGGCGCGCGAAAGGAAGCGTCGAACTCTGGCTCGGCACCGCACCGTGGCTGCTCGCGCTCGCGATCGGCATCTCGCTATGGGAGGTGCTGACCGCGAAGCTCGAATGGCTGCCGCGGCCGTTCTTTGCGCCGCCTCAGGCGTTGATTGCGGTGTTCTTCGACGATGCTCCGCGCCTCGCATCGAGCGTCGTGCATTCGTTCGGTCTGCTTGCTTATGGCTACGCAATCGGTGCGGCAACGGGTTTTGTCGTCGGCGTAAGCATCGGCTGGTCGCGCGCGGTCGGGTACTGGCTGCATCCGGTGCTGCGGCTGATCGGGCCGCTGCCGGCAACCGCATGGCTGCCGCTCGCGTTCTTTTTCTTTCCGTCGAGCTTCAGCGCGAGCGTGTTCCTGATCGCGCTCGCCACTGCGTTCCCGGTCGCGGTGCTGACGTGGTCAGGTGTCGCGGGCGTCAGCTCCGCGTACTACGACGTCGCGCGCACACTCGGGGCGCGGCCGTCGTTCCTGATCCTGCGGGTCGCGATACCGGCCGCGTTGCCGTCGGTGTTCGTCGGGCTGTTCATGGGACTCGGCGCGTCGTTTTCCGTGCTGATCGTCGCGGAAATGATGGGCGTGAAAGCGGGGCTTGGCTGGTATCTGCAATGGGCGCAGGGCTGGGCCGCGTATTCGAACATGTACGCCGCGCTGCTGGTGATGGCGCTGATGTGCTCCGGCCTGATCACGCTGCTCTTCAGGCTGCGCGACCATCTGCTCGCGTGGCAAAGAGGATTGCTCAAATGGTAACGGTCACGCAAGGCGTCGCGTCCGCGGAACGTCGCGAGGCGGCGGCATCGAATGTGCAGCGCAACGGTGCGCGCATCGACATCCGTCATGTCAGTCATCGCTTTGCGTTGGGCGGCACGGTGCTGCCGGTGCTGGAGGCGGTCGATCTCACGGTCGAGCCGGGCGAGTTCGTCGCGTTGCTCGGGCCGAGCGGTTGCGGCAAGTCGACGCTGCTGAGGCTTGTCGCCGGACTCGATCTGCCGTGGCAAGGCACCGTGTCGGCGAACGGCGAGGCAGTCGCGGGCCCGGATCCGTCGCGCGTCGTCGTGTTTCAGGACCCGACGCTCTATCCGTGGCGCACGGTGCGCCGCAATGTAAGTCTCGGGCTGGAAGCGCAGCGCGGTGCGCGTCGAGCGAAGGGCGGCACACGCGACACAGCACGCAGCGCCGACGAGCGCATTGATGCCGCACTCGATCTCGTCGGTCTTGGCGAATTCGCCAGTGCGTTTCCGCATCAGCTGTCGGGCGGCATGGCGCAGCGCGCGGCGCTTGCGCGGGCGCTCGTCAACGATCCGTCGCTGCTGATTCTCGACGAGCCGTTCGGCAAGCTCGATTCGCTGACGCGCCTGCGGATGCAGGGCGAACTGGTGCGGTTGTGGCAGGCAGCGCGTTTCTCGGTGCTGTTCGTCACGCATGACGTCGAGGAGGCGTTGTATCTCGCGGATCGCGTGATCGTGTTCAGTGGGCGGCCGGCGCGCATCGTCGCGCAGGTACGCAACGATGCGGCACGTCCGCGACATCGCGACGATCCGCGCTTCGTCGCGCTGCGGCGCGAGGTGCTGGCACAGCTGGGCATCGACGCATGACGATGCTTTCGTCACGGCCACGTCAGTGAAGCGTTCATCTTCAGGCAACTCATTTAGCCAGCTCGACCAGTTCATTCAATTCATGCAGTTCAATCCAGCATACGGGGAATCCACACGATGAACACCAGTGACGACACGCCGCGTGTCGACATGGCGCGCCGCATGTGGCTGCGCAACGCCACCTGGGCTGTCAGCGCGGCGGCGCTTGGCGGCGGCTTGCCGCTCGGCTTCACGACGCCGCGCGTCTACGCGGACGACACCACGCGCAACCTGAAACTGTCGTGGAACGCGGGCGCGATCTGCACCGCGCCGGTTCCCGTTGCGGACAGACAGGGCTTCTTCCGTAAGCATGGCCTGCAGGTCGAGCTCGTCAACTTCGCGGGCTCCACCGACCAGCTGCTCGAGGCGATCGCGACCGGCAAGTCCGACGCGGGCGTCGGCATGGCGCTGCGCTGGATCAAGCCGCTGGAGCAGGGCTTCGACGTGAAGCTGACGGCCGGCATTCACGGCGGCTGCATGCGTCTGCTCGCGACGCGCGCGTCCGGCATCGTCGATCTCGCCGGCCTGAAGGGGCGCACGGTGGGCGTCAGCGACATGGCGAGCCCGACGAAGAATTTCTTCGCGATCACGCTGAAGAAGATCGGCGTCGATCCGGACAACGACGTGCACTGGCGCCAGTATCCGGCGAACCTGCTTGGCGAGGCACTGAAGAAGGGCGAGGTACACGCGATTGCGGACGGCGATCCGACCATCTGGCAGCTGCGCGAATCGGACCATCTGTACGAGGTGTCGAACAACCTGTGCGGCGAGTACGAGCATCGCGTCTGCTGCGTGCTGGGCGTACGCGGCTCGCTGATCCGCAAGGACCGCGCGACCGCGCAGGCGTTGACGCAGGCGCTGCTCGAAGCAACCGAATGGACCGCGAACAACCCGGCGCAGGCGGCAGCGATTTTCGCGGAGCATGCGCCGCAGGCCGACGTGGGTCAGCTCACGGCGATGCTGAAGAGCCACACCGATCACCATCATCCAACCGGCGATGCGTTCAGGAAAGAGATCGCGCTCTATGCGGACGATCTGAAATCGGTAGGGGTATTGAACAGCGGGACGGATTCGGACCGCTTTGCGAACCGGGTGTTTTCCGACGTGCTGGTTTGAACGCGGGGGCGTTCAGTGAATGATTTCACATCGTTCAGTGAACGCCCGGCGGCGCGCCATCAAACCAGTGCTGCGGCTTCAGCCTGTTGTCCTTCTTCCTCCGCCACTGCCGCACGCACGAGCGGAATCAGATCACGGCCATACGCGAGCGCGTCTTCCAGCGGATCGAAGCCGCGAATCAGGAAAGTCGACACGCCGAGCCTGCGATATTCGAGCAGCGCATCGGCCACCTGCCGCGGCGTGCCGACGAGCGACGTCGAGTTTCCCGCCGCGTGCGTCAACGCGGCGATACCGGTCCACAGGCGCTGATCGACCACCGGTCCCTTCGCGGCTTCGGCAAGCAGTCGCTGCGAGCCGACGTTCTTCGGATCTTTAGGGCGCACCGTGAATTTTGGTGAACGCGTCACCACGTCTTTCGCGCGTTCGAGGATCGCCTCGGCGCGCGCCCACGCGGCGTCCTCGGTCGACGCGATGATCGGCCGCAGCGACAGGCTGAAGCGGATTTCCTGTTCGCGGCCGTGTTTCGCGGCGGATGCGCGCACACGTGCGATCGTGTCGGCGACCTGCGCGAGCGATTCGCCCCATAGCGCGTAGACGTCCGCGTGCCGGCCGGCGACCGCGATCGCGGCATCGGACGAGCCGCCGAAATACACCGGCAGATGCGGCTGCTGCAACGGGCGAATCTGCGATTGATGGCCCGTGACGCGGTAGTACTCCCCCGTGTGATCGAAGGGCTGCGCGCTGGTCCATGCGCGCTTCACCACGTCGAGATACTCGCTCGTGCGGCGATAACGCGCATCGTGCTGCAGATAGTCGCCATCGCGCTGCTGCTCGGCATCGTCGCCTCCGGAAATGATGTGCACCGCGAGGCGGCCGGCGCTGAAGTGGTCGAGCGTCGCGAGCTGGCGCGCGGCAAGCGTCGGCGCAACGAAACCGGGACGATGCGCGAGCAGGATGCCAAGGCGCTTCGTCTGCTGCGCAACGTACGACGCGATCTGGAAGCCATCCGGCGATGCGCTCGAATGCGCGATCAGCGCGCGATCGAAGCCCGCATATTCGTGCGCCTGCGCAACCGCCGCGATATACGGCGGATTCAGCGTGGGGCCGTGCAGCAGATGGATTTCGCTCTGTTCCTGATGACTCACATAACCGATGAATTCGACGCTCATGGCGCTCGCTCCTGTGTCAGCGTGCTGGGATGGAAGAAGTGGACGGGATGGACGCGAAACCGGCGCGCCCCAGATTGCGCAGCACGGTGTCGTTCTGCGGCGTGTGGATGCGCGCGCACAGCACGTCGCGATAGTGGCGCTCGAGCGGATGGTTGCGCGACAGGCCCGGATTACCGCTCGCTTCGAGCGCGAGTTCGACGGCCGCGATTGCGTCGCGGCTGACGAGATACTTGATCGCAGGCGCCTCGGCTGGCGCGACGTCGCCGCGCGCGCCGGCATCGAGCAGCAGCCGGTTGCTGAGCAGCAATGCGTCGATCCTGCCGAGCGTCTGCTGGAACAAGTCGAGGCTCGCGAGCGGCGTGCCGAGCGCGGAAGGCGTGCGTTCGGCCGCCCAGACGGCGAACCAGTCGCGTGCGGATCGCGCGACGCTGTCGTAGATCGACGGCAGCAGCACGCTCATCCACTGCGCCGTCTGCGGATCGATGCTGTTGGCGACCGACGTTTCCGGCGGTTGCAGGTCCACCGCATGTTCAGCGGGGATATGCACTTTCTCGAACACGACTTCATGGCTGCCGGTGGCTCGCATACCCAGATGATTCCAGGGTTCACCAAAATGAATGCCCGGCGTGTCGCGATGAACGAGGAACGTGCCGACGCGCGGTACGGCTTCATCGGTGCGTCCCCAGACGGCGTACCACGTCAGCCCCGGGCTGCCGGTCGAATAGATCTTGCGGCCGTTCAGCACCCAGCCGCTCGTATCGCGCGCGCCGACCGTCGCGGGCAAGCCGCCGCGCGATGGCGAACCGAGTTCCGGCTCGACGCGCAGCGAGTTGATCAGCGCGCCGTGCTCGACCGCATCGTGCGCAACGCGCTCCTTCAGCGCGGTCGGCCAGTTCGGATTCAGCTGGAGTCGCAGGTGATACAGGTATTGCATGACGAGGATCAGCGCTGTAGAAGGCTCGCCGCGCGCGACCGCACGCACCACTTTAAGCGTCTGCGGCAGCGTGGCTTCGCGTCCGCCCAGCGCGCGCGGTACGGTTAGCGCAAGCAGTCCGGCCGACTGCAGGCGCGCGAGATTCGCATGTGGGAACAGCGCGGCGCGATCGAGTTCGCCCGCGCTTTGCGCGAACGACGCGGTGAGCGCGGCGAGCCATGTGTCGGCCGCAGGGCTGTCGAGATCGGCGAGGGCGTCGAGCGCGGCTTCGTCGGGCTGCGCGCCGGACCCGATCGCGGGATGACGGCTGTTCATCGTGTCGGTTCTCTGTGGTCGAGTTCTCCGCGCTGCATCACTGCGCGCTGAACTCCTTGTCGAAGCTCGGCGTGACATCGAGCGGCGTCCGGATCACGTCCGCGCGGTGGTAGGTGTCGGCGGTCTTCTGCTGCTCGGCGATCACACTGTCGTCGATCGCGACCGGATGAATGTTGCCGCGCTGGTAGACGACCTTCAGCACGTCCACCGGCAGGCCGGTGACGCGCGACTGCATCGCGGCCACCTCGTCCGGATGATCGAGCGCCCAGCGCTGTCCAGCTGCCACACGCTTCAGAAAGTCGGCGATCTCCGCGCGATGATGCTGGATGGAATCGTCGGTGGCGGCTTCGAAGCTGAGACCCGACGACACGCCGACGCCGTTCGCGATGCTGCGGTCGTGGTCGCGCAGTTCACCCAGCGCGACGTACGGGTCCCAGGTGGACCACGCGTCGACGTCGCCAGTCGCGAGTGCGGCCTTGGCGTCCGCGGGCTGCATGAAGTGCACCGACACGTCGGACGGCTTCAGATGCGCGCGTTCGAGCGTCGAGATCAGCAGGTAGTGGCCGATCGAGCCGCGCGTCGTCGCGATGCGTTTGCCCTTGAGATCCGCGGCGCTATGGATCGGCGAGTCCGGCGGCACGATGATCGCGAGATCGACCGGCTGCGTGCGCGTGGCGGCCACCGCGCGCACGCGTGCTCCAGCGGCATACGCAAAGATCAGCGGCGCATCGCCGAGGCCGCCGAGATCGATTGCGCCGGCATTCAGCGCTTCGCCGAGCGGCTGCGCGGCAGGGAAGTTGTACCACTCCACCTTGTACGGCAGATCCTTCAGCTGACCGGACGCTTCGAGGATGCCGCGCGTCTGGAACTGCTGGTCGCCGACCTTCAAGGTGGTCTGCGCGAACGCGGCGTGAGAGAGGGCGAGGGCAACGAGAAGAGCGAGAGATAAACGCATCGGCAGGACGGCATGAAAGACTGAAGAAAGTCCACGATACGCAGCGCGCTGTCATTAATCAAACGCATTGTTCTTCTATGCAAATATGCGAAAAGGAAATGCACGCGGCGAGCGAAACGCGCTGGACGATAACCCGGTTTCTGCGCTACCTTTGCCGGCATCGCGCATGCAGATGTCGCACAGTGTGACCCATCAGGAAGGAGCAGACCGTTCGATGAAATTCGATGAAGTCGAGGCGTTCGTCGCTGTCGTGCGCGCGCAGTCGCTAAGCCAGGCCGCCGACACGCTCGGTCTGACGCAGCCCGCGGTTACGCGTCGCGTGCAGAACTTCGAGGAGGCGTTGGGCGTCGAGCTGCTCGATCGCAACACGAAGCCGCTGCGTGCGACGCCGATGGGCCTCGCTGTGTACCGGCAGTGCTGCGAGATCGTGCGCGAGGTCGATGCGCTGCGCGATCTGGTCGCAACCGATGCGCCGCTCGCCGGCACGTTGCGTATCGGCGTCGCGCAGACCGTGGCGGACGTCGCGCTCGTCGATGCGCTCGGCGAAGTGAAGCACACGCATCCCGCGTTGCAGATGCGTGTGTCGACGGGGTGGGGCGCGCAGTTGCTGCAACAGTTGCAGGACGGCATGCTCGACGCTGCCGTCGCGCTGATGCCCGGCAACCGTTCGTTTGCCGAATCGATCGGGTCGCAGGCGCTCGGCGCGCTGAAGCTGGCGGTCGTCGCGCGCAAGGGCAGCATGAAGCGCAGGCCGTACTCGCTTGCCGAGTGCGAGCCTTATGGCTGGGTGCTCAATCCGGACGGCTGCGGTTTTCGCGCGGGGCTGCAGCATGCGCTCGCGGCGAACGGGCTCGCACTGAAGCTGAACCTCGAAACGTTCGGCACGGACCTGCAGCTCGCGCTCGTCGCGCAGGGCGCCGGGCTTGGCCTCGTGCCGGTACCGCTCCTCAGGACCAGTCAGCACACGGCCGCGCTCGACGTCGTAAACGTCAGCGACTTTCGCCCGGAGATCGCGGTGTGGATGCTGCACTCGCGCACGCTCGGCAAGCTGCAGCAGGCGCTCGCGGTGCTGTCCGCGAGCATCGCGTCGAGCTTCGATACGGCACGCGCGGCACGCGCCGCGTAAGTCTCGCGCGCCGCTTCAGATCACGAAGAACCCGTGCGTGCCGTCGCGCTCCAGTTGCGCGACGAGCCCGTATTCCCACTCCAGGTACGCATTCATCGCTTCGCGCGCGTTGTCGGTGCCCTCATACGGCCGGCGATAGCGATCGATGCGCGGTGACGCGAGATGCGTGTCGCCGCTTTCCACCGGCTGTCCCGCGGCTATCCACGCCGCCGTGCCGCCTTCCAGCACCTGCACGGGCTTGCCCGTCAACGCCGCCAGTTCGGGCGCGACGTACGCGGCGAGCGCGCTGCTCGCACAGGTCAGCACGTAGCGCTTTGCGTCGGGCAGCGCGCGCAGGTCGTCGAATGCATGGCGCAGGCGCGAACGGAGAATCCAGTGCGCGCCGGGTATATGCGCCTTCACGTGATTCGCGCTCGACGTCACGTCGAGCACCAGCACGCCATGCGCCGGATCGGCGAGGAGCGAAGCAAGCGCCGGAGCATCGACGGTCTGCTGCCCTGCTGGCGCAGGTGGGCGAGGACCGCGCCACGGACCCGTCTCTCGAAGCGCGGACGCCGGCACGTCTTCGCCGATCACGTACGCTTCGATATTCATCTGCGCGAGCCATGATGCCGTCATGTTCGCGCGCACGCCGTCGTCGTCGAACAGCACGATGCGCGCGCCGCGTACCGGCGCGAACATCTCCGTTTCCTGCACGAGCTGGCCGCCTGGCGCGCCCTGAAAACCGGGTGCGTGCGCGCGTTCGTACTCGGCCGGCGTGCGGACGTCGAAGCGATACGTGGTGCGGGACGGATCGCTCGCCCAGCGCGCCGCTTCGTCGAGCGTCGTGCGTTTGACGCCGGCGCGCGCGGCGAGCGCGTGCGCGTGGTCGCGCGACTGCGCGAGCGTGCGATCGTCGCGTCCCGCCGAAAGATCGAACTGCCGTGCGCTGCCGTGTTCGAGCGTTTGCCCCGCGAGCGTCCAGCCGATCGTGCCGTTGCGCAGCGCCGCGACCGGATTCGGCAGACCTGCGTTCACGAGCGATTGCGCGCCGATGATGCTGCGCGTACGGCCCGCGCAGTTCACGATCACGCGTGTGGCAGGGTCCGGCGCGAGCGCGCGGGCGCGCAGCACGAGTTCGCCGCCTGGCACGCTGACGCTGCCGGGAATGTTCATCGTCCGATACTCGTCGAAGCGGCGAGCGTCGAGCACCACGATGTCGTCGCCGCTCGCGAGCAGCGCATCGACCGCTTCGGCGGACAGCGACGGCGTGTGACGTTGCGCTTCGACGAATTCGCCGAACGCCTTGCTCGGCACGTTGACGTCGCGAAACGTTTCGCCGCCCGCGCGGATCCAGCCGTCGAGGCCGCCTTCGAGCAACGAGACGTCGCTATAGCCAAGCTCGACGAGCTTCACGGCCGCGCGCTCGGCGAAGCCTTCGCCCGCATCGAGCAGCACGATCGGCACGCTGCGACGCGGCAGGCGCGTCCATGCTTCGAGTTCGAGCTTTGCCAGCGGCAGGTTAGCGGCGAACAGCGGATGCGATTGCGCGTGCGGATCTTCTTCGCGCACGTCGAGCAGTGCGATTTCGCGTTTCGCGAGCAGCGCGTCGCGCACGTCGGCGAACGTACGCAGGGGAAATGAGCTCATGACTGCCGATGGTCCTTGGGGAAATGCCAGAGATTGGGAAGCGTATCGTTCGAGTAGCCGGAGATGAAGCGTTTCGGCGGGCCGTCTTCAGGATAGACGTAGCGCTCCACCGCGCCGATGTTTGCACCATACACGTGGATGCTGATCGACACGCGGTCGTCGTACGCGTTGCTCACGCGGTGCACGTCGCCGAGCGCGGGCGATACGGCTTCGACGTCGCCGCGTTCGAGCAGCGCTTCCGGGCCCGCGGCGAGGAGCGCGCCGTGTTCGTCGCGACGATACGCCTGCGCGCGTTCCGCGCCGCGCAGCACGCCGATCAATCCCCACACGGTGTGATCGTGGACCGGCGTGCGCTGCCCGGGCCCCCAGACGAAGCTCACCACCGAAAAGCGCTGCCGCGCATCCGCGTACAGCAGGAATTGCTGGTAGCGCTCGGGCGACGGTTGCGCGTACGCAGCGGGCAGCCAGTCATCGACGGCGACGAGTTGCGCGAGCGAAGCCTTGCCCTGTTCGATCAGCGTCGTTTCGTCCGGCGCGGTATCGACGAGCGTCGCGATTTCGCCGATGAAGCCGCGCAGGCGCTGCAATGCATCGACGCCCATCAGTCGAGCAGGTCCGGTTCCGCTTCGACGAGCCCTTCGTACAGGCTCTCGAACGCATGCAGCGCGCCGCCTGGGCGTCCGACGCGCTCGTGCGTGTCCGCGGCGATATCGTGCGGGATACGTTGCGGCGTGCCCGCGCTCTCGGCGAGCAGTTGCGTGTGGCACGCGTTGTCGAGCGCGATATACCACCATGCCGCCGCTTCGACCGTCGGGCCGACCGTCAGGATGCCGTGGTTCTTCAGGATCGCGGCCTTGCGGTCGCCGAGCGCATCGGCGATGCGCGCGCCTTCGCTGGTGTCGAGCACGACGCCCTGGAAGTCGTCGAAGAGCGCGTGGTCTTCATAGAACGAGCACGCATCCTGGGTCAGCGGATCGAGCGTGCGGCCCAGCGTCGACCAGGCCTTGCCGTACAGCGAATGCGTGTGCGCGGCGGCGATCACGTCGGGGCGTGCCGCGTGAATCGCGGCATGGATCGCGAACGCGGCCTGATTCAGCGGCCCTTCGCCGACGACGATCTCGCCGCGATGATTGACGAGCAGCAGATCCGATACGCGAATGCGCGAGAAATGTTTGCCGAGCGGATTGACCCAGAAGTGGTCGGTCCATTCGGGATCGCGCGCGGTGATGTGGCCGGCCAGTCCCTGGTCGAAACCGCGCTGCGCGAACAGACGAAACGCGGCGGCAAGACGGGTCTGCCGATGACGGCGTTCGTCCGCGATGCTGCCGCGCGGCGGCGTCTCGTCGAACCAGAACTTGCGGATCGGCGTATCGCGCAGCGCGACGGCGCGCGGTGCGGCAAGCGTGGTGCTCATGATGCGGGTCCTCGGCAGTGTGTCGTGGCGGCGTGAGCGTTCATGCAGCGCGGCGCGCCTGCGAAGTCAGTTCGCGCGTGGCGGGAATCAGCTCGCGGCCATAGTCGATCGCATCTTCGAGCGGATCGAAGCCGCGGATCAGGAAGGTCGTCACACCCAGCGCGTGATAGTCGGCGAGCGTCTCTGCAACCTGCGCGGGCGTACCGACCAGCGCGGTCGAATTCGAGCGCCCGCCAATCTCCTTCGCGACCGCGGTCCACAGGCGCTCGTCGGCGCGCACGCCGTCGCCGGCCGCGGCCAGCAACCGGCGCGCGCCTTCGCTTTGCTGCGGCGCACCGGTATCAAGCCCCTGTTCAGCGCGCAGGCGCCGCGTCTCGTCCAGGATGTGTTCGGCGCGTTCCCACGCGGCCTGTTCGGTGTCGGCAAGGATGGGCCGGAACGACACCGAGAAGCGCACGCTGCGGCCGTGTTTCGCGGCCTCGGCGCGTACGCGCGTCACCTGTTCGAGCACCTGCTGCTTCGATTCGCCCCATAGCGCGTAGACGTCCGCGTGTTTGCCGGCCACTTCGATCGCAGGCGCCGACGCGCCGCCGAAGTAGATCGGCACATGCGGCGTCTGCTTCGGCTTCACTTCGGAGAATGCCTGCTCGAAGCGATAGAAGCGACCGTCGTGATCGAATGGACGCGATTCCGTCCAGACGCGGCGCAGCACGTGCAGATATTCGTCGGTACGGGCATAGCGTTCGTCATGTGACAGAAAATCGCCATCGCGCCGCTGCTCGCTGTCGCTGCCGCCCGAAATGAAGTGCACCGCGAGGCGCCCGCCCGACAGCTGGTCGAGTGTGGCGATCTGACGCGCGGCCAGCGTCGGCGCAACGAAGCCGGGCCGATGCGCGAGCATGAAATGCACTCTCGACGTGACGCTCGCCGCATAGGCGACCGTCAGCATCGCGTCGGGGCTCGTCGAATGGTAGGGCACGAGAACCCGGTCGAAGCCGGCCGCTTCGTGCGCCTGCGCAAAGCGGCGCAGATAGCCGATGTCGATTGCCGGTCCCTGTGCGAGGTGGGTCTCGGATACTTTCTGCGGCTGGATCATGCCGATGAATTCGACGCTCACGATGGCTCCCGGTGGACGCATGTCGGATACGGAAGGGAAGGCGCAGGAGGCCTTCCGGGTGACGTGCAGGTTAACACCGGGCCATGCAACGCTTAAATATTGATTGTCGATAAACATATCGGAATTGCATGTTTGAATCCGCGCTGAACGAGTCGCTGTGCCATTCATTGTGCGTTCGCACATACGGCGCGACGTGTCTGGTTCAGCGCCGGCCACACGCTCGCGCGCTTGCTTTCCTATACTTCGTTCAATCGACGAGACACGACGTTCAATATTCTGGGCACAGGCTTTCAGCAGGCTGCCGGCCCGCAACGATCGAAGGGCCGCCCGTGCTGGCGGCCTGCATCCGCGCGCGATGCCCGCCACTCGGGCCGCGCGGCAGGAGACGTCCGTCAGGGAGACAGAGATGAGCGAGCAGACATCGGATGCGCCGCACCCATCGGCCACCTCGGGAGCCGGCGATCCCACCCCGCACCGCCGCGCATTGCCCGCGCTCGCGCTGGCCGCGCTCGGCGTCGTGTACGGCGACATCGGCACGAGCCCGCTGTACACGCTGCAGACCGTGTTCGATCCGGCCAACGGCCTGCCGATGAACGCGGCGAACGTGCGCGGCATCGTCTCGCTGATCGTCTGGTCGCTGACGATCGTCGTGTCGCTGAAATACGTTGCGCTGATCCTGCGCGCGAACAACCACGGCGAAGGCGGCATCATGGCGCTGCTCGCGCTCGCGGCCTCGTCGGTAACGAACCGGCCGAAGCTGCGGCATGCGCTGCTCGTCGTCGGCATCATGGGAGCGGCGCTGTTCTACGGCGACAGCGTGATTACACCGGCCATTTCCGTGCTGAGCGCGGTGGAAGGGCTCGAGGTCGCGGCGCCCGTGCTGAAGACCTATGTGATCCCGATCACGCTTGCCGCGCTGATCACGCTCTTCGTGATGCAGAAGCACGGCACAGCCGGGATCGGCGTGGTGTTCGGGCCGGTGATGGTGCTGTGGTTCGTCGTGATCGGCGTGATCGGCCTGTTGAACATCGCCGATTCGCCGGCGATCCTGATGTCGCTCGATCCGTTCGAGGGCCTCGCATTCTGCGTACGTCACCGCTGGCTCGCGTTCGTCGCGCTGGGGGCGGTGGTGCTGTCGCTGACGGGCGCCGAGGCGCTGTACGCGGACATGGGGCACTTCGGCGCGCAGCCGATCCGCGTCACGTGGTTCGGGCTCGTGTACCCGGCGCTCGCGCTCAACTATCTCGGCCAGGGCGCGCTGCTGCTTGCGCGGCCCGCTGCAGTGCAAAACCCGTTCTATCTGCTGTTTCCCACCTGGGCGCTGTACCCGATGATCGTGCTCGCGACGATCTCGACCGTGATCGCTTCGCAGGCCGTGATCTCCGGCACCTATTCGATGACGAAGCAGGCGATGCAGCTCGGCTTTCTGCCGCGTATGAGCGTGATCTACACGTCGGAGAAGGAGATGGGGCAGGTGTACGTGCCTGGCATCAACTGGACGCTGCTGCTCGCCGTCGTCGCGGCCGTGGTCGGCTTCGGTTCGTCGGCGGCGCTCGGCTCCGCGTACGGCATCGCCGTGACTGGCACGATGCTGATCACGACCTTCCTGACGTTCTTCGTGATCCGTTATGCCTGGCGCTACAACTGGGCGCTGTGCGTCGGCGCAACGGCGTTCTTCTTCGTGATCGACGCGACGTTCTTCTCCGCGAACCTGATGAAGATCGTGCAGGGCGGCTGGTTCCCGCTCGCGATCGGGCTCTTCATCTTCACGGTCATGGCGACGTGGGGACGCGGCTGGCAGATGATGGTGGCCGAGGCACGGGTGCGGGCGGGTGCGACGCCGTTGAAGCCGTTCCTCGACAAGCTGTTCGCGCATTGCCCGGTGCGGGTGGGCGGCACCGCGATCTTCCTGTCTCCCGACCCGAACGGCGTGCCGCATGCGCTGATCAACAATCTGATGCACAACCGCGTCTTTCACGAATGTGTCGCATTCCTGACCGTCAACACGAAGGAAGTGCCGTACGTGCCGCGACGCGAGCAGGTGGCCGTGCATCCGCTCGGCGAGGGCTGCTATCAGGTGACGATCACCTACGGCTTCAAGGACGAAGTGGACCTGCCGCGTGCGCTCGAAACCTGTTCGTCGGCGGGGCTCGTCGTCGATCCGACGCAGACGTCCTACTTCCTGAGCCGCGCGACGGTGGTGCCGACTGCCGGCAAGGGCATGGCGTTATGGCGGGAGCGGCTCTTCGCGGTGATGCTGCATAACGTCGGCAATGTGGCAGCGTATATGAAGCTGCCGGCGAACCGCGTGATCGAACTGGGCGCGCGGGTGGAGATCTAGCGCGCTTTTTTCCTCGCCTACACCCGCAACGCCTTGCGCAACCGTTCCGGCGACAGCGGCAGTTCGCGGAACCGCTGGCCGGTCGCATTAGCGATCGCATTCGCGAGCGCGGCGGACATCGGTCCCTGCGACGCTTCGCCGACGCCGAGAAACGGCATGCCCGGCCGGTCGATCAGTTCGACGTCGAGCGTCTTCGGCACCGACGAAAACCGCAGGATCGGATAGGTGCTCCAGTCGTAGCTCGTGATGTTGTGCGTGTCGAAGGTGGTGGCTTCGAACAGCGTCCAGCTCGACGACTGGATGATGCCGCCCTCGACCTGATTGCGAACGCCATCCGGATTCACGATCTGCCCGCAATCCACCGCGCTTACCACGCGTTCGATCGTCACGTGACCGGTGTCGCGGTCGAACGCGATTTCCACCGCGATCGCACAGTACGCCATCAGGTTCTTGTACATCGCGAACGCGAAGCCGACGCCGTGCGGATGCGTGCGCGTCGCAGGGTCCACGTGCCAGCCGAAACGCTGCGCCGCGCGTTCGATCACGGCGCGTGCGCGCGGATCGTCGAGATGCCGCAGACGGAACGCGACCGGATCCGCGTGCGCCGCGAACGCGAGTTCGTCGACGAAGCTCTCGATCGTGAAGATGTTGTGATACGCGCCGAGCGAGCGCATGGCCGACACGCGAACCGGCATGTCGGGAATGAAGTGATACAGCACCGATACGTTCGGAATCCTGTACAACGGAATGCTGTTGCGGTCGCCGCCGCCCTCCGGCATCGGAATCGGCTTCGGCGGCGCGGGCGTGAATGGTTTCGCGAGGAACCATGCGGGCATCAGCCGTCCCGCGTTTTCGATGCGATTGTTGTGCGTGTTGCTCCAGATCCGGTATTGCCAGTCGACGATCTGCCCGGAGGCGTCGAGCGCCGCGCTCACTTCGGTCGTCATCGCCGGGCCGAACGGCTCCCACGTGTGTTCCTGCTCGCGCATCCATTGCACGCGGACCGGCTTGCCCGGCACCGCGCGGGCGATCAGCGCGGCGTCGGCGGCCACATCGTCGGCGGCGTTGTGGCCATAGCACCCGGAGCCTTCCAGATGGATGCAGCGGATGCGCTCGGGCGGCATCGACAGCATCTCCGCGAGACCCTTGCGCAGCGGAAACACGCCCTGCGTGTGCGTCCATACCGTCATCGTGCCCTGATCGAGCCACGCAACCGCGCATGACGGACCGATCGAGCCATGTGTGAGGTACGGCTTGCGATACTCCGCGTGCAGCGTCGTCACGGGCGGCGCGGCCGCGGCGGTCGTGTTCGCGACGGCGATGTCCTGCGCGGGCAGCTCCATCAGCGTGTCGTGAATCGTCGCCTGCTGCGGCAGCGGCGGACCGTCGCGCCATTGGGCGCTGGCCGCGAGCGCGCGCATTGCAAGAATCGCGCGCCATTCGTCGTCCGCCGCGACGGCGAGATAGCTGCCATCCACGACCACCGCGACGACGCCCGGCATGCGTCGCACCGCATCGGCATCCACGCCCGCGAGCGTCGCGCCATATGAAGGCGGGCGCACCGCGCGCGCATGCAGCATGCCGGGCAGCTGGAGATCCTGCACATAGCTCACGCCGCCCGTCACCTTGCCGGGAATGTCGACGCGCGGCCACGACGTGCCGATCGTCGTGTACGACTGCGGCGCGCGCGTCGGCACGCCGGGCTGCGCATCCTGATGCAGGTTCACGCCGCTGACCGCCTCGCCGAAGCTGAGCGTGCGTCCGTCGCTGCTCGCGATCGCGCCATCGCGAACCACGAGCGTAGCCGCATCCACGCCCAGTTTCGCGGCGGCCGCGTCGAGCAGCAGCACGCGCACCTGCGCGGTCGCGTTGAGGATCGCGGTGCCGCTGTCGGCGGTGGAATGGCTGCCCGCGGTGTAGCCTTCGTTCGGCGTCAGGCCGGTATCCGCGGTGACGAGCGCGATGCGCTGCGGCGGCACGCCGAGTTCCTCGGCGGCGATCTGCATGAACGCCGTGCGGATCCCGGTGCCGAGTTCCGCCTTGCCGGTGAAGATGGTGATACGGCTCGCTTCGTCGATCCTGACCCACGCGTCGAGCGACGGCGTCGTCTTCAGACTGCCGGGCAGCTTCGGCGCCGATGCGTTGAACGTGCCGGCTTCGGTGGTGGTCTGCGCGAGCGCGCGCGCGGCGGGCAGCAGCGTGAAGCCGACCATCACGCTGCCCGCCGCGAGAAAGCGGCGGCGGCCGGTATCGATGCTGACTGGACGCTCGCCGCTCATGCGGGCTGTCCCTGCGGGCGCTGCTGTGCGTTCTCTGCCTGCTGTGCCGCTTCGCGGATCGCCGCGAGGATCCGCATGTGCGTGCCGCAGCGGCACAGGTTCGGCTCCATATGCTCGCGAATCTGCTGTTCGCTGGGTGCAGGCACGCGATCGAGCAGGGCCTGCGCGCGCATCACCATGCCGGCGATACAGTAGCCGCACTGCGCGGCCTGGCGGTCGATGAACGCCTGTTGCAACCGGCCGGGATGCGCCGCGGTGCCGAGCCCTTCGATAGTCCGCACATTGCGCGTACCGACCGCGACCACGGGCAGCAGACACGAAAACACCGGCTCGTCGCCGACGATCACCGTGCACGCGCCGCATTGCCCGAGCCCGCAGCCGAACTTCGCACCGTGCAGGCCGAGCTGGTTGCGCAGCGCGTAGAGCAGCGGCGTCGACGGATCGAGATCGAGCCGATGCGAGACGCCATTGACGGTCAGCGTAATCATGGATTGCCTGCCTCCTTGCGCAGCTTCGCGACGCTCGCTTCATCCACGCTCCATGCGGGCTGGCTGCTGAAGCGCGCCCGCAGGAACGCCGCGAGGTCGGCGATCTGCGCGTCGGTGAACACGTTGCGGAACGCCGGCATCGACGGGCCGCTCGCGCCGGGTTGAGCGCGGATGCCGTCGAGCATCGCGCGCAGCACGTTGCGCGGCGTGTTCGCGTTCGACGCGCTGCCGAGCGCGAGCGAAGGGCGGTTGCCGAGCGTCGTCATCGGCGCGTGTGGTGCGTGGCACTGCGCGCACGCGCCGTTGAAGAGCGTCGCGCCGTTTTGCACCCGTGCGGTTACTGCATCGGCATGGCCATTGGCATTGACGTTCGCTTCGGCTTCAGCCTCGGCTTCGGCCGACGCGTGTTGTTGCGATGGCGAAGAAGCAGGCACTGCGCCTGCCGCGGCCGGTGTCATTTGCAGCGACATCAGGTAATCGGCCATCGCGGTGACGTCGCGTGCCGATGCGTCCGCAAGCGATTGCGTGACGGGCCGCATCGGGCCCGCTGCCGCGCCATGGTCGCTTGCGAAGCCCGTACGCAGATACGCGACGAGCTGATCGCGCGTCCACGGTTTCGGTGCGCTCAGCAACGCAGTAAGCGAAGGCGCCTGCCAGCCTTCGATCACCGCGCCGCTCAACGCATGGCCGCGTTGTTCCGCGCCGAGCAGATTGAGCGGCGTGTGGCACGCGGCGCAATGGCCGGGGCCGTCGACCAGATACCGTCCGCGTTCCAGTTCGACGGCGTCGCTACTCGCCGCAGCCGATGCGCCCGCTGCGAAGTCCGCGGCGGCATCGCCGTTCGGCTCGACGCCGCGATGCAGAAAGAACAGATTCCAGCCCGCGATCAGCGGACGAAAGCCGAGCGGGAACACCAGCCGGTTCGCGGGCGGCGTCGCCCGTACGGGATCGCGCGACATCAGGAACGCGTAGACCGCGGCGATGTCCGCGTCGGTCATATGCGTGAAGTGCGGATAAGGGAAGGCCGGGTACAGCAGATGGCCGTCGCGCGACATGCCGCGCCGCATCGCGCGTGTGAACGCGTCGAGCGACCATGCGCCGATGCCGGTGTCGCGGTCGGGCGTGATGTTGGTCGACCAGATCGTCCCGAACGGCGTATCGAGCGGACGGCCGCCAGCAAACGGCGCGCCATGACTCGCCGTATGGCACACCGCGCAGTCGCCGATCGCGGCGAGTTCGGCGCCGCGATGCAGCGTGGCGGCCGCGTTGTCACTGGGCAGCGGCGACGGGTGCTGCGAGGCCGGCGATTCGGCTGCGTGCGCAACGGGTACAAGCGCGGGTACAAGCACGGGTGCGAGCGGCGCCAGCGACGCCAGGCGCGCCGGCATGATGCCGTCGTGATCACCGACACCGGCCGCCACTGCAAGTGCCACGACGGCAGCGATCGCGATCGATCTGCCTGTCATGGGTCCTCCGTCGCGGCGTGTCGACCATTGCTGGATAGACCGCCTCGACGCCGCCGTGTTCCTCCGGCGCGCTCACTATACGCACGACTCGCGCAGCGCTGCCTTGCGGATGCCTTGCAGCGCCGCTGCGATTTGTCACGTCGGTCACGTCGGTCGCGCCCGTCGCGCCCGTCGCATCGGCCGCGAACTGCACCGGTATCGCGCGCCAGGCGCTCTGCGCCCGTCGCGCGTTACGCGATGCAGCCGCGTCCGCCGCGCTTACTGCTTCTCGATCTGGCCGCGAATCTCGCCGCCCGGGTTCTTCGCGGTGTGCACGTTGAAGTAGTAGTTGCCGTCCATCAGCTCCTTGGCCTGCGCATCGGTCAAGGTTGCCGTGCCTTCGATCGGGCTCGCGACCTTGTCCTTCGGCACCGGCACCACCACGCCCGCGTTCTTGCCGGCAGGCGCCGGGCCATGGATGTGCGCCATCGTCGCGGGGCCGCTCAGGCCGCTATAGGTGGCCTTGTACTGCAGCTGTTTCGTCGCGGTGTCGAAGGTGGCCGTGAACTGGCCGGTGCCCGGGCTGTCCTTCGGCGGCACTTCGCTCGATGCCTTCAGATCGGCGCTGAAATTCACCGTGTCGGCGAATGCCAGCGCGGGCGCTGCGAGCGAGAGGGAGACGGTGACGATGGCGAGTGTTCTTGTCAGGTTCATGGATGTCTTCCGAAAGTGATGGGCTTCCCGACCAGTCTGTCCGACCCGTTGCGACGGTCGGGACGGCTGCATGTCGTGCGACGGCGCATGCGCTTACCAGCATAGTCGTTCGCGCGCGTCACCACACAGAACGCTTCGCCGCACGGTTTATTCCGTCGGTGTGCCGTGGGCACGCTGCCGCAACGCAGCATCTTTGCCGTCGTCGATGAAATTTCGATGTCGCGTTGCATCCGGCCGGCGGCGACGTCCGTATCCGGTGTGAAGCGGCGCCTGCGTCGCACGGATTCCGAACGAGGAGCCTGATCGATGAGCGTTTCCCCGCCCCGACCGGTACAGCGCACGTCGCTGGCCGATGCGTCTGGCATTGCGCACAGCGGCGATCCGCGCGCGATGAACGGCTCGCGCGAAGGCTGGCTGATCCGCGCGTGCGAACGAGGTCTGCTGCCCGACGCGTTGATTCGCGTGGGCATGCGCGCATTGATGCGTCAGCGGCTGCGCGACGGACACGCGCGCGATGGCGAGCGCCGTGCCGAAGCGCTGGCGCAACTCGTCGCCGAACTGCGCGCGAGTCCGATCGCGATCGATACGCAGGCCGCGAACGCGCAGCATTACGAGTTGCCGAACACGTTCTTTGCCGCGCATCTCGGTCCGCATCTGAAGTACTCGTGCGGCTACTATCCGCGCGGCGACGAAACGCTCGCCGACGGCGAGAACGCAATGCTCGAACTCTATGCGCAGCGCGCCGGACTCGCGGACGGACAGCGCGTGCTCGATCTCGGCTGCGGCTGGGGTTCGCTGTCGCTGTGGCTCGCGGCGCGCTACCCGCGTTCGCAGGTCGTCGCGCTGTCGAACTCCGCGCAGCAACGCGCGTTCATCGAGGCGCGCTGCAAAGAGCGTGGGCTGCTCAATCTGCGTGTGCTGACCGGCAACATCGTCGACTTCGAATTCGCGGGCGAACTGGTTTCGCTGGGGGGTGAACAGCGCGGCGAACACGGTTTCGATCGCGTGCTGTCGATCGAGATGTTCGAGCACATGAAGCACTACGGACTGCTGCTCGCGAAGATCGCGCGCTGGCTTGCCGACGACGGCAAGCTGTTCGTCCATCTGTTCGCGCATCCGACGCTCGCGTATCACTTCGAGAACCGCGATGGCACCGACTGGATGTCGCGCTATTTCTTCACCGGCGGCACGATGCCGTCGGCTGCGCTGCTGCTGCACTTCCAGGACGATCTGCGCGTGACGCGCGAATGGTGGGTGAACGGCCGTCACTATGCGCGTACCGCGGACCAGTGGTTAGCGTCGCTCGATGCGGCGCGCGAACGCGTGTTGCCGCTCTTCGTCGAGACCTATGGTGCACGTGACGCGGCTCGCTGGTTCCAGCGCTGGCGGATGTTCTACATGGCGGTGGCGGAACTGTTCGGCTATGCGGGCGGCAGCGAATGGGGCGTCGCGCATTATCTGTTCGAGCGGCGCGCATGAATACGCTGCGCACGCTGTTGCTGATCGTCGCGCTCGGTCTGCTGGCCGCATGCTCGAATGAACCGCCGAATCCGAATCCGCGCGCAGCGGTGCCGCTGCAGCCGGCGCCGGTCGATCTGCCGCGTTACATGGGCCGCTGGTACATCGTCGCGCTGATTCCGTACTTCGCCGAGAAGGACATGGTCGGGTCGTACGCGCAATGGACGCTGCGCGACGACGGCAAGATCGACGACCAGTATTTCGGCCGCAGGAAGACGTTCGACTCTGCCCTCAAGCACTACCGCTTCACCGACACACCAGTGCCCGGCACAGGTAACGGCGAGTGGCGCGTGCGCGTGATCTGGCCGATCACCGTCACGCAGCTGACCGTCTATGTCGACCCCGACTATCGCTACACGCTGATCGGCTATCCGGGCAAGACGCTCGGCTGGGTGTTCTCGCGCGACCCGCACATGGACGACGCGACCTACCGGTCGCTGCTCGCGCGTTTCGATGCGATGGGCTACGACACGTCGCGTTTTCGCCGCGTGCCGCAGACCCCGGACGAGATCGGCAAACCCGGCTTTGAGACGATCGGCCACTAGCTCGCGTGAATAATCAGGATACCTTCAGGTATGGATGATATGCGGGAACAACAACGCGTACTGGACGCGCAACGCTCCGGCCAGCGCATCGCCGTGATCGGCGCTGGCATTGCGGGGCTCGCGAGCGCGTGGCTGCTGTCGCGCTGCCACCAGGTGACGCTGTTCGAAGCCGCGCATTACCTCGGCGGCCATACGAATACCGTCGATGTCGAGCTGGACGGGCATCGGCATCCGGTCGACACAGGTTTTCTCGTGTTCAACGACCGCACCTATCCGAATCTCGTCGCGATGTTCGACGAGCTGGGGGTGAAGGCGCACGCGAGCGAGATGTCGTTTTCCGTATCGCTCGACGAAGGGCGGCTCGAATGGGCCGGCACGAATCTGAACACGGTGTTCGCGCAGCGGCGCAACGCGTTCTCGCCGAGTTTTCTCGGCATGCTGCGCGACATCCTGCGCTTCAATACGGCCGCGCCGGCGCATCTCGCGTATGCATCGGCGAGCGGCTGCTCGGTTGGCGAGCTGCTCGCCGGCGGCGGCTATGGCGCGCCGTTTCGCGAGCACTATCTGCTGCCGATGGCCGCGGCGATCTGGTCGAGCGCCGCGAACGACATCCTGCATTTTCCGGCCGCGACGTTCCTGCGCTTCTGCATCAACCATGCGCTGCTGCAGGTGAACCGTCGGCCGCAATGGAAGACCGTCGAAGGCGGCGCGCGTGACTACGTGCGGCGGATCGCAGCGCGGCTCGACGACGTGCGTCTCGCGGCACCGGTGCTTGGCGTGCGTCGCGATGCCCACGGCGTGACGGTGCGCACCGCCAAAGCCGGCGTGGAACGCTTCGACGCGGTCGTGCTCGCGACGCACGCGCCCGTGAGCCTGAAGCTGCTCGACGACGCGGACGCCGACGAGGCGGCGCTGCTCGGCGCGGTGCGCTATCAACCGAACGTCGCGGTGCTGCATACGGACACTGCGTTGCTGCCGCGCCGCCGGCGCGTGTGGTCCGCGTGGAACTATCTGGGCGGCTGGCGCGGCGGTGTGCCGACCATGCCGGCGGCGCGCGACGGCGATGTGCGGCCGGTCTGCGTCAGCTATCTGGTGAACCAGTTGCAGCCGCTGCCGTTCCGCACGCCGGTCGTCGTCACGCTGAATCCGATCGCGCAGCCGACGCCCGGCACCGAGATCGACCGCTTTCGTTACGAGCATCCGCTGTTCGATCTTGCGGCCGTCGCGGCGCAGCAGCGCGTACCCGGTCTTCAGGGACGGCGCCGCACCTGGTATGCGGGCGCGTGGACCGGCTACGGGTTCCACGAAGACGGGCTGAAATCGGCGCTGCGCGTGGCGGCGGACTTCGGCGTATTGCCGGGTTGGGCGAGGCTATGAGCGGGCGGACCGTTCGCGATGGTGTGGGTGATGCCGCTCGCGATGGCCGCGGTGACACGGATGGCGCGGACGGCGCGCGGTCAGCAACTGCGCGTGACGGTCGCGCAGCATTCGCCGATACGCTTGCGTGGCTCCTGACCGGCCGCGTGATGCACGAACGGCTGCGGCCCGTGCGTCATCGCTTCACCTATCCGGTGTTCTGCGTGCGCTGCGATCTGGCGCGGCTGTCGTCGTTGCGACGCTGGTGGTTCGGCATCGATCGCTGGGCGCCGCTCGGTCTGCGCCTCTGCGACCATGGCGCCTGCGATGGCGGCGATCTGCAGCGGTGGATGCGCGACGAACTCGCGAGAGCCGGCATTCCTGCTGACGGCGCAATCTGGCTGCAGACGATGCCGCGCATCTTCGGTTACGCGTTCAATCCGGTCAGTTTCTGGTTCTGTCATGACCGCGACGGCCAGCTGCGCGCGCTGCTCGCCGAGGTGCGCAACACGTTCGGCGCGCGGCATTCGTATCTGCTGAGCGCACCCGGCCACGCGCCGATCGACGCCGATACCGAACTGACGTGCCGCAAGACGTTTCACGTATCGCCGTTCTGCCGGGTCGAGGGTTCGTATGCGTTCAGGGTGCGCGAGCAGGGCGCGCATGTGTCCGTGACGATCGATTATCGCGATCGCGACGGCCTCCTGATCCGCACGGCGATCGGCACGAAGGCGGCGCCGCTGACCGGTGCGCGCGCGCTGCTCGCGTTGCTGCGGCAACCGTGGATGACGGTGGCGGTGGTCATGTGGATTCATTGGGAGGCGCTGCGGCTGCTGATGAAGCGGGTGCCGTTTCTCGGCCGGAAGCCGGGGGTGGAATGAAGGATCGCGCAGTGAGCCAAGCAGTGAGCCAGGCAGTGAACCGCGCAGTGAGCTGTTCAGTGAACCTTCAGTGAACTGCTCAGTGAGCCGTTAGTGAATCGTTCAGTGAACCGCGCATTGAACCGCGCTCAGCAGAAATTCCTCGACACGGTCGTCAAACCGCCGAGCAGATGCGACAGATCGACGAGCCGCTGCGCGACGAGGTGGCGCACCTCGCCTTCGCGCTGCCACTTGCCGTACACCGCGAGCAGCGACGCGCCGAGCGTTTCCTTGCGCTGCCGCTCGAGCAGCTTCGGCCAGATGATCACGTTGACGTTGCCGGTTTCGTCTTCGATCGTGATGAAGATCACGCCTTTCGCGGTGCCGGGCCGCTGCCGCACCGTCACGATGCCGCAGGCGCGCGCGAGCTGGCCGTTGCGGTAAGCGCGCAGTGTGGCGGCGGGCATCAGCCGCCGCGTGGCGAGCTCCGGCCGCAGCAGCTCCACCGGATGCCGGCCGAGCGTGAGCCCCACCGAACGATAATCGCCGACCACGTCTTCCGCCTCGGATGGCGCGCCGAGCATCGGCGTTTCGTCGACGATCCGGGCGGGCGCAAGCATGTCCTTGTCCGGCAGCGCGTCGGCCGCATGCCAGAGCGCCTCCCGGCGATTGCCGGCAAGCGCTTCGAGCGCGTTCGCGCCGGCGAGCACCTGCAGGTCGTGCCGGTCGAGCTGCGCGCGGCGCGCGAGATCGATCACGCTCGAAAAAGGCCGCACCGCACGCGCGTTTTCGATCCGCCCGGCCGCGCCGTCGCGCATGCCGCGCAGGAGCGACAGGCCGAGACGCACCGCGGGGCGCGGGGTTTCGGTCACCGCTTCGGTCATCGCCTCTGTCACCACTGCGTCCACGGATTCGTCCATCGCTTCAGCCACATATTCGAGCGACGAATCCCAGCCGCTTGTCGTCACGTCCACTGGCAGGATCCGCACGTGGTGCCGCTGCGCGTCCTGCACGAGCTGCGACGGCGAGTAGAAGCCCATCGGCTGGCTGTTGAGCATCGCCGCGAGAAAGGCCTCGGGCTCGTGACACTTGAGCCAGCTGCTCACATAGACGAGCAGCGCGAAGCTCGCCGCATGGCTTTCCGGAAAGCCGTATTCGCCGAAGCCCTTGATCTGCTCGTAGATCGCCTCGGCGAAACCGCGTTCGTAGCCGCGCTCCTGCATGCCGAGGACGATGCGGTCGTAGTACTTCTGCAGCGTGCCCTTGCGTTTCCACGCGGCCATCGCGCGGCGCAGTTCGTCGGCCTCGCCGGGCGTGAAGCCGGCCGCGATCATCGCGATCTGCATCACCTGTTCCTGGAAGATCGGCACGCCCAGCGTGCGTTCGAGCGCGACGCGCAACGCTTCCTTCGGATACGACACCGGTTCGAGCTTCTGCCGCCGCCGCAGATACGGATGCACCGCGCCGCCCTGGATCGGCCCCGGCCGCACGATCGCGACTTCGATCACGAGGTCGTAGAACTTCCGCGGCTTGAGCCGCGGCAGCATCGACATCTGCGCGCGCGACTCGATCTGGAACACGCCGATCGTATCGGCGCGCGAGATCATGTCGTACGTGGCTTCGTCTTCAGCCGGAATGTCCTGCATCGTGAAGCGCTCGCCGCGCCGCTCCGAAACGAGATCGAGCGTGCGCCGGATGGCCGACAGCATGCCGAGCGCGAGCACGTCGATCTTCAGGAGACCGAGCGATTCGAGATCGTCCTTGTCCCACTGGATCACGCTGCGCTCGGGCATCGCGGCGTTTTCCACCGGCACGAGCCGCGTGAGCTTGCCGCGGCTGATCACGAAACCGCCCGAGTGCTGCGACAGATGCCGCGGAAAGCCGAGCAGTTGCGACGCGAACTGCGCCCACGCGTGGATCAGCGGCGTATCCGGATCGAGCCCGGACTCGCGGAAGCGTTCCAGCAGATCGTGGCTCGTATCGAACCAGTGGTGCGTTTTCGCGACCGCATCGACGATCTGCGGGTCGACGCCGAGCGCCTTGCCGGTTTCGCGCAGCGCGCCGCGCGGCCGGTAGGTGGACACCGCCGCGGCGATCGCCGCGCGGTCGCGCCCGTACTTCCGGTAGATGTACTGGATCACTTCCTCGCGCCGCTGGTGCTCGAAGTCGACGTCGATGTCGGGCGGCTCGCCGCGCTCCTTGCTGATGAAGCGCTCGAACAGCAGGTTGCCGCGCGCCGGGTCGACCTCGGTCACGCCGAGGCAGTAGCAGACCGCCGAGTTCGCCGCCGAGCCGCGCCCCTGACACAGGATGTGCTGGCTGCGCGCGTAGCGGACGATGTCGTAGACGGTCAGGAAGTACGGCTCGTATTTCATCTCGCCGATCAGCGCGAGTTCGTGCTCGACCTGCTGCTGCACCTGATACGGGACGCCGCCGGGAAAGCGCTGCTGCGCGCCGATCCATGTTTCCTGACGCAGATACGACGCGGGTGTGAAGCCCGGCGGCACGAGCTCGTCCGGATATTCGTACTTCAGTTCGTCGAGCGAAAAGGTGCAGTGCGCGAGGAGGTTGGTGGTTTCGACGATGGCGTTGTCCGGATACAGGTTCGCGATGCGCAGCCGCGAACGCAGATGCTGCTCGGCATTCGGCGCGAGGTCGTAGCCGCACTCGTGTACCGGGCGGCCGACGCGGATCGCGGTGAGCGTGTCCTGCAGCGGCTTGCGCGAGCGCACGTGCATCACGACGTGACCCAGCGCGACGACCGGTACGCCGCGTTCGTCCGCCACGTATTCGACCGCGCCGCGATGGATGTCGTCCATCGCGCGCTGATGCAGCACGAGCCCGCACCACGCGCGGCCCGGAAAGGTGGCGTCGAGCCATTCGAGCTGCGGGTCGAGCTGCGCTTCCTGCGCCGGAAAATCCGGCACGAGGATCGCGATGCAGTCGGGCATGCCGCGCAGATGCGCGTTCTCGCGATCGGGCCGCGACAGGTCCTGCGGCGCCAGCCGGTACTCGCCTTTCGGCGCGCGGGAGCGGGCGAGTGTGATCAGTTCGGAGAGGTTGCCGTAGCCCTCGCGGTTCTGCGCGAGCAGGACGAGCCCGAAGGCCGGCGAGCCGTCGACGTTCGTGAGCCGGAAATACGAGCCGATCACGAGTGGCAGGCTGTGCTTCCTTGCCGCGACGTGCGCGCGCACGACACCGGCGAGCGAGCATTCGTCGGTGATCGCGAGGCCCGCGTAGCCGAGCTGCGCCGCGCGTTCGGCCAGTTCCTCGGCATGCGACGCGCCATGCAGGAACGAGAAATTCGACTGGCAGAACAGCTCCGCGTACGCGGGTAACAGGTTGATCGAGGTTTCCATGGCCGCTCACCCGAACAGCCCGTGCAGGAAGCAGCGTGAAGGGCTGTCCGCGTCGCGGCTGCTGACGCGCTCGAAGTAGATCCAGTAGCAGGATTGATCGTTCGCCTGGGCGACGAAGTAGTCGCGCGTGACGAGCTGACCGTCGAACCAGCCCGCTTCGATGCGTTCGCCGGGCGACACGATTTTCAGCATCGAGCCGTAGAACGGCCGGTCCTGGCGCATCAGCAGCTGCAGCGGTTTCGCCAGCAGCCAGACGGGACGCGGCAGGCCGGGCGGCAGCGCGGCCGCCTTCGTGGTGGAGCCGACCGGCAGCCAGCGGTTCGCGACCTCGGGACGATGGTCCGCGTCCGGCACGGCGCGCAGCACGTTGTCAGGGCCGAGCCGCGCGACCAGCAGCTCGATGAGCCGCGCGTGGTCTTCGGGCGAGCCGCCGGGTTCGGTGAAGAGCGAATCGGACACCGGCGCGGCCGGCTGCACGCGCGAAGCCTCGAGCCGCAGCGCGATCATCGGCGCGCCCAGTTCGATGCGCGCGAGCTGCTCGCGCACGAGCCGCAGCAGATGCGTGTCCCGCCACGTCGCCTCGCCGAGCGCGATGACGAGTGGCGTCGGTTCGATCGCCTGGCGGCCGCGCTCGTGTTCCAGCAGGAGCGTGATGCCGGTGGTGGCGAGCTGTTTCGCGCACAGCCAGCCGCACAGCTGCACGATCAGCCGGTGCGCGACGAAGAGCGCGCCTTCCGCGTGCTCGATACGGTCCGGCAGTTCGATGCGCGCGGCAAACGACGGCGGCAGCTCCAGCCAGTCGAAGATTTCCGGCGCGTTGCCGAACGCGCGGTCGAGCGAATCGAGCAGATGCTCGCCGCAGCGCCGTTGCAGGCCGGCGCGCGGCAGCCGGCGCAGGTCGGCGATCGTCGTGCAGCCGAGGCCCGTGAACCAGTCTTCGAACGGCTGCGCCTCGGGCACTGCGAAGAGCGGCAACGACGCGAGCGCGCGTTCGAGCGTGCCGAGCTTCAGCACGCGCCGCGCGCGCCGGCCCGCGCCGTAGCGCGCGAGCAGCCATGCGCCCTGGCCGGTGGGCGCCGCGCTGACCCGCGCGGTGAAACCCAGCGTGGCGAGCATGCTTTTCGCCTGCCGGCAGAGCGCGAGCAGGCCGCCGAACAGGCGCAGGCTCGCGCCGACCTCGACCAGCACCGTGGCCTCGTCCAGCAGCGCGACGTCCGGCGAGAAGCGCATCAGCGCGATGCCGGTTTCACGCAGCGCCGCATCCTCGCGGGCGGGGTCGCGTTCCAGCAGCCGCACTTCGGGCGCGAGCGTCAGCACGCCGCCGCGCTTCATGCCGGGCCGCACGCCCGCCGCGCGCGCAACTGGATCGGCGAGGTTCACCCGGTCTTTCTCGAGGATCACATAGCCGGGCTGCGCGGCTGGTTCTGTGGCTTGACCCGCGGCTTGTCCCACGGCTGGTTCCACGACGCCTTGCTGTTCCTGCTGCTGCTCGTGGTTCTGCTCCGGTGCCTGCACGTCCGGCCGCCGTGGCCGGGGATCAGCCGCGCGGTCATGCCGCCACCTCGGCCGGAAGACCTCGAGCTGCAACCGGGGCAGATGGACGGCGAGAAAGACGCGCATGACGGGAAAGCAGGACTGGCGTGGGTTGAAGAGGAACGGACACGGGTTCGGCGCGTAACGGACCTCGTCGCTTGACGATGCCGACGGAAAGGCCGTCGCCACCGGGGTGCAGCGCAAGCCGCAGCAGCGCGGGCGACGAGTCTTGCGCGGTGGCGAGCGGGCGGATCATCACGAACAGCGTTTCCGACGACTGCGCGGCGAGGTGCAGCCGCCGCAGCGACGACGGCTGCACCTGGCGCGCCCAGAACAGCAGTGCGCCGCAACTGCCGGCGCGCAGGATCTGCTCGGCGGACCACAGCGCATCCGCCGGCTTCGGCGCGTTGACGAGCAGCACCTGCGCGAGCGGCAGGCCGATGTAGCCGAGCCCCGGACCGTTGGGCAGATGGGGCGGCTGGACCAGCGCGATGGAACGCGTGCCGAGCTGGGCGAGCGCGGGCTGCAGGAGCCGCATTTCACCGACGCCCGGCTGCTGCACCAGCAGATCGACGAGCGCGCCGACCGGCCAGCCGCCGCCCGGCAGTTCCGCCGACAGCGCCGCGTAGCCGGTATCCAGCGTGCGGCTGCGCACGCGCGCGAGCTGCGACGCCCGCCACAGGGACGGGTGGATGGTTTCCGGCTGAAGCACGGCGGAGGCTGGGGCGGATGACAAGACGGGTAGCGCCGGGTTGTTACTGGATCGCGATTGCACAAAAAGCTGTATGGATATACAGTATCCTACACGGAATCGGCGGCTGTGAACTGAACCTTTTTTCGGAGCGTGAGCGATGGATATGCGGGTACTGCAAGCGGTCGTGCATCCCATGCCGGAGGTCGCGGCGTTCGTCGCGAATCTGAAGGCCGCGTTCGGCGAAGCGGAGATCGACGAAGCCATCCGCCGCGGCAAGGCCGGGGAGCCGGGCTTCTTTTACGCGGCGGAAAACGGCCGCTCGGTCGGCACGGCGAGTCCGCCGTCCGCGGCTGGCTGGCCGGCTGGAGATGGCGTGCGCAACCGCGCTTACTGTCACGGCTGCGACGGCTCGTGCGTCGGCAGGGAAGTGACGTGCCAGCGCTGAGCCGGCAGCACGAGATGAAGACGATACGAAAACGAGGAAACAGCACATGAAGGCAGCCACACTGGCATGCGCGCCGATCATCATGCTCGGTATGCTGGGCAGCGCACCGGCCGCGTATGCGGCGCATTACGTCGAGGTCTGGAATCCGCCGGAGGCCCGCGCGCATCCGCCGCTGCGCCATCCGGCGCCGGCGCGCCCGCACGTGTCCGCGCGGCTCACGGCCGGCCACGCGGTGCAAACCGATCGTCATGTCACCGCGCAGCGTACGGCCACGACGGCGGCGCTGTCCGCGTCGTCGGCAGCGCCGTCGGCATCGGCATCGCTGTCGTCGAGGCATCGTGCCGTGCTCGCGTGGCCGCCCGCCGTCATCCCCCGTCAGCCCGGGCCCGATGGGCGCGCGCTGCAGGTCTGAGCGGCGGTTCCGTCCATGAACATTCTGTGCGGCACCGCCGGCTGGGCCGACAAGTCGCTGATCGCGAGCCGGCGCTTCTATCCGCCGGGGTGTTCGAGCGCGGAGGCGCGGCTGCGCTATTACGCGTCGCAGTATCCGGTCGTCGAGGTCGATTCGAGCTACTACGCAATGCCCTCCGCGTCGAACTCGGCGCTCTGGATGGCGCGCACGCCGGAAAGCTTCACGTTCAACTTCAAGGCGTTTCGCCTGTTCAGCGGCCACCAGACCGAACGCCGGTCATTGCCGCCGGACATCTCCGCCGCTATCCCGGAAACCGGCAGCCCGCGGCTCTATTACCGCGACGTGCCGCCGGAGGTGCTCGACGAAATGTGGCGGCGCTATCGCGAGGCGCTGGAGCCTTTGCGGCAGGGCGGCAAGCTGGGGTTCGTGCTGCTGCAGCTCGCACCGTGGATCACTTCGTCTTCCGAAGGAAAGCGGCACGTCGAGGAATGCGCGGCGCGTCTCGAAGGTTTCACGGTCGCGGTCGAATTCCGCAACAGCTCGTGGCTGGGCGAACGGCAGGCGGACACCACGCTTGGCTGGCTCGAACAGCGTCGGCTCGTGCACGTGATCCTCGATGCGCCCGAGGGCGTGAAGGGGCGCGCGCATACCGTCTGGGCGGTCACGAATCCCGAGTTCGCGCTGGTGCGCCTGCATGGGCGCAATGCGGCGACGTGGCGCCCAACGGGCGCGACGCAGGCGTCGGCGCGCTTCGACTACGACTACAGCGAAGAGGAGCTGTCCGGGCTCGCGGTGCCGATCCGCGCGATCGCCGGCCGGGCGGCGAAGACGCACGTCATCTTCAACAACTGCTTCGAGGACCAGGGGCAGCGCAATGCGCGAACGTTGATGAGCCTGTTCGGTAACGGCGTGAGCGCGCCCATGTAGGCCGCTTATGTAGATCGCTTATGCAGCCCTTGCGGCGAGCGCATCGCGCACCGCGGCGATCACGCTGTCCCAATCGCCGAGCATCGGTTGCCTGAAGAGCCGCGCGCTCGGATACCACGGGCTGTCGGTGCGTTCGAGCAGCCAGCGCCAGCAGGTATCGAGGCGGTTCAGGATCCACACCGGCTTGTCCATCGCGCCGGCAAGATGAGCGACGGCTGTATCGACGGTGATCACCAGATCGAGGTTGTCGACGAACGCGGCGGTGTCCGCGAAGTCGGCGAACTCGTCCGTGTAATCCGTGATGCGCGCGGCCAGATCGGCCTGCTCGCTCAACTGCCGGGCCGCCGGGCCTTTCTGCAGGCTGTAGAAGCGCGCCCGCGGCACGTCGAGAACCGGCTTCAGCATCTCGAGCGCGATCGAGCGCCGCGCGTCGTTCTTCCGCAGTTCCGCGACGTGCGGACGGCTGCCGCCCGCCCATACGAGTCCGACCTTGATAGCGGAAGGCGCCGCGGGCAACGCCTCGTCGAGCCGCGCGGCCCAGTGCTGGGACGCGGCCGGGTCGGCATGGAGATAAGGCGTCGCGGCCGGGATGCCCGCAAGCTCCGTCCTGAATGCGAGCGGCAAGCTCAACAGCGGCGTGTGGCAATCGAAGTCCGGCAACGGCTGACCTTGCTCGATCAGCACCGAGACGCCGTCGAGCGCTGCGAGGAGCCGCATCAGTTCCGCCGGCACTTCGAGCACGACCTTCGCGCCTTTCGCCGCGACCAGCGCTGCATAGCGGCAGAACTGCAGCGTATCGCCGAGCCCCTGTTCGGCGTGCAGCAGGATCGTTTTGCCATCCAGCGGAAAATCGCCGAGCCATACAGGCTGCGCGAAACGGCGCTGCGATGCCTGGATCCGGTGACGCTGCCAGCGCCATTCGTATTCGCGCCAGCCTTCTTCGAGGCGCCCCATCTGCAGCAGGCACAGCGCGTGGTTCCAGTGCGCCTCGGCGAAGCTGGCATCGAGCGCGAGCGCGCGTTCGTACGACGCGAGCGCTTCGTCGTGTCGGTTCAGGTCCACGAGCGTGAGGCCCAGGTTGTTCCACGCGTCCGCCAGCGCGGGCGCGAATTCGATCGCGCGCTGGTAGCTCGCCTGCGCGTCGTCCGGACGGTTCAGGTCGCTCAGCGCGTTCGCGCGATTGCTCCACGCATCGGCGTAACCGGGCTGCAAGGCAATCGCCTGATCGCAGCTCGCGAGCGCATCGGCGGGGCGGCCCAGATCGCGCAGCACGCATGCGCGGTTGTTCCAGGCCTGCGCGAGCGCCGGCTGCAATGCGAGCGCCTGCTCGAAGCTCGCGAGCGCGTCTGTCGCGCGGTCGAGTCCGGCGAGCGCGTTGCCGCGGTTGTTCAGCGCGTCGACGAATTTCGGCTGCAAGGTCAGCGCGCGGTTCGCGCTCGCGAGGCCTTCGGTGAAGCGGCGTTGCGCGTTGTACGCATACGCGAGATTCGAGTGCAGCGGCGCCTGCATCCCGTTGATCGCGACGGCCTTTTTCAACAGCTCGATGCCTTCGTCGAGACGTCCCGCCTGCAGCGACAGCGCGCCGAGCAGCTGGATCGCATCGAAATGTTTTGGACGCAGCGCGAGGATCTCGCGATACATGTCTTCGGCTTCGGCGTAGGCGCCGTTCTGCTGCATCGTGACGGCTTCGCGCAGCATCGTGTCGAGCTGGCGCTGCGGGTTGGCTGTTTTACTCATCAGGCGTCAGGTGGCCGGCTCATTCATCCGCGTGCGTTGCGGCAGCGGATGAAGCTTGGCGGAATACGGAACGTCATAACAACGACGATGACACCAATTATCGCCGAGTCGCGAGATCACCGTCGCGCGCTAACCCCACCGCGGCAACACGCCATCGCAGGCACGTCGTCACGCATCGCGCTTCGGCCGCCGCACCGCGCGCACCTTGCCGCTCGTGCCGCCGCCGCAGAAGAACTGGTCGTGGCCATCGGACTCGAGCCCCGACACGCCGATGCCCGCCGGCATGTCGATCTGCTCCAGCACCTCGCCCGTGCGTGGATCGATGTGTCGCAGATCGCTTTCGTCGCCTTCCCAGGTGCCGTGCCAGAGTTCGCCGTCGACCCACGTGACACCGGTCACGAACCGGCTCGTCTCGATGCTCCGCAGGATCGCGCCAGTGTGCGGATCGACCTGATGGATTTTCCGTTCGCGGTACACCCCGACCCACAGCGAGCCCTCGGCCCACGCGAGCCCCGAATCGCCGCCGCCGCCGGGCGCCGGAATGGTGGCGAGCACGCGGCCCGTCTGCGGATCGATCTTGTGGATGCGATCCTCGGCGATCTGGAACAGGTGCCGGCCGTCGAAGGCCGTGCCGGCGTGCGCGGCGACGTCGATCGAGCGCAGCGTCTCGCCGCTCGCCGGATCGAGCGCCTCGATATGATCGCCGGCCGCGAACCAGACCCGGCTGCCGTCGTACGTGAGCCCGTGCACCTTGTCGACGCCGGGAAAGGGTCCGTATTCGCGAACGATGGTGGCTGCGGAGCGCTTCATGTCTTCATCCTCACGTAATGAACGGTCGATGAACCCATCCTAATCGCCCGGCAGCGGCGCCGGGAGTAACAAGGTGGTCGCGAATCCGGGCACAGGCGGCGTCGTCCAGCGGCGCGCGCGTCCGTAGCCGAACGACTGCACCTTGTCGTCGGCCGCGAGCGCGTCGAGCGCGCGTTGCACCGTGCGCTGGCTCGCGCCGAGCGCCAGCGCGAGCGCCGAACTCGACCACGATTCGCCGTCCGCGAGGAACGCGAGCACCGCCGCGTGCTTCTCTTCGACGGGCCGCGCGAGCACCGCCACCTCGCTCGCATCGAACGGCACGAGCGCGAAACCCTGCTTCGTCGCGTCGACGTTCGCGAGCGTCGACAGCAGCGAGCGCAGCCGGCCGATCTCGACACGCAGCCGCGCGCGATGCGTGTCGTCCGCGTGCTTCGTGCGGAAGGCCCGCGCGATCAGCGTGTCGCGCGGCACGTCGTCGGGCCATGCTTCGGCGAGCGCGCGGGCCAGTTCGAACAGCACCGGGCGCGTCGCGAGCGACACCGTCGTGTTGCCGTCGCGCACCACATGCCGGCACGCATCCACGACGAACGCCTTCGATGCCAGCAGCGCTTCCACGTCCTCGAGCAGCATGGGGCGCTCGTGACCGCGCACGATCAGCCGGGCGGCCGGCGCATCGAGCAGGCGCGCCGCGTGGTCGATTTCCGCGGTCAATGCCGCGATGCCGGCCTGCCGCGCCGCGCGTGCGGCTTCGTCGAGCGCGGCGCGCGCCGTCGCGGTATGCAGACGCCGCATCGCGATGCCCGCGACGATCAGCGCGTGCGCGGCACGCAGCGCGGGTGGGAAGGGTGAAGGATCGAGACTCGCGAGCAGACGCTCGGCGTCGTCGAGCTTGCCGATCAGCAACAGACGGCGAATGTCGAGATAGCGTGCATGCGCGGCGTTCAGGTGATCGCCGTGCGCTTCGAGGGTCTGCCGCGCGGAATCGAGCGCCCTGGGCGGCCAGCCGAGGTCGCGCGACGCCAGCGCGATCTCGGCTTCGGCGACGACGCAGCGCGCGCGGGCCACGGTTTCGCGCGGGCCGAACGCGCGCGCGGCGCTGCGCAACAGCGCCTTCGCACGGGCCAGATCGCCGAGCTGCGCCATCGCGATGCCGCGCAGCGCGAGCGCGGGCGCATCGTCGCGCAGCGCGACGCGGTTCAGCGCGCCGAGCGGATCACCCGCGGCGAGCGCGCGCGCCGCGGCGGTGACCAGCGAGTCCATGCTCATCGGAATCCCGACACACTTGTCACTCCCCCCGGTTCGAAGCCCGCGCCTAATCTAACACGGTGCCAATACAGCACCGACACGGCGATCGACCGATCCGCCAGGTGCGGCGTGGCGGGACGACCCGCACCGCACCACATCGCACAAACCGGAGTGAGCACCGAAACGCGAACTCCCATCGACATCGGAGGAATGAGCAATGGCAACGCATGCAACCGGAACCCGCGAGACCTGGCTGGCGGCACGGCTCGAACTGCTCGCGGCGGAAAAGGAATTCACGCGGCGCAGCGACGAGCTCGCGCAGCAGCGCCAGGCACTGCCGTGGGTGCCCGTCGACAAGCCGTTCTGGTTCGAGACCGAAGCGGGCAGCACGTCGCTGAAGGACCTGTTCGACGGCCGCTCGCAGCTGATCGTCTATCACTTCATGTACGGGCCGGACTACAAGGCGGGCTGCCCGTCGTGCTCGTCGATCGCGGATGGCTTCGACGGTTTCGCCGTTCATCTCGCGAATCACGACGTGAAGCTGATGGCCGTGTCGCGCGCGCCGCTCGCGCAGCTGCTGGCGTACCGCAAGCGGATGGGCTGGTCGTTCCCGTGGGCGTCGTCGCACGGCAACGACTTCAACTACGACTTCAACGTGTCGTTCACCGAAGCGCAGCAGCGCGGCGGCGAGGTCGAATACAACTACGCGCGCGGCGGCCACGCGATGGACGTGACGCCGCCTCCCGCGCCCGTCGCGCAGTTCGCGGCGACCTGCGGCACCGATGCGGCCACCTATGCGCGCGACCGGCCGGGCATGAGTGCGTTCGTGCTCGAAGACGGCGTCGTCTACCACACGTACTCGACCTATGCGCGCGGACTCGACGGCCTGTGGGGCATGTACCAGTGGCTCGATCGCGCGCCGAAAGGGCGCAACGAGGCGGGCATCTGGTGGCGCCGGCACGACGAATACGCGAAAGGGTGAAGCATGATGCCCGGCATGTGGATGCCGATGTGCGGACAGACCTGGCTTGCCGCCGCCGGGTCGTTCGTCGGCGTGTGGAGCGTGATGATGGTCGCGATGATGCTGCCCGCGTGCGTGCCGATGCTGTGGCGTTATCGCGCGGCGGTGCGCGGCGCGGGTGAAGCGCGGCGCGCGCTGCTGACGTTGCTGGCCGGCGCGGGGTACTTCTTCGTGTGGCTGCTGGTGGGCGTGGCCGTCTTTCCGCTCGGCGCCGCGTTGGCCGCGCTCGAGATGCAGGCGCCGGCGCTTGCGCGCGCCGTTCCGTTCGCGGCGGCGTGGGTCGTCGTGATCGCCGGCGCGCTGCAGTTCACCGCATGGAAAGCGCAGCGGCTCGCGTGCTGTCGCGCGGTGCCGGGTTGCGGGCGCGCGTTGCCCGCCGATGCGGGTTCGGCGTTGCGTCATGGCGTGCGGCTCGGGCTGCGTTGCGGATCGTGCTGCGGAAACCTGATGCTGGCGCTGCTCGCGGTCGGCGTGATGGATCTGTGGGCGATGATGGCCGTGACGGTCGCCATCGCCGCCGAACGTGTCGCGCCGGTTCGCGGTCGTGGCGTCATGGTGCGCGCGATCGGCGTGGCGGCGGTCGGCGTGGGCGTGGCGATGCTCGCGCAAGCGATGGGCGTGTAGCGTCACGCATCGCGTTCGCGATACACGCATCGCTGTATCGCCGGATCGGCGTTGAGTGCTCCGCAGCACGCATGTCCGCGTGGTGGCAAACTTGAGCGAGCGCGGCGAGTCCGTACCCGCCGCGAGCCCGAAAGTCCGACTGTCCGACCCACGCGACCTTCATGCACGCCACGCCCGACGCCGCACAACCCGATACCCACACCACCGCGCCACCTGCCGCCGCATCGCGGCCGGCGCTCGAGTGCGATGCGCTCACGAAAACCTACGGCGCGAACCGCATCGTGCTGGCGAATCTGCATTTCACGCTGGCGCGCGGCGAGTTCGTCGCGATCATGGGCGATTCCGGGGTCGGCAAATCGACACTGCTCAACCTGATCGCGGGCCTCGACCGCGCGGACAGCGGCGACGTGCGGATCGACGGCGCGTCGGTCACGTCGCTCGACGACGATGCGGCGACGAAGCTGCGCCGCCGCAAGCTCGGCTTCGTGTTCCAGGCGTTCCACGTGCTGCCGCATCTGACGCTCGCGCAGAACGTCGCGTTGCCGCTGCTGCTCAACGGCCTGCCGCCGGAGCACGCACGGCAGATGCTCGCGGCAGTCGGGCTGGACGGACGCGGCGACGACCTGCCGCGCCAGCTGTCCGGCGGCGAACTGCAGCGCGTCGCGATCGCGCGGGCACTCGTGCATCGCCCGTCGCTGCTGCTCGCCGACGAGCCGACCGGCAATCTCGATCCCGATACCGCGCACGGCGTGCTCGCCATGCTGCGCGACGAGACGCGCGCGAACGGCGCGGCCACGATGATGGTCACGCACTCGGAGGCGGCGGCCGCGTTCGCCGACCGCGTGCTGATCCTGAGCGAAGGCACGCTGCATCCCGCGGAACGGATGCGATCGCGTTTAACCACCGAAGACGCGGGCGTGCAACGTCACTCCCGGACCTCGCATGGCTGACACGCTTCATTCGCCACCGCGGCAAGCTTCAGGCGAACGCGAACGGGAAAGCGCAAGCCGAAGCGGCCTGCGCAGGCTCGCGCGCTGGCTGCTCGTCGCCGAATGGCGCAGCCATCGCGGCCGCGCGCTGATCGCGATCGCGACGATCGCGCTGGGCGTCGCGCTCGGCTACGCGGTGCAATTGATCAACAGCGCGGCGTTCAACGAGTTTTCCGCGGCGGCGCGCAGCCTGTCCGGGCAGGCGGATCTGCTCGTGCGCGGCGCGGGTCCGACCTTCAGCGACACGTGGTATCCGCGGCTCGCGTCGCTGCCGGGCGTCGCGGTCGCGAGCCCGGTGCTCGAGTTCGATGCCGCGGTGCCGGGTCGCACGACGCCGCTGAAGGTGCTCGGCATCGACGTCTTCCGCGCGAGCCGCATCGCGCCCGATCTGACCGGCGTGCCCGCCGCGCAGCACCCGTTCGATACGCTCGCGGCCGATACGGTGTTCCTGTCGCCGGCGGCTGAGGCCTGGCTCGGCGTACGCACCGGCGACACGATCGCGCTGCAGAGCGGCACCGCGTTCGTGCGTTTTCGCGTGGCCGGCGGAATCGTGCGGGCGCGGCCCGGGCAGCGCATCGCGGTGATGGATATCGCTGCCGCGCAATGGCGTTTCGATCGCGTCGGCAAGCTGTCGCGGGTCGATCTGCAACTCGAGCGCGGTGTGGACCGCGAGCGCTTCCGGCGCGAACTGCAGGCACGCGTCGCGGGCCAGGGCGGCGGAACCGACGGAGCCGACGAAAACGCTGGCCTGGTCGTATCGGAGCCGCGCGATGTGGAGAGCCGCACCGACCGGCTGTCGCGCGCGTACCGGATCAACATGAACGTGCTGGCGCTCGTCGCGCTTTTCACCGGCGCGTTCCTCGTGTTCTCGACCCAGGCGCTCGGCGTCGTGCGGCGGCGCGCGCAGTTCGCGATGCTGCGCGTGCTTGGGCTCACGCGCGCGCAACTGTTGCGGCAGGTGCTGCTCGAAGGCGCGTTGCTCGGGCTCTTCGGTGCGCTCGGCGGCATCGCCGCGGGCTATGCGATCGCCGGTGTCGCGCTGCGTTTCTTCGGCAGCGATCTCGGCGGCGGCTACTTTCCGGGCGTGCGGCCGACCGTCGCCTTCGAGCCGGTCGCGAGCGCGATTTTCCTGTGCCTCGGCATCGGCGTCGCGGTGCTGGGCAGCCTCGTGCCGGCGCTTGAAGCGGCGCGCGCGCGGCCCGCGCCCGCGCTGAAGGCCGGCAGCGAGGAGGGCGCGCTCGCGCGGCTGTCCACGCCGTGGCCGGCCGTGTACGCGCTGGTCGCCGCGGGCGCATTGACGCAGGCGCCGCCGCTCTTCGATACGCCGATCGCCGGTTATCTCGCGGTGGCGCTGCTGCTGGTCGGCGGGATCGCGTTGATGCCGCGCTGTACCGCGGTGCTGTTTCGCGTGCTGGATCGTCGTACAGCACGTCGTACAGCGCGTCGCGCGGCCCATGGTGCAGCCCGAAGCGCCACATCGCCGACTACGACGCTCGCGTTCGCGCGACTCGCGAACGCGCCGGGCCAGGCGTCGATCGCGATGGGCGGCGTGCTGTCGAGCTTCGCGCTGATCGTCGCGATGGCGATCATGGTGTCGAGTTTTCGCGTGTCGGTCGAAGTGTGGCTCGAGCATCTGCTGTCCGCGGATCTGTACGTGCGGGTCGCGGCGAGCGGCGATACCGGCACGCTCGACCTCGCGCAGCAGCGGCAGATTGCCGCCGCGCCGGGCGTGAAGTCGGCCGCGTTCGTGCGCGCATCGCAGCTCACGCTCGATCCTTCGCGGCCGCCGGTGGTGCTGCTCGGGCGCGACATCGATGCGGCCGATCCCGGCGCGCAACTGCAGATGTCCGGCGCGGTGCTGCCGCCGTCCGCGTGGCGCGCCGACGAAACGCCGGTGTGGGCCTCCGAGGCGATGGTCGATCTGTACGGCTATCGCGTCGGCGCGCGCATTCATCTGCCGATCGGCGGGGCGCACGAAAATGCGAACGGCAAAACACGAGAGCAGACGTTCGTCGTCGCCGGCATCTGGCGCGACTACGTGCGGCAGACCGGCGCGCTGCAACTGCGCCTTGCCGACTACCGGCGGCTGACGGGCGACACCGCCGCCACCGACGCCGCGATCACGCTCGCGCCGGGCGCGCATGCCGGCGACGTGATCGCCGCGCTGCGCGCGCTGCCGTTCGGCGCGGCGCTGCAGTTCTCGCAACCCGGCGACATCCGCGCCCGCACGCTGACGATCTTCGACCGCAGCTTCGCGATCACCTATCTGCTGGAAGCGGTCGCGATCGTGATCGGGCTGTTCGGCGTCGCGGCAACCTTTTCCGCGCAGACCCTCGCGCGCTCGCGCGAATTCGGCATGCTGCGGCACGTGGGCGTCACGCGCCGCCAGATCCTCGCGCTGCTCGCCACCGAAGGCGGGCTGCTGACCGCGCTCGGCATCGCGATGGGCGGCGTGCTCGGTTTCGCGATCAGCCTGATCCTCGTGTTCGTGGTCAACCCGCAGTCGTTCCACTGGAGCATGTCGCTGCATGTGCCGTGGGGTCTGCTCGCGGGGATCGGCGTCGTGATGCTGGCGTCGTCGTGCGCGACCGCGGTGATCGCGGGCCGCCGCGCGGTGTCGCTCGACGCGGTGCGCGCGGTTCGGGAGGACTGGTGATGTGCAAGGCCGGACACTGGAACGTTGTGCGCAAACGGCGCGTCCGTCGAATGGAACCGGGTGCGCGCGGCGCGCGCTGGGTGTTGGGGAGGCGCTTCGCAACGGTGGCGCTCGCGATGATGTACTTGGCGATGCTGTGCGCGCCGGGCGCGGCTGTGCTCGCCGATGAATCCGTCGCTGCCGCGGCTTCATCCGCTGCAAACACATCGTCAGGTTCAGAACACGCCGCCGCGAACTCCACGACTTTCGCCGCGATCCAGCCCGGCTACGCCGTCGCGTTTCCGCAGGACAGCGGCGCGCATCCCGCCTTCCGGCTCGAATGGTGGTACGCAACCGGCTGGCTCGACACGCCCGATCATCGTCCGCTCGGTTTCCAGATCACGTTCTTCCGCTCGGCGACCGGCCATCCTTCGAACGACCCGAGCGCATTCGCGCCGACACAGCTGATCATCGCGCACGCGGCGCTGAGCGATCCGGCGTTCGGCCGCTCGGTGCACGATCAACGGATCGCGCGTGCGGGCTTCGGCCTCGTGTATGCGAAAACCGGCAACACCGACGTCAAGCTGGACGCGTGGCGCATGGTGCGCGAAGCGGACGGCCATTACGCGGTGGATGTGGATGCCGCGGACTTCGCGCTACATCTGTCGTTGACGCCGACGCAGCCGCCGCTGTTGCAGGGCGATCACGGCTATTCGCGCAAGGGGCCGTCCCCGTCGCAGGCGAGCGACTACTACAGCCAGCCGCAATTGCGCGTGAGCGGCAGCGTGACGCGCCCCGTCGCTGCCGGCGCGCGCGCGGACGGGCGGACCGCGGCGAAGTCGGCGCTGCCGACGCCGGTCACCGGCAGCGCATGGCTCGACCATGAATGGTCGAGCACGCTGCTGAGCGGCGATGCGGTCGGCTGGGACTGGCTCGGCGCGAATCTCGCCGACGGCGGCGCACTGATGGCGTTTCGGGTGCGCGGCCGCGATGGCCGCGACGTCTGGGCGCAGGGCACGCTGCGCGATGCGAGCGGCCATGTCACGCGTTTCGGACCTGGCGAGGTGGGTTTCGCGCCGGACCGCACATGGCGCTCGTCGCGCACCGGCACGAGCTGGCCCGTCGCGATGACGGTCCATACGGGCGCCGACGTATGGCAGCTCATGCCGCTACTGGACGATCAGGAACTCGACTCGCGCGATTCGACCGGCGCGGTGTACTGGGAGGGCGCGGTCACGCTGACGCGCAACGGCGCGGCGGCCGGACGCGGTTATCTGGAGCTGACCGGCTACGCGAAAGCGCGCGACATGGACCGGCAGTGACGTGTCGCGCGGCGGGACATGAACTGAGGATGAGCGCGCCGCTATACATAGGCATGCTCACGAATCCACTTCGTCATGATCCACTTCTCGCCGCCCGACACCGGCGCGCCGCCGTGCAGGCTCAGCGGATCGAGCTGGCCGCTGCCGTTCAGATAGCGGAAGTAGACCGCGTTGCCCTGTTTCGCGCTCACCGAGATGCCCGCCTCGGGAAAGATCGTCGCGCCACCGTGCTCCACGTCGTTCAGATACACGATCAGCGTCGCGACGCGCTGCCCGCCGTGCGCGGTGTGCCGAGCGCTGCCGGCCTGCTCGGGCGGAAAGTAGTCGAAGTGCGGCCGGTACTCGCCGCCGGTCCGGTAGTGCAGCACCTGCAGGCCTTCGCCGTTTTCGAGCGGCGAGTTCATCAGCGCGGCGATGCGCCGGTCGAGCCGCGCGATGAAGTCGTCCGCGCAGCGCGGATACCAGATGCCTTCGCTGGTGCGGTTCTGGATCACGTCTTCGCTGCCGTCGTCGGCGTTGATGGTGGTCGAGCGGCGCAGCGAATGCCGCGAGCGGTCGATCAGCTGCGTGCACTCGTCGGCCGACAGCACGTTGCCGAACACGATCAGCTGCGGACGCTCGCAGCGCATCAGCACTTCGACGTCGCGATCGAGCGCGTGGATCACGTTGCCGGCCTCGACCGGCGCGGGATCGTAGCGATACGCGTCGGCGCCGGATGCAACGGCCGCGCGTGCCGTGGCGCGCGCGGCGACCGCGGCGGTGACGACGGGGGAATCGTCCATGTCGACGGGTTCGAGCGCGGCGGCTTCAGCTTCCGGCGCGACCGATGCAGCCGGCGCCGCCGTGGCCATACGCGCGGCGACCGCGGCGCGCGCGGTGAGCGGATCGAGGCCCGCGCGCAGCATCGCATCGAGCATCGACTCCGCGGTACAGCCGCGCTGTACGTTGAGCGTGAGCCAATCCTGCCAGGCGGCGTCCAGTGTCTCCATGAGCGTCCTCGTCGATCGTCGGGTGCCGGTTGTTTCTCGCGATGTATGCGGTCGCAAGCGGCTCAATTTGTATAGCACATCTCGCGCCATTGAACGTCAGCCGGGCGAACAAAGCGCCAGCCGCGCGGATCAATCGTCGGCATCGTGTACGGAAGCATTGCCGCGGCGCAGATGCATGCGCCGACGATTCCCGCCGACCAGCTGACGATCCGTTTTACCGGTCATAGCGGTATTCTGTATTTACCGCTAATAGCGATATTTTGCATTTACCGGTTTTGCCGGTAAAATGCAAATACCGCTCAAACCGGTATTCCGCCATGACACACGTCCTCATCACCTCGAACCAGCTCGGGCAGCTGCTCCGCTCGGCGCGCCGCAGCCGGCAGTTGAGCCAGCTCGAAGCCGCTACGCGGATCGGCCTGAGCCAGAGCCGGATGTCCGAACTCGAGCTCGACGCCGCGTCCATCACCGCCGCGCAGCTGCTGGCGTTGACCGCGCTGTACGGCATCGAGCTGCTGCTGCAGGAAAAGGGCGACATGCAGTCGTTCGACCAGGAGTGGTGACATGGGCAGACCGACGCATACCCGGGCGCTGTCCGTGTGGGCCAACGGCCAGCGTGTCGGCCTGTGGAGCATCCCGGCGCGCGGCGACACCGAGTTCCAGTACGACCGCGCGTGGCTCGACTCGCCGGGCGGGCGGCCGTTGTCGCTGTCGTTGCCGTTCGGCGTCGACGATGCGCCGCTCACCGGCGAGCGCGTGCGCAACTACTTCGACAATCTGCTGCCCGACAGCGAGCCGATCCGCCGGCGCATCGCGACGCGTTTCAGAACGCCATCGCTCGACGCGTTCGATCTGCTGCGCGCGATCGGCCGCGACTGCATCGGCGCGGTGCAGCTGCTCGACGAAGACGACACGCCGGATGCGATCGAGCGCATCGAGGGCACCGCGTTGTCCGACGGGGAGATCGAGGCGCTGCTCCAGCAGACCATTGCGCCGGCGCCGTTCGGCGACGGGGACGATCTGCGCATCTCGCTCGCCGGCGCGCAGGAAAAGACCGCGCTGCTGCGGCACGACGGCCGCTGGCTGAAGCCGCACGGCACCACGCCCACCACCCATATCCTCAAGCTGCCGCTCGGACTCGTCGGCAACAAGCGGGCGGACTGGACCACGTCCGTCGAAAACGAATGGCTGTGTCTGGAACTCCTGCGCGCATTCGGCCTGCCGGCGGCACGCAGCGAGATCCTCACGTTCGGCAGCCAGAAAGTGCTGTGCGTCGAGCGGTTCGACCGCCGCCTGCATTCGGGCGGCGGCTGGATCATGCGGTTGCCGCAGGAAGACTTCTGCCAGGTCTTCGGCAAGCCATCGCATCTGAAGTACGAGGCGGACGGCGGCCCCGGCGTGCCGGATATCGCGTCGGTGCTGCGCCAGTCGGCACAGCCGGAGCGCGACCTCGGCATTCTGCTGAGCGCTCAGATCCTGTTCCTGCTGCTCGCCGCGCCCGATGGCCACGCGAAGAATTTCAGCATCCATCTGCTGCCGCGCGGCCGTTTCGTACTGACGCCGCTCTACGACGTGATGTCGATCTGGCCGGTGGAGGGCGATGGCGGCAACCAGTGGTCCTGGCACAAGGCGCGGCTCGCGATGGCGGTGTCGGGCAAGAACCGGCACTACGTGATGAAGGAGATCGGCCGCCGGCATTTCAACGCGATGGCGCACCGGTGTTTCCTTGGCGCCGAGGCGGAGCCGCTGATCGGGCAACTGCTCGGACGTCTGCAGTACGCGATCGACGACGTCGCCGCGCGTTTGCCGCCGCATTTTCCCGCGCGGGTGGCGGAGCGCATTTTCGCCGGGTTGCGCGCGTCGGCGGCAAGGCTCGCTGCCGAGGCCGAAGTCCTGTAAGCGGCAATCGCGCATTCCTCAGCGCCAATGAAAAACGGAGGCTGCCGTCAAGGCGCCTCCGTTTCTTTGCGAGTCAAGCGTGGGTGAAGCGTGAGTCAAGCGCCCCCGTTGTCGCGGATCAGGTCGTCATCTGCCCTTCAGCCGCACTCCGGCGCGCGGGAACCAGCATCGACACCACGAACGTGACGACGATGTTCGCCACGAGCGCGATCAGCCCGATATAGAGCGGCCACGCGGAGTCGCCGAGGTGCAGCGTGAACACCGGTTTGAGCCCTTGCGAAGCCGCGAGGCTCGTACCGAGCACGATGCCGACCAGCCAGCCGGCCAAGAGGCCCGGCGAGCTCAGCCGTCGGGTGTACAGCGTGAACACGATGGCCGGGAAGATCTGCAGGATCCACACGCCGCCGAGCAGCTGCAGGTCGATCGCGAACTGCGTGGGCAGCGCGACGATGAAGAGCAGCGCGCCGAACTTGACGATCAGCGACACGAGCTTCGCCGTCGAAGCTTCAGCCGCCGCCGACTGGTTCGGCGACACGAGCGGGCGCCACAGGTTGCGCGTGAACAGGTTGGCCGCGCCGATCGACATGATCGCGGCGGGCACGAGCGCGCTGATCGCAATGGCCGCCGCCGCGAAGCCGACGAACCACGACGGGAACAGCGTCCCGAACAGCGCCGGCACGACGTCGGTCGCGGACTTCACGTGGATGCCGGCCGCGATCGCCATATAGCCGAGCAGCGCGATCAGGCCGAGCAGCAGCGTGTACGCCGGCAGGAAGATCGCGTTCTTCTTCACCGTGTCCGCGGAGGCCGACGACAGCACGCCCGTCATCGTGTGCGGATACATGAACGCGGCGAGCGCCGAGCCGAGCGCGAGCGACGCGTACGCGGTGAACTGCGTCGGCTTGAGCAGGATGCCGGTGGCGCCGCCCTTCGCCTTGAAGTAGGTATCGGCCGCGTCGAACACGTGACCGTAGCCGCCGAGCTTCGCCGGAATCAGGCACACCGCCGCGATCACGACGATGTAGATCATGATGTCCTTCACGAACGCGATCATGGCCGGCGCGCGCAGGCCACTGGTGTACGTGTAGAGCGCGAGGATCAGGAACGCGATGATGAGCGGCAGCTCGCCCGACAGGCCGAGCCCCTTGATCACGACCTGCATGCCGACGAGCTGCAGCGCGATATAGGGCATCGTCGCGACGATGCCGGTGATCGCGATCGCGGCCGGCAGCCACTTGCCGCCGAACTCGCCGTGCACGAAGTCCGCCGCGGTGATGTGGCCTTTCGCATGCGCGACCTTCCACAGCTTCGGCATCACCGCGAACACGAACGGGTAGACGATGATCGTGTACGGCAGCGCGAAGAAGCCGTACGCGCCGACCGCATAGACGAGCGCCGGAACGGCGATCACCGTGTACGCGGTATAGAAGTCGCCGCCGACGAGGAACCACGAGATCACGGTGCCGAACTGCCGGCCGCCGAGTCCCCATTCATGCAACTGCGTGAGGTCGCCGGCTTTCCAGCGCGCCGCGAAGAAGCCGATGATCGTGACGAGCGCGAAGAACGCGATGAAGACGGTCATCGAGACCGGATTGACTGGATTCACTGCGTTCATTTAGCGCTCCGGTAGACGACGTAAAGCAGCAGCGAGGTCAACGGAACCCAGAGGAACTGGTACCAATAGAAAAACGGGAAGCCGGCGAACGACGGGCGGCTGTCGTTGTAGAACGGCAGCCATAGCAGCGCGATATAGGGGATCAGCAGGACGATCCACAGCCAGCCGCGGCTGGTCGTGGCGTCGCCCGCCTGTGTGCGGTCGGTCATCTCTATCTCCTCCGGAGCCATCGGGGATGGCGTGGTGTGTGTACTGTGGCGCGGTCATGCCGCACAATGCGGGCAAGCAGGCCGTACGCCTTCTTTTCGGTGGCACGAGTATCCCCGATCCGCGTCGGGCCTCACAACCGCACAACTACGCAGACGGTCTGCGTAGTAATACGTAGATCGACCCCGGCCGTCCCAAGTCCGATGAAGCTCCGATGAACCTGAAAACCAGGATATTCCTGCTCGCGCTCGTGCCGTTCGTGATCGCGATGGCGGGCGTCGCGTTCGGCGTGCGCCATCAGGCGACCACACTCGCCAACGCGCAGGACGAGACGATGCGCGCGGCCTATCTGGCGAGCAAGAAGCTCGAGCTGAAGCACTACGTCGAGCTCGCGCAGGGCGCGATCGGACCGCTGTACGACGACGCGGGCAGCAACGCGCGCGACGATTCCGTGCAGCGGCAACGCGCGCTCGATCTGCTCGGCAAGATGGATTTCGGCCCCGACGGCTACTTCTTCGTCTACGACCTGCATGGCCGCTCGCTGATGCATCCGCGCGAGCCGCAACTCGTCGGGCAGGACCTGTGGATGCTGCGCGATCCGCAAGGCCGGCTCACCATCCAGCGGCTGATCACGGCGGCCGAGCATGGCGGCGGCTATGTGCAGTACCTGTGGAAGCGCCCGTCGACCGGCAAGCTCGCGCCGAAGCTCGGCTACGTGGTGCCGCTACCGCGCTGGGGCTGGATGATCGGCACCGGCATCTATCTCGACGATGTCGACGACGCGCTCGCGCAGATCGATCACGCGGCATCGGCGAACATCGAGCACACCATGCTGTGGATCGGCGCGATCTCGCTCGCCGCGCTCGTCGTGATCGCCGCGTGCGCGCTGGTGCTGAACGTCAGCGAATATCGCAGCGCCGACGTGAAGCTGAAGCGGCTCGCGCAGCAGGTCGTGCAGTCGCAGGAAGCGGAGCGTGCGCGGATCTCGCGCGAGCTGCACGACAGCGTCGGGCAGATGCTGGTGTCGGTGAAGCTGCTGCTCGAATCGGCGAGCACGCGCTTCGAGCGCAGCGAGCACCGGCTGCCGGCGGCGGAAGCCGCGCTCGGGACGAGCCTCGGGCGCCTCGGCGACACGCTGCGCGAAGTGCGCCGCATCTCGCATGCGCTGCGGCCCGCGCTGCTCGACGATCTCGGCCTGCCGTCCGCGCTCGAACAGCTGACCCGTGAGTTCAACGAAGAGACCAGCGACCGCATCCGCTTCACGCTCGACGCCGATCGCGACGCGGCAAGCCTGCCCGACGACGTGGTCACCGCGCTGTACCGGATCGCGCAGGAAGGGCTGACGAACGTCGTGCGGCACGCCGATGCGACGCAGTGCGCGCTGTCGCTGTCCATCACGAGCGCAGCGGTCGAGTTCACGATCGCGGATAATGGCCGCGGCTTCGCGGTCGAGCGCACGCTCGCCGATCCGCGCGCGGGCCTCGGTCTGCGCAACATGCGCGAGCGGCTCGACCCGCTCGGCGGCACGCTGTCCATCTTGTCGCATCCGGGATCGACGGTCGTCGCCGCTCACGTGCCGCGTACCGCTGCCGGCGGACGGCCGCGCAATCTCATCACTGGAACTCCATGAACGCGTCTTCGGTACTCGCCCGCATCGTGCTCGTCGACGACCATCCGCTCGTGCGCGACGGTCTGCGCGCGCGTCTCGAGGCGGTGCCGGAACTGCGGGTGGTCGGCGAGGCGGGCAATGGTGGCGAGGCGATCAGGCTCGCCGAGACGCTCGCTCCCGATCTCGCGCTGATGGACGTCGGCATGAGCGGGATGAGCGGCATCGAACTCGCGGACGTGTTCCATCAGCGCTTTCCGGCGATCCGCGTGCTGATGCTGTCGATGCACGACAACCTCGAATACGTGACCCAGGCCGTGCGCGCGGGCGCGAGCGGCTACGTGCTGAAGGATTCGCCCGCCACCGAGATCATCCGCGCGATCGAGGCCGTGCTGGCCGGGCAGACGTGGTTCAGCGCCGGGCTCGGTGCCCGTGTGATCCAGGCGAGCGCGCAGAAGAATCCGCTCGAACGCCTGACGCCGCGCGAGCGGGACATTCTCGATGCGCTCGCCGACGGTCTGTCGAGCAAGGTGATCGCGCAGCGCAGCGGGCTGTCGGTGCGCACGGTGGAGACGCACCGACAGAACCTGAAGCGCAAGCTCGAGATCGAGGGGCAGGCGGAACTGATCAAGTTCGCGGTGGAAAACCGGCGACGGCGTTAGCGCGAAGTTTGCGGGCGTTATTGCGCCGCGGGCCCGCGAGGGCCGCTGCGCGCCAGTCTCGCGCGCAGCATCCACCGGTACGCGCGATGCGCGCCGACCGATACGGCAGCCGGAATCGCCATGCCGATGCAGAACGCGAGCAGCTGCTTCAGCAGTTCGGTTGCCGCGCCGAGCGAAGCGGAGAACGTCGTCCAGAAGACGTAGAGCACCGTCGCCAGCAGCACGACCGCGATCGCGGTCAGCCACAGCGTGAGGCGGTCGCGTTCGCGCGGCGCGTCGATGACGCGTGCGTTCGCGCCGATTCGTTGCAGGGGCGGGTTCATGGCGATCGATGTCTCTCCGTAATGCCCGGGTGCGGAACGCTGTACCTGACCTCGCAGGAACACGGCCGGTCGCCGGTGCGAATCCACGAATCGAGAGGCGCACAGCGCCGTTCGCACATGGCAGACTGCGTGGCGTGCATGGCGAAGCGCTCTCAGCAAACGCCGTGCCGCGCCCGACAGCATCCGGACGCGGCCAGCAGATCTAGCCAGCGAGACCCACTCCATGACGACCCGGCGCAACGAATTCATCGACTACTGCGTGGAACTGCTGGGCGGCGCGCAGGCCGTCACGGCGAAGCGCATGTTCAGCGGCCATGGCCTGTACTACGACGGTCTGTTCATCGCGATCGTGATCGACGAGCAGCTGTATCTGAAGGCCGACGACGCCGGCGCGCGTGCCTTCGAGGAAGCGGGCAGCAGCCAGCTGGTGGTCCACAAGTCGACGGACCGGCCGATCGCGCTCAGCTACTGGTCGGTGCCTGCCGAGGCGATGGAGTCGCCGTATCTGATTGAGCCGTGGCGCCGCGGTGCGATTGCGGCGGCGCTCGCGAGCCGGGCATCGAAGGTGCCGAAGCCAAAGCGCGATGCGAAGCCCAAGCTGGCTGGCGCGAAAACCACCCGTGCGAAAAACGTGAAACCAGACTGAAAAGTCCGTCGATTTCCCTGGTCCTCATTCGTCGTCGCTTCAGGAGCGGCCATGGCAGCTCCATCCCATCCATTCCGAGAGGGAGGTACGCAACATGACGAACCCGCAAGCACTGAAGCCTGCCGTCCAGCTGTCCCAGTCGCCGATCCGCTTTCCGGGCGAAAGCGCCGCTTACCGCGAGGCGCGCAATGCGTTGCTGGCCGAGGAGATCGAGCTGCGGCGCCATCTCGAACGCGTCGCGGCAATGCGGCGCGCATTGCCACAGGGCGGAGCCGTGCCGCAGGACTACACGTTCGAAGGGGCGAACGGCCCCGTGAAGCTGAGCGAACTGTTCGGCCGGCACGACACGCTGATCGTCTACAACTGGATGTTCGGGCCGCAGCGCGAGCGGCCATGTCCGATGTGCACGTCGCTGCTGTCCGCGTACGACGGCGAGGTGCCCGATCTGCTGCAGCGCGTCGCGTTCGCCGTCGTCGGGCGCGGGCCGATCGCGAAGCTGCTTGCGTTCGCGAAGGAGCGCGGCTGGCGTTATCTACCGATCGTGTCGTCCGGCGGCAATACCTTCAACGTCGACTACGCGCACGAAGATCCGGACGGCTACGACGTGCCCGCGATCAACGTGTTCACGCGCAAGGACGGCGCGATGCACCACTTCTGGGGCGGGGAAATGGGCCCAGAGACGGCGGATCCCGGTCAGGACCCGCGCGGCGCGCCCGACCTGATGCCGCTCTGGAACCTGCTCGACATGACGCCGGCCGGACGCGGTACCGACTGGTATCCGAAGCTCGACTACGGCACGCGCGGCTGAGACGGAGCGCTGCGTTCAGCGCGTCTTGTGCGGGTGCTTGGCGCGCTCCGGTTTCATCAGCGACACGAACGGCACGATGCAGAGCGCGAGCAGCATCAGCAGGCGGAAGTCGTCGACGTAGCCGATCATCGACGCCTGCCGCGTGACCTCGGCGTTCAGCGCCGCGAGCCCGGACGCGCTGCCTGTCTGCCAGTGGCTCGCGCCGCCTTGCAGCAGCGGATTGAACGCGTTGACGTGCTCGACGAGCGACGAATGCGCGACCTGCGTATTGCGCGTCAGCTCCGCCTGCACGAACGAGATGCCGATACTGCTGCCGATGTTGCGGGAGAGGCTGTAGATCGACGTACCGTCGCCGCGCAGCATCGGGTCGAGCATGGAGAACGTCGCGGTGGTGAGCGGCACCGAGATCAGCCCGAGGCCGAGCCCTTGCAGGAAGCCCGACCAGATCACGGTGCTCTCGCTCATTTCGAACGTGTAGCCCGACATCTGCCACAGCGAAAACGCCGAGATCGAGAAGCCGACCGCGATCAGCGTGCGCGCCTGGAAGCGGCCGAGCAGCTGGCCGGCCATCATCATCGCGAGCATCGATCCCGCGCCACCCGGCGCCGTCGCGAAGCCGGCGTCGACGACGGAATAGCCCATCAGGTCCTGCAGGAACGGCGGCAGCAGCGCGCGCGTCGCGTACAGCACCGCGCCCATCACGAAGTAGAAGCAGCAGCCGCTGACGAAGTTGCGGTCGCGCGCGAGCGCACGGTTGAAGAACGACGTGGTCCGCACCGTGAAGGTATGCACGACGAAGAATGCGAACGCGATGACCGCGGTCAGCAGTTCGATCCAGATTTCGATCGAGCCGAACCAGTCCTGCACCTCGCCGCGATCGAGAAACAGCTGCAGCCCGAGGATCGCGATGCTGAGCGTCGTGAAGCCGAACAGGTCGAGCCGGCGCGCGACCGGCCGCGTCTCGCTCATGAACGCGTAGATGCCGAAGAATGCGACGAGCCCGATCGGCACGTTCACGTAGAACACCCAGCGCCAGTTGTACGCGTCGGTGAGCCAGCCGCCGAGCGCGGGCCCGAGGATCGGGCCGAGCGTCACGCCCATGCCCCACACGGCCATTGCCTGTGCGTGCTTTTCCGGAGGATTGATGTCGAGCATCGTCGCCTGCGACATCGGCACCAGCGCCGCGCCGAAGAGGCCCTGCAGCAGCCGCGCGCCGACCATCTCGACGAGCGTCGTGGACAGCGCGCATGCGACCGACGTCACCGTGAAGCCAACCACCGAGATCAGGAACACCTGCCTGCGCCCGAAGCGGCCCGCGAGCCAGCCGGACAGCGGCGTGCCGATCGCCGCCGCGACGATGTACGACGTAAGCACCCAGGTGATCTGGTCCTGCGTCGCGGAGAGGCTGCCCTCCATGTGGGGCAGCGCGACGTTCGCGATGGTGCTGTCGAGCACCTGCATGATCGTGGCGAGCATCACCGACGCGGTGATGAACATCCTGACCCGGCGTTCGGGCAGCACGTGCGGCGCAGCACCAGTCGCGGCCATGCGTGGGTCTCCTCCCTGGCGTCCCAACTTTTAAGCGATAGTTGAAATCTACCCTGGCCGCTCGCGGAAGGTGGTCGAAGCGGGCAGGTGGGGTACAGGCGATGCGCCAGCATCATGCGTACCGTGCGCTTCCCGTCCAGCGGTCCCGCATGCGGGACGGAAACATGGTTAACCCGGGATGCTTAAATTCGTCTGACGGGCTATCAATATTTGGCATTCCTATCTGCCGTACCGAACGTGCCGATGCAGATGGACATAAGAGGTGAAAAATGACCACTGAGAGCGAGGGCGATGCAGCGCCCGGGTTGGACGACGATGCGGAGCGAACCGCGGAGCGCATCGCATTCTACGAAGTCGAATACGACCAGGTCCGCCGGCGCCGTGGCACGAATGGGCCGGCCGTGGCGCCGAGGAATGCTCCACTGGACGCAACGGGCGCCACGGCGACCGTTACCCCGCCTGATCGAAGCGCGCCGCCGAGACCCCACGAACTGCTGGGTCTCGCGATCTCGGGCGGCGGCATTCGCAGCGCGATCTTTTCCCTCGGCGTGCTGCAGGCGTTCGGCGAATCGAAGCGCGACATCCTGAACAAGCTCGACTACCTGTCGACGGTTTCAGGCGGCTCGTATATCGGGATGTTCTTCACCGCGCTGCATATCCCTTCGGTACAACGCGACGGGCAGGCCGCGAAGGGTGACAGCGAAACGCGTTCTCACCAGTGCGAGCGTCAGCTATTCGACGAAGCCCGCCAGGCGGCGTCGAAGCTGAGACCATCGTGTTGCAAGGGCGACGAGGCGCTGAGCTATCTGCGCGCGAACGCAAACTATCTCGCGCCCAACGGCGGCGGCGACTATCTGCTCTCGTCGGCGATCACCGGCCGCAACTGGCTGGCCGTGCAGTTCGTGGTGGCTGTCACCGCGATGGCGAGCGTGATGCTGGCTGTCGTGACGCGACTCGTATACGCGCGACACATCGACGGTCAGCTGGAGGCCTTCTTTGCGCCCACTGGCCATGTGTGGTGGAGTCCGCTCTGGCTCGTCGCTGGCTTCATGGCGCTCGCACTGCTGACGATTCAGCTGGCCTTCTGGCTGACCGCGAATAGCGGTGCCAACCGTCAGCCCATCCGGGAACTGTGGAAAGAGGCGAAGTTCGACGAGCGATCCCGGATCATTTGCAAGGCTGCCCGGCGCATCATTCTGATGTTCGTTGTGCCGCTTCTCGGCCTGGCCTGCGTTCCTCTCGCGTTTTTCAAGGTTTTTCCGAACGCTCCATGGGATGTCGGTATCGGTCTGACGGTCTTTCACCACCATAGGCAGATACCCATACTCGCCGGCCTCGTCGCGATCTGGACCCTCGTCGTGCTCGGGACGCTCGCGATTGCCTTCTTCGGAACGGTCGTGTTCGGCTGGTCGTCGGAGCAGACTTCGCGTGCGTCGAAGATCCGCAATTCGCTGACCAACGCGATGGTGCGCGTCGGCCCCTTCAACGTCACGTTGCTGCTGTTGCTGATGATCGGCGCCGCGGCGATCGACACGATCGGCCAGTCCGTCGTGCGCGAGTTCGCCGACTATCACGTGAAGGTGCTCGGGGTGTTTACCGGAGCCGGCTCGCTGACTTTCGCGGGCCTGAAATGGGCGCTCGCGAGCCGGGAGCGCACCGGCAACGCCATGCTGGCGAAGCTGCTGCCCGTGGTGGCGGGCGTCGCCGCGGGCGCGTTGCTGCTGCTGATCCTTTCGTTCTGGTCGGTCGCAGTGCATTTCGGCGTAAAGGACTGGTTTTACTGCCAGCAGGCGGCCACAGGTGGGTCGATCTCACCGCCAATACGGTTCGCGTGCGACGACAGCCAGCATCGCAGCCTCGAACCACTGTACTGGGCGCTCGGTCTGCTCGGCTTGATGGTCGTCATCTCCGGCTGCAGTATCGGCATCCTGAACCTGTCGAGCCTGCAAAGCCTCTATGGGTCGCGGCTGACGCGCTGCTTTCTCGGCGCGAGCAATCCCGTCAGGCTCAATAACCGGGACAACCGCGATGTGACCAGCCTGACATCGGGCGACGCCGTCCAGCTCGGCGTGTACTACGGCGACCAGATGCTCGCTCCGGTGCATCTGATCAACATGACCGTCAACAACACGGTCGCGTGGAACGGCAGCCGCATCCTCGATCGCGCGAACCTCGGGTTCGGCATGTGCGTCGGTCCGGCCGGCATCGAGGTCGGCAAGAACTCGTTGCGATTCCATTGCGAATGGACTCGCGATGGACGCGTCACCAAAGTGACGGCGGGCGGCGGCAAATGGCTGAGCCACCAATGCGGAAAGCTGGAGATCCAGCCGATCGAAACGCTGCAGGTCGGCGACTGGTGCTCGATATCCGGCGCGGCAGTCAGCACCGGACTCGGCTATCGGACCAAAAGCTCGTATGCCTTCCTGCTCGGCGTAGCCAACATCCGGCTCGGATACTGGTGGGACGCGGGTTCGCAGCCGGATCTCGCGGAACATTGCGACATCGCGCAGAAGATGCATATCGTCGGTCGCCCCGTCGCGACCCAGCTGCTGCTGTTCCAGGAGCTGCGCGGCATGTTCCTCGGTCCGCGCGATCGCCGCTGGTATCTGACCGACGGCGGTCACTTCGAGAACACGGGCGCGTACGAGCTGGTCCGCAGGCGCCTCGAATGGATCATCGTGCTCGACAACGGCGCGGACCGCGACTACCACTTCGACGATCTCGCGACGTTGCAGCGGCGCATTCGCATCGACTTCGGCGCGGAAATGAAGGAGCTGCCGAAACGCGACCCGGCGTGGCGCGCGGCGCTGGATGGCTGGAAGCGTCGTCTCGGCGTCGGCCTGAATACCGCCGCGATCGATGGTCTGAGCGCATTCCACGACGAGATCCACGACGAGAAAAACAGCGACCCGCGCTATGGCGAACCGTTCGCGATCCTGTTCCGGGTCGACTATCCGCGCGCGAAACGCGCCGACGGCACGATGCCGTACTCGGAAGTGCTGTGGATCAAGCCGCGCATACCGGCCGACGCGCCGTACGACACCCGTGAATACGCGGTGGACACCGATTTTCCGCAAGAGTCGACGATGGAGCAGTTCTTCGACGAGGCCCAGTGGGAGAGTCACCGCAAGCTTGGCGAATGGCTCGTCGGGCAACTGATGGCGTGAGTGCGAGGCAGTCGACCGCGCTGAGCGATGAAACGCTTCGCGTCAAACCGGCGGCGCGAATCCCGGCTACTGGCGTGTCGCCATCCACACCCGTTCGCACAGCGCGATCAGCCTGCTCACCAGCAGCGCGCTCAGTGTGCCGAGCGTCACTTCGCCCAGCCGCAGCAGCATGGTCTGCCAGGGTGCGCCGCCGCTCGGCACGAGCAGCATGATCGTCGCGGTGACCGCCGCGAGCCGCGCCGCGCTGCCGATGTTGATCGCCCAGCTCACGACCATCGCGACCGCGATCGCGGCCGCGTACGCGAGGTAGTAGCCGCCGCCGTACAGCGCGGCGAAGAGTCCGCACATGCCGCCGATCATCGCGCCGAAGAACTGGTCGCGCGCGAGGTGCTGGGTGTCGACGTAGCTGTGCTGCACGACGGCGATCGCCGTCATCGCGGCCCAGAAAGCCTGCTGCGTATGCAGGTAGCGGCCGACCCAGTAGGCGAGGCTCGCGCCGCACACCGCCTGCAGCGCCATCAATGCGCCTTCGCCGAGCCGCTCGCGCAGCGGCATCGAACGCAGCATCGCGAGGAATTCGCCCATCGCGCCGCGCCGCTCTTCGCGACGCTGCACGGCAGGCCGATCGTGTTGCGCGGGCTGCTCCATCGTGGTCCCTTTGTGCTGGAGAGAGCGGCCATTCTAGCGGGCGCGTTAGCTCACCTCGCTCGACGTCAGCCTGTCAGCCTTTCAGTTGCGTCATCAACCGCTCATGCGACGCCTTCAGGTGCCGCGCCATCGCGGCCTGCGCCTGCAGCGCGTCGTGGTTTTCGAGCGCATCGAGAATCTGCGCGTGCTCGTCGAGCGCGATGACCCACGTGCCGCCGCCTTCGAAGCGCAGCCGCATCTCGCTCCAGAGCGGACTGTGCCGCTCGTCGTAGAGCGAGCCGATCAGCCGCGCGAGCACCGCGTTGCCCGACGCCTCCGCGATCCGCACGTGAAACAGGCGGTCCGCGTCGACGGGCGTCACGCCTTGCCCGATGGCGTCCTTCATCTGCACGAATGCGTCGCGGATCGCGCGCAGGTCCTTCGGGCGGATCTTCGGCGCAACTTCGGCGATCAGCGCGCCTTCGATCAGCGAACGGGCGCGCAGGATATCGAGCGGGCTCTCGCCGATCGACGCGGGCTCCGTCGCGCGTGGCGCGCGGTTGCTCGCGATGGCATCGGGATTGCGCGGCTTCGCGTACACGCCGGAGCCGACCTTGATCTCGACCTCGCCGGCAATCTCGAGTGCGATCAGCGCCTCGCGCACCGAAGGGCGCGACACGCCGAGCTGCTTCGCGAGATCGCGCTCGGCGGGCAGGCGCCCCTTCGGCGCGAACGACTCGTCGCTGATGAGGATGCGCAGCCGGTCCGCGATGTCCTGGTAAAGGCGGCGAGGTTCACGGGGAAGGCCTGACATGAGTGACGTGAAGGAACGGGCGAATGGAGGTGTCGTGATTCTGCCTCGCCGTTTTGCCGCGCGACAGGGGCAGCGCGTGCGGCGGCGGCTCAGGGAATTCCCGGTTGACCGCCGCGCGCGGCTGGTCTACCTTCGGCGAGGCAATGGGTCAGGCCAATTTAAGTACTAACTGGTCTGGTCAGTCCGCTTTTCCCGCCCCGCAGCTCACCCGCCGGCGCGTATCCGCGCGTGCCGGCCAGACCCGGCCGTCCACGCGGCCTCCGTCCGGGCGTTCGATCCGGCCGGCTCAGGAGGAGACAGCAACATGAAGGAGAAGGCTCGCTGGCTGGTGGTGTTCTTCTGCTTTCTCGCGATCGCGGTCAACTACATCGACCGCGCGAATCTCGCGGTCGCCGCGCCGCACATCATGAAAGATCTGGGCATCGGGCCGGCCGGCATGGGCCTGCTGCTGAGCGGCTTCTTCTGGACCTACGCGGTGATGCAGCTGCCGTTCGGCTGGTTCGTCGACCGGATCGGCGCGCGCGTTGCGCTGCCGTTCGCGGTGGGCTGGTGGTCCGTGTTCACCGCGGCGACCGCCGTCGCCGGCGGCTTCGGCGCAATGTTCGGCTGCCGGCTGATGCTGGGCGTCGGTGAGGCCGGCGCCTATCCGTCGTGCGCGAAGCTCGTCAGCCAGTGGTTCGAACGCGACGAGCGCGCGCTTGCCACCAGCATCTACGACAGCGGCTCGCGCACCGGCTCCGCGCTGTCGCTGCCGATCGTCGCGGCGATCATCGCGACGTGGGGCTGGAAGGCGTCGTTCGTCATCACCGGCGTGCTCGGGCTCGTGTGGATTCTCGGCTGGGCGGTGATGTATCGTGAACCGGCCGGGCGCGCCGCGTTCGCGCGGCCGCAACCGGCGCAGCGCGTGGAAGGGCAGCCGGCGATCCGCTGGACCACGCTGTTCCGCTACCGCACGGTGTGGGGGATGATGCTCGGTTTCTTCTGCCTCAACTTCGTGATCTACTTCTTCATCACGTGGTTTCCGAGCTATCTGGTGGAGGCGCGCGGTTTCTCGCTGAAGTCGCTCGGCACGCTGGGCGTGTTGCCCGCGATCGCATCGATTCCGGGCGGCTGGTTCGGCGGCTGGCTGTCGGATGCGCTCGTGCGGCGCGGCTGGAGCCTGACGGCCGCGCGCAAGACCTGCATCGTGGGCGGCATGCTGCTGTCGTCGGTGATCACGCTGACGTCGGTCGTGCAGGGCGTCTACGCAATGCTCGCGCTGTTCGCGATCGCGTACGGCAGCCTCGCGGCCGCGGCGGCGAGCATCTGGTCGCTGCCGGCGGATGTCGCGCCGACGCCGGCGCATGTCGGTTCGCTTGCCGGTATCCAGAACTTCGCGTCGAACCTCGCGGGCATCGCGCTCACCACCTTCACCGGCGTGATGCTGCAGATGACCAAAGGCTCGTTCACGATTCCGCTGGTGGTGGCGGGCGGTTTCTGCGTGCTGGGCGCGGCGAGCTACCTGCTGGTCGTCGGCCGCGTCGAGCCGCTGCGCGCGAAAGCGCCCGCCGGCGCCGTCGTTTTCCAATCCTGACCGAGGTGCGTCCCGCCCATGCCGAACGTTGAAGCCGCACCGTATTCCGAAGTCACCATCGACGCTGCCACGCTGCACGCGTTCGTCGTCGCCATCTGGCAGGCCGCGGGCAGCGAGCCGCGCGAAGCGAAGCTCGTCGCCGATCATCTCGTCGAAGCGAATCTCGCGGGACACGATTCGCATGGCGTCGGCATGATTCCGCGCTACATGCGGTCGTGCCGCGAAGGCGAGCTGAAGCTGAATTCGCATGCGCAGCTCGCGCGCGACGCGGGCGCGGTGCTGACCGTGGAAGGCGCGCGCGGCTTCGGCCAGGTGATGGCGTGCGAGGCGATGGAGCTCGGCATCGAGCGTGCGCAGAAGCTCGGCATCTGCGCGGTGGGTCTGCGCAACGCGCATCACATAGGCCGCATCGGTCACTGGGCCGAGCAGTGCGCGCGCGCCGGGCTCGTGTCGTTTCACTTCGTCAACGTCGCGGGCGATCCGCTCGTCGCGCCGTTCGGCGGTATCGACCGCCGCTTCGGTACGAATCCGTTCTGCGCGGCGTTTCCACGCCCGGGGCGCGCGCCGCTCGTGCTCGACTTCGCGACCAGCGCGATCGCCGCGGGCAAGGTGCGGGTCGCGTTCAACAAGGGCATCGATGCGCCGGACGGTGCGCTGATCGATCGCGACGGCCACGCGACGCGCGACCCGGGCGCGCTGTTCGGCGCCGGCGAGCACGGCGCGCTGCTCGCGTTCGGCGGCGCGACCGCGGGCCACAAAGGCTCGGGTCTTGCTGCGATGTGCGAAATTTTCGCAGGCGCGCTGTCGGGCGGCTTCACGTCGCGCGCGGACACCATCGTCACGACTAACGCGATCGTCAACTGCATGCTGTCGGTGATCGTCGATCCGGCCGCGTTCGATGCGCCCGACCTGCAGCGCGAAGCGGACGGTTTCGTGCACTGGCTGAAGACGACGCGACGCGTCGATGGCGTCGACGACGTGCTCGTACCCGGCGAGCGCGAGGACGCGACGCGCGGCGCGCGCGGCGCGCACGGCATCCCGATCGATACCGAGAGCTGGACGCAGATCGTCGAAGCGGCACGCAGCGCAGGGATGCCCGACAGTGAGATCGCGAAGTACCGCGCGACGTGAGATGCATGAATGCGCGTCAATGTGCATTCATGCCCGCATTCGCGCGCGGATTGCCGCCTTTCAGATGGCTTGAAGCGGGCTTTAAAGCGAGCAGATTGCGCGCCATTCGCGGTTTGACTGCACACCACTGCAGGAGTGGACCGAACACCCCCTTCATACGCCCGTATGTCCCGCGAGATCGTGCAATGCGATCGTTCGATATCGGATTCGAAACGCATATGGCCTGAAAATGGCTGCGGATTATTGCGTTCGAATGGCGGCGAATAGACGAATTCGGGTTATTCAATTCACAAAACGTGGCACCATCGGACCTGACGTCCGTCCTCATGGGCCGTGGGCGGCGTCCAATGGAGCCGTACGCCATGACAAGGAACGATCAGGTCGATACGACCGACAACACTTCACCGCTCAGCCGGGAGCACGCGGCAAACGCGCGTTTGCGGCGGCTGATCGAAGCGCATTCGCGCATCGCCGCGGCGAGGCTCGATCTCGACCGCTTTCTCTCCGTGGTGACCGATGCGCTGCTCGAACTCGTGCCGGCCGCGCATGCGTCGGTGATCGAGTGGGTGGACGGCGAAGACATGGTGTATCGCGCATGCAGCGGCACGATCGCGCATCACGTCGGTCTGCGGCTGAAGCGCGAGGGCAGTCTTTCAGGACTGTGCTCGCTCGAAAAGCATCTGCTGTACAGCAGCGATACGTCGAACGACCCGCGCGTCGATGCCGACGCATGCAGACGGGTCGGCGCGGTATCGATGATCGTCGCGCCGCTGCAGTACCAGGCGGAGGTGGCGGGCGTCGTCAAGCTGATGGCGTCCGAAGTGGCGGCCTTCGGCGAGGACGACATCGACACGCTGCAGATGATCACTTCGCTCGTCGCGTCGGGCATGGCGCATCAGCGCGTGTTCGCCGAGAACCGCACGCTGATCGAGCAGAACACCATCACGATCGCGCGGCTGCGCACTGAAATCAGCCTGCGCGAAGCGGCGGACAGCAAGCTCGAAGCCTCGCTGCGGCGCCGCCGTCTCGTGCTCGACACCACCCACGACGCGTTCGTCTGCACGGACGCGCACGGCATCATCATCGACTGGAACGACGCCGCGACGCGCACCTTCGGCTTTGCGCGCGGCGAGGTGATGGGGCGGCCGATTCTCGACACGCTGTTTCCGGCACGCTTCAAGGCGCACTACGCGCAGCTCGACGTGTTCCGCGATGCCACCAATCTCGGCGAGCGCCGCTGGCGCAGCCAGCTCGTCGCGTGCCGGCACGATCTCAGCGAATTCCCGGCGGAGATCTCGCTGTGTCCCGTCACGTTCGACGGTAACGCGGAGCTCGCGTACTTCGTGCGCGACATCACCGAGCGCATGAATGCGGAAGAACTCGACAAGCGCTTCCGTGTGCTCGTCGATGCGATCAAGGACTACGCGATCACGATGCTCGATGCGAACGGCCGCATCACGACTTGGAGCGCGGGCGCGTCTCGCGTGATGGGCTATGCGGCGGAAGAGGTTCTCGGCCGTGCGTCGGCGCTCTTCTACACGCCGGAAGACGTCGAAGCGGGCCGCCCCGCGCACGATCTCGAAGAGGCGGCGCGCCAGGGACGTATCGAGAAGGAAGAGTGGCGCGTGCGCAAGAACGGCACGATCTTCTGGGCCAACATCATCACCACCGCGCTGCGCGATTCGGACGGCACGCTGCAGGGCTTCGCGAAGATCACCCGCGACATGTCGCGGCGCCGGCGCCTGGAAGAACTCGAAGCGTCGAGCCAGCGGATGAGCCAGTTCCTCGCGCTGCTCGGCCACGAGCTGCGCAATCCGCTCGCGCCGCTGCGCAACGCGGTCAGCATGCTGCAGCTCAAATCGTCGGATCTCGAAGGCTTCGCGCCCGAACATGCGCTGATCGACCGGCAACTGTCGCATCTGACGCGGCTCGTCGACGACCTGCTCGACGCCGGCCGCGTGACGCTCGGGCGCGTGCGGATCGAACCGAAGCCGGTGTCCGTGCAGGAGATCGCGCAACTGAGCGTGGAGGGCAGCACGCCGCTGCTCGCGGCGCGCGATCAGTCGCTGACGGTGTCGATGCCGGACGCGCCGCTCTACATCGAAGGCGATCTGACGCGGATGGTGCAGGTCGTGCAGAACCTGCTGAACAACGCGTCGAAGTTCAGCCCGACCGGCGCGACGATCGCGCTCGAGGTGTTCCGCTCGGACCGGCTGCTCGCGATCCGTGTGAAGGATCCGGGGCGCGGCATCGATCACGACGCGATCGATGCGGTCTTCAACCTGTTCGTGCAGGAAACGCCGCCCGACGAACAGTCGGACAAGAGCGGTCTCGGTATCGGCCTGACGCTGGCGCGCGCGATCGTCGATCTGCACGGCGGACACATCGATGCGCACAGCGAAGGGCGCGGCAAGGGCAGCGTGTTCACGGTGTGGCTGCCGGAACTCGACCGGCCGGTCGCGGCTGAGCGGCCGCCCGGTCCCGATATGGTCTCGATGCGGCAGGGCGGCCTCAAGGTGATGGTGGTCGACGACAACGTCGATTCCGCCGACAGCATGGCGACGCTGGTGCAGGTGCTGGGTCATGAATCGCACGCGGTGTACGACGGCGGCGCGGCGATCGCGCTCGCGCGCGAGCTGCAGCCGGACCTCGTGCTGCTCGATCTGTCGATGCCGGGCATGACGGGCTTCGAGGCCTTGCCGTTCATCCGCGAGGCGCTGGGCGAGGGCGGTGCGGTGGTCGCCGCGATGACGGGGCTCGGCACCAGCGAAGACCGGGTTCGCACCCAGGCCGCGGGCTTCGATCTGCATCTGACCAAGCCGGTCGGTCTGCAGGAACTCGAAGGCCTGCTGGGGCTCGCGGGCGCGCGCGGGTGATGGCGCGCCCGCCTCGCATCCGTCTCCATGCGATCGTCTCCATGCGCCGCATCCACGACACGCGGCGACACACTCGCGGTCACACAGGCAGCCGGTAGCGGGCTCAAACTTTCCTCCGTCAGCGGCGTTCTTTCCGCTCAACGACTTCGCAGGTTGCCATGTCGAACGATCGCTCCTTGAACGAACGCCGCGCGGATCGCGATTCGCCGGATCTTCTGTACCTGCTGGACGGCGTCGACGAGTTCGCGCGCCAGGTCTTTCCCGACAGCGAGGCGCTGTTCCGCAACCTCGCGCGCGGCCAGAGTCCGCATACGCTGTTCATCACCTGCGCCGATTCGCGCATCTCGCCCGAGATGATCACGCGCACCGGTCCCGGCGAACTGTTCGTGTGCCGCAACATCGGCAACATCGTGCCGGGGTATGGCGAGATGCTCGGCGGCGTGTCGGCGGTGGTCGAGTATGCGGTGGCCGCGCTCGGCGTGCAGCAGATCGTGCTGTGCGGCCATACCGATTGCGGCGCGATGAAAGGGCTCGCGTCGGGCGTCGCGGCCGTCGAGGACATGCCGACCGTGCAGGCGTGGCTGCGCAACGCGGAAGCGGCGCGCAGCGTCGTAATGACGCGCGGCATCGGCGCCGATCACCTCGTGCAGGCGCTGGTGGAGGAGAACGTGCGTCTGCAGCTGACGCATCTGCGCACGCATCCGGCGGTGGCCGCGCGGCTCGCGCAGGGCAAGCTCGCGTTGCAGGGCTGGGTGTACGACATCGGACACGGCACGGTGACGGTGTACGACGACCGCGAGGACCATTTCGAGAGTCTCGACGATGCGCGCGCGCGTCTCGAGAGCGAGACCGGAACGTGATCCTGCCGGGGCGGGTCCGGCTCGCGCAGGTTCTCGTCTACGTCGGGCGGCCGCTCGCGTATCTGTTCATCTGGGATGTGATCGTCACCATCGCGTGGCTCGGTCCGCTCGGCTACCGGGTCCGCTTTCCGACGCTGCCGTTGCCGCTGCTCGGCTCGGCGATCGTGATCTATCTGACGTTTCGCAATTCGTCGGCGTACGCGCGCTGGTGGGAAGCGCGCACGCTGTGGGGCGCGTTCATCAACCAGTCGCGCAGCTTCGCGCGCGAACTGCAGATGATGCTGCCGAAGGATGGCAGCAACCTGTGCCGTCGCCTGACGCTGCGGCAGATCGCGTACGCGCACGCGCTGCGCCTGCATCTGCGCCGCCAGCCGCCGTGGGAGACGCTAGCCGTGTATCTCGCGCCAGACGAATGCGAGCGCCTGAAAACGGTGGCCAATGTGCCGAATGCGATCCTGCTCGGCAGCGCCGCGCTGCTGCGCGACGAAGCGCGGCTCGACAACATCCAGATCGCCGCGCTCGAACACACGCTGCGTGAGCTGACGAATGCGCAGGGCGGCATGGAGCGCATCCGCAATACGCCGTTTCCGCAGCAGTACGCGTCCTATCCGGCGATCTTCACGCACGTGTTCTGCATCCTGCTGCCGGTGGGGCTCGTCGATACGCTGGGGATTTTCACGCCGCTCGGCTCGACCGTGGTCGGCTTCCTGTTTCTCGCGCTGCTGCAGATCGGCAACGACATGGAGCATCCGTTCGACAACACCGTCAACGACGTGCCGATGAGCGCGCTCACGCGCGTGATCGAAATCGATCTGCGCGACGGCCTGAGCGATGCGCACGAGCTCAAGCCGATGCAGCCGGAGAAGGGCGTGCTCTGGTAAGCGGTTTAATCTGACGCGCGGTGATGTCCGCGGTCAGATGCGCAGTCACACGCGCAGTCACACGCACTCACACATTCTCGCGCTCGGTGCGCCGGCTGCCGATGCCGCGCGGCAGCGTCCGCTGCGTTTCCAGATAGCGTTGCAGCTCCGGGCTGGTCGCGAAGTCCGCAACGGATTTCGCTTCGAGAATCGCCTTCGCTTCCTGCGGCTGCGCGATCGCGAAACCCTGCACGTAGTCGACGCCGATCTCCTTCAGCGCGCGCAGCGTGTCGATGTCCTCGACCCATTCCGCGATGCTGCGCATGCCGAGATTGCGCGCGAGCGTGACGATCGCCTCGACGATCGCGGTGTCGGCGGGATGCTTGCACATCGTCCGCACGAATGCGCCGTCGATCTTCAGCGCATCCGCGGAGAGCTCCTTCAGGTAGCGGAACGACGTCTGGCCCGCGCCGAAGTCGTCGATCGCGATCTTCGCGCCCATGTCGTGCACGCGCGCAATGAACCGCTGCGTGTTCTCCAGATCGTGCAGCGCGACGCTCTCGGTGATCTCGAGACACAGGTAGCGGATCACGTCCTCGTGGTGCGAGAACAGCGCGAACAGCTCGTCGAGGAACTGCTCGTCGTTCAGCGACCCGCCGCTCAGGTTCACGCAGATGAAGCAGGTGCTGCGAAGCGACGCGCGGTTCGCGCTGATCCACGCGAGCGTCGTGGTCAGCACCCAGCGGTCGATCGCGGTGATATTGCCGGAGTCTTCGGCGGCGGCGATCAGTTTCGCCGCCGTGGTGACGGAGCCGTCGGGCGCGCGCAGGCGCAGCAGCACTTCGAAATCGAGCGCTTCGCTGGGCGCGCGCATCGACATGATCGGCTGCATCACAAGGAACAGGCCATCGGGCAGCCGGCTCTGGCCGAGCGCTTCGATCAGGCCGATTTCGGCGGCGCGTTCCTCGAAGGTCGGCGCGCCCTTGCGCAGCGCAACGAGGCGCGCGTTGCCGCCGCGCTTCGCCGCGCGACACGCGCGGTCTGCATACGCGAGCGCATCCTGGATCCGCTCACCCTGCGAGCATTCCACCACACCGATCGACCCCTTCACCTGGAACGCGCGCGTGCCGAGATGGAACGGTGCCGAATTCAGCGCGCCGACGAGTTCGCGGCAACGCGCGATCGCATCGTCGATCGACATGCCCGCCAGCACGCAGACGAATTCGTCGCCGCCGATCCGCCCGACCGGCACGCGGCTGCCGAGCCGTTCGACGAGCCGCGCGGCGACGTGGCGCAGCACTTCGTCGCCGGTGCGGTGGCCGAACAGGTCGTTGATCAGCTTGAAGCGGTCGAGATCGAGATACGCGAGCGCCCACGGTGCGTCTTCGGCGCTCTGCCGGCCGATCGCATGCTCGATGCCGCGGCGGTTCAGGAGGCCGGTGAGCGGATCGTGCTCGGCGAGGAAGTGCAGCCGCTCGACGGCCTTCGCGCGGTCGGTCACATCCTCCAGCGAGCCTTCGATGAAGCCGTTCGCGCGGATCGCGCGCATCGAGTAGCGTCGCAATTCCGTTTCAGCGCCCGCCGCGCCTTCGATCTCGATCGACGCGGAATCGTCGCGGCTCAGCAGGTTGGAAAGCGCCTGCCATGCGCCCGGCTCGAAGTAGCGGTCCCAGCGATGGCTGCCGTACTCCTGCTGCGGCAGACCCAGCATCGCGTGCAGCGCGGGGTTCGCGCGGATGAAGCAGCCTTCGCCGTTCAGCGTGAAGAGGCCGATCGGCGTTACGTCATACGTATTGCGCAGCTCGATCTGCATCTGGCGGCGGCGCTCGCGTTCCTCGCGCACCTTCTCGGCGATCGCGAAGGCGGCCAGCATGCTCGACGACAGCGCGGTGACGACGGGCGAGAGTCCGCCCGCGAGCGCCTTCCAGCCGAACGCGGCGGCGAGCACTTCGGACAGCGTCGCGAACAGCACCACGGCCATCGACGCGACGTACCACATCACCGTGCGCGAGCGCGCCTTGATGACGAGCTGCGCGAGGAAATAGATCAGCACGAGCGCGCCGAACGAGCCGAGCGTCCACAGCACCGGAATGAAGTGCGCGTAATCGAGCGTGAACGCGGCGGCCATCAGCAGGCAGCCGCCGTAACGGACCGCGCGCATGCTCCAGCGCAGGCCCATCGTCTTGAGCTCGCGGCGGAACAGCTCCATGAAGAGCGTGGTGGTCAGCACGTAGTACGCGGCGAACGTGAATTCCCGCAGCAGCGCGATATGGCCGGCCGGAATCAGGCGGCCCATCCATTCGGTATCGAAGCCCATCGCGTTGGCGGACAGGCGAAGATTGCCGACGAGCCACGCGGCGAAGATCACGTACGTCCACTCGCGGTTGATGATCGCGGTCACGAACACGAAGAGCGCGAGCGTCAGCAGGCCGCCGGTGATCAGCGACGCGCTTTGCTGGAAGTCGAGCGTCGACTCGACGAGTTTTTCGCCGCTCGATGCTTCGGCGGTGATGTAGGCGGGGCCGGAAAACGTGCTGCGGCAGAGAATCGGCGTGTGCGCGTCGGCTGCGTCGAGCTTGAGCGCGAAACCGGCCTTGTTGAAGCGCATTTCGCCCGTCACGCCGTGCCGGTCGGCGTTGCCGAGCAGCTTGAGATCGGGCGCGGTGCGCCAGCACGACAGCGTCTGCGCGTGGCGCGACGGCATTTCGAGGAAGGTGCTGCCTTCGCCTGGGAGCGGCGGGTTCGACGGCGCCGCGAGCAGGAACCAGAACGGCGTCTCGGCCAGATGCGTGCTGAAGCGGGTGGGCTGCGTGGCATGCGCGGCGCCGCGCAGGCGCGCGAGCGCGTCGGCGGGCTGCAGCGAGGCGCCCGGGTCGGCCACGACCGGGAACGCGAGCTTGACCGCGCCCGTCGTGTCGAACTCGTGCGGCGCCCACAACAGCACGCCGAGCGTACCCAGCGCGATCACGAACGGCGCGACGTAGACCGAAAACCGCTGGAACAGCCAGCCGGTCAGGCGGTCCCGAAACGCTCGTTTGATCCGTGCCATCCTTTGCGCTGACCCCATAGATGCCAGTCCTGGTAACGTCAAATTATTCCCGCCATCGTCGGCACGGCAGGCACATCCGCGCCGAAGCCACTACGCTTGCTGCCCATTCCGTTGCACATCCAGCTGAACACCCATTGTCCGCCCGAATTGCGTCGGGCGGACACCCGAACCGGCTTGCGCCGGTCTCCGCTGGCCTGGCCGTCAGGCCAGCGCAGCGTGTTGCGGTACCAGACCCGCCACCGCGCCGTTCCGGATCGCGGATGGCGCGTCCGCGCCCGGCACGCTCACGTCGATGTCCGGATGGTACGTCTCGAACACGAAGCCGAAGAGCGGATGGCTGACTTCCGCCCAGCGCCGGCGCGCCGCGGCCACCGGCTTCGCCATCACCCGGTGCGCGAGCCCGCCGACGTGCGCCATCGGCAGGAATTCGTTCTGGCCGTAGACGTCGCCGAACAGCATCGCTTCGTACTCGCGGTCGAGCGGCGCGCGCGCCGTGATCACCATCCAGTCCACCCCGTTCTGTCCGCAAAACATGAAGAGCGCCTTGCAGAGCGCCACCTTCACCATCCGTCCTGTCATCCCGCCTGCCACCCCCAGCCGCGTCGCCTCCGCGAGCCGCGCCTCGCCCAGCCACTCCGGCAGGTGGATCGACTGCTCGACCGCGAGCGGACCGAACGCATTGGTCTGGATCCGCATTGTGCCGAGCGGGCCGCCGTCCAGCCGCGACTCCGCGAGCAGCACCACCGTGCCGGGCGCTTCATCAGCGGCCTCGACCGCCATGCTGTCCGCGAACTCCGGCAGATGCCGGCGGTAGGCGGCGCGCCGCATGTCGACGGCTTTCTCGAGATCCGCAAGTCCGGTTACCACTTTTATCGTAAACGGCAACCTTTCGGTTTTCTTGATGATGCTCTGATCGAAGATGTAATTATTTCCGGTCGTGGTATCCCCGGTATTTTGCGTCAGAACGACGGGATCGATTCGGTCCATTTTGAAGCCCCATTAAATAAGCGTGGAAAAGTGTGTCGCTTTCGAATTGGCGGGGGCCGTTTTCTAGCGCGACAAACTAGATTCTCACGAACACCAACGCGCGGAGCATCGTGGTTCTGTTAAAAAATGGAGTGCCGGCGTTTAAAACTCTGGTTCGCGAGATTTCCAGAGCTTATTCGGACTGGCATAGATGGAACACGCGAACTTACTTCTCGTTTCAGTTGATTTCCGTATCTACGGAAATGACGCATTTCAGGTCGATTTACGGAAATTGTTGTTGATGGAATTCCTGGCGCTTTTTTCGGGTGTTTAACGGTGCAGCCGGAGCGGCAGCGGGAGAGGTTAGTCAGGGTTTTGGAGCATCGCTTGGAACAACGGCCAAGCCATCGCGCTGGTTGCGCATTCAAGCGAACCTTGTCGAGCGATCAGGCCTGAAGCGGTAGATGCTGCCGAAAGGTTTGAAGGGCGATACCCGCCGCGGGGCGTTCATCGGGAGGCGATCGGACGATGGAATAAACGCGAACGGCCGGCTGTTCTGGATTGCGAAAGCGGCGTCACGGCGTGCGGCATCCGCCGCCGGCGCACGCGACAACAACAGCAGACGGGCCGGGGAATGTCGCTCGATGAGCGGGAGGGAGCATGCGGATCGCAATGTGCACGGAGAACGTCAACCTGTTCGGGGCGGTGAAGACGGCATTCGAGGAGGACGGCCTGTCGTCCTGCGTGAGATGCGCCGATCAGTTGTCGCTGATGAAGTACCTCGCGCGCAACCCGGTCGATCTGGTGCTGCTCGACGGTGGGCGCGATTTCGCGCCGTTTCGCACGGTGTTCGCGTGGCGGGACTGTCAGTGCCGCGACAGCCTGCCGGTCATCGTGATCGGGCAGCAGTTCGACCGCGACAGCATGATCGATGCGTTCGATGCCGGCGCGAACGACATCGTGGTCGGGCCGCTGTCGACGAAGGAACTGCTGGCGCGTGCGCGGCGCGCCGTGGAGTGCGGCGAACGCCGCCAGCCTGTCGAAGATCGCGTGCAGTTCGGCGTGTACCGGCTGGATCGTCATGCGGGCGCCGCGTATCGCCGTGACGTGCGCGTACCGCTGACGCCGCGCGAGTTCGCGATTGCGTGGCTGCTGTTCGCGAACCTCGGCGCGCTGCTGAGCCGCGAGCAGATCGCGCTCGCGGTGTGGGGGAAGGACTTCAGCCTCGTATCGCGCACGCTCGAGCAGCACGTGTACAAGCTGCGCACGAAGCTCGGGCTGGGCCGCGACGCGGGCGTCGAACTGACGACCGTCTATTCGCACGGCTACAAGCTCTCGGCGTGCGAGCGCGATGGCCGCAACGTGTCCGCCGACGACGCGCCGCTCGCGGCCAGCGAGCGCTATGCGTGGGCGCAGCCGGTGACGGTGCCGCGGGCGATCGCGGCTTGATGGGCGTCCGACGGTTGGCTCAGCTCGACGAGCGGTTCTGTGCCGCGAGCGACGCGAACAACGCATCGACGCTGCTCGACTCGATCCGGCGCGCGACGGCCTGCAGGTCCGCTGTGCCGGGCGTGGCGATCAGCGCATAGGCGAGCTCGTTCTGCCGCCACGAGACGACGGTCATCCCGTTCAGCTGTTGCTGCGCGACCTGCTGGTCGGGCCGGATGTCCTTCATCACGCAGAGCGCGACGGGCGCGCCGCGCTGCGGCAGGTACACGATCTGCACGAGCGGCCGGTCGTTGAAGCGTAGACGTGCGATCGCCTTGAAGTCGAGGCCGGCATCGTGCAGATCCGGCACGCGCAGCGGCAGATGGTCGACCTCGCGGATGGCGTCGGCGGTTTTTGCCGACGCGGCGAGATTGGGCTCGACGTCCGCGACGGTGTCGCGCGTATAGAGCCGTTGATAGTCCACCGCCGCGCGGATCCACGGTGTCGCTTCGTTCGACGCGAGCTCGTTGCCTGCGAGGTTGTTTGCGAGGTTGCCTGTGAAGGGTGACGCGCCCGGCACGAAGTGCAGCACGGAGCCGCTGACGATCGCGCCCGCGACGAATGCCGCGGCCAGCCGCAGCGGTGCGGCGTAGCGGCGCGGCGCTTCACGATGCGCTGGATGTTGAGTCGGCGCATCGCTGTCTGCGGGCTGCGCCGCGCTCGCCATCGCTTCGATCTGCCGCTGGAGCGCATCGGGCAGCGGCGGCAGCTTCTGCGCGGCGAACGCTTCGCGATACGGCAGCCGTGACGCGCGCAGCAGATCGACGCTTTCGCGCAGATCGGGCGATGCCGCGAGCGCCTGTTCGACCCCTGCGGAGTCGGCGGCGTCGAGCTCGCCATCTACGTAGGCGATCAGCTTGCTGTCGTCGGGTGTCATGACACGATGGACTCGAAACGTTGCGCGCGGTTCATGGGCGGTGGCGCGTGATGTAGTGTAGCGCCGCACGACACGCGCGGTTGCAGTGCGATCCTGTCATTGTCGGACGCGTTGCTTCGCGACGTCAACGGCGATGCGAAGCGTTGGGCCCGCAGACGATCGATATCGCTTCGATGCATGTCTCAGGACAATCCGCTCAGCGATGCGCGGCATCGGCGGCGCTTTCTTCGCGCGTACGCCGGTCGAACGAAACACGATAGGTCGACGAACGCGAAGCCAGCAGCGGGTCGTCCGATGGCGCGAGACCATCGGGCAGCATCAACGGATCGAACACGATATCGCGGCACGGACCGTCGATCTGCGGCGCTGCGCGATCGATCACGAGCGTGCCGGTGTCGATCCATGTGCGCTCACGCGATGCGGGCCATTGCTGCGTCGAGTCGTCGATCGGATCGCCGGGCAGCGCGACTTCGAACATCAGATGCCAGCGCAACGGGCCGCGCTGAAGCTGTGTGACGAGCCCGTGCGCGAGGAAGTCGGGGTCGCGTGCTTCGCCTGCTTCGACCGGGCTATACGGATGATCCGGCGTGATCTGCCAGCGCACGAAGCGGGTCTGGTCGTGCGAGTCGGTGGCCTTGAACGTGCTGATGCCGAAATACGCGGCGTTGTCGAAGCGCGACGACGGCGGATGCGCGTCGAGCCACGCGCGAAACGCGCGCGCATCCGGATGCGCGGCGAGAAAGGCTTCCATCTTCGCCGGGTCGCTATGGCCCGTGCGCGCGTTGCGCGCTTCGGCATGCAGCTGCGCGAACAACTCCTGCGGCGTGCGCACCGCGAAAATAGGCGTCGAATTCATCGCGAGGCGCCATTCTTCATCGTACGGCAGCGCGATGCGCAGCGCGAAACTGCGCACCGTTCCTTCGTTATCCTGCTGATCGGGATCGCCGCCCGGAATCGACAGTCGTCCCACCACCGGATAAGCGCCGCGAACGAACACGCTCGCGCGCGACAGCGCGGTGCCCGCGCCATTGCTGTCGAAGTGTCCGGCAATGCAGATGCCTTTCGCGTGATTGCGCCGGAAGCCCGGATGCGAAGAGGTGGTCGCTTCGAACGCATCGACGATGCGCGGCGCGGTAGGGCGCGACGACAGCCAGCCCGCGCACCAGACGAACAGCGCGGCAAGCGCGGCCGGCACGGCCAGCACGACGAACCAGCGAAGCAGCAGACCGAAACGACGGGAAGGCGACGACGGCGACGGCGGCATCAACCCTCGCGGCCGACGGCGCCGGTGTCGCTGCGGCTGATGGTGGCTGATACCTGGCCGTCGAATAACTGCTTGCCGAGCGCGGCGAGATCGACGTCGCCGGGCGCACCGATCAACGCATAGCCGAGCTGCCCACGGCGCCACGCGACCACGTTCATGCCGCCCACCTGCGAACCGGCGGGCGCCGCATCGGCCTGCGCTTCCTTCAGCACGCACAGCGCAACCGGACCGCCTTTGGCCGGCAGATAGACGATCTGCACCAGCGGTTTGTTATGGAAACGCAGCCGCTGGATGCGCTTGAACGTCAGTCCTGCACTGCGCAGATCGGGCACCTGCAGCGCGAGATCGTCGTCATGATGGATCGCGTCGACGGTGGCGGCGGTAGCCTGCAGATCGGGCTGAAGCTGCGCGACCGTGTCGCGCGTGTAGAGCTCCTGATAGCTTGCAGCGGCCGCGACCCATGGCGAGACGCCCGGGTTTGCGGCGGCCATCATCGTCGCGGGACTGCCGGTCAGTTGCGGGACGAAGTGCAGCGCGAGACCGCAGCAGAACGCGCCCGCGATGAACGCGACCGCGAGCCACGGCAACGCTGCGCGCGGCGTGGCGCGCGGGCGGGTGGGAAGCGGATGGACGTTGTCGGCGGCGGGTTGTTGCACTGGTGCTGGCGCTGAAGCGGCAGCGGCCTGCGGTGTGGGCGACGGGCCGTCGTTGGCCGGATCGTGCGACATGCGCGCGAGCGCGTCGGCTTCGCGCAGATGCTGACGGATCAGCTCGTCGACGCGCTGTGCGAGCCGCTCGGGAACCGGCGGCAGCGACTGCTGGCTGAACGCTTCCGCATAGGGCAGCCGCGATGCCCGCAGCATCGCGACGCGCGCCGTCATGTCGGCGGACTCGCGCACGGCGCGTTCGATGTCCGCGTGCTCGGACGGTGGCAACTCGCCGTCGGCATAGGCCATGAGTTGGGCGTCGTCGATCGTCATCGCGCTGCTCGCTGGGTACTGGCGGGTTGCGACGCCTGCGCGTCACGTCCGCCGAATTGACCGCCGATGGTTTGCCGTGCCCGCGACAGGCGGCTCATGATCGTGCCGATCGGCACGTCGAGCACATCCGCCGCTTCCGCATAGCTCAGGCCTTCTACCGCGACCAGCAGCATCACGGTGCGCTGCGCTTCGGGCAAGCGCTCCACGGCCGCGATGATCTCGCCGTTCAGCAGCTTTTCCTCCGGCGTGCGGGCGGCCGGATCGGGTACGGTTTGCAGGAAGTTGTCGTCCCACTCCATGCTCGAACGGCTGCGCACGTTGCGGGCGCGCAGTTCGTTGATCCACGTGGAGTGCACGATCGAAAACATCCAGCTGAGCGGCGAGGTGCCCGGCTGCAGCTGATGCGCGCGTTCGAGGCCGCGCACGCACGCGCGCTGCAGCACGTCTTCCGCATCGTGCTGGTTACCGCACAGGCGCAGCGAGAACGCCCACAGCCTCGGCAGCATTCCCGGCAGCAGGCTCGGGAGACTCTCGACTCCGGTTGCAGCAGACATGATCGATTGGCGAATGGATTGCGGATGCAGGTCGTGCCGGCGGCCGACCGGTTCGCGCGCGTGAGCGGGCGGGTCGCGGATCGTACGCTGTCAGACTTCGTAAACAGCGTATTGTGCGCCGTTCGAATGAACTGTAGGGGTGACGATCCTCAATTTTTTTCAAACAGTTTCCGGCGGGCTTCACACGTGCTTCACGCAATTGCATGCGTGCTTCAGTCGCGCTTCATTCGTCCAAACGAAACGGGCCGAGGCCTTCATTCACGCGGATGCGCGTTCAATGACGGGTTCGCAGCGGATCGGGAAATTCACCGAGTTCGCGATATAGCACTTTTCATGCGCGGTGTGATGCAGACGCTCCGCCAGTTCCGCATCGTCCAGCGCGCGAATGGTGACGCGCGGGCGCAGCACGATCTGCGTGAAGCGGCCTTCCTGCGCACTGTCCACCATCGTGCCCTGTGCGTCATCGCGATAGGCGAGCACCGCGATGCCGGCGTCGGCGCACAGGTGCAGATACCAGAGCTTGTGACACGCGGAGGTCGCTGCAACCAGCAGGTCCTCAGGATTCCAGCGCGCCGCGTCGCCGAGGAAGGCGGCATCCGATGAACCCGGAATGTCCGGCTTGGCGCCCGAGCGGATCACGTGATCGCGACCGTAGTCGCGGTATCCCGACGTGCCGCTGCCCTTGTTGCCGAGCCACTCCACTGAAACCCGGTAAGTGTGTTCTGCATGGGCCATTGCGTCTCTCCTGTGTGCGTGTGTCATGTCGAGTCCTGTGTGGACGACTCGAACTGACGGTTCATCAGCTGTTCATCAGCGCCTTCAGCATCGTGAATGATGTCACCGATTGGAATTTTGGTATACCATTATTCCAGTTCATCGCTTTTCAAACCTGAATTCAAGACTCAAGGTATGCCGGTCATGCACGCCAGAATCGATTCCACCGCGAGTGCGCTAGCCGCTTCGCTTCGCGAGCTGATTGCGAGCGGAGAACTGGCCGATGGCGCGCGTCTCGTCGAGCGCGATCTGGCGGACCGCTTCGCGGTCAGCCGCATTCCGATGCGCGAGGCGATCCAGCAGCTGGAGCGCGAAGGGCTGGTCGCGATTTACCGCAATCGCGGTGCCGTAGTCAGGATGCTGACCGCTGCGGACGTGGAGGAAATCTACGGGCTGCGTATGCTGCTCGAAGGCGATGCGATCTACCGTGCGGTGAAGTCGCTCGATGCGGAGACGCTTGCACGCGCGGAACTCGTGCATCGTCTGCTGGACGATGCCGACGCGCCGGACAAGCAGGGCGAACTGAACCGCGAGTTTCATGAACTGCTGTACGCGCCGTGCGGCAATGAACGTCAGTTGAAGGCGATACGGGAACTGCGCGGGCAGGTCGAGCGCTACGAGCGTCTTCACCACACGCTGCTGGCGGACACGCAGGCGTTTCAGCATGAGCATGCCGGGATCCTCGAAGCGTGTCGGGCCGGCAACGCGCGCGTTGCGCGATCGACCACCGCGGCGCATCTCAGGTCCGCGCAACGCATCGTGCTGGACGTGATCGAAAGCGTTCGCAGCGAGGAGTCCGCGTAGCAGCGTCTCGCCGTAAAGTCGTATCGTCGATCGAGGCCGCCGCGTTCAGGCCAGCTTCAGCACCACCACGCCGAGCAGGATGACGGCCGCGGCGACCGGCCGGCCGCGGCCGGGCCGCTCCTTGAGCAGGAACACGGAGATCGCGGTGGCGAACAGGATCGCGGTTTCGCGCAATGCCGCGACCATCGCGATCGGCGCGCGCGTCATGGCCCACAGCACCAGCGCATATCCGCCCACCGTACAGGCGCCGCCCAGGAGCGACAGATGCCAGCGATCGCGCAGATGCGCGCGGAAGTCGGCGCCGCGGCGCGCGATCGCGTACGCGAGTATCGGCGGGCCGGTCAGCAGGAACACCCACATCGCGTAGGACGCCGGTTGCCCGGACAGCCGCGCGCCGGTGCCGTCGACGAGCGTGTAGCCCGCGATCGCCAGCGCATTGAGCAGCGCGAACTGCGTGGTCCGACGTGTGCCGTGGCCAACGGGGCTCGTCAGCAGCAGGCCGAGTATGCCGCCGCAGATGCAGACGATGCCGCTCCACTCGCCCGCACCGAGACGTTCGCCGACGAGCGGTCCGCTCGCGAGTGCGACGAGGAGCGGCGGCAGGCCGCGCATCAGCGGGTACGCATAGCCCATGTCGCCGCTGCGGTACGCGGCGCCGATCAGCAGGAAGTAGACGACGTGAATCAGCGTGGACGCTGCGGCGTAAGGCCAGCTTGCGGCCGCGGGCGGGGGCAGCATGGGCAGGGCGATCGCGGACAGCACGGCGGCTCCGCCCGTCACCAGCACAATGTCGAGAAACTTGTCCGGGCTCGACTTCACGAGCGCGTTCCAGCTGGCGTGCAGCAACGCCGCGAACAGCACCAGCAGCATGACGGCGACAGACATGAACGAATCTCCGGTTGATGGTGCGAGAATATCTATCTTGTTCAGCACCGGCAAACCAGATAAATTTCCCGTTCAGGTCAGATTCACTATCTTGAATGACTCGTTCACTTCCTTCACTGAATGCATTGCGCGTGTTCGAAGCCGCGGGCCGTCTGGGCAGCTTCAAGGACGCGGCAGCGGAATTGCACGTCACGCATGGCGCGGTGAGCCAGCAGGTGCGGCTGCTCGAAGCGTGGCTCGGTGCGCCGCTGTTCGAGCGACATAACCGGCGGGTCGTGCTCACACCGGCAGCGCGAAATTATCTGGCGGAAATCGGCCCGCTCTTCGAGCAGCTTTCGCTAGCCACGGCCCGATACGGCAGCTCGGCCGGTGTCGCGCGCACATTGTCCGTCAATGCGATCGCCACGTTCACGCTGCGCTGGCTGGTGCCCCGGCTCGCTGGCTTCCGTGCCGCGCATCCGGATGTGGAGATCCGGATCGATACGTCGAACGAACCGGTCGAGGGCTTGAACGAACGTTACGACGTAATCATTCGCGGCGGGCCGGATACGTTCTACGGTTATGCGATGCGGCCGTTTCTCACGGAAGAGCGCGTGCCGGTATGCAGTCCGGCGCTGCTGCGCACGCTGCCGCTGCGGACACCTGAAGATCTGCGCAATCACACGCTGCTGCATGCGTCGAGTCTTCCGCGCCTCTGGGCAGACTGGCTCGCGAAGGCGAACGTGCCTTCGCTGATGCCTGCTACCGCGCTGACCTTCGATCACTTCTACCTGACGTTGCAGGCCGCGATCGACGGTATCGGCGTTGCGATGGGACCGACCGCGCTGGTCGCGGACGACCTTGCCGCCGGCCGGCTCGTCGCGCCGTTCACGGGGCCGCGTCTGCCATCGCGCAGCTACTGCACGTATGTGCCGGACGATCGATGCGAGGACGAACTCGTCGTGCAGTTTCGCTCATGGCTCGAACAGGAGGGCGCCGCGCGTGAATGAGCGTGAATGACCTGTCAGTCATGCGCGCCGCGAAACGTTCAGCTTGATGAAAGGTGCGAGTGAAAGACGCGACGTGCAGTGCAGTCGCCTGAACGGCAACTGAACACGCATTGAACAGATCGAGTAGGGTGAGGGGTTACCCCCTCAGCCCTCTCACACCACCGTACGTGCGGTTCCGCATACGGCGGTTCAGTTCATGCTCTGGAGGCGA
>NZ_QQOA01000020.1 GCF_003443895.1 Paraburkholderia phosphatilytica | reverse complement strand
GAGCGCCTTGCCTTCATTCACGAAGCTTTCCTGAAGCTGGCCTGCTGCATCATCTGTTGGCGCCACCTTCAAAAATCATTTTGTTAACGCTTCTTAGACGGATGCAACTTTATCTCAGAACTCTGTGCTGTTCCAATCGATTGCAAATCATAGACGCTGGGCGGATCTTTTCAATGCCGTCTTACCGCACAGCGGATGGCTTCGTGCCCCGGGTGAGAGTGTCTCCTGGGAATTCTCACCTTACCAAATTCGAGTGTCACGGTACATATGTCGTGGAACCACACCGGCCGCCGCTACGACTCGCGTATTGATGGTTAGCTTGAATCCCTGGCATTCCTCACCTTTCTGTTGATCCCGCATTTACTCACCTTCCAGAGACGAGGTAACGCCAGGCGGTAGCTGACGGTTCACCTTGCCGTGCCCCTTCCGGAATCGTTCGAACTCGTGGTCGGATGGCTCGCGTCGAATTTCGAAATGATAGAAGTAGCGAGTCGCTTGCCTGAGCCGCCGGCCAAGGCAGCAAGGATTGTGATCAGATGCTCGTGTGCACCCTGCAAGAGCGGACCCGAGATCATGTTGGACATGACCGCGAGAGCAACGTCGGTACCGATCTTGGGCCCGCTTTCATCGAACCAGTTCGACATGCGTGTGATGTGAACGTTGGAGTGACCACTTCGCGGACAACAGTTCCTCGGTTGTGCCGACTGACCTCGAGCCCTGAAACAGTGGACCTTGCCTTGTGCGGCGGGCCCAACGCCGCGGCGATCTCGGCGTCATCCGGTAACGGCGCATCGGGCTTGAGCCAGCCGCGTTGTTCGGCCAACTCTCGCAGAGCGGCGAGCTTGCGCCGTCCCATGTAGCAACAGCATGCCAGTTCGCGCTCGGAATCCCCGTGGCGCATGCGCACGAGAACCTGTCGATGTTGGTGCATCTCGATTCTCCATCGGCCCATCGCAGCCCCCCTTGGGGGGATCACGCCCCACAAGGTAAGCCCGCAATGAACATCACGATCGGGATGCTCGATTCCTTCCCTGGCTCCTATATGCCGAAAGCCGGCTGGCTCCTATATGCCGGAAACGAAGTGGCTCCTTTATGCCGGAAGCCCGGTGGCTCCTATATGGCGGAAGATGACAAGATCTCGCAGGAGCCTTCCAATCTGCTGGTCGAACATTTTTTGGGGGGCATAACGCTCATTGGCGCCTCCCGTCACTGGCCTCGCTTTGCAGCATAGTGGCAGCTGGCTCGCCACACAAAAATGCGTCCGTCGAGGTCCCTCGCCACGCTCATTTGAGCTATACTAGATGCTCACTTGAGGATAGCACGCCATGGCCCTAAACTTCATTCGGCGCACCAAACGAGCCGCCGCCCAGAAGACGGCCGTCCCCGTTGCGACGCAAACTGCAGCGGTGCGTGAGTCGGGGAGAGTTCTCGACTTCGTGTACATCTACGAAGCAGCTCCGATGGAGCGCATCCAGCTGATCAAAAACGGCGTGAGGGCCGACGGCCTCGTCGACCTGGCGACGTCGATGCATACGACCAAGGACCAGCTCTTCAGGCGTCTCGGGCTTCCGAGAGCGACGGTCGACCGGAAAGCTCGCAACAAGCAGAACCTGTCGCAGGAACAGTCGGAGCGCGTGATTGGCCTGATGAAGCTGGTTGGACAGGTGAAGACCATGGTCGAGCAGTCGGGGGAGCCGGAGGGATTCGACGCAGCACAGTGGGTCGGACAGTGGCTCGAGAAGCCGAATGGCGCGCTTGGGGGCATTCCTCCCGCCGAACTGATGGACACTGGCGAAGGTCAGGAGGTGGTTTCGCGTCTTCTTGCGAGAATGCAGAGCGGAGCCTATGCATGACGGTGGCGATCTGGCGAATCGCGACCGACACGCCCGACTACACTGCGGATGACCTGTCCGGCGAGGGCGCGAAGCAGACCGGTGGCCGGTGGAACAGGCCCGGCGCGGCGGTACTGTACTGCGCATCGAGTATCGCTCTGGCTGCGCTCGAAACGGTCGTGCACTGGAACGCCGAAGGGCTGCCGCTGAACAGGTATCTGGTCAGGATCGATGTGCCGGATGATATCTTGCACGCGGCGACGACCGTAACTGCGGCAGCCGCGCCGGTCGGCTGGGACGCTATCCCCGAGGGCAAGGTAAGCCTGGATCTGGGCGACAACTGGCTGGGCGCCAAGAAATCCGCGATCCTGCGCGTACCGTCGGTCATTGTTCCGGAAGAGTTCAACATACTCGTCAATCCACTGCATCCAGACGCAGTCGCCGTTACCGCATGCAAGCTGCGCAAATGGATTTACGACAGTCGGATCAGGCAGTAGACGCCTTTACCCCACCGTATGCATGGGTGACGGTTAGCCGAGACGCAGCATGAACCACCTTGACGCAAAATCGACCCTCGAGACGCTCGCCCGCGGCGTCGATCCCGCTACGGGCGAGGTCCTCACGGAACAGAGCCCGTTCAACAATCCGCAGGTGATTCGCGCGCTGTTCCTGGCGGTCAAGGAGCTCGAAAAGTGGCTTTGTCACGTTCACGGTCCCGGTTCGCAGAATTGGTAAGTAAAACTGCCATTCAAAAAGTGGCAGACGCATTTTGGGCGACACCGGTGAAGGCTCGCCAGGATTCGAAGCGCGCAGCGAGCTGCCTGCGGTAAGCCGAAGTGCGTAGCAGGTGCCGCCCGATCGCGAAGTGTTGGCGGATTGGACCGAAGCTCGACAGGAACGCCTGCGTACGTTTCGGATCCCGGAATCCGCGCATGCGGCGTTCGCGCTCGCGCGTGGGCTGGTGGCTGTTCTCCGCCCGGTTGTTCACCCGGGCTGCGGCCTTCACGAACACATGCTTCACGCCGGCCAGCGCTGCAATCTCTGCCTTCCCCGCCGGGTAGCTTCGCAACTGGTCGGTGACGATCGTGCGCGGCACAGGCGCCGAACGCAGCACCCGTTTGAAAAAGCGCTTTGCTGCCGCCCTGTCGCGCCGCTTTTGCAGCAGGATGTCCAGTTCGGTGCCCTGTTCATCGACCGCGCGCCACGGCACCCACGGTTCGCCGCGCAACGTCACAAACACTTCGTCAAGGTGCCAGGTGCTGCCGGGCTTGCGTCGGGCAGCCTTCGCACGACGGGCAAAGCCCGCGCCAAATTTGTCGCACCAGCGACGGATCGTCTCGTAGCTCACCACCACGCCGCGCTCGAACAGCAGTTCCCCGATGTCACGCAGGCTGAGCTGGAAGCGGAAATACCAGCGCACCGCACAGGCAATCACGGCAGCGGGATAACGCTGGCGATGGTACAGGGATCGGGACGATTTCATCCCGACAGCTTACCCGGCGACCGCCGCTCGAAACATCGGACCAGTCCGGTTAACGTGACAAAGCCCGGGAAACAATTCACTGCTTGATCCGCAAGCAGAGAATCAGGTGCTTTAGCTGCCCCCGATTTTCTAAACCTACACTTGCGCTTCAAACAAGGCAACTCGCGACTTTTCCCAGTGCTAACGCGTACGAGAGCAACGAAGCTGCAACCTTCTCAACCAAAATAGCGATGGGATAAGTTAGGTTGCTGGCGTTGGCGCTCGGTTTTCAACTTGCAACTCCATTCCGAGGTGAGAGGAAGCGGCAAACCGAAAGTCTACAGCTTATATGTACAGTTAAACTGTACATATGCTATCGTTGCGCCATGAGCAAGCAACCACCGTCTGCCGGTTCGACCGATCTCGCCGCCTTGGCGGGCGACCTGCGCATTGCCGTCAGCAAACTGGTCCGCCGCGCGCGCGAACATTCCACCGCCGGCGACTTCACGCCGGCCCAGAAATCCGTGCTCGTCCATCTGGAACGTGACGGCCCAGCTACCGTTTCCGCTTTGGCGCGTGCCGAGCACGTCAAACCCCAGTCGATGCGGATCACGGTAGGCAGCCTGGAGGCGCTAGGCGTCGTCAAAGGCGAAGCCGATCCAGGCGACGGACGCAAAACCCTCATCGACCTCACGCCGTCATTCAGACGAACACTCCAGGCGAATCGCGCTGCTAAAGAGGACTGGCTGATCCGTGCGTTCCAGGCGCAGCTGTCCGCACAGGAACAGGCGACGCTCGCCGCTGCGGTCGAACTGCTGCAGCGGTTGGCCGACTTCTGAACATCCTTGACACGAGGAGTGCCTGAAATGAACTGGCTGCATGTCGTCGCGTACTTTTTCGGCGGTGCCTTTTTCTCGAATGCCGTGCCGCACTTCGTGGGCGGCGTGATGGGAGAGCCCTTTCAGACGCCGTTTGCGAAACCGCGGGGAATCGGGCTGTCGTCGTCGACCGTGAATTTGCTGTGGGGCTTCCTCAATATCGTCGTCGGCTATCTGCTGACGTGCCGCGTCGGCGATTTCGGACTCAAGGTGACGAGCGACGTCGCGCCGTTCGGGCTTGGCATCCTGGCGTTGGGACTGTTCGGCGCGCGGCATTTCGGCAGCCTGCACGGCGGCAATACGCCCGGGCAGTCGTGAGTGAGCACGAACGACGACTTCCACTCACCCACCTCCTGGAAGTCCTCACCATCGAACCGGCTCCCGCAAATCCTCACCTTTGGTGAGCATCCGCACGCACGCCAACCCGCTCACACCCCACCGGTCGATCTGACTTCGGCGAGCCGCTTCTTCATATGCAGTACGTCGCGCGTATGTTCTTCGCCTCTGCGCAGCGCAACGCTCGTGGACAGGATGTCGACGATCACAAGCGCCGCGAGGCGTGACGTGGTCGGTGTGTAGACGTCGGTGTTCTCGAGCGTTTCCGCGATCACCGCGACATCCGCGTAGCGCGTGATCGGGCTTTCGGAGCCCGTGATGACGATCGTGCTCGCGCCGCGTTCGCGCGCGGTGCGCGTCACTTCGATCAGCGAGCGCGTGGTGCCGGTGTTCGAGATCGCGACCACCGCGTCGCCCGGCTTCAGCATCGATGCCGCGATGAACTGCTGATGCGAATCCTGATGCGCGACACAGGGCACGCCGAACAGCGGAAACTTCTGCTGCGCATCGAGCGCGACGATACCGGATGCGCCAAAGCCGAAAAACTCGATGCGATTCGCGGCGGCAAGCAGATCCACCGCACGGCCGATGGCGGCGAAATCCAGCTTCTTGCGCGCCCAGTCGAGGCTCGTGATCGTGTAGTCGAAGATCTTCGTGGCGACGCTTTCGGGGTTGTCGTCAGCGGCCAGCACCGAATGCGCGGCCGGCGCGCCGAGCGCGAGACTTTGCACGACGCGGATCTTGAACTCGCGAAACCCGCTGCACCCGATGATCGAGCAGAACCGCAGCACCGTCGGTTCGCTCACCTGCGCGGCGCGCGCCAGTTCGGCGAGGCTGGTATCGGCGATGGAATTCAGGTTCGCAAGGATGTATTCGGCAACCTGCCGGCTGCCGCGCCGCAGGTTGGGCCGTGCGCGATCGATCAGTTCGAGGATGTTGTAGTCGGACACACGAGGTTCCTTCGTTCGATAAACACAGGGCGCCGCGAACGGCGCCCTGGCGGACAGGACCAGAACTGAAGTGTATCGGAAGCCTTAGCGCCGCCAGAAACGGGCGCCGCGCTGCGACAGCACAGCCGCCACGATGATCACGCCCATCACCACCTGCTGATGATAGCCCGGCACGCTGGCGAGGTTCATGATGTTGCCGATCACGCCGAGAATCAGCACGCCCATCAGCGTATTGAGCGCGCCGCCCTTGCCGCCGGCAAGACTCGCGCCGCCGATCACCACCGCCGCGATCACCGTCAGCTCGTCGCCGACGCCGACTGTCGGCGCGCCCACTGCCGCACGCGACGTCGAGATGATGCCGGCCATCGAGGCGAGCACGCCCGATGCAACGTAGGTGCCGAGAATATGCCGCGCCACCGGCACGCCGGAGAGCCGCACCGCTTCCTCGTTGGAGCCGATCGCGCGAACCACGCGGCCCGCGCGCATCCGGTTCAGCGCGATGCCGCCGCAGACGAACGTGATCAGCATCACGAGCGTGGGGCCGGGAATGCCGAGGTACGAATGCCGGCCGAAATCGAGCAGCGCCTGGCCCGCGTCGTCGACGAGAATCGGCGAGCCGTTCGACACGATCATCGCGATGCCGCGCGCCACCGTCATCATCGCGAGCGTGACGACGAACGGCGTGAGCCGGAACCACGCGACCAGCACGCCGGAAACCAGCCCGCACGCCGCGCCGACGAGAAGCGCCGCGCACAACGCGAACACCAGCCCGTGGTCCGGAATCAGCATCGCGGACAGCACGCTGCCGAGCGCCGCGATCGAGCCGACCGACAGATCGATGCCGCCCGTCAGCACGACGAGGAGCATGCCGACCGACATGATGCCCACGCCCGCCACCTGCCGAGAAATGTTCGCGAGATTCGGCACGGAGAAGAAGTCGTCGGACACGAACGACGCGGCGATCACGAGCACGATGAGAATCGCGACGGTATTGAAGCGGCGCGCGATCGTCCACCAATGTCTGGCCTGCGCGCGGCCGGATTGCGACCGGTGTGAATCGGGCGTGACGGCACTGGGATTCATGATGTGAGTCTCCGAACGTTATCAGTGCGCAAGCGCGGCCGGTTCGTCGGCATCGCGTTGCAGGGACAGCGACAGGATGCGTTCCTCGCTGTAGTCATGCGGTTCGAGCTGGCCGCGGATGCGGCCTTCGCCCATCACGAGAATGCGGTCGCACAGGCCCATCAGCTCCTGGTGTTCGGACGAGATCACGAGCACCGCCTTGCCGCGCTCCGCGAGCTGGTTGATGAGCGTATAGATCTCGGCTTTTGCGCCGACGTCGACGCCGCGCGTCGGTTCGTCGAGGATGATCAGGTCGCCGTCCGCATGAAACCACTTCGCGAGCACGACCTTCTGCTGGTTGCCGCCCGACAGCGTGGACACGTCCGCATCCATCGAGCGCGCCTTGATGCGCAGCGACTCCATCAGCTTCTTCACATAGTCGCGTTCGCGCCCGAACGTGAGAAAGCCGAGCGGTCCGCTGACCGAACGCAACGCGGCGAGCGTCGCGTTCACGCGGATCGGCATCGACAGCACCGCGCCCTGGCCCTTGCGGTCTTCCGGCACGAAGCCGATGCCGGCGCGCACGGCGGCCATCGGCGAGCGCACGTGCAGCGGCTTCTGCTTCAGTTCGATGGTGCCGCTGTCGCGCAGGTCCGCGCCGAAGATCAGCCGCGCGACCTCGGTGCGGCCGGAGCCGATCAGTCCGCCCAGCCCGACCACTTCGCCCGCGCGCAGCGTGAACGACACGTTCTGCACCGCGTCGCCGCGCGTGAGATTCGATACCTTCAGGATTTCGTCGCCGAGCGCGGCGTGACGTTCGGGGAACAGCACCGACAGCGGGCGGCCGACCATCTTGCGGATCAGCTCGTCGCGCGTGATGTCGGCGGGCTTGACCGTGTCCACGCGCTTGCCGTCCTTCAGCACGGTGATGCGGTCCGCGATCGCGAACACCTCTTCCAGTCGGTGCGAGATATAGACGATGCCGACGCCGCGCGAGCGCAGGCCGCGCACGATGTCGAGCAGCCGGTCCGCGTCGGAAGGCGCGAGCGCGGCGGTGGGTTCGTCGAGCACGAGCAGCTTCAGGCTGCCGCTCAGCGCCTTCGCGATTTCGATCACCTGGCACTGCGCGGCCGACATGTGCTCGACCAGCGCAGCCGGATCGATGTCGAAGCCGAGGCTCGCGATCAGCACGCGCGCCTTCTCGCGCAACGTGCGCCAGTCGATCACGGCCGGCATCGCGCCGAGGAACACGTTCTCCGCGATGGAGAGGTCCGGCGCGAGCGCGGTCTCCTGGTGGATCACCGCGATGCCTTCGGCGAGCGAAGCGTGCGGGTCGCGGAACGTCATCTCGCGGCCTTCCACGTGGATCGTGCCCGCGTCCGGCTGATGGCCGCCGCCGATCACGCGCATCAGCGTCGACTTACCCGCGCCGTTTTCGCCGACGAGCGCATGCACCTCGCCGCTGAACACGTCGAAGTCGATGCCTTCGATCGCATGGATGCCGCCGAAGCGCTTGTCGATGCCGGTCAGCGCAATAAACGGATTCATTCAGCTGTCTCCGAAACGCCGCCACGCCGGACCAGCCGGCGCGGCGTGAAATACCCGGACGGTCGTCAGAAGATGGCCTTCGGGTTGTAGAACTTGTCGACGTTGTCCTTGTCGATCACCGCCGACGGCGTGTACGAGATCTTCGGCACGTTCGAAGCCTGGCCCTGCGCCGCCTTCATGCCGATGTCCACGGCCGTGCGCGCAACCAGTGCCGGGTCGTTCAGCGCGGTCGCGCCGTACTTGCCCTGCTTGATCAGCGCGAGCGCTTCCTTCTGACCGTCTGCCGCGGCCACGAGCGTGATGCCGGTGCGGTTCGCGCTTTCGATCGCGCGGCGCGCGCCGAGCACCATGCTGTCGTTCTCGCCGAGCACCATGTTGATGTCCTTGTTCGCGACGAGCAGATCTTCCATCGCCTTCAGGCCGCCTTCATCGGTCCAGTTGCCCCAGCCCTGGCCGACCACCTGCACGTCGACCTTGCCGGTCTTCGCCAGCTGCGCTTCGATGATCCCTTCGAGCACGCCGTCGCGCCGTTCCTTGCCGACCGGATTGCCCTTCTCGCCCGAGATGAGCGCGATCTTCAGCGGTTTGTCGCCCATCGTGCCGACCACCCACTGGCCGACGAGCGCGCCGTTCTCGCGGTTCGACGACTGCACGAGCGTCAGGTACTTCGCCTTCGGATCGAGCGTGCTGTCGATCACGATCACCTTGACGCCCGCCGCGGTCGCTTCGTTCACCGCGCCGACGAGACCCTCGGGATCCGCCGGATCGATGATCAGCACCTTGATGCCGCGCGTGATCATGTCCTCGACGTCGGCGATCTGCTTCTGCATCTTGCCTTGCGCGTCCGCGGCGATCACCTGGCCGCCCAGCTCGGTCGCGCGGGTTTTCGCGGCGTCCATCGCGGCCGCGAAGTACGGTGCGTTGAGCACCTTCATCGAAATGCCGACCTTGATCTTGTCGGCGGCCAGTGCGGAACTGCTGGCCAGCACCGCGGCTACGGCCAGTGCTGCTCCGCTCATCATCCTGCTCATGAGACGCGTCATGTCCCCTCCTTGTTGTGCGTGGTTACGCGATTGATCGACTGCTGGAATTCATGGGCCCGCATCGAACGTGATAGCCGCGCGCGCCGTCATGGCGGCAGCAGCTTGCCAGGGTTCAACAGGTTGAGCGGATCGAGCGCGGCCTTGATCGCGCGCATCGCGGCGAGCTCCGCCGGCGAGCGCGACAGCGCGAGCACCTTCAGCTTCTTGAGACCGATGCCGTGCTCCGCCGAAACGGAACCGCCCATCTCGCCCGTCACGCCATAGACGACCTGCTGCACGTCGGGCGCCACGGTAGGCGGCCAGTCCGGTTCCTGCACGACGATGTGCAGGTTGCCGTCGCCGAGATGGCCGTAGATCAGGATCGTCGCGTTGGGCCAGCGCTCGCGCAGCTTCGCGCCGCAACGATGCGCGGCGTCGCCGACGTCGCTGATCGCGAAGCTCACGTCGAACGACACGCGGCCCGGAATCAGACGCGGATATTCGCCGGGCGCATCGCGGATCGCCCAGAACGCGGCCGCGTCCGCTTCGGACGACGCAAGCGCCGCATCGGCGATCACGCCTTGCTCGAGCATGTCGGACAGGAATTCCTCGAACGCGGCGCTCTGGCGTTCCGGATCCGCGCCGCTGCTTTCCAGCAGCACGTAGTACGCGTGGCGGCCTTCGAGCGGCGCGCGCAGTTCAGGCAGACGCTGCAGCACGAAGTCGTAGTAGCCCGGCCACATCACCTCGAACGCGGAGACACCCGCGGGCAGTCGTTCCTGCGACTGTCGCAGCAGCGTCGTGACCGCGTCGTAGCTGGGTACGCCGCACCACGCGGTGGACACCGCGCGCGGCTTCGCGCGCAGCCGCAGCACGGCGCGCGTGATGATCGCGAGCGTGCCTTCGCTGCCGATCAGCAGATTGCGCAGGTCGTAGCCGGTGTTGTTCTTGATCATCCGGCGCAGCCCGCCCACCACGCTGCCATCCGCCATCACCGCTTCGAGATCGAGCACCTGCTCGCGCATCATCCCGTAGCGGATCACGCGGTTGCCGCCCGCGTTCGTCGCGAGATTGCCGCCGATCGTGCAACTGCCGCGCGCGCCGAGATCGAGCGGAAACATGAAGCCCGCTTCATCCGCGGCTTCCTGCACCGTCTGCAGCGGCGTGCCCGCGAGCACCGTCATCGTCGCGCCGACCGGGTCGATGCTTTCGATGCGGTTCATCCGTTCGAGGCTCAACGCCGCTTCGCCGCCGAGCATGCACGCGCCGCCGGCGAGACCCGTGAGGCCGCCTTGCGCGACCACCGGCTGACCGTGTTCGTGACAGATACGCATCGCGATGGCGACGTGCTCCGTCGTCCGCGGCCGGATCAGCGCAACCGGGTCGGCGCTCGGCGTGCGGCTCCAGTCGGCGTGCTTGCGGCCTTCGAACTCCGGCGGCAGCGTCACGACGTCCGCGCCCAGTGCGTCGCGCAATGCGCGCACGGCGCGCTCGCTTTGCTCGGCGGTGAGCGCGGGGCGCAAGGACGTCGCGGTGTGCTGCATCGCATTTCTCCTGATGGGGTGCCGCGCGCTCCAAGGCGTCTTTCCTGCTGCGGAAAGCGGCCGGCCGCGTAGCCGGAAAACTTTAGTTCTTCACATTGCAAACGATAGTAACACTATTATTTAGTCGAAGCATCGCTCAAATAAAACCGGGAAAACCCCGATGAAAACGCAAAAACCTATGTTTAACTTTACTGAAGTTAACGTTAGAATCGGCTCAACCTGATAACGGAGATGGACCTCATGCAATGGCCTGAACCGCGCTCGTTCGACGTGAACCTCGACACCGGCCTGATGGTCGGCACCGATACGCGCTACCAGAAGCGCCTCGCGGACCTCGACGGTCTGTATGCCGACGCCGCCGCGTTCAGTGCGCTGGCCAGCGCGCGCGGCGACGAGATCGTCTATGACGTGACCGACCATCGTCCGAGCGATCGTCCCGGCGATCTGATCACCGGCGTCACACGCATGAGTCCCGGCAAGGTCGGCAACGAATACTTCATGACGCGCGGCCATATCCACGCGAACATCGACCGGCCGGAGCTGTACTTCGGACTGAAGGGCGAAGGGCTGATGCTGATGGAGTCGCCCGATGGCGAAACGCGCATCGTCGAGGTTCGAGCGAACACGGTCTGCTACGTGCCGCCGCGCTGGATCCATCGTTCGGTCAACCTCGGTGCGGGCGATCTCGTGATGCTGTTCTGCTATCCCGCCGATTCGGGACAGGACTACGCGATCATCGAACAGTCGAACGGCATGCGGCTGCGGATTGTCGACGACGGCCACGGCGGCTGGCGCAGCGAGCCGAACCCCGCCTGGCGCGAGCGTTCGGACGCGGACGTCAAGGCGCTGATCGCGCGCGCCGGCGTGGCCGAAGGAGCGACGTCATGAGCTACGCGGCGGCACGACGTCCCACGTTCTACTTCATCGGTGTGACGACGTCGCAGAGTTCGATCATGCGGGTCTTTCCAGCATGGGCGAGGCATCTCGGTCTCGGCGACGTCGAGATGAAAGGCATCGACTTCGAACCGCATGCGGCGCCCGAACGGTATCGCGAAGCCGTGCAGTTTCTGAAGCACGATCCGCTGTCGCTCGGTGCGCTCGTGACGACGCACAAGATCGACCTGTACGCCGCATGCCGCGACCTGTTCGACGAAATCGACCCGCACGCGCGAATGATGGGCGAGACCAGCTGCCTGTCGAAACGCGACGGCAAGTTCGTGTGCCACGCGAAAGACCCGATCACGTCCGGTTTTGCGCTGGACGGCTTCCTGCCCGAGCAGCACTTCGCGCGTACCGGTGCCGAGGTGTTTTCGATGGGTGCGGGCGGCTCGACGATCGCGCTCACGTGGCACCTGATGCAACGGAGCCGTGGCGCAGACCGTCCTTCGAAAATCGTCGTGTCGAACCGCTCGGCTGCGCGGCTCGAAGAGATCGAGCGCATTCATCGCGAGCTGAATCTCGATGTGCCATGCGAATACGTGCTGGCGCCGCACGCAGAGGACAACGACGCCGTGCTCGCGCGCCTGTCGCCAGGCGCGCTCGTGATCAACGCGACCGGTCTCGGCAAGGACGCGCCCGGTTCGCCGCTCTCCGATGCAGCGTCGTTCCCGGAACGCGCGATCGTGTGGGACCTGAACTACCGCGGCAAGCTGGTGTTTCTCGATCAGGCGCGCGCGCAACGAGACACGAAGCACCTGCAGATCGAAGATGGCTGGACGTACTTCATCTACGGCTGGACACGCGTGATCGCCGAGGTGTTTCATGTCGACATCCCGTCTCGCGGCGCGGCGTTCGACGAAATCTGCCGGATCGCAGCGGAGGCGGGCAAACCCGCGGCCGCGCGGCCTGTCGCGTGACGTCGGCGTTCTGACGGCGCCGCAGCGCGCGCGTGCTCACCCTCATTCCATCGAAGGACCGATCGATGTATCTGGAAAAATTCAGGCTCGACGACAAGATCGCCGTCGTCACGGGCGCCGCGCGCGGCATCGGCTTCGCGATTGCGGAAGCGCTGGCCGAAGCCGGCGCGCGCGTCGTGCTCACCGACATGAATCCGGCGCTGCTCGAAGAAGCGGTCGCGAAGCTCGCCGCAACCGGTGCGAAGGTGGAGAGCGAACTGCTCGACGTGACCGATTCGACGGCCGCGCAGCGCGTGAACGATGCGGTGATCGCGCGGCATGGTCGCGTCGACGTGCTCGTCAACAACGCGGGCATCGCGATCTCGAATCACCCTGCGGAAACGATGACCGACGAGATCTGGAACAAGGTCATCGACGTGAATCTGAACGGCGTGTTCTGGTGTTGCCGCGCGTTCGGCAAAGGCATGCTGGAGCGTGGCGCGGGCAGCATCGTCAACGTCGGCTCGATGTCGGGCTTGATCGTGAACCGGCCGCAGGAGCAGGTGAACTACAACGCGTCGAAGGCGGGTGTCCATCATCTGACGCGTTCGCTCGCAGCCGAATGGGGTGCACGCGGCGTGCGCGTTAACGCGGTCGCGCCCACTTACATCGACACGGAGATGAACCGCTACGTGTACGAGAACGACGAGATGTACCGGCATTGGGTGGGCGGCACGCCGATGAACCGGCTGGGGCGCGTCGACGAGATCGCATCGGTGACGCTGTTCCTCGCGAGCGAAGCCGCGAGCCTGATGACCGGATCGATCGTGCTCGCCGATGGCGGCTACGTCTGCTGGTAAGCGATGAATACGGCGCTTCGTCCGGCGATGCAGACGCAGGCGGAGATGTCGCTCGACGCGCCGGTATGCGTCGGCGTGGAGCGCTTCGACATGCCGCTGGCCGTGCGTCTCGCCGATACAGCGAGCACGCCGTGTGCCGATGATATCGTGCTGTACTGGCTCGGTCAGGCGGGCTTCGTGATCGACTGTCAGGGCAGGCGGATGCTGATCGATCCGTATCTGTCGGACACGCTCGCGGACAAATATCGCGGCACGCGCTATCCGCATGTGCGGATGATGCCGGCGCCGCTCGTGCCCGCGGATCTCGACCGGCTCGATGTCGTGCTGTGCACGCATCGGCATACGGATCACATGGACCCGGGCACGCTGCAGCCGCTTGCCGCGCGATTTCCCGCGTTGCGCTTCGTGGTGCCGGCCGCATCCATCGATGAAGCGATGCGGCGTTGCGGCGTCGGCATCGAGCGTCTGATTCCCGTGGATGCCGGCATGCGCGTGCGGATCGGCGACGATTGCCACGTATCGCCGATTCCTTCCGCGCACGAGACGCTCGAAGCGGATGCCGAAGGCCGCTACCCATGGCTCGGTTATGTGATCGAGACGTGCGGCCTGCGTCTCTATCATTCGGGCGACTGCGTGCCGTATCCGACGTTGAGCGAGCGCGTGGCGCAGCAGCGGCCCGACGTCGCGCTGCTGCCCGTCAACGGCCGCGACGAAGCGCGCAGCGGCAACGGCGTACCGGGCAATTTCACGCTGGATGAAGCAGTCGATCTCGCGCACGCTGCACGCGTACCGGCGATGATCGTGCATCACTACGGGCTGTTCGATTTCAACACGATCGAGCCGGACGCGATCGACGCGCGGATCGCGAGCGAGCGCAGCGCGCTGACGTTACTGCGCGCGCAGACGCAGCAAGCGTGGCGGCTGACGCGAACGGCCGATCCGACCTAACCCACGAGGATGGGCAGAACAACGATGGAGACAAGCTACCTGGCGATCGACGTCGGCACCGGCAGCGTACGGGCCGCGCTCGTCGATGCGCGTGGCGCGATCCGCGGTATCGCGGCGCGCGAGCACGAGCAGATCGTGCCGCGCTACGGCTGGTCGGAGCAGCGTCCCGCCGACTGGTGGTCGGGTGCGGCGCACGCCATTCGCGAAGTGCTCGACAGCGTGCCGGGTGCCGCGGCGAACATCGCTGCGATCTGCGCGTGCGGCCAGATGCACGGCACCGTGCTGATCGATGCCGACGGACAGCTGACCCGCGAAGCCGCGCCGTTGTGGAACGACAAACGCACGCTCGCGCACGTCGACGCGTTCCGCGCAAAACATCCGCCCGATGCGTATCTCGCGCACACCGCCAATCCGGCCACGCCCGCGTGGCCCGGTTTCAAGCTGCAGTGGATCAAGGAGCACGAGCCGCAAGCTTACGAGCGCGCGGCGACGGTCTTCATGCCGAAGGACTACGTGAACTTCCGGCTGACGGGCGAGCGCGCGTGCGACTGGTCCGACGCATCGACGAGCTTCCTGATGGACCCGGCCACGCGCACGTGGTCGCAGACGATGCTCGACGAGATGCTACTGGACGGACGCAAGCTCGCGCCGATCCGCGCGCCGCTCGATGTGCTTGGCAGCGTGACGAAACAGGCCGCAGCCGAAACGGGCCTGCTCGAAGGCACACCGGTGCTGGTGGGCGGCGCGGATTATCCGGTGTCGGTGCTTGGTTCGGGCGTGTATGCGCCGGGTCTCGCGTCGGACATCACGGGTACGTCGTCGATCATCACTGTGATTGCCGACACACCGATGCTGCATCCCGAAGTGTCGAATCTCGCGACCTGCGAAGGGCTGTGGGGCCGCTTCATGCTGCTCGACTCCGGCGGCGACGCGATGCGTTGGGCGCGTCGCGCGTTCCACGAGAACACGCTCTCCTACGACGAAGTCGCGCAGAAGGCTGCGAGCGCGCCGGTCGGCGCCGAGGGGCTGTTCTTCCTGCCGTATCTGACGGGCGAACGGCTCGGCGAGCATTCGAATTCGCGCGCGCAGTTCTTCGGCATCACGGCGAGGCACGGGCTCGGCCATCTGCATCGCGCGGTGCTCGAAGGCGTTGCGTTCGGCGTGCGTCGCCACATCGGCCTGATCGAATCGACCGGCGCGCGGATGGAGCGGCTCGTCGCGGCGAGCGGCGGGGCGAAGGCCTCGCTGTGGCTCGAGATCAAGGCGAGCATGTACCGCACGCCGATTCTCGTGCCGAAGGAAGTGGAATGCGGCGTGATCGGCTGCGCGATTCTGGCGGCGACATCGCACGGGCAATTCGCGCGCCTCGGCGATGCCGTCGACGCGTTCGTTCACTTCGAGCGCGAGATCGCACCCGACCCGCGCGCGAGCGACGTCTACGACCGGATGATGCCGATCTTCGAGCGGCTCTACACGCACTCGCAGCGGTTCTACGACGACCTGGACCGCCTCGCGGCGCACACCTCATGACGAACGCGACGACCCAGCGAACGCAGGCAATTCTGTGGGACATGGACGGCACGCTCGCGGACAGCGAGGCGCTGCATCTGCAGACTTTGCTCGACGTGCTCACGCATCACGGCGTGACGGCGGGCGACGAGCTGCATCCGCTGATTCTCGGCATGACGGGCCGCGAGGTGCATACGCTCTGCTGCGAACGCTTCGGACTGGCGACGAAATTCTCCGCGTGGGCGGCGTTCCGCGCACGTCGCTATCTGGCTGGCGCGCCGCTGCTGAACGAACGAGCCGGCGCGCTCGACGTGTACCGCGCGGCGCAACGCGCGGGCATCGCACAGGCGATCGTATCGAACTCGTCGCGGATGCTGCTCGAAGCGAATCTGCGCGCGCTCGAACTCGAAGCGCCGGATCTCGTCACCGTCAGCGCGAACGACGTGCGGCGCGGCAAGCCCGACCCCGAACCTTATCTGCGCGCCGCGTGGCTGCTCGGTGTCGAACCTGCGGATGCGATCGTCGTCGAGGACAGCCCGACCGGCGCGCGTGCGGCGATCGCAGCAGGGATGCGGGTTATCGCGTGGCCGGTGGACGGAGGCGATGCAACGAGTTTTCCCGCTGCGGCGCGCGTCGTTCGTTCGGCGGATGAACTTGCCGCCGCGCTCGAGCTGGTAACGATCAGTCAAGGAGCAGATCACGATGGAACACGGGCAACTTCAGCAGCAACGCGGCGATGAAGTCGATGCATTCCGCGCCGGGCTGTTCGACGGCAAGACGGTACTCGTATCGGGCGGCACGAGCGGGATCGGCCTGGCGATTGCACAGGGCTTTGCGCAACTGGGCGCGATGGTGATTGCCACCGGCAGTTCGCAGGCGAAGCTCGATGCGCTGAACGCGGACCGCACGCTCAGCGGAATCCGCTTCGCGCGGCTCGACGTGCGCAATCACGACGACATCCAGCGCTTCGTCGACGAACTCGATACGCTCGATGTGCTCGTCAACGCGGCAGGCGTGGCGCGCCCGGCGGACGAGTATCGCGACGATGTGTTTCGCGAAGTGATCGACGTGAACCTCACGGCGGCGATGCGGCTTTCGATGGCGGCGCGCGTGAAGCTGGAGAAACGTCAGGGCGCGATCGTCAATGTCGCGTCGATGCTCAGCTATATCGCGGACGTCGAGGTGCCGGCGTACTGCGCGAGCAAGACCGGCATGCTCGGCTTGACGCGTTCGCTCGCGCACGCATTCGGTATCGCCGGCGTGCGCGTGAACGCGATTGCGCCCGGCTACCATCGCACGGCGATGACGCGCGCGTTGTGGGAAGACCCGGCGAGCGCGAACCGGATCGCCGCGCGCAGCGCATTGAAGCGCTGGGGCGAAGCGGACGATCTGGTGGGCGCGGTGCTGTTTCTGTCGTCGAAGGCGTCGGCGTTCATTACCGGCGCGACGCTGCCGGTGGACGGCGGGTATGTGAGCGGGGTGTGATGTCTGCTTGCGCAGTCGGGCTGGTGCGGCGTGCGGTCGACTATCTCCCGGAAACGCTCACCTTTCGGTGTGTGCGATGTAACGTCGGTGCACGCTCGGCTAGTCGAGTCACGAGGTTACCGGGGCGCGAATTGGTGAGGATTTCCAGGAGATCGCGAGTGAAGTGAAGCGCTCTCCGATCGTTGCGCTCACCGTTTCGACGCTTTCGTCTTTTCAAACGAATCGATGTCTAGCGTTCGCCAGTGCGGCCTGTCAACGCAGTCTTGGGGTGCTATCAGCGCGATTGGTGAGGATTTCCAGGAGTTGCCTGCGAGCGGTGGCAAAGGTGATGTCACTGCTCGTCAAGCTGCTCACGTTTTCCGACGCGTCGCTAAAAGGTGAAGCGCTTGCGATCTTCTACCTTCACCGCAATGCTGCGCAGATGCGTGAGTCGTGACTCCCTGGATATCCTCACCGTTTCGCTTTGCTTCCAATGCGGACGGCGCTCATCGCCTCTTAGGTGAGGATATTCAGGAGCATCTTGCAGTTCATCGAAACACGCCTCACGTCAGCCTCGAAAAGCATTGATCCAGAATCGCGAGCGCAGCCTGCAGTCGCTCAACGCCGATCGTGAGCGGCGGCAGGAGCCGCAGCACATTGCCGTGCGCGCCGCCGGCCAGCAACAGCAAGCCTTGCTCGCGCGCCATCGCAAGCAGTGACTTCGCGCGCTGCGTCGCTGGGTGCCCATCGGCTTCGCGCAGTTCGATGCCGATCAACGCGCCGATTCCGCGTACGTCCGCGATCACCGGATGGCGCCGCCGCATGTCGTGCAGTGTCGCGCGCATCGCCTCGCCGATCTCGCGGGCGCGGGCAGGCAGCTGTTCACGTTCGATCACGTCGAGCACCGCGAGCGCGGCCGCGCACGCGAGCGGATGACCCGCGTACGTCCCACCGAGCCCGCCGGGTCCCACGGCATCGACGATCGCGGCTCGACCCACGATGCCGGCGAGCGGCAATCCGCCCGCGATCGATTTGCCGAATACGACGAGATCGGGCACGACGTCCATCTGCTCGATCGCGAAGAACGTGCCGGTACGTCCAGCGCCGCTCTGCACTTCGTCGGCGATCAGCACGATGCCATGCTGGTCGCAAAGCTCGCGCAGACGCGCCGCGAACGCGCGCGGCGCGACCTGAATGCCGCCTTCGCCCTGCACCGGTTCGAACAGGATCGCGGCGATGTCCTCGGGCGCAGCGTCGTTGCGGAAGATCTGCTCGATGCTGTCGATCGCACGACGCACGTCCACGCCGTTCAGCGTGTCGGGAAACTGCGCGCGGTAGACGTCGCCGGGCATCAGTCCCATACCCGCAGCGTACGGCGACACCTTGCCGGTCAGCGCGAGCGTCATGAACGTGCGCCCGTGAAACGCGCCGGTGAACGCGATGACGCCGCGCCGCTGCGTATGCGCGCGTGCAATCTTGATCGCGCTTTCCACCGCTTCGGCGCCGGTCGTGAAGAGCGCGGACTTGCTGTGCGCGCCGCCGGGCATCAACGTGTTGATGCGCTCGCATACGGCGACGTAGGGCTCGTAGGGCAACGCGGCGAAGCAGGTATGCGTGAAGCGTTGTAGCTGGCGCTGCACCGCGTCGACGACGTCGGGATGCAGGTGACCCGTGTTGAGCACCGCGATGCCGCTCGTGAAATCGATGTATTCGCGACCGTCGACGTCGCGGATCAGATCGTTTCGCGCTTCGGCCACGAACACCGGATGAGCCTGATTGAGGCCGCGCGCGACGGCGGCCTGGCGGCGCGACAGCAGCGCCGCGTTGCTGAGGTCCATGGCTCACTCCACCGTCGCCTGTTGCTGCATCTGCGCGGCGAGGCGCGCATCGGCGCGTGCGGCGAGTGCGAGCCGGTCGCCGTCGCGATAGCGGTCGAGAAAATCGAAGGGCCGTGCGCTCGCGCCGCGTGCGAGTTTCGCGGCGAGACCTTCCGGTGCATGATTGGCCCAGTCGAGCAGCGACTGCGCGAATTCCGTTGTCGGACGCGAGACGTAGCGGTTCGTGAAGTTCGCGAAATCGAGCGGCAGGTGCTCGCGGTTCGCTTCATACAGGCCGTGCAGCATATCGATCGTTTCGCGTTCGCCGATCTCGCCGGCGTTGAAACGCTCCATCGCTGCGCACGCGCTATCGAACATGCGCTCGTAACGATGGCTCTCGATCGACAGATGACCGGGATACGTCGCGGCGTCGAAGGTCGTGCGCAGCGCATCGTCGTCACGCTGCGCGAGATAGTCGGCCAGTATCCGGCGCAACCGCAACACGCCAATGTAGCTGCCGCTCAGCCAGACGCGGAACCATGCGTTCCACAGCGGGAAAGTCTTGAAGGCCGTGTACGAATTGGCCACCAGACGGTCGTTGATGCGGACCACTTCGAGGCTGTAGCGCTCGAGCGTCAGCAGGTTGTCGCGCTTCCATACGTCGGTCCTGGCCGATTCGAGCAGCACCGGTGCAATCCGCACAATCGATTCGAACGTGTTGACGAGCCCGCGCGAGAACAGCGGATCGACGAAACCCACCGCATGACCGAGCAGGCAGTAACGATCGCCGACGGTCGTGCGGCTCGTGTAGTTGAGGCGTGGCGCGACGGTCCATTCGCGCACGCGCGCGGCCTTCGTGAAGTGCTTCGCAACCGACGGATGATCAGCGAGGAACTGCTGGAATTCATGTTCCGGATCGCGGCTCGCCGGACCATGCTTGCCGATGTCGAACTGCAGGCCGACGCTGCACAGCGGATTCGTGCTGAACGGCTGGTTGTTGAACGGGATGATCCACAGCCAGCCGCAGTCGAACATATGGTGCAGTGTGGTCTGAGACAGCGCGGTGGGCGAACCGTGTACCTCGACTGGCGCGATCGCGTCTTCGTACAGGTCCACGCCGACCATGTGCGTGAAAAGCGAGCGCGTGTTCGCCTGCATCGGCCGCGCGCCGTCGCGTAGTTTTAGCGCGTCCGCAAGCGGCGAGCGGTAGCCCGCGGCGTCCACGACGAAGCGTGTGCGCAGCGTCTGCCCGTCCGCGAGTGTGAGCGTTACGCCGTCGTCTGCGACGTCGATCGTCTGGATGCGCGCCTGCTGGCGAATTGCGGCGCCGAGCCGGGCGGCGAGCGCGACGTAATACGCGTCCACGTCCTGGCGAAACAGATGCGCTTCGGGCGCGAGCACCGGCGTGGACACGACGTCGTTGATATTGTGCTCCTTGCGAAAGCCGTTCCACGCGAAGCTGAACGCGAGCTTGACGCCGGCCGCGGACGAACCGATGTGCTGGTTGATCTGCGCGATGTTGCCGGGATACGCGAGTTCGGGAATGCCATAGCGCTCGGCAAGCAGCTCCAGCAAGATGGCGCTCTCCGGCACCATCGATTCGCCGACGGCAAAGCGCGGATGCGTACCCGCGTCCAGCACGACGACTCTCGTGCCGTGCTTCGCGAGGATGGCACCGAGCATCGAGCCGGAGATGCCGGAGCCGATGATCGCAATATCGTAGTCGTAGGTCATGATTGGTTATCCGAAATAGTATGAATTGATCCTGGTCTGTTTGGCGTCTCGCGCTTGTGTTCAGGCTTCAAGCGGAGTCGTGTTTGCCCGCCAGAACGGCCGTGACGCGAATGTCATCGTGTTCGCTGAAATCCGCGGTGGCGAGAATCAGATAACGTGCGTCGCCGCGTGCGAGCCACGTCGCGGCGAGCGCGTTTGCGAGCGACTGCGCGCGCAAGGCGGTCATCGTCAGGTGCAAGGTCGGGCCGCGAAAGCCGAAGCGCGTGCAGCAGAACGAGATGGCCGCGCCCGCGTTCGCGTTGATGAACGCGACGGGCGACACGCGGCCGTTGCGGCTGACGTCGCTGAACACGCGTTGCGACTTCGCGCGTGGAAATGCCAGACCGGACTGGATCATGCCAATGCGATCCGTGTGCGGTTCGAGCCGCGCACGATGCACGCGATACAGCCGGCCGACTGCCTCCAGCACCGGCAGCACGACGGGGTCGGCGTTGCGCATCCCGGCGCTTATTTCCGGATGCATACGCGAAATATCGATGCCCGCGACTTCGCACACGTCGATAACCGCGAAGCCGCAGGTCTCGTTGACGATCAGGTCGATCATGCGTCGCTCCGTTCGAAGACGAGACTCGTGTTGAACCCGCCAAAGCCGATCGTGACGCTCAGGCCGTATCGTGCATCGATCGAGGCTGGGGCGGCAATCGGCATCGGCAGATCGAAGTCGTGGATCGGTGTGCCGAGGGCGTAGATTGGCGGCACGCTTCGACGCTGCAGCGCAAGGATCAATGCGATCGCTTCGAGTGCACCCGTGGCGCCGAGCGTGTGTCCGAACGCGCCTTTGGTCGCGAAGACGGTTGGGCACGACGCGCCGAAGAGGCGCCCATAAGCGGCGCTCTCGATGCGGTCGTTGGTGGGCGTGCCGGATCCGTGCGCGTTGATGACGCCGATATCGTCAGGACGCAGACCGGCCGCGGCAAGCGAACGGTTCACCGCGAGCCGGATGCCGTTGCCGTCGCGATCGGGTGCGGTGAGGCCCGCGGCATCGTTCGACGAACCCGCGCCGCGCAGTAGCGCATAGGGCTGCACGTCAGCCCGCTTGTCGGCCCGTTCTAGCACGAGGAAACCCACACCTTCGCCGAGGATCGTGCCGTCGCGATGTTCATCGAAGCTGCGCAGTGTAGTCGACGACATCGTGCCGAGTGCGGTGTGCGCGAGTCGCTTCGCGTCGCTCAGCACATCGGCGCCGCCGCAGATGCAGCAGTCGGCCATGCCGGCATCGATCAGTTCAGCGCCGACGAGCAGCGCATCCGAACCCGACGAACATGCCGTAGAGAGCGCGATGGATGTCACGCCGAATTCATCCGCCACGTCCTGCACCCAACGGTCGAGCGGTTGTGTGACGCACTGCGAGTCGTCAAGACGTGCGCCGAAGCTCGTGCCCACCACGAGCACCGTGCGCTGCCGGTGCAGCGGCACCGGTAGATGTGCATCGTCGATCGCGGCCGCGACGGTTTGCTTCGTGAGGTCGTGAAGCGTCGCGGCGATATCGTCACGGTCGATGTCGGGAATGGCCGCGACGCGCTCGTTCTTCAGCGCATGACGTGACGCTAGCGGCGCGATGCCGGACTCGCCATTGACGAGCCGCTGCCAGACGCCGTCGAGCGTGCTGCCTAAAGCGGTGCGCCATGCCATGCCTGTCACGACGATTGGCGTCATGACATGTGCTCCACGTGGGAGCGCGAGGGGGCCGTCGCAAAGTGCGCTCCGTACACGCGCAAAAACTGATCGGGGCGCGACGTGTCGAACGGATTCGGACAGAACGTGTCGTGTATCGCGTTGCCGTCGAACGAGATCGCGCGCTGCATCGGCTCGCGCTGCAGCCAGTCGTCGCCGATGAAGTGTGGCGTGACGTCCGCGGCGTCGAAGCCTGCGAGTTCCTCGGGCCGCATGAACTTGCGCTTCTGGCGATCGAACACCTGCCGGTACGCCGACGAATCGAAATAGCGGATCCGTCCATCTACGACGAACGCGTTCAGCGAGTGCCAGCGCTGCGGCAGATACAGATAGTCGACGTACAGCTGGCGGATTGCATACACCGGCTGCGCAAGCAGCACGCTCGCGAGCGTGCCGGCCACGTCGCTCATCTCCGTGCAGAAGCACGGCAAGCGCGGCGCGTCGGCCTCGACGAACGCGCGCAGATAATCCGCAAGACCGAGCGACGGAATGATCTCGTCGCGATACCGTGCATAGACCGCTTCGTGATGCGCCCATTCCGCTTGAGGGTGACGCAGCCGCATCACGTTCGCAGGCCAGGTGCCGAACACGTCGGGCTCCTGGGTGATGTGGCACATATGCAGCGGGATGACTCGCACCACCTGCTCGATGGTGGAGAGTCCGTATTGCTCGATCACGGCGCGGGCCAGTGCGCTGATTTCCTCGGTCATAGCCGCTCTCTCCTTATTTGTAGAACTCATGCTGCTGACGATTCACGGCCGTCAGCGTCAGGCTGTGTGGGCGCTCGTGCCGCTTGAGCGCTTTGAGGATGCGGCTGCGCATCGCATCCGCGTCGCTCGGGCTCACCATGCGTTCGTCCACCACGATGTCGAGCAGATAGCCGTCGAGCGCGTCGGAACCCATCAGCGTCCGGGTCTTGCAGGTCAGCACACCGGGCAACGCGCGGCAGAACTGCTTGATGGCGGCGAGATTGATCTTCTCGTCGTTGAGCACGATGAAATCCGACTTGCGATTGCGGAAGAACAGATAGCCGTCTGCATCGATCTCGAAGATGTCGCCGGTGCGAAGCCACCTGCGGCCGTCGAGTTCGATGAACGGGCTTTTCGCGTTGCGGCCGATCTTGCGCTTGAGCAACGTGTCCGAATGCACCAGCAGTTCGCCGATGCCTCCACTGAGGAGGTCTGCGTCCAGCAGGCGCACCATCGTGTCGCGCATCGGCAAGCCAGCGGATGCGAATCTCGTTGCGTCCACTTCGTGTGCGTTGCAGGTCGACACACGAGGGCCTGCTTCGGTGATGCCGTAGGTCAGATAGAGCGCCGTGTCGGGATAACGCGTCACGAATGCGCTCGCGTGCTCCGGCGCGAGCATGTCTCCGCCGACCGTGAGCGCGCGCAAGCCGCGCGGCAACGTCGACGCGCGGTCCACAACCAGTTCTCGCAGCAATATCGGTGTCAGCGAGCTGACGGTGACCGCGTGCCGCGAGAGATCGGCGACATACTGCGAAGCGATGAACGGCGGCCCACCAATCACCAGACGTGCGCCGCATTCGATGCTCGCGATCGCCTGCGCCACGAGCGCGAACGAGTAGTAGAGCGGCAGGTTCACGAGCACCGTATCGGCCGCGGTGAGGCCGATGTCCTCCGCGTGCTTGCGCGCGTTCGCACGCAGCGATTCGAACCCGTGCACACAGCCGCTGCTGAACTCCGACGACGTGCCGGACGTGGTCAGGATCACTTCGCCGGCATGCGTGACCGGCGATGTGTGCGTAGAGAAGAAGCCGGTCTCCCAGCCGTGCTGCGCATCAACGTCGCAAAGTGCCAGCTCGCGGCACAGTGTTTCGCCCAGACGCGGTTTGACGATCGCAGCTGCGCGGAAGTCTTCAGCCATCTGCCGCAGGCGCTCGGCGGGCGTGGTCGGCGATACCATCGCGGGCACGTAGCCGGCGGCGACGAGCGCGAAGAACAGGCGCAGCAGCCTGACGCCATTCGGCATGCCGACCAGCACGACGCTGCCGTCTGGCAACGCGTGCCGGCGCAGCGTCGCGATGAACCGGTCGACCTCGGCGGGCGTGCAACGTGGAGACGAGAGACTCGACGTTTCGACGATCGCGCCATCTCCAGCGCAAATGTCCATGAGCGCGCCCACCGTTCAGCGCGCCACGGCGTGAACGGCTGCGCCGGCGTTCAGCTTCGACAGGACGAAGCTTGCCAGCACGTCGCAGTTGAGAAAGTTGTCCGGTACGAATTCGCTTTCGTCGATGCGGATGCCGAACGCTTCCTCGCATTGATACTTGAGCTCGATGAAGCCGATCGAATCGATGCCGATCACGGACTGGAATCCGTCGGTCAATCCGATGCGTTCGGGCGAGATGTCGACGTCGAGCTGCGTGGCAATGACGTGACGCAGACGATCGACGATCTGCTGCCGGGTTTCGTTCATGACGATCCTCGTAAAAGTATGTGGGGGAAGACGGATGGCTATTTTTTGACGCCTACGTCTGCGATTGCGCGTCAGGCAGCGCACGCTCGGCGGATCGCAGCTGATAACGAACGAGCGGCGTGGTCGCTGCGGTCGTGACGAGCGCGAACAGCACCAGCATCGTGTAGACGGCGGCCGGCAGGATGCGCAGTTGCAGGCCGATCGAGAGCACGATCAGCTCCATCAGGCCGCGCGCATTCATCAGCGAGCCGACCAGCGCGGCGTCGCCCGGCAAGAGGCCGCAGAGGCGCGCGGCACCATACGAGCCGCCGAACTTGCCGATGAATCCTGCTGCCAGGAAGACGACAAACCACCACCATTCCCCATTGCCCGTCACGGTCGGCATCGACATGTGCAGGCCGGCGTACGAGAAGAACACGGGCATCAGCACCGTGCGCAGGAAGCCGCCGAACCAGCGGTCCCAGTGTTCGCGCAGGGCGGGAACATCGCGTAGCAGCATGCCAGGCAGCAGCGCGCCGAACGCGCTGTGCAAGCCGAGACTCGCGGTCGCGCACGAAGAGACCAGCACCGTGCAGACGACGATGGCGAACATCGCCGGCAGATCGTCGCGCGCCGCGAGTTTCGACAGCAACGGTTGGATCGCGACGCGCACGGCCGCGACGCATCCTGCGATATAGACCACGGGGCCCAGCAACGAGATCAGCAAGCGATCGTTGCCGTGTTCCGCGCCGGCGATCGATGCGACGACAGCCAGCAGTATCCAGCCGGTCACGTCGGTCATCATCGCGGCCGCGAGCGCGGTCCTGGCCATCGGATGATTGCTGAGGCCCAGGTCCGCGACGATGCGGACCATCACCGGCACCGCGGACACGCCGAGCGCGACACCGCAGAACAGCACATAGGAGAGCGCCGGTACGTTGGGTGCGAGCGTCGCGCGCGACCATGCGGCGACGCCCATGCCGAGCACGAGCGGCACTGCGAGGCCAAGCGCCGCGACGAGTGCGGGCAAACGTGCGCTCGCGAGCTTCGCCGGGCCGGGAAGGCGAATGTGCAGACCGATTTCGAACATCAGCAGCACGACACCCAGTTCGCCGAGCTGCGACAGGCTTGCCGACACGCTGGCGGGCAGCACGAACCGATGCAACGCAGGAAACGCGACGCCGAGCACCGTCGGCCCCAGCAGTATCCCGGCGACGATCTCACCGACTACGCGGCATTGGCCGATTCGCACCGCGACGCTTCCGCACGCATGGCAGGCAAGGATCACGATGGCTAGCTGAAGAAGGAACATGGCCGTTTCTGTTGTGCTCGAACGAAGGGTTCGCTTACGCTGAATTTCAGGTGACGAAGATAGCGGCGCGCTTGCAGCGCCGAAACTCCAGGAAATGAGAGGGGCCGCCTTGATCAAAGCGGGATCCCGTATCAACCGATCAGGCCGAGCGCGGCGGCGCGAGCGGCCGCATGCGTCTTGTTGACGGCGCCGAGCTTGCGGGCCGCGTTGGTGATGTGAAAGATGCAGGTGGATTCCGCGATGCCCAGAATCAGGCCGATTTCCGCGGCGGTTTTGCCTTCGGCCGTCCACGTCATGACTTCGCGTTCACGCGCGGACAGGCGAGGGATCTCGCTGTCGAACATCAGCGGTATCAGCGGCTCGATGATGCGGGACTGCGCGAAATGCGCGAGCCAGATCATCGGATATTCGATGTCGGCGAGTTCGTCGGGAGGCAAGGGGCGAGTGGCACGGGCGAGCGTGAACCAGGTCAGCGCGCCAAGGCGACCTTTCATCGGCATGGACCAGCCGTAACGAATCCCTTGCGCTTTCACTTCCGACCAGTACTGGTGATCGGACGCCGGTGTTTCAGTGCTCCATAACAGCGGAATGGATGAAGTCCTGCAGTGTCGAAGAATCGGATCGGATTCGGTGGTGACCGGATTCCGGAAACGCATCTGCAACGTCAGCGGATAGTCGCCGCGCGCCTCGACCGCTGGGCGTGAAAAAGGCACCGGCAACCGGATGCCGAACATCCAGAAGTCGAAGCGAAGCGCGTTCGCACTGCTTGCGATTTCCCGATGCAGCGCTTCTTCAGAAACGGAACGTTCGGCAAGCTCTTTAAGTCTCGTCTCGTACCACTGGCGCATGTGTTTTCCCCGAAAATAGTCCACTCGGGGAGCGCGCAAAGCTTTGAAGCAATCAGGTCTTCGACCTGGACGAGACAGCAGTGGATGCGGCCAAACGCGACCTAACGCACGCGGGTGCGCCTTTCTCCATCGCGCATGGCCGGACGTTCGCCTTGCATCTGCCGGATGCAGGTGAATGCGAGCCCGCACAGCGCGATCGCCATGCTGATGCCGCACACCGATTCCCAGCCGGTGCGCAGCAGAATCCACGGACCGACGATCGAACCCAGCGCGCCCGACGCGTAGTAGCCGAACATGTACACGGTGTAGATGCGGCTGCGCGCGGTGGCGTCGATGGCCATGAGTCGTGTCTGGTTCGCGACCTGCGAAGCGAAGCAGCCCACATCGAACAGCACGAGGCCTGCGACAGTGCCCGCGATCGACGCGCGGGTGACCAGCAGCAGCGCAACGCCGGCCACGACGAGCAGCAGACCGGCGATGACGACGGGGCGATGCCCGAACCGGTCGGACGCGCGGCCCGCTGCGCGCGTTGCGAACAGACCGAGTACGCCCGCGAAGCTGAACAGACCCGCCTGCGCGGTGTTCAGGTTGAATGGCGGACCGGCCACCTGCAGCACCAGCGTGACCCAGATCATGCTGAACACGCTGAACCAGCACGCCCCCGCGATCATCCCTTCACGCAGCAGCGCGTGTTTGCGCAGTAGCGATGGCAGCGACGCAAGCAGGCCCAGATAGCTCGACGTGTGCTGCGGCCGGTCTTTCGGCAGCAGGCGATACGCGAGCACCGCGAGCACGAGCGCGGCGGCGCCGAACAGCAGCAGCATCGCGCGCCAGCCGACTGCCTGCGACAGCAGCCCACCGACGAGGCGGCTCAGGAGGATACCCGCGGACACCCCGGTGCCGACGGTGCCGACTGCGCGCCCTTTCGAATCCGGCGGCGCGATCCGAAACGCGACGGTGGCGAGATGCACGGCGTTGGTGGCGGTTGCGCCGATCACGCACCCTGCCGCTGCCAGCGCCGGCAGCGACGGCGCGCATCCGGCGAGCACGAGCGCGACCGCGAGCGCGGCGAACTGCCACGACACGATGCGAGCGGGCGAAAGCTTGTCGCCAAACGGTGTGAGCAGCAGGATGCCGAACATATAGCCGACCTGCATGCTGCCCGCGACGAATCCCATCGCACCGGGCGGCACACCGAACGTGTGCGCGACGGCGGGCAGCGCCGGCTGCAGCGTGTAGTTGTTCGCGATGGCCACGCCGGCGGCGAGCGCAATGAATGCGGTCAGCCAGTGCGAGCGCCTGTCTTGCGCCTGCATCACGCGTTCTTCCGCGACGCGGTTCATCGCGCGTTACGCGGCGGCTTCGTGCTTCACCGCGGTGATCTCGATCTCGACGAGGATCTTCGGATCGATGAACGGCGCGACATGTAGCAGCGTGAGCGCCGGCCGGACGTCGCCGAACACTTCGCCATGCGCGCGGCCGGCTTCTTTCCAGTTCGCGACGTCCGTGACGTAGAGCCTGCTTTGCACGACGTCCTTGTAGCTGAAGCCGGCGTCGCTCAGCACGCCGCCGAGCTTCTGCAGGATCGCGCGGGTCTGCGTGTACAGATCGTCGCCGACGATCGCGCCGTCCGCGCCGCTCGCGGCCGTGGCGGAGACATAAAGCGTGTTGCCTGCCTGGACCGCACGCGAGTAGCCGATCGTCGCTTCCCATGTGGAACCAGACGAATAGCGCTTGTGCATGGTGTTCTCCTTCGGTCGAACGGGTTGTACTACTTGAGGAGTAAAAATACTTACTACGGCGGTAGTGTACGTAGCCAAAGGTGAATATGCTAGTCTCGCGAGCATGACTACGATTATTTCCGACGAGCTGCTGTCTGCCCTGATCCGGCTAGGCTTTTCCCAGTACGAAGCCCAGGCTTACTGCGCACTGTTGCAACGCTCGCCGTTGAACGGTCACGAAGTTGGCAAGCTCTCCAACGTTCCTCCATCGAAGATCTACGAAACGCTGCAAAGGCTGGACGCTAAAGGCGCCGTACTGCTGCATCGCTCGGAGCCGGTTCGCTATGCGGCCGTGCCGTACGCGGAGGTGCTGTCGCGTATGCGCGAGCGCTTCGAGGGCGACCTCGAGCTCGTCAACAAAGGGCTGTCCACGTTGCCCGCCACGCGCGAACTCGGGCTCGTATGGTCGCTGCGCGAGCGCAGTGCGATCATCACCGCGTTTCGCAGCACGATCGACAGCGCGAAGCAGACGCTGTTTGCCGCGGTTTGGGACGAAGAGATGGAGCCATTGCGCGACGCGATCGAAGCGGCCTCCGCGCGCGGTGTGGATGTGCACGTCGCCATTTATGGCATGGCGAGTCTGAACGGACCGCGCTGTTACGACCTGCGTGAATGCGGTGAAAGTGCGCGCAGGCGTCTCGAAGGGCGGCGTCTGTCGGTTGCTGTAGCGGACGAACAGGATGCGATCACTGCGGAGTTCGGGGTATTCCCGAATGAAGAAGCTGTGCTGACGAATAACCCCGTCGTGAGTCTGCTCGCCATCGAGTATGTGAAGGCCGACGTGATGGGGCGCATCCTGATCAATTCGATGGGGCCGCGCGCTTACGAAAAGGCGCTGAACAGCGAGGTCATGCAGGCGTTGCTGTCGGCGAAAACGATTCGGCCTTTGCCGCAGCAACGCGATGCCGCACAGCCGGCTAGCGAAAAACGCAAAAGCGCCAAAGAGACCAAACCTGCCAGAAGCGCAGCGAAGCCCCGCTAACGGGTCAGTGTTGAACTGATCCGACAGTCAAACCGGACGCTTGGCAAAGACTTCAAATCCGCCTACACTACCCGTGTAGTGCAAATGCTCCACCAGGGTAGTAAAAAACAGCGGTAAGGCGGTAATTCGTACGCAAAAAAAAGCCGCCCAAAAACGAGGCGGCGTAATGATTCTGGCTATTCCGAGGGCCTTGCCAGAACCTGAGAGAAGGGTAGTATCACACAAAACAATGTTCCGCGTACGAAGGTTCCCAGCCCTCGTGACCATCAGGTCCGAGGGTTTTTGATTTTCTGGGGGGGCCTTTGCCAAAGGGCAACCAAAGCATCAATTCGCTGAGGTCCTCAGCGCCGCGCGCAACGCCTGCGCCAGTTGCTGCTGCGCAAGCCGCGCGGCACGCACTGCACCGCCCATGCTGATGAATCCATGCGCGAGGCCGTGATACTCAACGACGATCGCGTCGTTGCCCGCTTCAAGCAAACACTGTCCATAGGCAAGCGCCTCGTCGCGCAGCGGATCGTGCGTTGCGACCTGCAGAAGCGCAGGCGGCAGCGTCGACAGGTCGTCCGCGAACAGCGGTGCGGCAAGCGCATTCTTCGGCGCACCTTCGGTGCCAAAGTAGAAGCCGTTGAAGTAGTCGATCATGCGTGCCGTTAGCGTCGGCCCTTCTGCGTAGAGCGTGCGTGACGGAAAGTCGACGCGCGAACCGGCGGCCGCCGGCGGATACACGAGCCCCTGAAACGCGATGGCCGGGCCGCCACGGTCCCGCGCGAGGATGCACATCACGGTCGCGAGCAGCGCGCCGGCGCTATCGCCCGCTACCGCGATGCGTGCGTGCCGCGACGCGAGTTCGCTGGCGTTGGCGGCCACCCATTCGAGCGCGGCCCACGCGTCGTCGATGGCGGCGGGGAACGGATGCTCGGGCGCGAGCCGGTAGTCCACCGACACGACGGTCGCGCCACTGTCGTCGCACAGTTGACGGCAGACGTTGTCGTAGCCATCCACGTCACCGAGCACGAAGCCCCCGCCGTGGTAATAGACGACGATGCCCTCTGCCGCTTCGCGATGCGGACGGTAGATGCGCAGCGGCAGCGCGCCGCCGGGGCCGCCGATCGTATGGTTACTCGCGCCGACGTCCGCGGGCGGGACATCCGCTGCCGCCAGGATCTGGCGATACACGGCACGCGCCGCTTCCGGCGGCAGTTCGGTCAGATCCGGCGCACCGGACGCCGCGGCCTGAGCAAAGATGGTTTGGAGAGTGCTGTCGAGCGGCATGGCTGGCCTTGTGTGATTAGATACAAAACATAATCGTTATGTTTAATATCAATTCTAGGCAAGCGATGCCGTCGCGACATCGGGACAAACGAGCATGCGCGGCAGCGACTACTTTTTGCCCTTCGGCGCGGACCAGCGCGACTGATCCAGCAGACAGTCGAACACCCGGTCGCGCTCTTTCTTCGGCAGCGGAGAAAGGCCGAGCAGTTCGATGAAGATCAACCCTCGGGCGGCGGCCCAGCGCACAAGCGCCAAGTCCACGTCGTCGGCTTCTTCCTTGAGGGCTTCGACCCGCTTGACGTCGAGCTTGCGGGTGGACGCAAGCAGCTCCGGGTCTTCGACCATCGCCGCGATGATCGCGAGCGCGACCGAGTGCGGCTGGTTGATCGCTTCCCGCGCAATGGCGAGCTGCGACATCAGCGTGCGTTCCGGCATCTCCGGGTCCGCTTTCGCGAGCCACGCCTGCGAAAACTGCTCGAAATATTCGACCTGATGCGCAAGCAGCGCCTTGAGGATGCCGTGCTTGTTGCCGAAGTGATGCAGCAGGCCGCCCTTGCTGATGCCGCTTTCGCGCGACAGCGTTTCGAACGTGAGTTCGCCTGGGCCGTCGCGCGACAGGATGGCGAACGCCGCCTGGATGGCGGCCTGACGTGAACGTTCGGAGCGGGTGGGGTTGTCCATGGGTTCCAGCGGTGAATGGCAAAGGCGCGCGAACCGCGAGTGAGTGCTTCGGGCCGCCACGCGTGTCAGGCATGCGAGACCCGTCATTATGGCCTGTTTGCCGATGCGCTCCGATCCCGGCGGACGCCTCCGCGGTTCTCGTGCCCTCGTATTGTGCAGACGTTCAGGCATAAAAACAAACCGTACATCCGGTTTACATCCGGAGCTTGCGGTGCTACGCTTCGGTCTCGCGTCAACAGCCGGGCGCAGTGACCCCGGCATCCCTCACTAGCGCGGACCCTTCAACGGAGCTTCCAATGTACAAATCGGATCACGCACGGTTCGCCGTGCTCGCAGTCGCATGCGCAGCGCTCGTGGGCTGTTCGAGCGCGCAGCCGCCGGTCGCCTATACGGGCGTCGCCTCGGCAACCTATCTGAAACCCAACGCGCAGAAGGACGCCGCGCGTGTGCCGTACCGCTACACGACGGACGTCGACTGGCGCCGCTATCACAAGCTGATGATCGACCCGGTGGCCGTGTACAGCGGCGCCGACAACCAGTTCGGCGACCTGCCCGCCGAAGACCAGCGCAAGCTCGCCAATTACATGGAGTCCACCTTCGCGCAGAAGCTCGGCAAGCGCTTCGAGCTGACGAATGCGCCGGCCCAGGACACGCTGCGCCTGAAGCTGACGCTCACCGGCGCGGAAACGAGCACCGCGGTGCTGTCGACGGTCTCGCACTTCGACATCGCGGGTGGGCTCTACAACGGCGTGCAGGCTGTGCGCGGCGGCAAGGGTTCGTTCACGGGCTCCGTGACCTACGTGGTCGAGCTGTATGACGCGTCGTCGAACCGTCTGTTGCAGGCGTACGTGTCGAAGCAGTATCCGAACGCGATGAACATCGGCGCGACCTTCGGTTCGCTCGGCGCCGCGAAGACGGGCATCGAGAAGGGCGCGGACGCGCTCGTCGCGCAACTGGACAGCCGCGGATAGCGGAACGACGTGCTGAACCGCAGCGCGCTGCCGTCGCCGATCTGGCTGGTGCCGCTCGTGGCGGCGCTCGTCTGCATCGCACTCGCTGTGCAGGCGATCGCCGCGCGCGGGCCGGTCGTCACGATCAGTTTTCTCACCGCCGAAGGCCTCGCCGCCGGCAAGACGACGCTGCGCTATCGCAACCTCGATATCGGCATGGTGAAGGACATCCGGCTCTCGCGCGACCACTCGCGCGTGCTTGTCGATGCGCAGTTGACCGACACCGCGAAGCAGTTCGCCGTCGAAGACACGCGCTTCTGGGTCGTGCGGCCGCGCATCGGTTCGAGCGGCGTGTCCGGACTCGGCACCGTGCTGTCGGGCGCGTACATCGGCGTGGATCTGGGCCGCTCACGCGAGCGCCGCGCGCAGTTCATTGGCCTCGAAACGCCGCCCGCCGTGACGAGCGAACGCAACGGGCGGCGTTACGTGCTGCACGGCACGTCGCTGGGCTCGATCGATATCGGTTCGCCTGTTTACTACCGGCACGTTCAGGTCGGGCAGGTCACTGCGTTTTCGCTGGACAGCAACGGCGAGGGCGTGACGGTCGACGTGTTCGTCGACGCGCCGTACGACCGCTACGTCGATCTGAAATCGCGCTGGTGGCATGCAAGCGGCGTCGACTTGCGGCTCGACTCGAGCGGCGTGCGCCTCAACACGCAATCCCTCGCCACGGTGCTGCTTGGCGGCATCGCGTTTCAGCAGCCTCCGCCCGATCAATCCGTCGGCGAGACCGCGCCGGACGGCGCATCGTTCACGCTTGCCAGTGACGAGACCACGGCGATGCGCGATCCCGATGGCCCGGCGGCGCCCGTCATGATGAAGTTCGACCAGTCGCTGCGCGGACTCGCGGTGGGCGCGGCCGTCGATTTTCACGGCATCGAACTGGGCTACGTGACGAAAATCGACGTCGAATACGATGCGAAACGCGGCGATTTCCTGATGCCGGTCACGATCAACCTGTATCCGAGCCGCCTCGGCCGCCGCTATCGCGATGCGGTGCAACAGAGCGATCCGGAGGAGGGCAAGGCGCTGTTGCGCAGGCTCGTCGCGCGCGGGCTGCGTGGCCAGCTGCGCACCGGCAATCTGCTGACGAACCAGCGCTACATCGCGCTCGACATGTTTCCGAACGCGCCGCCGGTCAGCATCGATACGGGCAGAACGCCGCTCGTGCTGCCCACGGTGCCGAACACGCTGGAAGAACTGCAGGTGCAGATCGCGGACATCGCGGGGAAGCTCGACCGCGTGCCGTTCGCGGACATCGGCCGCAACCTGAACGAGACGCTGACGCGCGCCACTGCGCTATTCGATCAACTCGACACCGAGCTGCTGCCGCAGGCGCGCGATACGCTCACCGAAGCACAACGCACCTTCAGCACCGCCCAAGCGACGCTGCAGCAGGATTCGCCGCTGCAATCCGATATACATCACGCTCTGACAGAACTGACGAGGACCTCGCAGAGCCTGAACCAGCTCGCGGACTATCTGGAGCGGCATCCCGAATCCCTGCTCATGGGCAAGCCGCAGGACGAACGGCACTAAAACGGCACTGAAGCGGCGCGGGGCGGCAACGCGCGGATCGTCCCAACATTCGAAACACTAGCTGGTCCGTGATATATCACAACATAATATAATCATGACCAGAAAGTCGTTCCGCATTGCAGTCATCGCCTTTAGGGTGTGCGCTCGACTCCGACCCAACCCGTTTCCGCCCGACCGATGTCTTCCCGCACTCCATTCTCACGCTGGCTGTCCAGTTTCATCCCCGCGCCCGTCACCGTCCGATGGCCCGAACGCTGGCGCTCGTGCCTCGGCGCGCTGCTCGGCATCGCGTTCACCGGCGGCTCGATGCACGTGCTGTTCGGCGGCGGCGCGGACTTCCCGCTGCTCGTCGCACCGATGGGGGCGTCGGCCGTGCTGCTGTTCGGCGTGCCCGCGAGTCCGCTCGCGCAGCCGTGGTCGATCATCGGCGGCAATCTCGTGTCGGCCACGGTGGGCGTGACGTGCGCGATGCTCGTCGGCGATCCGGTGCTGGCAGCCGCGCTCGGCGTGAGCATCTCGATCTGCGGAATGTTTTTGCTGCGCTGCGTGCACCCGCCATCAGGCGCGGTGGCGCTGACGGCGGTGCTGGGCGGACCCGCGATCCATCGGCTCGGTTTCGGCTTCGTGCTCACGCCGATCTTCGTCGAGTCGTGCGCACTGCTTGCCGCGGCGCTCGCGTATCACGCGGCGACGGGGCACCGCTATCCGCACACCGTGCCGCACGATCGTGCGAAAGATGCGAAGGCAGCCCAGTCCGCGCAGCCCGCGGGTATCACGCCAGATACACCAGGCATCACGCCGGGCTTTACGCGCGCCGATCTCGAAGCGGTGGTACGCCGTCAGAGCGAATGGCTTGACGTCGATCTCGACGATCTGGAAAAGCTGATGCGCGAGACGCAACTGCAGGCGTTCGCGCGCGGCTTCGGCGAACTGACTGCCGCCGACATCATGTCGCGCCGCGTGCAGTCGGTGACGCGCGATACCGCGATCGCACGGGCGTTCGCGGTGCTTCGGGAGCACAACGTGAAGGCGCTGCCGGTGACCGAAGCGGACGGGCGCCTCGCGGGCATCGTGACCCGCGCGAACCTCGCCGCGAGTTTCGGCGAACGTGGCGCCGGCTCGGGCGCTTCGCGTCTCGCGTCGCTGTTCGGTCTGACGGGCGGCGGGCGCGATGACGGTTCGGGCCCCGCAGTTGGCAGCGTGATGACCAGCCACGTGGTGAGCGTGGGCGCGAAAGCACCGCTGACGGAGCTCGTGCCGTTGTTCGCACACCACGGCCACCACCACATTCCGGTGGTCGATGCGACCGAACGCGTGGTCGGCATGATCACGCAGGTGGACCTGATCTCGGGCCTGTACCGGCATTCGGCCGGACTCGAAAGAAAAGTGGCGTAAAGCCGGCGCGTCGCTGCATTGCGGCAACACCGGCGTCTTCTCGTCAATTTATATCATCATGTGATATATTCGACGGTTCGTGCAGTTCTACTGATAGGCCTCGATTGACCATGAGCATCGCTTTACACAAGCGCGATTTCTCGATCAACGCGCGATTACCTCTGATCTTCCTGCTGGCGGCTTGCATCGGCGCAGTCAGCACGCTGGCAGCCTACGTGCTGCTGAACCTGATCCGGCTGTTCACCAACCTGTTCTTCTTCGGTGCGTTTTCGTTCGCCGACCGCTCGCCCGCGCAGAACCATCTGGGCCTGTGGGTCGTGGTGATTCCGGTGGTCGGCGGCGTGATCGTCGGCCTGATGGCGCGCTACGGCTCGGACAAGATCCGCGGTCACGGCATTCCTGAAGCGATCGAAGCGATCCTGTTCGGCAAGAGCAAGATGTCGCCGAAGGTGGCAATCCTGAAGCCGCTGTCGTCGGGCATCGTGATCGGCAGCGGCGGCCCGTTCGGCGCCGAGGGCCCGATCATCATGACGGGCGGCGCGCTCGGCTCGCTGATCGCTCAATGCGTGAAGGTGACCGCGGCGGAGCGCAAGACGCTGCTCGTCGCGGGCGCGGCGGCCGGCATGACGGCCGTGTTCGGCACGCCGGTCGCGGCGGCGCTGCTCGCCGTCGAACTGCTGCTGTTCGAATGGCGGCCGCGCAGTTTCCTGCCGGTGGCGGTGGCCTGCGCGGTGGCGGGCTTCGCGCGCGCGATCTTCTTCGGCACGGGTCCTCTGTTTCCGCTGGAGACAGCGGCGCCGGGCGGCTGGGCGCTCCTGTCGTGCGTGATCGCGGGCCTGCTGTGCGGCGCGCTCGCATCCGGCCTCTCCGCTGCGCTGTACAAGATCGAAGACCTGTTCTCGGAACTGCCGATCCACTGGATGTGGTGGCCCGCGTTGGGCGGCATCGTCGTCGGGATCGGCGGTTTTGTCGAGCCGCGCGCGCTCGGCGTGGGTTACGACGTGATCGGCGATCTGCTCCATCAGCACATCGCACTGCAGATTGCGCTCGCGTTGCTCGTCGTGAAGGCGATCATGTGGGTGATCGCGCTCGGCTCCGGCACGTCAGGCGGCGTGCTCGCACCGCTGTTGATGCTGGGCGCAGGGCTCGGCACCGTGCTCGGCCCCATCCTGCCCGGTCATCAGCCCGCGCTGTGGCCGCTAGTCTGCATGGCCGCGACGCTCGGCGCGACGCTTGGCGCGCCGCTGACTGCCATCGTGTTCGCGTTCGGCCTCACGCATGACAGCAACGCGCTGTTGCCGCTGCTGACGGCCACGCTGGTCGCGCATGGCTTCGCGACGGTCGTGATGCGCCGTTCGATCATGACGGAGAAGATCGCGCGGCGCGGTTATCACATCTATCGCGAGTACGGCGTCGATCCGCTCGAACGCCACTACGTGGACGAAGTGATGACGCAGACCGTCGAATCGATCGATGCGGCCACGAGCATCGCCGATACGCTGGCCACGTACTTCGGCGCCGCACAGAAGCGCCGCGCGTATCCGGTGGTGCGCGACGGCGCGGTGATCGGCATGGTCGATCGTGGGTTGCTCGAGCGCTACGTGCATGGCGATGCGGCATTGGCGCGCGACGTCTCGGTGGTCGAAGCGTTGCCGAAGGGCGATCCGCTCCTCGCGCTGCCGGAAGAAACCTGCCGACTGGTTGCAACGCGGCTCGCGGTACATAACGTCGAACGTCTGCCGGTGGTGGTGGATCGCACGTCGCGGCGGCTCATCGGTATCGTGTCGCGTAGCGACCTGATCAAGCCTTCGCTGCTGCACTTCGAGGAAGAGCACAAGCGCGAGCGCTTCCGCCGCGTGGTGCCGGCGATGGGCAAGCGCAGGTTTGCGCCGGTGCGCAAGACGGGTTGATTTCAAGCGCAGCGGTAAAGCTAAGGCCTACCGCTGCGGCGTCGGAAAATACACCCCCGCGCGTTGCGCGGCGTTGACGATGTGCGCTTCGATCGCGCGGCCCGCGGCCTCCGAATCGCGCTGGCGCAGCGCATCGAGAATCTCGCCGTGCTCGCGCCACGTGGAGAGCACCAGTTCGCGCCGGTAGAACGGCATGCGCTGACTCTCCTTCATGATGTCCGCGCTGCTGCGCAGGATCGATTCGATCGCCGCATTGCCCGCAATGCCGACAATGCGCATGTGGAAATCGAAATCGAGCTGCGCGGCTTCATCGAGCTCGTTATGCGACAGCGCCGCCTGCAGCGCCGCGAGATTCTGCTCGAACCAGTCGACATCCACATCGCTGATCGCGAGCGCCGCCATGCGCGCGGCGAAGCCTTCCAGCGCAAAGCGCATCTGGTACGTATCCGGCAACGACGTCTGATCGGCAAACCGCCAGGTCTGTGTTGCCGGCGCCTGCGCGCTTTCCACGTACACGCCCTTGCCGGGACGGATCTTCAGGAGTCCGAGCGCTTCGAGCGTGGTTAACGCTTCGCGCAGCGATGCCCGGCTGATCTCCAGTTCTTCCGACAATTGACGCTGCGCGGGCAGCAGGCTGCCAACCGGATAGATGCCGGTCTCGATCCGTTCGCGGATCGTCGCGATCGCGGCATCGGTGACGGTATGGGGAACGTTCTTCATCGTGCTCGGGTTCTCCAGGCTGGTCTGACCTCATTGTAATCCCGCCTGCCGACGTCCGCATGCCCGTCACTGCTGGATAGCAGATCGGAGACGCTGCCGTACTCAGAAAATGCGCGGGTAAACACTGCCTTTTGATTCCTTGACCTCACCATATCGGTTTCCTAATATCGTCCATAACATCACTGGTCGGACCAGTATGAACAGTTGAATCAACCAGGAGACTGCTGTGGCGAAGTTCTTCAACTCGTTGTTCGGGCGGGTCGTGATCGCGCTGGTCGCGGGCATCGTGATCGGCGCTGTGTTCCCGCATTTCGCGCAGTCGTTGCGGCCGCTCGGAGACGGCTTCCTGAAGCTGATCAAGATGGTGATCGGGCCGATTGTGTTCTGTGTGGTGGTGAGCGGCATGGCGCACGCGGGCGATCTGAAGAAGGTCGGCCGGGTGGGGCTGAAAGCGGTGGTGTACTTCGAGGCGATGACCACGGTCGCGCTCGTGATCGGCGCGGTGCTTGCGTATGCGACGCGGCCGGGCGCCGGCATGAACGTCAATCTCCATTCGCTCGACGCGGCGTCGCTCGCCACCTACACCGAGCACGCGAAGAACCTGAAGGACACCGCGGCGTTCCTGCTGAAGATCATTCCCGATACCGCGATCGACGCGTTCGCGACCGGCGACGTGCTGCAGATCCTCGTGTTCTCGGTGCTGTTCGGCGCGGCGCTGTCGTTGCTCGGCGACAAGGCGCAGCGCGTGAACAACCTGATCGACGAGATGGCGCAGATCTTCTTCAAGGTGATGAGCTTCATCATCAAGCTCGCGCCGCTCGGCGTGCTCGGCGCGATCGCGTTCACGACCGGCACGTATGGCGTCGCGTCGCTCAAGCAGCTCGGCCTGCTGGTGATCGTGTTCTACGCGAGTTGCATCGTGTTCGTGGCGGTGGTGCTCGGCATCGTGATGCGGCTCACGGGCTTCAGCATCTTCAAACTGATCCGCTATCTGCGCGAGGAACTTTCGATCGTGCTCGGCACGGCTTCCTCCGACGCCGTGCTGCCGCAGGTGATGCGCAAGCTCGAATGGATGGGCGTGAAGGACTCGACGGTGGGCCTCGTGATTCCGACGGGCTACTCGTTCAACCTCGACGGCTTCTCGATCTATCTGACGCTCGCGGTGATCTTCATCGCGCAGGCTACCAACACGCCGCTGTCGATGCACGACCTGATCGTTGTGGTGCTGGTGTCGCTGATCACGTCGAAGGGCGCGCACGGCATTCCCGGTTCGGCCATCGTGATTCTCGCCGCGACGTTGTCCGCGATTCCGGCGATCCCGGTGTTGGGTCTCGTGCTGATCCTGCCGGTCGACTGGTTCGTCGGCATTGCCCGTGCGCTTACGAATCTGATCGGCAACTGCGTCGCGACGGTCGTCGTCGCGGTGTGGGAGAACGACATCGACAAGGCGCGCGCCCGCCGCGTGCTGAACCTCGACCCGGCGCTGCGCTTCCAGCCTGCCGAAGAAATCGCCGCAGGCGAAGCCGCACCGGCAGGCCAGCACGCCCCGGCGCATTGAAACACTGAAACGACGGCGCTCAACGTATCCACGCGCCGCCGCTCGACATTCAACACGAGACACCGAAAGAGTACCGACCATGGCCATTCCGACGCTCGACCCCAACGCCCCCGCCTTCACGCGCCGCTACATGAACCTCGCCGATCCGCGGCTGGGCGCGAAAGCGCTCTTCGCGAGCGACGAGTTCTTCGCGCCGAAGGAACGCATGCTGGACCCGCAGCCCGCCGTCTTCATTCCCGGCAAGTACGACGATCACGGCAAATGGATGGACGGCTGGGAGACGCGCCGCAAGCGCACCACGGGCCACGACTTCTGCGTGATCAGGCTCGCGCGCCCCGGCGTGATCTACGGCATGGATCTGGATACGAGCCACTTCACGGGCAACTTCCCGCCGGCCGCATCGATCGAAGGTTGCCGCTGCGATGGCGAGACGCCGCCCGACAACGCCGACTGGCAGACGGTCGTGCCGGCCACCACGTTGCAGGGCAACCAGCACCACTATGTCGACGTCGCCGCGCGCGACACCTTCACGCATCTGCGCGTGAACCTGTATCCGGATGGTGGCCTCGCGCGACTGCGCGTGTACGGTCAGCCGGCGCGCGACTGGACGCGTGTCGAACGCGGCTCGCTCGTCGATCTCGCCGCCACCGAAAACGGCGCGTATCTCGTCGCGGCGAACAACCAGCACTTCGGGCTCGCATCGCAGATGCTGATGCCCGGCCGCGGCGTGAACATGGGCGATGGCTGGGAGACCCGCCGCCGCCGCGAGCCTGGCAACGACTGGGCGATCGTGGCACTCGCGCGGCCCGGCGTGATCCGTCGAGTTGAAGTCGACACCGCGCATTTCAAGGGCAATTTCCCGGATCGCTGCTCGTTGCAGGCCGCGCGCGTCGCGGGCGGCACCGACGATTCGCTGATCACCCAGGCGATGTTCTGGCCGGTGCTGCTCGACGAGCAGAAACTGCAGATGGATCACGTGCATATGTTCGAAGCGGACCTGGCCGCGCTCGGCCCGGTGACGCACGTGCGCTTCAATATTTTCCCCGACGGCGGCGTGTCGCGTCTGCGTCTGTGGGGCGAGATCGAATAGGAGTGCCGCGATGAACACGCTTTCCGTCGAGCCGCTCACGCGCGCCGCGTTCGCGCCGTTCGGCGATGTGATCGAGCTTGCAGGCGCGCGTCATTTCCCGATCAACGGCGGCACGACCGAGCGCTTTCACGATCTCGCGAAGGTCGATGTGTGCGAAGCAGGCGGCCGGCCGCTGATCAACCTGTTCCGCGCGCAGCCACGTGAGGAGCCGGTGGAGATCGCGCTGATGGAACGGCATCCGCTAGGCAGCCAGGCATTTCTGCCGCTCGACGGCGCGCGCTATCTCGTCGTCGTTGCGCCCGCCGGTGAGTTCGATCCCACAAGGATGCGCGCGTTCGTGAGCGAAGGTTGGCAGGGCGTGAACTATGCGAAGGGCGCGTGGCACCATCCGCTGCTCGCGCTCGATCGTGTCAGCGATTTCATCGTCGTCGATCGTGGCGGCGAGCAGCCGAATTGCGACGAGTGCGCGCTCGCCACGCCGTGGCGGCTGGATTGGACGATCAACCCAGCCGCGCACGATCACGCCGAGGTCAGCACGACCCTTGTAGCGCAGCCGTAACCAGCCGCTGCTGCTCCTGCCGGTGCGCGCGCATCGACGCGTGCGCGCCGGCAGGCGTCGCGATACGGCACACGTCGCTCAGGCGCACGCCGGGCGGCACACACGCTTCCAGTTCGTCGCGCACGCCGCGCCACGCGCCCTGGTTGCGGTCTTCTTCCTGCGCCCACACCACTTCGCTCAGGTTCGGGAAAGCAGCGAGCGCCGTGCGCAGTTCGTTGACCGGGAACGGATAGAGCTGCTCGACGCGAATCAGCGCGACGTGGCCGAACGCATCGCGACGTTCGTCGCGCGCAGCGGCGAGCTCGTAGAAGAACTTCCCGCTGCACAGCACTGCGCGCATAACGCGCTCGGGCGCAACGATCGCCGCATCGGCCAGCACCGGCACAAACGAGCCTTCGACGAATTCGCGCAGCGGCGAATGCGAACGGCGATTGCTGTACAGCTGCGTTTTCGGCGACATCACGACGAGCGGCTTCGGCGCCGTTTGCGCTGCCTGCTCGCGCAGCAGATGGAACCACTGCGCGGAAGTCGACGGCACGACGACACGCAGGTTGTCGTCCGCGCACAGATGCAGGAAGCGGCCGAGGAAACCGTTCGAGTGCTCGGGCCCGACGCCTTCGTGACCATGCGGCAGCAGCAGCGTCAGCGCGGAGCGATAACCCCACTTGTACTCACCCGGCGCGATGTAGTGATCGACGATCACCTGTGCGCCATTCACGAAGTCGCCGAACTGCGCTTCCCAGATCGTCAGCCGTGATTTCGTCTGCACGCTGTAGCCGTATTCGAAGCCGAGCACGGCTTCCTCGGTGAGCGGCGAGTTGACGATGTCGAACGCGCCCTGGCCCGTTGCGACATGACGCAGCGGTACGTGACGCTGCGGCGTTTCGCCGGCTTCCTGCTGCTGACCGTGCCAGACGCCATGCCGATGCATGAAGGTGCCGCGGCCCACGTCCATGCCTGAGAGGCGGACGCCGTGCCCTTCCTCGACGAGCGATGCGTACGCGGCGTTCTCCGCGAACGTCCAGTCGACGGCGTTGTCTTCGCTCGCCACCGCGGTGTGCCACCTGCGCGTGAGATTGCGCACCAGCTCATGCGGCAGCAAGCCTTCGGGCAGCGTCGTCAAAGCCTCGTTCAGCGAGCGCAAACGTTTGCCCGACAGCGTACGCAATGCATGCGGCGTGCGTGCGTCCGGCGTCATCGCGATGAATGCGGCCGTGCTGTGCGCGGTGCCCGCGTTCAGTCGTTGCGCGGCGGCGTCGCGCAGCGCGGCGAGCGGCGTTTCTTCGGCTATCACGGTGTGATACAGCTCCGTGACGGTGGGGTGCGATGCGATCGTCGCCTGGCGGCGCGGCTGCGTGAGCGTCGGCACGTCGTGCTCGGAATGGCCGAGCCGGCGATATCCGATCAGGTCGATCACCACGTCGGCGCCGTGCGCCATCCGGTAGTCGAACGCAATGCTGACCGCACGCAAGACGGCTTCGGGATGATCCGCGTTCACGTGAATCACCGGCGCGTCGATCATGCGCGCGATGTCGGTGCAGTAGTCGTGCGCGTCGACGTCCATGCGGTTCGGCGTCGTGAAGCCGATCTGGTTGTTCACGATCACGTGGATCGTGCCGCCCAGTTCATAGCCGTCCCGCCGCGTGAGGTTCAGCGTCTCCATTACGATGCCCTGGCCCGCGAACGCGGCATCGCCATGCACGACGACGGGCAGCGCGGCCGCGTCAGGATGCTCGTCCTGATACGCGCGCGCCATGCCGCTCACCACTGGAAAAACGCTTTGCAGATGCGACGGATTGTGCGCGAGCAACAGTTCGACCGCGCCATACGCGGTCTGTCGGCGCGCGCTGCCGCCCAGGTGATACGGTAGATCGCGCTGGGTCGCGGCGATATCCGAATCCGTATCGAGGCAGCCCAGCATCGTGCCCACGTCGAAGCCCATCACGTTGATGAGCGCGTTCAGCCGGCCACGATGCGGCATGCCGAGAAACACCTGATGCACGCCGCGCTTGCCCGCTTCGTCGGCGAGACTTTCCAGCAGCGGCACGAGGCTTTCGCAACCTTCGAGCGAGAAGCGCTTCGCGTCGGCGAGATGCGCAGCGATGTGACGTTCCCACATTTCCGCCGCGACCAGCCGCGCGAGCAGCGCGCGTTTGTCGTCGCGCGTCGGCGGCAACGCGAGCAGGTCCGCTTCGAGACGGGCGAACATCCAGTGACGGCGATCGTCGCTGCGAACGCCGCTGCAGTCGAGGCCGATCGGGCCGCAATACGCGCGCTTCAGTTGCCGTTCGAGATCGTGCACGGTGATCGCCGAGGGCAGCGCGGCGTCGTCGAACGCGCGTTCCTGCTGCGGATCGAGCCCGTGGTGCGCGAGCGTCAGCTCGGGCAGCGTGGGCTGCGCCGTGAGCGCGAGCGGATCGAGTTGCGCGCGGCGGTAGCCGTGCTCGCGGTACGCATCGATCAGGCATGCGATCGATTGCGATGCGTGGCTGGGTGACATGCTGTCCGCCTGTGCGGACGGCGTGTCGGAGCGGTGCGTGGACGCGACGGCGTATTCAGGGTAGCGGGAAGTCATGATTGAACACCAGGTGAGATTCCGTTAGTCGGATCTCGCCGGCCGCATTCCGATACGCGCGCCGAGCCCCGCGTTGACGGCGGAAGCGGGGACGAGCGCCTTCCAGCGGACGGCAAGACGATTGGGAACGCATCGCGGCATGTATTTCGCCGGTCGCGTTCCTGCGTTGATTCAAGCGAGCCCGCTGCGACGGCGGGCCCGTGTCTCCATCCGTGGACTGCGCTGCTTTCGGTTACGACAGTTGCAGGTCGGCGCACCCGTGCTGCGACGGGGCCGTGCCGCGCACAGCGGGTTGCCGCGCGGCGTGGTGCGTGTTCGATTGCGTATCGTCGAGCTGGAACTGGCCGACCATGCCGGACAGTTCGTCCGCCTGGTCCTGCAGCGCCTGCGCGGCATTCGCGCTCTCTTCGACGAGCGCCGCGTTTTCCTGCGTGGTGCGATCCATCTGGGTGATCGCCTGGTTGACCTGCTCGATGCCGTCGCGCTGCTCCTGGCTCGACGCGCTGATCTCCGCGACGATCTCGGTCACGTGCTGGATGCTCGTCACCACTTCGCGAATCACGTGACCCGCTTCCGCGACGAGCGCACTGCCGTTGCCGACCTGGCCCACCGATTGATCGATGAGTTCCTTGATTTCACGGGCTGCTACCGCGCAACGCTGCGCGAGGCCGCGTACTTCGTTCGCGACCACCGCGAAGCCGCGGCCATGCTCGCCCGCGCGCGCGGCTTCGACCGCCGCATTCAGCGCGAGGATGTTGGTCTGGAACGCGATGCCGTCGATCACGCCGATGATGTCGACGATCTTGCGCGACGACACGTTGATCGCGTTCATCGTGTCCACCACGTGGTCGACCGCATCGCCGCCTTTCGCTGCGACCACCGATGCGTTCGCCGCGAGCGTGTTCGCTTCGCGGGCGTTGTCGGCGTTCTGTTTCACCGTCGACGTAAGCTGCTCCATCGCCGCGGCCGTTTCTTCGAGCGCGCTTGCCTGGCGTTCGGTGCGGCTCGACAGGTCCACGTTGCCGCTCGCCACTTCGCGCGAAGCCTGCGCGATGGTGTCGGTGCCCTTGCGGACCTGGGTGACGATGCCGTGCAGGTTGTCCACCATGCGGCCGAGCGCCTTCTGCAGACGGCCCACTTCGTCGTCGCCTTCCGCCATGAACGGATGCGTGAGATTTCCGTGCGCAACCGCTTCGGCGAGTTCCACCGCGCGGTTGATCGGGCGCGTGATGCTGCGCGTGATGAACACGCCGGTCGCGATCGCGAGCAGCGCCGCGAACAGCGACAGCAGGATCATCTGCAGCTTCGCGTCGTGCGCTTCTTCGGTGGCCTGCGCGACGTCGTGCGCCATTTCGCCGGCCTGATAGTCGACCATCTTGTCGACGAGCGCGTAGTACGCGTCCTGCAGCTTCGCCATGTCGCCCTGGTAGAGGTCGCGCGCGTCCTGCTGCTGGTTGTTCTTCACGAGGTCGAAGAACTTGCGCACGCTCAGGCCGTAAGCGGAACGCGCATCGAACTGCTCCTGGAAGAGCGCCTTGCTCTGTTCGCTCCGGAGCTGCTTCTGGAGCTTCGCGTAGGCGTCCGCGTTGGTCTGGCGGATCACCGCGTAGTCGTTCATGTACTTCGCGGCCTGATCCGGTGAGCTCGCGAGCAGCAGGTTGCTGAGAATGACGGTGGCCTTGTAGCCGTTGTTCTTGATCTGGTTGCTGAGCGCGATCAGCGTGTAACGCTCCTCGACGATCTGGCTCATTTTCGTATTGCTGGATTCGAGGTGCGCGATGCCCACTGCGGCGGTGCCGATCAAGAGCGCAACGACGAGCGCGAACGCGGCGCCGAGTCGCACGCCGATCCTGAGATTGCCTATCTTCATGTTTCCGATTCCTGTACCTACGGCCTGACGATCTGTGTCGTGAATGAGTGGACGGCACCGCGCCGCCGCCGCCCGGGTATCGCCGGACAGTGGCTGCGACGCAGCCTGAAGCAAGCCGCTCGGTCAGGGGGCAATCGTTTGCGCTGCAAGGGTCATGATGAACCTGCGGGCGCGCGAAACCGCTCTGCCGGAACGGGCAGTCTCCACGCGTCCCAGGTTGGGCACGGTCGCGAAGCGGTGAGCGCATGGGTGCAGATGCAACGAACGCGTCGACGCTACGACCGGGACTGCCCGGGCGCTTTCTTCAGACAATATGTCGACCGCGATTCGGGAATCTTTAGCGGGGCAGGAAGGGTTCGTAACGAAAAAACTTCGTGGCGTGCAGATGTGTGGCGTCGTGCGGAGGTTTGCACGACGCCGGCGGGGTCAGGCGTCTTTATTCAGGACGCCTGGCGGTAGTAGATGTTCTGTGGATGCCGCGCTTCGGCGAAGAAGAACCAGCGCTCCGCGACTAGGCCCGCGTACTGTACGAGGCTCGCGAGAAGAAACAGCCACGGGATGATGCGTGCGGCCGCAACGCCCGCGCCGATGCCGGTCAGCACGAACGGCACGAGAAACGCGCCGATCAGGAAACTCCATCTGACCCGTTGCAGCGTCAACGGTGTCTGACCGTGGAAAAACTCGCGCAGATTGAACGCGCCTGCCGTGAAGCCGCGCGATTTCTGCACGACCTTCGCCGCGCGGATGCCGGTCGCGCTCTGCACGGTCGACTTTGGCCGCAGCCGCGCGTTGCGCGCGAGGGACGCGACGCGGCTCGCGCAGCCGGCGGCGGTCAGCACGCACGCACACACCGCGAGCCCCGCCACGAGCGACGGCGCGAGCCACGCCGCGCACGCGGTGGCGATCGTGAAGCCCGACGCGCAGCCGAGCAGCACGAAATTGACCATCGTCAGCGGCGTGGCCCATTCCTGCAGAAAGCGCAGGCACGCGTAGATCATCGCGGTACACACGAAGAGGCCCGCGCTCGCGACGAGCGCCACTGCGCCGACGGCGAGCGACCACGGCGAGCCGAACCAGTGGGCAACGCCATACGCAAAGGTCGCGGCAAGAAATACCGGCAGGCACAGGCATTCTCGCGAGAGCCACGACGTGCGCCACATCGCGATTGCCCGCCATGCGCGCTCGGGATGACCGAGGTGGAAGAACGAAGCGACGAGTCCGAGTCCGCCGAGCACGACGGCCAGTGCCGCGCCGGTCACGAAGAAGAAACGCGGCGCGGCATCCGGCGCAACGAGTCCGAGATGCGCGGCCAGCTCGATACCGAACAGCGCGATCAGCAGGCCTTGTCCCGCGCCGCTCAGCGTGGTCAGGAATACGACGGAAAATGCGGGTTTCATCGGTGTTTCCTTGATTTCCCTGAGGCCGTCACGAAGCCGTCACGAGAGCGCGCCGTTTACGGCGCCGATGCGCGTCGCTGCGGACGCGAGATGCAACTGCCCCTGCTCGACCTGGTCATCGATGCGCTCAGGCTGCGTCTGCTGCGACCCGGACGAACACGAGCACGCACCGCTGCCGCACGACGTGGTGGTCTGGCGCGGCAGATAGTGATTCGCGGGCCGCGTGTTCCATTCGGGCATCAGCTGATAGCCGCCGCGCTCGCGGATCGCCTGCGAGACCGTCGAATTCGGATCGTGAATGTCGCCGAAGAGGCGCGCGGAAGTCGGGCACGCGAGCACGCAGGCCGGCTTGCGGTCGCGTTCGGGCAACGCTTCGTTGTAGATGCGATCGGCGCAGAGCGTGCATTTCGTCATCTCCTTACGCGCTTCGTCGATTTCGCGCGCGCCGTACGGACACGCCCACGCGCAGTACTTGCAGCCGATGCAGCGGTCGTAGTCGACCAGCACGAGACCGTCTTCCTTGCGCTTGTAGCTCGCGCCGGTCGGACAGACGGGCACGCACGGCGGGTCTTCGCAGTGCAGGCACGACTTCGGGAAATGGATCGTGTCGGTGAGCGGAAACTCGCCGGCTTCATAGGTCTGCACGCGGTTGAAGAACGTGCCGAGCGGATCGTCGTCGTACGGACGGAAGTCCGCGAGGCTGCCTGCCTCGCCCGACGTGTTCCACTCCTTGCAGCTCGTGACGCACGCGTGACACCCGACGCATACGTTCAGGTCGATGACGAGTGCCATCTGGGTCATGGGACCTCTCCTGTTCGATGTTCACCGGCGCAACGTACGGACGATAGATGCCGCGCGCCGGTGTGAATTCAGTCTTGCCGTGTGCCGCGCAGCCGCGCCGCGAATTGCCCGCGTCCTGCGAAATACGTCTGCACGACGCGCTTCACGATGTTCGTCGAGCCCGGCAGCGGCGGCATCGGTGCGAACTGCGGCAGCGTGTGGTCGGCATCCGCTTCGGCGGGATAGATGCGCACGCGCACGTCGTACCACGCGGCCTGCCCCGTGATCGGATCGGAATTCGACGTTCGCGCGTCGCGGCCGCTGACGGGTAGTTCGTCCGTGATCACGTGGTTGAGCAGGAAGCCGTTGCGCGATTCGTTGGCGTCCGGGCCGAGATTCCATGCGCCCGCCGCCTTGCCGATCGCGTTCCATGTCCAGACGGTGCCCGGCTCGACCGCTTCGCTGAAGCGCGCGCGGCAGCGCACCTTGCCCCACTGCGATTCGACGTAGATCCACGCGCCGTCTTCGATGCCTTGCTCCGCCGCCATGCGCGGGTTCACGAACAGGAAGTTCTCGCCGTGAATCTGCCGCAGCCATGCGTTCTGCGAGTCCCACGAGTGGTACATCGCCATCGGCCGTTGCGTGACCGCGGCAAGCGGATAACGCGCGCCGTCGGTCACGTCGTGCTCGAGCGGTGCATACCAGAACGGCAGCGGATCGAAGTAACGCTCGATGCGCGCGCGCAGATGGTCGGGCGGCTGGCGGCCTTGCGTCTTGCCTTGCGCCGCGAGCCTGAACTTCTGCAGCACGTCGGAGTACAGCTGGATCAGGATCGGCTGGTCGAATTTCCGGAAGCCGTTCTCCACCGCCCACTTCAGGTACGGCCCGTTGCCGTTGCGCATGTATTGCAGCGTTTCCGGCAGCGTGTAATGGAACACGCAGTTGTTCTTTGCGTACTGCTCCCACTGGTTCGGGTTCGGCTCGCCGACGAGCGCCTTGTCGCCATCCTTGCCACGCCAGCCGATCAGAAAACCGACGCCCGAATCCGGCGTGGTCTGGTGATGGATGATGAACTCGGGATAGTCGCGATAGCGCCGCTTGCCGTCGGGCGTCGTGAACGCGGGCAGCTTGAGCCGGCTGCCGAGTTCCACCAGCACCTCCTGGAACGGCTTGCATTCGCCCGTTGGCGGCACGACCGGAACGCGGACCGAGTCGACCGGTCCGTCGAATTCGGAGATCGGCCGGTCGAGCATCGACATCGCGTCGTGACGTTCGAGGTACGTCGTATCCGGCAGGATCAGGTCGGCGAACGCGGTCATCTCCGACTGGAACGCATCGCAGACGACGATGAACGGAATCTTGTACTCCCCGTCTGAATTGCGATCCGCGAGCATCTTGCGAACCTCGACGGTGTTCATCGACGAGTTCCACGCCATGTTCGCCATGAAGATCAGCAGCGTGTCGATCGGATACGGATCGCCGCGCCACGCGTTCGTGATCACGCTGTGCATCAGGCCGTGCACAGCGAGTGGGTATTCCCACGAAAACGCCTTGTCGATGCGGACCGGCTCGCCCTGATCGTCGATGAACAGATCCGCGGGCGCGGCGGGCCAGCCGAGCGGGCCGACCGCGAGCGGCGTGTTGGGCTTCACCGCATCGGGACTGTTCGGCGGTTTCGCGGAAGGCGGCACCGCGCGCGGAAACGGCGACTTGTGCCGGAAGCCGCCAGGCCGGTCGATCGTACCGAGCAGCGACATCAGCACCGCGAGCGCGCGGATCGACTGGAAGCCGTTCGAATGGGCGGCGAGGCCCCGCATCGCGTGAAAGGCGATCGGATTGCCTTCCACGGTGTCGTGCGTCTGGCCCCACGCGTCGGTCCAGCGGATCGGCAGGCTGATGCGATGATCGCGCGCCACCTCCGCCATCTCGCGCGCAAGGCGCTGGATCGTGTCGGCCGGAATGCCGGTGATGCCTTCGGCCCATTGCGGCGTGCAGCTGGCCACCTGTCTGCGCAACAGTTCGAACGACGGCGCGACGGGCGTGCCGTCGTCGAGCGTGTACTCGCCTTCGAGCGCCGGCGTCACGCCCGGCGTGTGATGCAGCACCGCGCGCTGCGTGGCGGTGTCCCACCAGCGATGATTCTGCGGGAACAGCGGATTTTCTTCGGGCGCGTCGCGGTCCTGCACGAAGAGTCCGAACGTGTCGCTGTGCTCGTTCATGTCGAGCAGCTCGGCCGCATTCGTGAAGCGTGCAACGAAGTCGCGGTCGTACGCGTTCGCCTCGATCAGCTCGCGGATCAGCGCCATGAACAGCGCGCCGTCGGTGCCGGGGCGGATCGGCACCCACTCGTCGGCGATCGCCGCATAGCCGGTGCGGATCGGATTGATCGCGATAAAGCGGCCGCCCGCGCGCTTGAACTTCGAGATCGCGATCTTCAGCGGATTCGAGTGGTGGTCTTCGGCCGTGCCGATCATGAGGAACAGCTTCGCCGAATCCAGATCGGGTCCGCCGAATTCCCAGAACGAGCCGCCGATCGTGTAGATCATGCCCGCCGCCATATTCGACGAGCAGAAGCCGCCGTGCGCCGCATAGTTCGGAGTACCGAACTGTTTTGCGAAGAGGCCCGTCAGCGCCTGCATCTGGTCGCGGCCGGTGAAGAGCGCGAACTGCTTCGGATCGGTTGCGCGCAGATGCGCGAGCCGCGTTTCGAGCATCTCGAACGCGGTGTCCCACGAGATCGGCTCGAACTGCGCGGTGCCACGTTCGGCATCGCGCTTGCGCAAAAGCGGCTGCGTGAGGCGCGCGGGCGAGTACTGCTTCATGATGCCCGACGAGCCCTTCGCACAGATCACCCCTTGATTCAGCGGGTGCTCAGGGTTCCCGTCGATATACCGGACCTCGCCATCCCGCAGATGCACGCGTATGCCGCAACGGCACGCGCACATGTAGCAGGTGGTGGTCTTGACCTCGAGCTTTTCGTTCTGGGTACGTGCGTGATGTTCCATAGCTTGCTCCGCAAACCCGTCGCCGGATCAGGCGTGGACGATCCGGCAATCGATACGCGTGATGCTAGGCGCCCCTTGACCATAAGAAAAATCATAATTCTCGACGCAACATATCGGCGCGCCTGATGATCGCCGCTCTCGCTTACGCTACTGCCCGTTCAAGACGACAGCGTTGCCGCCGCCTGCGCCGCGCGCCCGCATCATGGCCGCATCCGGCGCCTGAATCAGCGGCGCGAGTTTCAACGCCGTTTCACGCATGCGCGGCACGGCCTCCAGCAGGTCATTCAAATTCGCGCGTGCGGTCGGCGCATGCGCGGCCAACGCGGCGAGCACGCGTCCACTCGCGGCATCCACCACCGGCACCGCGATCGCGACCATGCCGCGCACGAACTCTTCGTTGTCGATGCCGATGCCTCGTGCGGCCAGGCGATCGAGCTCCGCTTCCAGCAGCCCTTGTTCCGTCAGCGTGCGATGCGTCATCCGCTTCAGCGACAGGCGCGACAACACCAGGCGCCGTTCAGCCGCGGGCAGATGCGCGAGGAAGAGCTTGCCGCTCGCGGTGCAGTGCAACGGCACGCGCATACCGGGCTGCATGTGCAGCCGCAGCGGCTCCGCGGTTTCGACGCGTTCGATGTAGAGCACCGTGTCGCCATCGAGCGCGGTCAGGTTGCAGCTTTCGCCAAGCGTCTCGACGAGCGCGCGCAGCAGCGAACGGCACGCGCGCGTGAAGGTGTTGTTCGACAGCGTGGCGAGCGCGAGCTGCGCGGCGCGTGGACCCAGCGCAATGCCGCGATCGGTGCCGCGCGAGTCCGGCATGTGCGCGACGTATCCCTGCGCTTCGAGCGAATCGATCATCCGCGCGAGCGTCGCCTTCGGAATGTGCAGCCGGGCCGCGAGCTGCGAGAGCGTGAACGGCTGGCCCGCTGCGGCGAGCTGCTCGAGCACGGCGAGCGCGCGCAGCACGCGTGTGTCGTCTGCCGCATGGTCTGCGAAAGCGGGTTGTGTGACGTTGCGCATAGGTCCCTTGGTGAGCTTCACGCGTGGCGATGACGATGCTGCAATGCAACCGAATAAATGGAACAAAAAGTTCTGATTCCGTACCGCATTTGTCGATTCTAGTAGTGAACGCTTGAACGTCAAACATTACAACCATAAAGTTAAACGAAACATCCCGGTTTTTATCGGACGTGAAACACGGAGACACCATGACGGGCAGTTACGACTACGTGGTCGTCGGCGCAGGATCGGCCGGCTGCGTGCTGGCGAACCGGCTTTCGGATGGCGGACGTTACTCGGTCTGCCTGCTGGAAGCGGGTCCCGCGGACCGCTTCATCTGGATTCATATCCCGATCGGCTATGGCAAGACGATGTTCCATCCCGTCTACAACTGGGGCTTCTATACCGATCCCGATCCGAACATGCACGACCGGCGGCTTTACTGGCCGCGCGGCAGGACGCTTGGCGGCAGCAGTTCGATCAACGGTCTGATCTACGTGCGTGGCCAGAAGGAGGACTACGACCAGTGGGCTGCGTTCGGCAATCGCGGCTGGAGCTGGAACGACTGCCTGCCGTATTTCCGGCGGCTCGAACACAACGAACTGGGCGCGGGGCCAACGCGGGGTACCGATGGCCCGTTGTGGGCGTCGACGATCAAGCAGCGGCATGAGCTGGTCGATGCGTTCATCGCGGCATCCGGGACGCTCGGCGTGCCGCATGTCGACGACTTCAATACCGGCGACCAGGAAGGCGTCGGCTACTACCAGCTGACGACGCGCGGCGGCTTCCGCTGTTCGACGGCCGTCGCGTATCTGAAGCCGGCGCGGCGCCGCCCGAATCTGCACGTGGAGACCGACGCGCATGCGACGAAGATCCTGTTCGACGGTACGCGCGCAACTGGCGTGCGCTACACGCAGCACGACAGGATCGTCGATGTGCGCGCGAACCGCGAAGTCATCCTCACGGCGGGCGCGCTGCAGACGCCGCAGTTGCTGCAGCTCTCCGGCGTCGGGCCGCAGGCGCTGCTGCGCGAGCACGGCATTCCAGTAGTGGCCGACCGCGCGGGCGTCGGCGAGAACCTGCAGGACCATCTGCAGGTGCGCCTGATCTACGAGGTGACGAAGCCGATCACGACCAACGATCAACTGCGCACGTGGACCGGCCGCGCGAAGATGGGCCTGCAATGGGCGCTGTTCCGCAACGGGCCGCTCGCGATCGGCATCAACCAGGGCGGCATGTTCTGCCGCGCGTTGCCGGACGAATCTCCGACGCCTGACGTGCAGTTCCACTTTTCCACGCTGTCCGCGGATTCGGCGGGCGGCGATGTGCATCCGTTCTCCGGCTGTACGTATTCGGTGTGCCAGCTGCGGCCCGAATCGCGCGGCACGGTGCGGATCCGTTCGACCGATGCGCGCGAGGCGCCGTCGATCCAGCCGAACTATCTGGCGACCGATCTCGATCGCCGCACGACGGTGGCGGGCGTGCGCTTCGCGCGCCGCGTCGCGGCCGCCGAACCGATCGCTTCGTTGATGAAGCGCGAAGTGCGTCCCGGCGCCGACGCGCAAACCGACGGCGAACTGCTCGATTTCTGCCGCGAGTACGGACAGACGATCTTCCATCCGTCGGGTACCGCGAAGATGGGCGTGGCGGGCGATCCGCTCGCGGTCGTCGACGAACGGCTGCGCGTGTACGGCACGCAGGGGCTGCGCGTGGTCGACTGCTCGATCATGCCGACGCTCGTGTCGGGCAACACGAACGTGCCGATCGTGATGGTCGCGGAAAAGGCGTCGGACATGATCCTCGCCGATGCGCGCGGCGGCGAGCCGGCTCTGCGCATCGACAGCCGGTTCACCGCGGAAGCGGCGTAAGCGCAGCACGAGAGCACCACACGAGCACCACACGCATCAGCAACGCAACGCAGTCAGCAGCACACGTAAAGCAGCACGCATCGAGCAGCGCACAACAAGCAGGGCACATCACCGGCGCGCCAGGCGGCACAGACTGCCCGCGCGACCGGCCAGGACCACAACCGCCGAGCGCCCCGGAGGAGACGTCAGGGGCTATGCATCGTGCCGCGTATCCGAGTTCGCGCAGGCACGGCCATCACTGGAGGAGCTGCAATGGCCATGGATCCACGTGTAGTTCGTCGCGTCGCGCTAGCCAGCGTGATCGGCGCGACCGTCGAGTGGTACGACTTTTTTCTGTACGGCGTGGTCGCCGGCATCATTTTCAACAAGCTGTACTTTCCAGGCAGCGATCCGCTCATCTCGACGTTGCTCGCGTACACGACGTTCGCGGTCGGCTTCGTCACGCGGCCGCTTGGCGGCGTGATCTTCGGGCACTTCGGCGACCGCATCGGCCGCAAGTCGGCGCTGATCCTGACGCTCGTGATCATGGGCATCTCGACGGCAGGCGTCGCATTCGTGCCGACCTACGCGCAGATCGGCGTAGCCGCGCCGATCCTGCTGCTGTCGCTGCGCGTGCTGCAAGGCATCGGCCTGGGCGGCGAATGGGGCGGGGCGGTGCTGATGGCCTACGAATATGCGCCGCCCGACAAGCGCGGCCTGTACGCGAGCCTGCCGCAGATCGGCCTCTCGATCGGCTTGTGCCTCGCTTCCGGGATGGTCGCCGCGCTGTCGCATGGGCTGACGGAGCAGGCGTTCTTCTCCTGGGGCTGGCGCGTCGCGTTCGGCGCGTCCGTGCTGCTCGTGGTGGTGGGCCTGTATATCCGGCTCAAGGTGATGGAGACGCCGGAGTTCCTCGCGCTCAAGCGGCAACGGGGCGAGTCGCGTATGCCGTTCGCCGAGATGCTCGCGAACTATCGCGGGCCGGTGATGCTCGGCATGGGCGCGCGGTTGATCGACGGCGTGTTCTTCAACGTGTTCGCGGTGTTCTCGATCGCCTACCTGGTGCAGCACGCGGCGCTGAGCCGCACCGATGCGCTGCTGGGCGTGATGCTGGCCGCCGTCGTCATGTGTTTCTTCATACCGTTGTTCGGCCGGCTCTCGGACAAGGTGGGCCGCACCCGCGTGTACCGCTGGGGTTCGCTGATCTGCGGGCTCTCCGTGATCCCGGCGTTCTGGGTGATGGACCATCAGCCGCCCAACACGGCCTTGATCTGGCTCGCGATCGTGATTCCGTTCGGCATCTTCTACGCGATCGTATATGGGCCGGAAGCCGCGCTCTTCGCCGAGCTGTTCGATGCGAACGTGCGCTATACGGGCATCTCGTTCGTCTATCAGTTCTCGGGCATCTTTGCGAGCGGCCTGACGCCGATCATCGCGACCGCGCTGCTGCGCGTGAACAGCGGCAAGCCGTGGATGATGTGCACGTACGTGCTGTTGTCCGCGCTGATCTCCGCGTGGTCCGCGCGTGCGATAGAACGACGAGGGGAGACTGCAGCAGTCGCGATCGAGGCGCATTGAGGCGGTGCGTTGTCGCTCAGCACCAACGCACACTCACGCCCGAAACGTCTTCGCGGTTTCCTCGGCCGCGAGGTGCAGATCGGGCACGAACGCGAGCAGGTCGTCCAGCGCGACGCGGCCCACCGGCGCCTGCACCGCGATCGCGGCGCACGCGCGGTTGCGGTCCAGCATCACCGGCACTGCGATCGCGATCAGCCCCTGCAGATGCTCCTGATTGTTGATCGCGAGCAGACGCCGGCGCGTGATCGCGAGTTCGCGGCGCAGCGCTTCGCGGTCGGTGATCGTGTGCTCGGAATACGCGCGCAGCGGCAGCGAATCGATCATCCGCTCGCGCCGTTCCTTCGGCAGGAACGACAGCAGCACCTTGCCGCTCGCGGAGCAATGCAGCGGAACGTGCGAGCCCGGTTGCAGGTGCATGCGTAGCGGCCATTCGGTTTCCACGCGGTCCAGGTAGACCACGTCGTTGCCCGCGAGCATCGTGAGATTGCAGGTTTCCCCGATCTTCTCGACGAGCGCTTCGAGCAGCCCGTGGCGCGCCGCCGCGGGGCCGGTGCGCATCAGCACGTTGATCGCGAACTTGCGCACGCGCGGCGAACATTCGTAGAGGCGGTTGCTCGCGCCGCGCAGCACGAGCCCGGCGTCCATCAATTGCGCGAGGATCCGGTGCATCGTCTGCTTCGGCAGGCCGAGCGCGCCCGCAAGGTCGGTCATCGAGATCGGGCCGTTGGCCTCGGACAGCGTTTCGAGCACGCGAAACGCCCGCACGGCCGCCGCGTTCGACTGGTTCGACGTCGTCATGCCACCCTCATCGATGCACCTTTCATGCCGTCAATTGTGCATCGAATGGCGCGTTTTTCGGGACTATGGAAGTCCCGAATTCCGCACTTTCCGACGCTTAGGATCACGCAGCAACGAATCGAACGGAAAACGGGACTGCGGGTTTGCCGCGTAAGACTAGATTGACGCTCAGATACCTCAAATACCTTTGATGGAGCGCAATCCATGAACGTCAGAGCCACGGCAGCCGAAGTCGGACCCGGCGACGCCGAAACCGAACGCAGCGTAGCGCAGCTCGTCGCGAAGGCGCGTGCGGCGCAGCAGGCGTTCGAGCACGCCGGCCAGGCCACGCTCGATGCTGCCGCCAGTGCCGCTGCGTGGGCGATTCTCGAGCCCGCGCGTAACCGGCAGCTCGCCGAACTCGCGGTGCGCGATACGGGCCTCGGCAATGTCGCGGACAAGGTGGTGAAGAACCACCGCAAGACGCTCGGCCTGCTGCGCGACCTGCACGGGCAGAAGACCTGCGGCGTGATCGCACGCGACAGCGCCAAAGGTATCGTCGAGATCGCACGCGCGGCCGGCGTGGTGGCTGCGGTGACGCCATCGACGAATCCGTCGGCCACGCCCGCGAACAAGATCATCAACGCGCTCAAATGCGGCAATGCGGTGATCGTTGCGCCGTCGCCGAAGGGACATTCCGCGTGCGCGATGCTGCTCGGCTTCGTGCACGAGCAAGTCACGAAGGTGGGCCTTTCCACCGATCTCGTGCAGATGCTGCCGTCGCCGGTCACGAAAGCGGCGACTGCGGCATTGATGCGCGCGGCGGACCTGGTGGTGGCCACGGGTTCGCAGGCGAACGTGCGGATGGCCTACACGAGCGGCACGCCGGCATTCGGCGTGGGCGCGGGCAACGTCGCGTCGATCGTGACCGCGACGGCGTCGCTCGCAGAAGCGGCGCGCAGGATCGCCGCGTCGAAGACCTTCGACTACGCGACGAGCTGCTCGTCGGAGAACAGCGTCGTGATCGAGGATGCCGTCTACGACGCGATGCTCGCCGCGCTCGCGGAAGCGGGCGGCGTACTGCTCGACCCATCGCAGAAGGAGCGCCTGCAGCAGGCGATGTGGCAGGACGGCAAGCTGTCGTCGCGCTGCACCGCGCAATCGGCGCCGACCATCGCGCGCATCGCGGGCCTCGACGACATCGCCGCGCGCGAGCCGGCATTTCTGATGGTCGAGGAGACCGGCTTCGGCGCCGACCACCCGTTCTCCGGCGAAAAGCTCTCGCCGGTGCTGACCGTCTATCGCGCGTGCGATTTCGACGACGCGGCGGGCATGGTGCGCCGCATCTACGCGTACATGGGCGCCGGCCATTCGGTAGGCCTGCATGGCTCGGACGAAGCGCAGGCGGTCGAACTCGGCCTCACGCTGCCGGTGGCGCGCGTGATCGTGAACCAGGCGCACTGCACGGCAACCGGCGGCAATTTCGACAACGGTCTGCCGTTCTCGCTTTCGATGGGCTGCGGTACCTGGGGGCGCAACAACTTCTCGGACAACCTCGGCTTCCGGCAGTACCTGAACATCACGCGGGTCGCGTATCCGATTGACGGCCGTGTGCCGGAAGTCGACGAGCTGCTTGGCGATTTCTTCGGGAGCTACGGCCGATGAACCTGCCCGTCACCGTGCGCGCGCTCGTCGACGAGCGTGCCGCGCATTACCCGGATCGTCCCTTTCTGCTCGCGTCGTCGGGCGACAACGCTGCGGCGAATGACACCGCACCGCGCGTGCTGACTTTCGGTGCGGTGCAGCGCGACTGCGCGACGCTTGCTGCGCGCTTCGCCGAAGCCGGCCTGCACCCTGGCGACGTCGTGTCGCTCTTCATGAGCAACGGCTTGCAGACGGCGCGGCTGCTGCTTGGCGCGATGTACAGCGGCCTCGTTGCGAATCCGATCAACCTGCTGAGCCAGGCGTCGCAGCTGCGCTATGTGATCGAGCACTCGGACACGCGCGCGATTTTCGTCGAGCCGTCGATGCATTCGACGATCGCCGCCGCGCTCGCCGAACTGCGTCAGCAAGGCATGACGCGCGACGTCGCGCTGATCGAAACAGCGCCCGATGCCGACGCGCTGCCCGAATTCGCGCCGCTCGAAGTGGCGCTCGCCGAAATGCCGTCGCTCACGCACGAAAGCGCAGCGCAGCCCGCGGCGGCCATGCAGCATGGAACGCAACCGTGCGCGATTCCGCTGCCGTCGGACGGACTCGCGCAGGCCGACGACGTCGCGCTGCTGATGTACACGTCCGGCACGACCGGCGCGCCGAAGGGCGTGCTGCTTACGCATCGCAACCTGATCGTCAACGCGCGCAACGTGAGCGACGAGCATCGGCTGGATAGCGCCGACCGCGTGCTCGCGACGCTGCCGCTCTATCACATCAACGGTCTTGTCGTGACGCTGCTCGCGCCGCTCTTCCATGCGGGCTCCGTCGTGATGGCGCCGCGTTTTTCGGTGCGCACGTTCTGGCGCGACGTCGCGCAGCATGCATGCACGTGGATCAACGTGGTGCCGACCATCGTCGCGTATCTGCTCAACGACGAAGCCCACTGCCTGTTCGATCTGTCGGCGCTGAAGTTCTGCCGCAGCGCATCGGCCGCGTTGCCGTGCGATCACCATCGCGCGTTCGAAGGGCGCTTCGGCGTCGGCATCATCGAAACGATGGGGATGACCGAGACGGCCGCGCCGATGTTCAGTAATCCCTATGAGCCGGAGAAACGGCGCGTCGGCAGCATCGGCCTGCCGTCGGGCGGCGAAGCGAAAGTGGTCGCGCTCGATGGCAACGACTGCGCGCCCGGGGAATGCGGCGAGCTTGTGCTGCGCGGCGAGCAGGTGATGCGCGGCTACTACAAGCGCCCCGAAGACACCGAGGCCACGTTCACCGCCGACGGCTGGCTGCGCAGCGGCGACCTCGGGTATCGCGATGAGGACGGCTACTTCTACATCAACGGCCGCGCGAAGGAACTGATCATCAAGGGCGGCGAAAACATCGCGCCACGTGAGATCGACGAAGCGCTGCTGCGCCACCCGGGCGTGCTCGAAGCCGCGGCGGTAGGCGTGCCGGACGTCGCGTACGGGCAGGACATCGTCGCGTTCGTGGTGCCGCGCGCGGTGGACGGCGCCGCCGAGCCCGACATCGCCGATCTGCGCGCGCACTGCCTGCGCGAGCTCGGCCGCTACAAGACGCCGAAGGAATTCCGCTTCGTCGCGGAACTGCCGCGCGGACCGTCCGGCAAGGTCCAGCGGCTGAAGCTCTGCACCACCTGATTCGATTGCCGGCGGGTTACCCGGAACGATATAAAACACAGGAGACAGCATGGAAAAGCGGACGCAGCGCGTGAAGACGCGCCACATCATTCTGGCGGTCATGTGCGTCATGTATTTCATCTCGTACATCGACCGCGTGAACATTGCGGTCGCCGGACCGATGATCCGTCACGAGATGGGGCTGACGCCGGCGGAGCTCGGCCTCGTGTTCTCGGCGTTCGCGTATCCGTACGCGGTGATGCAGATCATCGGCGGCTGGCTCGCGGATAAATACGGACCGAAGCTCGTGCTGATCGTGCTGTCGCTGATCTGGGGCGTGTCGACGTTCCTGACCGGATTCGTCGGCAGCGTCGCCGTGCTGGTCGCGCTGCGCTTCGTGCTCGGCATCGGCGAAGGCGGTGCGTTTCCGACCGCCACGCGCGCGTTCACGTACTGGATGCCGCCTACCGAACGCGGCTTCGCGCAGGGCATTACGCACAGCTTCGCGCGGCTCGGCGGCGCAGTCACGCCGCCGATCGTGCTCGCGGTCGTCGCGTTCGGCGGCTGGCGCGATGCGTTCATTCTGCTCGGTATCGCGAGTCTCGCGTGGACCGTGCTGTACATGTGCGTGTTCACGAATTCGCCGGAACAGAACCGCCGCATCACGGCCGAGGAGACCGCCGAAATCGGCTATCGCGCCGGCGACTGCGAACGCGCGAAGCGTCAGGCCACGCCGTGGCGCAAGCTGATCCGCCGCATGTGGCTCGTCACCTTCGTCGACTTCTGCTACGGCTGGCTGCTGTGGGTGTATCTGACGTGGCTGCCGTCGTATCTGCGCGAATCGCGCGGCTTCGATCTGAAGCACCTCGCGCTGTTCACCGCGTTGCCGTTGCTGGCCGGCGTGATCGGCGACACCTTCGGCGGTGTGGTGTCCGACCGGCTGTTCAAGATGACCGGCCGGCTGCGCCTCGCGCGCTGCGCGGTGCTGATCGTCGGCATGGGCGGCTCGCTCACGTTCCTGCTGCCGATGGTGTCCACGTCGAATCCGCTGACGGCGGTGTGGTTCCTGTCCGCGTCGTTCTTCTTCCTCGAGATCACGAACCCGGTGCTGTGGACGTTGCCGCTCGACATCGCTGGCCGCTACGCCGGCACCGCGGGCGGGCTGATGAACACCGGCTTCGGTGTGGCGGGGATGGTGTCGCCTGTCGTGTTCGGCTATCTGATCCAGACCACCGGCAGCTACAACGTGCCGTTCACGATCTCTGCAGGGCTGCTCGCGGTGGGCGTGGTCGGCGCGTGCTTCATCGATGCGACGAAGACCGTGGAAGTCGACGAGGAACGCGAGCGGATGCGCGCACCCGAGGGCGGCGACGTGCCCGCGTTCGCGCACGCGCTGTCGCCGTTGCGCTTCGAGCGGCCGCATCTGCGCCGGCCGCTGCGCTGGCGCAAGTGAGCCGCCGCATCGCGGTGCGCTTCGATGCAATTCAAACAGCGCACCGCGCGGCGTGTTTCAGGCAGGCTTGGCGAGCTTGCGCAGCCGCCAGATGAGGCTCGATGTATCGAAGCGGCTGCCGCCCAATGCCTGCACGTCGGCATAGAACTGGTCGACGAGCGCGGTGACGGGCAGCGCCGCGCCGTTGCGCTTCGCCTCGTCGATACAGAAGCCGAGATCCTTGCGCATCCAGTCCACCGCGAAGCCAAAGTCGAAGCGGTCTTCGATCATCGTGCGGCCGCGGTTGTCCATCTGCCAGCTCGCGGCGGCGCCCTTGCCGATCACGTCGAGCACGAGCGGCATGTCGAGCCCGGCATGCTCGCCGAAATTGATCGCTTCCGACAGACCCTGCACAAGACCCGCGATGCAGATCTGGTTCACCATCTTCGCAAGCTGGCCCGCGCCTGCCGGGCCGATCAGCGTGACCGCCGCGCCGTAGTGCTGGAGCGCCGGCGCAACGTGTTCGAACGCGGCCGCTTCGCCGCCGCACATGATCGTGAGCTTGCCGTTCTTCGCGCCAGCTTCGCCACCTGATACGGGCGCATCGACGAAGTGCAGTCCATGCTCCGCCGCCGCCTTCGATAGCTCGCGCGCCACGTTCGCCGACGCCGTGGTGTGATCGACGAATACGGTATCGGTGGCCATGCCAGCGAACGCGCCTTCGTCGCCGAGCGCGACGCTGCGCAGGTCGTCATCGTTGCCGACGCAGCACATCACGACCTGCGCGCCGTCCGCGGCTTCGCGAGGCGTGCGCGCGGCGCGGCCGCCATGCTCGCTGGCCCAGCGCTCCGCTTTCGAAAAGGTGCGGTTGTACACGGTCACCTGCAGACCCGCTTTCGCGAGATGGCCTGCCATCGGATAACCCATCACACCGAGCCCGAGAAAGGCGACTCGCGTGACAGGGGCGCGGGAAGACGAAGGTGTGACATCGCTCACGGCTACTCCTTGGGGTTGGCTGACTGGGGATCCGGAAATTATGTCATCGATGCTGCGAGCGCACAGCGAGCGCGCTCGGCGTGCGATCCACCGCGCTACGGGCTGCACCAGGCGAATCCCGTCCACTGGCCCTACCCGCGCCGCGAGCCCGTCGCTACGATGATTTCACGCACTGCCGCTCCACGCGGCGTGCGACCGATCCCTATCCAGTCAGGCGGAGACACGCATGGCCGAATCACAGACAGTGCCGGCGCGCGCGAGCGCGGAATTCCTCGCGGCATTCTCGGACGCATTCAATCGACACGACGCCGACGCGTTGATGACCTTCATGACCGCCGACTGCGTGTTCGACGCGGCCGCCGGCAGCGAGATTCACGGAACGCGCTTTACCGGCGAGGCGGCGGTGAAAGCCGCGTTCCAGGCGGTTTTCGACAGCTTTCCCGATGCGCACTGGGGCGAAGGGCGCCATTACACGATGGGCGATCGCGGCGTCTCCGAATGGGTGTTCAGCGGCACGCATCGCGACGGCTGGCGCATCGAAGCTGAAGGCTGCGACCTGTTCGAGTTTCGCGACGGCCTGATCGCGGTCAAGCGCGCATTTCGCAAGGAACGCCCGAAGCTGGGCGCGTGAAGTGTGAATCCGACGGAGCCGCACATGGCATACAGTTCGATCGATCTCAGGGGTAACGGGCCGCTCGGCGAATCGCCGCAGGGCACGCACTACGATCCGGCCTACGATCCGCTGGTGTCGCCGGGACCAGGCTGCGGCACCCAGTATGCGCCAACGTATTGGGTCGCGACGGCCGGCAGCCCGCCGCCCGACGATGGACCCGTTACGACGGATCTCGACGTCGACGTCGCCATCATCGGTGCAGGCTACACGGGACTCGCAACGGCGCTCTGCCTTGCGCGCGAGCATGGCATCAAGGCCGTCGTGCTCGAAGCGAATCGCACGAGCTGGGGTTGCAGCAGCCGCAACGGCGGGCAAGGGCAGAATGCGTCGGGGCGGCTCTCGCGCTCGCAATGGATCGAGCGCTGGGGCAAAGACGTCGCGCTGAAAATGCACGACGAAATCCAGCAGGGCTTCGATCATTTCAAGGCGCTGGTTGCGCAGATCGATTGCGATCCGCAGCCGGGCGGCCATTTCCTGATCGCGCATCGGCCGCGCATCATGGCGCAGCTCGCCGCGGAAGCGAAGGTGTGGCGCGACGTATTCGGTTACCCATCCGAGCTGATCGACGCACGCACGCTGCGCAGCCAGTTCGTCAACGACCACGAAGCGGCCGGCGCGCTGCACGAGCCCGAAGGCATCGGCATCCATGCGCTGAAGCTCGCGTTCGGTTATCTGCGGCTCGCGCGCGAAGCCGGCGCGAAGGTGCACACCAGCAGCCCGGTGACCGGCTGGGACACGGTGAACGGCGTGCATCATCTGCGCACGCCGGGCGGCATCGTGCGCGCGCGTGCGGTCGGCATCGCGACGGGAGCCTACACCGCGCAGACGCTGCATCCGTCGTTGCGCAGCAAGGTGATGCCGATCCTGTCGAACTCAATGGTGACGCGCCCGCTCACCGACGACGAAATCGCTGCATGCAATTTCCGCACGACGCAGGTGCTGACCGACACGCGCACGCTGCGCTTCTACTATCGCTTTTTGCCCGACCGCCGTCTGCAGATGGGCAGCCGCAGCGCGATTACCGGCGCGGACGCCGCGCATCCGCGACATCTGGATCTGCTGAAGGAAGGCATGGCGCGCAAGTTTCCGGCGCTGCGCGGCGTGCAGATCGATTACTCGTGGTGGGGCTGGGTGGACGTGAGCCACGACATGATGCCGCGCGTGTGCCAGCCCGACCCGAAGCAGTCCGTGTATTACGCGCTCGGTTATGGCGGCAACGGTGTGTCGTATTCGCAGCAGGCGGGCAGACGTCTCGCGGAGCACATCGCGGGCAAGGGCCGCGCGCTGACGCTGCCGATCTTCACGTCGCCGCTGCCGGGCCATCCGTTCGCGCCGTTCCGGCGCATCGGTCAGCGCATGCTGTACGTGCAGTATTACCGGCGCGACGAGCGGCCTTGAGTAACGATGGGCCGAGCGCGGAAGGTCAGAAGGTTTTCGCGAGGTCCTCGGCCGCTTGCTTCAGGCGCGGCACCATGTCGAGCGTGCGCGACAGCGGCGAACGCGACACCGGCGCATGCACGGCCACAGCCGCAATGCAGGTGCCGTTCGCATCGATCACGGGCGCGGCCGCGCACACAATGCCGATCACGAACTCTTCGTTGTCGATCGAGATGCCCTTGTGTTCGATGCGGTCGAGTTCGGCTTCGAGCAGTTCGACATCGGTGATCGTGTTCGGCGTGAAGCGCTCGAGCTTCATCGCGCGCAGCAGCGCGCTGCGGTCTTCGCGCGGCTGCATCGCGAGCAGCAGCTTGCCGCTCGCGCTGCACCATGAGGGCACGTGCGAACCCGGTTTCAGGTCGAGCCGCAGCGGCCACGGCGCTTCCACTCGATCGAGATAGAGCACCTCGGTTTCGTGAAGCATCGTGAGGTTGCAGGTTTCGCCGAGGTCGCCCACGAGCTTCGACAGAATCGCGTGCCGCAAACGACGCGCGCCCGCGTGCGTCATCACGTTGAGTCCGAGTTGCGCGAGACGCGGCCCGACCACGTACGCGTTCTTCTCGCCGGGTTCGCGGATCACGAGACCGCCGGCCTCCAGCGACGCAAGCATCCGGTGCAGCGACGCCTTCGGCATGTCGACGTCCTCGGCGATGTCGGCGAGCGACACCGGATTGCCCGCGTTCACGAGGTATTCGAGCAGCGCGAAAGCACGCAAGGTCGGCGTGTCGGTTTTAATCATCTTCCGTTCCGGAAACAGGATCAGACTATTTTAATCGACCATCCACAGCCGAGTTGTCGAAAATAAATGAAATGATTTGTTCCGAAAAAAGATGATTGCTATCATGGAGACATGGCTGCGCCAGACGGGCGCCGGAGGAAGAGCGTGAGGGACAACGTGATGAGCGGGCCGGACCGCACGGTATTGGTACGCGCGCTGTTTGGCATCGATTCGGACCTGATGGTGCCGGCGTTCAGCGAGCGCGACCCGCACGTGCCGGACATCGACGACGCGTACTGCTTCAACCCCGAAGTCACGCTCGCGATTCTCGCCGGGTTCTCGCGCAACCGTCGTGTGATGGTGCAAGGGCTGCACGGCACCGGCAAGTCGACCCATATCGAGCAGGTGGCCGCACGGCTCAACTGGCCGTGCGTGCGGGTGAATCTGGACGGCCACGTGAGCCGGCTCGATCTGGTGGGCAAGGATGCGATCGTCGTGCGCGACGACGTGCAGGTGACCGAATTCCAGGAAGGCATCGTGCCGTGGGCGCTGCAGCGGCCGGTCGCGCTCGTGTTCGACGAATACGATGCAGGGCGGCCCGACGTGATGTTCGTGATTCAGCGCATCCTGGAGCGCGACGGCCGCTTCACGCTGCTCGACCAGAACCGCGTGATCGAGCCGCATCCGTTCTTCCGGCTGTTCGCCACCACCAACACCGTGGGCCTCGGCAATCTCAATGGCCTGTATCACGGCACGCAGATGCTGAACCATGCGCAGATCGACCGCTGGAATGTGGTCGCGACGCTCAACTATCTGTCGCGCGACGAGGAGACGCGGATCGTGCTCGCGCGCGTGCCCGAACTCGAACACGATGCGGGCCGCGCGCTCGTCGGTTCGATGGTCGGCATGGCGGGGCTCACGCGCAAGGGCTTCGCCGCGGGCGATCTGTCGACGCTGATGTCGCCGCGCACGGTGATCAGCTGGGCCGAGAACTGCCTCGTGTTTCGCGACCCGGCGCTCGCGTTCCGGCTCACCTTCCTCAACAAGTGCGACGAGGCCGAGCGGCCGATCGTCGCCGAGTACTACCAGCGATGCTTCGACGTCGAACTGGATACGCCGTCGCAATGGCATGACGGCGATGCGTCGCGCGGACCGCAAGGGTCTGGCGGATGAGCGACGCACGCCATGTCGGTCCGCGGCGCGACGCGCTCTGCGCGGCCGCGGTTCGCGCGTTGACTGGCGATCCGGCGTTGCACTATCGCGGCGGCCGGCTGTTCCGGCATCTGCGGCCTGTTGCGCTGCACGCGCCGCATCTGCGCGCGGATGCGCGGATCGGCGATCTCGCGTCGTCACGCGGCGCGGCCGATGCCGCCGCGCTGCGGCTCCTGCATTCGGACGATGTATTGCATCGTCGCTTCGCGATGGACGAGCCGCTCGAACGTCTCGTCTTCGAGCTGCTCGAACAGCTGCGTTGCGAAACGCTTGTGCCGCCCGGCATGCGCGGCGTCGCGCGCAATCTTCGGCATCGGTTCGATACGTGGTCGCGCGCGTGCCATCGCGCGGGGCTGCTCGACAGCGAGGTCGGCCTGCTGATCTATACGGTTGCGCAGATGGCCGCGTCGCGCCTGTCGGGCCAACCGGTGCTCGAGGAGACCGAAGGCCTGATCGAGGCAACGCGCGCGGTGCTTGCGCCGCGGCTTGGCGTCGCGCTGGCGGGCCTGCGGCGACAGCGTGCCGATCAATCTGCGTACGCGATGCACGCACGCGAAATCGCACACTGTATCGGCGCGATGGTTCGCGATGTGCGGCATGCGCTCGCGGAAACGAATGCGTCGCTCGACGACGATGAGCACGAAGCTGCGCGCACGATGCTCGGCACGTGGTTCGATACGGACGAAGAAGACGGCTTCGATGCGCCCACGCTCGCCGCGAGCGGTGAAAGCCGCGTGCGTGCGACGACCGGCGCGGGCTATCGCGTGTTCACGACGCGCTACGACACGGTGATTCATCCCGCCGCGCGCATTCGGCCCGAGTTGCTGCGCGAATATCGCGAGCGGCTGGACGAGCTCGTCACTGCGCGGCATCTGAATGTCGCGCGGCTCGCGCGGATCCTGCAGACGGCACTCGCGGTGCCGATTCGCGACGGCTGGTCGTTCAGCGAGGAGGAGGGGCGCATCGACGGGCGGCGTCTCGCGCAACTGGTCACATCGCCCGATGAGCGCCGGTTGTTCCGGCTCGAACGCGAGCGGCCGCGCGCGGATTGTGCGGTGAGCTTCCTGATCGACTGCTCGGGCTCGATGAAGGCACATATCGAGGCAGTCGCGGTGATGGTCGACGTGCTGGTGCGCGCGCTCGACATGGCCGGTGTCGCGACCGAAGTGCTGGGCTTCACAACCGGCGCGTGGAACGGCGGTCGCGCGAAACTCGACTGGCTGGCAAGCGGACGGCCGGCGCATCCGGGGCGGCTCAACGAGCAGTGCCGGCTGATCTTCAAGGACGCGGACAGCAGCTGGCGCGCGGCGCGTGGCGCCATCGCCGGGCTGTTCAAGGCGGACCTGTTTCGCGAGGGCATCGACGGCGAGGCGATTGACTGGGCGTGCGAGCGGCTCTGCGCGCGCGGCGATGTGCGCCGCGTGCTGGTCGTGATCTCGGACGGCAGCCCGATGGACAGCGCGACGAGCCAGGCAAACGACGCGTTCTATCTCGATCAGCATCTGCGGGAAGTCGTCGCGCGGCACGAAGCGGCGCGCGACGTCGAGGTGCTGGGGCTTGGCGTCGGTCTCGATCTCAGTCCGTTCTACCGGCACAACCTGGGACTCGATCTGTCCGTGCCGCCGGATATGACGCTGTTCGCGCGGCTCGCCGCGTGGCTGGGGGCGCGGCGGCGGGGGGGTATGTGAGGCGTGCCGCGCCCGCCAGCTACACCACCGCCGCCTTCACCTGCGCGCTCTGCGCCTGCGCCGCGGTCACCGCGATCACGTGATAAACGTCTTCGACGCTGCAACCGCGCGACAGATCGTTCGCCGGTTTGCGCAGCCCCTGCAGCAGCGGGCCGACCGCCTTCGCGCCGCCAATCCGCTCGGCGAGCTTGTAGCCGATGTTGCCTGCGTCGAGATTGGGAAACACCAGCACGTTCGCATGACCGTGCACGTGCGAATGCGGGATCTTCCGGTCCGCGATTTCGGCCACGATCGCCGCATCGAGTTGCACGTCGCCGTCGATCGCGAGATCGGGGCGCCGCGCCTGTACGATCTGCGTCGCATGCACGACCTTGTCGACGGCGGCGTGGTGCGCGCTCCCGTTCGTCGAGAACGACAGCATCGCAACGCGCGGCGTCTCGTCGATCAGCAGGCTTTGCGCGCTATCCGCCGCAGCCATCGCGATTTCGGCCAGCTGCTTTTCGTCGGGATCGACGACGAGCGCGCAGTCCGAGAAGATCAAGCCGCCCTTCATCATGTGGAATGGCTCGCACAGCATCATCAGAAAGAAGCTCGACACGAGACTGAAGGCCGGGTCTACGCCGATGATCTGGATCGCGGTGCGTACCACGTCCGCGGTCGTGTTGACCGCGCCGGACACCGAACCGTCCGCGTGGCCGAGCCGTACCATCAGGTTCGCGAAGCACAGCGGCGTCTGCACTTCGCGGGCGGCCGCCTCCGCGGTCATACCTTTGTGCCGGCGCAGCTCGAGCAACGCTTCGCCGAGCGCCGGCGTGAGCGCGGACGTCGCCGGATCGACGATCTCCATCCCCGCGAGATCGACTTCGTGAACGACGGCGGCGTCGCGAATACGCAGCGCGTCGCCGACCAGCACGATGCGCGCAACGCCTTCGCGTTGCGCGCGCTGTGCCGCGAGCAGGATGCGGCTGTCCTCGGCTTCGCTCAGCACGATGCGCATCGGACAGGCGCGCGCTTGCTCGATGATGCGGTTCAGGGCTTTCATGGCCCTGCTCTCAGACGTAGTCCCTGTACTTGTCGAGCAGACGCACTGGCTTCGACAGTGCATCGCGGCGGAACGGATCGCCAAGTTCCCGCGTGCACATGATCTCGACGATCGTCGTCTTGCCTTCGTTCATCTGCATGTCGACCGCGCGTTTCAGCGCGGGACCCACATCCTCCAGTTGATCCACGACGATCCCTTCCGCGCCCATCGCCTTCGCGATCGCGGCGAAGCTCGGGTTGTCGAGTTCGCCCGCCACGAAGCGGCGGTTGTAGAAGTCCACCTGGTTCTTCTTTTCGGCGCCCCATTGGCGGTTGTGGAACACCACCGCGGTGACCGGAATCTTGTGGCGCACGCAGGTCAAGGTTTCCATCATGCTCATGCCCCACGCGCCATCGCCCGCATACGAGATGGCCGGACGATCGGGCGCGGCGACCTTCGCGCCGATGATGGTCGGGAACGCGTAGCCGCAGTTGCCCCAGCTCATCGCCGCGAAGAAGCTGCGCGGCTCGTCGAAACGCAGATAGCTGTTCGCGACCGAGTTGATGTTGCCGATGTCGGTGGACACCATCGCGTGCGCCGGCATCGCTTTTTCCAGTTCGCGCAGCACCTGGCGCGGCGACAGATAGCGGCCGCCGCTGAACGGGCGCTCGTCCTTCTGCTCGGCGATCATGTCCAGGCTGTACGGGTCGCGCTCGTGCGTCCACTCGTCGAGCTCTTTTTCCCACGCGGTTTTTTCGGCGGCGATCTGCGATGCGCGTTCGTCGCGCGACGCGTCGCAGGCGAGCGTACGGCCCGCGAGTCGCTGCGTAAGCGCGGCGGCCGAGGCCTTCGCGTCGCCGCAGATGCCGACCGTGATCTTCTTCACGAGGCCGAGCATCTTGTGGTCGGCGTCGATCTGGATGATCTTCGCGTCCTTCGGCCAGTAGTCGAGGCCATGCTGCGGCAGCGTGCCGAACGGCCCGAGACGCGAACCGAGCGCGACGACCACGTCCGCGCGCGAGATCAGCTTCATTGCCGCTTTCGAGCCTTGATAGCCGAGCGGACCGCACCACAGCGGGTGCTTCGCCGGGAACGAATCGTTGTGCAGATAGCTGTTGACGACCGGCGCACCGAGCCGTTCTGCGAGCGCCTTGCATTCGTCGATCGCATCGCCCATTACGACGCCACCGCCCGAGATGATCACCGGGAAGCGCGCTTCAGAAAGCAGCCGCGCGGCTTCGTCGAGACTCTGCTCGCCGCCGGCACCGCGTTCCAGCTTGCGCGGCTGCGGAATCTCGGCCTTGATCTCGCCGTAGAAGTAGTCGCGCGGAATGTTGAGCTGCGTGGGGCCCATGTCGGTCAGCGCGCGTTCGAAGCAGCGGCCGGTGAATTCGGCCATCCGCGCCGGGTGCGTGACGTGGCCCTGGTACTTCGTGAATTCCTGGAACATCGGCAGCTGCTTCGCTTCCTGGAAGCCGCCGAGCCCGATACCCATCGTGCCCGCTTCCGGCGTCACGATCACGACCGGGCTGTGCGACCAGTACGCGGCCGCGATCGCGGTCACGCAGTTGCTGATGCCGGGGCCGTTCTGGCCGATCACGACGCCATGACGGCCCGACACGCGCGCATAGCCATCCGCCATGTGCCCCGCGCCCTGCTCGTGGACGACCGGAATCAGGCGGATGCCGGCGGGCGCGAAGATGTCCATCGCGTCCATGAACGCGGAACCCATGATGCCGAACATGTCGGTCACGCCATTGGCCGCGAGCGTCTCGACGAACGCCTCGGACGGCGTCATGGCCTGCGGGCCGTTGCCAGCATGGGTGCCGGTGGATTTCGGGTCGCTCATGAGTGTCTCCGGTATTTAAAAATGGAACGAAATGTTCCGTAGTGATTCGCCACACACCCAATCTAGTGCATAGGCCGCGAACGGGTCAATAGAATTTCTGGAATAAAACGGAATGTTTTGTATCATTATCGATGTGAGGTGATGATGGCGCGTGGATGCGCCGCGAGCGCGAATTCGCCCGCACGGGCCGCCGGGTATGGCAGGCCGTGGCGAGTCGGGCGAGTTGGAGGAGGCGGTGGGGTCAGGCGCGGTTGCGCTGCTGATGGACAACCTGTGCGAGCGCGCGTACGCCCGGCTCGATGCGGTCGGTGCGGATCGCGGCGAAGCCCATCCGGAAGCAGCGCTGGTCGTCGTAGCCGTTCATGAAGAACACGTTGCCGGGTTCGATCAGGACGCCGAGCGCCTGCGCATCCAGCGCGAGCCGGGTGGCGTCGAGCCAGGCAGGGCCTTCGACCCAGCATGACGCGCCGCCCGTGACGGGCATCACGCGCAGCTCCGGCAGGTGGGCGTCGAGCGCGTCCGTCAGCGCCTGCGCGCGTTCGCGGTACGCATGCGCGAGCCGGCGCAGCAGGGTGTCGTGATGGCCGAGCGCGAGAAAGGTCGCGAACGCGCGCTGGATGTAGGCGGCCGGATGGCGCACCATCAGCCGGCGCAGTGCGCGCAGTTCGCGCACGAGGTCGCGCGGCCCGACCACGTAGCCGAGCCGCAGCCCCGGCGCGAAAGTTTTCGACAGGCTGCCGACGTAGATCACGCGGTCCGCGCTGTCCAGGCTTTTCAGCGCGGGATGAGGGGTGCCGGAGAAGGTGTTTTCGCTCTCGTAGTCATCCTCAACGATCACGAAGTCGTGCCGCTGCGCGAGCTCGAGCAACGCGTGGCGGCGCTCCAGCGGCAGCGTAACCGTGGTGGGGCATTGATGGCTGGGCGTCACGTACACGTAGTCGCAATGCGCGAAGGTGCTTTCGTCGGCGGGATTCACGCCGCTCGCGTCCACCTGCAACGGCAGGAGCCGTGCGTTGCGCTGGCCGAAGATGTTGCGCGCGTCTGGATAGCCGGGGTTTTCGAAGCCGATCGTGGTGTGCGGGCCGCTCAGCAGATCCGCGATCAGGTAGAGCGCCTGCTGGCAGCCGATCGTCACGACGATCTCGTCGGGCATTGCGAACACGCCGCGGCGCGGCAGCACGCGCGTGCGGATCTGCTGGACGAGCGTTTCGTCGTCGCGTTCGATGAGGTCGGGCGCCCAGTTGCGGATCTCCATCACGGAGAGCGCCTTGATGCAGCACTCACGCCAGTCGCTGGTCGGAAACAGCGCCTGGTCGAACTGACCGTAGATGAACGGATATTCGTAGTTCTGCCAGGTCGCGGGTTTGACGATATTGCGTTGCGCCGACGGCGGCCGCGGAATGCGCTGCCGCCAGTCGGGCCGGGTGTGGCCGTTCGCTTCGGCCGCCGGCGCTTCGGCGCCGGCGGCGGTGAAGCCGCGCTGGCCTTCCAGCATCGCCGGGTTCACGAAGTGGCCGCTGCGCTGGCGCGACACCAGGTAGCCCTCTTCGACGAGCTGCTGGTACGCGAGCACCACCGTATTGCGAGCCACCTCGAGCTGATCCGCGAGTTCGCGGCTCGACGGCAGCGCGGCGTCGGGCGGCAACTGGCCGTCGAGGATCGCGCCGACCAGCATCTGGCGGATCTTGCCTTGCAGGCTCATGCCGGAGTCGGACGAACGCTGGAACAGCTGCGTCCAGATGGCGGCCGAGGGACGGCTGGGCATGCGGGCTCCTTGCAGTCGGATTAGAGCTTGGACTCAACGAATGGGATTGTCTGGCACTAACTTGCTCATTTTTTTCGTGACGATACTCGGTTTCATGCGGCGCGGACGATTGGGACAACTCCCTCCCGTTCGCGAGGCCGCCAACCCGCTCGTCGCGACCGCGTCGCGCTTCAGCGAGCCGAAATCGTGGAGACCTGCCATGCCGAATCAAAGCTGTCTGACATTACGTCGCTGGATCGACCGCATGGCGCGACGTATTGCGCCAGCCGTGCTCGCGCTCCTCGCGTGCTTCGCCGCGCCATTCGCGCACGCGCAGGACAAGGAGGTCACGATCGCGTACCAGCAGATCGTCGATCCGTGGGTCGTGGCGATCGCGAACGGCTCGATCGAGAAGGAAACGGGCTACAAGATCCACTGGCGACAGTTCGAATCCGGCGCGAAGGTCGCGACCGCGATGGCGTCCGGCGACGTGAAGATCGGCGTGATCGGGTCGAGCCCGCTCGCGGCCGCGGTGAGCCAGGGCGTCGACCTGCAGCTCTTCTGGATTCTCGACAACATCAACCAGGCCGAAGCGATGGTGGTGCGCAACGGCTCCGGCATCAATACGCCGGCTGACCTGAAGGGCAAGACCATCGGCGTGCCGTTCGTCTCGACGACGCACTACCACACGATGTTCGCGTTGCAGCACTGGGGCATCAATCCGTCCGACGTGAAGATCCTCAACATGCAGCCCAACCAGATCGTCGCGGCATGGGAGCGCGGCGACATCGACGCGGCGTACGTGTGGGACCCGGCGCTCGCGGAGCTGAAAAAGAGCGGCAAGGTGCTGATCACGTCGGGCGAACTGTCGAAGCTCGGCAAGCCGACGTTCGATGGCATCGCGGTGGACCGCAAGTGGGGCGAGGAGCACAAGGACTTCATGGTGAAGCTGGTGCGCGCGATCGCCAATCAGGACAACCAGTACCGCAGCAATCCGACCCAGTGGACGGCGACCTCGCCGCAGGCGGCGGCGATCGCGAAGATGATCGGCGGCACCGCGGCCGACGTGCCGGGTTCGCTCGCGCTGTACGGTTTCCCGACGCTGACCGAGCAGGCGTCCGCGCAATGGCTGGGCGGTGGTTCCGCGAGCCGCGCGGCGTTCGCGCTGAAGGACACGTCGACCTTCCTGAAGGACCAGAAGCAGATTTCGACGGTACTGCCGGACTACACGAAGTTCGTCACGCCGGACTATGCTGAAGCAGCACTGAAGACCAACTGACCCAACTGACCCGCGAGGGCAAGGAGGCAATGTGGAAAGCATGCACGTCAATGGCGTCAGCGTCATGTACCCGGGGCGCCGGCCGGGAGAGCGCGTTCACGCGCTCGACGACATCGATCTGACGATCGATGCGGGCGACTTCGTCGTCGCGCTCGGCGCATCGGGATGTGGGAAGACGACGCTGCTGTCGTTGATGGCCGGCTTCATCGCGCCTTCCAGCGGCGAACTGCTGCTGGGCGGCGAGCCGATCATGGGGCCGGGCGCGGATCGCGGCGTTGTGTTCCAGAAGCACGCGTTGCTGCCCTGGCTCAACGTGCTCGACAACACCGCGTTCGGCCTCAAGCTGCGCGGCGTATCGAAGGGCGAGCGCTACGAGATCGCCGCGCGCAATCTCGCGCTCGTCGGGCTGCAGGATTTTCATCGTCACATGATCTATCAGCTGTCGGGCGGCATGCAGCAGCGGGTGGGCATTGCGCGCGCGCTGACCTGCGATCCGGCGATGCTGCTGATGGACGAGCCGATGGCCGCGCTCGATGCGCTCACGCGCGAAACCATCCAGGAACTGCTGCTCGACGTGTGGACGAAGACGAACAAGATGTTCTTCTTCATCACGCACAGCGTGGAGGAAGCGCTGTTTCTGGCGAGCCGGCTGATCGTGATGTCGCCGCGGCCGGGGCGCATCACGCATACGTACGAACTCGACTTCAATCGCCGCTTTCTGGAGAGCCGCGATGCGCGGGCGGTCAAGTCGAGCCCGGATTTCATCGAGATGCGCGAGCGCGTGCTCAGCATCATCTATGGCGACGAAAAGCAGCACAGCGCCGATGCCGAGGTGTTCCATGCTTAGTTCGAAAGGAGGGCACGCGGTGCTCGAGAATCACGGCAACCCGCTCGATTCGCATGCCAATGCGGAAGCGCCGCGGCCGAAGCGGCACCGTCCGCATGTATTCGCACGCAAGGCGGTGAAGCCGGGCGACGCGTTCGGTGCTCCGGGCGAAGGCAACAGCGTACTCGTGAGTCTTGTGACGGTGGCCGCGTTCGTTGCGCTGTGGTTCGCCGCGACCAACCTGCACTGGATCAAGCCGCTGTTCCTGCCGTCGCCGCAGGCCGTCTATGCGAAGTTCATCTCGGTAGCGACCGACGGCTTCGCGAACTCGACGCTCGCGCAGCACACGATGATGAGCTTGCTGCGCGTGTTCGGCGCGTTCGCACTGGCGTGCGTGACGGCGATTCCGATCGGCGTGCTGATGGGCGTGTCGCGCTTCGCGCGCGGCGTGTTCGATCCGCCGATCGAGTTCTACCGGCCGCTGCCGCCGCTCGCGTATCTGCCGCTCATCATCATCTGGTTCGGCATCGGCGAATTCTCGAAGATCCTGCTGATCTACCTTGCGATCTTCGCGCCGCTCGCGATCGCCGCGCGCGCGGGTGTCCGCTCGGTCAGCATCGAGCAGATTCACGCGGCGTATTCGATGGGCGCATCGCGCACGCAGATCGTCTTCCACGTGATCCTGAAGTCGGCGTTGCCGGAAATCTTCACCGGCATGCGGATCGGCATCGGCGTCGGCTGGACGACGCTCGTCGCCGCGGAAATGGTCGCGTCGACGAGCGGTCTCGGCTTCATGGTGCTCAACGCCGCGGAGTTTCTTGCCAGCGACGTCGTGATCATGGGCATCATCGTGATCGGCTTCTTCGCGCTGTGCTTCGATCTGCTGATGCGACGGATCGAGCGCGTGCTCGTGCCGTGGAAGGGCAAGGTCTGAACTAGATCGTGTCTAGATCGCGTCGAGGTCGCGCAGCACCGCGTCGGGCAATTCGAGGCGCGCCGCGTTCAGGTTCTCGCGCAGATGCGCGACCGACGACGTGCCCGGTATCAGCAGGATATTCGGCGACCGGTGCAGGAGCCACGCGAGGGCGACCTGCATCGGCGTTGCGTCCAGCGATGCCGCGATCGTCGACAGCGCCGACGACTGGATCGGCGTGAATCCCCCGAGCGGGAAAAACGGCACGTACGCGACGCCCTTGCGCGCGAGTTCGTCGACGAGCGCGTCGTCGTCGCGCTGCACCACGTTGTAGTGATTCTGCACGCAGACGATCGGCACGATGCGCTCCGCCTCGGCGACCTGCGCGGACGTCACGTTGCTGAGGCCGATGTGCCGCACGAGCCCTTCGCGCTGCAGTTCGGCGAGCGCCGTGACCTGCTTCTCGATCGACCCTTCCGACGGTGCGTGCACGTCACCCATCACGCGCAGATTGACGACGTCGATCACGTCGAGGCCCAGATTGCGGAGATTGTCGTGCGCACCGCGGCGCAGGTCCTCCGGCTCTTGCGCCGGCAGCCACGCGCCGGTGCTGTCGCGCACGGCGCCGAGCTTCGTCACGATCGTCAGGTTGTCCGGATACGGATGCAGCGCTTCGCGGATCAGCTGGTTGGTGACGTGCGGCCCGTAGAAGTCGCTGGTATCGATGTGATCGACGCCGAGTGCGATCGCTTCGCGCAGCACGGCGAGCGCGGCATCGCGATCTTTCGGCGGACCGAATACGCCGGGGCCGGCCAGTTGCATCGCGCCGTAGCCCATGCGATGGACCTTGCGGCCGGCAAATGTGAACGTGCTTTCGGGATTCGACTTCGGCATGACGCTCTCCTTGGCGAGTAGTGGGAGCCAGTATGGCGACGATTGCGCTGTTCGATAATCCGCTCTAGATTGTACGGGTCGTTAAAAATTTTGAACGATCCCGATGGAATTCAACGATCTCGCCGCATTCGTTTCGGTGGCCCGCGCGGGCGGTTTTCGCGACGCGGCGCGTGTGGGCGGCGTCACGGCGTCGAGCCTCAGCATCGCGGTGCGACGGCTCGAAGCGAAGCTCGGCATGCGTCTTCTGAACCGCACCACGCGCAGCGTCGCGCCGACCGAAGCGGGGCTGCGCCTGCTCGAACGGATCACGCCGCTGTTCGGCGAGATGGAAGCCGCGCTCGACGTGCTGAACGGCTTTCGCGACAAGCCGTCGGGCACGTTGCGGCTGAACGTGCCGTCGAGCGCGGCGCGCATCGTGCTGCCTTCTGTGCTGGCCGCCTTCATGAAGACCTACCCTGACATTCGCGTCGAAGTGGTGGTGGAAGACGGTTTCGTCGACGTGCTGTCGATCGGCTGCGATGCGGGCATTCGCTACGACGAACGGCTCGAGCAGGACATGATCGCGGTGCCGATCGGACCGCGCGTGCAGCGCTTCGCGACCGCTGCGGCGCCCGCGTATCTCGATGCGCATGGCCGGCCCACGCATCCGCGCGAACTGCTTGCGCATGCGTGTCTGCGCGGCCAGTTCGCGGGCGGCGCGAAGCCGACGTGGGACTTCGAGCGCGACGGCCAGATCGTGCGTCTCGATCCGCAAGGGCCGCTCGTGGTGCGACCCGGCGCCGCGGTCGACCTCGCGGTGTGTATGGCGACCGAAGGCCTCGGCGTGATTCATCTGTTCGAAGACATGCTGCGGCCGCATCTCGACAGCGGCGCGCTGGAGCCGATTCTCGAACCGTGGTGGCAGGACTTCTCCGGGCCGTTTCTGTACCACCCTGGCCGTCGGCACGTACCCGCGCCGTTGCGCGCGTTCGTCGACTTCCTGAAGGCGGGCGAGGCTTAGCCGGATCGGCGAGTGAGCGTCATTTGCGGCCATCCGCGGCGTGCGTTATGGTGGTTCCTTCGCGCATCGAACCCCATCCGAGGTTTTCATGGCCGAAACCGACACCGAAGTGAAGGCGCGTGCCGCGTCGATCCCGCCGCAGCAGTTCTCGAACGACGTGCTGCTGGAGAAATACGCGAAAGGCGACGAGCGAACGGCAGACGACGTCTATCGACGCGTCGCGCGCGGCGTCGCGCTGGCGGAACCGGAGGCGCTGCGAGCGCTGACCGAAGCGCGTTTCGTTGAGCATCTGCAGGGCGGCGGCCTGGGCGCGGGCCGCATCATGAGCGCCGCCGGCACGGGCATCGCCGCGACGCTGATCAACTGCTTTGTGCAGCCGGTCGGCGACAGCATCCAGGGCGTCGACGAACAGGGGCTGCCCGGCATCTACGTCGCGCTGCTGCAGGCGGCCGAAACGATGCGGCGCGGCGGCGGCGTCGGCTACAACTTCTCCGCGATCCGGCCGAAGGGCGCGCGCGTGCACACTACGAGTTCGTCGGCGTCGGGGCCGTGCAGCTACATCGACGTGTTCGATGCGTCGTGCCGCACGGTGGAGAGCGCGGGCTCGCGGCGCGGCGCGCAGATGGCGGTGCTCGACTGCGATCACCCGGATCTGCTCGACTTCATCGAAGCGAAGCATTCGAAAGGACGCTGGAACAATTTCAACGTGTCGGTTGCGGTGACGGACGAGTTCATGCGCGCCGTCGAGCAGGACGACATGTGGCAGCTCGTGCATCGCGGCGAGCCTTCGCCCGCCATGCGCGCCGCGAACGACATGCGGCAGCGCGCGGACGGCATGTGGGTCTACGCCGAGCGGCGCGCGCGCGAGATCTTCGATCGCATCATGCGTTCGACCTACGACATCGCGGAACCCGGCATCGTGTTCATTTCGCGCATGAACGAGGACAACAATCTGCGCGCGCTCGAAACCATCCGCTCGACCAATCCGTGCGGCGAGCAGCCGCTGCCGGCGTATGGCTGCTGCAATCTGGGCCCGCTGAACCTGACCCGCTTCGTGATCGAACCATTCGCGCAGATGCGCGGCGGCCAGCCTTCGTTCGACTGGGCGCTGCTCGCGGAACGCACGCGCACGCAGGTGCGCTTTCTCGACGACGTGCTCGACATCACGCTGTGGCCGTTGCCGCAGCAGCACGACGAGGCGCGCGCGAAACGCCGCATCGGCGTCGGCTTTACGGGGCTGGGCGACGTGCTGGTGATGCTCGGGCTGCGCTACGACTCGCAGGAAGGCCGCGACTTCGCAGTGCGCGTGGCGAAGCTGATGCGCGACGAAGCGTATCGGGCGTCGGTGGAACTGGCGCGCGAACGCGGCGCGTTTCCGCTCTTCAACGCCGACGCGTATCTGCAGGCGGGCACGTTTGCGTCGCGGCTGCCCGACGATATCCAGGCGTCGATCCGCAAGCATGGCATGCGCAACAGCCACCTGCTGTCGATCGCGCCGACGGGCACCGTGAGTCTTGCGTTCGCGGACAACGCGTCGAATGGGATCGAGCCGGCGTTTTCGTGGACCTATACGCGCATGAAGATGATGGCCGACGGCGGCCGCGAATCGTTCGCCGTCGAAGATCACGCGTACCGGCTGTACCGCGAACTGGGCGGTGACGTGAATGCGCTGCCGGACTACTTCGTCAGCGCGCTCGAAATGTCCGCGCACGATCACCTGAAGATGATGGCGTGCGTGCAACCGTATGTGGATACGTCGATTTCGAAGACGGTCAACGTGCCGGCCGATTATCCGTTCGATGCGTTCGAGAGCCTGTACTTCGACGCGTGGAAGGGCGGTCTGAAGGGGCTTGCCACCTACCGGCCGAACGAAACGCTGGGCGCGGTGCTGAGTGTGCCGGCGCGCGACGCGGACGGCGACACGATGGCCGAACCCGCGCTGGATCCGCTGCGGATCGCGATCGATCATCGGCCGCGGGGCGAACTGCCGGCGGTGATCGAGAAGGTCGAATATCTGACCGCGGCCGGCAAGAAGTCGTTGTATCTCGCGGTGTCGTTCATCGAGGTGACGGGGCGCGTGGGCGGCGACGAAGTGACGATCGAACGGCCGATCGAATTCTTCATTCCCGCTGGCCAGCGCGACGAGTCGCAGCAATGGATTACGGCGACGATGCGTTCGTTGTCCCTCGCCGCGCGAGGCGGTTTCGTCGCGCGCAACCTGCAGGACCTGCGCAAGGTGTCGTGGGACCGCGGCCAGGTGCGGCTCGGCGAGGTGCAGCGGCTCGACGGGCATCGCACGCCGCGCTGGCACGATTCGGAAGTGGCCGCGCTCGCGTATGCGATCCAGCAGATCCTGCATCGGCGCGGGTTCCTGGATGCGGAGGGCAACCAGGTGCCGTCGCGGATGCTGTCGCAATTGCCGCGCGGGCAGGAGGTGGTGGAGCGGGGGTCGGATGCCGGCGGAGAATTCGCGTTACCGGATGGCGCCGAGAATAACGGCAATGCGAACGGAGCGTCGTCCGTCTATCAGCTGAGCACGATGCAAGGGCGCAAGTGCGAGACTTGTGGTGCCAATGCGGTGATCCGCAAGGATGGATGCGACTTCTGCACCGCGTGCGGGGAGATCGGGGCGTGCGGTTGAGACGTGAGCGCCTGATCGCTCGCGTTGACGACTGACTGCTGCATGTGTTTTTCGCAGAAACGGGAACGGCGGTCGTCTCCATGAAGACGGCCGCCGTTTCTGCATATTGGTTTCTCGCCGCGTATTGCCGGTCCCTCGCGGCGGTGCGAATCAGTCTCGCAACGTGGTATCGCACGGCGCGATGCGCCGTTGGTTCGCCGTTCAATGTGCCGCGGTTGCGTGCGTCGTTTCGGCGACACGGTACTGATAGACGTTCGGATCGCCCGACACCGGCGTGAGATTCGCATCGGCCTTCGCATCGCTCGTCGAATTCAACGAGCTCGGCGCCGTCAGTGAGGCCGTCAGCGTCGGCGCTGCGGTGGTCGCGGCAGCGGTCGTCGCCTCAGCCGCGGTTGCCGCAGTGGCCTGCGCAGCCGTCGAGGCGCTGGCTGCCGGCGCAGTCGTTGCCGCAGGCGCGGTTGCCGGAGCCGTCGGAGCCGGAGCGGGCTTCGTTGCGACCGCAGCCGTTGCGGCCGGCGCTGCCGTCGTGGCTGCCGCTGCCTTCGGTGCGTCGTCGACGCACGGCGAGTTCGTCTTCGCGGCTGCCGCGCGGAACGATTCGTCCTGGCACATGATGTTGAACGCGATGTCCTTGCGGTCCATCCGCCACGCGACGGCTGCATTCAGCCGGCGGTTACAGTCCTGGTCCTTGATCGTCGCCGCGCCCGTTGCGCCCACGCCGACCACCGACACCGCCGCCGACACCGAGCCCCAGCACGTTTCCGTCACCGATGCCGTCAGCGAAGGCGCATAGACGGTCGGCGCGCTCTTCACCGTGTACGAGCCGGTATAGCCCACGGTCGATTCGGTCGGCGTCAGCTGCGCGTTGGAGACCCCGCTCGTGCCAGTGCCCGAGCCGGATCCGATATTCACATTGACGTTGGTCGCCTGCTGCGCGGTCGATTGCGTTCCGTTCGTAATCGTGCCGTTTGCCTGCGCCATCGCGCTGCCACTCAGCAGCACCATCACCATCGCAATAGCGTATTTCATTTCTTTCCCCCCGGTCCGCCGAAGGGGGCCGGACTTGGTCCAGACCCCCGCCAGTTCAGATCAGCTTCAGTTGAACTGCGTTGCCGCGTGGATTTACCACGGCTTGCCGAAGCCGCTCGTCGCAGCCGAACCGTCCAGCGAACCGAAGCCAGCCGCGCCGCCGCCGATTTCGCCGATGAGGCCGGTTGCGCTCGAGTTGGCGCTGCCGCTGGCGTTGGTGTTGCCGTTCTGGTTGCTGTAGCCGTTGGAGCTGTTGAACTCGCTCGAACCGAAGTTTTCCGAACCCGTGCTGCTTGCGACCGTGAAGCCGCTGTTCGTGAAGTTGTTCGTGCCGATCTGCGTTTCCGAGCTGTTGTTGCCGTTGCCCAGATTCGAGTTCGTCGTCGTGTTCGTGTTCGTGAAGCCAGCGTTCGTGCCGAACGTGACAGCCGTGTTCGCGAAGCTCTGGTTACCAGCCTGGTACGTGCCCGACGTCGAGCCCGGGCCATTCAGCGAAGCGGTGTAGTTGCCGCCGACGCTCGAGGTGGAGTTGTTGCCCACCGCGAAGCCAGCGATACCCAGCGCGCCGCCAACGCCTGCGCTGCCAGCGACCGATGCCGACGAACTGCTGGACGGAGCCGGGTTGAAGCCGCCGCCAGCGAAGGCGGATGCGGAGAGTGCCAGTGCAGCCACTGCCAGTGCGATCTGCTTTTTCATTTTGTCATCCTAAATGGCTAGGCGCGTTACAGTGTTCGAGGCCGCGCCCTTAAACCCCGTGATGCTCCTCTGTCGTTGCATCCGCAAGGGCGCGATTGCGCTGTCTGCATCCGCTGGAAGGCCTTCCGGAAATGCGTAGCCAGACAGGACACGGCGGTTGATTTCGCACAGGACGCCACGGCACGGCGTCCGTCTCCCGGCTGGCCTCTTTGGGCCTTCGCTAACGACGGTAATAGCTCCCACAACACCGATTTTTCACAGTAGGGATTACTGATCCAATTGGTGTGGGCGTAATGTATTTGCACCGGAAAGGGGCGGTATGTGCGTCGACGAACGAATGCAACGAAATGTAAAAAGCATGGCTATTGGCAGCCATCGCGAGCAATTCGAAGCACCTGCGACTAACCCTGATGCAAACGTTAAACGCACGGTCTGAAAGCGCTGAAATTGATTGCGGAGTAGACGATCTCCGCGTTCCGCGCGATGCTCGCGCGCTTCCCCCACTGCGAATAGGGTGATTACATGACCCCTTACTTCAGGCATTTATTTGGGGCTTAAGAAAACCTGAATTCACCGTTTGCGAGGACTGACTCTAAAGCGATCGCACTGCAGCAAATTGCTTGGACACCTGAAATGGGGAGGCATAGAATCCGATCAAAATAGAAATTCGCGGATCAACGTGAAAACCTCGCAAGTAGTGAAAGCAGCACCGCTCATTGCTTCCAGCACGATCGGCATCGCCGGTTTCTCGACGACGCATATCGCGAACAACGCCTGCCCGTCCAGGCGACGGAGCAGACGTCCCTTGACTGCGGTCGATTGCTGACGTCCGCCAGACCGCAAGTCACATCGCGCTTTACAGCCCGTTCACATTCCCCTTCGTGCCGTCTCCGTTCCGAAACCGGGGTGGAGGGTAGCGCTCGGCCGCAGGGTGTTCAATTCGACAAGGTCAGAGCACCAGATAACATGCAAACTCTTTTGACAGGTGGATTGGTCCCGTTCCTCGGGGTAGTGGTAGTTCTGCTGATTCTCGGCGTCATGGTCTGGACGTCGGGAACGATACGTTACATACCGAATGACGCAGTCGGCGTCGTGGAGAAGCTTTGGAGTCCAAATGGGTCGGTGAAGATCGGTCTGCTGGCGCTGCACAGTGAAGCGGGCTTCCAGGCCGACCTGCTGCGTGGCGGCTTTCACTTCTTCATGCCGTTCCAGTACCGCGTGCATATCCGGCCGATGATCTCGGTCACTCAGGGCAAGATCGGCTACGTGTTCGCGCGCGATGGTATCGATCTGCCGGCCGACCAGACGCTGGCAGACAACTCGAAGGTCGACGACTTCCGCGATGCGCGCGCGTTTCTCGAGCGCGGCGGCCAGAAAGGACCGCAGCGCAAGGTGCTGCGCGAAGGTACGCACATCCTGAATCCGGCGCTCTTCGTCGTGATGACGGAGGACGCGACCTATTCGCTTTCGATGGCACCGGATGAGAAGGCGTACTACGGCAAGATGCGCGACGTGCTCGACGAACGCGGCGGCTTTACGCCGGTCGTCATCAAGGAAGTCGCGGGCACGCGCGGCTCGGACCAGATCGCAGTGGTCACGGTGCAGGACGGTCCGGGCCTGAGCGCCGATGAGCTGCTCGCGCCCGACGTGGGCGACGTGCACAACGCGTTTCAGGAACCGGAGAAGTTTCTCGCCGCGGGCGGCAAGCGCGGCCGGCAGCAGCGCGTGCTGGTGGAAGGCACCTATTACATCAACCGGCTGTTCGCGACGGTCGAATTCCTGACGAAGACGATCATTCCGGTCGGCTATGTGGGCGTGGTCGTGTCGTACACGGGCCGCCGTGGCAACGATGTGTCGGGCAGCGACTACAGTCATGGCGAGCTCGTCGAGAACGGCTTTCGCGGCGTGTGGCGCGAACCGCTGATGCCAGGCAAGTACGCGTTCAATACGTACGCCGGCAAGATCGAGCTCGTGCCGACCACCAACTTCGTGCTGCTGTGGAAGACCGGCGAAAGCGGTTCGAATTTCGACTCGAATCTGCGCGAGATCACGCTGATCACGAAGGATGCGTTCGAGCCGCAGTTGCCGTTGTCGGTGGTCGTGCATATCGACTATCGCAAGGCGCCACTCGTCGTGCAGCGCTTCGGCAACATCGAGCAACTCGTCGAGCAGACGCTCGACCCGATGGTGTCGTCGTACTTCAAGAACGTCTCGCAGACGAAGACGTTCATCGAGCTGATCCAGTCGCGCAGCGAACTGCAGGGCAACGCGTCGAGCGAAATGCGTCAGCGTTTTCAGGCGTATTCGCTGGAGTTCGAGGAAGTGCTGATCGGCACGCCGAAGCCGCAGCCCGGCGACACGCAGATCGAAAACATCATGGCGCAGCTGCGCGACCGGCAGATCGCGCGCGAACAGGTGGAGACGTTCGCGCAGAAACAGATCGCGGCCGACAAGCAGCGTGAGCTCAACGAAGCCGAGCAGCGCGCGTCGAAGCAGAAGGAGTTGACGGCTTCGCTCGTCGACGTGTCGATCAAGGAGAACCAGGGTGCCGCGAACGTGAAGGCCGCGGAGAAGCGCCGCCAGGAAATCGAGGCGCTCGCGCAGGCGGAGAAGTTCCGCCAGGAGATGGAAGGCGCGGGTCGCGCTTCCGCGATCAAGGCGGTGGGCGAGGCTGAAGCGTCGGCGATCAAGGCGAAGTCCGACGCGCTCGAAGGCGAGGGCGCCGACAAGCAGCTGATGCAGACCGTGATGCTGCGTCTCGCGGAAGCGTTCGAGACGTCGAAGATTCCGCTCGTGCCGCAGATCCAGATGGGCGGCGAGCAGGGCGGCAATGCGTTTTCCACGCTGTTGTCGTTGATGAGTTCGTTGAAGGCCGCCGAACTGTCGCAGACGCTGCCGCGCCAGGAGGTTCCGCGTAGCTGACGCGGTCGCCCGGCTTTCGCCGGGCACGTGGCGGCTTTACAGTTGTCAAACAAAAATAGGCTGCGCACGATAAGCAAAGACCTTGCTTATCGCGCCGCACCACACTATTCAGCAACGCATTCACTCATCCTCGATCACAAGACGTCAGACACGTTGCACTTGTTAACTTGACAACAGCAAAGTTGACTGACAACAATAGCCGCGTGCCCTCCCGTCATCCGCCTGACCGCTCACCGCGCCGATGCAGGGCGCCGCTGCATGCGCCTGTTGGCACACCAATCCAACAAAGACTGCTGATCAGGAGACATCTTGTGGGAAAGCCGACATCGAGTGGCCGGGTGAGCCGGCGTAGCTGTGTGGGGCGCGAGAGGCCGGTGCAGTCGCCCGGTCGCCGCGCGTTCATGGTGCTGGCGGGCACATCCGCGGGCGCTACTTTGCTGGGCAGCCTGCCGGGTTGCGGCGGCGGCGTTTCGGTCGCGCCGACTGCGTCCGGCACCGCGGCCGCCGAAGATCCGATCTGGGGCTCTTCCGGTTCGGCGACCAAGATCGTCGCGTCGCTGCAAGGCGTCGCGCAGACGATGTTCCGCAGCTTCGACTTCGTCGTGACGAGCTATGGCGCGCAGCCGTGCAGCGTCGTTGCCGCGACGAATCCGTATACCGGCTCGTCGTCCGTGCAGAGCCCCGGCGCCGACCTGACCACCGCGGCGAATCCTTTCGATTCCCGGCCCGCGTTCCTCGCGGCCATCACTGCGTGCAATGCGGCGGGCGGCGGGCGCGTGGTCGTGCCGTCGGGCAACTGGTACTGCGCGGGGCCGATCGTGCTGCTCAGCAACGTGCAGTTCCACCTCAGCAAGAACTGCACGATCTACTTCAGCCCGAACCCTGCGGACTACGCGAAAGACGGCCCCGTCGATTGCGGCGCGAACGGCAAGCTCTTCTATAGCCGCTGGCAGGCGAACGACTGCCTGAACTACGGCGCACCGGTGTATGCGCGCAACCAGATCAACATCGCGCTGACCGGCGAAGACAGCACGTCGATCCTCAACGGCCAGGCGATGACGCCGTTCGCGGGTAGCGGCAACACGGCCACCTGCTGGTGGACCTACAAGGGCTCGAACGGCGCTTACGGCTGCGTCAATTCGTCGACGCCTTCGCAAGCTTTCAGCAATCCGAATAATGTGGATCTGAAGACGATCGCACCGAACATCTCCAGCACGCTTTATACGTTGCTCACGAGTCCGACCACACCGTGGCAGCAGGACCAGAATTACCTGCCGGCGCTGTCGGAAGCAGGCGTGCCGGTTGAGAAGCGCATCTTCGGTCTCGGGCATTATCTGCGGCCCTGCATGATCGAGTTCATCGGCTGCAGGAACGTGCTGATGGAGAACTACCACACGCAGAACACGCCGTTCTGGCAGCACCATCCGACGGACTGCACGAACGTGGTGATCTGCGGCGTGATGGCGGACAGCATCGGGCCGAACAACGACGGCTTCGATCCGGACGCCTGCACGGCGGTGCTGGTCGATTCCGTCACGTTCAATACCGGCGACGACTGCATCGCGATCAAATCCGGCAAGGCGCTCGACACCGAATACGGTCCTGCGCAAGACCACGTGATCGTGAACTGCACGATGAACAGCGGACATGGCGGCATCACGCTCGGCAGCGAGATGAGCGGCGGTGTGCAGAACATCTTCGCGCAGAACCTGAAGATGCTGAACCAGAACTGGGCGACCAATCCGCTCAACATCGCGATTCGCATCAAGACGAACATGAATCGCGGCGGTACGGTGAAGAACGTGTACATCGATCAGGTCACGCTCGCGAACGGCGTCAACCTGAAGGGCAGCGGCTATGGCAGCTCGATGCTGTCGGGCAGCCCGATCAACAGCTCGGTGCCGCTTGGCGTGGTGACGTCGGTGGCGGGCAATCCGTCCGCGTCGCAAGGCGGCCTGATCACGTTCGACTGCGACTACGACCCGGCCGGCGACGCCGTGCGCATGAACCCGCCGGTCGTCGAGAACATCAACATCTCGAACGTGCAGGCGAGCAATGTGACCGTCAACGGCGTCACCGCGTCGTGCTTCCAGGCGATCGTCGCGCAGGGGCCGGTCGCGTTCGACTACAACGGTCCCGCACCGGCGCCGGCCGTCTCGCCGATCACCGGCGTGACGATCACCAACTGTAATCTCGGTACGCCGGTGAACGACGGCACGGCGAGCGCCACCACGCCGGGGCCGATCTACGCGTACAACGTCAACGCGATCACGCTGAACAACGTCGTGATCGGCGGGACGACGTACAACACGAAGATCGTCGATGTGCGTTAGCGTGTGACGATGCGAAGGACCCTGCGCGGTGCGGCGTACGCTGCGCCGCGCGGGTGGAATTTTTGCTTTCAAACGAGAGAGGAGACATGGAGATGAGAGGTCGTTATCGCTGGGTGGTTGCCGCGCTGCTGTTTTTCGCGGGAATGCTCAACTATCTGGATCGCGCGGCGTTGTCGGTGGTCGCGCCGATCATCAAGCACGACCTCCACATCGACGATGCAAGAATGGGCCTGCTGTTCAGCGCGTTCTTCATCGGCTACTGCGTGTTCTGCTTCATCGGCGGCTGGGCGGCGGACCGTTTCGGTCCGCGCAAGGTCTTCATGCTCGCGGCCGGATTCTGGTCGGCGTTCTGCGGCGCCACCGCGCTGGCGGGCAACTTCGCGACGCTTGCGATCGCACGGATCGCATTCGGCGTGGCCGAAGGTCCGATGGGCACCACCACGAACAAATCGATCTCGAACTGGTTTCCGCGGCGGGAAGCGGGGCGCGCGGTCGGTCTCACCAATGCCGGCCAGCCACTCGGCGCGGCGATCGCGGCGCCGATCGTCGGGCTGGTTGCGGTGCGGTTCGGCTGGCGCATTTCGTTCGTCGTGATCGCCGCGCTCGGCTTCATCTGGATGGTGTTCTGGTGGCGGTGCTTCCGCGATCAACCGGAAGCTCACCGTTCGGTGTCGAAGGAAGAGGCCGACTGGATCGCGAGCGACCGCACCGCTGTCGCGCTCGATGAAAACGGCGGCGCCACGCCGAAATCGCACAACGTGACGTATTACCTGCTGTCCGTTCCGGTGATCGGTGTCGCGCTCGCGTTCTTCGCGTTCAACTACGTGCTGTACTTCTTCCTGTCGTGGCTGCCGAGCTACCTCACCGACTATCAGCATCTCGACGTCAAGCACATGAGCGTGGTCGGCGTATTGCCGTGGCTCGGCGCGACGCTTGGCTTCGTGCTGGGCGGCCTGCTGTCCGACTCGCTGTACGCGCGCAGCGGCAACGTGCTGTTCGCGCGCAAAGCCGTGATCATGCTCGGTCTCGGGATGGCGGCAGTGTGCGTGCTGCTGGTGTCGCGCGTGGCGTCGCTTGCGCCCGCCGTCGCGCTGATCGCGGTGGCAAGCCTGTTCGCGTTCATGACGCCGCAGGCGTGCTGGTCGCTGCTGCAGGACATCGTGCCGCGCGAACGGATCGGCGCGACAGGCGGCTTCGTTCACCTGCTCGCGAACCTGGCCGGCGTGGTGTCGCCGAGCGCGACGGGCTTCATCATCGAATACGGTGGCGCCGGCTATGCGCCCGCATTCGTGCTGGCGGGGGTGCTGGCCGGCGTCGGCATGCTCGCGATGTGGCTCGCGGTGCGCGAGCAGAGTGTGGCGCGACTCGCGCGTGCGGCGGTCTGAGTTTGAAAGAACGCGGCGGCCGAAAGGTGAGGGAATTCGGGAAAGCAGGCGCATGAACATCCGCTTTTGATGCCGAGCGGCGCCGAAAAGAGGCCCGATTCGCTGCAAAAGCATCCCGTCCGCGCGTAAAGGTGAGCTTATTCAGGATGTAAAACCTGGTAGAACCAGGTAAGCGCCATCCTGCATCCTCTCACCTTTGATTTCGATCGCGCGTGACGTCGATAGGCATCGCCAGCCGCCGCACGCGCGATCGCACCCTCACCGCTGCGGAATCACCAGGTGCTGTCCGATCAGGATCAGGTTCGGATTCGCGAGGTTGTTGCGCTTCTGGATCTCCACATAACGCGAGCCGCTGCCCAGCATGCTCGATGCGATCACGTTCAGCGTGTCGCCTGAACGCACGACGTAGGTCCGCTCCGCGCCACTCGCACTCGCCACGATCACCTGGTCGCTCACGAAGTACTTGCGCAGCAGATCCAGATACTCGGGCGTCTGCTTGACCTTCGCGATCGCCGAGTTCAGGTAGATCAACAGCGCGCTGTCTTCCTTGCGCACGCCGATCTTGTACGCGAGGTTCGAGCCGTCGAGCTTCGTGACCGCGAAGCGCAGATCCGTGCCCTTGATCTCCGATACGCCGAACGGGTAGTCGTAGACGATCGCGTCCACCTGATGCGAGTCGAGGAAGTGCGCCATCCACGAGCGCTCGCCGCCAATGCTCGCGTCGGACAATTCGACGATCCGGCTGTTCGGAAACGCCTTCGTCACATACGCCTTCACGTCCGGGTCGCCCTGCAGCACGCCGATGGTCTTGCCCGCGACGTCGGCCGCCGAGCGGACGCTCGAGTTGTGCGGCACGATCAGCGCATAGCCGAAGTCTTCGACGTACGGCACCGAGTAGACGACGCCGTCGGGCGTGTTGTCAGGGAACGTGAGGCCGTCCATCGCGATGTCGACCACGGCGTTGCCGTGCGGGTCGGTCTTCATCAGCTGCGCCGGCACGTCGGGATAGGTGTCCACGCCGTGATACGTGTCGATGACGATGCGGCCGTGATCGCCCGACGTGAATTCCTTCTGCGCGAACAGCAGGTTCGCGAAGTCGACGTTGAAGCCCTGCGGCTTGCCCTGGTCTTCCGAATAGAACGGCCGCGACGGATTCTCGACGCTCACGCGCACCACGCCGTTTGTCAGGATCGACTTCAGCGTGTCGCGATTCGGCACGAAACCGTCGGGCACCGCAGGCGAGGGCTTCGCGATATTGACCGGCGCGGGCTGCGCAACGGTGTTCGCGTTGTTGCCCGCGGCGAGATCCGTCGACGACGTCTCGCCACCGCCGCTGCGCTGCGCGTTGTAGCGCAGCGTGCCTTGATACACCGCCCAGCCGAGGGCGAGCACGATCAGGAACAGCAAGGATCCAATGATGCGTTTCATGTTGGTCTTCTAGAGTAAGAGGGAGTGGGCGACAGCACGCTCATTCGGACGCGGTGGGCGAACCGAGTTTTTGCGGCGGCGCCGTGTCGCCGATTTCCGTCGCGGCGGCTTTCGCCTGCTGGACCTCGGCGTTTTCCATCAACGAGGTTTCCATCTCGGAGAACGCCTTGTTCACCGAGTTCATCACCGAGTCGAGCGCGGCATCGGTCTTGATCTGCGCGAACGTATCGCTGGTTTGCAGGCCGGCGATCTTGTTCATCCGCTGTGCCGATTGCGACATGTCCCACAGCGCGCGGGCGCGATCGATCGCGTCGGCGAAGCGCTTGAGCTCATCCTGCACCTGCTTGTAGCGTCCTTCGCGGAACGCGAGCAGCTTGTTCATCGTGGCGAGCTGGGCTTCGAAGCGCGCGGCGTCTTCCGGATACTGCTTCTTGAACTGGACCGTCTTGTCCGCGAAGTTCTTCACCTCGGTGCGAAAGTCGGTGATGCTCTTCTTGAACTTCTCGGCCGCTTCCTGTTTTTCCGCGAGCTCGTTGTAGAGCGTCTCGATCGGATTGTTCTTCGCCTCGGCGACGACCATCTTCACTTTCTGGTTCGCGAATTTCATCGCGATCACCGGGCCGAAGTTGATCGCCGCGAGCCCGATGATGGCCGCGAGCACCAGCCCGACGAGCCCCTTGACGAGCAGGATCGCGAGCGGCGCGCCGATAGCGATGCACAGCGCGATGATGGCCCATTTGACGACTCGGTACTTCGTCTGGCTGAACGTCGTCGAAACCGATGTATTGCTGGCAGACATAAAATCCCCTTTTCGTTTTTGCACTGTGAATGGCGTGAGTCACCGCGTTTAAAGTCACATCGGCAACGCTATTGAGCCGATGTGAATGCCATGCGGTCAGCACACATGAAAACGATTCACGTTGGATAAAACTCGATGTGCGCCGCTGTTTCTGCACGACCGTACGCGCACAACGAACCCGGGCCGCGGCGCGATGCCCGTGCTAGTCGTGACGTTCGAATCGGATGAAGGGCGCTTTAAAGGCGTCGCGCGCGGCAGCGGGCGTCGAAATCGACGACCGGCGGGAGCGGCCTCGTGTCGTGAAGGCCCTTGACGGGCGGGCGTTGCAGCGCGTTGCCGAACGGTTCGGCCACGTCATGACCCGCGCTGATAGCCTGAACGGCAGCGTGAACTTCGCAATACGGCAAAAACGGAATCACCACGGCCCATGCAGTCAACGCCGATTGGCAGGACGTCGCATTGAGCAACCAGGTTTTCATTTTCTTTACCCCATCCTCTGCGGTTCTGATTATGTCTTTCGCGCGATGAGACGATGGGAACTATACGCCGCGCCGCAACAAAGTGTGAGTCGCGCGATGCGATTGGAATAGGTACTCTGACGGCGCGTTTTAGGCACGTTATTTATCTGGCCGTTCAAAACGCGGCCTGCGTTTCGGGCGCAAACGTTAAATGCGGAACACGTATTTGCGCAATCGCGAAGACGCGTGCCGAGCCCGTTTGACGCGCTTTTCCGACGCACGAAAAGTGCTACAGATGCTTGCCGCCGCGCCGCATCGCGCGTGAGTTCACTATATGATTCCACCGTGCAGGCGCAGCCTGCGGGCAGTCATGACGATTGTGGGAGAAGAGCCGCATCATGCTGGTCCACATCCGCGAAGCCACGCCGCGCGACGCCGCCGCGATCGCGGAGATCCACGTCACGACGTGGCAGACCGCCTACGAAGGCATGCTGCCGGCGAGCTATCTCGCGGGTCTGTCCGTGGATGTCCGCGCGCGTCAGTGGCATCGTTCGCTGTCCACGCGGCAGCCGCGCGTGTTCGTTGCCGAATCGGGCGATGCGATCGTCGGCTGGGTCGCGTTCGGCCGCTGCCGCGATGCGGACAAGGACGGCAGCTGGGGCGAGGTCGAAGCGCTGTACGTGCTGCCGTCGTTCTGGCGGCGTGGCGTCGGTCAGCGCCTGATGGACTCGGCGCGGCGCGCGCTCTCGCGCATCGGCTACACGGACGTCGTACTGTGGGTGCTCGCCGACAATCATCGCGCGATCGCGTTCTACCGCAACGCGGGTTTTATGGACGACGACACGAGCCGCGCCGTCCACATCGCCCATGCAAGGCTGAAGGAAGTGCGCTACAGCGCGGCGCTGACCGGCCCATGGACGGCCGCGTCGTCCAGTATTCGCGACCTGATGCGCTAACGCTGGCTGTTCGCCAGGCGGACCTCGCTCGCCCCCGCGATCGAAACATCAAACCCGCCGGAAAATTCCCGGTATCCGGGACTTCGCGCCGCAACGCGCACACGATCCGATTGCGCATGCGTGTTCCGCCTCCATATCGCGGCGAGCTTTGGCATACTGCCGTTTGGCCGCGCAGGACCGGCGACGCACCGCCGGTCGCGATCAGCGCTCGCATGCCGTCCGCCACCACACGCCCCGTCGATGAATTCCCGACTCAGCAGTCTCGCCCGCATTCCCTACTTCATGCCGCTCGCCGGCGCCACCTTGATGCTCGGCGTCGCGATGTCCTTCACTGCACCGTACCTGTCGCTGTTCGGCGTCGAACGCGCCGGCATGACGCCGCTGCGGCTCGGTCTCTTCATGACGCTGATCGCCGCGAGCGGCGTCGTATCGAGCGCGTGGGCCGGCCGCTGGTCGGACCGGCACGGGCATCACCGCGCATTGCTGCTCGCTGCGCTGATCGCGGCGGCGCTCGGCTTCCTGCTGCTCTGTTTCGTGCGCGATTACCGGGCGCTGCTGATCATCGGCATCGCGTTTCTCGGCTCCGGAGGTTCCGCGCTGTCGCTGGTGTTTTCGTTCGGCCGCGCGGCGATGATCGTGCGCGACGAAGCCGAGCGCGCGTTCGCCACCGCCTCGCTGCGCACGGTGCTTTCGGTCGCGTGGGTGTTCGGGCCGTCAGTCGGCGCGCTGGTGCTCGCGGGCGTCGGCTTCTATGGCCTCTTCCTGTTCGCGGCCGCCTGCTTCGCGGCGTGTGGCGCGATCATCGGGCGCATGCGCGAGTCGCCCGACGTGCACGAGCCGCCGGATCATGTGCCCGGCGACCCGGCCACGTCGATCGAAGTGACGACGCTCGAACCCGAAACGCCGGTCGAGCCGGACCCGACGCATGCCGATGCATCGCAACGCCTGATCTGGCGTTCGGTGTTCGCGATGACGCTGATCGGTCTTGCCGCGAACGCAACGATGATCGTGCTGCCGCTCTACATCGTGCAGGGGCTGAAGGGCACGCGCATCGACGTATCGGTGATGCTCGGTCTCGGCGCATTCCTCGAGATTCCGATGATGCTGTGGCTCGGCGCGCGCGGTTCGCGCCTGAACAAGCTGAACTGGCTGGCCGCGTGCGCGGCGGTGCACGTCGTCTACTTCGTCGGTTGCGCCGCGACGAGCACCATTCCGATCCTGATTCCGATGCAGGCGTTCAACGCGTTCGTCGTCGCGGTTACGTCATGCCTCGGCATGACGTACATGCAGGACCTGATGCCGCAAGCACCCGGCCGCGCCACCGCGCTGTTCTTCAACTCGGCGCGCGTCGGCTCGATTCTGTCAGGCGTGCTGTCGGGATTGCTCGTGGCCGGCGTCGGCTACAAAGGCACGTTCCTGTTCTGCGGTCTGCTCGCGGCGGGCGCGCTCGTGCTGTTCGCCGATCCGCCTTGGGAGCGCTGGTATCGCGTCGCACGCGACTGGTGGCGCGCGCGATCGCGATCAAACGACTGACGCGGCACGAACACACGAAGCGCACGAAGCACACAAAGCACACAAAGCACACAAAGCACACAAAGCAACGCGGCCGGTGAACCCGGCCGCGATTGCGTTCATGTCACCGCGTAGCGAGAGTCAGGTCGCGGCGCGCGCCCGACCCACCTGCCAGCGCGCCTTCGCTTCCGCGCCTTCGGGCAACGGATAGGTCTGGTCCGCGAGCACTTCGACCGGATCGTAGCGTCGCCGCACGAGATAGATCGGCCGATGCTTCGTTTCGAAGTACACCCGCCCCAGGTACTCGCCAAGCACGCCGATGCCGATCAACTGAACGCCGCCGAGGAACAGGATGATGCTCGCGAGCGACGCATAGCCCGGCACCGGGTTGCCGTAGATCAGCGTGCGTATTACGAGAAAGAGACCGTAGAGCACAGCGACCGCCGCAACGCTGCTGCCCACGTAACTCCACACGCGCAGCGGCAACGTGCTGAAACTCGTGAAGCCCTCGAGCGCGAAATTCCACAGCTTCCAGCCGGAGAACTTCGTCTTGCCCGCGAAGCGCGGCTCGCGCACGTATTCGACGATCGCCGATTTAAAGCCGACCCACGCGAACAGCCCCTTCATGAAGCGTTGCCGCTCGGGTAACTGCTTCAGCGCCTCGAGCACTTCACGCGTAAACAGCCGGAAATCGCCGACGTTTTCCGGAATGTGTTGCGGCGCGAGCGCATTGTGCGCGCGATAGAACATCGCGGCGGTCTTGCGCTTCGCGAACGTATCCGTCTCACGATCGACGCGTTGCGCGAGCACGACGTCGTAGCCTTGCCGCCACTTGTCGACCAGTTGCGGAATCACGTCGGGCGGATCCTGCAGATCCGCATCGAACGGAATGATGATGTCGCCATTGGCCTCGTCGAGGCCGGCAGTCAGTGCCGCTTCCTTACCGAAGTTTCTCGACAGCTCGATGATCTTCAGCTTGCCGTACCGACGCCGCAGCAACTGCAGTTTCGCAAGCGTGCCGTCGCGGCTGCCGTCGTCGACACAGATCACTTCGAAGTCGAGATCTTTCAACGAAGACAGTACGGGCACGACTCGTGCGAACAGATGCTCCGCGGAGTCTTCTTCATTGTAAAAGGGCACAACCAGCGAGAGCAGCATATGTTCACCTGATGGTCTGTTGGTTGGGTCCACGATGCGTTGGTGCGAACGATTGCATCGAAACATAGCCATTACCGTGCCCCGGCATGGCCGACCATTCGGTGCGGAACCACACATACGACGATTGCGCTGAGCCTTACGGTGCGCTAGTCGATGCGATTCCGTCAGACGGATTCTCTCGTTAGGCAAACGGAACAACCCACGGCGCATGGTGTCTTGATGGCACGCATTCCGCTGATGCTGGATCGACCCTCAGGCAAAGGACCGGACTTCACACATGGAACCGATGAACTCGGGCACGGCGTCGCGCTATGCCCCCTCCGACCGTGCGCGTCACGGACTGTCGCCAGGCGCGAATGCGGGCCTCGACAGCCTGTTCGTGCCGATCGCGATCGCCATCTTCGCGGTTGCGATTTTTCTGCGCGTTTTCCATCTCGACTATCTGTCGCTCTGGAACGACGAAATTTTTTCGCGCTACTACTATGACCTGTTCGGCGCGAAATTTCTCGTCACGACTGGCCTCACGATCGAGCCGACGCCGCCGCTCTACTATTTCCTGCTCGAACCGTGGATGGCCGCGTTCGGGCACAGCGAGTCGGCGATGCGCTCGCTGTCGGTGGTCGCGTCGCTGATCGCGTTGCCTCTCGTCTACGCGGTGGCGCGCGATCTGTCGAATCGCGCGATTGCATTGACGGCTGCCGCGCTGTTCGCGGTGTCGCCGATGGCCGTGTATTTCTCGCAGGAAGCGCGCGTGTACATGTTCACGGTGATTCCCGCTGCGCTGATGCTGCTCGGCATTGCGCGCTTTCTGCGTGAAGCGCGCAACGGGGATCTCGTGTTGTATGCGGTCGGTGCGATCGTCGCGCTTTACAGCCACGCCACGTTCACGTTCATGGTGGCCGCGTGCAACGCGATCGTGATCGCGTATCTGTGGCTCACGCCGGTCGCCGCGCGCGAACCCGATGCAGGTCCGCGACGCGCGGCGTTCTCGCGTATGGGTGCGACGGTGCGCTGGCTCGTCGCGAACGTGGTGGTGGGGCTTGCGTATCTGCCGCTGCTGGTGCCGATGCTGTCGATCGGCAAGCATGGCACCGGACTGTCGTGGATTCCGCCGCTGTCGTTCCGCGATCTGCTCGTCGCGATGAGCGCGCTCGTGATGGGTCCGATCACGGAGATGCGCTTCCCAGGCGTCGAACTGAGCGGACTGCTGATCGCCGTCGTGGCGGTGGTGCTGATGCTGGCGATCATGCCGCGTCGAGCGCTCGCGGTGGTGGTAGGCATTCCTGTGCTGTTCGTCGCGCTCGTGACGATCGCGAGTCTCAAGCAGCCGATCCTGATTCCGCGCATTCTTTGCTGGATGACCTTGCCGCTTGCGGTCGTCCTTGCGTATGCGATCGTCGTGCCGTCGAAGCTGCGCATCGTGGCGCGGCTCGCGGCGCTGCTTGCGATCGGCGTCGGCTTATACTGGCAGATCGCGCTGGCCGATGGCGCGAAGCCACCGTTTCGCGAGATCTTCAGCGAGACGCGCGCCGAGCTCACGCATGCGGACGACGTCGTGCTCGCGCCGTATGCGTCAGCCGTGCTGCTGAAATACTATGGGCCGCCTGTCATCAAGAACCTGCAGAAGTGGCATGATCCGGCCGTGACCGGCATCGAGAGCAACCAGATGATCGAACAGTTCGGTATTCCGCTGCGCACGCGGCAACAGGTGATTGACGACATCAAGAGCGGCAAGTCTGTCGCGATGGTGGTCACGTCGCCGGACGCGCGCTTCATGCCGGCACTGATGGACAACGTGCCGCCGCCGCAGCGCCGCGTCGAATCCACCTGCAACATCGTGCCGCGCCATGGTGTGCAGCCGCCGCCGTGCATTGCGGTGTACGGCTGGAACATGCCGTCGAACGCGCCGGTCGCCACGCAGGCGCCGCAATGAGCACGCCGGACCACACGGTGCGCCATGCCGGTTCGCGCGGGTTGATCGGCGCACGCGCATTCCGCTTCGTCAAATACGCGCTGATGGGGCTCGTCGGAACCGGCGTGCAGTACGCGGTGCTGATCGCGCTCACCACCACGCATGTCGCGAGCGCTGTGGTCGCGTCGACGATCGGCGCTGGCATCGGCGCGATCGCGAACTACGTGCTCAACTACACCGTCACCTTCAAGAGCAACGCGCGCCACCTGCATGCGGCGCCGCGCTTCTTCATCGTCGCGGCCGCGGGTATGGCGATCAACGCGCTCGTGATGAGCGTGATGGTCAACCGGCTGCACGTGTACTACCTGCTGTCGCAGGTCGTCGCGACGGGCGCGGTGCTGCTGTTCGGCTTCATCGTGAACTCGCTGTGGTCGTTCAAGACGCGTCACGAAAGCTGATCGCCACACGTGCCGCGCGTTGTGCGAACCGCACGCATCCAGATGCAGTGAACGACGACGGGGAAACGCGATGAAACAGCCAGACGGGGCGCGCCGCCCAGGCCAGCGCGGCGAATATCTGACGAAGATGCGCAACCTGAAGATGGCGCGCTCGGTGCACGCCTACGTGCGCGGCAACACGCTGAAGTTCTACGAATGGCTCAACGACGCCGGCGTGAAGACGCTGCCGGAGGGCCCCGCGATCTGGATCTGCGGCGACTGCCACACGGGCAATCTCGGCCCGGTCGCCAATGCCGATGGCGACGTCGAAATCCAGATTCGCGATCTCGACCAGACCGTGATCGGCAATCCCGCGCATGACCTGATCCGCCTCGCGCTTTCGCTGGCAACGGCCGCGCGCGGCTCCAACCTGCCAGGCGTCACGACCGTGCAGATGATGGAAGCGCTGCTGGAAGGCTACGAGCACGCATTCAAGCGCGGCAAGCCGCACGATGGCCGCTGGAACAAGCCCGTGCCGATCCAGGTCGTGATGCGCGAAGCGGTGCGCCGCTCGTGGAAACACCTCGCGCGCGAGCGCCTTGAAGACGTGCAGCCGACGATACCGCTCGGCAAGCGTTTCTGGCCGCTTGCGCAGAAGGAAAGTGCCGCGGTGCGCACGCTGTTCGACGATGAAGCGATCGCAGGACTCGCGACGGGCTTGAGCAACCGGCGCGACGGCGGTCACGTTGAAGTGCTCGACGCGGCGTATTGGGTGAAGGGTTGCAGTTCGCTCGGGCGTTTGCGTTACGCGGTGCTGCTCGATGTCGACGGCGGCGTGATGGAAGGCGACGACCTGTGCCTGATCGACGTGAAGGAAGGCGTGAAGGCCGCGGCGCCGCGCTATCCGAACGCGGCGATGCCGCGCGACAACGCGCAGCGCGTCGTGGAAGGCGCGCGGCATCTGTCGCCGTTCCTTGGTGAGCGGATGCGCGCGGGGCGGTTGATGGACCGGTCCGTGGTGGTGCGCGAGTTGTTGCCGCAGGACATCAAGCTCGAGATCGACGAACTGACGCATCACGAAGCGAGCGACGTGGCGCGCTATCTCGGTTTCGTGGTCGGCAAGGCGCACGCGCGGCAGATGGATGGCGCCACGCGGCGCGCGTGGCGCAACGACCTCGGGCGCAATCGCTCGAAGACCCTCGACGCGCCGCTGTGGCTATGGACGAGCGTCGTCGAACTGGTGAGCGGGCACGAGGCGGGGTATCTCGAGCATTGCCGAAGGGTGGCGGCGGCGGGGCGGTAGGCGTACGACCTCACCCCAACGCGCCAAACCCCTCCGCAATACTCTCCACGTCACCGGGCCGCACGACGCGCGCCACTTCCGCGCCGTTGCGCATGAAAATCAGCGTCGGCCACAGCTTGACGCGAAACGACCGGCCGAGCGGCCGGCCCGGACCGTCTTCGATCTTCAGGTGACGCACGTCCGTGTGCGATTCGAACGCGCGGCCGATCAGCGGCTGCGCGCCCTGGCAGTAGCCGCACCAGTCGGTGCCGAATTCGAGCACCGTGGTGCCGGCGAGTGCGTCGACTTCTTCGCGCGTCGGCGCGGTCGTGGAGTAAGGCGTAGCCATCGAATATCCCGAAGCGGTCCCAGAGCGTTGTCCCTGCATTCAATGTAACGGAAAAGCCGCGAGCAGGCAGGGCGACTGACAACGTGCCATCGCTCGGCTTTGAGGGAAATCCATCAAATCTCCGGATGATCGGCCGTCGGGTATCGACTAAGGTTGCCTCCGATGGCGCGACATCCGCCGCGCGTGAACAACAACGGGAGACAGCATGAAGCCGCATGATGCGATGGTGATCGTCGGCGCGGGGCAGTGTGGGGCACGCACGGCAAGCGCGCTGCGCACGAACGGTTGGGAAGGCGCGATCGTGCTGCTTGGCAACGAAGGGCTCGCGCCGTACGATCGCCCGCCGCTGTCGAAGCAGGTGCTGCTCGGCGAGCGCACCACCGCGCAATGCACGCTCTACGACGAAGCGTTCTACCGCGACAACCAGATCGACCTGCGCGTCGATGCAGCGGTGACGGCGATCGATCGCGCCGAACGTTGTGTGCGGCTTTCGAATGGCGACAGCGTGCCGTACCGGCGCCTGCTGATCGCGACCGGCGCGGAGCCGCGCCGGCTCGCGGTGCCCGGCGCGGAGCTGGCGGGCGTGCATCTGCTGCGCGCCGTGCCCGATGCGCTCGCGATCGTCGAGGAACTCGTGCCTGGCCGCCGTATTGCGATCGTCGGTGCGGGTTTCATCGGCCTGGAAATCGCGGCGACGGCAAAGGCGCGTGGCTGCGAAGTCATCGTGATCGAGGCGGCTGCGCGAGCGTTGATGCGCGCGGTGCCGGAAGTGGTGGCGGGCTATCTCGTCGACAAGCATCGCGAGATGGGCGTCGACGTGCGCTTCGCGGTGCAGGTCGAACGTCTGGTGGCGGATGCGTCGGGCGGGCGCGTGGCCGGCGTCAAGCTGTCGGATGGCACGAGCATCGATTGCGATGCCGTGGTGGTCGGCATCGGCGTGACGCCGCGCACGGCGCTGGCCGAGGCGGCTGGCATCGACGTCGCGGATGGCATCGCGGTGGACGACACGTTGCGCACCAATGACCCGCACATCTTCGCGGCCGGCGATGTCTGCTCGTTCCCGCATCGGCTGTTTCGCCGGCGCATCCGGCTCGAATGCTGGAAGAACGCGGAAGATCACGCGAAGGTGGTCGCGCGCAACATGCTCGAATACGGCGAGACGTATTCGGCAGTGCCGTGGTTCTGGTCGAACCAGTACGACATGACGATCCAGATCGCGGGCATTCCGGCGTTCGGCACGAACACCGTGACGCGCGACGCGGGCAAGAGCTCGAAACTCTTCTTCGCGCTCGATGGCGACAACGTGCTGGTGGGCGCGAGCGGCGTCGGCAAGATGGCGGAGATCGCGAAGGACGTGCGCATCGCGCAGGAACTGATCGCGCAATGCAGCCGGATCGAGCCGCGGCTGCTGGAGGACCCGGCCACGAAGCTGCGCTCGCTGATGTCGGCAGAGGCAACGTAAGCGCAGGCCGCTCGAACGGTCGCGACCCAGGTCAAGCCCAACGCTCAATCCACCGGCGGCAGATTCTCGCGCAGGAACACCGTGACGGGAATGCGCTGCGGCAGCGTCACGCCGGGGTCGCGATGGTAGTGGCGCAGCACGAGTTCGATCGCGCGCAGCGCCTCGCCGCTCGCGTTCTGGTCGATCACGGCGTCGAGCGTGCCTTCCAGCAGCAGGCGCCGCGATACGTCGCTCAGCTCGTGGCTGATCATCACGGTGGGGCGTGCGCAGCCCATCGCATTCAGCGCCGCGGCAATGCCTTCTTCGCCCACCGAGATGTTGTAAATGCCGCGCAGGTCCGGGTAGCGCGCGAATGCATCGCGCGTCAGGCGCTGCGTGCGCGTGGGGTCTTCGCGGCTTTCGACCGAGTCCACCACGTCGCAGCGTGGAAACCAGCGGCGCAGCACCGAACGGAAACCATGCTCGCGCTCTTCGTGGCCGAGAAAGTCGTGCCGGCCCGTGACGATCAGCACCTTGCCGCCGGACTCGCCCAGAAAGCGCCCCATCAGTTCGCCCGCTACACGCCCCGCGCCGCGATTGTCGATGCCGACGTACGCGAGACGGCCGGTGCCGGGCAGATCGCTCGCGAGCGTGATGACCGGCATCGATGGGCTCAGCTTGCGCACCGCCGCGCTGATGTCGGGATGTTCGTACGTGACGATCACGAGCGCGTCGGCCTTCTGCGTGGCGCGCTCGATGGTCGCGACGATCCGCGCTGGCTCGAGGCTGTCGAACCACGTGACCGCGCAGATCACGCGTTGCGATTCGAAAGTTTTCTGCGCGAGTTCGAGGCCGTGCTGCAGGTTCAGGTAGTACGCGTGTTCCGGACGCAGCATCAGGATCGCAATCCGCAGCAGGCGGGTCGGCACGCTGCCCAGCGCGCGATCGATCTTCAGCTTGCGCGCCCATTCGAGCACGCGCGCTTCCTTGTCGCGGGACACGCCGCCGCGGCCGTTCAGCACGCGGTCGACGGTGGCTTCGCTTACGCCCGCGGCCTTCGCGACTTCCGCCATGCTGGTTTTACGGCGAAGCGTGGAAGCCATCGGCGGGCTCGTGCGTGAGGTGTGTGGTCTGGCGGTAGAGGTTAGTGGATTTCGCCCGCCGGCGGCAACAGCGATACCGCGTTGACCGCTTTGTGCCGCACGCCGCAACGTGCGCGCACCGGTTCCCACGAGTATTCGCCGCGCAGCTTCGCGAACGCGCGCATCGTGATCGACGCATCGATCGGGATCGGATTCGCGATGCTGAAAATCGACGAACCGGAATGCACTTTCGCCTTCAGCACGCGACGGTCGGGCACCATCACGGAGTCATATCGTGGCGCGGAATGCACCCAGCGGTCCAGCGCCGCGACACAATCGACCACGACGCGCGGCACGTGCAGGCGGGCAAGGTAAGCGTAGTCTTCGGCAGCGGCAGTTTGCGCGAATGCGCGATGGCCCATCCAGCTCAGTGCGATCAGGCCGAGAACGACAATGGTGATCTTCATGCGAAGTTGGCCCGCGTGAAGCGGGCTTCTTGAGAACGGCAGGAAGGTCCCGAGTATACACGGGCCTTTCAGGATGCCAACGTTTCGATTGCTATTCAGCCTTCTGGCAGTTCGCGCACGTCCGCCGTCGGCGCGCTGCCGAATGCGTCGCTCAACGCGTAGTCGATCAGCTTCAGCGCGGACGCTTCCGGCGTGGCCAGCTTGCCGCTGCGCTTCATTTCTTCGAAGCGCTCGCGCATTGGAAACTGCTCGGCTCCCGTCGCGCGGATCGTGGCCTGCATGTCGGTATCGACCACACCGGGCGCGAGGCTGCAGATGCGCAGCGCGCGGTTCGCATCGAGCGCGACGGCGCGCGCGTGATGATCGAGCGCGGCCTTCGTCGCGCAGTAGATGCTCCAGCCGGGATACGCGTTGCGCGCGGCACCGCTCGAAATGTGCACGATGCGGCGGTCGTTCGCGGCGGGTGTGGCGGCAGCGAGTGCGCTCGCCAGCATCAGCGGCGCTGCCACATTGAGGCTCACGGCACGCGCGATGGCAAGCGGGTCCTGACCTTCGATCGGGCCGATCGGCTCAACCGCCCCCGCGTTGTTGAACAGCACGACACGCCCGGCGCGGTTCGCGAACGCGCCCAACGCATTGCTGCCGAGCCATGCGCCAACCTGTTCCAGCGACGCCAGATCCACCTCCGCTTCCCGCAGCAGCGTGCCGAAGCGTTCGGCGAGCGCGGGGTTGCGCCGGCGCGAGACGCCGAGCACGGCGATGCCGCGTTCGAGCAACTGTGCCGCGAGCGCTTCGCCGAGCCCGCGCGTGTGTCCAGTGACGATCGCACGCGTGGTGGACGTAGCGTGCGAATGCGAAGTAGTAACCATGATGATGAAAACCTTGGTGTGACGTGATCTTCAGAGTGTGCCGACGATTGTACGGCGCACGCGCGGAACGCGTCGCGCTACGCGGCAGTGCCTGCGCCCGCATCGCGGAAATGCTCCCGCACGAATTCGACGAAGCGGCTTGCCGCGCCGTTGCTGATCGTCGATGGAAAGGTCAGCGTGAGCGGCGCCGTGAGCGCATGCGGCTTCTTCAGGCGGCAATACACGACGCCCACCTGACTATAGCGCTGCATCGATGCCGGCACGAGCGTTACGCCGAGACCCGTCGACACCAGCTTGATGCCCGACAGCATGCGCGGCACCTCGCGCGCGACGTTCGGCGAGAAGCCGGCTTCGCGACACGCCGTGAGAATGTCCGCGTACATGCCGGGCGCACCGGGCCGGCGCACGAGGATAAAGTCTTCGTTCGCGAGCGCGCGCAACTCCACTTCCGGTTCGCGGCTGCGTTTGCGCGCGAGCAGCGGATGCCCCTCGGGCAGCACGACGACCATCGGCTCTTCGTCGAGCACCACGAACGATAGATCCGGCGGCACCACCACCGGCTTGCGCAGAAACGCGACGTGCACGAGACCGCCCGCGAGCCGCTCGTTCACTTCGGCCGCGTTGAGTTCCGTGAGATCGACGCCGACGTCCGGATGCAGGCGCCGGAATTCGCGGATCGCCTCCGTGGTGAGCGGATGGAAACTCGCCGAGCTGGTGAGACCGATGGACAGCGTGCCGATCTCGCCGCGCGCGATGCGAGCCGCGCGTTCAACCGACTGATGCAGGCCGTCGAGAATGCGCTGCGCGTCTTCGGCGAAGGCCTTGCCGGCGTCGGTCAGCACCACGCCGCGTGGCAGCCGCTCGAACAGTTCGAAGCCGATCTCCTCTTCGAGCAGGCGGATTTGCTGCGACAGCGGCGGCTGCTGCATCGCGAGCCGCGACGCCGCGCGCGTGAACTGTCCTTCTTCGGCCACCACCAGAAAGTAGCGCAGATGCCGCAATTCCATCGCTCGACTCCGTCACGCCCAGGGCGAAAATGACATATCTAAAAAATATGGATAGTGCCTGAAATGGGTATTTTACATTTGCCACAGGCAAACCTACGATCTCGCCATCGCAACGGGTGGTGAATGTCGGGGCCGCTCGCTGCGTGCAAACCAACACAACAACGCACTCAGGAGACGCTCAGTGAAGAAGAAGCACTATCTCGCCGCCGCGCTTGCCGGCGCCGCCAGCCTGCCCGTGTTCGCACAGTCGTCGGTCACGCTGTACGGTGTGATCGATACGAACCTCGAAGTTCTCAATCACGCCAGCGCGACGGGCGACACGCTGGTGCGCGAAGGCTCGGGCGGCCTCAGCAATTCGCGCTTCGGATTCAAGGGCACGGAAGATCTGGGCGGCGGATACTCGGCGTTCTTCTGGCTGGAAGCGGGGATCAACAGCAACGACGGCTCGAACACGACGTCAGGGGTGCTGTTCAATCGTCAGGCCGCGGTCGGCATCTCGAATGCATCGTACGGCTCGCTGTCGGCCGGTCTGCAGTACACCGCGATGTACGACATCCTCGAGCAGTACGATCCGATGGGCTATGCGCCGCACTACACGTGGTTCCCGACCACTGGCTCGTCCGACGACTTCTCGTACAAGGCGCGTCTCAACAACTCGGTGAAGTACGTCGGTCAGTTCGGCGGCCTGAAGGCGATCGCGGACTACAGCTTCGGCGGCACCGCGGGGTCGTTCCAGAGCAGCGCGGCCTACGGCGCGGGCCTCCAGTACGCGATCGGCACGCTGTCCGCCGCATTCGCGTACGACTACCGCAACGGCGCGGTCACCACCGCGGGCCTGTGGACGAAGTCGCGCAACTGGAGCCTGTCCGCGCGCGACGAGTTCGGCCCGGTGACCGTGATGGGCGGCTACGAGCACTATCTGTACAACCCGACGAAGGGCGCGACGGTGTCGGCGGCGTTGTGGTTCGGCGGTGTGCGCTATCGCATCGTTCCGGCGTTCCAGCTGACGACGGCGCTGTACTACCAGAGCAACCAGACGAAGAACGTATCGAACTCGATCATGGGCGTGCTGAGCGGCGACTACTCGCTGTCGAAGCGGACCGATCTGTATGCGACCGTTGCGTATGCAGCGGCAACGCGTTACGCGAACGGTACCTACACGCCGGTAGGGGTGACCGACGATACTGCGTACGGTCCGAACCAGACCGGTGTCACGGTCGGCATCCGCCATCGTTTCTGATCGGCGCCGGCGTCGTGCAGCAACATGCAGCGTTCCAGCGTGATGGAGGAGTGAATCGATGGATCTGAAGGTCTTGCGCAACTTGCGTGCGAGCGCTTTATGGAGGCTTGCGCGTAGCGCGGCCGTTGCGGCTGGCGCTGCTGCTGCGATCGTTGCCGCGCCAACGCTCACATTCGCGCAGCACGTGTACGAACCGCATCTGCATCCGGTTGCGGTGATCGCGCCGGTGCGCTTGCGGCTCGACACGCCACAAGGGCCGGCGGAAATTCCGCTCTATCTGTCGGCGGACTGGAGCGTGCCGCAGCCGCGCATCGAACGCGCGGTGATCGTGATTCACGGCAAGCTGCGCAACGCGGACGTGTACTACGGCACCGCGGAAAAAGCCCGCGACGCGGCGGGCGCGGACCCCGCGACCACGCTGCTCGTCGCGCCGCAGTTTCTCGCGACGCTCGACACCCGCATCCACAGCGTGCCGCCCGACATGCTGCGCTGGAAGGACAACGCGTGGATGGGCGGCGAGCCGGCCGAGGGCAGCGTGCCGCTCAGTTCGTACGCGGTGCTCGATGCGATCGTCGCGCGCCTCGCGGATCGGCGCCTGTTTCCGAACCTGAAGCACGTGACGTTCGCCGGGCATTCGGGCGGCGCACAGGTCGTGCAACGCTACGCGGTGGCCGCGCATGATCTGCAGGCGCTCGCCGATGAAGGGATCGACGTCAGCTATGTGGTGTCGAGCCCGTCGTCGTACGCGTATTTCGATGCCGGACGGCCGGATGCGCAGGGACGTGCAGCGCCGTTCGACGCCGCGCAGTGCCCATCGTTCGACGACTGGAAGTACGGGATGCAGGCGCGGCCGCCGTACGTGAACGACCGCTCGCCGGCGCAACTCGAGGCGGCGTACGTGAAGCGGCCCGTGACGTATCTCGTCGGCGGCAACGACGACGACCCGAAGCAAGCCGCGCTCGACCGCAGTTGTCCGGCCGAAGCCCAGGGTGCGCAACGGATTGCGCGCGCGGAAGGCTACTTCCATTATCTGCAGGCGCGGCACCCGGAAGGCTTGAACCAGCAGTTCCACGTGGTGCCGGGTGTGGGCCACAATGGCGCGCGGATGCTCACTTCGCCATGCGCGCTCGCGACGATGTTCGGAACAGGATCATGCACAAAATGAACGACCTGCACGCACTCGATAACGATGCAATCGACCATACCCACGCATCGCCTCAGCTCAACCCGCGCATGGTGCGACGCGCGATCGTGTCGTCGGTGCTGGGAAGCGGGCTCGAGTGGTTCGACTTCCTCGTCTACGGCTATTTCTCGAAGATCATCGCGCAGGTGTTCTTTCCGTCGGACCACACGTTCGTATCGCTCGTGCTGACGCTCGCGACGTTCGCGATCGGCTTCATCGTGCGGCCGATCGGCGGCATCCTGCTCGGCATCTACTCGGACCGCGTCGGACGGCGCCGCGCGCTCGCGGTGCTGATCATCGCGATGGCGGCGAGCACGCTGCTGATGGGCCTTACGCCTTCGTATGCGACCATCGGCGTCGCCGCGCCGCTGCTGATCGTGCTCGCGCGGCTGTTGCAGGGGATGTCGGTGGGTGGGCAATTCGCTACCGCGTCGGCGATGCTCGTCGAGTACGCACCGCCGGGCAAGAAGATGTTCTACGGCAGCTTCAACATGTCGTCGCAGGCGTTCGCGCTGCTGCTGTCGTCCGGCGTCGGCCTGATTCTGACCACGCAGCTCACGCATGCGCAGCTCGTGGCGTGGGGCTGGCGCGTGCCGTTCCTGATGGGCTCGTTCGCGGGGCCGATCGGCTTCTATATCCGCCATCGCGTCGCGGAGTCGCCTGAGTTCGTGCAGCTGCGCGAGCATCGTGGTGCGCCGGTCAAGCAGCCGGTACGCGAATTCTTCCGCGAGAATACGGACGCGGTGATCTGCGCGATGGGCGTTATCATCGTCGGCGCCGCGACGAACTACGTGTGGCACTCGTATCTGCCGCTGTATGCGGAGCGGCAGCTGCATCTGCCGCTGTCGAACGCGCTGGTCGGCGCATTCGTGTCGGGCGTGCTGAATATCGTGCTGTTTCCGGTGGCCGGCAAGCTCTGCGACCGCTATGGGGCGTACCGGCTGTTTTATCCGGTGATCATCGCGTGGGTGGTGGTCGCGTATCCGCTGTTCCATTTCGTGATTTCCGCGCCTACCTTTGCGCATCTGTTCACCGCGCAGATGATCGCGACGCTGTTCCTGGCGGCGATGTCGGGCTCGCATCCCGGCATGCTGGCAACGCTGTTCCCGGTGCGCAATCGTTCGACCGGCGTCGCGCTGTCGTACAACGTCGCGGTGACGCTGTTCGGCGGCCTCGCGCCGCTCACCATCACGACGCTCACGCAGTGGTCGGGCAGCAGCCTCACGCCCGCGTTCTACCTGATCTTCGCGGGGCTGCTCTCGCTCGCGATGGTGTTCTTCACGAAGTCCGGTCGCGACGAGGTGCCTGAAGCGCGCGCCGGCTCCGCGACGACGCACTGAACGCGCACTGGCTTCGCGTTGGCTCCGCGTTGACTCTCTAATCACGCTTTTCACAGGTTCTGCATGTCCGAGCATTTCCCCCCCGGCGACGAGCGCGCGCCGAACGAGCGTCCTGTCACCGCGATCGCGCCGCATCGTCTCGCTATCGAGACGGAGGCAGGCCGCGGCGTCGCGCCGCTTTACGTGACCTGCGACTGGAGCGTGCCGCAGCCGGCCATTCGCCGCGCCGTGATCCTGATCCACGGCCGCCTGCGCAATGCCGATACGTATTTCAAACTGGCGCAAGCGGCGCGTGCCGCGGCCGGCGGCAACGAGAGCGACACGCTGCTCGTCGTACCGCAGTTTCTCGCGAGTGCAGATGTGTCGGCGCATGATCTGCCTGCCGACACGCTGCACTGGGACTGGACCAGCTGGATGGGCGGCGATGCGGCTGTCGGCCCCGCGCCGCTCAGCTCGTTCGATGTGCTCGACGCGATCCTCGATGGGCTCGCGGTGCGCGAGCAGTTTCCGTCGCTCGCGAGCGTGGTGATTGCCGGGCATTCGGGCGGCGGTCAGGTTGCGCAGCGCTACGCGGTGGTCGCGCGAGGCGAAGCGCGGCTCGCCGAACGCGGCGTGGTGGTGCGCTATGTGATCGCGAATCCGTCGTCGTATGTGTACTTCGATGCGCAGCGGCCCACCGCGGATGGAAGCTTCGCACCGTTCGATGCGGCAGCCTGCCCGGGCTTCAACGACTGGAAATATGGATTGAACCGCTTGCCGGCATACGCACGATCAGCGCAGTCGTCGGAGCAGGCGGATTCTGCGCAGACGCTCGAAGCGGACTACGCGCATCGCGACGTAACGGTACTGCTCGGCAGCGAGGATTGCGACCCGGCGCATCCGGCGCTGGATACGTCATGCGCCGCGCAGACGCAGGGCGCTCATCGGCTCGAACGCGGGCTCGCATACGAGCGCTACATGCGGATGCGTCATCCGTCGGGCTTGCGGCATCGCACGATCGTGATCGATGGCTTCGGCCACGACGGCACCGGAATCTTCACTTCGCCGCAGGGCGTGGCCGCCGTGTTCGATGACGACAATCATGGCGCGCAGCCCGCAACGACGCGATCGGAGCATCAGCGCGACGGCCTGTAACCCGTCGTTCACTCCCCGCCGCCGACGAGCCCCGTACGTTCCTGCACGCCCCAGCGCTTGCTGCGGGTGAGGAAGTGCACCCAGCCGAGCGCGGCGCCCGTGTGCCGCAGCACCTGGAAGCTGAACGGTTCGAACACCGACGCGACGAACGCCATCGCGAGGCTCGAATTGCGGCGGTCGCCGGTCCAGCATCGGTACAGATGCACGGACCACAGGTGAAAGGCGAAGTCGACGATGATCTTCGCGACGATCACGCCCGACACCGACAGCGCGACCCCGAGCTTGCCCTGCACGATGAACATCACGAGCAGCGCGATCGCGGTGAGGCCGTAGATCGGCTGCAGCGTGTCGAACGCCTTCACGGGCAGCATCAGCAGACCGAGTTGTCCGTAGCGGCGGTTGCCGATCATGTCGCGGTTCCAGTACTGCGTCTGCAGGAAGCCCGCGAACCAGCGGCGGCGTTGCCGCAGGAAGCTGCGCACGGTGCCGGGCGCATCGGTGTACGCCTGCGCTTCGCCGATCACGCGCACGCGCCAGGTCTTGCCATGCTCGACCGCATAGCGGCGCAGCCGGTGAATCAGCTCGTAGTCTTCGACGAGGCAATGTCCGTCGAAGCCGCCCACCGACAGCACCGCGTCGCGCCGGAAACACGCGAACGCGCCCGATACGAGCAGCAGACTGTCCGCGCGCATCCATGCGAAGCGCGAGATGAAGTTGCGGATGTACTCGTAGGTCTGAAACCACTGGAAAAAGCGGCCCATCGTGTCGCGCGCGCACATCGGCGTGAGGATGCCGGTGGCCGCAACGAGTTCGGGCTCCGCTGCGAACGCGCGCCGCATCGCGGCGCAGGCATCGGGCGCGACGCGCGTGTCGGCATCGACGGTGAGCACCGTGTCGGTCTCGATGTGCGTGAGCGCCGCGTTCAGCGCGGCCGCCTTGCCGCCGTGCGGCACGCGCAGCCAGCGTAGCGTCGGATACAGCGTGCTCGGCGCGCTCAGCTCGCCGTCGGGCGCCTGCGCGAGACCGTACTGCTGCGTGAGGACGTCGATGGTGGCATCGGTGGAGCCGTCGTCGGCGAAGACGATCTGCTGCAACGGCTCGCTCTGCTTGAGCAGGCCATCGAGCGTCACCTGAATGACGGGCGCCTCGTTGTACGCGGCCACTACCGCGCCGAGCGTCGGCAGCTTCGCGCCGCGCGGCATGGTGGGCGCCGTTGCCTGCCCTCGTGCGAACGAACCGGCGAGCGGCAGCGTCTTCCACGAGACGAAGCAGAGCAGCAGCGTGTCGTACGCGATATACGCGACCCCGATGGACCACGACACCAGGCCGTGCAGCAGGAACGCGCGCGCGAACAGCACGAGCCACAGCGCGAACACGCCGCCGTGGATCAGCACGCTCGCGAGCGGCGTACCGCGCGGCACGAGACGCGGCGACGTGTGTGCGAGGGCGGCGGAGAGCGCATCGAGCGTGGTGACGGGCAACGCCTGGCCGCTGCGCGAACTCACGGGTCGGCGTCGCGAAGCGGACATGGCGAGCGGCGCGCCCGCTTCGACCGGAGTGCGGGTGGGCGTACTCATGGCAGCATCCGGCGCAGCACCGATTCGCGGTCGATCAGTTCATGCTTCAGCGCGCCCAGGATGTGCAGCGCGAGCACCACGTAGAGCACGTAGCCGAACGCCGTGTGGATCGCGCCGAACACATCGTGCAGGTGCTCTTTCAGCGCGGGCGGCAGGTCCATGATGAAGCCGAGGCGGAACCACGGCACGATGTGGAACAGCGACATCGGATGCGTGGCCGCGTCCTTCCACGCGGAGTCATGCAGCCAGCCGGAGATCGGCAGCGCGAAGATCAGCACGTAGAGCAGCACGTGCGCCGCATGCGCGGCAGCGCGTTCCCAGCGCGGAAAATGCTCGGGCAGCGGGGGCGGCTTGTGCGTGACGCGCCACAGAATGCGCACGATCGCGAGCCCCAGCACCGTGATGCCGATCGACTTGTGCAGGTCGATCACCGGGCGGACCCAGTCGTCCGGCAGGTAATCGGCGCTCAGTGCGAGCGCGACGTTGCAGATCATGCCGAGTGCGATCAGCCAGTGCAGCACCATCGCGGTACGCGTATAGCGCTCGACGGGCGGAGCCGTAGCTGCGTCGGTGCTGTGAGGAAGGTTGGCGCGAGTGTTCATGTGTGCGTCTGGGTGCGTCGTATCGGGTTGGGCCGCGCGCACGGCGCGGAGACGATGTGGCGCGCCAGCAAAGCCGTTGCGCGCCACGCGGATTCGTCTAATGCATAACGGTCGTTGCTCTCAGTTTATTCCAGCGCGCTGACGAGCCTCGGTTTCGTGGGCAACCTGCCCAGCAGGTGTGGCCGATCTGGCGGCGATGCGCTCGCCGAAGGCTTCATTTGGCTTTCGGATGCGGCGAACGCACCGCGCGACGTGCGCTCGCGAGGACGCCGGATATGACAGCGCCGTGTCGGCCAGCTCGGCGTTGACCACGTCACGTGGCCGTCATGCGTTACTGCGAAAACGCTTCGTATTGTTCGGTAACCATGATATCGCTTGGGTTCTGTAAGGTGCGTCTGCAACCAGGCGCCCGCAGTCCTTGCGGAAACCGAAACAAACGACGAGGCTTCTCGCGATGAGATGTACGGTCGCCGCCGCGGCGGCTGCATGCAGCGCGCTGTGCAGCGTCGCCGCCGCTCAGGAACTCAACCTGAACGCCGGCACGTTGACGTCGAGCGGCCAGCACTCGTACTCGTGGTCGCTCGATTACTTCGAGGGTATCGGCCCGTACTTCGAAGGCAGTCTGAGCTGGCTCAACGAAGGCCATATTCCGGATCATCATCGCGACGGCCCGACGGTGCAGCTATGGGCGAGGTTGCCGCTCGATCAAAAGCGCTTCGAACTGGCGGTAGGGGTCGGGCCGTATTACTACTTCGACACGACGGCGGCGGACCAGAATCTCGGCTACTCGAACACGCACGGCTGGGGCGCGGTGTACAGCGTGCGCGCCACGTACTTCAGCACGCACCGCTGGACCGCGAACGTGCAGCTGAACCGCACGGAGGCAACGCGCGGGCCGTGGACGACCGCGGTGCTGGTGGGCATCGGCTATCAGCTCGATGCGCCGGACGGCTCCGGCGCGCGCGACTGGGCGCTGCCACGCACACACAAGGTGACGAACAACGAGGTCACCGTGATGGCCGGCGAGACCATCCTCAACAGCCTCAAGTCGCAGACGTCATGGGCCGAGGCCATCGAATACCGGCGCGGACTGACGAACTATCTCGACGCGACGCTCGGCTATCTGCATGAAGGCAACGGCATTACCGCGCGCCGCGACGGCATCACGTCGCAGCTCTGGCTGACCCGCGCGTTCTTCGACGACCGCGTGACGCTCGGCGCGGGCGCCGGCCTGTACGCGGCGATCCATCAAGGCAAACACGCCGAAGATCGCGATACGGGTGACGGCATCCTGTCGGGGCTCGTCTCGCTGTCGGCGTCGTACCGGTTCACGCAGCACTGGACGGCGCGCGTCACGTGGAACCGGGTGGTGACGCGCTACAGCCGCGATACGGACGTGCTGCTCGCTGGCGTTGGTTACCGCTTCTGACGGCGCGATCCTGGCGGCCGGGCACATCGAGACTTTTCGTGCGGCGGCGCAGCGGGTACGCTAGCCGGATACGTACAGCCGACAAGACCAGGAGACACCGATGCTTCCGCGCGCCGCCAGCTATGACACCCTCGTCTCGAACTTCGCGTGGCGTATTCCCGCGCGCTACAACATCGGCGTCGACGCGTGCGACAAATGGGCGGACGGTAGCGGCCGCCTCGCGCTGATCGTCGAATCGAATGACGGCAGCGTGCAGCGCTATACGTTCGACGAACTCAAGACACTGTCGGACCGGCTCGCTTTGGCGTTGCAGAAGGGTGGCGTCGCGCGCGGCGAGCGCGTCGGCATCTTCCTCGCGCAGTCGTTGGAAACAGGACTCGCGCATCTCGCCACGTATAAATGCGGCGGCGTTGCGGTGCCGCTCTTCGCGCTGTTCGGCCCCGACGCGTTGCAATATCGCCTCGCGAACAGCGGCGCTGTCGCGCTCGTCACCGATCGCGCGGGGCTCGCGAAAATCGAGGCGCTGCGGGACTCGCTGCCCGATCTGCGCACCGTGTTCGTGGTGGATGCGGAGCCCGATGCGTTGAGCGACGAAGCGCGCGCACAGGGCGTCACTTCTTTCTGGCATGCGTTGAATGCCGCATCGGAGGAAGCCTTCGAGCCAGTCGACACCGCTGCGGAAGACCCGGCCGTCATCATCTATACGTCGGGCACTACCGGCAAGCCGAAAGGCGCGTTGCACGCGCATCGCGTGCTGCTCGGACACCTGCCGGGCGTCGAGATGCCGCAGGCGTTCTTCCCCGATGACGCGACGCTGATGTGGACACCCGCCGACTGGGCGTGGATCGGCGGCCTTTTCGACGTGCTGCTGCCGGCGTGGCATCACGGCGTCGCGGTGCTCGCGCGGCGCTTCGAGAAATTCGACGGCGAAGCGGCGTTCGATCTGATGCAACGCCATCAGGTCACGCACACGTTCCTGCCGCCCACCGCGCTGAAGATGATGCGCACGGTCGAGCATCCGGAGCGCTGGCCGCTCGCGTTGCGCGCGGTTGCGAGCGGCGGCGAATCGCTCGGCGCGGAGCTGATCGACTGGGGCCGGCGCGCGCTCGGTGTGACGATCAACGAGTTCTACGGACAGACCGAATGCAACGTCGTGCTCGCTTCGTGCGCGACCTTGTTCGAGCCGAACGTCGGCTCGATCGGCAAGGCAGTGCCGGGTCATCGCATTGCGATCGTCGACGATGCGGGCGTGCCGCAGTCGGCCGGCACACCGGGCAATATCGCGGTGCGCTCGCCGGACCCGGTGATGTTCCTCGGCTACTGGAACAACGAAGCCGCGACGCGCGACAAGTTCCGCGGCGAATGGCTGATGACGGGCGACATGGGCGTCGAGGATGCGGACGGCTTCGTGCGCTTCGTCGGACGCGACGACGACGTGATCACGAGCGCGGGTTACCGCATCGGCCCCGCGCCGATCGAAGACTGTCTGCTGCGTCATCCGGCCGTGCGCATGGCGGCCGTGATCGGCGCGCCGGACGCGCAGCGCACCGAGATCGTCACCGCATTCGTGGTGCTGAACACGGACTACGCAGCCAGCGACGCGTTGAAGCGCGAGCTGCAGGATCACGTGAAAACGCGGCTCGCGGCACACGAGTATCCGCGTGTGGTCCACTTCGTCGAACAGCTGCCGATGACGGCGACCGGCAAGATCATCCGCCGCGAACTGCGCGACCGGGTGTCGGCCGCCATTCCACCGCAATCTCAACGATGACTGTCGATACCAACGCGAAGGCGCGCACGCTGCGCAAACCTTCTTCGCCGCCCGCGCGGCTCGACGATACCGACCGCAAGCTGCTCGCGCTGCTTGCTGAAGACGCGACGCGCAGTTACGCCGATCTCGGCGAAGCGCTCCATTTGTCGCCGCCCGCCGTGCACGAACGCGTCAAGCGGCTCAAGCGCGATGGTGTAATCACCGCGACCGTCGCCGCGCTCGATGGTCCGAAACTCGGCCGGCCGCTGCTCGCGTTCGTGCACGTCGATACGACGAGCTGGGCCGTTACGCGACATCTGCTGGCGCTGAAGGAGTTGCCGGAGGTCGAGGAGATTCACACCGTCACCGGCGAAAGCGCGATGCTGCTGAAGGTTCGCACGCGCGACACGCAAACGCTCGAAGACCTGCTCGAGCGCATTCATTCGATCGAGGGCTTCACGGGCACGCGCAGCTATATCGCGCTGTCGACGTATCTCGAACGCGGACCGAGCCCGTCCGAATAACGTGTCATGGGTGCAGCGACAGGCCCTTCACCGCCTTGTCGACGCCCTTCTTCGCGCCGCGGATCGCAATGCCGACGAGGTCGGGCGTTTCCACGGACTCCTGCTTGAACACCTCGCGGTTCGCCGCGTCGTGACCCGTCGAGAACATCGCGCGCACGTAGACCGCGCGCGTCAATTCCCGCTCGATGCTCTGGCGCCACGCGCGCAACAGCCCGGCCGGATCGGACTGGTAAATCATCATCGGCTGGCCAAGCAGGCGCGCATGCTGGCGGCCGCCCGCGTCTTCGTAGGGTTCGCCCATCGCTTCAGGCGCCGCGCCGGCAATGCCGGTCGCGAGGAACGCGGTGACGTTGAGCTTCTGCCAGATGGCGAGATCGTCGAGCACGACGATCGCAACTTTGGTATCGAATTCCATGGAGTCGGGAGCAGGGGACTATCGACCGTCGATGATAGGCGCGGCGTGGTGCTCGCGCTCGTCAGCGGCGTGATAAACGAATCACGTTCGGTTTCAGGGGGAGTTGCAGCGCTGCATTGATTCGGTTGCCGAACGGGATTCGGTACCTGCTATGGGCATGGCGAAGACTCGGCAAGGAACACGGATGGAATAAGGGCAGGGTGTCAGGTGTTTTGTCGGCAGCGGATGGCTTCGATGCCTATCGAAGCCGTGTCGCGTTTTCAAGCCTTCAAACAACACCACCACGCTTCACGCGCGGGGCCGAGAAATTCGCGTTTCGCGAAAGGACACCGATCATGCGCTCCCTTTCAACTTGCCTGTCACGCTCGGCCGTGGCGCTGACGGGAATTTTCATCGCGGGCCTCGCACGGGCCGCGGCACCCGCATCGATCGCCACACCTTCTGACGCACAGGTCGTCGCGACGATGGCGGCAACGGGCGTACAGGTCTACTCGTGCGAGTACGACGATGCGCACCAACTGACGTGGGTCTTCAAAAGCCCGCTCGCCACGCTCTACGACACCAACGGTCAGGCGGCGATCCATCACGCGGCGGGTCCGTCATGGCAGGCCGACGACGGCAGCAAGATCACCGGGCACGTGCTCGCGCAGTCACCAAGCCAGACGGCAGACAGCATTCCGCAACTGCTGCTCGAAACGAAGAGCGCGGGCAGCGCCGGCGTGCTCGCGCAGGTGCGCTTCGTGCAACGCGTGGATACCGCGGGCGGCACGGCGCCCACGCAACCTTGCACGACCGAGCATCAGCGCGGCGAATCCCCATATTTCGCGCACTACGTGTTTCTGAAGTAACGCGGCGTGCGTTGAACGTGCAACGCGCCGGCGACATTCAGTCGTCGTTGCCGGTCGCTAAAAAATCGGCGCGTGCCTGCGCGCGCCATTGCGCCGGCGTCATTCCCACCTGCTTCTTGAACGCGCGCTGGAACGCCGCATCCGACAGATAGCCGACCGCTTCGCCGATCTCCGCGATCGGTGTGCGGGTTTGCGCGAGCCGGCGGCCCGCGATCGACATGCGGATTTCGGTGAGCACGTCGCTGGCCGAGCGGCCGATCGCTTCGTCGAAGTGCCGCACGAAGGTCGCGCGCGACATATGGCAAAGCTCGGCGAGGTCCGGCAGCGTCCACGGCTTGCCGGGTTCGTCGAACATCGCGGAGAGCGCGGGCAACAGACGCGGTTGCCGCGCGAGCGCGAGCAGCCCGCGCGGCGGCTCGCCCGACTCGCTCGCGAAGCGCAGCGTCAATGCGAACAGCGCGCCTGACAGATGATTGACGAGCGTGTCGCTGCCAGCACCTTGCTCAAGCGCTTCTTCGCGCATCAGTGCGATCAGCCGCGCGAGGCGGCTGGCTTCGATTCGCGCTTCCTCCGCTTGCACGGCGTCCGCGTCGTCCTCCAGCGCGTCGCTGTTGCCGTCAAGCCGCACGCTGTGCACCAGCAGCATCCCCGGCAGATGGTCGCGCAATAGCTGCTGCGGCATCGCGGGCACGAGGAAGCGGCCGCACAGCACGTCGGCGGCCTCGCCGCGGCCGCGATTCGTGACGATCTGCAGCGGACCGTTGACTTCCCGCGTCGCTTTTGTCGGCTTGCGGCCGCTGCCGTCATGCAGCGCGTGCGCGCCGCCCGACGGAAACAGCACGATATCGCCCGCCCGCATCCGCAGCGGCGGCTTGCCCTCGTATTCGACCAGCGCCTCGCCGCGCAACAGCACGTGGTACGCGATTTCGCGTTCGCCGGCAGGCGGCTCGTCGATGCGCCACGGCGCGCCGAAGTGGCAGCGCACGTCGAGCCGGCCGGTGACGGGCATCAGCGTGAGCAGACGGCTGAGCAGATCCATGGGTGTCCCCTTGTGTGGGAAAAGAGCCCTGCAAATGCCGGTGAGACTTTCAAGCATGAAACTGCGCCATTCTGGCATTAAAAAGCTCAGCCTGTCGTCCTACACTGCCTCCATGCCATACGAGATGGCTACCGAAACAGCACCATCAACCATCATCAAGGAGTCAGTCATGTCCCGTCTTTCCACGCCCTCCGTTGCCGACGCGACCGGCACAGCCGCCGACCTGTTCGCCGCGATCAAGAAGAACGCCGGCAAGGTGCCGAACGCGTACGCGACCATCGGCGGTTACGCGCCCGACGTGCTCGGCGCAGCGCTGAACCTGGACGCCGTGCTGCAGAAGAGCACGCTTTCGAAGGCCGAGATCGAAACGATCCGCCTCGCGACGAGCGAAGTGGCCGGCTGTGACTACTGTCTCGCGGCCCACACCGTGATGGGCAAGTTCGCGGGTCTCGCGCCGGACACGATGAAGCAGATTCGCACGGGCGCCGCGACCGGCGACGCGAAGCGCGATGCACTGGTGCGGTTCGTGCGCGCGATCGTGACGACGAGCGGCACGCTGCCCGCCGAAGAGCTGAACGCGGTGCGTGAAGCGGGCTATACGGAACGTCAGGTGATGGAAACGGCGCTGGCGATCGCGGCGATCTCGTTCACCAACATCGTGAACCGTGTCAACGATACGACGGTGGACTTCCCGGCTGCGCCGTCAGTGGCGTAAGCAGCGTTTCAACCTCTGATTCAGCCTCTCAGCGTGCGGCGGTAGACGTTTGGCGTCACGCCCACGCTTTCGCGGAAGCGATGGCTGAAGTGGCTGGGATTCGCGTAGCCGCAGCGCGCGGCGACGTCGGCGAGCGGCAGGTCGGTTGCGCGCAGCAGTTCGCGCGCGCGATCGAGCCGTTGCGCCGCGATCCATGCGGCGGGCGGCAAGCCGAACGACGTGCGGAACATCCGCGCGAGGTGGAATTCGGACAGACACGCCTGGTCGGCGAGTTCGCCGAGCGTGAGCGGCTGGTCGAGATGCGCGTCGATATAATCGCGCAGACGCCGGCGCGTAGCAGCCGCAAGTCCGCCTTTCAACGCGACGCCGGTGCGGCGCACGCCCTGTGCGCGCAGCAGTTCGCTCAACACCTCATGCGCCGTTTCGTTCGCGCGGAGCATGGCATCGGCGTCGTCCCACACCTGATTTGCCAACGACTGGCACAGGCTCGCGATGTGCGGGTCCTCGAAGTACGTGCGGTCGGCGAGCGTAAGTTCGCGCGGCTCACGATCGAGTTCCTGCACCGCGCGCCGCGTGAAGTGCTCGGGCAGGAAGTAGAGGTGCATGAAATGCATGTGGCCGCGTACCCACCAGCGCGATTCGTGTTCGCCGGGCAGCGCGCACAGGCGCTGCGGCGCGCCGAAGCGACCGGGCATCTTCTGGCGTTCGGTGCGATAGCCGCCGTCGAGATAGCACGACAGCGTGTGATGACCGGGACGGTCGTAGATCGTCTCGGCTTCTTCGATGTCGCGGCGCCAGATCGCGACGGCCAACTGGTCGCCAAGCCACGCGAAGCGGTCGAGCGTGGCGTTGGCCTGCGCGAGCGTATGGCAGATCGACTGCAGACCGAACGGCACGGTTGCAGGATCGATGATGGCGTTGGCGTTGGCGAGTTCGGTCACGAACGGGCGGTTAGAGAGAAGGATTGCTGAAAGTATAGAGCCACGCGCGCGCCCGCGCGCGTGGCGGCCGGGAAATGCGCAATTCTGGACAATCCGCGTCCGCGCGCACCGCGCATGATCGGAAGTCCAATCACCTCTCATGCATGGTCCGAGCATCATGAATCTCCTGCTTTACGTCGTCACCGTGCTGATCTGGGGCACGACCTGGATCGCGATCAAATGGCAGCTCGGCGCTGTGCCGCCGCCGGTTTCGATTGCCTGGCGCTTCTTCATTGCCGCGTTCGTGCTGTTCGCGATCCTGCGCGCGATGCGCCGCCCGATCGTGCCGCCGCGCGCCGCGTGGCCGTATCTCGCCGCACAGGGGCTCGCGCTCTTCTGCGTGAACTTCCTGTGCTTCTACTACGCTGAAAGCATCGTGCCGAGCGGTCTCGTCGCCGTCGTGTTCTCGACCGCGCCGCTGCTCAACTCGATCAACGGGCGCATCTTCATGGGCCGCCCGCTGCAGCCCACTGCGATTGTCGGCGCGCTGCTGGGCCTGGCCGGCATCGGCTGCCTGTTCGTGCAGCAGATGGCCGGCCACATCGGCGAGCACGCGACGTGGCTCGGTCTCGTCATCGCGCTCGGCGGCACGCTGTGCTTCTCGATCGGCAACCTGCTGTCCAGCCGGATGCAGTCGATGGGTCTGCATCCGCTCGCCACCAACGGTTGGGCAATGCTGTTCGGCGCCGGCGTGCTGACGCTCGCGAGTCTTGCGCTCGGGCTGCATTTTTCGATCGAGCCCGATGCGCGTTATCTCGGCGCGCTGCTGTATCTCGCGATTCCCGGCTCGGTGATCGGCTTCACCGCGTATCTGACGCTGGTGGGACGGATCGGGCCCGAGCGCGCGGCCTACTGCACGGTGCTGTTTCCGCTCGTCGCGCTGGCGGTGTCGACGGTGTTCGAGGGCTACCGCTGGTCGTTGCTGGCCGTGATCGGCCTGCTGCTGGTGGTGGCGGGGAACCTGGTGGCGTTCGATCTGACGCGCCGGCTGTTCGCGCGGCGGAGCGGGCTGGCCCGGTGAGCGTGTGAGCCTGAAGTGAGGTTTTCCAGGAGGTGACTCGCCAGCGTGGTGCAAAGGTGAGGCGATACGGGAGCCGCAGGCCCTGTTTGCGAAATCAGGCCGTCGGCGGTGAGCCTTTCCAGGAGATCGCACGAAAACCCGGGGATTCCCACCGCGTAAGGTGAGCGCATCCAGGTGTTCACCGCGCACCTGAGCGGCGTTTTACATCGTTGAGGTGAGGCTTTTCGGGAGCCCCGCTGCGGTGCAAGGCTGCGACGAACCACGCTCACCACAACATCCGTGATCAATTTTCGCGCCGCAGTTTCACCGCCAGCACCGACAGCAACGTGCCGGTCAGATACGCCGCGCAGGTCACCCCGGTCATGATCCACAGCGCGGTGGACAGATGCGCGGCAAGCGTCGCCGCGCCGCCCGCCACCGCCACGCCCAGCAGGCCGCCGGACTGGCGCAGCGCGTTCAGCAGACCCGACGCGACGCCAGCCAGTTCGGCTTCGACCTGATCGAGCACCGTCGAAATCATCGGCGGCACCGACAGCGCCGTGCCTCCGCCGAACAACGCCATCGCGACATACGCCGCGACGCGCGGCGCCCGCAGATCGAAACAGAGCGCGATCAAGGGCACGGCGAGCGCCGCCACCCCGAGACCCAGCGCCATCATCTGCTGCGGCCGCAGCCGGCCATGCAGCTTTGCCGACAGCACATTGCCGGCCGACAGGCTCGCGGCGAGCGGCAGCATCGTGAGTCCCGTCTGGCGCGCGTCGAGACCGAGCACGCCGTGCAGATACAGGCTCAGGATGAACAGCAGGCCGAAGTAGCCCACGTACGCGAGCGTGCCCGTCACGTTCATCGCGACGAACATGCGGTTGCGGAACCACGCGACCGGCACCATCGGTTCGGCCGAGCGCCGCTCGATCATCACCAGCGCGAACGAGGCGACGAGCGTGACCGCCAGTGCGCCGATCACTTCGATTGAACCCAGGCCACGCGACGGCAATTCGATCGCGGCGAAGCACAGCGCGCCGAGCGCGACGATGCTCGCGATCTGTCCGCTCCAGTCGAAATGCCGCGCCACCGCGCGTTCCGCGCGGCGCACGACGACCCACGCGCCCACGAGCGCCGCGATCCCGGTCGGGACGTTGACGAGAAACGCGCTGCGCCAGCCGAAACCGTCCACCAGCAAGCCGCCGAGCACCGGCCCGACGGCGGCTGCCACCGATGCGATGGTCGCCCATACGGCGATCGCGCGGGCGCGTTCGTGCGGGTCGTGGAAGGTCGCGCGCACGATCGCGAGCGAGCTCGGCAGGAACAGCGCGGCGCCCGTGCCTTGCACGAGGCGCGCGGCGATCAGCAGGTTCGTCGACGGCGCGAAGCCGCACGCGGCCGACGCCGCGACGAACAGCGCGAGTCCTGCCAGATAGATCGTCTTCGCGCCGAAGCGATCGCCGGCCACGCCGCCCGCGAGAATCAGCACGGCGAAGCTGAGCGTGTACGCATCGACGATCCACGCGAGCCCGGAGACGCTCGCGGCGAGGCTCGCGCGCATCGCGGGAAGCGCGACGTTGACGATCGTGGTGTCGAGGACCGCCATGAACATGCCGATCGCGACGAGCGCGAGCGTCAGGCGGCGGTGCGCGGCGTCGTGGGTTGGGTTGTCGCATCGAGCGACGGCGGCCTCGTAGGCGGTGTCGGTCATCGTGATGTGCTCCGGTTCGATCTGTGGCAGTCTAGACACCGGCTGTGATGCAATAAAGCAGTGAATTCGCATGCGACCGATGCAGATTTGCATCACGTTCGGAGCTGCTCGTGAACTGGGACAATGCCCGCTTTTTCCTCGCGATTGTTCGTGCAGGCACACTGCGCGGCGCGTCCTCGCGCCTGTGCGTCGACCAGGCGACGGTCGGCCGGCGCCTGGCCGCGCTCGAAGAGGAACTGTCGACGCGGCTCTTCCTGCGCACGCCGTCGATGTACGTACTGACGCCCGCGGGCGAAGCGCTGCTCGCGCCCGCCGAAGCAATGGAGCAGGCCGCGCATGCGATCGAACGGCGCGTGGCCGGTCTCGACGAGCAGCTCGCCGGCACGATCCGCATCGCCACCACGGATTCGCTCGCGAAGCGCTTTCTGCTGCCGGCTATCGTCAAGTTGCGCAGCACGCACCCGGGCATCGACATCGTGTGCACGACGTCTTCCGCGATCGCCAATCTCACGCGGCGCGAGGCCGATCTCGCGATCCGCACCGTGCGTCCCGATTCGCCGGATCTGATCTGCCGCCGGCTCGCGCAACTCGAACTCGGCGTGTTCGCGTCGCGCGGCTATCTGGCGTCGCGCGGCGAACCGCGCGAGGGCGACGCGTTCGCGGGCCACGATCTGGTGCTGTACCAGCGCGCGGTGGTGCCGTCGATGTGGGATGCGCTGTGCGGCGAATCGATCGCGCGCGGCAACGTGGTGTTCCAGACCGCGTCGACGATGATGCTGATCGAGGCGACGCTGGCGGGGCTCGGCGTCACGGAAATCCCGCTGTATCGTGCGGAAAACGAGCCGGAGCTGGTGCGCGTGCTGCCGAACCGTCGCGATGCGTTCGACGTCTGGCTCGTCGCGCACCGCGATCTCTACAAGACCGCGCGGATGCAGGCGCTGATCGCGGCAATCAGCGAGGAATTCGCCGATGCGCGTTGACGCATCTCATCATCATTCGGAGTTCGAAGCGATTGGCGTTCCAGACTATGCGATGGCAATGACGAGGCGAGATGGACGCTGACCCGCCGATAGGTATATAACTGTAGCTATCCCTTACCTGGAGCTGGCCGACATGATGCGTGACGATCTGCAGAAACGGGAACAGGACGCTGCGCCCGATCTCGAGCACCTTGATGCGGCGGTCAATCACGTGGGCGAGATGGTGTCGTCGGGGCACATCGCCGCGGCGGCCGCCAAAGGCATTCTGTACAGCCTGATCGAAACGCTCGGTGCGCTGGTCGGCGATCCCGACCTGCCCGAGCATGCGCGCTCGGGCTACGAAGGCCTGCTGGAAACCGCGCGCGAACTCAGGGCGAAGGTGTAGAAGCGTAGAAGCGCGGGCTCACGCCGCCGTTTCCGACTCGTCATCGTCGCCCAGCAGTTCGCGCAGCGCCGCTGGCGCCGAGACGATTTCCAGTTGCGGCGTGCCGTGCCAGTCCGCGCAGCGCTGCAACGCACGGCGCAGGTCGGTGGCGAGCCGGCCGCTCACGCGCACGCCCGGCTCCAGGTGCACCTGCTTCAACTCGAAAATACCGCTCGCGCGGTGCGCCTTCGCGTCCACCCGTCCCACCAGTTTTCCGCGGCTCAGCAGCGGCAGCACGAAGTAGCCGTACTTGCGTTTTGCGGCGGGCGTATAGCATTCGATCGCGTAGTCGAAATCGAACAGCGCGACTGCGCGCTTGCGGTCCCACACCACCGGATCGAATGGCGACAGCACGGTCGTCACGCTCGATGCGAGCCGCCCCGCGTTCGCATCGTCGATCGATGCGGCGAGGTCGCGGTGCACGTAGGTGGGCTGCTTCCAGCCGTCGACCTGCACCGGCTCCAGTTCGCCTTCATCCGCGAGCGCAGCTAGCGCGTCCACGTACGGGCGGCGCGGCATCCGGTAGTAATCGGCCACCCAGTCGGCGCGCACGACGCCGAGCGCCTGGCAGGTCCGGCGCAACAGTTCGTGCTGCACCACGTCGACGGGCTGCAGGTCGCGCGCGTCGCTCCAGTGCGGGAGCACGCGTTCGGCGATGTCGTAGACGCGCTGAAAATTGCGCCGCTCGGCCACCATCAGTTGACCGAGCGCGAACAGCACTTCGAGATGCCGCTTCTCCGGCTTCCAGTCCCACCAGCCGCTGCCTTTCGCGCCATCGTCGCGAGCGAAATCCGCGGAGCGAACCGGGCCGTTCGCGCGGATACGATCCAGCAGCGCATCGATCTCCGCGCGATACGTGTCGTGCCATTCGGCGGCGTACTTCCAGCCCATGCCGACGGGGTCCAGCATCCGGTGGCGCAGCAGACCGTAGTCTTCCACCGGCACGAAGCACGCCTCGTGCGACCAGTATTCGAACAGCTTGCCTTCGGCGAGATGCTCGTCGAGCCACTGCTGCGGATACGCGCCGACACGGCTGAACAGCACGAGATACGGGCTGCGCGCCACCACGTGAATCGTGTCGATCTGCAATTGCGCCATCCGGCGGATCGCATCGAGCACGTCGGCTTTGGTGGCCTTGCGGCGCGGCGGCGCGAGCAGACCTTGCGCGGCGAGATGCAGCGTGCGCGCCGCGGGAAGCGAGAGCGGCTTCACGCGGCGAACGACGGTTGGTTAGATGGCAACGCGTGCGATGGGTGCATCGGCTTCGGCATGAGCATGTGGCTCACATCACGCCTCATGTCACGCCTCATGTTATGCATTAACCGGCAGCATTTCGCCGGCTTCGAGCGCAAGCATCTGATGAATCTGCGACACCACCGCCGCGCCTTCGCCAACCGCTGCCGCCACGCGCTTGGTCGACCCTGCGCGCGCGTCGCCGATCGCGAACACGCCTTCGACGCTCGTCGTCAGATCGCAGGCCGCCGCACTCGCGTTGCCCGCCGAGCCCGTCAGCACGAAGCCCTTGTCGTTGAGCTCCACGCCGCATGAGCGCAGCCAGTCGGTATTCGGATCCGCGCCCGTGAACAGGAACACATGACGGCAGTCGAAATGGCGCCGGCCATCGGCGAGCGGCGCTTTCAGATACACCTTCGCGAGGCCGCCCAGATCGTCCGCTTCGAGGCTCGCGATCTCGCTCTGCGCATGCACCGTGACGTTGGGCAGCGACGCGATGCGGTCGATCAGATAGCGCGACATCGTCGACGAGAAGTCCGGCTTGCGGATCAGCACGTGAATGCGCTTCGCGTGCGACGCGAGGTAGACGATCGCCTGGCCGGCGGAGTTGCCGCCGCCCACCAGCACGACTTCCTCGTGTTTGCAGAGCTTCGCTTCGACCGGCGACGCCCAGTAGTACACGCCGCGGCCTTCGAAGTGATCGAGGTCCGCGATCGCCGGGCGCCGGTACACGGCACCGCTCGCGATCACGATCGCTTTCGCGGCGACGCTGCCGCCGCATTTCAGTTCGAGCCGATGCGGCATGACATCGCAATGCAGCGACTTCACCTTGACCGGAATCGCGACGTGCGCGCCGAACTTCTGCGCCTGCACGAATGCGCGGCCCGCCAGCGCCTGGCCGGTGATGCCGGTCGGAAAGCCGAGGTAGTTTTCGATGCGCGAGCTGGCGCCCGCCTGGCCGCCGGGCGCGCGCGAGTCGAGCACGATTGCCGACAGGCCTTCCGACGCCGCGTACACGGCGGTTGCGAGCCCCGCGGGACCGGCGCCGACGATCGCGACGTCGTACACGTGCGACGCATCGAGATCCGGCAGCAGGCCGAGGCAGGTGGCGAGCTCCGGGTCGCTCGGATGGCGCAGCACGGAGCCGTCCGGGCACAGCACGAGCGGCAGGTCTTCCGGACCCGCGGCGAACTGTTCGGTGAGCTGCAGCGCTTCCTCGTCGCGCTCGTCGACCACCGAGTGCGGATGGCCGTTGCGCGACAGGAAGCCTTGCAGCGCGATCAGCCGCGCGTCGTGACGTTTGCCGATCAGGATCGGGCCGCCCGCGCCTTTTTCGATCAGCGCCACGCGGCGCAGGATCAGCGCGCGCATGATGCGCTCGCCGAGTTCCGCTTCGGCGACGATCACCGCGCGCAGGCTGTGCGGCGGGATCAGCAGCGCTTCCGAATCTTCGAGCGCGAGACCGTCGACGAGCGCCGGCTTGCCCGAGAGTTGCCCGACCTCCGCGAGGAACGGCCCCATGCCGTTGTGCTCGCCGATCGTCTTCTCGCGGCCGAGGCCGTCGCGCTGAAGCACGCGCACGCTGCCGCTCAGCAGCACGTACATGCCGGGACCGGGCTCGCCGGTCTTGAACAGCAGATCGCCCGTCGACCAGCGCATCACTTCGCCGAAGCGGCGCAGCCGGTCGATCTCTTCCGCGGTGAGCCGCGGGAACATCTGATGGCCGCGGGTCGCGAGATTCGAGAACGGCGCGTCCGCGACCACGTCTTGAGGAAGTTCACCGCCCAGTGACGCACCCATCGAATGCTCCTTGTTGGTTCGTTGATGGCGCGGCCGCGCGCGCCTCGGTGTGGGTCTGACGTCCGGCGCGAACGCGCCGTGACAGACGATGCCGGGGCTGTGCCGGCCGGCTCAGATGGGCTTCGGCTCGATGCCGACGCCCATGTCCGGCGACGGCTCGTGCAGCAGCGAGTCGAGCGGACGGCCGGCGTCGCGCCAGGCGTCGAGGCCGCCGCGCAGCGGCAGCACGTCGGAGAAGCCCGCTTCGTTGAGCTGCTTCGCCATCCACGCCGCCGAGATCTCGTTCGGACAAGAGCAGTAGATTACGACCTTCTGGTCGTGAGGGTATTTCTGGATGATCTCGTCGAGTTGCCGCTCGTCGGCGAAGAGCGACCCGGGAATCACGTACGGATCGAGCTTGCGCTTCTCTTCCGAGCGGATGTCGAACACGACCGGCGAGTGCCGTGCCTCGATCAGCGTGTACAGATCGTTGACGTCGATGCGTGCCGCGGCAAGCTTCTTGATCAGCTGACGGCGGCGATGCCAGCGGTACAGCGTGTACAGCACCAGCAGCACGCCGACCACGACGAGCGTCATATGGCCGAGCCGGCTCGCGCCGGCGAACAGCATGTCGATCTGCGGTGCGAACACGACGCCGACGATCAGCCCGACGCCCGCCCAAAGCGCTGCGCCGATACCATCGAACGCGAGGAACGTGCGGTACGGCGTGTGCATCGCGCCGGCCATCGGTACGGAAACGATCGACAGCCCCGGCACGAACTTCGCCACCGCGAGCACGCGCACGCCCCAGCGGCCGAAGAAGCGCTCGGTCTTCTTCACGCAGGTATCGCGCGACAGCGACAGCTTGCAGAGCGTCTTCAGCGTGTTGCCGCCATAGATACGGCCGGCGAGATACCACGCGCTGTCGCCGATCAGCGTCGCGCAGATCGACAGCACGAGCACCGGCACGACCTGCGTGCCGACCGAACCGGGATGCAGCGCCGCCATCGCGCCGAACAGGACGAGCGTCGGCAACGCCGGCACCGGCAGCCCGAGCGAGGCGGCCAGCACGTTGGCGAAGACGAGGGCGGGTCCGTACTGCTGAACAAGTTCGTGTAGGAGCATCGTCTTACTTCCACCGCCGTGATGGGCGGAATGCGAAGGAGGAATTGTAAATTATGGACGCATTTTCGCGCTGCGCAACTGCCGCCGGCCATGACGATCCGGTGCGCAACGGTCGTTCAGACGGCCAGACTACGAAAACGATGATGCGTGACTGCGGTTCGCGCGCGGGCGATTATGCCGGCGCTGAAATGGCAACGCGATGACGGGCCGCACGAGCGGCGGCAAATGGGGCGGGGTGGAGTGAAGCAGACGAGCCGACAGCGGTAAAACTAACACGCGGCGGATGTACAACGACGCAGCAAGGCGGCGAACCGGCCCGCATAGCGGCACCGGTGCGCGTTGAAGTTACGAACGGTGATTGTGGTTGTGCTGTTCGCCGGGCAGCTCGGCGCCGTGCGCGCGGATCGCGGCGATCAGTTCGGCGGGCGTGATCTCGTAACGCACTTCCCGATGGATGCCGGGCTTGCGCTCGTCGACTTCGATCAGAAGAATGGCCTTGCCGTCCTCTGTCGATTCGAGGCGCAGCGAGCGGAGTTCGCGCGACGTCGCGTCATCGTATTCGGTGAGCAGGGCCATGGACCCGGAAGATCCGGTAGTGCGCATCGAAGTTGTCCTCGTTCCGTTGTTGATCAAGCATTGTACGGGCTCGCCCGTACGGCGTCTGTCGCAAACCGCTCACATCGGGGCCTTGACGCCGAAGCTCCGCCGACTATTTCGATCAGTGTAACGCGACTCTCCGCGTTGCCGCCCGCCTTTTTATCCGGCCCGAATCCGCGCCGGCGTTACCGCGCATGTCATGCCGGCGACGCGCGGCCAGGGTAAGTCCTGCCGTCGCTGCGCCGCGCGGGGGCCTGTTTGCGGCAGGTTGGCGGCGGGTTCGCGTTCGATATGCAGCGAGCGTCGCGCGCGTCATGCACATGTCCGAAAGCGGCCAGAACATCGCCGGCCGCTGCGCTAGAGTGCGAGACATGACTCCCGATCGCGAAACCTGCTACCAGGCCGTTCTGTCCCGCGACCGCCGCTTCGACGGCTGGTTCTATGTCGCGGTGTCGTCGACCGGTATTTATTGCCGTCCGGTATGTCCGGTGCGGGCGCCGAAGCTCGAGAACTGTACGTTCTACGACAGCGCCGCCCAGGCCGAGCATGCCGGCTACCGTCCGTGCTTGCGCTGCCGGCCGGAACGCGCGCCGGGGCATGGGCTGCTCGACGTGTCGAGCCGGCTCGCGCAGGCCGCCGCCGAAATGATCGGCGCGGGCTTCCTGAATGACGCGAACCTCGACGACCTCGCCGCGCGCATCGGCGTCACCGCGCGTCATCTGCGGCGCATTTTCGAAGCCGAATTCGGCGTGTCGCCGCTCGACTACGCGCAGACGCAGCGTCTGCTACTCGCGAAGCGCCTGCTGACCGAGAGCACGCTGCCCGCGGCGCAGGTGGCGCTCGCGGCGGGCTTCGGCAGCGTGCGCCGCTTCAACGACGTGTTCGGCCGTCGCTACGGGATGACGCCGGCGCGGCTGCGCAAGCAGGTGCAGCCGGCGATGCCCGACACGCTCACGCTCGAACTCGGCTGGCGGCCGCCGTTCGCATGGGACGCGCTGTTGTATGGCCTTGCCGATCACGCAGTCGATGGCGTCGAGCGGATCGCGCACGGCACCTACGCGCGAACGCTCGTGGTGTCGCGCGACGGCCATGCGCATGCCGGCTGGCTGAGCGTCGCGAACCTGCCGGAGCGGCATGCGGTGCGCGTCACCGCGAGCGCGACGCTGACGCCGGTGCTCGCGGCCGTGCTGGCGCAGGTACGCCGCGCATTCGATCTCGACTGCCGCCCCGATCTCGTCGATGCGCGGCTCGGCGATCTGGGCCGCGCGATGCCGGGGTTGCGCGTACCCGGCGCGTTCGATGGAATCGAGATCGCCGCGCGCTGCATCGCGATGCGTCAGTGGCCGCTGGCGCAGGCGCGTCTGTGGTTGCGTCGCGTGGCGGACCGTTTCGGGACGCCGGTCGAAGGCGCGCCGGCCGGATTGCGTGTCGCGTTTCCATCGGCCTCGCGACTCGCGCGCTTGCGGCCCGACGAACTGCGCGCCACCGGACTCTCGGAAACGGGCGCACGGCAGCTGCTGACGCTGGCCGGCGACGTGGCGAGCGGCCGCGTGTCGCTCGAACCGTACGCGCCGCTCGACGACACGCTCGACCATCTGCGCAACGCGATCGGCCTCGACGAATGGGCGGTGCAGACCATCGCGATGCGCGCGCTCGGCTGGCCGAATGCGTTTCCGGTCGGCGATCCGTTGGGCCCAACGGCTGTCCTTGCGAGCGGAGCGCAGGGCGGCGCGCAATGGGCGCCGTGGCGTGCGTATGCCGCGCAGCATCTGACAGGCACCTCCGCAGACAGGATGAACGCAGCATGAAACAGCGCTTCCTGATCGCGTCGCCGCTCGGCGACATGCTCGTGCACGTCGAAGACGATGCGCTCACCGGCCTCTACTTCGTCGGTCAAAAATACTGCCCGACGCTCGACGGTGTCGCGCATGTCGCTCGCGAACTCAACGCGCCGCGCATCGTGCGGCAGAGCGAAGACGAGTTGCGCGCGTACTTCGCCGGTGAGCTGCAACGCTTCAGCGTCGCGCTGCGGCCGGTGGGCACGGCGTTCCAGCAAAGCGTCTGGGAACAACTGCGCGCGATTCCGTACGGCGAACTCGACAGCTATGGCCGGATCGCGCAGCGCCTGGGTTTGCCCTCGGGCAGTGCGCGGGCCGTCGGCGCGGCGAACGGGCGCAATCCGATTTCGGTGATCGTGCCTTGCCATCGTGTCGTCGCCGGGACAGGCAACCTCACGGGCTATGCGGGTGGGCTCGAACGCAAACGCGCGTTGCTCGAGCTGGAGCGGCGGGTACGGCCGGAAACGCCGAATCGCGCTTCGGGCGGCGTGCCGTACCAACCTGATCTGCTCGACACGACGTCCGCGTTCTGATCGACCCGCACCGAATCAGCGGCACACAGGCGGCACAAACGTGGCACAAACGCGGCACAAAGAAAAAGGCCCGTCTTGGTATGGACGGGCCGTTTAAACGCCGTTGTTACTCGGGTCAGCCAGCCCGCACAGAGTGGGCGCTGACGGAGTGATCGTCGTTCGCTGGAAATGTTTTGTCGAGGTGGGAGTAACGCCAATCCTTCTGATCAATCGCTTGTGCTTGGCGGCTTCGCGGCGCGCGTTCGAACGCAGCGCATGCTCGTGCTTTTCCTGTTTTGCGATTGAGTTGGTGCGGGGTTCGCGCACCTCGCGGGATCGTTTTCGAAGGACTGCGCAGCGCGCGAGCGGACGAAAACAGATAGGCCGATTTTATATCGGAATCCTGTCTATCTCGGCGATGCGAAAGAGGATGTGAAAGAGGATGTGAAAGAGGATGTGAAAGAGGATGTGAAGCGGACGACATGCAGCTTCTAAAAAGCGGACAGGCGCGGCGAAACTCCGCCGCGCCGTTCCGATGATGTTGTGATTCTCCCTGATTGCTGCCGTCGATTCGAGCTGCGATCGCATGACGCACGAGCACAACCTGACGTCAACGAAACGAATGGTAGACGACGCGCAACAGCCGATGTGAAACCGCTCCGTCGCTTCTGTAACGACGAGTAACACCGCATTGGCGGGATGCCGGGCCGGCGTTTCCACCTCCATGCGCGGGCGGTAACGCCGTGTTACCAAAGTCGTCCAGCCGTTGCACCTGGGCGCGTTTGCGCTTCGTAGACTGCGCTGGTCATGCATGACGTTGCATCGGTGCCCGGATGGCTCGCGCTTCGTCATGTGTCTTCAGAAGCGCGTTGCCAGCACGCCAGCAAGCGGGCAGCGCGAACCAGCCAGCGTCACAGGAGCGAGTCATGCGAGAGCACCGTTGTCGTCGAGTCACTACGCAATGCAATGACACCACCCTATGCGCCGAATTCAGCGACGACACCGGCCAGCTGCGAGTGTTCAGAAACGGCGAGCTGCTGCGCGAATGGTTTCCGCCGAAATCATGGATCGCCATCGCTTCGGTGGCCGGCGCGCGCAACTGGGGCACGCGCCCCGACGAACACGAACTGAATGCGCTGCTCGACAGCGAAGTGCAGCTTTTGCGCGGAACGTGACCGCTTGACCGCCGCGTTGCCTATCCTGGCCGAAGCCCGCGGACATCGCTCGTTACGCGACCAGGCGTTACCCGCAGGGCAATCGCATTAGGACGCCCGCCGCATGCCGAGTACATCTCGGCGGAAATCATCGTCCCACGCGGCCTGCTTGAGCTTGGCCCGTACCG
>NZ_QQOA01000002.1 GCF_003443895.1 Paraburkholderia phosphatilytica | reverse complement strand
AAAAGTCGGACGATCAACCTGATAGCAGGCTCTGCAGCCGATACGCCCGACGTGAAAAAAGATCGGCGCTCCGAGAACGTGTTGTGCAGACCTTCCCTAGAGTGCCAATGCCGGAGCAGGGCGCGGCGCGACCGTTCGCCGAATCCCCGCGTAGATCACCGGCATTGCGCACGCGGCCTCATCCCGCCGCCAGGAGCAATGGTGCGTATTCCCTCACTCTGTTCGGTCGGAATCACTCCGCTGTTGAGCATCATCTGAACGGCGCGGCGGATGTATTCGGACGACGTGATGTTGAGGGAGAACGCCACCAAGTCCATCCGAGATTTTGTCTCATCCGGAAGAATCACGCTCGTGCGAATGCCTTGCTGCCTCTTCGACATTTGTAGCTCCTATATCGATCCGGTGTTGACTATACGGTCGATCGTGTGAACTCGCGGCGCACACCAAATGGCGCGGTCGCTCGACCCGTCTGAACTAGCGTCGTGAATATTTTTGTGGCGATGTAGTCCGAACACCGATAGATACGATACTTGCTCCGTCCGTTTACAAATTCGGATAACGAACTAAATTTCATCGAAAGGAAACAGTTCACCATGAGCAAACTTCACTACCTGACGCACATCCGCCTGCGCGACGCTGCGGAAAATCAACAGGTCTTCCTGAAGCCGCAAGACTTTGCGGCGAAGTCGGTCGGTCGCGTCCTGCTCGATCCCATCCAGCGACACATGTACGCAGCGCTGCGCGTGCACGGCGTGACGGCGATGGAATCCTTCATCGCTTGTTTCGGCTACAAGCTGCTGGGCCGTCCGGAGCTTTTTGAGCAGGCGGCAACGCACTACGAAACGACCCGTCTGTACATCGATGAGGTCGAAGAGATCGCCAACGCGTGCGATGTCGAATACCTGGACGAAGAGCACCTTGCGCGTCTGGTCGAGTTTGTCAGTGCCAGCGTGACAGAAAAGGTCACGAATATGTATCCGACGCTGGTGCAGAAATACGATGCACCGGTTCACCGCACGCCCACCTCGCATGACGTGGAGCACTACAACGATCTCGTGAAGTCGCGGCTGCGCTCGATCCAGATCGAGCAGGCCGAAGCGCTCGGCAGTGACGGCGACCGGATCAACGTGCACCGCACGAACGACTCGAAGCGCGACCATGAAGAAGATTAAAGAAATGGGCGCTCGCGAAGCTTTGCCGTATGCACTCGAAGTGGTGCGCCTGAGGGTGCGCGGCATGTCGAACGATTGCGCCCGCCGTGTCGAGTTCGATTCAGTCGACCTGATGGCCGCATATGGCCGAATCGGGTTCTCCGGCTCGATTTCGCACAAGACGATTGGCCCGGTCCTTCTGGCCGCTGGGTTCGCGAGAACCCGGCACTCTGGCAACGAAAGCAGATCGTTCTACTTCCCAGCCGTCGCGACACGTATGGAGTTGATCCGATGCGCGGCCGCGAACATCGCGAAGCTTGAACTAGCGGAAGGCCCCGAGAGCCGGGTGTGGCGCGAACCCCTTGGGAAGGATGCTCACATCATCCGCTTCTACGAACGCGAGGGCTCAGATGATTAATTCAATCACTCAAATTTTCAGCGACGACCATATCAAGGCTGTCTGCATCGGCCTCTACTTGGCCATCGAAGTTCTGCACTTCATCAAATATTACTTCCATCTGGAGCAGCGCAAACATGGCTGACGATCTCGACAAGTTTGTTTTGCAGTACACCGTCGAACTCAAGGACAGTGTGTCGCGCCTCGAACGACTGCAGCAGAAGATGGACGGTGTAGGCGAGAAGACCGGCAAGGCTAAGGGTCACTTCAAGGACTTCGCCGCAGATGCGACGAACGAGATCGGCAAGCTGATTCCCGGCCTCGACAAGGTCAGCGCGGCGGTGCGCTCGATGGGCGCGGAGTTCGCTGTCGCAGGCGCGGCTATCGGCGCGCTCGCCATCGGCATCAAATCCGTTATCGATCTGCGCAATCAGTACAACGCGCAGCGATCTGACGCCATGCAACTCGGCGTCTCGGGTGTACGCCTTGAAAACTGGCAACGTCAGCTTGTTCGCAACTCCAACGGCTACGTCTCGCGTGACGCGGCGCTCGAAGGACTGAAGACGTTCTCCGGCATGACGAACGCCGCGTACACCGATCCGACACGCTACGGTCGCGAAGCGCGCATCATGCGCATGCTCGGGGTAAACGTCGGCGAGCGCGGCCAGGCACCGAACGGTCTTACGTCGGAACTCGGCGAACTCGCGGCCGGTCTGCAAGGCAAGTCTCGCGCAGACGTGCAGGGCATCGCGAAGGCAACCGGCATGAATCAGGATTGGTTGCTGACGGTGCAGAAGCTCGGGCCGCAGATCGAACACGTCACCGAACTGACCGACCAGGAAATCGGCGCGCGGCAGCAGGCGCAAGACTCGCTGTCGAAGTTCAACGACGAGCTCAGCCAGTTCAAGGAAAACATCAACGAGCTTGAGATCAAGCTCGGCCAGAACGTCCTTCCTGCAATGGACAAGTTCATCCAGTTCTTGTCGCGGATGACGGATATCTTCAACAAGGCGACGTCGGGACCGGCCGCGAACCCGGCAGGTCATTTCGGTCCCGGTCACACGTGGATTCCGGCACCCGGATACACAGCACCGTCGACCGCACCAACCTACAAACAAGGCCGGTACAAGATCGAGAACGGTCACCGCGTCAACCTGCCCGATATCGATCCGGATGCCGGGAAGAAGGCTGAAGCTGCGCAGAAGGCCAAGGAAGCTGCCGATAAGGCCGATCTGGCGAAGCGCGATCAGCAGGTGGCGAAAGAGGACGCAATCAATCAGCAAGGCATCCAGACCGCCAACCAGATGACGCTTGCGATCAACATGTTTGCCGGTGCCGTTCAGTCGTTCTCCAGCGCGATAGACGCGCAGCAGGCCATCGCGGCTTGGGCCGGGGAGGTCGGGAAGGACAATGGCCTGCCGGGGTCTTCGAACGACACAAGCAACGCACGTAGCGGAGCACGCGGCCTGCGCAACAACAACCCCGGCAATCTCGAATACGGGGCGTTCGCGAAGGCTCACGGCGCGACCGGCTCAGATGGTCGATTCGCGATCTTCCCGGACATGGCATCGGGCGTCGCGGCGCATCAGTCGCTATTGCAGCAGGACTATCTGGGGAAGGGGCTGGACACGCCCGCCAAGGTAGTCGCAAAGTACGCGCCCGCCAGCGAGAACGATCAGGGCAAGTACCTCGCGTATCTGAAGGAGCGCGGCTTTGATGCAAACACCAAGCTCACGGCCGCGAATCTTCCGCTGTTCTCCGCTGCGCAGGAAGCGTACGAATCCGGCTACGGGAGCGGTCACGGCATCGGGCAGGGCCGTGACAGCATCAATATCCGGCGCGTCCAACAGAACATCGCGGACTGGCTGCACGTTACGCTGCAACAGGTTCAGCAAGGAGGGGTGACAAAGGGTGATGCTGGTTGGGCTTTGTCGCAGAAAGAGGCAGGCATCAAAAACAACATCTACGACCTCCAGCGTCAATTGTCGGTCGGAGGCCTGCCGCAACAGACCTATTCCAAGCTCCAGAACGAGCTTCGTCAGCAGTCCATCGGCCTCGGCCTGATGCAGCAGTACGGTGCCGAAGCCGTGGCGAAGCAGAAGGACGGAGGGCGGCAACTGACCATCGGTGAGATGCCGATCATCATCAAGGTAAACGGCGCAACCGACCCGAAGGCCGTAGGGGAAGAGGTAAACAAGCAGCTTCGACAGTCAATGAACGATCTGATGACGCACTACTCAAGCACCATCAAGGGGTAACCATGCCATTAGGCCAACGCATCCTCAACCTAAACGTCCAGCTGCCCAGCGGCACGGTCACGCTTGACGCGTCGATGTACCTGCGCGTAAAGATCAAGAAAGACGCGCTGTCCATTCAGAACACGTGCAACGTGACGTGCTTTAACCTCTCGCGATCACTTCGCGAGTCGCTGCTGTCGCAGTTCAGCGCCTTCAACCAGCGCAACGTCGAAGCGGGCCAACCAGGCTTCGCGGCTGCATACATCAATGCGACCGTGGAGGCCGGGTACAAGACAAGTTCGCAGAGCGCCGTGCAGACCGTCTACAGCGGTCAGGTGACTGTCTGCGAGCCGGAAGGTGGGCCGCCCACTCTCGGCGTTCGTATCGGCCTCGCGTCACAGCAAATCTACAAGGGGCAGTACATCACCGGGCCCGCGCCGTCTCGCGCGACGTTCAAGCAGTACGTCACCTGGGCGGCGGGGCAGATGGGCATTCCGTACGTGTGCGAAACCTCATACGACAATCAAGTCATCACCAATCCGTCATCGCAGACGCTTTCCGTCGACTCGCTGTTGTGGGATATCCAGGCGTATTTCCGGCCGAAGGTGGCGGCGTGGATCGACAACAACACGCTCTACGTCCGCGACATCAACAAGGTTGTGAGCACCGCACAAATCGTTCCGATTAGCAACTTTGTCGGAACGCCGATGTGGACTGAATGGGGCGTCGAGTACCAGACGTTCTTCAACCCGCAAATTCAGTTGGCGGGCGGCACGATCTTGACGAGCCTCTTGAATCCGAGCCTCAACAGGACGTTCGTGACGGGCGGCTTGGAATACGACCTTACGAGCCGCGACGATCCGTTTTGGGTCAAGGTGACCGGCTATCCGCCCGCGTAGAGCTTGGCTTTGCGGTGAACGCTGCGCGGCGCTGCTGACGTGGCGTACACCGATAGATCGTATATTTCTTAATAACCGGTTCACGGTTTATCCGGTCTTTACAAGTTCGGAATCCTATTTAAAAGGAATATTTCAAATGAGCGATAGAAACGAACAAGCAGCGCAACCCGTCGATATGACCAAAGCGCCGCACTGCTACGCGAAGGCCGAGAAGGCCACGAAGTACACCGGCGGCCACGATCACAGGGTCAAGGGCGATTCGGCGCAGCACCGACCGGCTCTGGCGCACGAACAGCCTGCGGCGAAGTGAGGAGGCGGAAATGACCAACGCGGCAATCAATCCGACAGTAAATCTGGCAGGTATCGTCGACTTCTCCTCATCGCACTCCAGCGCGACCGCTGATGACAGTTCGTTCCCGGTGTTTGCCCCAGAGTCCGGAGAGCAACCTGCGAACCCCGGCGCCGTCGATTCGAGTGCGCGCCCGCTTTCCTTCTCGTATCAAGCGATGGATGCGGAGACGCGTGCGCTGCGCTCGACCGCATCGAAGAAGGCAACAACGGCGCGCGCTGCTCTTGCCCAGCGGCCGAGCCCCGTCACCCAGCACGTAGCCGTGGCGGATCAGTACGGTGGTGTTCTCGTCACCTTTACAAACAGTCGCAAGCAGTTCAAGGCGTTGACCGGCATCGAGTCGAAAGACGCAGCGCGCGGCGTTTGCACGGCCAAGTACACGGCCAACCACGGCGTGGTGGTCGGTGTGTTCGACGGAAGCCCGTTCACGCTGACGCACGAGTGCGTTCACGCTTCGCACGTGATCATGAAGACCGTTGGTATCGACGCGCGCAACGATAGCGGCGAAGCTCAGGCGTACCTGACTGAGTGGCTGTCGAAGGAAGGTGCGAACGTTCTCGTCGGTGGTGGTGCAGCGACAGCAACCGAGAAGACGGTTGCCGCGCCTGTGAAGCGTCTCGTTAGCGATCTCACACCGCGCGTGCTCAACCGTGCTGCAACTGATGTTTCGCCGGCTGTAAAGCCTGGGGTCGGCACGCAGACGCGAGATTTGATGTGTGCTACCGCCGACATCATCGCCAAAATCGTCAAGTACTTCGACGCGGAACTCAAAAGATCAGCGGACAAGGACACGAGCGGCACAAACAGCGCCTACACCGTCACGCCGGAGGAAGAGGCGCGCAACGAAGAACTCGAACGGCAACAGCGCGTGCAGCAGGCGGCGGGCGATTCGATGGACACGTATTTCCGTGATCCCGAAGTGCACCACAGCATGGACGACTGCTTCCGCGATTCGTCCGGCCTGTCGATGAACGACTACTTCGAGCGGTGAGCAATCGCGCCGCGCTCTGCTGACGGGCGCGGCTTACACAAGGAAGGCAACTATCATGGAATTTACCAAGCAATACCTGGCTGAAAAGCTCTTGCTGGTTCAACTCTTCAACACGGTTTATCGACCCGGCATCGGGTTTGCGCTGGACGTCGAGCAAACGGCGCTGCACGACAGCATGCTCCGCACAGAACACTCCGGCTGTCCGATCCTGTACAGCGGAACGTTCATCGCGAGGGGCCAGAAAACAATCCTTCCGTTCGCGTTGCCGTTCCGCGTTGCCGATGGCGTCAAAGGCATCAGCCTTCACTCGTTCGCCATCGGTGACAACACGGCCCGGTTCGGTGAGCGTGTGCTGTCGCTGCTTTCACTCGTCGACTACCTCATCACGACCAACCAACTGAGGTGCAGCAGCATCAGCGCGGCAATCAGGACGATCACGTGCAACGGCAAGCGGGATTCCATCCATGGGATCAGCGAAGGTTACCCCGCTTTCCGCGAGCGCTGCATTAAGCGCCTTCCGTACGACATGTCGCTGGCGCTGCTCGGCGAGTCGTCGGAGCAGGCGGCTTGATGGATACCCGCCGCGCGGCATTCCTGTCTGTCTACCTGTCGACGCGCTTCATGCTTTGGAAGGGCATTGAGCTCGTCGATCACGCTGCAAAGCGCATTCGGAATTGGAGGAAGAAGTGAAAATGCCATTGATCCGAGTCGAATCGAGTCTTGACGAGTCCATCAAGATGGAAATGTCTTTCGCTCGTCTCAAGCAGATTCAAATCAAGCTGTACGCAACCGTTATCGTGAACGAAGACGCACCGGCTGACAATAAGCTCGACGCTGCGCTGCACATCGCTATGTTGTCGGGCGGTATCGAAGGGTTCTCCGACAGCAAGGGCCGCACGCACCGCCGCGTGGACGACCGGATGATGCGGACGGTCGCGATGTTGTCGCGCTGGGAAGCGGAAGACGGCGTGTCGTACCTTGGCGACAGCCCGACGCATGCGTTGCGCGAAACGCTCGCTAAATTGACGCCTGCGCCGGTCGCGCCGGTCGATCCACGTAGTCCTCTTGAACGACGCGCTCTCGAACGTAGTGCGGAGTTGCGGAAGCAAACGGCATCCAAGACAGGCGCTGGTCGTGGCGCTCGTACGCGGCGTTGCCCGATTTAACCCATCTACTCAGGAGCAATTCACCATGATCGATATCGAACGTGTCCGCGAGGCGGCGGACGAGCAACTGACCAGGGCCGCGCTCAACGTGTGGGCCGCGTCGGCCTTCTCGACGGAGGAAGGGTTAGCGCGGGCGCGGCAACGTTATGAGAGCGAGGTTCGTGCCGTGGAGCAACGCAGCACAAACGCACTAGGGAGTGACCTTTCGGCCTCGTAGCCGATCCGAGTACCGAGACAAGGCCGCATGGGTCGGAAGGCTCCTGCGGCCTCTTTTTCATCGCGATTTAGACACTCGTTCCAAGTCCTGTTCGACCCGTCGGCTGTGGCCCAGTGTCCAAATCTGGCCCCAAATATGTTGCCGACATTACAAACCTTACAAGATAATCAAATTTGCTGGTTCGGTGAGCCAGCGAAACCCGAATCTTGAAGGAGTCGAACATGCTAGATCGCGTACGTGTCCCGCTCGTCGTCCGGGCGGCGGGAACCCGGAACGGCCGGGAGTTCAAGGGAATCGACGAGGCGAACCGGGAGATGGGCTGGGAGCTTGCCGTTCAGTCGCGCAAGTTGATCCGCCGCCTCGTCAAGCTCGAAGGGGCGGCCGTCGCGGAGATCGGCGGCACGACGTATACATTTAGTCAGCGCAAGGCCGCGCCGTGAAAGGGGACGCGAAGATGATCGCGCTGTTCGCAGCGGCAACTATCGTCTGCCTCGCGCTGATAGGCGTGGCATTCGTAGTGGTCGTGCGGTAGCGCTACAGACCCGCCCAGCCGGTCCAACCGGGACGGCTTGCGGGTAAGAATGCGGGGAATCGCCGGAGGAAATCCAGCGAACCCAATCCCGGCGCGGCTTTCCGGACGGTCTAGCGATTCGATAGTGGAACCTCTATTTCGAGATGGAACCACCGGCGTTCCGCACACAAGATCAAGCGATGGCGACGCGCTCCGATCGATTAGAGGCGGCCTTCGATTCACCGCGCGGCACACCGCACCGCACTGCACCACACGGCAACGCAGCACCCTCAATTGAGCTGATACGAGAACGTCGCATTGATCCGCGGGCTCCGTGACGCGCTCTCCACCGGCGCATCGCCGACGGGCTTCGCCACCGACAGATCGAGGCTGTAGTACTTCGCATCCGTGATGCGAAAGCCGAGCGCGACCGACGCGAGCTTCGACGGCGCCGGCGTGCCCGCATGCAGATAGACGCGCGCCGTATCGACGGCGACATACGGCGTGATCGACTTCAGATACGTGAAGCCCAGCCCGAACGCGCGATTGACCTCGAACGACGCGCCCCAGCCGGAGTCGCCGGACGTTTCGCCCGGCTGGTAGCCGAGCGCGAAGCGCTGCGCGCCGAACGAGATCTGCTCGGAGGTGGGCAGCGAATCGGGGCTGTACTGGCCAGTCAGCGACAGCGCGGTGCCGAAGCCATGCGGCCAGTCGTTGGTCTGCGTGAAGGTGGCGCCGGTGCGCACGAAATCGATCGACGCCGGATTGACCGTGACCACGCCCGGTACGTTCGAATCGCCGGATTTCGATGCACCGAGAATATCGAACGCCTTCGCGACGTTCACGCTCAGCTTGCGCACCTGGCCGGTCTGGACGCTCGCGTAGTCGGCCTGCAGCTGCAGCACGCGCACCTGCGACTGCAGCCCGATCTGCGCGCCCGTGATCTGGTTGCGGTAACGGTCCTCGTCGTGCGACGCGTAGGCCGTCACCGTGCCCATCAGGCTCTGCGTATTGCTGAGCAGCAGCGGATACGCGAGCGAGCCGCCGAGCTTGTCGTTGATCACCGTGCGCTGCACGTACGAGGGCAGGCCCGGATTGTCGACCGGATTGCCGCGGTAGTGCGACGCATCGAGCTTCGCGGTCAGGCCGTTGGTGCCGATCGGCAGCGCGCCGTCCACAGCCAGATAGGTCTGGTTGTCGCGCCCCTTCGGCAGCAACGCCGACACGCTCAGCTGCTCGCCGAGCGACGTGAGCCCGTTCTCGGTCGCGGTCAGGAGACCCTGCACGCCGGGGTGATTGAAGTCGATGCCGGTGCTGACGTTGAACGGCTTGCGGTCCACAGCGAGCGTCAGCGTGGTCGCGCCGTCGGTGTTCTTCGGCGGCTCGACGGTCGCGTTGACCTTCACGCCCGGCAGCAGGCCGAGCACGTTGATGTAACGCTCGAACGTGGCGCGCCGCAGCGGCCGGTCGGCGGTGATGTGCGCCGCGATGCCGCGGATCTTGTCCTCGGTCGCGCCGGGCCGGCCGGTGACCTTCACGTCGGCCACATAGCCTTCCACCACCGTCACGCGCACCACGCCGTCCGCGAAGTCCTGCGCCGGCACGAACGCGAACGACAGCGCATAGCCGCGTTCCTGATAGAGCTTTGTCACACCGTTGGCGGTGTCGATCAGCTGGCCGATCGTGATGTCCTTGCCGACGAGCGGCGTGAAGCGCGCGGCGACCTGATCGAACGGAAGCGTCTTCACGCCTTCCACCTGGATCTTCGATGGCGTCAGATGGCGCGCGAGCAGCGCCTGCAGTTGCGGCGCCTGCTGCTGGACCTGCACGGTCACGTTCGGGCCTTTTTGCGGCGCGTTGATCTGCGGCAGCGAATCGAGCGGATTACCGCCGACGGCTGGCGCAGGTGCGGGCGTCGGTGCCGGCGCGGGTGCGGGGCGCGACTGCGCGTGGGCGGCGCCGGCTGCGAGCGCCGTAAGCGTGGCGAGCCAAAGCGTCCATGTCAGGGAGCCGGATTTCATGCTGGTTGTCCTCGGAAGGCCTTGTTTGTTGTGCATTCGCGCCGCCTGGCCGGGCGTGCGTCGAATGTTGCGGATGGCATGCGCCTCCGCGTTACCGCTTTTCTGTGTTCGTTATCGCTGCATTGACGGCCGCGTTTGTCGAAAACTTGACCGTCGTTGTTACGTGCTACTACGCATTGCTGCGCGTGCGCCTACTGCGCTGCGCACTTTCAGAAAACCATCCCGCTGCCGCGAGCAACGCCGCTCGATCCCATCGCCGCGCGGCATTGCGTCGACCACGACTACCTGTGCGACGCGGGCCGCAGTCTGCTCAGCCGCGACGTCGCTCGCGCCCGACGACGAAGCGACGTCGTCGTTTCGCCGCACGCGCTGCCGCTCATTTCTTCGTCACGCCGCCGAGCAGGCCGCCGACGAGCGTCGTCACCGAGCCGAGCGGATTCGCGCTGCCGTTGCTGCCGCCCGTCGATGCAGTCAGCGCCGGCGCGCTGCCGCCCGACGAACTCGAACTCGCCGATGCCGAGCCGAGGCTCGCGGAGCCGCTGACCGCGACGCCGCCCAGCGCGCCCGTCACCGACGACACGAGACCCGTCACCGGTGCAAGCGGGCTCGACGAGCCGCCAGCCGCGCCGGAGAGCGCACCGGTCACGCTCGACAGCGCGGTGGTCACCGGCGCGAGCGGATTGCTGCCGCCCGTGCCACCCGCGAGGCCACCGAGTACGCTCGTGACGGGCGCGAGCGGATTGCTGCCGCCGCTTGATCCACCGAGGCCGCCGAGGCTGCTGAGACCACCCAGCGCGCTAGTGATCGGCGCAAGCGGATTCGAACTAGCGTTGCCGCCCGTCAGCAGTCCGCCGACCGAGGCGACCGTCTTGCCCGTGTCGGACACGACGCCGCCTACGCCCGTCGTCACCGGGTTGCCGTTGCCCGACGACGCGACCATCGCGCCAGCCTGGTTCAAGCCGCCGCCCACCGTCTGCAGCAGGTTGTTGACCGGCGCGCCCAGGCCGGTCGCGGTGCCGACCGTCTGCGTGGTCGATGCAACGGTCGAAGTGATCGGCGTGATCGCCGTGCTGAGCTGCTGCGTGACCTGCTGGACCGGGCCCGTCGAGAGCGCGGTGGTGAGCGTGCCGCCGCCGTTGGTCACGGCGCCGCCGAGCGTATCGATCGCGCCGCCGAGCGGCGACGTCACCGGTGCGAGCGGCGCGAGGGAACCGGTGCCGAGACTCGTCACGAGATTGCCCGCGCTCGTCACTGCGTTGCCGAGATTGCCGACCGCGCCGCCGGCGCTCGATAGCGTCGTGCCGACCGGATCGGTCGACGCGCCCAGCTGGCCGAGGCCGTTCGTGATACCGCTGCCGAGCGTCGACACCGCGGCGCCGACGTTCTCGACCACACCGGCCGCGGCCTGCGTCGTCTGCGAACTCACGCCCGGCACCGACTGCGAGCCGAGCGTCGAGCCGATGCCCGACACCGTCGAACCCGCATCGCCGACCACACCGCCCGCGTTCGCCACCACCTGTCCCGCCGCGTTCGCCGTGGCCGTCGTGCCGCTGCCGGTCGTGTTGCCCGAACCGCCCGACGAACTGCCGAGGCCGGACCCCGAGGTCGAACCCGAACCGCTGCCCGTCGTCGACAGCGCACCGCTGCCACCGTCGGCGCCGCTGCCGGTGCCGGTGCCTTGGCTGAGCGTGCCGGACCCTCCGCATGCGGCAAGTGACAGCATCGCGGCCACGCTGGCCGCGATCAGGGAAGTCCGTACCAGACCGTGTGTCGTTTGAATCTGCATGTCGCCCTCGCTTCGTAGGTGTAGTTGATCGTGCTGCGGGCCCCTATCTGCAACAGGTGTGCCATTTCGCATGAGGAATCGGCGAGGGAGCATTCGCGTGCTTTCGTGAAATCGCGCAGAGCCTTGTGCGGCAAGGCGGACGAACGAACGAATCAAACCGGAGGACGACCTTGGGAAGGGCAGGCGGGCGCGGCTTCGATGCGCGATGAGCGGCGCGTAACGTAACGGGCGGCGGCCCGCGTTACGGCGGCGCGCGTAACGCGGACACACACGGACGATTGAAACGGGCGGTTCAAACGGATAGTTAGTGCAGCGAATCTAACTCATGGAAACCCCTAGGTCGGTTCGCGCGATTCGCTGCCGATAATTCGGGCAACCCCGTCAGGCCATGCGGGGCAAGGGTTTCACGCAACACTCATTGCTTAAATCGAAGCATTGAGCTATAAGTTGCACCAGAGTCGTGGATGACGGGGGAGGTACGTTATCGAACAGACCAGAATGGGAAGCCAGTTGCAGCAGCAGCCGTAACATGACCGGACGTCGGCAACAGCACGAGAAAGGCGGATGAGAGAAACGCCTTCCGTGTGCCGGCCTGAAGCACCAGTCACACGGTCACACGGGTGCCATACAAACGATTAAAGCAATTCCGAGGGTTCACAATGAGAAAGTTCACCAGACGTTTCCTGAGAGACAACGAGGGCGTCACGGCCATCGAATACGGCCTGATCGCAGGGCTCATCGCACTGGCCATCGCCAGCAGCATGAGCGGCCTCGCCACCGAGCTGAAATCGGCATTCACCAGCATCACGAGCGTCATCTCGTCGGCAACGAGCACCGGCAGTTCCAGCGGCTCCAGCGGTACGGGCGGCTAGCGCACTTTTTCTGTCAGTCGGACAACTAAGCTTCATGCGAGCTGCGTCGCGGCTCGCGTGTGGTGAAGCTCGTCCGGCATTTTCAAGCGGATGAGTGCGCCCGTGGGTAGTCTTCTGTTCATCGCCTGGGCTGCGGCGGTCGCGCTGTGCGACTGCCGGAACCGGCGCGTTCCCAATCTTCTCGTCGCGGCGGGTCTGGCCACGGCGTGTGTCTGCGCGTTCGCGCAGCGCAGCCCGTTCGACGTGACGCCCTTGCGGATGATGGAGGGCGCGGCCGTCGGACTCGTCGCGCTGCTGCCGTTCTATATGGCGCGGATGATGGGCGCCGCGGACGTCAAGGTCTTTGCGGTGCTCGGCGCATGGTGCGGCGTGCACGCGCTGCTGGGCCTGTGGGTCGCGGCGAGCCTCGCGGCCGGCATTCACGCGGCCGTGCTGCTGATCGCTACCCGCACGCCGCTCGCGGCGCTGAGCGTGCCGGGCCGGCGCAGCGGCACGCCGACGCTCGTGCTCGGCACGCGTCGCGCAACGCCGTATGCCGCCTGTCTCACGGTGCCCGCGATCGTGTGGACGTGCATGCTCGCATGGCATGTCGTGCGGACCGCGCACGGTCTGGGAGGACTATGGCGATGAGCGCGCCTGGTACTCGCACGGCCGTTCGCCGCTATGCCAGCAAGCGGCGCATCGGCGCCCGCCATCGGGCGCGCGGCGCGACCGCGGTCGAGTTCGCGCTGCTGTTCCCACTGTTCTTCCTCGTGCTGTACGCGATCGTCACGTACAGCCTGATCTTCGTCGCGGAGCAGAGCCTGACGCTCGCCGCGGAAGAGGGCGCGCGCGCCGCGCTCGCGTACCAGGACGCGACCACGCTGAACGCCGCGCTCGATGCACGGGCGAGCGCCGCCTGCACCGCCGCGGCCAACGTGTCGTCGTGGCTCGCGAACCGCGCGAACTGCACCGCGACGCCCGCCGCGTGCAGCTACGACGCATCGCTCGACTGCATCGAAGTGACGATGAACTACGACTACGCGGCGAGTCCGCTCGTCCCCACGCTGCCGCTGCTCGGCATCGCGTTGCCCAGCACGTTGTCGAGCAGCTCGACGGTGCAGCTCAATCCGGAGAACATCCTGTGACCGTGATGCCGACCCCGCGCGATCGCGCGCCACACTTTCGCGGAGGCACATCGTGGCCACGCTGACCCGTATCGCCGCCGCCGTGCTGATCGTGCTCGCCGTGCTGCTCGGCATCTTCGCGTGGACGCTGTCGCGGCGCCCATCCGCACCGCCGCCATCCGCGACGCTCGCGCAGCGCTGGCCGATCGTCGTCGCGACGCGCGCGCTGCCGGCCGGCCAGCCGATCCCGCCCGACGCGCTCGCGGTGGAGTCGATGCCGGTCAATCCGAACGGCACGTTCAGCGACGCCGGCGCGATCGCGGGTCGTACACCGACCGTCGATATCGCCGCGCATACGCCCGTGTTCGAAGCCCAATTGCTGACCGGTATCGCCGAGCGCATCCGCCCCGGCGAGCGCGCGGTCGCGGTGCGCGTCGACGAAGCGAATGCCGTCGGCGACCGCGTGAAGCCCGGCAACTATGTCGACGTGTTCTTCACGCTGAAGCGCGACGGCAGCGCGGGCGGTCTGAATGCGGGCAACGCGGAGATCGCGCAAACCCAGGCGCGCCTGCTGATGTCGAAGGTGCGCGTGCTCGCGTTTGGCGATGCCGCCAGCGCGAGCAATACGAATGGCGCGCGCCAGCAGCGTTCGGCGACGAATGCGCCGCGCACCGCGGTGCTGGCGGTGCCGGTCGAGGACGTCGACAAGCTTGCGCTCGCCGAAACCTCCGGGCGCCTGTTCTTCGCGCTTCGGAATCCGAACGATGACGATGTCGTCGATCCAGCCGCGTTCGCGCCATATGGCGGCGTCGTGAAGACGTCGGCGTCGGGCGCCGCGATCAAAGGCAAGGACGGCGGCATGGACCCTGACCTGAACGGTTCGACACGTGCCGCCGCAGGCGTTGCGCTCGCCGAACTGTCCGGCGCGCAGAACGCGACAGGCCGGCAACCGGAACGCAGCGTGCCGAAAGCGCGTCCGGTCGTGACGGCGCAAAGCGGAGGCAACATTGAAGTGATACGAGGCGGGCATGCCGAAACGGTGGCCTGGTGATTGATTCAACGCTTGATTCAAGGCGCGATCCATCCAGCGCCCGACGGCACAAGCATTCAGCGGTTTCAGGGAGCGGGCAGCGGTCACTGCCCATCACAACATGACAAAACGATTTCTTTCGGCGGGAATCGCGCTATCGATCGGTCTCGCGACGGGCATCGGGTGGCTGCCGCTCGTGCCATGCGCAAACGCGGCGGACAGCGCAACCACGAGCCTCGGTCAACCGTCGCAAACCATCGACATCACGGTCGGCGCGCAGCAGACGCTCGCCGTCGGACACGCGCTCGCGCGCATCGCCGTCGGCGATCCAACCGTCGCGGACGTGCTGATCGTGAAGGGCGACCGGCGCGGCGGCGTGCTGCTGATCGGCAAGGCGGCGGGCACCACGGACGTGATGCTGTGGGAGCGCGGTCAGGAGATGCCGGTGCGCTACACCGTCAACGTGACGACCAACGCGGCCCACGCGCTGCTCGGCAGCGACACACCCGGCGTCAAGGTGCTGAGTGGCACGGCGCTCATCACCGGCAGCACGCCGACGATGGAGCAGCACCAGCGCGCGGTGGTCGCCGCGAACGGCTCGCTCGGCAAGGACGGCACCGTGTTCGACACGTCTACGATCGCGACGCGCCCCGTCGTGCAGGTCGACGTGCGGGTGGTCGAGTTCAGCCGCCAGGTGCTGAAGGAAGCGGGCTTCAACTTCCTGCGGCAGAACAACGGCTTCGCGTTCGGCTCGTTCGGGCCGAGCTCGCTGACGACTTTCACGCCCGCGCTGTCGCCGGGACAGACCATGAGCGTCACGGCGACCTCGCCGATCTCGTCCGCGTTCAACCTCGTCTTCAACTCGGTGACGCACGGGCTCGCGGCCGACCTGAGCCTGCTCGAATCGAACAACCTCGCGCGCGTGCTCGCGGAGCCGACGCTCGTCGCGCTGTCAGGGCAGAGCGCGAGCTTCCTCGCGGGCGGCGAGATTCCGATCCCGGTGCCGGAAGCGCTCGGCACCACGTCGATCGAATACAAGCCGTATGGCATCGGCCTGTCGCTGACGCCGACCGTGCTGAGCCCGCAGCGCATCGCGCTGAAGGTGGCGCCGGAGGCGAGCCAGCTCGATTTCGTGCATGCGGTGACGGTCAACGGCATCTCGGTGCCCGCGATCACGACGCGCCGCGCGGACACCACCGTCGAACTCGGCGACGGCGAGAGCTTCGTGATCGGCGGGCTGATCGATCGCGAGACCGCGTCGAACGTCGACAAGGTGCCGCTGCTCGGCGACCTGCCGGTGATCGGCGCGTTCTTCAAGCAGCTGAACTACCAGCAGACCGACAAGGAGCTGGTGATCATCGTCACGCCGCATCTCGTGTCGCCGCTCGCGAAGGGCGCGACCGTGCCTGCGACGCCGGGCGAGCAGGCCGAGCAGCGCAATCCGCCGGTATGGCGGTCGTTCCTCGGCGGCGCGGCGAGCAACGATGCGGCGCCGGGATTTTCGAAATGACGCGCCGCGCGACGGAGTCCGACCATGAATGCGAGAACCCAGGCCTTGACTGAGCCGGCCACCACTGACCGTTTCGTGTTCGCGTCGCCGGCGGCCGAGCATCTGAACTGGCTCGCCGATACGCTGATTGGCGCGGGCGCTGTCGAGCCCGCCACGCTCGAGCCCGCGCAGCTGACGCAGCGGATCGCGCGCGTGAACCCGTCGCTGGTGTTCGTCGATTTCTCCGGCGGTCGCGCGGCGGCCGCGAGCGCCGCGGCGAATGCGGCGCGCGCCGCGTGGCCGGAACTGCAGGTCATCGCGGTCGGCTCGCTCGCGGAGCCCGAGAGCGCGCTCGCCGCGTTGCGCGCCGGCGTGCGCGATTTCATCGACCTGTCCGCGCCGGCCGACGACGCGCTGCGCATCACGCGCGAGGTGCTCGACAATCTCGTCGAACCGGTGAGCCGGCATGGCCGCGTCACCACGCTGATCGGCGCGCGCGTCGGCATGGGCGTGAGCACGCTCGCCGCGAATCTCGCGGTGCTGCTGCAACGGCGCGACGCGCCGCACGGACGCCAGGCGGCGCTGCTCGACCTCGGGTTGCCCGCGGCGGACGCGACGCTGCTGCTCAACACGCGCAGCGAGTTCAATTTCGTCGAAGCGGTGCGCAATCTGCGCCGCTTCGATCAGACCTTCGTGCACACCGCGCTGTCGCGTCATTCGAGCGGTCTTGCGCTCACCACGTTGCCCGCGAACCTTGCCGAGATGCGCGAGGTGTCGTACGCGTCGTCGATCAGCCTGCTGAACCGGCTGCGCGCGTTCTTCGATCAGCAGGTGATCGATCTCGGCGGCTTCACGCACACCGAGTTCATCGCGCAGGTGGTCGAGGCCGCGGACGAAACGTGGCTGCTCTGCGATCAGGGTGTCGCGTCGATCGTGTCGGCGGTCGGCGCGCTCGATGCGCTGCGCGCCGAAGGCGTCGACACGAGCCGGGTGCAGCTGATCGTGAACCGCTTCGAGCCGGCGCTCGGACTGGCTGCCGCGCAGATCGCGGAGCGGCTCGAACTCGCGCTGCTCGCGACGCTGCCCGAGCGGCGCGTCGCGCTCGGTCAGGCGGTGAATCAAGGACATCTGCTTGCCGAGCGCGCGGAGCGCGACCCGTATGTGCGCGCGCTCGAACCGCTCGTGCGCCGCCTCGGCGGCACGGGCGGCACGGGCGGCACGGGCGGCGTGAGCAACGACACGCCTGCCACACCGCGTGCCGCGCGCGGTCTCGATGCATTGCGCCGTTTCATTCCCACTTCATCCAGACGGTCATAGACGATGGCAAAAGACATCGAATTTGCCGACGACTCGCCTTCGTTCGCGCACAGCCAGCAGTTCCAGGACATCAAGAACGCGGCGCACGAGCATCTGCTCACGCGGATCGAGGAACTGGGCGCCGAGTTCGGACGCTGGTCGCGCAACGCGATCAACCAGTTCGTCGACCTCGAGATGGACAGCTTCGTGCGGCTGCGCCGGATTCCGATCAACGAGAGCGAGGTGCGCCTGATTGCCGAGGCGCTCACGAAAGAACTCGCGGGCTTCGGGCCGATCGAGGATCTGCTCAACGACCCGGCCGTCGAAGACATCCTGATCAACGGCTATCACGACGTGTACGTGTCGCGTCACGGTATTCTCGCGCGCATTCCGGTGCGCTTCGCGGACAACGGCCACCTGCTGCGGATCGTGCGGCGGATTCTCGCGCCGATCGGCCGACGCCTCGACGAGTCGAATCCGATGGTCGACGCGCGTCTGCCGAACGGCGGCCGCATCAACGTCGTGATTGAGCCGCTGTCGATCGACGGGCCGGTGGTGTCGATCCGCAAGTTCCGCAAGGACCCGCTGCGTCCCGACGATCTGCTCGGCAACGGTACGTATAGCGAAGAGATCGGCGCGCTGCTCGAAGCGGCGGTCGAGGCGCGCTGCAACGTGCTGGTGTCGGGCGGCACGAGTTCGGGCAAGACGTCGCTGCTCAATGCGCTCGCGTTCCATATCCCCGAAGCGGAACGCGTGGTGACGATCGAAGATACCGCCGAGCTGTCGCTGAACCACCCGCACGTCGTGCGGCTCGAAAGCCGGCCGGGCGGCTACGACGGCACCGGCGTCGTGGCGATCCGCGACCTGCTGCGCAACACGCTGCGGATGCGCCCGGACCGCATCATCGTCGGCGAAGTGCGCGGCGGCGAAGTGCTCGAAATGCTGCAGGCGATGAACACCGGCCACGACGGCTCGATGGGCACCGTGCACGCGAGTTCGCCGCGCGAATGCCTGTACCGGCTCGAAATGCTTGCCGGCTTCGCGGGCTTCCAGGGTACGGAATCGAGCTTGCGCCGGCAGATCGCGAACGCGATCGACTTCATCGTGCAGATCGGCCGGCTGTCGAATGGACGTCGCCGCATCCTGTCGGTGACCGAAGTGACGGGTCTCTCGGACAACATCATCGCAACGCAGGAGCTGTATCGCTACGAGCCTGTGCTGACGCCCGAAGGCGACGAGCTCGATCAATGGGTGTCGCTCGGCATCCATCCGCATTCGCCGAAGCTCGCGAAGTTCCGCCAGCAACTGGGCGGCGACGCGGGGCACTTCGGTTTCCGCGGGGATGGATTTGGCGGTGGCGGCGGTGGCTTCGGCGGAGGTTTCCGTGGCTAGCGCGGCCGCGCTTATCGGCGCGCTCGCGCTCGTGTGCGTGGCGTGCGCGCTTTTCGTGTGGCAGCGCGGCGTGGTGCGGCAATCGCGTGTGAGCACGGAGCGCTTCATCGACAGCCGCACCGCGCGGGCGCAGACCGCGACGGCGGGCGCGCTGCCGCAGTCGCAGGCGCGTACAGGAATCGCAGGGCAAGCGGGCGCGCGGGGCGCGTCGGCGTTTGCATCCGGAGCAATGGCGGGCGCGACCGTGGGCGTTGCAGGCGCGCGTGGCCAGTCGAATGCAAACGCAAACGCGAGCCCAAACACCAATGCAAGCGCAAACGCCGCGCAAACACGCTGGCACGCATTCCAGGCGCGCGGGGCGTTGGCGCTCGAACACGCAATGATCCGCGCGGGCGTGACCGATGCGCGCGTGCCGGCGCTGCTCGCGCTCGCCGCAACGTGTGCCGCGTGCCTGTGGGCCGCGCGCGCACGCGGCGGGTTCGCCGCGCTCGCGATGCTCGTCGGGTGCGGCGCGGCGCTCGCGTTCTGGTTCTCGGCGCGTACGCGCCGCCGTCGCCAGAAGATCGTGCGGCAACTGCCGGCGTTTCTCGACGGCATCGTGCGGCTGATCGTACTCGGCAACAGCGTGCCGGCCGCGTTCCAGGCGTCGCTGCTCACCACTGACGCACCGCTGCGCGAGTGTCTCGACCACGTGTCGCGGATGCTGCGCACCGGCGTCGAGATCGACCGCGCGCTCGATCAGGTGGCGGCCGTGTACCGCGCGCGCGAACTCGAACTCGTCGGCGCGGTGCTGCGGCTGTCGGTGAAATACGGTGGCCGCGCGGACGTGATGCTCGACCGGATGGCGTCGTTCATGCGCGACCTCGAACAGGCCGAGCGCGAACTCTCCGCGCTGACCGCGGAGACGCGCTTGTCCGCGTGGGTGCTGACCGCGCTGCCCATCGGCATCGGCGGCATGGTGATCGCGACGAACCCCGAGTACTTCAACGTGATGTGGGCGAGCGAGGGCGGCCGCGATTTCATCTATGCCGCGTTCGGGCTGCAGGCGCTTGGCGCGTGGCTCCTGTACCGGCTCGCGAGGGTGAAGGGATGAACGCGTTGCAACCGAACCAGCTCGCCGCGCTGGCGCTCGTGCTGTTCGCGCTCGCGCTCTTGATGATCGCGGGGCTCGTGCTCGCGCGCATCGCGGCCGCGCGGCGCAGTGCGCGCACGTTGTCGAGCGCACTGGATCAGCGCGCGGTGGCGATCGCCGCGGCGGCTGCGGTCTCTGCTGCCGCCGGTGCCGGTGCCGGTGCCGGTGCTGGCGATGTGCGCGGATCTGGCGCCGGGTTGAACGCAGCAGGTCAAAGCGGTGCGGCCCGCGCGGGCGCCAACGCGTCGCCAGCGCGCAACCAAGGTTTCGCGGGCGCGCTGCAACGTCTCGGCGATGCCGGCGTGCGCTGGCTCGACACGCCGTTCGGCCGCCAGGTGGTCGCGGACGAGGACCGCCGTTTTCTGGAGCAATGCGGCTTCGTCGACGTTCGCACGCGCGGGCTGTTTCTCGTGGCCCGCGTGGCCTGCGCGCTCGTTGCTCTGGTGCTCGCGATCTGGCTTGCGGACCTGCATGGCGGCCGGCTCGTGATCGTGCCCGCGTGCGCGCTGATCGTCGGCTTCATGGCGCCGAAGTTCGCGATCCGGCGGCGTGCGTCGCAGCGGCGTCTTGCCGTCGTCGACGAACTGCCGCTGCTCGTCGATCTGCTGCGACTGTTGCAGGGCGTCGGACTGTCGCTCGACCAGAGCCTGCAGGTGATGGTCAACGACTTCCGCGGCATGCTGCCGGTGCTCGCGGGCGAACTCGAAATCGCGCAGCGTCAGTTCAGCGCAGGCCGCACGCGCGAGCAGTCGCTGCAACGTCTCGCTTCGAGCTACGCCAACGAGGATCTGCACGCGATCGTGCGGCTGCTCGTGCAGGTCGACCGTCATGGCGGCGCGGTGCAGGAACCGCTGAAGCAGTTCGGCGACCGGCTGCGCGAAGCGCGCCGCGCGATGCTGCGCGAACGTATCGGCCGGCTGACCGTGAAGATGACCGGCGTGATGATTCTCACGCTGCTGCCCGCGCTCCTGATCGTGACCGCGGGACCGGGTCTCATGACCGTCAAGCAATCGCTGCGCGCGATGCATCGTTGAGGACCATACACATGATGAACGACCGGACGAGCATGCGACGCGAAACTTACGAGACGTTGCGGGTGCAAGCGGACGAAAGAGCAGACGCAAGAGCGGACGCAAGACGCGTGAGCGGAAACGACGCGAGGAAGTCGCGCGCGTTCGCGCTGCTGCCGCTGCTCGCAAGCGTCACGCTGCTGTCCGCGTGCGCGATCAAGGAATCCGGCTATGGCGTGGGGCCGCAGGCCGAGCGCGAAGCGCAGCTGCAGCAGCAGACGCAGCACGATCCCGCGCCGGACACGCCGGGCATGTACCTGGGCCTGATCGACCGGATGCAGCAGCAGGGTCTCTACTACGCGTCGCTCGCGCATATCGATGCGTACGAGAAACAGTACGGCGTCACGCCCGACACGATCCTGCTGCGCGCCGACGCGTTGCGCGCGACGGATCAACCGGCGGCAAGCGCGGCCGCCTACGGCCAGCTGCTGCGGACGCCGCTTGCTGCGCGCGGCCACCGCGGGCTCGGACTGCTCGCGGGCGCGGCGGGCGATTTCGATCGCGCGGCGAACGAGCTGCACCAGGCCGTGCAACTGTCGCCGACCGATGCGTCGACGCTCTCCGATCTCGCGTACGCGCGGCTGCGCGACGGCGATGTATCCGGCGCGCGGATTCCGCTGATGAAGGCGGCCGAGCTTGATCAGAACAACCCGAAGATCGTCAGCAATCTCGCGCTGTTCCTGCTCGCGGACGGTCAGACGCAGCAGGCGCAGACGCTGATGAACACGCAGAAGCTCGCGCCCGACGTGCGCGCGGCGATTCGTGCCGATGCGGCGAAAGTCGATGCCGCGAGCCGCGCGCGGCAACACGCAGCATCGCACGCGCATGCGAATGCGAACGCGCGCGCGGCCACGCCATCGGTGCTCGCGGCGATTGCCGAAGCCGATCCGGATGCATTCGCGTCGGGCGCGGGGCAGCACGCAGCGCAGTCGCATATCGCGGCGACTGACAGCGCCAGCGCTACGGCTCCGATATCGACGATCAGCGGCTGGGACGGCGCGCCGCATCTGCTGCAACGCTTCTCGCAGTGACGGCGAGCAATGAACGGAGAACACGTAATGAACGACTACACGTATCGCAACGAGCGGCTCGCGACGAAAGCCGCGCTGTACATCATCTGCGCGGCCGCGTGCACGCTGCTATCGATCACGCAGGCAGCACACGCGCAGCAGTCGACTGTGCAGCCGTTGCCGCCGCCGGTCGCGATCGGCGATTCGACGAACGCATGGCTCGCGCTCCAGCGCAGCAACCGCGAAGCCGCACCGATGCAGCCGATGCTTGGCGCGGAAGCCGGGCTTGCCTATCAGCGCTACCTGGATTCGTTCAAGACGAAGATCCCCGCGTCGTTCACGTCGGCGACGGATGGCGGCAACGCGGCGAACCAGCTGCACGTCGACTACACCAACGGCAACGGCGCGCAGAACTGAGATGGTCGCGATCGCAGCGAGGCGGAGCCTCCGACGGCAGCGCGGCGCGATCTCGGTGGTCGCGGCGTTCTGGCTGCTCGTCGCGGTGGCCGCGCTCGCGGTGATCGACGTCGGTCATTTGTTCTTCGAGAAACGCAGCCTGCAACGCGTCGCGGATCTCGCCGCGATCGCCGGCTCGCAGCGTATCGCCGGCAGCTGTGCCGACGCGCAGGCCGCTGCGAACAGCAATGCGGCGGCCAACGGCTTCAGCACAGACGCGAGCGGCGCAACGCTGAACGTGACCTGCGGCCGCTGGGACACCAGCGCGAACGCCGCGCCCAGCTTCTTCAGCACGGCGGGCGCGCCGCAGAACGCGGTGCTCGTCGACATCGCGCAGACAGTGCCGTATTTCTTCCTCGGGCCGTCGCGCACGATGACGGTCGAGGCCACGGCGCAGGCCACCGACGTCGACGCGTTCACGCTCAGCACCGGCCTCGCGCAGCTCGATACGCAGCAGTCGGTGCTGCTGAACAGCATTCTCGGTGGTCTGCTCGGCACGCAGCTCGCGCTGAGTGTCGGTGACTATCAGGGGCTCGCGAACGCGCGCCTGTCGGTGCACGACCTGATGGTACAGCTGCATGCGACGACCGTGAACGAGCTGCTCGGCACGTCCGTCACCTACCAGCAGCTGACCGCGGCGATGGTGAGCGCGCTGACCGCGAACGGCGACACCGCCGACGCGACGCTGCTCGACACGCTCGCGGTGGCGGTGCCCGGCAACCAGAGCTTCAACGTCGGCGATGGCGGCACGTCGTCGCCGGGTCTGCTCGCGCTGTCGCTCGCGGATCCGCAATCGGCAGTCGACGCGACGCTGTCGCCGCTTGACGCGGTGTTCGTGGCCGCGCAGATTTCGCGCAGCGCGCCGGCGGGCTCGTCGTCCGCGCCGCCGATCATCAACGTCGACGCGAGCACCGCACTCGTCGGCGTGATGCCCGCGAGCCTGTCGCTGCAGATCCTGCAACCGCCCGCGCTCGCGATCGGCGAGGGTCCGGACGCGAACGGCAACGCGCGCACCACCGCGCGCACGGCGGTGATCACGGCGAGCCTCAAGCTCGCGCCGCCGGTGTTTTCGTCGTTCGGTCTGAATCTCGTGGTCGCAAACGTGACGGTGCAGGCGCTCAACAATCCGCTCGTGCTGTCGCTGACGAGCGGCGAAGGCGACGCTGCGCTGACCGATGTCGACTGCTCGACGACGAAGCCCGACAGCGCCGTGCAGATCGACGTGCAGCCGGTGGTCGCGAAAGCGTGCCTCGGCACCGATTCGAACTGCGGCGGTCCGATCAACGTCGTTGGCGTGTACGCGGGCTCGATCCTGACGGGCCAGACCAAGGTCGCGCAGATCGCGCTCGGCTCGACGGCGGGATCGGGCATCGGCTGGCTGACGGTGCAGCCCCCCGGTCCGCAGACCATCAGCTTCACCGGCGTGACGGGCGCGGCCGCCGATGGCGCGGACACGCAGACCGTCAACTCGAACCAGGTGGGCAGCGATCTGTCCTCGCTCACCGGCAGCGTGCTCGCGACCGTGCCCAACGCGTTGCAGGTCACGGTGCTGAATCTCAATCTGACGTCGGGCCAGCTCACGACGCTGCTGACCGGCGTCAGCAACGCGCTGACCACCACGCTGCAGCCGGTGTTCGCGTCGCTCGACGACGTGTTCGTGCCGGTGCTCGGCGCGCTCGGCGCGCAGGTCGGCACCGCGACGGTCCATCACAACTCGCTGACCTGCGGCGCTGCCCGCATCGTCAGCTAGCAGGCAAACCAGGCAATCCTGACGATGAGAACCCCCACGAAAATCGAAGAGCTCGACCTGTATGTCTGGGAAGGCAAGGCCGACATCGTCGAGCGGGTCGCGCGCTGCATGGCGAGCTTCGACGTCGACGTGATCCGTGCCGACGACATCGCGATCTCGCCCGAACGCACGGCGACGCGGCCGTCGCTCGCGATCATCAGCGTGTCGGCGATCGACAGCGGCGCGCTCGCGCTGCGCGACTGGCGCGCGCTCGGCATGCCGGTGGTGTGGGTCGGCGCGGCGCCGCGCGACCACGATCCGACGATGTATCCCACCGAGTACTCGCACATCCTGCCCGCGGATTTCACGGCAGCCGAGCTACGCGGCATGATCGTCAAGCTCGTGCAGCAGGTCCGCGCGCATTCCGCCCAGACGCTTTCGCCGACCACGCTCGTCGCGAACTCCGAAAGCATGCAGGCGCTGCTGCGCGAGGTGGACACCTTCGCCGACTGCGACACGAGCGTGCTGGTCGGCGGCGAGACGGGCGTCGGCAAGGAGCGCATCGCGCAGCTGCTGCACGAGAAGCACTCGCGCTACGGCGCGGGCCCGTTCGTCGCGGTGAATTGCGGCGCGATTCCCGATGGCCTGTTCGAGTCGCTGTTCTTCGGTCATGCGAAGGGGTCGTTTACCGGCGCGGTGCTCGCGCACAAGGGCTATTTCGAGCAGGCCGACGGCGGCACGCTGTTTCTCGACGAAATCGGCGACCTGCCGCTCTACCAGCAGGTGAAGCTGCTGCGCGTGCTGGAGGACAACGCGGTCACGCGGATCGGTTCGACCACGCCTTCGAAGCTCGACTTCCGGCTCGTCGCCGCGACCAACAAGAATCTGCCGCAGCTCGTGAAAGAGGGCGCTTTTCGCGCGGACCTGTACTACCGGCTCGCGGTGATCGAGCTGCGCATTCCGTCGCTCGAGGAACGCGGCGCGGTCGACAAGATCGCGATCTTCAAGGCGTTCATCGCGTCGGTGGTGGGCGCGGAGCGGCTCGCTGTGTTACCCGATCTGCCGTACTGGCTTGCCGAGGCGGTGGCGGACACCTACTTTCCCGGCAACGTGCGCGAGCTGCGCAATCTCGCCGAGCGCATCGGCGTGACCGTGCGCCAGGTCGGTGCATGGGACGCCGCGCGTCTGCACCGGCTGGTCGCGCTCGCGCGCTCCAGCCAGCCGGTGCCGGCCGAGAATGCCACCGAAGTGCTGGTCGATCGCAGCAAGTGGGACATGGCGGAGCGCGGCCGCGTGCTGGCCGCGCTGGAGGCGAACGGCTGGCGCCGGCAGGACAGCGCGCAGTACCTCGGCATCAGCCGCAAGGTGCTGTGGGAAAAGATGCGCAAGTATCAGATCTTCGATGAAGAGCCCGAAATTCGCGAAAGTGAGTAATAATGAGACAGCTTGCTTAAGCGATGAGAAGAAATTACTACAACGTTACGACGGGATATTCATGGACCGAAAGTCGACCTTTCGACAGGTGGCCCTTGCATTGCTGATCGGTATCGGGGGATCAGGTTGCACGTTCGCACAACCGACGCCGGCCGCGGCGCCGGTGCAGCCGGCTAGCGACGCAGTCGTCGCCACGCCTGCCGCCACCACCGCATTGCCGGTGGTGTCCGGCCAGACGCCGGGTGCCGATGCCGCTCAGGTCGCCTCACAGGCGGCCTCTCAGCCAGTGCTCAATGCCGACGAGGCAAAGCAGTCGACCGGCGGCAACGTCGCCGAACTGCAGCAGCTGATTCACGGCTCGGCGCTGACCGAATTTCGCACGACCTACAACGGCAGCTATGGCGCAAGCCTGCTGTTCGATGCGAAAGAGATGAACTACTGGGTCGCGCTGTTCCAGCAGAAGACCTTCTGGCGGGTGATCAAGACCACCGACGCGACGCGCGCCGAGCTGATCTACAAGGACTTCGCGCGGCAGACGCTGCAGCTTTCGAGCGTCGAGATCCGACGGACCCAGCTTGAAGCGCAGAAGGCGTTCACCGACCGGATGATCGCGCTGTCGCAGGAGCATGCGAGCCGTCTGCAGGCCGACCTGGCTGTGGCGCAGCAACAGCAGCAGATCGTCGCGAGCCAGCAGAAACAGAACCACGATCAGGCCGATGCGCTGCAGGCGCAGAAGATCGCTGCCCAGGCGCAGCTGCGCGACGCGCAGCGGCAGGTGCGCGAGCTTCAGCATCAGCTCGAGGGCGGACTGCCGGGCACGACGCGGTAACGTTCAACAAACGTTCGACGGGACGATACGATACGGAGCGCTAACGATCGCCTACTCGGCGGTCGCGCCCGTATCGGTTCTGTCATCGGTTCCTGCCCCAGCCATCACGCGGCGTGACACGGTCTCCCAGCCGGCCACGACGATCAGCGTGGCCATCGTCAGGCCGGCGGTCATCAGCAGGTCCGTGTGCAGCGCGAACGGCGCGATGAGCGCGAAGAGCGCGCAGCCGATCCAGTGCGACAGCGGAAACCAGCCGTACACGACGCGCTTGTAGAGCCCGGTGCCGATCACGTAGAGCGCGGGTCCGCCGGCGAGCAGCCACACCGTGGCGAGCGTCACGCGTTCGGGCGGATGCAGGATCACCAGATCGTCCGCGGCCGCGCTGACGATGATGCCCGCCACCAGAACCACGTGGATGTAATGGAAGTACGAGGCCATCAGCCCCGGCTCCTTCGATTCGACGATCGCGCGGCTGCCCGCTTCGCTGCCGGTGTCGAAGTAGATCCACCACATCGCGACGCTGGCCGCGAAACACACGAGGAACGCGATGACCGACGGCGCATCCCAGCCGCCGAGGTCGGACCACGTGCCGCCTGTGACCAGTACCGATTCGCCGAGCGCGAGAATCACGAACCCCTGGCAGCGCTCGGCGATGTGGCCGCCTTCGGCTGTGCGCCAGTCGGCCGCGCGCGACCGGCCGAGCCACGGCAGTGGAAAACCGAACATCGGCGCGACGTATTCGCACAGCACCGCGGCGGTCCACCAGCCGAAGCGCGCGGCGCCATCCGCGAAGCCGCCGGCGATCCACGCGATACCCGAGATCGCGAGCCAGCCGCAGATGCGCCGGAAATTCGCCGTCAGCCGATGGTCGCGGCCGAGCAGGAGCAGCACGACGATGCTGCGGCCCAGCTGGATCGTCACGTAACTGAGCGCGAACAGCAGGCCGCGCTCGCCGAACGCGAGCGGCAGGCTCGCAGCCATCGCCATGCCCGTCAGCATCACCGCGAACAGCAGCAGACGCACCGGTATGCGGTCCGGGTCGAACCAGTTCGTGACCCAGCAGGTGTACTGCCAGCCGAGCCACACCGCGAACCAAAGGATTAGCGTCTGCAACGCGCCTTCTAGACCATGATCGTGCATCAGCCGATGCGACAGTTGCGTGACAGCGAACGCATAGATCAGGTCGAAGAACAGCTCGATGTAGGTCACGCGCGCTTCTTCGCCGGTGCGCGCGCGCAGGTATCGCCCGTTGAGGGGTTGGGGCCCGGCCATGCGCTAGCGATGCTTGCCGTGGTGCGGCGCGGAAATAGCAGCGGGTTTGCCCGGCGGGCGTTTCGGCGCGTCCGGCGGGTCGACCGCGATCGGGTCGCTGGCAGGGAAGGTTTCCTCCAGCGCCTCGTCGAGCAGTTCGTCAGGCGTGTGCGGAGTGTCGCCGGATGGCGGCGGAGTGTGATGCGCGGGTTTCGACCTGGACATGGCGCGCTCCCATCGAAGTACGAACAGTCAGCATAGCGTAAAGGGGCCAGCGCCGGTCGTCGTCCGGATGGCCAACGTTCACTCCCGGTGCGTGAGCCTCGTACCAGTCACGCCAGCATGCGCAGTGCCGCGTTCGGGTTCGGGTTCGCCACGCACCGCACCGTACGCGGATTGCTGTCAGCCTTCTGAAAATTCATCAGGCGTAACTCGTTTTGAGGATGTCGCAGCGCAGTTGCCCAGCCGGGCGGCGCGCCGGCGCCGATCAGGGGTGATGCCGACATGAGTCCGAACGCCGCGGGTCCGAGGCAGCGAATCCACGCGTGGCATGGCGTGGTGGAGGCTGAGCTCGACCATCTCGAGTGGGCGACGCGACAGCCGATGAACGCGACGCTCAACGCGACCTACTGGCGGCGGCGCCTGCTCGACATCAAGATCGGGTTTGAGTTGACGCAGCAGCAGATCCAGCGGATCGAGACGCTGCTGCACCGGGTGGGGAGTCTGGGAAGCTAGCCGAAGTTCAGCTGTTGCCGTTGCCGCCGTTACCGGGGCCACTGTCGCCGTTGCCGCCGCCGAACAGGCGCCGGCGGCGCGTGACGATCACCGGGCCGTCGGACGATGCGCCCGACGAAGCCGGCCGTTCCGACGGCGCGGGACGATCTCCGGACGGCGCGCCATAGCTTTCGCGCGGCTCTCTCGGCTCGCGCGGACCATGCGACTCACGGGGACCGTGCGGGCCACGCGTGCCGCCGCCATGCTCGCCGTGCGCGCCCTGCGGGCGTGCCGTGCGCGGACGCGTTCCGGTGTCGTGCTGGATCGTGGAGATGGCGCGCTTGTAAATGCCCTGCAGACCGACGGGCGTGCGCAGCATCACCAGGTACTGATCGAACGACTCGATGCAGCCCGTCAGACGAATGCCGTTGACGAGATAGATCTCAACGCGCTTGCGTTCTTTGCGCGCTGCGTTCATGAAGTCGTTTTGCGGATGTGATTCTGCGGAAGGCATGGACGATTCTGGTTAGAAAAACAGTGGTTGGCCAGGATTCTACCCTGTGTCGGGCATCTTGCGCGGCGCGTAGCGGACCGTTCCACTATACCGGCTTGCCGCTCAGGAAGCATCCTTCAAGATGTGTAACGAGTCGTTACCAGCGCTGCCGCGGCGCTCGCGATCCATCGTTCGCGGCGGTGCGTTGCGCGGCATGACACGGCAATGCTCATTCAAACGCGTGCGGCAAGGCTCACAGCGAAGCGCGCGCCAAAACGTGACGAAATGCAAGCACGATGCGCGCCGGGGCACGCTCTGCGCGCCGCGGGTTGCTCGCAATCTGCCTGCCGTTGCCACGATTTCGACATAGTGCGCGCGCTTCACCCGGTCCCGCACCCTGGCCGGATGGACGATCCACATCATCACGTTAGCGCGCCAGAATCATTTGTCCAGTCGCGCGCAAAAAGGTTTTCACGGGGGCGGAATAAAACGCGACCGGGCTGCGTTATGAAGGCATCGTCGCTTTTCAACTCGCAGGAGAACGCTTCATGAAATCGATGCATGCGATCAAACGCAGCCACGCAAGCCGCGTCGTGTCGGCGCTGCTCGTCATCGTGGCGGTCGGGCTCGCGGGCTCGCTTGCCGCCTGTTCGTCGACGAACGGCGGCGGCACGTCCGGCAGCACCGGCAATTCGAGTACCGGTGGCTATTGATCGAACTGGCTGAACGGTACTCAACGAGCGTACCAACTGAGCGCGAGGAGACCCGCCGCGCCGCGCGCGCCGCGAAAGACGGGGAAAGGCAAGGGACCGCACCACCAGGCATGACAGCGCACCACAACGCACACCACAACGCGCAGCAACGCAGGACAACGCAGCATAACGAAAGCGGACGCGATCGAAGAGCGTGAGCAACCGTCAGGCGAAATTCGAGTCGGAAGTGATTGCGTGGCTGCCGCAACTGCGCCGCTATGCGCGCGCGTTGACGGGCGACCCGATGTGGGCGGACGACCTCGTGCAGGATACGGCCGAGCGCGCGCTCGCCCGCTGGTCGGCGTTTCGTCCGCAGACCAATCTGCGCGCATGGCTCCTGACGATCCTGCGGCACATCCATATCGACCAGTTGCGCGCGCGCCGCGAAATCGCCGTCGACGACGAAAACGCGCCGTGGCGCACGCTCGAGGCGCCGCGCGGCGACATCGACGGCCTCGTGCTGCGCGATGTGCAGCGGGCGCTGTATTGTCTGCCAGTGGAGCAGCGCGAGGTGATGCTGCTCGTCGGCGTCGAGGAACTGACGTACCAGGAGGCGTCGGGCGTGCTCGGCGTGCCGATCGGCACCGTGATGTCGCGGCTGTCCCGCGCGCGCGAGCACATGCGGATACTGCTGACGGAAGGCGACGGACCCGCGCGGCAGAGTCCGCCGCTCAAGGTAGTGAGAACCCAGCGATGAACCACGACGACCACGATTCCGATGCGGACCTGCAAAGGTTGTCGGCGTATGTCGACGACGAGTTGCCGGGACCCGAGCGCGACGCGGTGCACGAGCGGCTCGCGAACGACCCGCACGCCGCCGCGCAGGTTGCCGCCTGGCGCGCGCAGACCGCGGCGCTGAAGGCATTGTGCGGTGCGCCGGCCGCCGGCGAACGCGACAGTCGCGCAGGTGCCGAAACCGCGCCCGCCGCGATGATCCTGCGGGTGCGCGCGCCGCGCTGGCGGCGCATGGCGCTGGCCGCGTGCTGGCTCGCGGTGGGTGCCGGTCTGGCGCTGCTCATCGGGCCGCTCGTGCCGCGCCTCGGCGGCAGCGGCGAAACGCTCGCGCTCGCGCGCCGCGCGGACGTCGCGTACGCGGTGTACACGCCCGAGGTCCGTCATCCGGTGGAGGTGGCCGCGGCCGAGGAACAGCATCTGATCGCGTGGCTGTCGAAGCGGCTCAACCGGCAGCTGTCCATTCCGTCGCTGCAGGAATACGGCTACGCGCTGGTCGGCGGGCGCCTGTTGCCGGATGCGAGCGGACCGGCTGCGCAGTTCATGTACGAAAACCAGTTCGGCGAACGGCTGACGCTTTACGTCACGGCGATTCCGAAAGACGAGACCGCGTTCCGTCTGTTCCGCGACGGCAACCGCAGCACCTTCTACTGGGTCAACGACCGGATGGGCTATGCGCTGTCGGGGCCGATCTCCGAGAGCAAGCTGCGCACGATCGCAATCGACGTCTGCGCGGCGCTCGGCGGCAAGCCGGAAGCGTGGCAGCAGTAACGCGTCTGGCGCGCTGCCCGCTGGATGCCGCACCCACGTACCGCACCCGCGCGAAATCCATCGCCATTCCCGTGCGAACCGCGCACACTGCTGGAGTGCGAACCGTCCGCATCGGCCCGTTGAAAAATCGCGTAACGAATACTCCACCACGCCCGCATGACGCGGCGGAATAGGTCCGGCTGGCGGTTCGTTCTATCGTTGCAGGCGCGTGCTCGACACCGCCTGCAACGGCGCACGGATTTGCGCGCATGCATCACCGCATGCGTCGCGAGCCGTGCAGTGCGCGCAAAGCGTCGGCACAACCGCGCCTGTGCGCGAGGGCATCAAGGCGGGATCACATCATGCGCAAGATTCTCGTTTTAGGCGCGGTGCTCGGTGCGTGCGCGGGTTGCACGACACCGGTCGCCAACCAGACCGCCGCCGCTCCCGGCAGCGTCGGCACGATGAACGATCAGCTCGTCTGCCGGACCATCGTCGGGCAGGCGGACATCGACGGTACGCCGCAGCGGATTGTCGGCAACGCGTGCCGGCAGCCGGACGGCAGCTGGCAGATCGACACCGACGAAGCAGTGCTGTACCCAGCGTATCCGTACTGGGACCCGTGGTATTACGACCCATGGCTGATCTGGCCGACGGCCGTGATCGGCGGCGGGTCGTTCGTGTTCTTCGATCATTTCCACCACCATCACCACGATCATCCGGGTTCCGCCGGACCGTGGCACGGGCGCGGCGGCACGATGCACCACGCCGGCGGCGGCGCGACGCATGGCGGCGGCGGTGGAATGTTCATGAGCGCGGGCGGCGGGATGCGGCGCTGATGCCGGCGGCGCGCACGCTACCGCCGGGCGTGTCGGCCGCGCGCTTCGATCAGGCGCTCGCGCGCTGGCGCGCGATAGTCGGCGACACGAACGTGATCGCGTCCGGCGATGCGCTCGCGTCGTGGACGGACCCGTTCGCGCCCGGTCCCGATGCCGCATTCGCCGCGTCGGCGGCGGTGCTGCCTGTATCCGTCGACGAAGTGCGCGCCGTGCTGCACATTGCCGGCGAAGCGCGCATTCCGCTGTGGACGGTTTCGACCGGACGCAATCTCGCCTACGGCGGCGCGGCGCCGCGTCTCACGGGTTCGGTCGTGCTCGACCTGCAGCGGATGAACCGCATCCTCGCGGTGAACGACGAGTTCGCCACCGCGCTCGTCGAGCCCGGCGTCAGTTATTTCGATCTCCATACGTATCTGCGCGAGCACGGCCACCGGCTGTGGGTCGATCCGCCCGCGGTCGGGTGGGGCAGCGTGATCGGCAATACGCTCGAACGCGGTTTCGGCACGACGCCGTACGGCGATCACGCAGCGACGCAGTGCGGGATGGAAGTGGTGCTCGCGAACGGCGACGTCGTACGCACGGGAATGGGCGGCATCGAGATCGGCACCGCGTGGCAGCTGTACCGGCCGGGCTACGGTCCGTCGTTCGACGCGATGTTCCTGCAGTCGAACTATGGCGTCGTCACGAAGATGGGCGTGTGGCTGATGCCGGCGCCGCCCGCGTATCTCGTCGGCGAGATCCAGTTTCGCGACGAGGGCGATCTCACGGCGATCGTCGATACGCTGCGCGAGCTGCGGCTGGACGGCACGATCGCGCAGCACGCGGTGATCGAAGGCGCGATCCGGCGCGCGGCGGGGCTCGGCCCGCGCGCGCAGTGGTACGACGGCGCAGGCGCGATGCCCGACAGCGCGATCGACGCGATGACGCGGCAGCTCGACATCGGCCGCTGGAATCTGCACTACGCGCTGTACGGCGAGCCCGACCTGATCGAGCTGCAGCACAAGCGTGTGCGTCGCGCGTTTTCTGCGATTCCGCACGCGCGTTTCGCGTCGCAAACGTTGCGCGGCGACGAAGCGCCGCAAGGCGGAGCCGACCGCAACCTGGCCGGCATCCCGGCGATGACCGCGTTCCGGATGCTCGACTGGCTCGGCGGCTCGGGCGCGCACGTGGATTTCTCGCCGGTGTGTCCCGCCGCGGGCCGCGACGCGATGCGCCAGTACACGCTCGCGAAGCACCGGATGGCCGAGTATGGCTTCGACTACTACGGCGGCTTCACCGCGGGCGTGCGCCATCTGCATCACATCTGCGCGATCATCTTCGACCGTAACCGGTCAAAGCAGGCCGCCGATGCGGGCGACCTGCTGCGCGCGCTGATCAGCGACGCGCGCGCCGCCGGCTACGGCGAATACCGCGCGCATCTGCTGTACATGGATTTCGCGGCGGCGCAGTACAGCTTCAACGACGGCGCGCTGCTGCGCCTTTCGGAGACGATCAAGGATGCGCTCGATCCCGACGGGATTCTGTCGCCCGGCAAGCAGGGGATCTGGCCGCGCGCGTGGCGTTCGAAGCGGGGGTATACGTAGCGGCGCGTAGCAGCGCTTTGAAGTACGCACCCGGCGAGAGCGCGAGGGAAAAGGCAACGGTCATGCAACGACGCGATTTCGTGATGAGCGGGTTCTGGCTTACGGCGAGCGAAGCGCTGCCGCTGGCGCTTTTCACGCCGCGGGTTCGCGCGTCGGGCATCGGTGTGGATCGAACGGGTCACGCTTTGGCAGTCTTCGATTCGACGCTTCCGGTGTCCGTCGAATTCGCGCGCCGCATGCGGGCGGTGGATGTGCCGCTCTTCGATGCCGCCGACGATATCGGCGCGCTGTGGCATACAACGCTCGCATCGCGTCTGCGCATCGACGATTCACACGCACCCGATGTGCCCGTCACGCTGTTCGGCGTCACGCGCGCGTCGGACGGCTTCGTGCTGCAACGGCTTGCCTGCGCGCCGGGCTTCGCGTTGCATCACGCACTCAACTGCGGCAGAGACGACACGAGCGGAGAGCGCTCGCGCACAGCTGCCGCCATCGCCTTCACGCTCGAACGCACTGCGCGCACCACAGGCACCACGCTTCCAGCTCAAAACTTATAGGCGCGATTCTTCGGATCGAATGCACTGTCGTCCAAAGTCTGCGGCATGATCTTTTCGAACACGATCCGTTCGAACAGCTGCCCGTCGTTGCTGTACGACTCCACGGTGCGGAAATACGGATGACGCAGATCGAGGCCAAGCGTTTCCTTCTTCGCGTAGTACTGCGGCTGCCCGGTCGGCGTATCGAACGTGAAGGTGACGACGCGCACGCCGTCGATCGTTTTCACGTCGATGGTCTGCTGCGGCGCGTCGCCGGCTTTCGCGAGCTGTTTGCCTTCGTTCAGGTACTGCGTCGCGATGAACTCGGTGCCGAGGTCGCGCACCTGATGGTTCGACTGCGAGTGCGCGAGCGTGCCGGTGATCGACGTCCACAGCGGCATCATGCCGAGGATGCCGCCCAGATGCCCGTACATTTCGTCGCTGCGCTTCGTCTCGTCGTAGATGATTTCCTGGCCCGCGTGCGCGCCGTCAGGCAACCACTTCGCGTAGATCCTGAGCGGTTCGCGCGTCAGCTTCACGAGCATGTGATCGGGCTTCGACGGCCACTGTCCGCGAATGCGCTCGGACCGCAGCATCGTGAACGTGTACGACGGATAGCCGTTCGGTCCTTCGCGGATATAGCGCGGCACCGCGAGCGGATCGAGCGAGCGGAACAGGGAGGTGAGCGCGTCGTCGCTCAGTGTTTCCAGCATGCCGCTTTGCGCGGCGCGCTGCAGCCATTTCACCTGCTGGTCGAGCGTGAGCTTGCCGACCTGTTCGGGCGGCGTTTTCGGAGGCGACACGTTGGCAGGCGCGGCAGCGACGTCCGCCGCGGAGGCGGTGGCCGCGGCGGCGGAGGCGGCGCTCGCGGCATCGGTCACCGCGCTCGGCACGCCGTTGGTCTGTGCGGCGGCGGCCGGCGCAAAGGCGATCAGGCATGCGGACAGCGCGGCGACGGTGGTCAGGCCGGCAACGTTCGGAACGGAGGCCGATGCAAAGCGCGGCACAAAGAGCCGTGCAACAAGCGGTGCGGACAGGGGCGATAGCAGCAGCGAAAACAGCGACAAAATCTGCGGCGGCAGAAACCGGTGCGTCATCGGCAGGATCTCCAGAAACGTTTCAACCAGGGCGGGCGGCGGTTCATCGCGCGCGCGTACGAAGTGCAGCGAGGCAACTGCCGTGCCTACCGACGTACCTACCGCCGTGCCCACCGCCGCGACCGTCATTCTGCACGGTTCGCGGCGTGCGGCGCAGCGTCGCCACCTAAGGCTAAACGTTTGAAACCTGCATTTGTTCCCGAATGCCGTGCCGGTTCCGCGTCAGCGCGGCTTCGGTTCTACCTCAGTTCTGTGTCAGCTTGCGCAGTTCCTCGTCGCGCAGCGCGCGGCGCAGAATCTTGCCGACGTTGGTCTGCGGCAGCTCGCTCCTGAACTCGACGAGCTTCGGCACCTTGTAGCCCGTCAGATGCTTGCGGCAGTGCTGGATCACGGCCTCCGCCGTGAGCGTGGGGTTGCGAGCCACCACGAACACCTTCACGCGCTCGCCCTGCGCCGGGTCGGGCACGCCGATCGCCGCCACCTCGCGCACGTCCGGGTGCATCGCCAGCACGTCCTCGATCTCGTTCGGATATACGTTGAAGCCGGATACGAGAATCATGTCCTTCTTGCGGTCGATCAGCTTGATGTAGCCGTGCTCGTCCATCACGCCGATGTCGCCGGTTGCGAGCCAGCCGTCGGCGTCGATCACCTTCGCGGTTTCCTCCGGGCGGTTCCAGTAGCCCTTCATCACCTGCGGACCCTTTACGCACAGCTCGCCCGCTTCGCCGATGTTCGCCCACGTGCCGTCGTCCTTGCGAAAGCGCACCTGCGTCGATGGCGCGGGCAAGCCGATCGAGCCTTCGAAATCGCGCATGTTCGACAGGTCGACCGGATTCATCGACACGATCGGCGAGCATTCGGTGAGCCCGTAGCCTTCGACGATCGGTTTGCCCGTCACCGCCTTGAAGCGGTCCGCTACGGCCTTCTGCGTGGCCATGCCGCCCGCCATCGCGAGCTTCAGGTCGGAGAAGTCGCGCTTGCGGAATTCCTCGTTGTCGAGGAACGCGTTGTAGAGCGTGTTGACCGCGGTGATGCCCGTGAACTTCTCGTGACGGATGATCATCATCACGCGCTTCGTGTCGCGCGGATTCGCGATCAGGATGTTGCGTCCGCCGAGCCCCATGAAGATCAGCGCGTTCAGCGTGAGCGAATAGATGTGATAGAGCGGCAGTGGCGTGAGCACGGTCTCGACGTCGCCGGTGAGCTGGTCCGCGGACCACACCTTCGCCTGCAGCAGGTTCGCGATGATGTTGCGGTGCGCGAGCATCGCGCCTTTCGCGACGCCCGTCGTGCCGCCTGTGTACTGCAGAAACGCGATGTCTTCGGGATGCAGCGTGACGGGCGTAAGCGTGCGGCCGTAGCCGGCCTTCAGCGCGTCGAGCAGCGTCACGGCCTGCGGCAGCGCGTATTTCGGCACCATCTTCTTCACGTGGCGCAGCACGAAATTCAGCAGGCGCCCCTTCAGGTTCAGGCCGTCGCCAAGCAGGTCGCCGAGACCCGTCACGATCACGTTTTCGACGCGCGTGCCGGGCAGCGCGTCCTCGACGGTCTTCGCGAAGTTCTCGAACACGATGATCGTCTGCGCGCCGCTGTCTTTCAGCTGATGCGCGAGCTCGCGCACGGTATAGAGCGGATTCACGTTCACGACGACGGCGCCCGCCTTCAGCGTGCCGAACAGCGCGACCGGGTACTGGAACGTGTTCGGCAGCATGATCGCGACGCGCTCGCCGGGCTTCACGCCGAGGCTCTGCAGATACGCGGCGAACGCATTCGCCTTGCGCGCGAGTTCGCCGTAGGTCATGTTCTCGCCGACGCTCACGTACGCAACCCGCTCGCGGAACTGCTCGATGCATTCGTCGAAGAACTGCACGATCGACTGGTACTGCGTGACGTCCACCTCGTGCGGCACGCCGGGCGGATAGGACGCGTACCAGATGCCGTCGGTGTTGGGTACAGCGGATGACGAAGACGCGGGCGCGTCTGTCCGGACGGAATCGCCCCGGGCTGGCTGGTTCATGATCGTGTCTCCCTGTGTCTTTATGTGAATGTGCTGTGAACCGTTGAGCGCGTCGCGCATCAGCGCTCGAGTATCGCGACGACGCCCTGGCCACCCGCCGCACAGATCGAGATCAGCCCGCGCGCGGTGCCGTCGGGCTTGTCGAGCTGCGTCAGCATCTTCGCGAGGCCGGCTACGATGCGGCCGCCCGTCGCGGCGAACGGATGGCCGGTCGCGAGCGAGCCGCCGTTGACGTTCAGTTTCGCGCGGTCGATCGAGCCGAACGGACCATCGAATCCGAGCTGCGTGCGGCAGTATTCGTCGTCTTCCCACGCGGCGAGCGTGCAGAGCACCTGCGCGGCGAACGCCTCGTGAATCTCGAACCGGTCGAAGTCCGCGAGCGTCAGGCCCGCGCGCGCGAGCATTCGCGGCACCGCGTAGGCGGGCGCCATCAGGAGGCCTTCGTTCTTCTCAAAGAAGTCCACCGCGGCCGTCTCCGACCAGCTCAGATACGCGAGCACCGGCAGATCGTGCGCTTCGGCCCACGCGTCGCTCGCGAGCAGCACGGCGGACGCGCCGTCGGTGAGCGGCGTCGAATTGCCCGCGGTCAGCGTGCCCGCGTCGCGGTCGAACACGGGCTTGAGCGTGCTGAGCTTTTCCATCGACAGTTCTGCGCGCAGGTTGTTGTCGCGCGCGAGCCCGCGGTACGGCGTCATCAGATCGTTCATGAAGCCGTTCGCGTAAGCGTCGGTGAGCTTGCGGTGGCTCTCGTACGCGAGTGCGTCCTGCGCTTCGCGCGCGATGCTCCAGCGCTTCGCCATCCGCTCGCAGTGCTCGCCCATCGAAAGGCCGGTGCGCGGCTCGTTGTTGCGCGGCAGCAGCGGCTTGAACAGCATGTCGGGGCGCAGCTTCGTCAGCGCGCCGACGCGCTCGCCGGTGGTGCGGCTGCGGTTCGCTTCCAGCAGGATCTTGCGCATCCGCTCGTTGACGCCGATCGGCGCATCGGACGTCGTATCGACGCCGCCCGCGATCCCCGCGTCGATCTGCCCGAGCGCGATCTTGTTGGCAACGAGGATCGCCGCTTCAAGACCGGTGCCGCATGCCTGCTGCACGTCGTACGCGGGCGTTTCCTTCGCGAGCGTCGTCGACAGCACGGATTCGCGGGTCAGGTTGAAGTCGCGCGAGTGCTTGATCACCGCGCCCGCCGCGACTTCGCCGAGCCGCATTCCATGCAGGTTGTAGCGGTCGATCAGACCTTGCAGCGTGAAGGTCAGCATCTCCTGGTTCGATGCGGTCGCGTACGCGGTATTCGAGCGCGCGAACGGAATGCGATTGCCGCCGATGATCGCGACGCGTCGCACGGCTGGAGGCGGGTTGGGCATCGGAGGTCTCCCTGTCGGTTCGTGTGTCCTGATGTTTTGCGCGTCGCCGCGTTTGGCGCACGTAGCGCGCCGCTAGCGCAGCACCCAGTCGATCGTGCCGCGCAGATGCGGCTTCTCCGCGGCCTTGTCGCGCACTTCGAAGTCGCGCGTGATCAGCGACGGCGACGCGGTCCAGAAGCTCGCTTCGCCCGGCAGCAGCATCGGCGTCTTGAACTCGCCGGCGAGCGTCGCGCTCGCGAGCGGCTTCGGCGGCTGCAGTGCGGACGCGGCGCGCGCGAGCGTCCACATGCCGTGCGCGATCGCGCGCCGAAAGCCGAACGCCTTCGCCGACAGCGCCGTCAGATGGATCGGGTTGTAGTCGCCGGACACCGTTGCGTAGTCGCGGCCTAGTTGTGGCGGTAGCTGCCAGCGCGAATGGCGCCTCAGCGCGTCGCGATCGTAGTCGAGCGGCGCGGGCGCATCGCCCTGCGGGTTCGCGACACCGCGCTTCAGGTACAGGCTGTCGCCGTCCCACACCGCTTCGCCGCGCCGGTAGATGCGCGTCGCGAGCGCGAATACCTGGCCCTTGTCGTGACGGCGCCAGCCGTCGAACTCCACTTCGATGCGCAGCGTGTCGCCGATCGTGAGCGGCCGGCGCTGCTCGATGCGGTTCGCGATGTGCACGAGACCGAGCGCGGACCATGGAAACGCGGGGTCCGTCAGCAGCATCAGATGCAGCGGAAACGCGAGCAGATGCGGATAGGTGAGCGGTACGCCGTGGTCGGGAATGAAGCCGCACACACGCGCATAACGGTCGATCGCGAGGCCATCGAGCGGCACCGCCGGCCGCACGTAACGCAACGCCGGCAGTTGCAGCGGCCGGTTGCGCTTGATCACGCCGCTCGCCGCGCGGCCGTACAGCACGTACGGCTTCGGCAGCTCGGGCAGCACGACGGTTTTCGCTCGCGGTGCGCCGCCAGGCGGGACGGCATCGAACGGTTGGCGCATCGTCACGCTCCGATCAGGCTCTGTCCGCAGACCCGCACGACCTGGCCCGTCACGCCCGCGGAACCGGGATGCGCGAGCCACGCGATGGTCTGCGCGACGTCGTCGGGCTGACCGCCCTGGCTCATCGAGTTCATCCGGCGGCCCGCTTCGCGCAGCGCGAGCGGCATCTTCGCGGTCATCTGCGTTTCGATGAAGCCGGGCGCGACCGCGTTGATCGTGATGCGGCGTTCGCGCAGCGGCGCGGCCATGCTCTCCACGCGGCCGATCACGCCGGCTTTCGAGGTCGCGTAGTTGGTCTGGCCGAGGTTGCCCGCAATGCCGCTGATCGACGATACGCAGACGATCCGTCCGCCTTCGCGCAATGCGCCGGCGGCCAGCAGCGCATCGTCGATGCGTTCCTGCGCCGACAGGTTGATGTCGATCACGTTCTGCCACGCGGCGTCGGTCATCTTCGCGATGGTCTTGTCTTTCGTGATGCCGGCGTTGTGCACGATGATGTCGATGCCGGCTTCGCCGAACGCATCGACTAGAGCCGCGGGTGCGTCCGGCGCGGCGATATCGAGCGGCAGCGCGGTGCCCGAGAGCTTGCGCATCGTCGAATCGAGCGCTTCGATGGCCGACGGGATATCGACGCCCGTCACGTGTGCGCCCTGCGCGGTCAGCACGCCCGCGATCGCGGCGCCGATGCCGCGCGCCGCGCCCGTCACGACCGCGCGCAGACCGGAGAGCGGCAGCGTCCAGTCGAAGTTTGCGCCGAGGCCGTAGTCGTCTTGATGCAACGCGCTGGAGGAGGGCGCCGCATTGGTGAGGTCGCTGCCCGCGATGCCGGTCGAGCTGCCGTCGGCGGGCAGGCCCGCGTTCGCCTGCGCTTCGATGCGGATCACCTGGCCCGACACGTAGGCCGAACGCGGCGACAGCAGAAAGCGCAGCGTCGCCTCGATGCGCGCGTCGGCGCCGGGCTCCACGTAGACCAGATTCGACGTAATTCCGCGCCGCGCCTCCTTGCCGAGCGAGCGGGTCAGGCCTTCGAGCGCGCGCTGCGCGGTCCATTGGCGCGGGCTTGCGCAGGTCTCGGGCACGCGGCCGAGCACGACGATGCGTCCGCACTTGCCGAGCGAGCGCAACGTGTCGTGAAAGAACGCATGCAGCGGTTCGAGCTGACTGCTGTCGGCAATGCCGCTCGCGTCGAACACGAGCGCGCCGACCCGCCCCGTCTGACCCGGCTCGACGGGTTCGAAGCGGCCCGTCATCAGGCCGTGGCGTTGGGCGAGCGCGATCCACGGCGCGGCGCTCTCGTGCGCAACCGTCGTGATGCCGATGCGGCGGATCACGTCGGCGAAGCTGTCGAGCAGTTGCGGCTCGCGCGCGGCGCCAAGCGCGACGATGCCGTCGAACTCGGGCCGGTCGGCGCGGTAGCGCCGCAGCACCTCGGGCTTCGGCAGCCCGAGCGAGCGGACCAGCCGGCCGCCGAACGGCGAGTTGACGAAGTTCAGGTAGGAATCGTTCATCGTGCGGTCGCCTCGCGGGCCTCGCTTCGGATGTGCAATAGTCTCATGTCTGTATGACGCACCTGCAACTAACCGTCTGTCCCGCACCCGCCACCGAAGTGGCCGGGCGCGTCAGGCGGCGAGCTCCATCGCCTTGTCCAGCGCGTCCTGACGCTTTTGCAGGTCTTGCAGGAGACCGAAGTCGGCAGGGAAGTCGTCCACCTTGACGACCTCGGCGCCGTACCGCGCATAGTCATCGAGGATACGACGTTCTTCGGCGTCGATGAGTCCCTTGCCGAGCGCGATGTCGGTCCACGCGTCGAGCTGCGCGAGACTCTGCGGCATCGGTGCGAGGCGGCCGTCCTTCACGGCGGCGCGCAGCTTGTGCTCGATCTCAGCGACGCGCGGCGTCAGCGCGAACACGACCTCGCCATAGCCGAGCGCGTCGACGTCGACGTGCGGCACGTACGAATCGGCGATCAGCCGGTCGCGGGCGGCGCCGGGCGTCTGCATCAGCTCGGCGATCTCGCTGCCGAGCGTATCCGACGGCGCGCGATGCGGTATGCCGAACGGGAACGCGACGAGCCGCACGAACGCTGCCGCGGCACGGTTCGGATAGTTCGCGAGCACGCCGTCGAACGCCTGGTACGCCTGCAGCAGCGCGTCTTCCACGCCCCAGCGCACGAGCGGCAGATCGTCCTGCTGACGGCCTTCGTCCTCGAAACGCTTGAGCGTCGCGGAGATCAGGTAGAGCTGCGACAGCACGTCGCCGAGACGCGCGGAGAGGCGCTCGCGCCGCTTCAGCTCGCCGCCGAGCGCGAGCATCGATACATCGGCGAGCAGCGCGAACGCGGTGGACAGACGCGTGGCCGCGCGGTAGTACGCGACCATGCGCGGGTCCGCGCGCTGCGGCTTCGGAATCAGCAGGGCGCCGGTGAACGCATGTGCGATGCCGCGTACCACGTTCGACGCGGTGAAGCTCAGGTGCCCGAAGCATGCCGAATCGAAATCGATGAGCGCTTTCGCGCGATCGGCCTCCTGGGTCGCGGCCATCTCCTTCAGCACGTACGGATGGCAGCGGATCGCGCCCTGGCCGAAGATGATCAGGCAGCGCGTGAGGATGTTCGCGCCTTCGACGGTGATCGCAATCGGCACCTGCTGGTACGCGCGGGCGAGGAAGTTCGACGGGCCCATGCAGATGCCCTTGCCGGCCACGACGTCCATGCCGTCGTTGATGATCTTGCGCGCGCGTTCGGTGATGTGATACTTCGCGATCGCCGAGATCACCGACGGTTTTTCGCCGAGGTCGACTGCATGCGCGGACAGCCGCCGCGCGGCGTCCATCACGTACAGGTTGCCGCCCATGCGGCCGAGCGCTTCCTGCACGCCCTCGAACTTGCCGACCGGCGTGCGGAACTGGCGGCGCACCGCGGCATACGCGCCGGTGCCGCGCACCGTGAGCTTCGCCATCCCGACGTTCGACGACGGCAGCGAGATCGCGCGGCCTGCCGCGAGACACTCCATCAGCATGCGCCAGCCGTTGCCGACCTGCGTGCGTCCGCCGATCACCCAGTCGAGCGGAATGAACACGTCCTTGCCCGAGTTCGGGCCGTTCTGGAACACCGCGTTGAGCGGCCAGTGACGACGGCCAATGTTGACGCCCGGATGGTCGGTCGGAATCAGCGCGCAGGTGATGCCGGGTTCGTCGTCGCCGCCGAGCAGACGGTCCGGATCGAGCACGCGAAACGCGAGGCCGAGCACCGTCGCGATGGGCCCGAGCGTGATGTAGCGCTTGTCCCACGTCACGCGAAAACCGACCGTCTCGCGGCCGTCATGCATGCCCTTGCAGACGATGCCGGTGTCCGGAATCGCGGCAGCATCCGAGCCGGCGTACGGGCTCGTCAGCGCGAAGCAGGGGATATCGTCGCCGCGCGCGAGACGCGGCAGATAGTGGTTCTTCTGCTCCTCGGTGCCGTAGTGCATCAGCAGTTCGGCTGGGCCGAGCGAGTTCGGCACCATCACCGACACAGCCGCGGCGGAGCAGCGCGTCGCGAGCTTCATGATGACCTGCGAATGCGCGTACGCGGAGAACTGTTTCCCGCCGTAGCGCTTCGGAATGATCATGCCGAGGAAGCCCTGTTCCTTGATGTAGCGCCACGTTTCCGGCGACAGGTCCTGCCACAGTGCGGTGGTCTCCCAGTCGTTGGCGAGATCGCAGAGGCGCTCGCATTCGTTATCGAGGAACGCCTGCTCTTCGCCGGTGAGGCGCGCGGGTCCGTGCGCGAGCAACGAGTCCCAGTGCGGGCGGCCGGAAAACAGCGACGCGTCCCACCAGACGGTGCCGGCTTCGATCGCGTCGCGTTCCGTCGGCGACATCTCCGGCAGGATTTTGCGGAAGGTTTCGAGCACCGGCTTCGAGACATACGCGCGACGCAGTGGCTTCAGCGTGAGCGCAAGCGCGGGCAGCACGAACACGATGCCGAGCACGATCATCCCGGCCGTGCCGGTCGCGCCCGTGACGCGTGCGGCGGCCACCCAGACGACCATCCACGCGAGCCATCCCCATGCCGGCGCCTCGACGTATAGCAGCGCGAACGCTGCGATGAGCAGCGCAACGATGAACCAGCCCATGGTGTGTCCTCCCTTTTTCTGATGATCGGTGCACACGTCCCGCTCTCAGGTGCGGGGTGTGCGTCTCGTGTTTATCGTTCTGTTGCCCGGCTCGCTGTTGCATCCGTTGCAGCCGTTGCCTGCATTTCTGGCGTTACGCGACGTTCCGCAAAGGCGAGCACGGGCCGAGCCTCGTTCGGCCCATGCATCGGGTCTTGCTGTGTGGGGCGAGGCCGGTGCGCGCCGGGTGCCGCGTGCAACGTCGTGTGGCGATTGCGGCGGAAGCGGCCGATGCGCCTGCGCGTCCGCTTCCGTCACACGTTAAACGCCGCTGCCGCGATCAGGCGACGCGATGATGCGGGCGTTGCACGTCGCCACGAGACTCGCCGCGCGCTTCGTCGCGACGTGCCGCGTGGCTGTCGTCGTCGCGATGTTCGCCGCCTTCGTGCGATTCGAGCGTCGCGTTGAGCGGCGGATCGATGTCGCGTCGCGCGGCGTCGCGCGGTGCATCGGCTGGACGATCGGGCGGTGCCGCCTGGGTGCCTGCAGGTGCGCCAGCGGGTTTGCCAGATGAGTCGCTCGTGCTTTCGCTGTCGCCTGAAGCGCGCACCGAATCTGCATCGGAACCTGCCTCCATTACAGGTTTCGATGCGTCGCCCGGCGGCGGGTTCGTGGAGGATTCCTTCGGTTCGTCGGCACGGCCCGCGGTTTCCGCGCCGGCTTTCACCTCCGCGGCCACGGCTTCCGTGAGCGGGCAGTATTGCGCGGCCTCGTTCGCGTCGACGCCTTCCGTCGCATCGCCGAGCACCGCGGCGAACGCGGCAAGCTGGCTCATGTCGGGCAGCGGCGCCTTCAGTGCCGAGACCATCAGCGACGCGAGCCGCGCGATCAGCTGCAGGTCGTTCATCGACTTGCCCTGCGAGAACTCGGCGATCAGGCTCTCGGTGTCCGCGCCGGCCAGCACGCCCGACAGCGCGCCGATCGCGAAGTGGAGGCGCCAGCCGAGCTCCTCGCGCGGCAGATGCGGCAGCGCGCGCTGGAATGCCGTGAAGAAACGCTCGGCGACGGTCGCGTAATGCGCACCGAGAAAATCGCGGATGAACGACGATGGATCCGTATAGGCGCGGCCGAGCAGCCGCAGGAACGCCTTGCCGCCCACGTGCGAATCGCGCGACAGGCGCAGCGCAGGAATGAACATTGCGCCCAGTACGTGCTCGCAGGTGAGGCGATCGCCGAGCATCGTGTCGAAACGGTCGAGGAGCTTCAAACGCTCCTGATTGAGACGGTCCAGACGCCGCGAGAGCATCGCGTGCATCAGCGCTTCCTTGCTGCCGAAGTGGTAATTCACGGCAGCGAGATTGACCTCGGCGCGCGAGGTGATCTGCCGCAGCGACATCGCTTCGTAGCCGTTCTCGATGAACAGCGCCTCCGCGGCGTCGAGGATGCGTGACTTCGTATCGCCGGTGTGCCGGCCTGTTGTGCGAACTGCCATGTTGCGCCTCCCAGTTGCCGGTTCGACCGGCAAACAAGCGATTCAAATGGTCTTTTGAAACAGCCGTTTTCGTCAGGATAAAAAGAACAGGTAAGGTGCGGCAAGGGGACTTTCTGGATGGACTCCTCTAAAAATGTGAACAATGACCGCGATTGCTGCGCTGTCCGCGGATGCGCGGAAATAAAAAAAGGCCGTTCCGATGGTGATCGGAACGGCCTCGTACAGTTCTTGCTGGCCGACACGGGCGGCGCGTGTCACGCCGCCTCGGTCATCGACCGGTCTGTCGGCCAGCTCGCGCTGGCTCGCAGCCCGGTTCGTGGTTCGTTGATGCTGGACCGCGCGCTGGCTTGGCGCGCGGGTTTCGTTTCAGACGGCGGATCTCGCCGTTCGGTTCACTGCGGCAGTGTCAGACCTGCTCGCTCATCTGTTTTGCGGATTGTGTCATATCTATGCCGCGGCGTTCACGGCTGAACGGAATCAGCACCGCGATCACCACCGCGACGATGCCGATCACGATCGCCATCACCATCGCGTAGTCGTTGTGCATCTTCTCCGCGAAGCCGGCCTGGAGCGGACCGTTGACCGATGCGATCAGGTTGCCGAGCTGGTACACGAGGCCCGGGAAGGTCGCGCGGATCGTATCCGGCGAGATCTCGTTCAGGTGGACCGGAATCACGCCCCACGCACCCTGCACCGAGATCTGCATCAGGAACGCGCCGACGGCGAGCAGAAACGGCGTGGACGTGAAGGCCCACACCGGCAGCGCCGGCAGTGCGATCAGCGCGGCGATGCAGATCGCGCGCTTACGGCCGATCTTCTCCGACAGGTAGCCGAAGAACAGGCCGCCGACGATCGCGCCGATGTTCAGCGTGATCGTGATCGCCGACACCGTGTGCGGATCGAAGCCATGCTGGACGCGCAGGAAGGTCGGATAGAGATCCTGCGAGCCATGCGAGAAGAAGTTGAACGCGGTCATCAGGATGATCGCGTAGATCGACAGCCCGATATTCTGCTTGAGCGTAGCGACGAGGCCCGGGTGCTCGCGCTTTTCCAGCGTCTGGAACGCGGGCGACTCCGGCACGTGCGCCCGGATGTACAGCACGAGCAGCGCCGGCAGCACGCCGACGAAGAACATGCCGCGCCAGCCGATGTACTGATACACGAGGCCGAATACGATCGACGCGAGCAGATAGCCGCTCGGGTAGCCCGCCTGCAGCAGACCGGAGACGATGCCGCGCGATTTCGGCGGCACGGTTTCCATGGTCAGCGCGCCGCCCACCCCCCATTCGCCGCCCATCGCGATACCGAAGAGCGCGCGCAGCACCAGCAGGACCATCAGGTTCGGCGCGAAGCCGGAGAGCAGTTCGAGCAGCGAGAAGCAGGCGATGTTGACCATCAGCGTCGGACGGCGGCCGTATTTATCCGCGAGCCAGCCGAAGATCAGCGCGCCGAGCGGACGCATCATCAGCGTCAGCATGATTGCGAAGGCGACGGTCTTCACGTCGGTGCCGAATTCTGTCGCGATGTCCTTCAGCACGAACACCATCAGAAAGAAGTCGAAGGCGTCGAGCGTCCACCCCAGGTAGGCGGCGATCGTGACGTTTCTCTGTTCCCGGGTCCAGCTCATGTGGTTATTCTCCTAGTCTCCGTTGATTCATACGCCGGCTGGGCTGGCCCTGGCTGCGAAGGGCGTACCGCGCGGCGGACGGGCGCTTCGACCGGGAGTGTACGCCGACCGTTAAGCGGCTGCATGGTAGAAAGCCCGTTTATCCGTACTTATCCCTGGAGAAAGCGTGGGCTTTGCGGCGCGCCTGCAACGCGAAGCTGGCAGCGGCGTCAGGCGGGCGCGTTTGCGCCGTTCGTGCTATTCGCACCAGGCAGCAGCGGCTCGCGCAGGAAGTCGATGAACACGCGCAGCTTCGGCGGCATCAGCCGGCGCGCCGGGTAGTAGATGTAGAAGCCGGGCAACGGCGGCGTCCACGCTTCGAGCACGCAGACCAGCGTGCCGCGCGCGAGGTCGTCGATCACCATCGGCTCGAACTGTTGTGACACGCCGAGGCCGGCGCGGGTCGCGACGCGGGTCAGCCGGTCGTCGGCGAAGATCAGGCGGCCCTCCACTTCGAGTTCGCGCAGCCCGTTGTCGTCGACGAACTGCCATGTCGAGAGCCGTCCGCTGCCCGGGAAGCGGAAGCGGATGCAGTCGTGCGCCGCGAGATCCGCGGGCGTGCGCGGCACGCCGAAGCGGCGCAGATAATCCGGCGTCGCGACCACGAGCCGACGGTGCCCCGCGTCGACCGGCAGCGCGATCATGTCTTTCGCGAGCACGTGGCCGATCCGGATGCCCGCATCGAAACCGCCGGCGACGACGTCGGACAGCGCGTCGTCCGTGAAAAGCTCGAGCTTGAGCTGCGGGTAGCGCGCGAGAAATTCGGCGAGCCGCGGTTCGATCAGCATCGACGTGGCGAGCCGCGACACGTTGATGCGCAACAGACCCGACGGCCCCCCCCTGACTGCTGCGCACCTGCTGGATCGCGAGATCGATCTGATCGAGCGAGCCGTCGATCTGCTCGAGAAACGTGCGGCCCGCTTCGCTCAACGCGACCCGGCGGCTCGTGCGGTTCAGCAGCGCGACGCCGAGCCGCGCTTCGAGCGCGCGCACGCTTTGCGATATCGCCGACGCGCTGACGCCGAGATGCGCCGCCGCGCGGCTGAAGCTGCCGGCGCGCGCGACCACCCGAAAAACCGTCAGTCCGCCAAGCGGCTCGGGTTTGATCGTTAAGTTTTGCTTCATGTTACATGCAGCGTAGCACGCTTTTTCTTTTGAGCGCGGGTCGCCACAATCGTCGCCAGATTCACCTTCAACGGAGTCGACGATGAGCACGAGCATGACCGCAGTTTCTGTTTTGGATAACCCGGCGCGCATGCCGGCCCCGGCGCTTGCCGCGCGTGTCGATGCCGTGATCGACGCGGCGCTCGCGAAGCAAAGCCTGGTCGGCACCGTGGTGCTGATCGCCCACGACGGCGACGTCGTGTATCGCCGCGCGGCGGGCTTCGCGGACCGCGAGACGCAGCGCGCGATGCGGGAGGACACGGTGTTCCGCTATGCGTCGCTGACGAAACCGATCGTCACGGTCGCGGCGCTGCGCCTCGTCGAAGCGGGCGTGCTGCGCGCCGACGATCCCGTCACGCGCTGGCTGCCGGCGTTTCGTCCGCAACTCGCCGATGGCACCGAGCCGGTCATCACCGTGCATCAGTTGCTCACGCATACGTCGGGGCTCGGCTACGGTTTCCAGGAACCGCCCGATGCGCCGTATCGCACGTTTGATGTGCTGGACGGCATGGAGTACGTCCCGGGCGCGACGCTCGCGGACAACCTTCAGCGGCTCGCGGCGGCACCGCTTTTCGCGGCTCCGGGCAGCGGGTTCCGCTATTCGTTGTCGCTCGACGTGCTCGGCGCGGTGATCGAACGCGCGACCGGCAGTGCACTGCCCGAGGTGGTGGAGCGGCTCGTCACCGGTCCGCTGAAGATGGGCGACACCGCGTTTCATGCACGCGAGCCGGAGCGCCTCGCGGTGCCGTACGCCGATGCGCGGGCGGAGCGCGGCGAGACCGGGCCGCAGCGGATGAACGGCGATACCGTGGTGCCGATGCCAGAAGGCCTCGGCACCACGCTGCGCTTTTCGCCGGACCGCGCGCTCGATGCGTCCGCGTATCCGTCGGGCGGAGCGGGGATGGTTGGCACTGCGGAGGATTTCCTGCGCTTTCTCGAAGCCGTTCGCACGGGCGGCGCACCGTTCGCGGAGCCGTCGACCGCGAAGCGGATGTTCGAGCCGCATGTGGGCGCGGAGGCTGAAGTGATCGGGCCGGGATGGGGCTTCGGCTATGGCGGCGCGCTGCTCGTCGACCCCGCGCCCACCAGTGCGCCGATGAACGCGGGCACGCTGCTGTGGGGCGGCGTGTACGGTCACATGTGGTTCGTGGATCGCGCTGCGCGGCTATCGGTCGTCGCGCTGACCGATACCGCGTTCGAAGGGATGATCGGCGGCTTTACGGTCGAGATTCAGCGCGCGGTGTACGGGCGCTGAACCTGCCGCTTATTGTGCGAACTGCTGCGCAGACTGCGGCGCGGCTTGGGGTGAAGCCGCCGCGCCATCCGCGATGCGTTCGAGCGTCAGGATGCGCGTTTTGAACGGCGACAGCCAGCCTTCGGTATCCGCGCTATCGATCACGCGGTAGCCGGGCTGCGGTTTGAACTGCACGATGTAGCGGTCGTCGTGCACCCACCAGCTCTTCGCGTGCGGCGCGAGGTAATCGTAGTGCGGCACGTACATGTAGAGGCCGTTGAACTCGTAGCCGCCGTCGATCTGCGTGACCGGCACGCCGCGGTTGATCAGCGTGTCGAGCAGCATCCAGCGTGCGCGGTTCCAGCTCAGATAGTCGTGCAGACCGGCCACGCCGAACGCACCCGTAATGACGAGCGTCGCGATCGCGGCGATGCGCAGGAGCCGCGTGCGCGAGAACTGCGACGACGAGCGCGGCTCGGCCGGCAGCACCTGGGTTTCGAACGCAATCAGCGCGATGAACAGCACGATCGCCGGCATCAGGTAGCGGTCGTAGAAACCCGCGCCGATCAGCGGCGCGAGGTAGATCACACCCGCCGTCATCAGGAACATCCGCACGCTCAACGCGCTCGTGATCTGGCGCGCGCGCCATGCGGAGAACAGCGTCAGCGCCGTCAGCGCGATGTCGAGCAGCAGCAGTGCGCCGCCCGTCGTCGCGAGGAACGTGATGAACATCCAGAACGGCGCGGGCAGCGGCGCGACGTCGAGCGCGTAGTCGCGCGAATCGTGCATCCACACCGGGCCCGTGCCGCTCACGTGCACCGTGGTCCAGTTGAGCGGCATCATGTGATGCGTGCCGATCATCAGCACGCACCACGCGACGCTTGCGAGCAGCACGCTGGCCATGATCTGCCGGCCCCACGGGCGCGCGAGCCAGCCGCGGATCAGGCCGGGCACGCGCAGCATCAGGAGCGGAAACACGTACCAGCCGATCTGCTCGATCGCCGCGCGCGTGCCTTGTTCGATCTTCACGAGCAGCACCATCGGCTCCGACAGCAAACGCGACAGCCCCTGCGACGGCGAAAAGAACTCCGACGGAATCGCGTTGCGCGCCGCGAGCCAGGCCACGTAGCCCTTCAGCAGCGCGAAGCTCGCGAGCACCGTCAACGCGGCGACGCTGATCGCGCGCCAGTCGCGGCGGTTGTCGATCAGGAGCGTGAGCAGCATCGCGACCGGCAGGAAGATCGACAGCTGGCGGACCGACAGCGCCGCGATTGAAAACACGATCGCCCATACGTACGAAGTCGCGCGACGTTCGCGCAGATAGCGGCAGAAGAACAGCGCGGTGAACATGCACAGCGCCGCGAAGCCGACGTCGGTCATGAAGGTGCCGGCGAGCGTCACGTAGATCGGATTGAAGCCGACCGCGAGCGTCGCGATGATCGTCTTGCGGCGGTCGCAGCCGAGTTCGCGCAGCATCAGCGCGAATGCGCCGAGGCCGAGCGCGCCGGACACGATCGTCGAGATCCGCAGCACGTTGTACGAGAAACCAAAGAGCAGCGCGAAGAGCCCGCCCCAGTAGGTCTGCCCGACGAGCGTCATCGAGGTCCAGCCGTACGGGCGGAAGGTGCCGGTGTCGAGCAGACGCTGCACGGCGATCGCGAACGACCAGTCGTCGTCGAGCGGAAAATTGCCCCACGGGTGCGCGACGAGGATCGCGAGCACCCACAGCAGCACCGGAATGGCGAGTGCGGTGTAGTCGGTCGTCGCGCGAACGACGGGCCTCGATGCGATCGAACTGTCCATGGGAATCCCCCGGAGTGACACGGATGGTCTGGTTGTCGCCGGCTCGCGGGTGGCCGGCTCGTGCGGTCCTTCGACACGCACTGTGCGCGCGTGCCGCGCGGGCGTCTGCGGGGCCGCCAACATTTCGCGAAGGATCGCGGCGCCGCGATGCCGTGCGAGTGCTTTACAGATGCTTGAGCAGCGATTCGCTGAGCAGGCGGATCTGGTCGAACTGGCAGGTCAGCTCGAAGCTGAACATGAAGATCGACACGTAGAAGAGGCCCTCGTGCTTCTCCGCCATCGCAAGCACCGGCCGTGAAATCCACGCGCGCCACGATTCGCGCATCAGCGCGGCGCAGATCACGATGCCCAGCAGCGCGCCGCCGAGCACGTCGGTCGGATAGTGCAGCCCGAGATAGATGCGCGGGATGCAGACCATGACCAGCGCATAGAGCAGCGCGATCGTGCCGAGCGGCCGCGATGCGACGAAGATGCCGACGGCGAGCGCGCACCACAGCATCGCGTGATCGCTTGGGAACGAGCTCCAGGTGCGCAGCACGTGGGCCACGCCCGGGTCCGTCGGGAAGTGCAGACCAAGCTCCGGGTTCGCGAACGGCCGCACGCGGAACGGCAGCCAGTGCGCGAGTCCGCGCCCGACGAACAGTGCGACGAAGCTCGCGAAGATCGTCATCACGACGATCTCGCGGTCGCGCTTCGCGGCGGGCGTGTTGCCGTTGCGGAACCATACCCACCACAGCATCGCGACCAGCACGAGTTGCACCAGATATATTCCGGACACCAGATTGACGGCTTGATCGAAGCTCGTCGACCGGAACGCGATGCCGGCGAAGTACTGCTGGATAGTGTGATCGAACGCGTTCATCGCATCCCCGTCGTAACGCTGTTGTAAGAGCCGTCGTTATCGTTTTGTGACGGCAGTTCGTTGTGGTCCGGAGTATAGGTAGCCGATGTGGAACGCTTGGTGCGCCATCAGACGAAACCACGCGTTATGCGTACGGTGCTGCACGCTGGGCGGGAGGAATGCGGGAGTACGAAACGATGCGGCGAAATGCCGGGCGGGGAGAGGGTGCGAAGCGAAAGATACGTGAAAGGCGAGCGAAAACAAAAAACCCGCATGCGGAGCGCAGTGCGGGTTTCTGTCAGTACGTGAAGCCGAGCTTGAAGCGTGGTGCCCAGGAGAGGACTCGAACCTCCACAGTGTTGCCACCGCTAGGACCTGAACCTAGTGCGTCTACCAATTCCGCCACCTGGGCACGAATCAAGCTAGACAGCGATTATAACCCGAAGCCGCAATGTGTCAACGGTTTATTTATTGGTGGGGGTGGAGCGCGAGTAGATGCGATGTGCGTGTTCAAAAAATCCGGTTGTTCAGAAAGAATGAACACGCGGAAAACTTGAACGCGATCAGGGTAACGGGATGAGGTACGGTCCTTGGCCGTTGCCACCAGGCAGCCGAAAAACAAAAAACCCGCATGCGAATCGCAGTGCGGGTTTCTGTTACGACTTGAAGCATGGTGCCCAGGAGAGGACTCGAACCTCCACAGTGTTGCCACCGCTAGGACCTGAACCTAGTGCGTCTACCAATTCCGCCACCTGGGCAGGTGTGCGTTTGAAGCAAGACGGCAATTATAGCGAGACGCTTAATAGTGTCAAGCGTTCCGCGAATCGTGCGAAGCACGACACGATGAAGGCGCCTGGCGAAGTGCATCCGACGTGCATCCGCAGCACATCCGAAACCCCTCGCACCCGCGCCGAAAGCCTGCCTGACGGGCCGCGACGGGTCACAGCCGGGTGTTAGAATGGTTCGCTGAAGCACAGAGCCCGCAGCATAGAGCCCACCGAAGCGCCCACGTCCGACGCCAACGTAACGAGAACAACCCGAGAACAACCATCGACAAGCCCTTGAGCAAGTACCCGTACCCCATTCCGAGCCGGGAGGAGATTCTCGGCGTCTTGCGCACGAGCGAAACCCCGCTGGCCGCGAACGACATTGCCGAATCGCTTGCCATCAAGCGTCAGGAGCGCGAAGGGTTCTTCCGGCGTCTCGCGGCGATGGAGCGCGATGGGCAGATCCGGCTCGACCCGCGCGGCCACTATCAGTTGACGCATCCTTCCAGCTTCGTCGCCGGCCGCGTGCAGGGGCATCGCGACGGTTACGGCTTTCTCGTGCGCGACGACGGCCAGGACGACCTGTTCCTGCCCACCGGCGAAATGCAGAAGGTCATGCACAACGACCGCGTGCTCGCGCGGATCGTCGGCTACGACCGGCGTGGCCGGCCCGAAGGCCACATCGTCGAGGTGACGGACCGCGCGAACCGTCGCGTGATCGGCCGTCTGCTGAACGAGAACGGCGCGCTGATCGTAGCGCCTGAAGACAAGCGCATCGGTCACGACATCCTGATCGCCCAGCATCCGAAGAAGGCGAAGGTCGGGCAGGTGGTGGTGGTCGAGCTGACCGATTTCCCGAGCCGCCATTCGCAGCCGCTCGGCCGCGTGGTCGAGGTGCTCGGCGAGATCGACGACCCCGGCATGGAGATCGAGATCGCGGTGCGCAAGTACGGCGTGCCGCACGTGTTCAGCGACACGGCGCTCGCCGAAGCGGCGAAGTTGCCCGACGAAGTGCGCCCGGTGGATATCCGCCATCGCGTGGACCTGCGCGACGTGCCGCTCGTCACGATCGACGGCGAAGACGCGCGCGACTTCGACGATGCGGTTTACTGCGAGCCGGTGGCCGTGGGCCGCGGCGAAGGCTTCCGCCTGATCGTCGCGATCGCTGACGTGTCGCACTACGTGCACCCGGCGAGCGGCCTCGATATCGACGCGATCGAGCGCAGCACGTCGGTGTATTTTCCGCGGCGCGTGATCCCGATGCTGCCCGAGAAGCTGTCGAACGGGCTCTGCTCGCTGAACCCGGATGTGGACCGCTGCGTGCTGGTGTGCGACATGGTCATCACCGCGCGCGGCGAGATCAAGGCTTACCAGTTCTATCCCGGCGTGATGCATTCGGCCGCGCGGCTCACCTACACCGAAGTGGCCGCGGTGCTGAAGAACACCAAGGGGCCGGAGGCGCTGCGTCGCGCGGCGCTGCTGCCGCAGCTGCAGAACCTGTACGGCGTGTACAAGTCGCTGTTCGCCGCGCGCCAGAAGCGCGGCGCGATCGACTTCGACACCACCGAGACCTACATCGTCTGCAACGCGCAGGGCAAGATCGAACAGATCGTGCCGCGCCAGCGCAACGACGCGCACAAGCTGATCGAGGAATGCATGCTTGCCGCGAACGTGTGTGCGGCCGACTTCATGAAGCGCAACCGCCACCCGGGCCTGTACCGCGTGCACGCGGGGCCGACCGCCGAGCGGCTCGAGAACCTGCGCACCTTTCTGCGCGGCATGGGCCTGTCGCTCGGCGGCGGCGAGACGCCGCACGCGAGCGACTACGCGGCGCTGATGGCGCACATTCGCGACCGGCCCGACGCGCAGATGCTGCAGACCATGCTGCTGCGCTCGATGCAGCAGGCCGTCTACAGCCCGGACAACATCGGTCACTTCGGTCTCGCGTACGAGGCCTACGCGCACTTCACGAGCCCGATCCGCCGCTATCCGGACCTGCTCACGCACCGCGCGATCTACGCGATCCTGCAGGGCAAGAAGTACCAGCCGGAAGCGCCGGAAGGCGTCGTGCTCAACACGGCGCTGTCGCCGCGCGCCCGCGCGCTGCAGCAGGAAGACGAAGCGAAGCGCGGCCGCCGCGGCCGTTCGAACACGGCTATCTGGGAAGAGCTCGGGCTGCACTGCTCGGCGAACGAGCGCCGCGCCGACGAAGCGTCGCGCGACGTCGAAGCGTGGCTCAAGTGCTACTTCATGCGCGACAAGCTCGGCGAGGAGTACGGCGGGATGGTGAGCGGCGTGACGTCGTTCGGCATCTTCGTGCAGCTCGACGCGCTCTTCATCGAAGGGCTCGTGCACGTGACCGAACTCGGCTCCGACTACTTCCAGTACGACGAGATCAAGAACGAGCTGCGCGGCGAACGCACCGGCATCCGCTACCGGCTGTCCGATCGCGTGCGCGTGCAGGTGAGCCGCGTCGATCTCGACGCGCGCAAGATCGACTTCCGCCTCGTGCGCGATACGCCGGTGAAGCCGGGCGGCGCGCGGCTTCAGGCGGCGGAGAAGGCCACGAGCGAATCCGGCGGCGCGCGCGTTCGGCCGCTCGCGCAGGACGACGTGCGCCGCAAGAAAGCGGCGCCGGCGCAGAGCGCGGCCGTGAAGGAAGCGCGCGCGGCGCGCGGCGCAGCGAAGAAGCGTGGTGCGCCGCCGGCCAAGGCCGCGGCGAAGTCGGGGCGCAAGAAGCAGCGTTGACGCTTGCCCGCGCGATAGCGGGCGCGCGGGCCGAAGCACAGCACGACAGCCGTCGTTCTGTGCCCGGCCCGCATCGCAATCCCATTCGATGAGATCGCCACGCGCCGTCCTGCGGCGCGTGGCGGTTCATCCAGTTCCAGCAAAGCCAGCAAAGGTTGTTTTCATCATGTCACGTCTGAAGGTTCTCTACGGTTTTCATGCGGTCACGGCGCGGATCCGCCACGACGCGTCGACGGTCGAGGACGTCTATTACGATCCGACCCGTCGTGACCGGCGCATGCAGGAGTTCCTGCACATGGCAAAGGAGGCGGGCGTTCGTGTCATCTCCGCCGACGAAACCCGCTTGTGGGGCCTCGCGCATACCGAGCGCCATCAGGGCGTGGTCGCGCGCGCGAGCGACGTGCCGCTCGCGCAGAACCTCGCGGAACTGCTCGACGGTATCCAGGGCACGCCGCTCCTGCTGGTGCTCGACGGCGTCACCGATCCGCACAACCTCGGCGCGTGCCTGCGGGTTGCCGATGCGGCCGGCGCGCACGCGGTAATCGCGCCGCGCGACCGCGCGGTCGGCCTCAACGCCACTGCCGCGAAAGTCGCGAGCGGCGCCGCCGATACCGTGCCGTACATCACCGTGACGAACCTGGCGCGCGCGCTGCGCGAGCTGAAGGACGCGGGCGTGTGGATCGTCGGCACCGCGGGCGACGCAACCGCGAGCCTCTACGAAACGAAGCTCGACGGCCCGGTCGCGCTGGTGATGGGCGCCGAAGGCGAGGGCATGCGCCGGCTCACGCGCGATACCTGCGACGAGGTGATGAACATCCCGATGGCCGGTACCGTCGAGAGCCTGAACGTATCGGTCGCGAGCGGCGTGTGCCTGTTCGAGGCCGTGCGGCAGCGGGTCCCGACGTCGAAGTAACCGCATCCACCGCATCCACGAAAGAGGGCACGCGATGCAGCCGAACGAACCGCGCTCCGACCTCGCCGAACTGCGCGACGTGATCCGCGCGTTCGTCGACGAGCGCGACTGGCATCAGTTTCATACGCCGAAGAATCTGGCCACCGCGCTGTCCGTCGAGGCGAGCGAACTGCTCGAGCCGTTCCAGTGGCTCGTCGCCGGCGAACGCGCCGAGCTTGGCGAGAAAGGCTACGAAGCGGTCCGCCATGAAATGGCCGACGTGCTCACGTATCTGATCCGTCTCGCCGATCGCCTCGACGTCGATCTGCGCGACGCGGTGCTCGAGAAGATGGCGATCAACCGCCGCAAGTATCCGGCCGATCAGGTGCGCGGCGATTCGCGCAAGTACACCGAGTACAAGCATCACGATGAAACCTGAGCGCATCGGTGGGGCGTTGGCTGGCGGCAACCACTGCACGCGCAACGCGGCCCGCGCCGCGTTGATCGCGCTGGCAACCGCCACGCTCGGCCTGCTCGCCGCATGCTCGACAACGACTGTAGACCGCGGCAGCTACTTCGCCGACACCAGCCACCACGCGAAGGACGAAGACTCGCGCGTCCGCTTTCTCGTGATGCACTACACCGAGATCGGCGAGGCGCAGTCGCTGCGCACGTTGACCAGCGAAGGCGTGAGCGCGCATTACCTCGTGCCCGCGCATCCGCCGTTGAAGGACGGCAAGCCGGTCGTCTGGCAGCTGGTGCCCGAGTCGCAGCGCGCGTGGCACGCGGGCGTCAGCGAATGGCAGGGCACGACCGAGTTGAACGCCGCGTCGATCGGCATCGAGAACGTCAACGCCGGCCCGATCGACACACCGCAAGGCCGCACGTGGCAGCCGTATCCGCCGGAACAGGTGGACGCGATCATCCGGCTCGCGAAGGACATCGTCACGCGCTACCAGATTCCGCCCACGCGCGTGGTCGGTCACAGCGATATCGCGCCGCAGCGCAAGACCGATCCGGGTCCCGCGTTCCCGTGGAAGCAGCTGTACGACGCGGGCATCGGCGCGTGGCCCGACGCGGCGACGGTCAGCGCGGATCTCGCCGGCCGCGACCCGGCGGCGCCGGTTGACGTGCAAGGCCTGCAGCAGAAGCTCGCGCGTTACGGCTACGCGGTCGCCACCGACGGCGTGCTCGACGACAGGACGCGACGTGTGTTCGCCGCGTTCCAGATGCACTTCCGGCCGCGCGACTACTCCGGCAATCCGGACGCCGAGACCGACGCGATCGCGCAGGCGCTGCTCGACAAATACGGCCCGACGCTGCCGGCCGAACCCGCGCCGGCGCCCTGACGCCCGCTTGATCGAAGCCCGATCCGTGCCGCGGAAAAACCGCTGGCACGTGTCGGTGCTCCGGTAAACTGGCGGTTTCCGCTTCCCTTACTCAGCACCACCACACTCCGATGACTCAGGACGAACTCAAGCAACTGGTCGGCCAGGCCGCCGCCGACTATGTCGTGGCCAACGTGCCCGAAGGCGCCGTGATCGGCGTCGGCACCGGCTCCACCGCCAACTGCTTCATCGACGCGCTCGCCGCGTCGAAGGGGCGCTATCGCGGCGCGGTGTCGAGCTCGCTCGCCACCACCGCGCGGCTGCAATCGCACGGCATCAAGGTGTTCGATCTCAACGAGATCGATTCGCTGCCGGTGTACGTGGACGGCGCCGACGAGATCGACGGCAGCGGCGCGATGATCAAGGGCGGCGGCGGCGCGCTCACGCGCGAGAAGATCGTCGCGTCGGTGTCGGACGTGTTCGTCTGCATCGCCGATGCGAGCAAGCGCGTCGACGTGATGGGCACCTTTCCGCTGCCGGTCGAGGTTGTGCCGATGGCGCGCACCGCGGTCGGCCGGCGTCTTGCCGCGCTCGGCGGCGTGCCGGTGCTGCGCGTGACGAAGGAAGGCGCGCCGTTCATCACCGACAACGGCAACGAGATCCTCGACGTGAAGGGCCTGTCGATCACCGATCCGCGCGGCCTCGAAGCGCGGATCAACGCGCTGCCGGGCGTCGTTACCGTGGGGCTCTTTGCGGCGCGCGGCGCCGACCTGTGCCTGCTCGGCGGCGCGAACGGCGTCGAGCGCATTACTTACGGGAAGTAACCGGTCCGCGCAGGCTTCTGCTGCTGAAGCTGAAGTAAAAAACGGGTCGCATGGCATGGTTGCCAGTGCGACCCGTTTTTCTTTTGCGCTGCGAGGCGCTTCCAAAGCGCCACGTGCCACGTGCCACGCGCCACGCGCCACGCGCCACGCGCCACGCGCCACGCGTCGCCGCTCAACCTCAGCCGCGCGCCGAACGCGCCGCTTCCCCGATCGCGCGGTTCATCGAGTCCAGATAGCGTTGCACCGAAAAACGCGTGCGGGCGTCCTCGCGTGCCGCGAGCGCGAGCCGTTGGCGCAGCGCGGGATCGTCGCGCAGGGTTTCGATCGCCTGCACGAGCCCCGCGACGTCGCCCGGCGTGACGAGCCAGCCGTTGCGGCGATGCGAGACGATCTCCGGCACGCCGCCCGCCGCCGCGGCGATCACCGCGCGCCCGGCCGCCATCCCTTCGACCACGACGCGGCCGAACGGCTCCGCGCTCGTCGACGTGTGCAGGATCACGTCCATCGCGCGCATCCACGACGGTATGTCGTGCTGAAAGCCCACGAAATGCACGCGCCCCGCGATGCCGAGCGCTTCCGCCTGCTCGCGCAGCTGCCGTTCGTAGTCCTGCTCGCCGAACAGCGGCGTGCCGACCAGCACCAGATGCGTGTCCGGCAGGCGCGCGAGCGCGTCGAGCGCGACATGCTGGCCCTTCCACGGCGCGAGGCGGCCGAACAGTCCGGCAATCCACGCGTTCGCGGGCAGGCCGAGACGCTCGCGCAGCGCGCGGACATCGGTGCCGTCGGCTTCTGACGGCGCGGCGGCTGCATCAGCCTCGGCTGCGCGAGGCGGCAGGAACGCTGCCGAGTCGATGCCGTTGTGCACTACGCGGATCGATTCCGGCTTGCAACCCGTGAGCGCGACGAGCGAATGCGCGGACGCGCGCGAGTTCGCGATCACCTGGTCCACCGCGAGCCGCACCAGCCATTTGACAATCGTGAGCTGCATGCGGCCGAAGTGCTCGCCGCTCAGGATGTCGTGCTGATACCAGATCAGCGGACGACGATGCAGCGGCTTGCCGAGCGCCGCGAGCACGAGCGCCTTCTGGGTGTTCGCGAACACCACGTCGTGGCGCCGCGCGTCGCGCGCGAGGCCGATCGTCTGCCGCGCGAGCGCGGGCAGCGCGCGCAGCCAGCCGAAGCGCAGCGACTGGCGCGAGATGCCCGACACCCGCGCGTCCACCCGCATCCGCACCGTCACGCCGAGCGCCTCGAGCTTCGCGCGAAACGGGCCTTCCGACAGCAGCACGACCTCGCCGCTCGCCGCGTGATGTTCCGCGAGCGGCAGCAGCGCGAATTCGGCGCCGCCCAGCTGGCCGCTCTGGTCGACGAACAGCACCGTGGGCGCGGCGGCATCGTGCTGGGCGCGCCGCGTGTGCGTCGTGCGTGTCGCGTCGACGGTCTCGAAGAACGTATCGGAGATCGAAGCGGAGACCAAAGCGGAGCTCGAAGCGGGGATCGAAGCGCCGGCCGGCGCGTGCAGTGCAGTGGGCGCATCGGACGCATCGAGCGGCGGCGTTTCTGCGCGCGGCAGGCCGCGCGCGAATTCAGGGGCATTCATCGTGGTCTCGCAGTGTGGTTCGCGGTCCGGCCGCGCTCGTGGTCGCGGCCTGTCGATCCCTTCGCCGCGTCGCGGCAACCTGCCGATGCCGGCACCGAACCCCGTAAAACAGGGGCTTTCAGTTACACAACCGCCATCGGCAGGCCTGAGCGAATCGCGATCGGGCGTTGGCGCTCATTATTCGCGTGCTGTTGATTGCGCAGTGTGGGCGCGCGCACGCACGGTGCATGGATGCCGCCTTTACACTGCCTGGCAAGAGCAGTGGACCGAAACAATCAAAAACGACAGGTAGCAGAAGATGAAAGTGGCGATCGTGCACGACTGGCTGGTCGCGCCGGGGGGAGCAGAGAAGGTGCTCGAACAGATCATCCGGTGTTTTCCGGATGCGGATCTGTTCAGCCTTGTCGACTTCCTCGAGGATCGCGTGCCGGTGCATGGCAAGCCCGTCACGACATCGTTTCTGCAGCGCCTGCCGTTTGCGCGAACGCGTTATCGCTCGTATCTGCCGCTGATGCCGTTCGCGATCGAGCAGTTCGATCTGTCCGGCTACGACCTCGTGATCACGAGCTCGTACGCGGTCGCGAAGGGCGTGATCGTCGGTCCGGATCAGACGCACGTGAGCTATGTGCATTCGCCCATGCGCTACGCGTGGGACCTGCAGCACCAGTATCTGCGCGAGGCGCGCCTCACGCACGGGTTGAAGTCGCTCGCGACGCGCGCGCTCCTGCACTACCTGCGCGGCTGGGACGCGCGTTCGGCGAATGGCGTCGACCGCCTGATCGCGAACTCGCGCTTCGTCGCGCGGCGCGTGCAGAAGGCGTGGCGGCGCTCGGCGGCGGTGATTCCGCCGCCCGTCGACGTCGAGCGTTTCGACCTGCAGGCCGAGAAGGACGATTTCTATCTGACCGCGTCGCGGATGGTGCCGTACAAGCGCATCGACCTGATCGTCGAGGCGTTCGCCGCGATGCCGTCGCGCCGGCTCGTCGTGATCGGCGACGGCCCGCAGATGGATCAGGTGCGCGCGAAAGCCGGCCCGAACGTGACGATTCTCGGCTACCAGCCGTTCGACGTACTGAAGGACCACATGCAGCGCGCCCGCGCATTCGTCTATGCGGCCGAGGAAGACTTCGGGATCGCGATGGTCGAGGCGCAGGCGTGCGGGACGCCGGTGATCGCCTACGGCAAGGGCGGCGCGCTCGAAAGCGTCGCGCCGATCGGCACGCTGCGGCCGACCGGCGTGCACTTCGGCGCGCAGACGGTGGCGTCGCTCGTGGCCGCGGTCGAGCACTTCGAGCGGCATCGCGACGACATCAGCCCGGACGCGTGCCGCGCGAACGCGGAGCGCTTTTCCGCGGCGACCTTCCGCCGCGCGTTCATGACCGAGGTCATGCAGGCGATGGCGGAGACGGGCGCGCGTGCGCTGGAGCAGGACATGGAACAGGGTATGGCGCTTCTCGACGCGCCGCGTGCGGCCGCGCTCGCGTGGCCGGACGATACGGCGGGCGCGGCGCTGTGGCATGCCGACGCCGTGACGGCGCGGCAGTAAGCGGCAAATGAGCAGCAAACGAGCCGCGAATGAGCCGCGAATGAGCCGCGAATGAGCCGCGAATGAGCCGCGAATGAGCGGCAGTGAGCAGCCCTGAACGAATCGCAGCAGCGGCCAGCCAGTACGTGCTGGAAGTAGCGAGGCAGCAGAGGGAGTGGCAGGAGGCAGGAACACCTGCGGGCGGCTCGTCGTGCGCCAGCAGGAGCAGGAGAAGCACAACGAGACTTGAAAAGAGCGACGTGGAATCAGTGCGGTTTGCTGTGAGGCCGGAAGGAACGACCGAGGAGTCGGTGCAATACGATGCAGCGCGTAGCCGGGGTGCCGCGCGCGGCATGTCGTCCGTCCGGGAAGAGCCACTGAACTGAAATCGACAATCGTCAGTTACTACAGGCCGTGGTGGTTTTCCGCTACGAGCACACAACAATGGGGCGACGACCTGTGGACAAGGATGCAACCGACAACATGAACGGCGACCGTTTAATGCAGGATATTCCGGACATCGTCCGTACGTGGGAAGTGCTGCAGCAGCAGACCTTCCTGAAACCCATCCGCAGCGAGCTGGATCATCAGAAGATGACCCGGCTGGCGAAGGAGCTTGCCGGGCGGCTCAACGGCGATCGCGAGGGTCCGCTTGCGGACCTCGTCGGGATCGTCTGCGACCTGATACACGGCTGGGAGAAGACGCATCATCCCGGCGTGCCGAAGGACGAGCCGCGCGTCGTGCTGCGCCGCCTGCTGGAGACGCACGGACTGAAGCAGAAGGATCTGTCCGACATTGCGTCTCCGACGGTGATCAGCGACATCCTCGCTGGCCGCCGCGCGATCAGCAAGAACGTCGCGAAGGCGCTCGCGGAGCGGTTCCAGATGGACGTGAGCCTGTTCCTCTGAGGCGCGCGTTGCCACGGATCCGGCATGACCCTCGCTGCCGCGTGCGCGCGGCGGCGGGCGGATGCGTGTGTCCATGCGCGGCACGAACGGTGCCGCGGCATGGCGCAACGCCCTGAGCTGACTCGCATCCGCGAGCCGGCTGAGGGCGTTCGCGCCACGAAATTTTATAGACGATCCGCGCGATCAGCGCGGCGCTGCTACGGGGAGTGATTCGATGCAACAGGCTCAACAGGCACAGGAATTCTGGAACGGGATCTTTTCGGGCCGCAAGGAAGATGCGAGTCTCGTCGAGCTGCCCGACATGCAGAACCCGGTGTTCCAGCGCGCCGCGCGCCATTTCGGCGACGTGCGCGGCAAGACGCTGATCGATCTCGGCTGCGGCGCGGGCGCGTCGTCGCTGTTCTTCGCGTCGCTCGGCGCGAACGTGATCGCGATCGACCTCAGTACGGTCGCGATCGACAACCTCAAGCGCTACTGCGCGCGGCACGGCATCACGAATATCACGCCGCGCGTGCTGCCGGCGCAGAAGATCGCGAGCATCGAGAACGCGGACTTCGTGTTCGGCTCGATGATCCTGCATCACATCGAACCGTTCGACCAGTTCGCCGCGCAGCTGCGCCGTGCCGTGAAGCCGGGCGGCCGTGCGTTCTTCTGGGAGAACAACGGCGCGAGCGACACGATGATGTGGTTCCGCGATCACGTGATCGGCAAGCTGTGGGTGCCGAAGTACGGCGACCCCGACGAATCGCCGCTCGCACCGCGCGAGGTCGATGCGCTGCGCCGTCACTTCTGTGTCGCCGCCGAATTCCCCGAGATGATCTACGTGCAGATGGCGTCGACCTACCTGCTGCGCGGCAAGCTGCATGGCGCCGCCGCGCGCGTCGATGCGTTCCTCGCGCGCTTCGCGTCGCTGCGTCGCTTCAGCTACCGGCAGTATCTGTGTCTGTCGTGAACTGACTGGTTGCTTCGTAGCGGTTGGTTCTACATGACGCCGGCCGCATGAGCTTTCCTTTTGGGAGGTTCGTGCGGCCGGCGTTTCCTTTTCCTTTTCCGGCGCGTTTGCGGGACTGGACGAATGAGCGTGCGTCACCGCACACAGCGGCAGCGAAGCGGCTTTGATCTGGATCGCTCACTTCTAACATTGAGAGGCTTTTGGGAAGGACTGGCGATGTCGCTAAATGACCCGAAGGGGGAGTGCCATGCGCGAACAGATCGATTTCTCGCTTACGCCCGAATTTCAGGCGTTCATGAGCGGTCTGGCCTTTCTGGAGCAGAAAGCTTGCACGATCGTCCATGGCGTATTCATCGACCCGCATCCGGTATTGAAGACCTGGCAGGCTGCGTCCTCGCAGACGGGCATCGACTTTCCGGATGACTTCGACTGGTTGATCGACGGCGGCGGCAGCAGCGGCGGTCTGCTGCTGTCCGCGCTCGCGATGAATTCGCAGGCGCCCATGCCGTTTCGGCCCGACAGCATTCCGCCGGGATGGGGAACATTCTGCGAGCGCGCTGGCAAGCGCCACAGCCCGTTCCTCGTAAAGATCTACGTGGCGCCGACGACCCGCAATTCGTCCGCGCAGCGGCGCGTGGTGGAAGACTACGCGCGCCGTCAGCCGTTTTTCGTCACGGTCATCGATGCCGAGCAACCTTCGTTCGTCGCGAAAGTGGACGGCAGCGTACCGCTGACGGCGACCATCAGCGGCACGTTGGGCGGCTTCCTGAGGGACGGCACGGGCATCTGGGGCGTAACGTGCGGTCACGTCGGGCAGCTTGTGAATGGGCAGATCACGCTCGACGACGTGAACAACCAGATCATCAACAACGCGGGCATCGTCCATCACTCGACGTTCGATCCCGTGCCGGCCACCTGCGGCGCGGTGTGCAACCAGTATGTGCAGAACGGCCTCGAAGTCGATACCGCGCTCATCGAACTGTCGTCGCCGCACACCGCCACCAGCAGCGTGAAGCGGGTCGGCACGATCACCGACATCTACGACCGGACCCAGCTGAACTCGGGAAACCAGCTGGTCATGCGTGGGCCCCGATCGGGGAAACACACCTACGTGATCGGCGGATACGGCGTGACCTGCAAGATTGCGTTCGCGGGTCTCGGTGACTTCTGCTTTTCTCACCTGTTTGAATTCTCGGCGCCCTCGCATTCGGCCGGTGCCGTCGGCGGACGGGTTGCGCAGGCGGTGGCGCCGCGGCCGCTCGCAGGCGACTCCGGTTCCTGGCTCTGTTTTCATCTGTCCGGCAACGACTACGCGTACTTCGGCAATCTGATCGCGGTGTCGGGTGCGACGGGCATCGCGACCTTCGCGGACTCGGTCACCGGCTGGGCCAGCACGCTCGGCATGTCGTTGAACGTCCTCTAACGGAGCCGCCATGCAGATCATCAGGAACCGATTCGGGCGACTGGTCCAGCGGGTATTCGGAGGATTTTCCGACGGCGTCCAAGCCGCGGGCAACCGCGGCGATGCGGCTGCCGCGACCAAAGGCTGGATCGCACTGACGATCGGCGTCGTGGCTGCATCGGTTGCGCTCTGCTACTTCGTCAAGACCGGGCTCGGAGTCGAGGTCATCCTCGCCATCGGGTGGGGGCTGTTCATCGGGTTTTCGATGCTGATCTTCTGGCCTCCGAAGCTTTTGACGACGATCTTCGGGGGCACGCTCGGCGTGGCGGGCACGGGGCTGCCAGGCGTCGGCGATACGATCGAAAAGCTGGCGAAAGAGGTGGAGAAGATCGTGACCACGCTGAATGCTTCGCTGGCGGGCGCCTATCAGGTGCACTCGATCTCGGTGATCCTGTTCCTCGTTGCGATGGCGATCTGCATGCTGCCGGCCTACAGAACCTCCGACGAGTAACCGGCTTCGCGTGCATCGACCGCGACGGCATCGGCAGAGGAGGGCGCGGACTGCCGCCCCCGATTGCCTGCCTTGCGTCGCGTCAATGCTCCACCGGCGTCACATCCGCCGAATACGTGTACGCATACGCGTATTCGTACGTGCCGTAGCGCGAGCCGCGCTTCGGCTCGGTGCCGTTCATCACCGCGCCGACCACCCGGGCCCGCGCGCGGCGCAGCTTCTTCAGCGACTCGGTGATGTTCGCCTCGGTATGCGCGCCGGCGCGCATCACGAGGATCGTCGAGCCCGCGAGGTTCGCGACCACCGCGGCATCCGGCGCCGCGAGGAGCGGCGGCGTATCGACGATCACCAGATCGAACTCCTGCTCGAAGCGGTTCAGCATCTGCGTGAAGCGCGACGACGACAGGATCTCCGACGGATTCGGCGGATACGCGCCTGCCGAGATGAAGTGCAGCCCGTCTACACCGGTGGAGCGCGCCGCGACGTCGAAGTCGATCTGGCCCGTCAGCAGCTCGGTGAGGCCGCCCGCCGGCGACTTGCCGAAGTACTGCGCGAGACGTCCGCGGCGCAGATCCGCGTCGATCAGCACCACGCGCTGCCCGGCTTCGGACAGCAGCGCGGCGAGATTCGCGCACAGGAAGCTCTTGCCGTCCGACGGCGCCGGGCTCGTGATACACACGATCCGGTTCGGCGCATCGACGAGACCGAACTGCAGGGTGGTGCGCAGCCCGCGCACGCCTTCCACCGACATCGCGAACGGCGCGGTCTTCACCAGTAGCGGCCGGCTCGGCGCGTAGTCGTCGGGACCCAGCACGCGCGCGCGGGTGCGCTGCACGTTCGGCGTCGCTTTAGCCGTGCCTCTTGCAGCGTTACGCGCCGCGTCCGCTTCCTTCGCATGCGTGCTCGGCAGGCTCTGCAGGATCGGCATCACGCGCCGCGCGAGATTGAACGCGCCGCTCACGCCGCCGGCGCCTTTCGACGCGCTCGCGGCCAGCAGGCCACGCTTGGCCGGCGCGCCGAGCCTGCGGCCATTGCGCTCGTAGGCCAGACGGTCCGCCTGCGCCTGCTCGACGCTGAACGAGATCGCGCCGAGCACGGGCAGCCGGAAGCGGCGCTCCACTTCGTCAGGATCGCGCACGCCGGTCAGGAACTTGCGGCGCACGAATGCGAACGCGATGCCGAGGATGATGCCGAGCATCGTGCCCGCCGCGACGATCAGCGCCGCCTTCGGACGCACCGGCGACAGCGGCACCAGCGCCTCGTCGACGATATGCACGTTGCCGACCGTGCCGGCCCGCGTGATCGACAGCTCCTGGATGCGGTTGAGCAACGTGACGTACACCTCTTCGTTGACCTTCGCGTCGCGCTGCAGCGAAACCGCTTCGCGTTCGGAGCCCGGCAGTTCCTTGAAGTGATCCTCGAAGTTGCTCTTCTCGCGGCTCAGCGCGTTGATCTGCGCATCGATGGTCTGCACTTCCAGGCTGTCCGACGTGAATTTCTGCATCAGCTGCGCGCGTTCGATGCGCAGTGCCGCGATCTGCTTCTCGTACTCGAGACCGCCCGACAGATACACCTGCGCTTCCTGGGTTGGCTGGAACGTGCCCACGCGCGCCTGGTACTGCGACAGCGCCGTTTCCGAGCGCTTCAGCTCGTCGCGCAGATGCGGCACCTCGCTGTTCAGGAAGCTCAGCATCTTGCTCGCTTCTTCCTGCGCGCGCTCGGTTCGGGCCTGCAGATACGACTGCGCGACCGAGTTGACGATCGCCGTGATCTGCTTCGGATCGATGCCTTGCAGCGACAGCTGCACGACGCCGGTTTCGTGGCCTTTTTCGCTGATCTGCAGACCGTTCGCGAGATTCATCACCGCGTCGAGCTGATTCGCGCGCGTCACGTAGAACTCGGTGCCGGCGCGCGCGACGAGCTTGCTCACGAGGATCGACACGTCGTGCCCGGTGGCCGGCACGCCCGCGACGCCCGTGAGCAGCAGATGGTGCTTCGCGTCGAGCAGCTCGAAGCGTCCGTCGCCGAGCGCGCGCAGCATCAGCCGCGAGCCCTCGAGCGCCTTCGGCACCGAAATCGAATCGACCGTGAACTTCTCGCCGCCCCACGCATACGACGACAGGCCGAACCACGGACGTTGCGGCGTGCCTTCGGTCGCGAACAGCTTCGCGAGCGAGCCGAGGATCGGGAACTGCTTCGGCACGGTCTGGAAGTTCAGCTTGAACGCCTCGACCACCGGCTCGACGACCGTGCGACTGCGCATGATCTCGATCTCGGCGTCGGTGTGCGGCGCGTTGCTCGAGGTCGACGGCGCCGACAGCGCCGCGCTGCTCGACGTGCTCGACGTCGGCGTCTCGACCTGGATCAGCGCGTCCGCCGAGTAGATGTGCGTCGCCGTCTTCGCGTAGATGATCGACGCGAGGATGACTGCGCCGGCGATGCCGAGGACCCACCAGATCTGATCGAAGATCATCCGGAACAGGTCGTGCATCACCTCCTCGTCTTCGCTCCCCGGCTGGGGAGCGGGTTCGAGCATGTCGTACGTACTCATGTCGATGTCTCGCAAAATCGGTTAGCGGCCGAGTTCCTTCGTGAAGAACAGCGTCTGCAGGGTCGGAGAGATCTGGTCGAGCAGGCGGTTGAAGCGCGCCGAGCTCGCGACCTGCACGTACACGACGTCACGCGGTTGCAGTTCGAACTTGGTCATCAGCATCAGCGCGTCGACCTGGGTCATGTCGAGGCGGTAGACGCTCGGGACCGGCGTGTTGCCGTCGGTCTTCAGCGTGGCCGGCGTCGCGGCGGCCGGCGCGCCCGCCGTCGCGTTCGTCGAAACCGGCGTCGTCGCGGCGCCGGCGGACGTGGCGCCCGGATGCATCATCCCTTCGACGCCGCGGATCACGTAGATGTAGCGCGGGTCGCCCGTGCGCACGTCGAGACCTTGCGCGCCCGTCAACGCATCGGCGAGCGTCAGCTTGCCGCGGTTCATCGGCAGCGAGGTCGGCTTCATCACTTCGCCGAGCACGAACACGCGGCTGTTCGAACGGTCCGGCACGTCGATGATGTCGCCGTCCTTCAGCACGACGTTTTGCTGCGGGTCGCCGGTTTCGAGCAGCGCGGCGACGTCGACGCGATAACGCGTGCCGTCGCGCGTCACGCCGACGTTCTGCAGGTCCGCGTCGGGCAGCGCGCCGCCCGCGCGGTTGATCGCATCGATGACGGAGAGCGGCAGGTCGGTGATCGACTCGGCCGCCGGTTCCTTCACGCTGCCCGTCACCTGCACGACCTGGCTGTTGAAGCCCGACACGCGCACGTCGATCTGCGGATCGCGGATCGTCTTCGCGAGGCCGTGGATCAGCTGCTGCTGGATCTGCTGCACGTTTTCGCCGAGCACGTGAACGCGGCCGACGCGCGGGAAGTAGATCGTGCCGTCGGTCGCGACGCGCACCGACAGGCCGCCTTCCACGCCGCCGCCCGTGCTGATCGCCGTGCCGGCCGGCGTCGCCGCGTTGCCGAGCGTGAGGCTGCCGTTATTGCCTTGCGGCAGCGGCGGCGTGCCGGGCAGGCCGAGCGTGCCGTTGCCCGTGAGCTCGGGGTGATCCCATACGATCACGGTCAGCTGGTCGTTCACGCCGACGTGGTAGCTGTAGCTCGCGCGCACCGTCTTCGTCAGGCAGACGAGCGGGCACACCGACGGCAACGCGGCCGCGCGTTCCTGCGCGAAGTACGCGATGTCGATCGGCTGCACGTGGTATTTGTCCGCGGCGTTCGTCGCGGGCGTCGTGTCGTCGAGCCGGTCCTTGTCGAGATACGGTCCCGGGGCGAGCGAACACGCGCCAAGCAGCGTGGTGGCGAGCACGACCGCGATGGCGGCGGCGCTGCGCTTCGGAACGACGGCGGACAGCGGCCGCATCGCGAACGATGCCGGCAGCGCTGCAATGGTCTTGATGGTCATGATGGTTGGTCCCTCGCGCTTTTCGTAGCGCCTTAGTGCATCGCCTGTTGCCAGGCCGCGCGCATCGCCCGCAATCCGACCCGCCACTTGCGCAGTGCGAGCACGATGCCTTCGCCGCCGAGCGCCAGCAGCAACGCGCGGACGAACCCCGGGTCCGCGCGGTTGCCGATCAGCGACGCGTAAGCGACGAACGCCCGCCGCCCGATCGGCGACAGGTGCTCACACATGATGAGTCGAAGATTGAACGATGCGTTGTAAAACGCGTTGTCGTTGAACGTATAGCGCTGGTCTTCGTCACTACGTGGGGCAGGGTAGTGATCGACGACGAGCGCCGGGTCGTACACGAGCGTCCAGCCCCGGCGCAGCACGTCGAGACAGAACGCCATTTCGCAGTGAACCTGCGCGCCACCCCCGAGCAGACGCGCATCGAAGCGCAGCGTATCGACCGCTTCGCGGCGAAACGCCATGTTCACGCCTTTCAGCACCTGAACTTCACGCGGGCCACCGGTGCCGAGGTGGTGGTTGCCGATTGCGCGTCCGTACCAGCGCACCACGCCGACGACGCTGCGCGCCCCTTCGAGAATGGTGCCGCGCTCGTGCACGATGTCGCGTCCACCAAAACCGCCCAGCGCGGGATCGCGCATGAACGCGCGCACGATCCGGTCGATCCAGTCGGGTTTCGGCGCTGCGTCGTCATCGCAGAAGCACATCAGGCGGCCGGCCGCGGTATCGAGGCCGCGGTTGTACGCGGCCACCACGCCGGCTTCCTCGACGAGCGCAATCTTGAGCGCGGCCGCGGGCACCGACGCGCGGTATGCGTCGAGCCAGGCCAGCGTTTCGGTATCACTGGAACGTGCGACCACCACGATTTCGTCGGCACGTCGGTACTGTGCCTCGAGTGCGCGCAGACATCGCGCGAGATCGGTCGTACGCCGGTATGTCGGCACGATCACCGACACACTCACATTGCCGTTCATCATTGCCCCCCCGCGGGCGATCCTTCAAGCAGCGCTATATTGTTCGAAATTCACGCGCCGCTATGTTGTTCAGTACGCATTGCGTCCAACAAATCCCTTCACGAGCGTGATCAGCACGATCTTCATGTCGAACCAGAACGACCAGTTGTGGATGTAGAACAGATCGAACTTCACGCGCGCTTCCATCTTCTCGACCTTCGCGGTGGCGCCGCGATAGCCGTTCACCTGCGCCCAGCCGGTGATGCCGGGCTTGATCCGGTAGCGGAACATGTAGCCGTACACGAGATCCTTGTAGAGATCGTCGTGTTCGATCGCGTGCGGACGCGGACCTACCACCGACATCTGCCCGAGCAGCACGTTGATGAACTGCGGCAGCTCGTCGAGACTCGTGCGGCGCAGGAACCCGCCCAGCTTCGTCACGCGCGTGTCGTTGCGGGTCGCCTGGGTCACGCTGCCGGCGTGCTCCGCATGCACCGTCATCGAACGGAACTTCAGGATGCTGAAAGTGCGGCCATCCACGCCCTTGCGCTTCTGCTTGAAGAACACCGGGCCCGGCGAGGTCAGCTTGATCGCGACGCTGATCGCCACGAACACCGGCGCGAGCGCGAACAGCGCGGCGAACGCGAACAGTCGATCGAATACGAGCTTCGGCAGCATCTTCGGCGTGCTGCTGTCCACGCCGCCCAGGTTGATCGTCGGCAGACCGAGCAGATCGACCATCGAGTGATTCAGCAGCGACATGCCGCGCGTATCCGGAATGAAGCGCAGATTCACGAAGTCGTGGCGGAACGCGCGCGTGAAGCGGTAAATGGTGTGCTCTTCGGAGAGCGGCAGCGCGAGCCACACCTCGTTGATCTTTTCAGCGCGCACGCGCTCGATGAAGGCGTCGATGTCGGTCAGCACCGGCAACGAACCCATCCGCGCGCCGTATTCGTCCGGGTCCGCGCAGGTCGTATCGAGCATGCACGCCGGACGGAAGCCCGCCTGCGGCGCGCGTTCGAGATGCGCGAGCACGTTGCGCACGAAGCCCGGCGCGCCGGCCATCGCGACCGTGCGGTAGTTGAGCCCGCGGCGACGCACGTAGCGCAGCGACAGATGCGCGGCAAGCTTGGTCGTGACGATCAGGCCGCCTGAAATCAACACGGTGTAGCCGTACCACAGCCGCGACACGGCATCGAGCCGGTGCAGCGTGAAGACGATCAGCAAACCGGCCGCGACGGTTGCGAGCCACGCGAAGGTGACCTGCAGCAGCATCGCGGGCAACGATTTGCCGCGCCACGTTTCATAAACGCCGAGCGCCGGGAACAGCAGCAGCACCAGCGTGCAGTTGAAGGCGATCAGCAGACGCTGCGTGTCCGAGAAGTCGAACTGGAACGAGAAGCGCAGCCAGTGCGCGACCAGTGCTCCGGCGATCACGAACAGCGCGTCAAGCACACGCGCAATATGGTTGAACATGATCCCTGCCTCCGGGCAGGACTCAGACTACGGCTTCGGCTTGTTGCAGACGCGGCAGCAACCGGTCGAACTCGCGCTTCACGAGACCGTAGCATTCGCAGGCGCGCGCTTCGAGACCCTTGCGGTCGAGCACCTTGATATGGCCACGGCTGTGATGGATGAGTCCTTCGTCGTGCAGACGGCCGGCCGCTTCGGTGATGCCTTCGCGGCGCACGCCGAGCATGTCGGCGATCAGCTGCTGCGTGACCGTCAGATCGTTCGACGCAACGCGGTCGACTTCTATCAGGAGCCACCGGCACAGCTGCTTGCTGAGCGAGTGGTGACGGTTGCACGCTGCCGTCTGTGCGACCTGGGTGAGGAGGGCGTGCATGTACAGAAGCATCAGGCGGCGGAACAGGTCCGAGCGCGAGAAGTGTTGGCGCAGGGCCTGCGCGCTCATGCGATACGCGAAGCCCGAGCATTGCACCTGCACGCGGCTCGGCATCGTTTCGCCGCCCGTGAGGATCGGCACACCGGTCATGCCTTCGCGTCCGACCGCGGCGATCTCGACCGAGCCGCCGTCTTCCATCGTCGAGAGCAGCGAGATCACCGCGCTCGTCGGGAAGTACACGTGATGAATACGCTGGCCTGCATCGCACAGCAACTGCTCGGTCCGCAGATGGACGAGCTCGAGATGCGGCGTGAGTGCTTGCCACTCGTGCGACGGCAGTGCGCCCAGAAGATGATTGCCGTGCAGATCGGATTTGATGGTCAACATGATTCGGTCCTCGCAGAGCCGCGCCTCGCGCAGCCTCTCATTTTTGATCCGGTAGTGCGTCCCCTCCGACGTCGCCTGGCAAAGCGACGTGGACACAACACCGGCCCCGTTACCTGCGCGCCGTCCTGAGTTGACATCGTGTAACGGTCGCGCTGTTTTATTGCGCTTCCCATTTAGCGAGGACTGTGCCAATCACGCGCAAAACAAGTCCTGATGCGGCGCAACGTCTGTTACGCCACCTTCGTTCGGGGCAAATCGCCGATTTTTGTTTCAAATCTGCAAAACGGGGGGGCGCTGCGCATTCTGCGAAACTACTTTATTTGATGCGCTGCAAGTGGCTGACGGATATGGGGTTTTTTGCCTGCTGAAAGAGGCCTGGAGGGGTTGCTTCGATACTGAAACAGCAACTTGCCGACTGTTTGGCCGGCGGAGGGGTGTGGCGCAGAAACGATTCACTCATGCCACATGCGTTAGGTTGGCTTCCGCACAGATGCGAATTTCGGGTTCGGTTCGCAAGCCGTGAGAACGAGTGACTTCCGGTTTATCGGCAGCGGCCCGAAAAACTTTAAAGAGTGAGGAAACATGCGGGTCTCCACGCATTTGTCGGACGCATCGGCGGGTCGGCCGACGCTTCGGCGCCCGCGCGCAAAAATGTTCAGCGATAGAAGCACGGGCCGATTGAGTTGATCGCGCGCACTTCGCCGTCGGGTGCACGACTTGTATCGTTCGCGAGAACGGCCTCGTGAAATGGCCCGATGCTTGCTGCTGTGTGCGACCCCGCACGCACGTCGTCGCGACGAACGAGCGGCACGATGCGCGGCTGGTTCGGCGCGAGGTGAAACCAGTTCAAAGCGGCCCGGTAGTGCGCGTCTTCGATATGTACATAACGCGCGAAGCGTTTTGCCTCGATCACGAGCTGCCAACCGTTTGCGTGCTGCTCCACGCGCGCGGACAGTCCCAGATCGTGACGCTGCTCCGCGCGTCGGTCCGGCAGATGGAACGCTTCGCCGATCAATCCGCCCGTCGTTTTGTCACGTAGCGTCGCTATCGTGACTTCATGCGCGAGCGGACCGAAGCGGTACGCAAACGTGAAATCGAAGAACTGGCCGAGCACGTCCGCGGCCGACAGGCGCTGCGTGCTGCGCGCCGGCAGTTCGACTTCGCGCTTCGCCGACGCAACCTTGACCGCGCCATCGCGCAGGCACACGAGTTCGAGCTCCGCGTCGCGCGGCGTCGCGGTCTCGTTGATCAGATGCAGATCGAGGCCGTCGAGACCTTCGTCGGTGAACGCGAGCTGGACCGGCTGAAACGTTTGCGACAGCGCATGCCACGCGCTCTTCGGCCGCCCGAGCGCATCGACGAGGCCCCAGCCCGCGCCCGCGCGCAGATCCTGGAACTGCCAGACCAGCCCGCCCATGCAGCTCGAACTCGCGCGGCGCCATTCGGCGAACACGTCGCTCATCACCTCGGCGACCACGGCGCGCGACAGCGCCAGGTAGCGCGCGGGGTCTTCATAGCGCAGCCGCGCCGGCTCGACGCCATATAGCGTGCGCAGATAATGGTCGCGGACGTCGTCGAAGTCCCAACCCGCGCCCTGGTCGCGCGGCACGGCGGTCTTCCAGCGCGGATCGTGCGCGTGGACCGTGCCGAGGCCTTCGTGCAGCGTCGCGTCGTCGGGGATGTTCGCGAACGCGAGGCACTCGGCGGCGAAGCGCACGCCGGCGCGGCGCGCGTCGTCGAGCGGCCGCTGGTACGCGCCGACACCGTAATAGTGAGTGACGCCGGTGCGCGTGGAGAACGGCCACGCGCCGCCCGTCGGCGAATGCTCGACATACGGCACGTCCGGCCGCTGTTCCGCGACGATCGCGGGCAGGCGTTCACTGAACAGTGCCTGCCGCCGCATTTCGGGCGGCAGACCGAACATCGCGGCCTGCTGATCGATCTCGCTGCCGCCGCACAGAACGGCGAGCGACGGGAAGCGGCGTGTGCGCGCGAGGAACTGCGTCGCTTCGCGCGCAACCGATGCGGCAAACGCGTCGTCGTTCGGATAGTCGAAGTTCGCGAACGCGAAATCCTGCCACACCAGAACGCCGTGCTTCGCGGCAAGCGCGTAGAACGAGTCGGACTCGTACACCATCGTGCCGCCGACGCGCAGCATGTTCATGCCGGCTTCGCTCGCGAGCTGGAACGCGTGTTCAAGCTGCGCGCGGCTGCCCGTCAGCGTGACGAGATCGGCGCTGGTCCAGCACGCGCCGCGGCAGAACACCGGCGTGCCGTTCACGCGGATCGCGAAGCCGTTGCCATCGGCGCCGCGATCGATCTCCAGCGTGCGGAACCCGACCTCGCCGAGCGCGAACGCCGCGGTGCCAAGCCGCAGCGTCACGTCGTGCAGCGCGGGCGCGCCATGCGTATGCGGCCACCAGCGCTCGGCGTTGGGGACCCGCAGCGTGCCGGTCAGGGTGCGCGCATCCGTCCACGTGAGACGGGCTTCGTGGCCGCTGCAGATGAGTGCTGCGTCCTTTGCGTCCTGCGCGCTGCCGTCGTGCTGAGGGCGCACGAAGGTCAGCGTGAGCGCGACGATGCCGTCGTCGCCTTCGATGTGCGTCGCGAGGTCGACGGTATCGAAGGCGTGCGGCGCATCGCCCAGCAGTTCAACGGGACGCCATGGGCCCACGGCCTGCACGGCGGGACACCAGCCGGGCATATGGCCGAGCAGCGTCGTGCGGACATTGCGCAACGTGGGCGGCGATACCAGCCGCGGGCGCCAGCGCGCACGGGAGCGGCGCGCTTCGAGCAGCGGCGTGAGCGAGCGGAAGCACAGCGCGAGCGTCACGCTGCCGTGCACGTCGAGATCGAGATCGTGCGACTCGAACATTGAATCGGACGTCAGCACGCGTGCGTCGTCGATCCAGACTTCGCACAGCGTGGCGAGGCCATGCAGCCTCACGCGCGTGGGGCCTTCGAGCGTGACGGCAGTGCGGTACCAGTGATCCTGGAACGCGAACGGCGGCGCATGCTCGATGTCGAGCTTACCGGCGGCCCGCCACGCGGACGCGACGGTGCCGGGCACCTCGGCGGCGATCCAGCCGTCGCGAGGCCAGCCGGCAGGGTTCGCGCACGCGCCCGGCGCGGTGCTCACGCACTGCCAGCCGACCGTGAGCGGACGCGGCCAGACAGTCGCGGTGCGGTTCGCACTGGCGATCGCGCCGTCGTCGGCGGAAGCGCGCGGCGCAGGCGCACCCGAAGCGGATTCGGCGCCACCAGGGCCTCCCAGGGCCTGCAGAACGGCTTGCATCGGCACTGGCAGATCAGCGCACCAGCTCGACGAGCGGCGGCAGCGTCGCGTCGTACGCGGCTTCCAGCACGTCGAAGCAGTCGTCGCACAGGTCGCGCCGGCCGCGCGCCATCGCGCGCACGAGGCGGAACTGCATCACCATCGCTTCGGACGCGATCTGCTGCGCGGCGGCGGGAATCGCGGGCGGCATGTCGAAGCCCTGCGACTTCAGCCACAGCAGGTACTTCGACAGAAACTCGAAGTTCGCGCCGAGCTGTCGCATCAGGTTGAACGAGTACGGATGGAAGAATGGCTCGCCGCGCTCCAGCAGCTTGTCCAGATGCGTCGGGAAGGTCGCGCGCCATTGCGTGATCGGGTTGCGCAGCGGCCGGCGCGTCAGATGCGCGCACAACAGGTCCGCCGACGCCTCCGCGAGCTCCACGCCTTCCAGCGCCGGGCGCACCTGCTTCGCGAACTCGACGTACGGGAACAGCAGTTCGCTGCGGCCGCACAGCTCCGGCAGGCGGCGGAACACGCCGTCGTAGTCTTCGCCGTCGAGCCGGTGGTAGCCGGTGTTGTGGAAGTAGCCGAGCGAGCGGCTCACCGGATCGATGAAATCGACGCCGATCGTCGTCTTCGGATGCTCGCGGCGGTACGAGGTCGCGCGCGTGTTCGGCAGATAGAAGCCGTCCACCTCGACCAGCACCGTGTTGCCGCGCAGCGTCTGCGCGAGCACGCGGTCTTCGAGCGAGTCGTAGATCGCGAGCTCCTGCGCCTGGATGCCATACAGGCGGTCCAGATCCTCGAGCGGAAACTTGAAGAACGTGAACTGGTCGCCCTCGAAGTCCTGCGTCACCGTGAAGCCGAACGCCGCGGTCGGATCGAACCCGAGACCGTGCAGCAGCTCGATCCACATGTCGACGTAGCAGTTGGTCTCCTGCCACACGCGATCGCCCTGATGCAGCGCGTGCGACACGTGCGTGCGCGGAGTGCGCGGCATGCTCGGCGTGGTGGCGGGGCGGTTCATCGGCGAGGCGGGTTCGGGTTGGCTCTGGAGTGCGGAGGACGGCGGGTTCATGCGCCCGCTCCGGCGAGACCGCGCGCCACGCGCGCCTCGGTGTCGCCCCACAGCAGCGCGCGCACGTCGTCCGGCCATGCGTTCACGTCGAGGCCGTGATGGCGGAACAGCGCGAGCGTGATGCGCTCCATGCCGAAGCCGACGCAACCGGTGTGCGCGACGGCGCCGTCTGCGCATTCGAGCTTCCAGATCGCGCCGAAGTGCTCCATGTGATAGTTGAACGACAGGCAGGCCGTCTTGCCGTCCGGGTTCGCGACCTGGATCAGCAGTTCGAACTTGAGCGCCTGCGCACGCTGGCTGTCGGCGACGATCTTGCCGCCGCGGCCGAAGAACGGGTCGTTCGCGAGGTCCACTTCTACCGGCAACTGCAGCAGCGAAACCAGCAGCGAGCCGCGCTCGATCCACATCTGGCGGAACGCCATCACCTGCTCGGGCGTGCCGATCCGCACGTATTCGCGCTGGCGGAACATCTGCATGCGGGCTGGGTCGAGCGACGGCTCGTGCCGGAAGCAGTACGACATCACGTCGATGGTGCGGCCTGCTTCGGGCAGCGGACCACGGCGCGCGATGACCGGATACACGGGATAGCAGGCGGCCGGCGTCAGCACGACGCGGGTCGGCTTCTGCTGCGCCATCCATTCGTCGTCGCGGTCGTCGTCGCTCCTGTCCATCGCGTCGTCGAGGCAGCGCAGCAGGCGCTGATGGCCGCTGTCGTTGCCGCAGAACGAATGGATCGTACCGGCGAGATTCGGGAAGCTCTTCAGGTATTCGCTGTCCTCGAAGTCCGTGCGGCGCATCGCCGGCGGAAACCGCAGGAATTCGGGCGCCTGGTCTGCACCCAGATGCGTGATCGCGGCGTTCAGGCGGTCGATCACGTCCTCGAATACCTGGCTGCGGCCGTAGAGGCCGTTTTCGCCCGTATCGATCAGGAGCCCGGCGGCGAGCAGCTCGTCGCGGAACGTCGGCGCGTCACTACGTGCGTCGGTACCCGCGTCAGCTTCCACGCGGTGCTCGAGCACCGCGGTATCGGTCATCGTGTTCATTCATGCTCTCCCCGGAGCGGCCGGCCGCTGCGCGAGCAGCAGACTGGCGGTGTTTTGCGCGATGCGGTCGTTGTTGATCATCAGGGGTGCTGAATACAGATCGCGCAGGTGTCGTCCCACGCTGTAATCAGTGCCGTTCTTGTAGCCCGCCATCCCGCAGATCATCAGCACTTCCTGGACGACCTGGATGGCCGTCGTCGAAATGCTGGTCTTCAGCGTATTCATGTCCGACGCGAAACCGAGCATCGCCGACAGCGGCTGGTCCGCCTGGCATCCGCTCTGTCTCGTTTGATGCGCTGTCCGTGCGGCATCCAGCGCGATCGAGAGGCGCGCCTGCATCATCTGCAGCAGGCCGACCGCTTCCGCGAGCCGCATGCCCGACGGCGGCACCGTGCCCGGTTTCGCCCGCGCCTGGGCGCGGAAGAACGCCTTCGCGCGGTTCACCGCGTCCGTCGCGACGCCGGTCCAGACCGACGCCCACAGGATGTGCGAGACCGGCAGCATGGTCTGGTCCGCGATCAGCGCGAACGGCGTGGGCAGGATCTGCCCGGCGACGCCGTCGGCGGTGAGGCGAAAGCCCTCGCTGCAGGTGCCGCGCATGCCCATCGAGTCCCAGCCGTTGCGCTTTTCGAGGCGCACGCAGTCGGTTGCGCTGCCGGATGCCGCTTCCTGCATCGCGACGATCAGCACCTGATCGCCGGCGGCGGATTCGGCCGTGCGGCGCGACGTGACGAGAATGCCGTCGGCGTGCGCGCCATACGAGATGGTCGGCGCGAGCTTCTCGATGTGGAAGCGTCCGTCGTTCGTTTCGACGGCGCACGCGCTGGTGCGCATGTTGCCGCCGATGGTGTCTTCGGACGTTGCCGACGCAAGCAGCCATTGCTTCGCGACCAGCTCGGCGAGCAGTTCGCGCTGCCAGGGCACGTCGCTGCCGTGCTCCTGGATGCAGGCCACCTGGATCTGGTGCATCGCATAGACCATCGCGGTCGACGCGCAGCCTTGCGCGAGGATCTCGCAGATCGTTGCGACGTCCGCGAGCGACAGCCCGTCGCCGCCGAATTCGGCCGACACCAGCGTCGAGAGCAGCCGCTCGCGACGGATTGCATCGAACGCCTCGAACGGGAAGCGGGCCTCGCGGTCGACGGCATCCGCGTGCTGCGCGGCGACTTCGGCCACGCGGCGTGCGGCAGCGCGCCAGCCGGGCTCGATCTCGACCGCCGCGAGCGCCGCATTCACGGCGCCGCCGCTGGATGCGCGGGCAAGCGTTTCCGCGGACGCGTTCGCGTCCTGCTTCAACGGGGTGTTCATGCTGCCGCCTTGGCCTGCTGCAGTTCGGTCACGGCCGCGGCGAGCGAATCGATGCTGGAAAAGAGCCTGCGCGTGAGCATGCGGTCGGGAATCTCGATGCCGAATTCGTCTTCGATCGCGAGCATGATGTGGACGGTCGCGAGCGACGACAGTCCGGCTGCGTACAGGTCGGCGTCATCGGCGAGGGTATCCGGCGAAACGTCGAGACGAGCCGATTCGGAAAGGATGCGTCGCAGTGCAGTTTTCATGGAGTGGAACCCCTCGTGAATCATGAATCGCGCCACTTGGTGTTCGGCGCCCGCTGTGCGCTGGCGGGTCCGATGTGCAGCGTGCCGGGTGACGGGGTGCCGTCGATGGTGGCTGCACGAGTTGGACGTATTAAACGAATTGTCAAGCGTCAGCGTCGGTGCGTTCCCGCACGGAAATCCGACCCCCGCGGGAAGTACTGTTCGGTCATGGCTTGCAAGACCACAGGCCACGGCATGGGAAGCACCTGCGCCAACAAATTGCAGCAACCATCTTGCATGGGACCGGAACAAGCGTTGAAGGCCAACTCCGGTCAAAAAGGGGAGAGTCGTGATGAACTGGAAGACGCTGGAGTTTGACCAACTCACGGCGCGCGAGCTGTATCTGATCCTACGCGCACGCAGCGCAGTGTTCGTTGTAGAACAATCGCATGTCCACCTCGATGCCGACGGCCACGATGCCGACGCGCTTCATCTGTTTGCCGCAGAGGACCTGACCCGTCCAATGCCGATCATGGCCTACGCCCGCATCCAGCCGGGCGACCTCGAAGACCCGGAAGTGATCGTCGACAAGGTGCTCACGAGCCCCGTGCGGCGCGGCGACGGCACCGCCGAAATCCTCATCGAACGCGCGCTGCAGGCAATCGGCAACCGCTGGCCGTCGCGCACCGTGCGCATCAACGCGCCGGTCGGCCTGCGCGCGTTCTATGAGCAGTTCGGCTTTCGTAAGACGGATGGCCCGTTTCTCGAGCACGGCACGGCCTATATCGGCCTGCGCCGTCCCGCGCGCGGCACCGCGCAGCCGCTCTTCGGTTCGCTGCGGCGCGACCGGGGCCGGCTGTCGGTCGTCAACAGCTTCGAACTGCTGTGAGCCGCGGCAGTGAGCCCTGATTCCGGGCGCGCCACGGGGCGCGCCAACCCGCGCGACGGCGTGGACGACAGCGCTGCCGCGGGTTCTACCGGAAACACCGGGTCGAACCCAGCCCAGCACGCCGCACCCGAATCCCACCATCTGGAACATGGCCGGGCCTCGTCCGCCGAAGCCTCGTCCTCGCATGCGTCGCATACCGCGGACCCGGACGGTCATGCGGCGCCGCGGCGCGGCGGCGGCGGCGCGCTCGCGACGACGGGCGGGCGCCTGCACGTGGATGCGGTTGCGTCGAAGCTGCGCTGGCGGCCGCCGGTGGCACCCGCAGGGACGGTGGAGCGTTTTGTCGCGCGCCGGCCGAAACGGCGCCTGTTCGGCCCGGTGAGCGTGCCGATCGCGCTGTTCGTGCTGATGTTCGCGCTCGGCTTTGCGCATCAGGGACGGCTCGTCGAGTACGTGTTTCCGGTGCTGTCGCTCGGCATCGCGCTGTGGCTCTACCGCTGGCATCCCGCTCACTATCTGGGTTTCGTGTGCTGGGTGTTCTTCCTGACCCCGGAGATCCGGCGCATCGGCGACTACTTCGCGGGCGGCTTCAACCCCGTGAGCCTGACGATGACCGCGCCGCTGATCGTGTCGGCGATCTCGGGCTTCACGCTGATCACCAACTTCAACATGCTCGGCCAGCGCCGTGCGGCGCCGCTCGTGCTGGTGCTGCTCGGCCTGCTGTACGCGTATCTGATCGGCGTGACGCGCGCGGGCATTCCGGCCGCGACATTCGCGGCGGTGGGCAGCATGCTGCCGGCGCTGATCGGCTTTCGCCTCGTCGCGACGTGGGAAGAACACCCGAACTACCAGCGCGTGCTGCTGAAGACCTTCGTGTGGGGCGCGGCGCTGATGGGCGCGTACGGCATCTACGAATTCGTCAATCCGCTGCCGTGGGACGCGTACTGGCTGCTCGCGTCGGGCATGCATTCGGAAGGCGACGCGGTGCCGTTCATGATGCGCGTATCGAGCACGATGAACTCGTCGGGTCCGTTCGCGAATACCGCGATGATCTGCCTCCTGATGTCGCTCGCGGCGCGCCGCTGGCAGCGGGTCGCGGCCGGGCTCGCGCTGCCGGCACTGATGTTCACGTCGGTGCGCAGCGCGTGGGGCGGCCTCCTGATCGGGCTCATCTATCCGGTCGCGATGCTCGACCTGAAGAGCCGCATCCGCCTCTTTGCGAGCGTGTTCGGTCTCGTCGTGCTGTGCACGCCGGTGCTGTTCTTCAACGAGATCACCGACCACTTCACGAAGCGGCTCGAGACGGTGCAGAACCTGAACGACGACAACAGCTTCCAGGCGCGCGCCGATTTCTACAGCGGCTTTCTCTCCACCGCGCTCACCGACATCACCGGCCAGGGCTTCGGCACGACGGGTCTCGCGAGCAAGCTGGTGGACACCTCGTCGAAGACGATCGGCGTGTTCGACAGCGGCCTGATGGAAGTGCCGTACGTAATGGGCTGGCCGGGCTCGCTGCTGTACGTGTCGGGCGTGTTTCTCGCGCTGTCGCGCGCGTTCACCGCGACGCGCCGCCGTCCGGAGGACCGCTTCGGGATGTCGGGCGTCGGCTCGGCGTTCGCGGTGCTGACGATGATGGTGTTCTCGAACACGCTCGTCGCGGCGTCGGGCATGTTCTTCTTCATCAGTGTCGTGATGCCGGTCAACGCGCTGCGCTATGCGCGCGAGCGCGGGTCGAACGCCGCGTCGCCAGCGGGTGCGCGCGGCAGAAAAACGGCCGGCGGGCAGACGAAACAGCAGGGCATGCAGCCGGCGAGCGGGATGACCGTCACGCAGTACGGCATGCATGCGTCCGGCGCCACGCGGCCGCTGCAACGCACTACACAACCAACGATCTAGCGCACGCCGCCAGGCGCACAGCGCGGGGGAGCACCATGAGAATACTGATCGTCACCCATGTGGTGGGCAATCACGATGGGCAAGGGCGGGTCAACTACGAGATCGTGCGCGCGGCGCTCGATGCGGGCCACTTCGTGACCGTGCTCGGCTCGCGCGTCGCGCCTGTGCTGCTGCCGCATCCGCATCTGCGTTTCGTGCAGGTGCGCGAGAGCGCGCTGCCCAGTTCGCTGCTCAAGTACCAGATGTTCGCGCTGAAGAGCAGCGCGTGGATCCGCCGGCATCGTCAGGAGTTCGACGTGATCCACGTGAACGGCTTCATCACCTGGGCGAATGCCGACGTGAACTCGGTGCACTTTGTGCACGACGGCTGGTATCGCTGCGGCTTCTATCCGTTCAAGCCGTTGAAGCGCGCGTACGACACCTACCAGTGGCTGTTCACCCGCGTGAACATGTGGTGCGAACGCCGCGCGTTTCGCGCGTCGCGCGTGGTCGTGCCGGTGTCTCAGAAGGTGGCCGAAGAAGTGCGCGCCACCGGCGCCGACGAGCGCAGCCTGCGTGTGATCCACAATGGCGTCGACCTGTGCGAGTTCGCGCCGGGCCTCGCGCAGCGCGAACGCTTCGATTTGCCGAAGGACGCGTTCCTGCTGCTGTTCGCGGGCGACCTGCGGGTGCCGCGCAAGAATCTCGACGCGGTGCTGCACGCGTTGCGCACGACCCCGGACCACGTGCATCTGGTGGTGGCCGGCGCGCTGCGCAACAGCCGCTATCCGGCGCTCGCCGCCGAACTGGGCGTAGCCGACCGCGTGCATTTCACCGACTTCGTGCGCGACATGCCGGCGCTGATGCGCTCGGTCGACGCGTTCGTGTTTCCGTCACGTTATGAGGCGATGAGCCTCGTGCTGCTGGAAGCGCTCGCGAGCGCGCTGCCGGTGGTGACGGTGGCGACGGCGGGCGGTGCGGAAGTGATCGGCAGCGACTGCGGCGTGGTGCTCGACAACCCGGAAGACATCGGCGCGCTGTCGGCCGCGATCGGATCGATCGCCGGCGACCCGGCGCGTGCCCGCGCGATGGGCGAGGCGGCGCGCAAGCTCGCAGCGACGCTCAGCTGGGAACGGATGGCGGGCCGCTACCTGTCGCTCTACGACGACGTGGTCGCGGGGCGGCGCTCGCCGCAAGCCGTGCGCGCGGGTGATCCGGCGGTCGGCAAGGCCGGCACTGTGACGGCGGTGTCATGAGCGAGGCTCTCGATTCGCTGCAGATCGGCATGCACTGGTTCGGCGAGCGGCCGGGCGGGCTCGAACGCATGTTCAAGGCGCTCGTCGAAACGCTGCCTTCGCAGGGCGTGAATACGCGCGGCCTCGTCGCGGGCTCGACGGACGTCGAACGCGATTCGGGCGGCCGCGTGCTCGCGTTCGCGGAACCGGGCGCGCGCCTCGACCAGCGCATGTGGCATGCGCGCGCGCAGTCGCGGCGCCTCAAGCGCGCGCACGCGCCAGATATCGTCGCGTCGCACTTCGCGTTGTACGCGGCGCCGACGCTGGGCCTCTTCCGCAAGACGCCGCGCGTCGTGCATTTCCATGGACCATGGGCCGACGAATCGGGCGTGGAGGGCGGCAGCCGCGCGTCGCTGATCGCGCGCCACGCGCTGGAAAAATCCGTCTACCGGCATGCGACGCGGCACATCGTGCTGTCGCAGGCGTTCAGCAACGTGCTGCAGGAACGCTATGGCGTGAAGGAAGAGACGATCCGCATCGTGCCCGGCTGCGTCGACGTTTCGCGTTTCGCGATCCGCGTCGCGAAGGCGCGGGCGCGCAAGCAGCTCGGCCTGCCGGCCGACCGGCCGATCGTGTTCTGCATCCGCCGGCTGGTCGCGCGCATGGGCCTCGAAGAACTGATCGACGCGATGTTCGTCGTGCGCCAGGCAGTGCCCGATGCGCTGCTCGTGATCGCAGGCAAGGGACCGCTCGAAGACGCGCTGCACGAGCGGCTCGTCGCGCGCGGACTGGAGAACCACGTGCAGCTCGCGGGCTACGTACCCGACGCGAAGTTGCCGCTGTGGTACCGCGCGTCCGACATTTCGGTCGTGCCGAGCCTCGCGCTGGAAGGCTTCGGCCTCACGACGATCGAATCGCTCGCGGCCGGCACGCCGGTGCTGGTGACGCCCGTGGGCGGGCTGCCGGAGGCGGTCGCGCCGCTGTCGCCGGAGCTGGTGTTCCAGTCGATGGGCTACGACGCGATCGGCGCGGGCATCGCCGATGCGCTGCTCGGTCGCACGAAACTGCCGGACGAGCGCACCTGTACCCGCTATGCGCGTTCGAACTTCGACAATCGCGTGATCGCGGCGAAGGTCGCGGCGGTGTATCGCGAGACGGTCGTGACGGCCTGAACGCCCGGCCTGAACGCCCGGCCTGAGCGCGCGGATTGCCGCGATCAATGCCACCGTTGCGTCCGTGCACGGTTCGTGCGCGGACGCACGGTACCGGCCCGGCGTATTAAGCACAATCCTGTATCGCATGCGATTGGCACGCGGGCCACATTCGAAGGCCGCGGCCGCAGCGCACAGCATTGCCGTCACTCGGGGGAGCGGATGGACAGGCGGATCTTGAAGAATGCCGGCCTCACGCTGGCGGGAACACTGGTGCCTATCGGCATCTCGCTCGTCACCGTGCCGGGCTATCTGTCCGCGCTCGGCGCGCAGCGCTACGGGATGATGAACCTCGTGTGGACCGTGATCGGCTACTTCGGGGTGCTCGATCTCGGCATCAGCCTCGCCACCGAAAACCGCATCTCGATCGCCTGCGCGGCCGAACACGACTCCGACGCGCATGCCGACCGGCAAGGCCACGACCGCGCGCACGCGCAGCTCGAGGAAGTGTTTTTCAGCGCGGTCTGCATGAACTTCATCACCGGCGTGATCGGCGCGGTGTTGCTGCTGGGCGGCGCACTCGTCTATCTGACGTGGTTCGCGCATCTGTCGCCGGGTTTCAGCCATGAAATCTACGCGAGCCTGCCGTGGCTCGCGATCGCCATTCCGCTTGCCAATATCACCTGGGTCTTCGCCGGTTCGCTGACGGGCGCCGACCGCTTCGGCGTGTTCAACCTGAACCAGGTGCTCGGCATGGCGTCGTTCCAGTGCGTGCCGCTGCTGGCCGCGCACTTTATTTCGCCGACGCTGCCGGTCGTGATCGGCGCCGCGGTGATCACGCGCGTGCTCAGCGGGATCGTGCTGTGGATCTCGACGCGCCGTTCGCTCGGCCTGTCGCGCTGGCATACGCCGAGCGTCGCGATCGTGCGCCAGCTGTTCAGCTTCGGCGCGTGGGTCGTGATCGGCGGTGCGGCGGAAGCGCTCGCGACGAGTCTCGATCGTCTTTTCATCGGCGGCATGATGGGCGCGCGCGAAGTCGCGTACTACGCGACGCCTCAGAACCTGGTGAGCCGTCTCGCGGTGCTGCCCACGGCGGTGATGCGTTCGCTGTTTCCGCGCCTGTCGGCGTCGTCGCGCAGCGATGCGCATGCGCTGACGCGGCAGGGCATCGCGCTCGTCGCGGGCGTGCTGACGCCGGCCACCATCGTCGCGATCTGCGTGCTGCATCCGTTCCTCGCTTGGTGGGTCGGCAACGATCTCGCCACCGCTGGCGTTGCCGCGGGGCGCGTGCTCGCGCTGGCGGTGTGGGTGGGCAGCACGGCGAGCGTGGTGCGCGTGCTGCTGCAGGCACAGGCCGACCCGGGGCGCGCTGCGCGCATCAGCATGATCCAGCTGCCGCTCCTCGCGCTGATGCTGTGGCTCGGCCTGTCGACGCTGGGACTGGTCGGCGCCGCGCTTGCGGTGCTGTGCCGTTCGCTGGTGGATGGCGCGCTGCTGGTGCGCTCGGCGAAGCTCGGCGGCCGCACGCTGCTCGGCGTGCTGCTGCCGCACGCGGCCTGCCTCGGTGTCGCGATGCTGCTCGCGGATGCGCTGTCGGGCTTCCTCGAACTGGCCGCGGCCGCGCTCGTGATGGCCGCGGTGAACCTGGGCATCACGCTCGCGCTGTCGGCGCCGCTGCGCGCGTTCGTGCGGGAACTGCCCGCGCTCGCGATGCGCCGCACGCGTGTGCAGACCGGCGATCGCATGGTTTGACTGTGACGCATCGGCCTGCAATCGCACGCTTGTCACGCACGGCCTTGTAAGGCTTTGTGGGCCGACGAACGGTGTCCTTGCAACGGGCCTGCTTGAATACCACGGTCAGTGTGCCGCGCACCGGGTGGCACCCAGCACGCAGGGCAGGCGAATCATACGAATCAAACGAATCAGCAGCATCGAGGGAGGTTGAGCGGGGGATGGAACCGATCGTATTCGGCGAGTGCTTCGGCTGGCTGCATGCCGCGCGCGGCTCGCGCGGCGTGGTGCTGTGCGCGCCATTCGGCTACGACCAGCTGTGCACGCATCGCGGCTGGCGGCGTCTGGCCGCGCAGCTCGCGGCGAACGGACTCGCGACGCTGCGCTTCGACTATCCGGGCACCGGCGACTCGGCAGGCGTTGAGGAAGACCCAGGCCGTCTCGCTGCATGGCTCGACAGCATCAGCCTCGCGATCGATACGCTGCGGGCCCGCACCGGCGTTACCGAGATTGCGCTGTGCGGTTTCCGTCTCGGCGCGCTGCTGGCGGCGCGCGTCGCCGAGCGGCGCGGCGACGTGCATTCGCTTGCGCTGCTCGCCCCCGTCACCTCCGGTCGTCTCTATGTGCGCGAACTGCGCGCGCACCGTCAACGCTGGCTGACCACGCCCGCCGGTTTCGATGCTGATCCGCTGCCCGAGAACGCCGGCTATGTCGATGCCTATGGCTTCGGCATTCACGGCGACGACGTGGCGCGTCTGTCCGCGATCGATCTCGCGCGCGGCGAGATCAACGGCGCGCTGCGTCCGGCGCAACGCGCGCTGATTCTCGATTCGATCGATCAGGGGCGCGTGAAGGCGCTCGCTAGCCGCTACGAGTCGCTCGACTGCCGGGTGACGACGGGGCCGTTCGACGAATGCGACCGTTTCCTCACGGAAGCGCTGTACAGCGAGACGCCGCGCGAAGCGTTCGACACGCTCGTGCAATGGCTCGCCGACGGCGCGCGCAAAGCGAGCACGCACGAAGGCGATGCGATGCGCGGCGACCGCGCGCGCGGAGAAGAGGGCGCGGCCGGCGGCAGCCGGGTGCATGCGCTTGCTCCTGCGCTCAGGCTTGCCGCATCCGATGCGCGCGAGACGCCAGTGTCGTTCGGCGTGCCGTATCAGGCAGGCAATTACTTCGGCATCCAATGCATTCCGGACCGCACCGATCCAGAGCTGCCGGCGGTGCTGTTCTGCAACACGGGTGCGAGTCACCACACCGGCGACGGACGCATGTTCACGCTGTTCGCGCGGCGTCTCGCGCAGCAGGGCGTCGTATCGCTGCGGATGGATCTCGCGGGTCTCGGCGACAGCTCGCCGCTGTCGCCCGAGGTGACGCTCGATACGATCTACGCGGACGCGTCGGGCGCCGACGTCGCGGCGGGTGCCGCGTGGCTCGCGCAGCGCGGCCACCGGCGAATCGTCGTGATCGGCGTGTGCGGCGGTGCGTTCAATGGCTTGCAGGCGGCGCGTCTGCATCCGGCGATCGTCGGTTGCGTGGGCGTGAACCTGCAGAAGTTCGTGTGGGATGGCGCCGAACGTCAGCCGGGCGCGCCGGTGTTCGCGCAGAGCCGGCTCTACTGGCGCTCGGCGTTCAGCCTGCGCAAGTGGGGCGAGGCGCTGCGCGGCGAAGCGGATGCGTTGCGCGCGGCGCGCGCGGTCACCACACGTAGCTGGCAGTCAATGCATCGGCGGACCCGCAGCGCGCTCGCGCGAGTCGGTCTCGCGAAGCTCGACGGCAATCCGGTGCAGGCGCTGATGCACGAGCTGCACGAGAAGGGCGTGCAGGTGCGGCTCCTCTACGGCGCGTTCGATGTCGGTCTCGAAGAGCTGAAGATCCATTTCGGTCCCGAGGGCCGCGCATTGCGCCGCTATCCGGGCATGGAAGTCCGTCTGCTGCCGAAGCTCGATCACGCGCTTTTCACGCGCACGGCGCGTGAAAACGTGATGCGCGATACCGAAGCGTGGCTCTTCGAGGTCATGCGCGAGACGGCGGAAGAGAAGACCGAGCGCGCGACCATCGCGCAGCGTGCACGCGATGCGGCGCTGGACGCGACGTATCGCGCGCCTGACGGGGGCCGTGCGCGGGTTGCGTCGCCGGCGGGCGTTCCTGCTGCCGCCGCCGGTTCGGCGGCTCAAGCGGGTGGCGATCGCAGACCGCGCGTCGCGGTGCCGGATGGACTCGTCGCCACGCTCGCCGCGAGCGATGGCGATGGCGCGCACGGCGCCACGCCTGCCGCGCCAGTGACGCCGGAGCGGGAAGACGCCGTGCTGCTGCGTCTGTCTGACCGGCGCGCGGGCCGCACGCCACAGCGCCTGCATTGACCAGCAGCGCTTGCACTGACTCATTGACCCGCAGAAACACCGACCTTGCATCGGCATGCGTAGCAGTTTGCGATGTTCTGTGCACTATCGCACGGCGCGATGCGCGGATGTCTTCTAGCATCCTGTCATCGTCGCGCCATCGGGGTGGAGCGCGGCATCCAACGCTCTTCGGGGTCGAGCGCATGAAGCGTACTTATTCCTGGCTGGTGGTCCTGCTCGTCGGTCTGTCGGTGTCGCTCGTCTGGACCGTGACGCTGTCACATCCGGCGCATCTGAACTGGAGTCCGTGGGCCTACTCCGAGTGGCTCATCAACTACGACGGCGGCTTCATCCGCCGCGGCATGGGCGGCGAACTGATCGACATGCTCGTGCCGAGCGATCACGTCGCCGCGGTCAATCTGCTGGTATTCGCGAACTACGCGGCGCTGAGCGCACTGCTGCTGTGGGCCTGGCGCAAAACGCCGACGCGCAGCGCCGCGGCGATGGCGCTCGCGGTGCTGGTGCCCGGCGGTCTCTTTCAAATGGCGGTGGGTAACGCGTTCTTCTTTCGCAAGGAGATCGTGTTTCATATCGCGCTCGGCGTCGACTGTCTGCTGTACAGCCTCACGTTCGCCGCGGCGACCACGCAGCGTCGCAACGCATGGGCAGGTGTGCTGATCGCTTTCTTCGCGGCGCAAAGCGTGTTTCTGCCGCTCGTGCACGAAGCGTATCTGTTCATCTCGTATCCCGCTGCGTGGCTGATCGCGAACCGTGTGGCGCGGCTGTGTCCGGAGCGGCCGATGTATCGCCGCATCGTCGATGCGACGATCGGACTCGAAGTCGTGCTGTTCAGCCTCTGCGCGATGTTCAAGGGCAACGCGGACGTGGTGAATCACATGTGGCATGCGATGAGCGCGGCGGACCGTCTGCTGATCTCGCAAGGCACCGATGCGCTGCCGTCGGGCGGCATCTCGGCGATCGGCTGGAGCACGATGCTGAACCTGTCGGGCGTGTTCCAGATGTTTTTCGCGGGCGAATTCTGGATCTGGGGGCTTGCGGGCGCCGGCATCGCGGGCGTGCTGGTACTCGTCACCGCATGGAGCGTGGCGCGCACGGGCGCGAATGCGGCCACGGCGGAAGGCGCGGAACAGATTGCGCACGACGCCGGCCTGTTCGGCGCGCATCTGCGGCAGCTCGGGTTCCTGTTCCTCGCGTCGTCGCCGATGTATCTGCTCGGGATCGACTGGGGTCGCTGGCTGTCGTCGATGACGATCTCGTATCTGCTGATCCTGTTCGTCGATGCGCGCGCATCGTTGAGCCCGCCGGATCTGCTGCGCGTGCTGCCGCGCGCGGTGCGTGCGCGCATCGCGAAATGGCTCGAATTTTCTCCGCAGCGCGCGTCGCGCGCGCTGTTCGGAGCGGTCACGAGACGACGGATAACGTGCCTCGTGCTGGCGCTGTTCTTCTGTCTGACGTTCCGCTCGCCGGAGTGCTGCATGAAAGTGGGGAGTCCGTTCTATCGGCTGAAGCCGATGGTGATGGAAGTCCTCAAAGCGCGTTGAACGCGCACGCATTCTCGATGCGCGTGATGTGGCTTCGCCGTATGCGATGCTGGTTTCGTCGGGGGAATGTGTGTGTGCAGTCGAACAGAAAGGCGTGCTGAGCGTCTGGTTGAATCGCGCAAATGAGTCGGCCATGTGAGTCGACCAACCGGGTCAACCGACGCAGTGGAGGCCGTGTTGGCATCCACGGCGGACGCTGCCGAAAACGTGGAATCTTGAAGCATCAGGGGAGCAGTGCATGAACGATATGGCATTGGCCTTCGCAGGTGCGGCGCGCGGCACCGCGGGACATTGCGTCGTGCGGCCGGTGATTCTCGCGGGCGGCTCGGGTACGCGGCTCTGGCCGCTGTCGCGCGAGCATTGTCCCAAGCAGCTGATCGGTCTTCTCGGCGACGAGTCGCTGCTCGAAGCCACCATGCGCCGTATCGAGGGCCTGTTCGCGCGGCGCGACGATCCGCGCGATGCTCCACGTTCCGGCGAGACTGCATTTGCGATGCCACGCAGCACCTGCGAGACGCTCGCGCCGCTCGTCGTGTGCAGCGAGGAACTGCGTCTGCTGACCACTGAGCGAGTCGAACGCGTTGCGCAGAATGCGCGCATCGTGCTCGAACCGGCGGCCCGCAACACGGCGCCCGCGCTGACGGTCGCGGCGCTCGCCGCGCAGGCGGACCTGCCGCCCGTCGCCGCGAACGATCCGCCGATGGAAGACCCGGTGCTGATCGCGATGCCGGCCGATCATCTGATCGGCGATCGGATGGCGTTTCTTGCCGCGCTCGAAGAGGCGGTCGTGCACGCGCTGCGCGGCTCGATCGTCACGCTTGGCGTGCCGCCTTCGCGCGCTGAAACGGGATATGGATACATCCGCACCGGCACGCCGATCAGCCTGCTCGATGGCGAACCGGCGGCAGGCGGCCGCGCGCGCACGATCGGCGCGTTCGTCGAGAAGCCGGACGAAGCGACCGCGGCGGACTATCTCGCATCGGGCGAGTACTGGTGGAACAGCGGCATCTTCGTCGTACGCGCGTCGGTGTGGCTCGACGCGATCGCGCGTTGCAGCCCCGAAATCGCGCGCGCGTGCAACGACGCGTTTGCGGGCGCCAAGGTGCTGCCGCAAGCCGGCTGCAACGCATTGCAGCTCGCACGCGAAGCGTTCGCCGCGTGCCCGTCGGATTCGATCGATTACGCAGTGATGGAACACATCGGCACGGATCCGGCGCTGCAGGGCGTCGTCGTGCCGCTCGTCGCGGGCTGGTCGGACGTCGGCGCATGGGATGCGGTGTGGCAGGTCTCGGAGAAGGATCGCGCGGGTAACGTCGCGCGCGGCCGCGTGCTGTTCGAAGGCGCGACCGACAGCTTCGCGCACTCGGACGGCCGCCTCGTCGCGTGTGTCGGCGTGCAGGGCGTGGTGGTGGTCGAGACGGCCGACGCCGTGCTCGTGGCCGCGAAGGACCGCGTGCAGGACGTGAAGGCGATCGTCGGAAGGCTGAAGGCGCAGCGCGGAAGCGAAGCGCAGGAGCACCGCAAGGTGGAGCGGCCGTGGGGCTGCTACGACTCGATCGATCGCGGGGAGCGCTTCCAGGTGAAGCGCATCGTCGTGAAGCCGGGCGGCCGGCTGTCGCTGCAGATGCATCATCATCGCGCGGAGCACTGGGTCGTGGTGCGCGGCACGGCGCGCGTGACGCGCGGCGACGAGATCTTCCTGCTGAGCGAGAACGAGTCGACGTACATTCCGCTCGGCGTCATGCACCGTCTCGAGAATCCCGGCAAGACGCCGCTCGAGATCATCGAGGTGCAATCGGGTTCCTATCTCGGCGAAGACGACATCGTGCGCTTCGACGATCAGTACGGCCGGGCTTCGTGAGGCCGCGATGAACGCACGCGTGCTCCCGTTCGACGAATCCCGCCGCGAGGCGGCCCTGCCGGCATCGCCGCCGCATGCGGCGGCTCACGACGCCGCGTCGTTCGACGAGCGCCGTTTCCGGCATGCGCTGGGTCGTTTCGCGACCGGCGTGGTGGTGATTTCGTCAGGCACCGAAGAACGGCTGCATGCGATGACGGCCAACGCGTTCATGTCGGGCTCGCTGAAGCCGCCGCTCATCGTGGTCTCGGTCGCACATCGCGCGCGCATGCATCAGCGGTTGATGGACGACGACCGGTTCGGCGTGAGCGTGCTGTCGAACGAGCAGGAATCGCACAGTCGTCACTTCGCCGGCGAACTGCAGGCGCATCTGTCCGGCAGCGGCGCGCCGGCGTTCGCGACGGTGGACGGCATGCCCGGCGTCGCGCTGCTCGAGCGCGCGGTTGCACGTTTTGCGGCGAGCATCGTCGACCGGCATCCATGCGGCGATCACACGCTTTTTATCGGGGAAGTTTGCATGTTCGCGCTCGACGAGCACGCACCGCTGGTGTTTTTCGGTGGGCGGTATGCGTCGGTGGCATCGGGCAGCTGAAAAGCGACCAGGCGGGCACGATTGCGCGAGGTGCAACCGCGGCAACCGCGTGACGCGGGCAATGCCACAGAATGCCTCATGACCTGAACGATGCACGATACTGCGTAAAGGTCGTGCGCGATTAGTGTGCAGTGCTGGATAAATACCGAACATCCTCGCCGCGCCAATGTTACAGGGCGTTTCAGGAACGAAACAATTCTTCAGAGGGAATACCCTGTCAGGAGGTTTCCCAACTGGCATATTGAGTTGGATCGAAGCAACGTAGTGTAAACAGCAACAAATTTGCACATCGAGGGCCGCTGTTCGTCAACGCAAGCGCGGGCGGGAATCGCCGCATCGGGGAGGTGCCATGGAACAGGGCAACAAGGACCGATCACTCGTCAGCAAGGTGATGGACGGGCTGGTGACCGGGATCGTCGAAGATAGATATGGTGCTGTGCTGCCACCTCAGGACGTGTTGTCGAAAGACTTCGACGTGAGCCGCACAGTCATGCGTGAGGCGCTGTCGATGCTGCTCGCGCGCGACATGCTCGACGTGCGGCCGAAAATCGGCACGCGCATACGGCCGATGCGCGACTGGCGGATGATCGACGAGGACGTCGTGAACTGGCGTTTTCGCGCGAAACCCGATCCGCAGTTTCTGCGCGACGTGATCGAGTTTCGCGTGCTGATCGAACCGCGCGCCGCGGCGCAGGCGGCCGTGCGCGGCACGGCGGCCGACATCGCGGGCATTCGCGAAGCGTTCGAGGCGGTGCGCGCAATGCGCCCCGACGAGCCCGGCTTCCAGACCGCGGAGGAACTGTTGCACACGCGCATCGTGGTCGCGAGCGGCAACCAGTTCTTCCAGCAGATGGCCGCAATCGTGCGTGGCGCGCTGTCCGCATCGAATCCGATCGTATCGAGCGATCCCGTCGTGTGGCAGACGATGGTGGAGCGGCACGCGCGCGTCGTCGATGCGATCGAACGGCACGACCCGCGCGAAGCGGAAGCGGCGTCGCTTGCGCTGATCGACTTCATGGCGGACAAGATCGGCACCACGTTGCCGATGGAGCGTCCGCACGTCGGCGGCAACGGCGGCCTGCCGGGCCTTGGCGCGGCAAGTGCGCGCGATGACGCGGCAGGAGCGGCCGGCGTGTGAGCTGAAGCTCACGCGGGTGCAACCTCGAAGGGTGAGCGTGGATCGGCGACAATAGCGCGTCGCATCTTCGCTCCACCCGCAGAGGATTTCACCACCGATGAAGCACACGCAGTTCAGTCACGCCAGCACGATCCGTTGGGGCATCGTCGGCGCGGGGCGCATCGCGCGCCGCTTCGCGCAGAGTCTCGCGCACGTCGACGGCGCCACGCTCGCCGGCATCTGGTCGCGCCGCGCGGCGCCTGCCGCCGCGCTTGCCTCCGAATTCGCCGCGCAGTTCCACACTGAGACATTCGCCAGTGTCGATGCGCTCCTTGCGAGCGAACAGATCGACGCGGTCTACATCGCGACGATGCAGGACAGTCACGCGCATTACGCGAGTGCGGCGCTCGAAGCCGGCTGTCACGTGCTGTGCGAAAAACCCGCCACCGTGAACCGTGCGCAGCTCGAACGCGTGCTGAAGGTTGCGCATACTTCGCAACGGCTCTTCATGGAAGCGATGAAGCCGCCGTTCTATCCGCTCTATCGCAAGCTGCGCGAACAGCTCGCCGCCGATCCGATCGGCGACGTAGGGCTCGTGCGCGCGGGCTGCGCGATGTCGAACGTCGCGCCCGATCATCCGGCGTTCTCGTTCGAACACGCGGGCGGCGCGCTGCTCGATATCGGCGTGTACGAGATGTTTCTCGCGGTGGACTGGCTCGGCGCGCCGCTCGACGTGCAGACGATCGGCCGGCTCGGACCGACGGGTGTCGATACCTTTGCGAGTCTCAACAGCCAGCACGAACGCGGCATCGCGCAGCTGTTCTGCGGGCTCGATCTGCACGGCCGCGGCGATGCGCTGATCGCGGGCACGCGCGGTCACGTGACGATCCACGAGAACTGGTGGAACCCGGTGCGCGCGACGGTGCGCTATACGGATGGCCGCGTGGTCGAACTCGACGCGCCATTCGACGGCGGCGGGCTCAACTACGAGACCGCGCATTTCTGCGAGCTGATCCGCGCGGGCGCGCTGGAGAGCCCGGTGATGACGCACGCGAAGTCGCTCGCGATGATCGAGATGGCCGATCGGGCGCGCGCGGCACTGGGCTTGAAGTTCGCGTGCGAGTGAGTGTGCAAAATGAGCTTGAAAAATGAGCGTGCAAATGAGCGCGAGCAGTTCCGGAGCGCGCGCGGGCGACGGTGATAGGATGGCGCGCAGGCGGGGTGACGGTGCCCCGCGGCCTCTCTCAACTGTTCTCGCGGAGTAGTCCATGCGGCTTCTCAAACGCTTCTGGCGCGAATATCGCGGCCTGATCGCTTTTCTGTTCCTGATGACCCTGTTTCGCAGCGCGATCGCCGACTGGAACGTCGTGCCGACGGGCTCGATGCTGCCCACCATCCGCGAGGGCGACCGCATTCTGGTCGACAAGATGGCGTACGACCTGCGCGTGCCGTTCACGCACATCGCGATCGCGCATCTGCACGATCCGAAGCGCGGCGACATCGTGACGATCGATTCGTCGGCCGCGCACGATCTGCTCGTGAAGCGCCTGATCGGCCTGCCCGGCGACGTCGTCGCGATGCGCGACAACGTGCTCTACGTGAACGGCCGCAAGGCGGACTATCAGCCGCTCGCGATGAGCCCGGTCGAAGGCGATGCGAACTCGCCCGCCGACTACTACGTCGAGCACTTCGACGGCATCTCGCATGCGCTGCGTCTTTCCGAACTCGCGCCGAGCCCGCGCAGCACGTTCGGGCCGGTCACGGTGCCGGCGGGGGAATACCTGATGCTCGGCGACAATCGCGACGACAGCGCGGATTCGCGCTACTTCGGCTTTTTTCCGCGCAGCGAGCTGATGGGACGCGCGCGCCGCGTCGCGTATTCGCTCGATCCGGATCGTCACTATCTGCCGCGTTTCGACCGGCTGGGCGTAGCGCTCGATGGCGCCGCGATCGCGTCGGCGTCGCGTTGAGCGTGTGTAGTTCGAGGCGGAGCGGTTAGAAAAAAGCCAGCGGTGTTGCGCGCCGCTGGCTTTTTTTTCGATCAGTGATCAATGCCGGGTGGGCAGTGCGAGCCTTCGCTCGTACCAGTGCTGCACCCATTCGAGCACCTGACACAGCACCCAGTAGATCGCGGCGGCCGCGAGATAGAGCGGCAGCGGCTGGTAGGTCGACGCGATGATTTCCTGCGCGCTGCGCAACAGCTCGGTCACCGTGATCACGGACACGAGCGACGTGTCCTTGATCAGGCTGATGAGGCTGTTCGACAGGCTCGGAATCGCGATGCGCAGCGCCTGCGGCCCGATCACGTAGCGCAGCGTCTGCCGGCGCGACAGACCCAGGCTATACGAGGCGAGCCACTGTCCGCTATGAATGCCGAGGATCGCGCCGCGCATGCTCTCCGACAGATACGCGGCGACGTTCGCCGACAGCGCGATCACGCCGGCGGGCGTCGGGTCGAGCGAGATACCGAGGCTCGGCAGACCGTAATAGATCACGAAGATCTGCACGAGGAGCGGCGTGCCGCGCATCAGGCTCACGTACGCGCGCGCGATCCACTTGAGCGCGCTGTTGTGGCTGATGCCCATCAGCGCGAGCACGACGGCCGCGATCGATCCGAAGATCATCGACAGCACCGCGAACTTGACGGTCAGCACGGCGCCCTGCGCAAGTACCGGCAGCGACTGGATCAGCAGGGAGGTGACGGTCATGGGCGAACGGTCTCCGGCGTGCTAGCGCACGCGTCTTATTGCGAGATCGGCTTCGTCACGTCGATGCCGAACCACTTCTCCGAGATCTTCGTGAAGGTGCCGTCGGCTTCGAGCTGCGTCATCGCGTCGTCGATCGCCTTCGCGAACTTCGGGTTGCCCTTCTTGAACGGAATCGCCGACGGATTGCCGTTACCGACGGTCGAGCCCGTGCGCAGCGGCAGCTGCGAGTTCTTCAGCAGGTACGCGAGCATCAGGCGGTCGTTCAGCGCGGCGTCCAGACGCCCAGCGGCGAGGTCACGCAGATACTCCGGCGCGCCCGGGTAGGTCTTCACGTCGATGCCGGGCACCGACTTCGCCATGTCCATGTAGTTCGTGCCGAGACCGACGCCGAGCTTCTTGCCCTTGAGGTCGTCGAGCGACTTGAATTCGCGCGTGTCGTCCTTGCGCTGGATCAGCTGCGCGGCCGAGTACGTGTACGCCGGCGAGAAGTCGAGCACCTGCTTGCGCGCGTCCGTCACGCCGACCTGATTGACGATCACGTCGAACTTGCCGGCCTGCAGACCCGCGATGATGCCGCTCCATTCGGTCGTGATGAATTCGGGCTTCACGCCGAGCTTCGCGGCGACGGCCTTCGCGATGTCCACGTCGTAGCCGACCAGCTCGCCGTTCGGCGCTTTCGAATCGAACGGCGGGAAGGTGCCTTCGAGGCCGATGCGCAGCGTGCCGCGCGACTTGACCTGATCGAGCAGATCGTCGGCATGGGCGGCGACCGCGGTGAACGATGCGCCGATCAGACCGGCGACCAGGAGTTTCTTCAGCAACCCGAGTTTCATGGATGGAGTTCCTCTTTTTGTACGTCCCGAGATGGGCAATGAATCAGCCGCGAGAATAACGAAAAATCAATCGGCTGATAAATATCGTTTGTCTATGCCTATATGCCGTTGCAAGCAATGCGCCCGCGGGCGGCCTGCTTGTAGCGCTGGTGTCTCCTCCAGCGCGGATGCGGCGGTCAGCGGCCATTCGCCAGCGCTCGCGCGCATTCGGCCACGAGCGCCGGGCCGCGATAGATGAAGCCGGTGTACAGCTGGACGAGCGATGCGCCCGCGGCGAGTTTAGCGCGCGCGTCCTCGCCGGAGAAGATGCCGCCAACCCCGATGATCGGTACCGCGTCGCCGAGTTCCGCGCGCAGCCGGCGGATCACTTCGTTCGATGCATCGAACACCGGCCGCCCGGACAGACCGCCGGCTTCGTCGCCATGCGGCAGGCCCGCGACCGCGGTGCGCGACAGCGTGGTGTTGGTCGCGATCACGGCTTCGAAGCGATGGCGCAGCAGCGTGTCGGCAATCGACTTCACCTGCTCGTCGTCGAGATCGGGCGCGATCTTCAGCGCGAGCGGCACCAGCTTGCCGTGCAGGTCGGCGAGACGCTGCTGCTTGTCCTTTAGCGCCGACAGCAGCGCGTCGAGCTCGCCCGCGCCCTGCAGCTGGCGCAGGTTCTTCGTGTTCGGCGACGAGATGTTGACCGTCACGTAGCTCGCGAACGGGTACACGCGTTCGAGGCAGTACAGGTAATCTTCGGCGGCGCGCTCGATCGGCGTGTCCGCGTTCTTGCCGATGTTGAGGCCGAGCACGCCGCGATAGCGCGCGGCCTGCACGTTCTGCACGAACTCGTCGACGCCCGCGTTGTTGAAGCCCATCCGGTTGATCAGCGCGTTCGCCTGCGGCAGGCGGAACATGCGCGGACGCGGATTGCCCGGCTGCGCGCGCGGCGTCACCGTGCCGACCTCGATGAAGCCGAAGCCGAGCGCGGCGAGCCCGTCGATGCACGCGCCGTCCTTGTCGAGCCCGGCCGCGAGCCCGACCGGGTTGCGGAACGTGAGGCCCATCACGGTGCGCGGCGCGTCGGGCACGTGGGTGCCGAGCATGCCGGCAAGACCGGTGCGGCCGGCGGCGCACAGCGCGCGCAAGGTCAGGTGATGCGCGTCTTCCGCGTCCATGCGAAAGAGGCGGGCGCGTACGAGCGGATAAAGGGAGCTGAACACGGGAGGGACGAAGCCGGGCGGCGGAAAATGAGAACCCGCTATTTTACCGGCTTTATCGGGACGAACGGCTCGGCGATGAGGTATCTGGCTGGACGTGCGGTTTGCTGCGTGGTTCGCTGTGCGGTTTGCTGTGCGGTTCGCTTTGCAGCACCGTCGTCACAGGCGGGTCGGGCGGCGGCCCATTGCGGCGTCGACGGGCGGCGGTTCGGGCGCTTCGGGATCGAGCACCGCCCAGTTGCCGTCGAACAGCCCTTCCAGCGGCCGGAAATTCGCCTTGTACGCCATTTTCGGGCTCTCGCGGATCCAGTAGCCAAGGTACACGTAGGGCAGCTTCAGGCTGCGCGCCTGCTCGATCTGCCAGAGGATGTTGTAGGTACCGAAGCTCGCGTGCGCGTCGTCCGGATCGAAGAACGTGTACACGGACGAGAGGCCGTCGCCGAGGATGTCGATCATACTGATCATCCGCAGTGCGCCGCGCGCGGCGGGTTCGCCGTGCGGGCCGCCTTCGCGCGGCGGCTCGCGGAACTCGACGAGCCGCGAGTTGATGCGGCTCTGGAGCAGGAACTGTTCGTACTGGTCGCGGCTGTCGCGATCCATGCCGCCGCCCGCATGGCGCGCGGACTGGTAGCGCATGTAGAGCGCATAGTGCTCTTCGTCGTAGTGCAGCGGCGCGACGGTGGCGACGAGATCGCCGTGGCGCTTCCACACGCGGCGCTGTGTGCGGTTCGGCGTATAGCGTTCGACCGGCACGCGCACCGGCACGCACGCGCGGCAGCCGTCGCAATAGGGGCGGTACGTGAAGACGCCGGAGCGGCGAAAGCCTGCCTTGACGAGATCGGTGTAGACGTCGGAGTTGATCAGATGGCTGGGCGTGGCGACCTGCGAGCGCGCGATGCGGCCATCGAGATAGCTGCAGGGGTAGGGCGCTGTTGCATAGAATTGCAGCGCCGAAAGCGGTGAAAGCGGCAGCTCGTTGGGGTGAGTCACGTTAGCAGCTCTCGAAGCGTCCTGGGTTGCCGGTCCGGTTGCGCGCATCACGTCCGCTCAACTGGCCCGCTACGTAGGCCCGCTTTTAGTGCCCACTCAGCAGGCCTCGCGGATGGGCGGACCGGAACCGTCGTTCACGCCTCGCGTGACGATCTCGTGCAGCACGGTCTTGTCGAAGCGCCAGGGAATGGGCGAGGCATCGACCGACGCGCGCACATGCGCGATGAACGTCTTGCGTGCGATCTCGCGGCCGCCGAGCGACGCCAGATGCGACGTGTTCTGCTGGCAGTCTATCATTTCTATTTCGTGACGTCGCAAGTGGCAAACCAGCGCCGCGAGCGCGATCTTCGATGCATCGGTGGCATGCGCGAACATCGATTCGCCGAAGAACATCTTGCCGAGCGACACGCCATACAGGCCGCCCACGCGCGCGCCCTCGTGCCACGTTTCGATGCTGTGCGCATTGCCCGCACGGTGCAGCGACGAGTACGCCTCGATCACGTCGCCGGTGATCCACGTGCCGCGCTGGCCGCGCCGCGGCGTCTCGGCGCACGCGCGCATCACGGCGCCGAAGTTGTCGTCGACGCGGATTTCCCATGCGTCGTCGCGCAGCACGCGCTTCAGCGTTTTTCTCAGCGACGGCGACAGCCTGAACTCCGCGGGGCGCAGCACCATGCGCGGATCGGGGCTCCACCACAGCACCGGCTGGCCATCCGAATACCACGGGAAAATGCCGCGCTGGTAGGCGTCGACGAGGCGTGACGGCAGCAGGTCCGCGCTCGCGGCGAGCAGGCCCGGCGCGCCGCTCGTTGCGCCGAGCGCGCGCTCGACGGACGGAAACGGATCGTCGGGTCCGAGCCAGGGAACCATGCTGGGTGTCAGTCGATTTGATGCGGTGAAGAAGCTTGTGAAGCTTTGAAGCTTTGAAGCTTTGAAGCTTGAAAACCGGGCAATTTGAAAACCCGGTGGTGAACCTGGTAAAGACCGTGCGTTCAGCCGTCGCGCAGCGAACGGAGAATGTCGCCGGTGTGCAGCCCGTAATTGCCCGACTCGCGGTCGGCGAAGAAGAACCGCAGCGTCTGGCCGACGGTCGGAAACGCGATGTCGTCCCACGGAATTTCGTGTTCCTCGAAGAGCTTCACTTCGAGGCTTTCCTCGCCGGCTTCGACGTCGAGATCGAGCAGCCGCGCGAGATAGAACAGATGCACCTGGTGCACGTGCGGCACGTTCAGCAGCGAGAACAGGGTTTGCACCTCGACGCGCGCGCCGGCTTCCTCGAGCGTTTCGCGTGCCGCGGCTTCGGCGGTGGTCTCGCCCATTTCCATGAAGCCGGCCGGCAGCGTCCAGTAGCCGTAGCGCGGTTCGATCGCGCGGCGGCACAGCAGCACCTTGTCGTCCCACACGGGAACGGTGCCGACCACGTTGCGTGGATTCTGATAGTGCACGGTGCCGCACGACGCGCACACGAAGCGCTCGCGGTTGTCGCCGGGCGGAATGCTCAAGCTGACCGCGTTGCCGCAGACTGAACAGAATTTCATGGGAAGAGGGCGATGAACGGTGATGCGAGTGTATCACCGGGGGGCGGGTTGGCCGGGGTTTGGCGGTGGGGGCGGATACGGCCGGTTGGAATCGAGATGAATGGTAAATGTAATGTTATCCTCGTGAGGGCCGGATGAGAATCGCGCGAGCGCCTACCGCTCCGGTGAAGCTCGCAAACGCAGGATTCCCGTTCCTGTGCGTTTGCGTCTGCACCTTGGACATATTGCCGTCCGCTCATATTCGAGACCGCGAGCTACGATGCAACCCGTGAAGCAACGAACAGGGCGCCACGTCAAACGTCTCATCTTCGTCTTGAGTCATGATGCGGGCGTCATCTATCGATCTGCGATAGTGATGGTCCTCTGGACATTCCAACCTGCATACGCGGGCGATACCATTAACGCTTCGAATTGCATGGGGCATCTTGGTGGTGGCGGGCTAGCGGATTTCGATTGCTATGAGGCGAATTCAAAGCGCCTTGAAACAGACAGTCGGAAAACGGCAAACGCGATCAAGCAAGCGCGCGGTTTGAGCGATGCAAACAAGGCTGAACTTGACCGATATATGCGAAGGCAGGACGACGTCGTTGCATCCTGCGACATGGCCGTCGAATTTTCGTATGCGTGGAAGATTGATGTCCCACCTAAAACGCATCGAAATCGTTACGACGTGGTGACAACACGTTGCCACTATTCGATCCGCAAGCAGCAGAGCGAGTTTTTGCACGATCTCTATTCCATCAATACGGGTTGATTGAACGCGAGGGCGGGTCGCGTGCAGTCTTCCCGCCCGGTCTAGCAATTCGTCTCGGTGTTTCTATGCAGATTTGTTGCATGCCGCGCGCGCCCGCGTGCATCGCTTCTCCAGTTGCATGATGTCGTACTCGATTTCGACTTCTGCGTGCTTCGCCACGGTGCCGAGAGCGGCGATGACCGCATCCCGCACGGGGGGTGGCTGATCGCTCCGTGCCACCGCACTGGCGAGCACCCGGATTTGCATCAGTCGTGCGATCAGCCGCGCGCCGACTTCGGTAACGTGCTGGCTTGCTGCTTCGATGGCCGCGAGGCGTTGTGCGTTCAGGTCGTGAACTTGGGCAGCGGTTTGATTCCTCATGATCTGGGTGAACCTCCGTCCACGATGGATTGCGATCGTCGGATCGCGACTACGGCGAGCGATGATCAGTGTGTGGATGTCGTCTTTTTCGTTGCGCATGCGATTGGTGATTCGGCAAAGCTCTGCATTCCGTGATTCCAGCGAAAAAATTCGCCGTTGTCCTAACTTTGTTGTCATGTCTACGATCCGTTGATGCCGGTCTATCTGGGTTGGAGTGCAGCCCGCAGCACTGGACACAACGAGGGTGAGCGGGCACGAAGCGGGGTTGACAGACCGGTGCCACACCAAAACCGGTAGGCCCGAAGGCCTCCCCGCCAAGGGCCGCCCATTGTGGAATCAACAGACGCGCAAAGGCAGCGGCACGCTCATGCGAACGTGCGGGGTGTAGGGCTCCAGGCTGTCAAACCTGACTACCGTTGCGGCGGCAGCGATCAGAGTATATTCCGGCCGATACGCGCAACTGGACCCGCGAATGCGTTTCCGGAATTTTCGCATGCTGCATTCGGAACGCCTGATGCGGGAGGCATGAGGTGTGAGGCGCACGCGTTAGTTAGAAAGGTCGTCCACGCGCCTACTCATACTGCTTCGGTATATCGCCGGCCGCACGATAGTTCGTCGACTCCATCGCGACGTGCTTCACTTGATTTTCAAGGCTGGAATGAAGAAGCCCCGCGATTGCGGGGCTTCGTGCTGCAAGGTCAAGGCCATACAGCGACGTAGCAGACCGGATTGAAGCAGACCGTACCTAAAGCAAGTCGTAACGCCGTCCACGCTCGCGACGAGGTGCTGTTAGCTTGCCTGAATCCTGCAATCGCCCATGTCGCGCTCGGGGCAACGAGGAACGCGACGATGAAGGCATAGCCGAATGCCGACACGTTGCAATGCTCAATGTCCCAGCAATCATGCCAGTGCGTGCTGAACTGTGACCATGATCGCCACTGCGAAAATCGACTAATCCATACCGCCGATTGCCAAGACAAAACGACACCGATGCACAGGTAAGCGATGGACCACGCGATGTGCTTCATGTGATTTCCCAAGCTTGAATGAAGAAGCCCCGCATCTGCGGGGCTTGGGGTGCTGGCTAGCGAATGAAGAACGCACTACCAAAGTAAAGGGCGACAACCAGGCCAGTCATGGATGCCGCGTAGCAGGTCCAATGTTTCAGGCTCCATCGGTGCCATGCATACGCGTTAAGTGCCGCGCTCACCGTCGCTGGGCCGAGAATGAACGCGAAAACTATCGGCCAGTTATACCAGGGAAATGGGCAATGACCTAACTCAGTGCACCCGTGGGTGATCCGATGTGGATCGCGAAACCAATCCAGGCGGCTTAGTTCCACCAGACATGACCAGGTAATGAACAGTCCGTAGAGGAATCCACCCATGCCGACGGCGAAGCGCTTCACTTGATTTCCCAGAACAGAATCGACTTTGACCTGCGCAGATCGGAGTAGCCAACGTTTGTGCGCGGAACGTGAGCGCTCTGCAAGCCAATGCCACGCCCGATGACATCTAGAAGTCCTTGAGCGCTTGAAATCGTGAGGCGGCTTCCGTTCCATAGATCAATATGCCCGCCGCTGGCGTTCGCTGCGCTCTCGCCGTCGCGCGTCCAGTAGCGCGAGAACTCGATGATGCCTGTGCGGCCTTTGACCTTCGTTTGCCAGTCCACTCCTGTAACGTTCTCAGGCTTGGGCAAACCTGCGAACGGTTGCAACTTGAGCCATTGCGCCATTTCATCGGCACGCGTCGCCGTTGGTTTTCCGTCCAGCAGGATTCGCCCGATCTTGTCACCGTTCATTGGGCGAATCAGGTTCACCGAGAAAGACTTCATTTCGATCCCGACTCGACGAAGCGTCACGCTCATGCGAATCGCACATTGATTCGGGTAGGCCGGGTTGTTGTAGGGATTGCCGCTCGGATAGTTGTCCCACAGCTCGGCGAACGTCACGGCCTTGAGCGGCACTTCCTTGATCGAGCCTGGCGTGTTGTTCGTGCGTACAACGGTCTTCCTATTCGGCATGAGTCCACCCTTCATGGCTCAAGGCTTCCTCGCCCCAATGAATCGAGTACGCGTCTTCGTCGTCGGTGTAGACGCGAGGTAGGTGGCCGCTGCTATCTACTCGGCCGCAAGCGGTTCTTCCGTCCGTCATTTCGATCAGGTACGGGTAGCCGAACGCGGAAGCATGGGGGACGCTTACCACGACCTGCTGGTCGTAGGTCGCGCTTGATTCATCAACTGAATACGAGTCGAGGGTCGAGTCGTCTGCTTCGTCGATGTAGGCGACACTGCATCCGTAGCACGCCATGACGCGCGGACGGTGCTCGCAGTTGCAGAGGACGACATCGCCGTCGACTGCTTCGAATGCCCCTAACCGTTCGTCGTAGCCTCTGAGCGAATCCGGAATGCCTGCCCGAGCGATGATTGCTCCGGCCGACTGGCAGACGCCGCACCATGCTTTGTGGCCCAGATAAGCTCGTTGTCGTGGGCGACCTTCGTCGTAGTCGATGAGCGAAAATTCCGAGCCGGTCAGCACTTTACCGCCGTGCCCGTTGTCGAGCGGATCGCCCTCGACGATTGCGTAGTAGATCGTAATTGGGCTGATTTCTCCACGACGTTCGTGCGCGATGACTCGCTCGTATCACGAGTATTCAGGCAGTCCGACAGCCCGCAATCGTCAACGCGCCCGGTACGTGCGCCGCACATCGCGGACGCGCGCATCGTGTTTCTACCTTCCTGCTTGTCCCTCATCTCCATGCCTCCACGAACAAACCAAAACGACCGGCCGAACCGCGGCCGGCGACAAGTCGGGCTGTGCTCCAGCCCTAATTGACGATGCTTGCGTGGTGCTGGTGCTGTGCGCTATCGGACCAGTCTGAAAAGCTGGCGATTGCGCGTACGGGCGATAGGGGAGGCGTGGAGGAGTGTTGAGCGGGGTGAGGACGACCCTGGCTGGATCGGAGGAACGGCGCGTGTGGTTTTGTTTTGCTGGCGCGATCACTCACGCGCGGGGCGTGCGTCGCAGGCGAAGAAGGAAGGCGTGGCCGCACCGAATCGCAGGCGCGATCCGCGCGCGATGGATGCGATTCGCGCGAAAAACAAAAAACCCGCACGGAGGCGGGTTCATTGGTTCGACGGTGCTTTCAGGCTTTGGTTGCGGGGGTAGGATTTGAACCTACGACCTTCGGGTTATGAGCCCGACGAGCTGCCAGACTGCTCCACCCCGCGTCCGTCGAAGAAAAGATTATAGGATAAACACGGATGCGGTGCAACACTTTTCAATCGCTGCTTCATTTTTGCGTTCCGGGCCCGTCGAAGGCTGCCGTGTTCGCTACCTGCTTTCGTGATCCGTCGCGACGTCGCGTGCCTTCTGATCGCGTGTTCGCATCACACGCACGCGAGCACGTACGCATCTCATGCACGCCCCGGCACGTCGCGCGCGCACAAGTTGCAGTCGGGTGCGTAGCGGTGACATGAACTCGCTGCGCTAGAATCGTAAGCTCGTTCGCGTGGTTCATGCATTGCAGTGCAGGCGTCGATGCGATGTGACGATGCAATCCACTGCATGACCCGCGCGTTATCGTGCCACTTCCGTTTTCTCGTTCGCCGCTCATGGATATCGCTCACGATCTACAGTCGATCCTCGCCCAGGAAAAGGCGCTGGTGTTTCCGCGCTTCGACGCGAACCGCGCATGGCAGCTCGGCGCGTGGCTGCATGAAATCGCGACCGCGCGCAATCTCGCGCTCGCGATCGACATCCGCACGTTCGGGCAGCCGCTCTTCTTCGCGCTGCTCGATGGCGCGACGCCCGACAACGTCGACTGGGTGCGCCGCAAGAGCAACACCGTCGCGCACTTTCGCCGCAGCTCGTATTCGATCGGCCTGCGGATGCAGCAGGCCGGCACGACGCTCGCTGACAAGAACGGCCTCGCGGTGGCCGAGTACGCTTCGCATGGCGGTGGTTTTCCGCTGACGGTGGAAGGTGCGGGTGTGATCGGCTCGATCACTGTGTCCGGTCTGCCGCAGCGCGCGGATCATGAACTCGTGGTCGAGGCGCTGTGCGCGCAGCTCGATCTCGACTACGGCAAGCTCGCGCTTGCAAAGGCCTGAGCCTATGCGTGTACCTGCCTATGTGTGGCTCGCGGTCGCGATCGTCGCGGAAGTCATTGCGACATCGGCGCTGAAAGCCTCGGAGGGTTTTTCCCGCGTGGTGCCCGCGGTCGTGGTGGTGGCGGGCTACGGGATCGCGTTCTACTGCCTGTCGCTCACGCTGAAGAGCATCCCGGTCGGCATTGTGTACGCGATCTGGTCCGGCGCGGGCATCGTGCTGATCACGCTCGTCGCGATCGCGCTGTACCGGCAGGTGCCGGATCTGCCCGCGCTCTGCGGGCTCGGGCTGATCGTGTCCGGTGTCGTGGTGCTCAACCTGTTCTCGAAGATGCAGGCGCACTGAGGCGCGGCGCGTTGCGACGCGCTTGTAGCGCGCAGCGCACGCCACGCCGTTACTTGCAGCGCACGATCATCGAGCGGTTCTTCACGTTCGCCGAGACAACGTTCGTCACGCTGCCGCCTGCGGCGCCGCCTTCGTCGTTGTCTTTCGACACGATGTCGTAACCGCTCGGGCCGCATGCCTTGCCAGCCTGCACGTAGCACGACGCCCAGCTCGAGCTCGCGTCGGCGCCGCTGCAGTTGAGCGCGAAGCCGGTCTGGCCATTCGGCAGATTGATCAGTTGCGTGGTGTTCGACGACGCGCATGCGCCGAGCGTGAGACTGAGCGCGACGGCGCCGGGCACCGCGAGCACACGCGCCGATGCGGCGAGCACACGCAGCGCGGTCTGGCTGACGGGAAAACCGGATGCGCGAAAGCGCGAGGCGGGGTACTTCATCGAAACTCCTGTCGAAGGTGGCCGGGCCATGCGGCGCGCGAGCCCGCACAAGGCTCATGTCGCGCCGTTACCCGAGATGATGCCGGTAAATATGAGGCAAAGCCGGCCGCGATAATGATGATGCGCACTGCGGATGACACACACCGTGCGCACGATCGCTGTGCAATGCGCGATGAAACTAGCGCGCGGCGGGATCGATATGGATGCCCGCATCGCCGACCGTGCGGCGGCTCGTATCGCCTTCCGCGGTTGCAGCGTCTTCCCAGATGCTGATGGCTTTCGAGATATCGATCTCGTGCTTTTCGGCGTAGCTGAACCAGCACTCCGCTGCACGCGGCTCCGGCACTTCAGTGCCGCGCATGAAATATTTTCCCATATTGCCGTCCCGCCTCCCGCAAAAGTCCGCAGACGCCCGTAGCAAGCCACATACCGGCGGCCAGCCGTTGGCGAGCCCGTTCGACATGCGGCCTGCATGAAAGTGCCGCTCATCGTTGCATGTCAGTGAAATGCAAGGACGGTGGCACATGCAGAACGGCGACTCTTTCGCCATGCTGCACGGAACTTCATGCGCTCGACGGTGCCAGAGTACGGGCTCACGCATTCGAGCCCATTGCCGATGAAGGCGAGTAGCATAGGCGGTCTGCAATGAACGGCCGCTGTCGGTGCGTCGCGTGGGCTTGACGCATGCTCGATGAACGACAGTGCATGGGCCGCTCACCGGTGCCCCATGCTTTCCGCTTTTCCGATGAGGCGATCATGCAAATTCGTTTTCCCGCGGATACGCCCCTGTACCGCGATTCCAATCTGACCGTGGTGTTCGCCGCGCTCGTGGATGGCGAGCCGGTGCCCTGCGCGATTTCCGTCGAAGCGCTCGAGGATCACTTCGGTGCGAGCCCCGAAGGCCGCGAAGCATGGATGCGCGCGTTCAACGCAGGACGCGACCGCATCGAAGCCGTGGCGCGCGAACATCTGCGCATCAGCAACGGCACGCCCGTGCTGCTGAAAAGCGGCCACTTCCCGCCGGGAAGCATGGTGAGCTGAGTGTTCAAAGCAATGCTTAGTGCAGTGCATAGAGCAGTGAACGGCTGAATGCGCAACTGAACGCGCCGCGTTCAATCTGCCCGCCAGCGTTCACGCATGCGCCTCGTGCAGCACCGCCTGCCGCGCTGCGTCCAGCGACCGGCGAATCCCTTCTTCGTATGACGTCTTCCTGATCGGCCCGATCAACGCCTGAAGCGCCGAATCGTCCAGCACGACGGGCTCGGTCTGCAGGTAGTGCATCTCCACCAGTTCCCGCAGCATCGGATCGAAGAGACCCGTCACGCGTAGCGCGGTCTTGCCGAGCACCATCATTTTTGGCGTGCGGCCGGCGAGTTCGTACGCCTGCCGCGCGACCTCGCGTTGCGTGATCGTGCCCGTTCCCGCGATGTGCAGCACACGCCCGAATGCCTCCGGCGTGCGCGTGAGCGTCTCGATCACCGGGCCGACGTCGGGGATGAACAGATATTCATGCGGTACGTCGATGGGGCCGATCATCATCGCGCGCTTGCCGCGCGCCGCGCTTTCGAAAATGCCATTGAGAAAGCTGCGCTCGATGCCGGGACCGTAGAAGTCGGGCAGGCGCAGCACGAGCGTCGACAGGCCGCTCTTGCCGTGCGCTTCGAGCACGAGATTTTCCTGTTCGAGCCGCATGCGCCCCTTGAACGTGTGCGGTTCGCGCGGATGCGCTTCGGTGACAGGCTGCATGCGCGGCCGTCCGTACGGATACACGGTGCCGACGAGAATCAGCTGTTTGACGCCGGCCGCCTTCAAACCCTCCAGCGTCTTGCGCATCAACTGCGGATGCAGCTCGAACTGGTGATAGGGCACGCCGACCAGGTAGATGGCGGTACAAAGCCCCCGCGCGGCCGCGGCGATCGACGCCGGATCGTCCGGGTTCCATGTTTCGATTGCCGCGCGCGGGTCGTGGCCGAACGCCGCTTCGAGCGGCGCCCGTGAGCGGCCGATCACCCGATAGTCGCGGTCCGCCGCACGCAGCGCGGCGGCAATGCTTTGTCCCACGGCGCCCGCGGCGCCGAACAGTCCGATCGTTCCAGTCTGGTTCATACGAATTCCTTGGCTAGTGAAAGGGTTCTGCAGGGCTTTGAACACCATGTTCAAACCACTGAACATTTACTGAACGATGTTCAGTGAACGGTGTTCAGTTTAATTTGACTTTTCAGTTTGTCAACCCGAAAATGCAAGCCATGGGAATCGCTGAGAGAAAGAACCGGGAAAAGCAGGCGTTGCGCGAACGCATCCTCGATGCCGCGCGGCGCATCGTCGTGCGCGAGGGCTTCGGCGCGCTGTCGATGCGCAAGATCGCCGATGCCATCGAGTATTCGCCGGCCACGCTATACCTGCACTTCGAGAGTCGCGACGAGATCGCCCGCACGCTGTGCGTCGAGGGCTATTCGCAACTGCTCGCCACCTTGATGCCGGTCGCATCGATCGCCGATCCAGCCGAGCGGCTGAGGGCGCTTGGGCGCGGATACGTCGCGTTTGGCGTCGCGCATCCGGAAACCTACCGGCTGATGTTCATGGAAGATCCGAGCTACACCGAATCGGCACTGACCGATGCGGCGGCATCGGACGAGTCCGGCGAAGCGGCGATGCGGCTGATGACCGATGCACTCGATGCACTGAAAGCGCAGCAGCGTCTGCCCGCCACGCTGGATAGTGCAGTTGGCGCGGAGGCGTTCTGGGCGACGATTCATGGCATCGTCGCGCTGAAGCTCACGTGCCCCGTGTTTCCGCGCGCGCCGCTCGAAACGCTCGTCGAAGCGGCGCTCGACGCATGGCTACCGCGCGTCGCGATGCCGGCCGCGCTGGCGGCGCAGGGCGCGGCGGAAGCGGTGGCCGCGGCGGCGGCCGGGACTGCTTCGCAGAAGCGCTCGCGGAGCCCGCGCGGCGCAGGCACTTGAGTGCAGTGGAGTGCACACGCGTGGTACCGTCTGGTTCCGACCAAACTTCCCACCAACGCTTCCCGCCATGTCCACGCCTGAAACCCCCGCCGTCAGCGACGACATCAACGCCTACGTCGCGAACCGGATCGGCTTCATCGAACTGGAGCGCCCGAAGGCGCTGAACGCGCTATCGACGTCGATGATCCGCGCGATGCATGCCGCGCTCGAGCGCTGGCGCGAGGACCCGGACGTGCTCGCCGTGGTCGTGCGCAGCCCGCATGCGCGGGCGTTCTGCGCGGGCGGCGACGTGCGCTTCCTGTACGAGTCCTGGCAGAGTGGCGACAAGGCGGCGATCGATACCTTCTTCATCGACGAGTACCGCCTCGATCACGCGATCTTCACGTATCCGAAGCCGTATATCGCGCTCACGCATGGCGTTGTGATGGGCGGCGGCATGGGCATTTCGCAGGGCGCGCATCGCACGGGCGGCGTGCGGATCGTCACTGGTTCGACGCGCATGGCGATGCCGGAAACACGCATCGGGCTCTTTCCGGACGTGGGCGTGAGCTGGTTTCTCGCCCGCACGCCGGGCGCGATCGGCCGCTATCTCGCCGTCACAGGCACCACGCTGCATGCCGCCGACGCGCTCTACGCGGGCCTCGCGGATGCGTATCTCGACGACGATGCCGTACCGTCGCTGCTCGCCACGCTGCGCTCGGAAGTGTTCGAGCTGGGCGCCGACGTCGTGAACTGTGTGCTGCGCGAATGCGACGCGCACAGCGAAAGCCCGGCGCCGGAAAAGTCGACGCTCGCTGCATCGCGCGAACGCATCGACCGGCATTTTGCGAAGCGGGATGTCGGGCAGATCCTGGCGTCGCTCGAAGCGGAGACGGACGGCGAAGACCGCGAGTGGGCCGAGCAGGCGATCGGGCTCCTGCGCGAGCGTTCGCCGCTTTCGATGGCGGTCTCGCTCGAAGTGGTGACGCGCGCGGAAGGGACGATGTCGGATTGCCTGCGGCGCGACCTGGATCTCACGCGTTCATCGTTCGGTCAGGGCGACGTGTTGGAAGGCGTGCGCGCGGCGCTCGTCGACAAGGACAACCGGCCGCGCTGGCGGACCGCACGGATCGAAGACGTGACGCCGGAGATGGTGGCGCGGATGTTCGAGAGCCCGTGGTCCGCGGTCGAGCATCCGCTCAGCGATCTGATCGGCTGAGGCTCAACTCGGCACGAAACGGCGTCGGCGCGCCAATACCCGCGAGCGCTAGCCCGAGCGTGAGCGAGCCAACTCAGCGCTCGTCCTCGTAACGCATGAACGCGCGCATGAACACCAGCGCGCCCCATCCCCACACCGCATTCGCCGCGAAGCCGACCGCGAGCCGCGGCGCCATGTTGCCGGTCGGCCAGATGCCGCGCAGCGGATCGACGACGAAGGTGCTCGCCGCCGTCAGCACGATGCCGCCGAACACGAACGCCTGCACCCACGGCGCCGGACGCTCCGGCGACACTCTCAACAGCCACGCCATCGCGATCGCCCACACGGCGCTCCAGATCGCGTTCGCGATGAACTCCGGCATGCCGAGCGGCATGAACGGCGCGGTGGAGAAACCGGTGGGATCGATGAGACCCGCGGCGTGCATCAGCGCGAGCGTCGATTCGTGGAAGAACAGCGAAGCGAGAAAACCAGATACGAACGGCAGGATGATCTTTTGCATGCATGGACCGCCAGAAGCACGGGCAGTGCTGCGGATGCGCCCGGGCCGGGTTATCGGAATCGCGCCATTATATCGGGCTCGCCGGCCGGGAGGCCGTACTGGTGCGGGTTCCGGCGGCCGTCCACCTTCACGAGCGCGAACGTATGCTGCAGCGTCGGGTAAAGCACGAAAGTGGAAAACCTAAGCTGAATTAAATCGTTCGCATCCGCAGAGCCCATCCCTAGACTGTTTTCCTCTCAATCGCCCTCGAAGAGGCAAGCAGGAGCAGCCTATGAATGTGTTCTGGTTCATCCCGACCCACGGCGACAGCCGCTATCTGGGCACCTCGGAAGGTGCGCGTGCAGCGGATCTCGCGTACTTCCAGCAGATCGCCGTCGCCGCCGATACGCTCGGCTACGAGGGCGTGCTGCTGCCGACGGGCCGGTCGTGCGAGGACGCGTGGGTGGTCGCATCGAGCCTGATCCCAGTCACGCAGCGGCTGAAGTTTCTCGTCGCGATCCGGCCGGGGCTGTCGTCGCCGGGACTGGCTGCGCGCATGGCGTCGACCTTCGACCGTCTGTCGGGCGGACGCCTGCTGATCAACGTGGTGACGGGCGGCGATTCCGCGGAGCTGGAAGGCGACGGCGTGTTCGTCGATCACGACACGCGCTACGAAATCACCGACGAGTTCCTGCACATCTGGCGCGAACTGCTGAGCGCCGCGCATTCGAACGACGCGGTCAATTTCGAGGGCAAGCATCTGCAGTCGAAGGGCGGCAAGCTGCTGTATCCGCCGGTGCAGGAGCCACATCCGCCGCTGTGGTTCGGCGGCTCGTCGCCGGCGGCGCACAACATCGCCGCGACGCATATCGATACGTATCTGACGTGGGGCGAGCCGCCCGAAGCGGTCGCGAAGAAGCTCGGCGACATCCGCAAACGCGCGGAAGACGCGGGCCGCAAGATCCGTTTCGGCATTCGCCTGCATGTAATCGTACGCGAGACCGAAGACGAAGCGTGGGCCGCCGCGGACAGGCTGATCAGCCGCCTCGACGACGAAACCGTGGCGCGCGCGCAGGCGTCGTTCGCGAAGATGGATTCGGAAGGGCAACGCCGGATGGCCGCGTTACACGGCGGCAAGCGCGGCGGACGCGAAACGCTCGAGATCTATCCGAACCTGTGGGCCGGCGTCGGCCTCGTGCGCGGCGGGGCAGGGACCGCACTCGTCGGGAATCCTGAACAAGTGGCCGCGCGCATGAAGGAGTATGCGGAGCTCGGCATCGAGACGTTCATTCTGTCGGGCTATCCGCACCTCGAGGAATCGTACCGCTTTGCCGAACTGGTGTTTCCGCTGCTGCCGAAGACGCACGGCGCGCGCACGCCGCGTGGCGCGAGCGGGCCGCTGTCGGGTCCGTTCGGCGAGATCGTCGGCAACAACTATCTGCCGAAGGTGAGCGCGAGCTGAGGCGCGCGCAGGTTTCTGCGAAGAAAGGAGTCACGGAATATGGCCGACATCATTGCCCATCCCGCCGCCGGGCCCGCGGCGAAGTCCGACGCAGCGGAGGCGCTGCGCCGCGTAGGCGTCGCGATCGCGCCGTGGCTTGCGCCGCTCGCGATCCTGCTCGCGTGGGAGTTCGCGGCGCGCAGCGGCGTGCTATCCACGCGCGTGCTGCCCGAACCGCTCGCGGTCGTGAAAGCCGCACGGTCGCTCGTGCAGTCCGGCGAAATGTGGGCCGACGTGAAGATCAGCGCGTGGCGCGCGCTGGCCGGCCTCGCGATAGGCGGAAGCGTGGGGCTCGTGCTCGGTCTCGCGACGGGGCTGTTCAGGCCGTTCGAAATCGCGCTGGATTCGACGGTGCAGATGATCCGCAACATCCCCGCGCTCGCGATGATTCCGCTCGTGATCCTGTGGTTCGGCATCGAGGAGCAGGCAAAGATTTTCCTCGTCGCGCTCGGTGTGTTTTTCCCGATCTACGTGAACACGTTTCACGGCATCCGGTCGGTGGATGCCAACCTGATCGAGATGGCGCGCAGCTATGGTGTGAAGGGCTTTCCGTTATATCGCGACGTGATCCTTCCGGGTGCGTTGCCGTCGATCCTCGTTGGCCTGCGTTTCGCGCTGGGGCTGATGTGGGTGATGCTGATCGTCGCGGAAACGATCTCCGCGCAATCGGGCATCGGCTACATGACGATGAACGCGCGGGAGTTCCTGCAGACCGACGTCGTGGTGGTCGGCATCCTGCTGTACGCGGCGCTCGGCAAGATCGCCGACGTGCTCGCGAAGTCCATCGAGCGCGTAACGCTGCGCTGGCATCCGGCCTATCAACGAGGAGCGAAGTGATGAGTGCGACCAGCCTGACGGCATCGTTCGGCAGTATTGCGGGCCGCGATCTCGATGTGGAACTCGCACAGCCGCGCACGCTCGATCACGACGCGCGCGAGGCCGCGCTGAGCGACGAAAGCGACGTTATGCACGCACGTCGCGAAGGCGTGGCCGTGGCGCCTGCGACTTTGCGCGAGCTTAGCGAAACCGATCACGCGGTGGAACTGCGTGGCGTCGTGAAGCAGTACGGCGAGCGGACCGTGCTGTCGAACTTCGATCTGTCCATCGAGCGTGGCAGCTTTGTCGCGATCGTTGGGCGCAGCGGCTGCGGGAAGTCGACGTTGCTGCGGCTCGTCGCGGGACTCGAAGCGCCGAGCGGCGGCGAACTCGTGAAGCGCGCGAAAGACGGCAGCGCACTCGATACGCGAATCATGTTTCAGGACTCGCGCCTGCTGCCGTGGAAGACGGTACAGCAGAACGTGATGCTTGGCCTCGGACGCGGCGCGCGCGACGAGGCGAGGGCGGTGCTTGCCGAAGTCGGGCTGCTCGAACGCGCGAACGACTGGCCTTCGCAGCTTTCCGGCGGCCAGCGGCAACGCGTGGCGTTGGCGCGTGCGCTCGTGCACCGTCCGCAACTGCTACTGCTCGACGAGCCGCTCGGTGCGCTCGACGCGCTCACGCGCATCGAGATGCATGCGCTGATCGAGCGGCTCTGGCGCGAGCATCGCTTCACCGCGCTGCTGGTCACGCACGACGTGCATGAAGCCGTCGCGCTGGGCGACCGGATCCTGCTCGTCGAAGACGGCCGCATCGCGCTCGACCAGCCGGTGCCGCTTGCGCGGCCGCGTGCGCGCGCTTCGGCGGGATTTGCCGCGCTCGAGGACGAGGTGCTGCAACGGGTGCTGAAAAGCACGCCCGACGACACGCATCGCGGCGCGGCGCGCGACGAGCGCTATGAGCGCGACGTGCGGCCGAGCGAAGTGCGCTGGGCCGTTTGATTTCCTTTTCTTTTGTTCAGTTCACACATCAGGTCGACTCCACGGAGCACAACGCTATGGCCATTACCGCAATCAACGTACGCAACCAGTTCAAAGGCAAGGTCAAGGAAATCATCCGCGGACCGGTGGTGTCCGAAGTCGACGTGGAGACTTCGTTCGGCATCGTCGTCACGTCCGTGATCACGACGCGTTCGATCGACGAGCTTGAGCTGAAGGTGGGCGCCGAGGTGGTGGCGCTGGTGAAGTCGACGGAGGTTTCGATTGCGAGGCTTTGAGACTGAGTGAGTCGCATCTCAAGCATGCGCAAACCGCGCCGATAACCTGAAAGACGAATATCACGCGTTCGCACAAGCAAGCGCGTGAACACGAAAATTCAGGGGTTCGGCATGATCGCGAAGTGGCTGTTCGGGGCGGTGCTCGCAGTGGCATCGAGCGTGGCGTTGGCCGGCAACTGGGTGTTCGTCGGCAATGCCGGGACGCAAGACTTTTACGTCGACACGACCTCAGTTCTACGGGATGGCAACAACGCCCGGATCTGGGCCGACTCGACCTACAACAACGCAACCGTGCTTCACGGCGACACGAAAGCCACCGCCTACATACTCGCCCACTTCTCTTTCGATTGCGCGATGCGTGTCGGGCATCTCATTGCGCTGACAACCTACGACATGGATCGGCACGTCATTCACGCGACGACGTTCGATGAAGGGCACACGGTGGATTTCGCGCCGGATACGATCGGCGATGCGATTATGCGCAGGGCTTGTTATCGGTGACGCGAGGAAAGGGTAGAACGGGTAGTACTGACAACTACGCTGAGAACTGCAGAGGGATTTGCTACAGCGAGAAGTAAGTTGGGGTGGCTGATGGGACTCGAACCCACGACGACAGGAATCACAATCCTGGACTCTACCAACTGAGCTACAGCCACCACTGACCAACTTGTTTGGCTCACCGAGAAATGGCTCACCGATCAAGAAGCGAGATTATACAAACGACTTTTGCGTTTGCCTAGCCCCTTATTCAAACATTTCGCTCGGCTCGCGCAGATGACGACGCGCTTCATCGAAGATCGCGAGATCGGCGCGCGCGAGCGCCTTGTTGTCCGAAAGCACACGGCGCCAGCCACGCGCGCCTGACACACCGCGATACAGCCCCAGCGCATGTCGCACGATCGCGCCCAGATACGTGCCGCGCGCGAGTTCGGCCGCGCAGTACGCGATCAGCTTTTCCTCGACCTGTTCGCGCGTAAGCGGCGTTTCGGTGGAGCCGTAGAAACGCGCATCGATGTCCGCGAGCAGATACGGGTTGTGATACGCCTCGCGACCGAGCATCACACCATCGACATGTTTCAGGTGCGCGTCGATTTCATCGAGCGTCTTGATGCCGCCGTTGATGATGATCTCGAGCGCCGGGAAGTCGCGCTTCAGCTGATACGCGTACTCGTACTTGAGCGGCGGAATCTCGCGATTCTCCTTCGGGCTCAGGCCCTTCAGGATCGCGTTGCGCGCGTGCACGATGAACACCTCGCAGCCCGCCTCGGACACCGTGCCGACGAAGTCGCGCACGAAGCCGTATTCCTCGACCGCATCGACGCCGATCCGGTGCTTCACCGTCACCGGCACCGAGACAACGTCACGCATCGCCTTCACGCAGTCCGCCACCAGTTGCGGCTCGTTCATCAGGCACGCGCCGAACGCGCCGCGCTGCACCCGTTCCGACGGGCAGCCGCAGTTCAGGTTGATTTCGTCGTAGCCCCACTGCTCGCCGAGCTTCGCCGAACGCGCGAGGTCGTCCGGCTCGCTGCCGCCGAGCTGCAGCGCGACGGGCGCTTCGTCCGCCGTGAAGGCGAGGTGCCGCGCCACGTCGCCGTGGATCAGCGCACCCGTCGTCACCATCTCCGTGTAGAGCCAGGCGTGGCGGGACAGCATCCGGTGCAGCGAGCGGCAATGGCGGTCGGTCCAATCCATCATCGGCGCCACGGTGACGCGACGCGGGCTGGAAACTTGATCAAAAGGCATAAAAAGCGGGTTCGGAAAGGCTAAAAGCGCGGTAAAGCGGGCTGAAAAGCGACCTTGCATTTTACCGCAACCGGCGTCGTGAGCCTCGACGGACCCATTGCGCCCTATTGAAATCCCCGTCCCACAAGGCTTCTTGCCATTGTTCCCAGCGAAGGAATAGTAAATTCAAATTATCGAGACAAAGAATCGATAGTAGGGGTATACACTGCATCTCATCGATGTTGCAACGCGACGTAACCGACCTCGCTTCCGCAGCGTCTTTCGTAACCCGAAAACTCTATTGGAGGTAACACCATGAACACCAAGCTTATCGCTGCTGCCCTGATCGTTGCTTCGACCGCCTTTGCTGCTCCTGCTTTCGCAAGCGGCTACGGCCCGGCTCCCCACTACAACCCGACCATCGGCGCCCCGGCTTCGCAACAAGGCCAAAGCGCACAGACGGTTGCCGCCGAGCAGAACGCTGCTCGCGACAACTCGGCTTACGGCGGCGTGAACAACGTGTCGTCGCAATCGGGTGTCCGTACGCCGGCCAACCAGGCTGTATTCTTCGGTCACTGATCGCCGGCCGTATCCACTCGATGGGTACCGGACGGGAGACGTTCCCGTCCAACGCTGGATAGAGAAGTTGAAAGCGCCACCTTCGGGTGGCGTTTTTGTTTTGATCGACTGTTGATCGACGCTTCGCCGGACCGAGGTCCGGGCATTGCTTGACCAGCGGTGATGTCGTACCGGATTCGCGCGAGACCTGCGAACTTGCTGCGAGGCGCGGAGTCCACTCGGCGAGAGACTAGTCACTTGGCGGCGAGGGCGCCGCCTGGGAGCGATCGAATGAACCGCATTCATTTCACGCAGCATGCATCGACTGTCGCGGCGATCGCGGCTCGCGTGGCTGTATTCGCGGCTTGCGCGTGCACGAGCGTGATGGCGTTCGCGCAGAAGGAGCCAGCGGCCAGCGGCAGCGACGGCGCCGACGCATCGATGGTGAAGCCGCCGCAATCCGCCGCGAGCGGCGCAAGCGCGCACAACCCCGACAACATGCCGATCAAGCGTCCCGACCAGACCACCAACGACCGGATGTTGCATGCGCCGCCGCCGGCTAGTGCGGCGATTGCGAAGTAGCGAGCGTACAAGTGAAAATGGCGGCGCATCCGCGCCGCCATCTGTCACAAGCCGACCCATACCGTCGGCCGCTATTGCTTCCCCTTCACTCCCCCTCACTCCACCTTCACCGAATACGCCTCCCACTCCCGCTGCGCGCCAAAATCCACCAACATATTCCTCAGCGTCTCCGCCGCAGCCGGATCAGTCGCATAAAGACTCACGACAGAATCGTCCGCCGTAACCCGCTTCTGATTCAAAACCAGCTCACCCACCTTGATCCACGAAGCCGGCCGGTCCGGAAACCACGCGCTATACACGAACGCATAGCGCACGTGATGCGCGGCCATCAGCGCCGGCATCCAGTTCGATGCAGGATCGTGCGCCACCCGGTGCCGCAGCGCGTCGGCGGAACCGAGCCCCCACAGGTCGAGCGTGTACTGCCCCGAACGCAGCGCGACGAGCCCAAGGTCGTTCACTGCCACCGGCGCGTTCAGCATCCGCGCGAGCCGCGCCGTTTGCGCCTGTTGCGACGCGACGTTGGCTGCCGCGAACGGCGTCTGCAACGTCGGCTTCACGAGCATCGAAAGCGCGAGCGGCAGCAGCAGCATCGCCGGCAACAGCTTGCCGCCCACGCGCAGCGCGAGCCGCGCGCTCATCGCGACGACGAACAGCAGATAGAACACCTCGTAGCGCCCGAACCAGCCATTGCGGCCGAACAGGAAGTACAGCACGCTCGCCGCGAGCACCACGCCGAAGCGCGCGCGATCCGTTCTCCACAACACGCGCAGCACCCACGCGAGCGGAATCGCGAGGAAGCCATAGATCACCAGATTCGAGCGCAGGTTCGCGAGCAGCGCGGCCGTCTGGCCGAGCCCCGTCTTCGCCATCACCGAAGAAGGCAGCAGCCCGAGCCCGTTCGCGTACAGGAACAGCGAGAAGCCGACCATCACCACGCCGATGATCGACATCGACACGATCGCCTCGCGCCGGTATCCGCGCACGAAGAGGAACGCCAGCACCGGCACCGAGATCGCGAGCCCCTCGTAGCGCACGAGCGGCAGCAGCGTGATCGCCGCGATCACGTGAAACGGCAGCGTCGCAGTCGCTTCGAAGCGCTTTCTGAGCACCGGCAGCACCGGCAGGATCGCGACGGCGGTCAGCAGCACCTGCAGGCTGTGCTCCATCCCCGTGAACACCAGCCCGACCAGATTCAGCGAGAGCGTCAGCAGCGCCGTGATCGTGTAGCGCGGCGTTGCCGGCATTCCCGCGAACATCCGGTGAATCACCGCGACGGTCGCGAACAGGCACACGGCGTTGATCGCGAGCGGCACGTATTCGAACGCCGCGCCAAGCGTCGCGAACGGCGCCAGCAGGAACGGCCACAAAATGCTCGAACTCGGCGCCGACAGCTCGCTCGCATTGATCCCGTAATGGCCATGCCACAGGTTTCGCGCGAGTGCGAGATGGATGTACGGATCGTCGAGCGTGTACGTGAAATTGCCGTGTGTCGTGCCGAGCACGAGCAGCAGCATCGCGACGAACGGCAGGAGACCGAACAGCCCGACCGCGATCGCCGTTTCGCGCGCGTGCGCGGGACGGTAGGCAAGGTGAGCGGCAGTCGGCGGCGCCTGACGGGCGCGTTCTATCTGAATGACATTGCGAAAGATCATGAGTGTGTTCCCCGGGGGCGACGCAGATGGACGCTGCGCGGCGACGAGGCGATGTTTTTCTTCTGACAGCATCGCGTTGGCCGACCCTGTGGACTCTAGCCGCGCGGCCCGGGTGCGACTGTGCGATGGCGCACGCCTTCGGACGGTTGCTCGCGGGTTGGGCATCGCTGCGGTATGTGTCGGCGGCCGTCCCGGCGAGCCTGCAACTGTCGCGCTGCCGTGGTAACTTCGCGGGTTCAGTAGTTTCGCTGCGGACCGCACTCAACGGCGCACCCAACCGTTCACCAGACAGGACTTTCGATGGAATACCGCAGACTCGGCAATTCAGACGTGCAGGTGAGCCTGATCGGCCTCGGCACAATGACGTGGGGCGAACAGAACACGGAAAGCGACGCGCACGCGCAGATCGACTACGCGCTCGAGCGTGGCGTGACGCTGATCGACGCGGCCGAAATGTACCCGGTGCCGCCGCGTCCGGAGACGCAAGGGCTGACCGAGCGCTACATCGGCACGTGGCTCGCAAAGAACCAGGCGCGCCGCGATTCGATCGTGCTGGCCACGAAGATCGCGGGTCCCGCGCGTCAGCCGCATAACCCGCGTCATATTCGTGGCGAGGGCAACCAGTTCGACCGCAAGAACCTGACCGAAGCGCTTGAAGGCAGCCTCGCGCGTCTGCAGACGGACTACGTCGACCTGTACCAGCTGCACTGGCCCGATCGCAGCACGACGACCTTCGGCCGCGGCGCGTATCCGTGGGTGGACGACGCGTACACGGTGCCGATCGAGGAAACGCTGTCGGTGCTCGCGGACTTCGTGAAGGCGGGCAAGGTGCGCCATATCGGCGTGTCGAACGAAACGCCGTGGGGCGTCGCGCAGTTTCTCCGCGCCGCGGAAAAGCTCGGTCTGCCGCGCATCGTCAGCATCCAGAATCCGTACAGCCTCGTGAACCGCACGTTCGAAACGGGCCTGTCGGAGTTCACGCATCGCGAAGGCGTGGGCCTGCTCGCGTATTCGCCGATGGCGTTCGGCTGGCTGTCGGGCAAGTACGAGGGCGGGGCGCGGCCCGAGGGCGCGCGCATCACGCTGTTCGAACGCTTCGCGCGCTATAGCAAGCCGCAGTCCATCGAGGCGATCTCGCGCTACGTCGCGCTCGCGAAGCGCCATGAGCTGTCGCCCGCGCAGCTCGCGCTCGTGTTCGTCAACAGCCGGCCGTTCACCACCAGCAACCTGATCGGCGCGACGTCGATCGCGCAGCTGAAGGAGAACATCGCGAGCGTCGACGTGAAGCTGTCGCCGGAGATCCTCGCCGAGATCGACGCGCTCCACGACCGGCAGCCGAACCCGGCGCCTTGATGGACCAAAGCGGCCCCTGGCCGCCCTCGGGCGGCAAACGGCAAAGAAAACGCGCATCGCCGCCGTGACCCGTCGCAAGTTGACTATCCTGTGATCATGCGATGCCCGGCGGCGCGCCCGCCAGTGGTACGATTCGACGGACAGGTCCGGTCGGGGCGCGATGGGGTCGCGGTGGAGTCGCAATTGGGCCGGTTCCGGCGGCCGGACAGTCTTTTGAATCCAGGAAAACGAATGGCGCAGCAAAAAACCAATCCGAAGCTTGAGCAGGCGCTCACCCGCGGCGACCTCGCGATCCGTCAGGCGAATTCCGCCCGCGCCACCGCGCTGCTTCGCGCGCTCGGCAAGATGATCGTCGAGGCATCCGGCACGATCGGCGTCGAAGCCTCCACGTCCGTTCCCGACGGCGACCGCATCTATGACCCGGCCGATGGCCTGTGGCCGCAGACGCTCCTCGTGTCGCTCGACGGTCCGGTCGAAGAGGCCGATCCCGACGAAGTCCGCACGGTCCGTCTGCTGTCCGACACGCCGGCCACGGTGTTTCGCGTCGAATGGCATCGCGCCGACGGCAAGCTCGGCCGGCAGGACGGCGGCCCGTTCGCCACCGTCGCGTTCATCTCGGACGTCGATATCCCCTGGTCCGACGACGAAGACTGAGTTTCTACGTCGTCGTGCTACAGGGGGCAGCGGCTCGCGTGAGCGCCGAAAGCGGTCAGGTCAGCGCATCATGCGCCGCCGGAACAGCACGGCCGCGATCAGGAACGCCACCACCGTATAGGCGGCCAGCACGCCCAGATGCAGCCATGGGTCGTCGAGCGGGCGGCCCAGCATCGCCGGGCGGATCAGTTCCACCGCGTTCGCAAGCGGCAGCACCTGCGCGACGGCGCGTGCGGCTGCCGGCAATTGCGCGAGCGGGAAGAACACGCCGGAGAGCAGCAGCATCGGCGTGAGCGCGAGCGTCTGGTAGAACATGAAGAAGTCGTACGACGGCGCGAGCGCCGTCACGATCATCGCGACGCTCGCGAACGCGAGGCCCGCAAGCGCGATCACGGGCAACGCGATCAGCATCGACGGGAACGTCGCGTAGCCGAGCACGCCTGCCACCAGCATGATCGCCGCACCGGACAGCAGCGCCTTGCTGCCGGCCCACATCACTTCACCGAGCACCACGTCGCCGAGCGACAGCGGCGTGTGCATGATCGCCTCCCACGTGCGCTGCACGTGCATGCGCGAGAAGCCCGAATACATCGCCTCGAAGCTCGCGGACATCATCACGCTCGACGCTACCGTGCCGGCCGCGAGAAACGCGATGTACGACACGCCGTCCACGTGCCCCACCATCAAACCGAGCCCGAAGCCGAGGCCGAACAGATAGATCATCGGGTCCGCGAGATTGCCGAACATCGACGCGAGCGCGAGCTTGCGCCACACGAGGTAGTTGCGGCGCCACACCGACACCCAGTTGAACGGCGTGGCGGGCAGGGCGACGAGTCGTTCGCGCGATGGCGCCGCGCGGTCGGGTTGGTCGTAGGTACGGGCGTCCATGGAAGTGTGTGTCGTGTCGGGTTGACGCTATCGGGTGACGTTGCTTCGGCGCATGCCTCAGTCCTGCATCTCGCGGCCGGTGAGGCGCAGGAACACGTCCTCGAGATTCGCCGGACGGTGGATATAGCGCAGGTCCGGCCGTTTCGCGAGCCGCTCGTGGATCGGCTGCGCATCGGTGACGTAGCAGAACAGCGTCTCGCCGCTGATGTCCGTGCGCACCGACAGCGGCGCGAGTTCGTCGCGCAGCGCAACCGGGTCGGGTCCAAAAATCTCGACGACGTCGCAGCCGATCTCGGACGCGATCAATTCTTTCGGCGCACCTTCCGCAATCTTGCGCCCTTCCTCGATCACGCACAGCCGGTCGCACAGGCGTTCGGCTTCCTCCATGAAATGCGTGGTCAGCAGGATCGTCTTGCCGCGCGCGAGCAGCGAGCGCAGACGTTCCCAGATCAGGTGGCGCGCCTGCGGATCGAGACCGGTGGTCGGCTCGTCCATGATCAGCACGTCGGGATCGTTGACGAGCGCGCGGGCGAGCGTCAGGCGCCGCTTCATGCCGCCCGACAGTTCGTTGACCCGCGCATCCGCCTTGTTCTCCAGCCGCGCGAATTCGAGCAGCGACGGCACCATTGCGCGCGTTTCGGCCGCGGTGAGACCGAAGTAACGGCCGAATACGAGCAGGTTCTCGCGGACGGTGAAGTCGGGGTCGAGATTGTCGAACTGCGGCACGACGCCGACGCGCGCTCGTGCATGCCGCGCGCGCGACGGAATCGGCTCGCCGCACAGGCGGATCGCGCCGGCATCGGGCGCGGCGATACCGAGCAGCATGCGCAGCGTGGTTGTTTTGCCGGCGCCGTTCGGCCCCAGCAGGCCGAAGCACTCGCCGCTCTGGACATGGAACGACAGACCGTCGACGACCGTTTTGTCTCCGTAGTGCTTCCTGACGTCGTGAAACTCGATGGCGGGTGCTGACATGGATGAATGCGTGCTCCCGGCCGCGTGCTGAGCGTGCGACCTGTCGTTATCTCGATGCGCCGGCGCGACGACGTGATGGCGGACAAAACCACGTGTGCGCGGAGGCGGCTGCCTATTCTAGGGCATCGAACGTATCGGTGTTGTGCCGCGCCGCAGCGCAGGCGGCGGGGCGGCGCGACGATGATGACGTCGATGGACCGGTTGATCTTCGCGGCTGGCGGCTTCGATCGAGATAATCCGGATGCCGAATCAATCGACTTGCGACTGTCGTTTATGTCGCTTGAGGGATGCGTGGTATCCGGGACCATCGGCGTGGAGACTCCGCTCCATGTCACCCGGCCATGCTGGCGTGGCCGCACCCGACACGGGCCCACACCTGGTTCGGACTTTGCTACTCCATTCATGCGTGCGGCGGGTTGACCCGCTTCTGTGCGTGCTTTCTGTGCATGAACCTGTGGAATCACATCGCTTGAAGCGCTTGCAGAATGCATGCGCACAGCGGGTGTGCAGCAGATGTGCAATGAACGTGCGGATCCAGCGACGATTGCCAGGTCAATCATTGACCCGTGCGACGTATTCAGGGTGAACCACTAGACGGGATCACTAAGCGTTTTCCATCTCTTGTCACGTCGGGTGCGCCGCACCATGATTCAATCGATTACCGCGAATGCCGCGGGGAGGGAGACCAATATGGCCAGTTATCAGAAAATCCTGCTTTGTTACGACGGCTCCCGCGAGGGCCGAAAAGCACTGCGTTGCGGTGCCGATCTCGCGCTGGATCTGAAGGCGGAGACGCATCTGCTATCCGTCGTCGATATGCGTTCGAGCATTGCGCAAAGCGCCGGTCTGTTGACCGACGTCGCGTGCGGCAGCTTCGAGAAAACCGCGCGCGACATTCTTCAGGAAGGCGTCGACTGGTTGACGGAGCGGGGCGTGCGCGCGCAGGGACACTTCGCGTTCGGTCATCCGATCGACGAAATCGCCAACCTTGCGAACGAGTTGCACGTCGACCTGGTGGTGGTTGGACACCGCTGCCGCACCGGCCTGTCGCGCTGGTGGATGGGCGCGGGCAACACGCCGCTGCTCGACCGCGTGTCGTGCAGCATTCTCGTGGCCTGCTCGTCCGCTCAGGAAGTGCAGCAAGCCGCGGCTTGAAGCCGCGCTGCGGTGCTCGGCGCCGCTACGCGGCGTCGAAGTCTTGCCCACGGCGCTCGTCACGTTGACGTGGCGACCGCCGCGGCGTCAGCCGTTCAGATCCACCGCCGACAATTTCCACGACCACACCCCATCGCGACGGAAGATCGCCGAATAGCGCGTATCGCCGACGCCATGCTGGTAGGTCACCACGAACTCATTGAGCCCGCGATAGCCGGTCGTGGTTTGAGGCGGCTGTGGCGGTGCGCCCTGCGGTTGGGCTGGCGCGCCGGGCGCGTTGCCCGTCGCGGGCGGCTGTGACGGTGCAGGCACGTTCGAGCCGGCCGGACCTTCGCTACCGGAAAGCGGTGCTGCCGGCGGCGCGGGTGGGCGCTCACCCGGATTGCCACGCGGCGGCATGCCATTCAGGATCGCGGCGACACCGTCGGGCGTTGCATACGAATCGACGAGCGGACCGATCAGCGCCGCGCCGATCATCGCGCCGATCACCGCGAACGGACTGCCTCGCCCGCTTGCTTCGAGCCGCCGCGTGAGCAGACCGGTGACCTGCTGCTTCAGGCTGTCGCGTAGCGACGGGAAATCGACGTATTGATTGACCGTTGCCGCGTCGCGCGCATCCGCGGCGCGTTTCAGTCTATCCAGCGCGATATACGGCGTGGCGTACAGCCATGCGAGCAACGCGACGATCAGGATCGCGACGACGGTACCCGTCAGCCAGCGCACTGCGCGCGGCCGGCCGGGCGGATTGCCGCCGGGACTATTGCTACTGGGAAATTTGCCTGCTGGAACACCCATCGGTTCGACACTCCATAAAGGACGATGTGAGATGGACTGTTCGCAGCGGGGAATGATTCCTTGAATGGTGTGTGACTGCCTTCATGCGTGCCTTCATGCTCCCTTGATGGCGACCACACGCACTTCACACACGGATCACACGTGAGTCACGCGCCGAGCGCGGCGCGCTCTTCATCGATGCAGCGATCGATCATCTGGCAGACCGCGTCCATCGTGCCGACCATAATGGTGCGCGACGGGCCGTGATACACGCGTACCGGCGCGCGGCGTGCGGGCTCCGAATTAAGGCCTGCGTTCAGCGACACGCGGGCGAAAGCCGGCTGCGCGGACGGCAGCGCCGGTGCGGGCTCGGCATCGCGATCGAACAATGACAGCGTGCGTTGCGCCGCGGCGCGCGACGTGGCCCCGGCAACCGAGGCGACCGACGCAAGCGAGGCGCACGAAGCCACCTGGCGCAGATGACGCAGACGGCCGAACTGGCGGAAAGGCAACAGGCGGGCGAGTCGTTCCATGGGATTCTCCGGTCGGCGTTCAGAATTCGGTGGGGCGGATCAGGCCGACCGCAATGCCTTCGAGCGCAAATTCGGCGCTGCCGGCCTGAACGAAGATGTTTTCATAATCGGGGTTTTCGGCGATCAGCTCGATGCCGTTCGGCCGGCGCTTCAGGCGCTTGACCGTGACGTCGTCGCCCAGCCGTGCGACGATGATCTGGCCGTCTTTCGCTTCACTGCGCTTCTGCACCGCGAGCAGGTCGCCGTCCAGAATGCCCGCGTCGCGCATGGACAGGCCGCGCACCTTCAACAGGTAATCGGGCTTGCTCGAGAACAGCGCCGGGTCGCACGCGTAGTGCTGCGACACGTGTTCCGTAGCGAGGATCGGGCTACCGGCCGCCACCCGGCCAACGAGCGGCAGCGACAACTGCATCAACCCCGCCGACGGCAGCGTGAACTGGTGCGGCGCGTCTTCCGAGCCCATCAGCAGACGGATGCCGCGCGAAGCGCCCGCGGCGAGTTCGATCACGCCCTTGCGCGCCAGCGCCCGCAGATGTTCTTCCGCCGAGTTCGCCGAGCTGAAGCCGAGCTCGGCCGCGATCTCCGCGCGCGTGGGCGGAAAGCCGGTGCGCTCGATCGCGCGGCGGATCAGATCGAAAACCTGCTGCTGACGTGCGGTGAGTTTGGTCATGAGCGCCACTGTATGGATGAACAGGTGTCTGTATTTTTATACAGTATCGGGCGCATTTCAAGCTTTACTTTAAGTTTGGCGCTTACGGTGTTGCGCGCCGCCCATCGTCCCGCCGCGATAACGTCGGAAACCGGCGTGTCAGCAGCGGAAAACGGGCCGCAACGCCGCTTCCAGCCGTCATTACCACTTTTACGTATAAAAAAGTGAAAAACAATTATTTTTGATGATGAAAGCCCGTCGATAGACTGGCCCGACATCGAGCCAACGCCTGCCGCATCGGCCTTCCAGCCAGGCGGGCAGAGGCGGACAACGAACGAGTCGGAGAACCAGATGGTCGATCGGAACACGGGGAATCGCGCGAGCGACGCGGTGGGCAACGCAGGAATTGAACGGCGCACGAACCGCGTGCCGAGTCGCGTACGCCACGCAGCCGCCGCGCTGCGTCTGCGCGCGCAGCGCTGGGCACTCGCGCTCGCGGTGGGGGTCACGGCGTCGGCGGGATTCGTCGCCCATGCGCACGCGGACACGACGCTGCTGAACGTGTCGTACGACCCGACGCGCGAGCTGTATCAGGACATCGACCAGGCATTCGGCAAGGAATGGAAGGCGAAGACCGGCGAGACGATCGACTTCAAACAGTCGCACGGCGGCTCCGGCGCGCAGGCGCGTTCGGTGCTCGACGGCCTGCAGGCCGACGTCGTGACGCTCGCGCTCGCGTACGACATCGACGCGCTGGCCAGCAAAGGACTCGTCGACAAGAACTGGCAGAAGCGTCTGCCGGACAACGCATCGCCGTACACGTCGACGATCGTGTTTCTCGTGCGCAAGGGCAATCCGAAGCACATCAAGGACTGGGACGATCTCGTGAAGCCGGGCGTGTCGATCGTCACGCCGAACCCGAAGACGTCGGGCGGCGCGCGCTGGAACTATCTGGCCGCGTGGGCGTACGCGCTGCATCAGCCGGGCGGCAACGACGCGAAGGCGAAGGAATTCGTGACGAAGCTGTACAAGAACGCCGGCGTGCTCGATTCGGGCGCGCGCGGCGCGACCACGAGCTTCGTGCAGCGCGGTATCGGCGATGTGCTGATTGCCTGGGAAAACGAAGCATTTCTGTCGCAGAAGGAATTCGGTGCCGACAAGTTCGAGATCGTCGTGCCGTCGATCAGCATTCTCGCCGAGCCGCCCGTCGCGGTGGTCGACAAGGTCGTCGACAAACACGGCACGCGCAAGGTGGCCGAAGCGTATCTGAACTTCCTGTATAGCGAGGAGGGCCAGGAGATCGCCGCGAAGAACTTCTACCGGCCGCGCTCGGACAAGGTGCCGGCCGCGCTCACCGCGAAGTTTCCGAAGCTGAAGCTGTACACGGTCGACGACACGTTCGGCGGCTGGACCAACGCGCAGAAGACGCATTTCGCGGACGGCGGCGTGTTCGATTCGATCTACCAGCCGCAGTAATCATGACGACGCTGACCTTGCGCAAGCCCAGCGCGTTACCCGGTTTCGGCGTGACGCTCGGCATCACGGTGGCGTATCTGAGCCTCGTGGTGCTGATTCCGCTGGCCGCCACGTTCCTGAAGACCGCGACGCTCGACTGGCATCAGTTCGTACGCGCCGTCGCGTCGCCGCGTGTGCTCGCGTCGTACCGGCTCACGTTTCTCGCCGCGCTCGGCGGTGCGTGCATCAATGCTGTGTTCGGCTTTCTCGTGGCGTGGGTGCTGGTGCGCTACCGCTTCCCGCTGAAGCGCATCGTCGATGCGGTCGTCGATCTGCCGTTCGCGCTGCCCACGTCGGTTGCCGGCATTTCGCTCGCAGCGGTCTATGCGGGCAACGGCTGGATCGGCCAGTGGCTGCAGCCGCTCGGCATCAAGATCGCGTTCACGCCGCTCGGCGTGCTGGTCGCGCTGACCTTCATCGGCCTGCCGTTCGTGGTGCGCACGGTGCAGCCGGTGCTCGAAGAGTTCGAGCGCGAGCAGGAAGAAGCCGCGGCGTGCCTCGGCGCATCGCGCTGGCTCACGTTCCGGCGCGTCGTGCTGCCGGCCGTGCTGCCCGCGCTGTTGACCGGCTTCGCGCTGGCTTTCGCGCGCGCGCTTGGCGAATACGGCTCGGTGATCTTCATCGCGGGCAACGTGCCGATGAAGTCGGAGATCACGTCACTGCTGATCATCACGAAGCTCGAGCAGTACGACTACGCCGGCGCGACCGCGCTCGCGGTGGTGATGCTGGTCGTGTCGTTCCTGATGCTGCTGTTCGTGAACAGCCTGCAGTGGTATCTGCAGCGTCGTACCAGCCGTTCGGGCGCGGCGCCGGTTGCTTTGTCAGCTCATCCGGCTGCCACGGGAGGCGCGCAATGAGTTCACCTGCTGTAGGCAATGACCGACGCGCGCGCCGCGCCGATCCCGTCACCGAACCGCGCGCGGTGCGCTGGCTGCTGACCGGCCTCGCGCTGCTGTTTCTCGCGTTCTTTCTCGTGGTGCCGCTGGCTGCGGTGTTCGCGCAGGCGTTCAGCAAGGGCGTCGGCGTGTACTTCGCGGCGCTCGCCGATCCGGACGCGCTCTCGGCGATCGAACTGACGCTGCTGACTGCTGCGATCGCGGTGCCGCTCAATCTCGTGTTCGGTCTCGCGGCTTCGTGGGCGATCGCGAAGTTCGAGTTCAAGGGCCGTGCACTGCTGACGACGCTGATCGACCTGCCGTTCTCCGTATCGCCGGTGATCTCGGGGCTCGTCTACGTGCTGCTGTTCGGCGCGCAGGGCTGGTTCGGTCCGTGGCTCGAAGATCACAACGTGCAGATCATTTTCGCGGTGCCGGGCATCGTGCTCGCGACGATCTTCGTCACGTTCCCGTTCGTCGCGCGCGAACTGATTCCGCTGATGCAGGCGCAGGGCACCGACGAGGAAGAAGCCGCGCACGTGCTCGGCGCTTCGGGCTGGCAGATTTTCCGCCGCGTGACGCTGCCGAACATCCGCTGGGGCCTGCTGTACGGCGTGATTCTCTGCAACGCGCGCGCGATGGGCGAGTTCGGCGCGGTGTCGGTGGTGTCGGGCCACATTCGCGGCCAGACCGACACGATGCCGCTACACGTCGAGATCCTCTACAACGAATACAACTTCGCGGCGGCATTCGCGGTGGCGTCGCTGCTGGCGCTGCTCGCGCTCGTCACGCTCGGTCTCAAGCTGCTCGCGGAGCGGCACATGGCGCAGGATGCGCGCGGCGCCGATGTGCCCGCGCATGCAGGACCACTGCACACGCAGAACGCACGCGGCGCATCTGCAACAACCGTAGTCAGCACCCCGCTTCAGCACGCCGTCCAGCAAGGAGAGCTGTCATCATGAGCATCATCGTTCGCAACCTGCGGAAGCGCTTCGGCGACTTCACCGCGCTCGACGACGTGTCGCTCGACTTTCCGCCGGGCGAACTTGTTGCGCTGCTCGGGCCCTCAGGCTGCGGCAAGACCACGCTGCTGCGGGTGATCGCGGGCCTCGAATTCGCGGATGCGGGCCAGGTCGTGCTGCAAGGTCAGGACGTGGCCGAAGTGGGCGCGCGCGAGCGTCAGGTCGGCTTCGTGTTCCAGCATTACGCGCTGTTCCGCCATATGACGGTGTTCGAGAACGTCGCGTTCGGGCTGCGCGTGAAGCCGCGCAACGAGCGTCCGTCCGAAGCCGTGATTCGCGAGAAGGTGCATGAACTGCTGAAGCTCGTGCAGCTCGACTGGCTCGCGCAGCGCTATCCGTCCGAATTGTCCGGCGGTCAGCGGCAGCGGATCGCGCTGGCGCGCGCGCTTGCCGTGGAGCCGAAGGTGCTGCTGCTCGACGAGCCGTTCGGCGCGCTCGACGCGAAGGTGCGCAAGGAACTGCGTGGCTGGCTGCGCCGCCTGCACGACGATCTGCATATCTCGACGATCTTCGTCACGCACGATCAGGAAGAGGCGCTCGAAGTGGCCGACCGCATCGTCGTGCTGAATCACGGTCACGTCGAGCAGGTGGGCAGCCCGCAGGACGTCTACGATCATCCGCAGACGTCGTTCGTGTACGAGTTTCTCGGCGCGGCGAACCGGCTGCAGGGTCATGCATCGACGCGCGGCTTCACCGTCGATGGCGCCGCGCAACCGATCGCCGCATCCGCCGGCTTCGAAGGTCCCGCGTATGCGTACGTGCGCCCGCACGACCTGCAGCTGATCCCGCACGCGGTGGTGCCGGCGGCGGGCGTCAGCGACGGCATCGCGGTCGGCGTGCGGCGGGTCGTGCCGCTGGGCGGCGCGGTACGCGTCGAGCTGGTGGGCGACAGCGGCGGCGTGCTCGAAGCGCAGCTCGATCGCGAAACGTGGCGCGAGCTGAAGCTCGAAGTCGGCGACGGCGTAACGGCCGTGCCGCGCGCGCTGCGCGTGTTCCCGGCGCCGGCGCAGTGACGCAGTGACGCAGTGAACCAGTACCGCAGCGCGCGTCGAAGTACGCATCCCCATGTCATGCATTGCATAATCCAATCAACTTCGGCTGAACCGGAGACATCATGAATTTCCAGCAGTTGCGCTTCGTGCGCGAGGCCGTGCGCCAGAACATGAACCTGACCGAGGTCGCGAACGTGCTGTACACGTCGCAGTCGGGCGTGTCGAAGCAGATCAAGGACCTCGAGGACGAGCTCGGCGTCGACATCTTCATCCGCCGCGGCAAGCGGCTCACCGGCCTCACTGAGCCGGGCAAGGCGGTGCATCAGCTGATCGAGCGGATGCTGCTCGATGCCGAGAACCTGCGCCGCGTCGCGCGCCAGTTCGCGGATCAGGACAGCGGCCACCTAGTCGTCGCGACGACTCACACGCAGGCGCGCTATGCGCTGCCGAAGGTGATCCGCGAGTTCACGTCGGTGTTTCCGAAGGTGCACCTGGCGCTGCGTCAGGGCAATCCGCAGCAGATCGCGCAGATGATCATCAACGGCGAAGCGGACCTCGGCATCTCGACTGAAGCGCTGGACCGTTATCCGGACATCGTCACGTTCCCGTGCTATTCGTGGCATCACATCGTCGTGGTGCCGAAGGACCATCCGCTCGTCGGCCGCGAGAACCTGACGCTCGATGAGATCGCCGAATACCCGATCGTCACCTACGACCAGGACTTCACGGGCCGCTCGCACATCGACCAGGCGTTCGCGAAGGCGGGCGCGCTGCCCGACGTCGTGCTGACCGCGATCGATGCGGACGTGATCAAGACCTACGTCGAACTCGGGATGGGCATCGGCGTGGTCGCGGCAATGGCCTACGATCCGAAGCGCGATACGGAGCTCGTCGCGCTCGATACGCAGCATCTGTTCGAAGCCAGCACCACGCGCGTCGGCCTGCGCAAGGGCGCGTTCCTGCGCGCGTACGCGTACAAGCTGATCGAGATGTTCGCGCCCCATCTGAGCGAAGCGGAGATCGCGGCGCAACTGCGTGAGGCTGTGTGATTTCGCGGCGCGCGTAGCAGTGCGACGGGCCGCATCGCTTACAATCGCGGCCATGAATACCTCTACTCACACTCCCTCCGCCGGCGGCGCGTCCGCGCTGCCGTGCATCGCCGTGCTCGCCACTGGCGGCACGATCGCCGGCTCCGCGCCGGATGCGGCCAACACGTCCGGCTACCAGGCCGGCGTCGTCGGCGTCGCGCAACTGCTCGATGCGGTGCCGGCGCTGTCTTCCGTTGCGCGCATTCAGGCCGAGCAGGTCGCGAGCATCGACAGCAAGGACATGGCGCTGTCGCTGTGGACCACGCTCGCCGAACGCGTCGACACGCTGCTCGCCGACGATGCGATCGACGGCATCGTGATCACGCACGGCACCGATACGCTCGAAGAAACCGCGTATTTCCTGCAGCTGACGGTCAAGCACACGAAGCCCGTCGTACTGACCGCGGCGATGCGGCCGTCGTCCGCGCTTTCCGCCGACGGTCCGCTCAATCTGCTCAACGCGGTGACGGTGGCCGCGAGCCGCGCGGCGCACGGGCAGGGCGTGCTGGTCGCGTTCAACAACCGGATCCACTGCGCGCGCGACATCGCGAAGACCAGCACCTATGCGGTCGATGCATTCCAGTCCGCCGAGATCGGCGCGCTCGGCTGGGTGCAGGACGGCCGCGTCGAATTCCAGCGCCGCGCGCTGCGCGCGCATACCGTCGCGACGCCATTCAAGGCCGGCGCGGCATGGCCGATGGTCGAGGTGGTGGCGAGCTATGCAGGCACGTCGCGGGTTGCCGTCGATGCGCTCGTCGCGGCGGGCGTGCAGGGCATCGTCGTCGCGGGTACGGGCAATGGCTCGATCCACGCGTCGCTGCAGCAGGCGCTCACGGAGGCGGTGGCGAAGGGCGTCGCGGTGGTGCGTTCGTCGCGCGTCGGCTCGGGCCACGTGATGCGCAACGGCGCCGCCGCGGACGATGCGCTCGGCTTCGTGTCCGCCGACACGCTCAATCCGTACAAGGCGCGCGTGCTGCTGCTGCTCGCGCTCGCGGCGGGGCAGAGCGGTGCGGCGGCGTTGCAGCATACGTTCGATACGTATTGATCACGTACTAACGGTACTGAATGGCGGAGCTTCGCCCGGTCAATGCCCTGCCGTCAGCTCGAGAAAAAAATCGAGAAACGCCCGTGTTTTCGCGGGCAGATGATGCCGCGATGGATAGTACGCGTAAAGCGGAAACCGCTCGTCGGGCCAATCCGGAAACAGGTTGATCAGATGCCCTTCGGCGATCAGATGCTCGACGCCGAACTGCAGCATCTGCGCGATCCCGAATCCGGCCAGGCACGCATTCAGCAGCGCGCTCGGATCGTTCACGGTCAGCCGTCCTCGCGGCACCACGTCGACACGTTTGCGCTTGCGATGGAATTCCCACGGGAACGGCTTGCCCGTTTGCGGGTTGCGAAATTCCAGGCAGCGATGGTCCCGGCTTTCCAGATCCCGCGGTTCGAGCGGACGTCCCCAGCGCGCGATATAAGACGGCGCGGCCACCGTCAGCACTGCCGTATCCAGCACCTTGCGTGCAACCAGCGTGGACGTTTTCGGCTCGCCGAAGCGCAGCGCGAGATCGAAGCCTTCCACGACGAGATCGCCGAGACTGTCCCGCGCGATGAACTCGATTTCGATTTCGGGGTGCGCGCTCATGAAGCGGTCGAGCGGCGGGCCTAGAATCGCGCGGTAGCAGACCGGGTCCAGGTTCACCCGCAGCTTGCCGCGCACCGCCGCCGCACCGCCTGCCGCCGCGGCGGCCGCTTCCTCCAGTCCCGTGAGATGCGGCATCACCTGCTCGTAGAAGCGGCGGCCTTCGTCGGTCAGTGAGACCGAGCGCGTGGTCCGGTTCAGCAGGCGGATCTTCAGCCGCTTTTCCAGCCGCGCGATCGCGCGACTGACGCCCGGCGGCGACATGCCGATCACATCCGCGGCCGCCGCAAATGTTCCCGCATCGACGACGGCGGCGAACACGCCAATCCCACTGGAAAAGTTTTCGATTCTCGATGTCATGGCTGTGCGCTGCGGGTCAAAAGCGATGGCCCAATCATCGCGTATTAGTGACTTGATGTCATCGATTTAATGTCATTCATGTCATTTTGTTTCGACCGGCGTTTCTCCAGAATGCGTTCTGTCGACGCGAACGCATGCCGTTCGCGGCCACGAAGACCGTCGTGCAGCGGACATCGCGCTGCGCATTCACGCAAGAACACGCAAGGAGATTGGCCATGTATGCAGTGACAGGAATCACCGGAAAAGTTGGCGGCGCGGTGGCGCGCGAGCTATTGGCGGCGGGTCGGCAGGTGCGCGCCGTGGTACGCGACGCCGCGCGGGCGGACGCGTGGAAGTCGCGCGGCTGCGAACTCGCGATCGCTCGCATGGAAGACGCCGCGACGCTGGCCGCCGCGTTCGAAGGCGTGGAGGGCGTGTTCATCCTGCCGCCGCCGGAGTTCGATCCGGCGCCGGGCTTTCCCGAGGCGCGTCGGGTGATCGATGCGGTATCCGCCGCGCTGCGGATCGCGCAGCCGCCAAAAGTCGTCCTGCTGTCGACGATCGGCGCGCAGGCCACGGAGACCAATCTGCTCACGCAGCGCACGTTGATGGAACAGGCATTGAACGACCTGCCGATGCCCGTCACGTTCCTGCGGCCCGGCTGGTTCATGGAAAACGCCGCATGGGATGTCGCGTCGGCGCGCGACGACGGCGTGATCGCGAGCTATCTGCAGCCGCTCGACCGGGCCGTGCCGATGATCGCCACCGCCGATGTGGGTCGCGTGTCCGCCGAGTTGCTGCAACAGACGTGGAGCGGACTTCGTATCGTCGAACTGGAAGGGCCGCGCCGCGTGAGCCCGAACGAACTCGCGGCGGCGTTTGCCCGCGTGCTCGGTCGAGCGGTGCGTGCGGAGGTAGTCGAGCGAACAACCTGGGAAGCGCTATTCCGCGCGCAAGGAATGCAGCAACCGCTGCCGCGGATGCGGATGCTCGACGGCTTCAACGAAGGCTGGATCGATTTCGAAGGCTCGCCTGAAGCCATCATGCGCGGTCGCATCGATGTGGATGCAGTGGTGCGCGAACTCGTCGCGCAGGCGGTGTAAAAAAAGCGGCTCGCCGTCGTTCCGACGCGAGCCGCTCGCGATGATTCTCACCAGATACTGCTGCTGCGCACTTCGTGTGTAGCAATCCGACAGGCGGACACCCGGCCATGACGTCTGACCGACCAAGGCTTCCCCGGCATTGCCGGGTGCCGCTGCGGACCCCACTAGCCGCTCTCAGCCCAGAGCGGCCCGATTTGTCCTGACCGGAGTACGTGCCGCACGCCGTTCAGGACGCCCCACCTGCCGGCGCGCTGCGCAACTCACGCTGCGTGCCGAATGTCCTGCTGTGTCCTCCTCCCTTTCGGGAAGAGGGCCGCGTCATCTCACGCGGCCTTGGCTTCAGCCGGCGCCTGCGCGATCTCGAAGTTCGCCATGATTTCGAGCGCACGCACCATCGCCGAGTGATCCCACGCCTTGCCGCCGTTCGCGGCGCAGACGCTGAACAGTTGCTGCGCGCTCGCGGTGTGCGGCAGCGCGATGCCCAGCTTGCGCGCGCCTTCGATCGCGAGGTTCAGGTCCTTCTGATGCAGCTCGATGCGGAAGCCAGGGTTGAACGTGCGCTTCGTCATGCGTTCGCCGTGCACTTCAAGAATCCGCGACGACGCGAAGCCGCCCATCAGCGCACGACGCACGCGCTCTGGATCCGCGCCCGAACGCGCGGCGAACAGCAGCGCTTCCGCAACGGCCTCGATGTTCAGCGCGACGATGATCTGGTTCGCGACCTTGCAGGTCTGACCCGCGCCGTTGTCGCCGATCAGCGAGATGTTCTTGCCCATCAGGTCGAACAGCGGCTTCGCCTGGTCGAACGCCTTTTGCGGGCCGCCCACCATGATCGTCAGCGTCGCTTCGCGCGCGCCGACTTCGCCGCCCGAAACCGGCGCGTCGAGGTAGTCGCAGCCGAGCGCGTTGATCTTCTTCGCGAACTCCTGCGTGTCGAGCGGCGAGATCGAGCTCATGTCGATCACGAGCTTGCCCTTCGTGAGGCCCTTCGCGACGCCGTCATCGGCAAACAGCACGTTCGCGACGTCCGGCGTGTCCGGGACCATCGAGATGATGATGTCGGCGGCCTGTGCGACAGCCGTCGAGTTCGCGACCGACGTGGTCGTCGAGCGCAGGTCTTCGGGGACCGGGTACGCGCCGTTCACGACGAGCGTATGGCCGCCCTTCAGAAGGTTGCGCGCCATGTGCGCGCCCATGATGCCGAGGCCGATGAATCCGATCGTTGCCATGAGTGTGTCTCCAGGAAGTAAGTTCGTGTCGATCCGTACGTGACGCGGTGACGCCTGCGCGTCAGGCCGCGGCGCGCGATTTGCCGGCCACCGTTTCGAGCCAGCCGAGGCCCTCGTTGGTGGTCTTGAGCGGCTTGTACTCGCAGCCGATATAGCCGCTGTAGCCGAGTGAATCGAGCAGACCGAACAGGAACGGGTAGTTGATCTCGCCAGTGCCCGGCTCGTTGCGGCCCGGGTTGTCGGCGAGCTGGATGTGCGCGATCTTCGGCAGGTTCTTCCTGATCGTCGCGGCGAGTTCGCCTTCCATCCGCTGCATGTGATAGATGTCGTACTGCAGGAACAGGTTGTCCGAGCCCACGGCTTCGATCACGTCGAGACCTTCCGCCGAACGGTTCAGCGCGAAGCCGGGAATGTCGTACGAATTGCACGGCTCCACCAGCAGGCGGATGCCTTCCTTCTTCAGCGCGGCAGCGGCAAAGCGCAGGTTCTCGACGATGGTCACGCGCGCCTTGTCGGCATCCACATCCTTCGGAATGCCAACGAGGCAGTTGAGCTGCGGCACCTTCAGTGCTTTCGCGTAGTCGATCGCGCGGCCCACGCCTTCCTGGAACTCGGCAACCCGATGCGGCAGGCACGCGATACCGCGCTCGCCCGCTTCCCAGTTGCCGGCCGGCAGGTTGTGCAGCACCAGCTTCAGCTTGTTGGCTTCCAGGCGTTCGGCGAGATCCTGCTTGTCGAACGGGTAGGGGAACAGAAACTCGACGGCGTCGAAGCCCGCGTTCGCCGCGGCCACGAAGCGGTCGAGGAACGGCACTTCGTTGAACAGCATCGTCAGGTTGGCTGCGAATTTCGGCATTGCAATGTCTCTCTGGTCGGTCAATGGAACAGCAGGCCGGGCGCGCCGTACCTCTGCGCGCGCCCGGGTGAAGCAGGAGAATCAGTCGAGCATGCTGATCGCGCTGGGTGCGTCGGCCTTCGTTTGCGCGAGCTCTTCGAACTCGTTGATCGCGTCGATCTCGGTGCCCATCGCGATGTTGGTCACGCGCTCCAGGATCACTTCGACGACCACCGGCACGTTGAACTGCGCCGTCATCGCCTGAGCCTGCTTCAGCGCCGGCTGGATGTCTTCCGGCTTGAACACGCGCAGCGCCTTGCAGCCGAGGCCTTCGGCCACGGCGACGTGATCGACGCCGTAGCCTTCCAGCTCAGGTGCGTTGATGTTGTCGAACGCGAGCTGCACGCAGTAGTCCATGTCGAACGCGCGCTGCGCCTGGCGGATCAGCCCGAGGTACGAGTTGTTCACCACGACGTGCACGTACGGCAGCTTGAACTGCGCGCCCACGGCCAGTTCTTCGATCATGAACTGGAAGTCGTAGTCGCCGGAGAGCGCGACGATCGGACGCGTCGGGTCCGCGGCGCGCACGCCGAGCGCCGCCGGAATCGTCCAGCCGAGCGGGCCCGCCTGGCCGCAGTTGATCCAGTTGCGTGCCTTGTACACGTGCAGGAACTGCGCGCCGGCGATCTGCGACAGACCGATCGTGCTGACGTAGCAGGTGTCCTTGCCGAACGCGAGGTTCATCTCTTCGTACACGCGTTGCGGCTTGATCGGCGTGTTCTCGAAGTGCGTCTTGCGATGCATCGTGCGCTTGCGTTCCTGGCAGTCCGCGACCCACGCGGAGCGGTCCTGCAGCTTGCCCGCGGCCTTCCATTCCTTCGCCACTTCGACGAACAGCTCGAGCGCAGCCTTGGCGTCCGACACGATGCCGAGATCCGGGCCGAACACGCGGCCGATCTGCGTCGGTTCGATATCGACGTGCACGAACTTGCGGCCCTTCGTGTACACCTCAACGCTGCCGGTGTGACGGTTTGCCCAGCGGTTGCCGATGCCGAGCACGAAGTCGGACGCGAGCATCGTCGCGTTGCCGTAGCGGTGCGAGGTCTGCAGGCCGACCATGCCGGCCATCAGCGGATGGTCGTCGGGAATCGCACCCCACGACATCAGCGTCGGGATCACCGGCACGCCGATCGTTTCCGCGAATTCGACCAGCAAGTCTTCCGCCGCGGCGTTGAGCACGCCGCCGCCGGACACGATCAGCGGCTTCTCGGCGCTGTTGAGCATCGTCAGCGCGGCTTCGATCTGCTTGCGCGTCGCCTTCGGCTTGTACACCGGCAGCGGCTCGTACGTGTCGATGTCGAATTCGATCTCGGCGAGCTGCACGTCGATCGGCAGGTCGATCAGCACCGGACCCGGGCGGCCCGAGCGCATCAGGTGGAACGCCTGCTGGAATGCGCGCGGCACGAGCGCGGGTTCGCGCACGGTGGTCGCCCACTTGGTGACCGGCTTAGCGATCGATTCGATGTCGACGGCCTGGAAGTCTTCCTTGTAGAGGCGGGCGCGCGGCGCCTGGCCCGTGATCGCGAGGATCGGAATCGAGTCCGCCTGCGCCGAGTACAGGCCGGTGATCATGTCGGTGCCGGCAGGGCCCGAGGTGCCGATGCACACGCCGATGTTGCCCGGCGCGGCACGCGTATAGCCCTCGGCCATGTGCGATGCGCCTTCGACGTGACGCGCGAGCACGTGGCTGATGTTGCCGGCTTTGCGCATGGCCGAGTAAAACGGGTTGATCGCGGCGCCCGGAACGCCGAACGCGGTGTCGATGCCTTCTTTTTCGAGCACGAGCACTGCTGCGTCGACGGCTCTCATCTTGGCCATGAATGTCTCCTGAAGTCTCTGAAGCGTCTTGATGCGGGATTGCCGGTAAAGGCCGTTGGATGGACTTTAGGCTTGACCTAAAGGTTTGATAAGATCAGCTCAGGTCGCTTGTTTCGAAACTAAAAGTATGGAATTTGGCGAGCAGCGGCCTGAAGCGACACGAAAGCAATCCGAAAGCAGAGACAGGCAGCGGCGGAGACGAAGATGGACCGGTTCAAGCAGATCGAAACGTTCGTGCGGGTAGCGGACGCGGGCAGCCTCGCCGCGGCGGCGCTGGAAGAAGGGGTGTCGCCGGTGATCCTGGGCCGGCGCATCGACGCGCTCGAAAAGCGCCTGGGCGTGAAGCTGATCTACCGCTCGACGCGGCGGCTGGTGGTGAGCGAGGAGGGCGCGGCGTTTCTCGAGCGCTGCCGGGGCCTGCTCACCGAATGGGACCAGGCGGAAAACGAGCTGACGGCGGGGCGCCGGGCGGTCAACGGCCATCTGATCGTGTCGGCGCCGGCGGCGTACGGGCGCAAGCACGTCGCGCCGCACGCGCCGGATTTTCTCGCCGACAAGCCTGATCTGCAGGTGTCATTCAACCTGACCGACCGGGTGGTCGATCTGGTGCGCGAGGGCTACGACCTGTCGATCCGCATCGGCGGCGCGGTCGATCCGAACTTCGTCGCGGTGAAGCTCGCGACCAACCGGCGCGTGGTGTGCGGCACGCCCGAATACTTCCGCAAGTTCGGCAAGCCGAAGTCGCTCGACGACCTGCCCCAGCACAACTGCCTCGCGTTCAACCTGCAGGGCGGCCAGAACCGCGGCTGGTATTTCCGCCGCAACGGCAAGCTCGTGACGGTGCGCGTCGGCGGCACGCTCGACTGCAACGACGGCGAGCTGCTGCATCGTTGGGTATCCGAAGGATTGGGCCTCGGCTGGCGCTCCACGTGGGAGATCGACCAGCAGCTCGCGCGCGGCGAGCTGGAGACCGTGCTCGACGAATACGCGCTGCCCGATTACGACATCCTTGCCGTGTATCCGCAGCAGCGCTATGTGCCCGCCAAGGTGCGCTATTTCATCGACTATCTGAAAGCGCTGTACGCGCGGCCGGATTACTGGAGCAGCAACGAATAGCGCTTGCCGTGTCTACGACGGGGGCTCGCCAGTCTCAACCCACCACCAGCACCCCGTTCATCGTCTCGTGACCCGAGCCGCAGAAAATGTCGCACAGGAACTGCACATTGCCCGCGGCGCCGGCCTGCGCTTCGACGTGCACCGGCTGGCCGGGCGGCACGTCGGCGCGCACGCCGAGCTGCGGAATCGAAAAGCCCATCACCACGTCCTCCGACGTAACTTCGAACACGACCCGCTCGTTCGGCGCGAGCGCGATCTTGTCCGGCGTGAAGGTGAAACGGCGCGCGTGGACCTTGATCACGCGCGGCGCGGCCTGTGCAAGCGCGAGCGGAATGCCGGCGCGCGCGAGCAGCGCGGCGGCGCTCGACGCGCCGGCGAGGGCCAGCCAGCGGCGGCGGTTCATCAGGCGTGCGGTGGTCATCGATGTCGTCATGGCCGGCTCCGGGTTCAGGTGAGATTGCGGATCGGCATTTCATCGAGCGCATAGGCGGGCGGCGCACCGTCCGCTTCGACCTTGCGCCAGCCGAGGCCCTTGTACGGCGCCGACGCATCCCACGGGATCGGCAGCCGCTTTTCCTGCGAGCCCGCGACGGGCAGCGGGAACATCAGCGAGCGCGCCGCGTGATGCGCGATGTGGCCGGTGGTGGTGTGCAGCTCCTGATGGATGTGGCCGTAGAACACCGTCACGTTCTGATACGGCTGCAGTTGCGCGATCACGTCGGCGCCGTCGCGCGTCGCCCAGTCCCATTGCGGCGCGAGATCGAACAGCGGCCGGTGCGTGAACACGACGATGCGCTGCTCCTTCGGCTGCTTCGCGAGATCGTCGGCGAGCCACGCGAGCTGCGTCTGGCCGACGCGGCCGGCCGGGTCCGACACATTGTCGATCACGATGAAGTGGATGCCCTTGTGATCGAACGTGTAGTGCGTCGGGCCGAAAATCTCCTGGAACGCGGCGCCGTTGTCGAGACTCGCGTCGTGCTCGCCGGGCATCAGATGCAGCGGCGCCACCTCCAGCTTCGCGACGATCGACTGGAACTCGTGCATGCGCGCGCGGCGCACCGTGGGGTCGTCGGTGGTGTGGGTCAGGTCGCCGGTGAAGATCACGAAGTCGGGCTTCTGCGGCAGCGCGTTGACCGCGGCGACGGCCTTCGGCAGCGTGCCTTTCGCGTCCGGATTGATCGCCGGGCCTTCGAAGCCCCAGTGCGCGTCCGACAGCTGCACGAAGAAGAAGTCGTCGGCATGGTTGGTGGCAGCCGTGGCCCAGCCGGGCAGCGCCGACGCGAACGCGGCGCCGCCGCCGGCCGCGGCGAGGCGCAGGAAGTCGCGCCGGGTGAGGGTGGTCGACATGCAAGTCTCCTTTCGGGTGGATGTTGCGTGTCGTACCGCGGGCCTTCGCGCGTTATTCCCCTTTTATTTTTTGCCGTAAGCCGTCCGCGCGGGAATAAAAGCGCGTCGCATACGGTAAGTGCATCGGGCGCGGCGGATTTTTCATCCGGCGCGGAATAAACTCAGTGCGTAGCCGGTCATGCATGCCGTAACGCGGGCGCCGCCGAAGGGGGAGCCGCGAGCACACGGGGAGCGAGGGGAATCGGAGTGGACGATGCCGTGCTGAAGGCCGGAGACGATCGGGCGGGGCCGCGCAGCGACGCGGCACTTGCCGCCGCGCGCAGCCAGCGTTTCCAGACGCTTGCGTTGCCGCATCTCGATGCGGCGTACAACCTCGCGCGCTGGCTGTCGCGCAACCCGAGCGACGCCGACGACATCGTGCAGGAAGCCTTCCTGCGCGCGTTCCGCTTCTTCGATACGTTCCGCGGCGACAGCGCGCGCCCGTGGCTGCTCGCGATCGTGCGGCGCACCTGGTACACGGAGTGGCGGCGGCGGGCGTCGGCGGAGGAAGTGGCCGAGTTCGACGAGAACCAGGACGACACGCCGCTCGACGGCTGGGCCAGTGGCGGCGTCGATCCCGAAACGCTCGCGATCGAGGCGCAGGATGCGGAGCGCGTGCATGCGGCGCTCGAACAGCTGCCGGTCGAATATCGCGAGGTGCTGGTGTTGCGCGAACTGGAGGAACTGAGTTATCGCGAGATCGCGACGATCGCGAGCGTGCCGGTGGGCACCGTGATGTCGCGGCTCGCGCGGGGCCGCCGCAGGCTCGCCACCGTGCTGATGGCGATGGAGCGCAAGGGCGTGTCGCCGGCAGTGAGGGCAACCAAAGGGGCGGCCGAGCGCGGCAAGCCGGATACCGGGGCTGCCCGCGACGTCGCTGCACCGTTGCCGCCGCAGCTGCTTGCGGGCGGCGCCACCTTCAACCAGTCCGTAGGGGAGACGCCTGATGAACTGTGACGACGTGCGTCCGCTCCTCGATGCGAGCATGGATCGCGAGCTTTCCGCCGCCGACGACTGGCGCGTGCGGCAGCATCTGTCGGGCTGCGCGGACTGCCAGCGCGACGGCGCCGTGCTGCGCGCGGTGTCCGGCGCGATGCGCTCGGTCGCCTATCAGCGGGCGCCGGAGAGCCTGCGCGCGGCGATCGTTGCCGGGTTGCCGGCGGTTGAGGTTGCGGTGGAGGCGGCGGGCGTTGCCGATGCGGGCGACGAGGCCGCGCCGGTGTCGGCCGCCGATGATGCCGGCGAAGCGCGGCGCGGGCCGTCGCGGGCCGGACATGGCAAGGGGCGCGGATGGCGTGGATGGCTGCCCAACGGTCTCCTGTTTCCCGGCGTCGCGTCGAAGGACTCGCGCGACGGCTCCGCGAACGGCGGAACGGCGGCCGGTGCACGCGCGTTCAGCACCCGCTGGCTGGCCGCGTTCGGCTTCGCGCTGTGCGCGGCGGTGCTGGCGGTGACGCTGCTGGTGCGTCACGCGGCGAGTGGCGACGATGGCGGTCCGTTCGTCGACGAACTGGTCGCGAGTCACGTGCGGGCGGAACTGTCAGGCCGCGACATCGACGTCGTATCGACCGACCGGCACACCGTGAAGCCGTGGTTCAACGGCCGGATCGACTATGCGCCGCCGGTGTTCGACATGGCGCCCGAGGGCTTCGCGCTGGTGGGCGGGCGGCTCGACTACGTGGGGCACGAGCGGGTCGCGGTGCTGGTGTACCGCTACAAGAAGCACGTGATCGACGTGTACGTGTTCCCGCCGGGCGCACCCGCGGCCGACGGCCCGGCGCCCGCCGCGCCGCGCGACGGCTACGCGGTGGCGCGCTGGCAGGCGGCCGGCATGGCGTGGTGGGCAGTCAGCGACGCCGAGCCGGACGCGCTCGCGGCACTCCACAAGGCGCTCGACGCGCGTCTTGCGGGCGCGCAGACGGAGAAAGACGCGGCGGGAAGCTGAGCGCTGCGTGCTTTCTAGGGGTTACCGCGGGAATGCAGCGGCTTCGCGGTTTCCCCCAAGTGCCTGAAAACACACCGGAAACCGCGCGCGTTTCGTCAATAAACCTTGCGCACTGTCGCCACTCGCGCTACAATCTCCGGCTTCTCACTTGCCGCACCGGTTCAGACGCCCGGGCGGCTTATATCCACAAGGAGTGTGTATGCGTCATTACGAAATCGTCTTCATCGTGCACCCGGACCAGAGCGAACAGGTGCCCGCGATGATCGAGCGTTACAAGTCGACGATCACGTCGCACGGTGGCCAGATCCACCGTATCGAAGACTGGGGCCGTCGCCAGCTGGCCTACATGATCGAGAAACTCGCGAAGGCTCACTACGTCTGCATGAACATCGAATGCGACCAGGCCACGCTCGAAGAGCTCGAACACGCGTTCAAGTTCAACGACGCGGTGCTGCGTCACCTCATCGTCAAGATGAAGAAGGCCGAAACCGGCCCGTCGCCGATGATGAAGGAAGTGCAGCGCGAAGAAGCCAAGAAGGCGGCTGCCCAGCCGTCCGAAGCGCAGGCTTAAAGACACAAGCCATCAGGGAATCACGTCGCACTTGCGCCCCTTCGTTCAACTGACCCACTGATCGTCAAGTGAACAGGCTGCAGCTCTCGGCAAGCATCGTCGAACGCGAACCGGTACGTTACACACCGGCCGGTGTTCCGATCGCAAGCTGCACGTTGCAGCACCGCACGGAAGTCGTCGAAGCCGGCATCGCCCGGCAGGTCGAACTGACGATGCCGGCGGTGGCGGCAGGCGAGGCGAGCGGCAAGCTCGAAAACTGCGGAATGGGCGTCGAAACGCTCTTCACCGGTTTTCTGGCGAAAAAGAGCCGTAACGCGCGAACCCTGGTGTTTCACATCACCGAAATGCAGGACACAGGAAAGGACTAATCATGCCCCGCCCGACTGGTAAGAAATTCGACAAGCGTCGTCAGCAACAGAACCCGCTCTTCAAGCGCAAGAAGTTCTGCCGTTTCACGGCTGCTGGCGTCGAACAGATCGACTACAAGGACATCGACACGCTGAAGGACTTCATCGGCGAGAACGGCAAGATCACGCCGGCGCGTCTGACGGGTACCAAGGCCCACTATCAACGCCAGCTGGACACGGCCATCAAGCGCGCGCGTTTCCTCGCGCTGATGCCGTACACCGACCAGCACAAGGCCTAACCCGGCGCCGCGACAAGGAGCAACCGAATGCAGATCATTCTTCTCGAAAAAGTGTTGAACGTCGGCAACCTGGGCGACATCGTCAAGGTCAAGGACGGCTACGCCCGTAACTTTCTGATCCCGAACAAGCAGGCTCGCCGCGCCACGAAGGAAGCGATCGCCGAATTCGAAGTTCGCCGCGCCGAACTCGAAAAGGCCGCTGGCGAAAAGCTGGCAACGGCGCAAGGCCAGGGCGAAAAGCTCGCCGGTTCGACGATCCAGATCGCACAGAAGGCTGGCGTCGACGGCCGTCTGTTCGGCTCGGTGACGAACGCCGATATCGCCGAAGCAGTGAACAAGCAAGGCTTCTCGATCGAGAAGTCGCAAGTGCGTCTGCCGGAAGGCCCGCTGAAGATCGTGGGCGATCATCCGGTCCAGATTTCGCTGCACACGGACGTCCTCGTGGACGTCACTGTGTCGGTGCTGGGCGAGCACGTCTAAGCGCTTGTTGCGCCGCTCGTCGCGCCAGCATCGCTGGCGTGTCGGGCAAGCCGGGACCCGCGCTCTTGCGTCGGTCACTGGCAGCCAGAAAGGCAGGAACCGGATTTCCGGGCCTGCCTTTTTTCTTTGCCGGATCGCGTGCTGGATTGCCTCCTGAATGGCTTGCCGGATTGCTTGCCTGAGCATTTTTCCGTCGTGCTTTCCGGCGAGCCGGCATTGCCGGATAATTCCCACCCATGAACGCACCGAACGACCCCCAGATCGAGCAGCTGAAAGTCCCGCCGCATTCCATCGAGGCCGAGCAATCGGTGCTCGGCGGCCTGCTGCTCGATAACGCCGCATGGGACCGCATCGCGGACTTCCTCGCGCAGAGCGACTTCTACCGCTACGACCACCGGATCATCTTCGAGCACATCGGCAGGCTGATCGCCGCGACGCGTCCAGCGGACGTGATCACCGTGTACGAAGCGCTCGGCACCGCCGGCAAGGCGGACGAAGTGGGCGGTCTCGCCTACCTGAACGCGCTCGCGCAGAACACGCCGAGCGCGGCGAACATCCGCCGCTATGCGGAGATCGTGCGCGACCGCGCGGTGCTGCGCCGGCTGGTTTCGGTCGCCGACGAGATCTCCGCCGACGCGTTCAATCCGCAAGGCAAGGAAGTGCGCCAGCTGCTGGACGAGGCGGAATCGAAGGTGTTCTCGATCGCCGAAGACGGCGCGCGTGGCACCCAGGGCTTCCTCGAGATCGGGCCCCTGCTGACTCAGGTGGTCGAGCGGATCGACACGCTGTATCACACCGCGAACCCCAGCGATGTGACCGGCACACCGACCGGCTTCGTGGACCTCGACCGGATGACGTCCGGCATGCACGGCGGCGAACTGATCATCGTGGCGGGAAGACCGTCGATGGGTAAGGCACAGCCGCTCGACGCGCGCGTGAAGACCTTGTCGGGCTGGAAACGGATGGGCGACCTGGAGCGCGGCGATGCGCTGGCATCGGTCGACGGCGCGCCTTCGATGGTGACCGGCCTCTACCCGCAGGGCGAACGGCAGGTCTACCGGGTGCGGTTTTCCGATGGCCGTTCTGCCGAGTGCTGCGACGAGCACCTGTGGCGCGTCCACTATCGCGGCTGGACCCAGCCTCGGGTCGTCAATACGGCGGGGTTGCGCGAGCTGCTGACGAAGAAGCGTTACCAGAACCGCCTGTGGATAGATCTGCCCAGCGGCGATTTCGGTCACGAGGAAACCTTGCCGGTTGACCCGTGGGTGCTCGGCGCGCTGCTCGGCGATGGCGCGATCGGCGGTACGTCCGTGCGCTTCAGCGTGAAGGCCGAGGAGACGCTCGAGCGCATGCGTGCGCGCGTCGGCGAAGCGATGGAACTCACGTACGGCGGCCAGTACGACTGGCGGATCAAGCATCGACCTGCGAGCGAGAATGCGGCGCGGCCCGCCGCCAATCCGGTCAAGCAGGCGCTCGAACGTCTGAGCCTCTGGGGCTGCACGAGCCACGACAAGTTCATTCCGCGCGCCTATCTGGACGCCGCCAGGTCAGTGCGTCTCGACGTTCTGCGCGGCCTGCTTGACACCGACGGCTGGGTGGAGTCGTGGGGCACGGTGCGCTATTCGACGGCGAGCCCGCGGCTTGCGCAGGACGTCTGCGAGCTGGTGCGCTCGCTCGGCGGCTGGTGCTCGGTGTCGGAGAAGCGGACCTCGTTCGTGCGCGACGGCGTACGCAAGGAAGGCGCGACGGCATACCAATGCACGATCAGCCATCCGGATCCGCAGAGCCTGTTCCTGTTCGAAGGCAAGCGCGAGCGTCTCGAACGTGGGCGCGTCAGACGCAAGATGCCGGTGATCGTGTCGATCGAACCCACGCGGATCACGCAGACGCGGTGCATCTCCGTGTCGCATCCGTCGCGCCTTTACGTCACCGACGACTACGTCGTGACGCACAACACGGCGTTCTCGATGAACATCGGCGAATACGTGGCCGTCGAGTACGGGTTGCCGGTGGCGGTGTTCTCGATGGAAATGCCGGGCACGCAGCTCACCATGCGTATGCTCGGCTCGGTCGGCCGGCTCGATCAGCACCGGATGCGTACCGGGCGCCTCACCGACGAAGACTGGCCGAAGCTCACGCATGCGGTGCAGAAAATGAGCGAGGCGCAGATCTTCATCGACGAAACCGGCGGCCTGAACCCGATGGAACTGCGCTCGCGCGCGCGGCGTCTGTCGCGTCAGTGCGGCAAGCTCGGCCTCATCATCGTCGACTACCTGCAGCTGATGAGCGGCTCCTCGCAGGGCGAAAACCGCGCGACCGAAATCTCGGAAATCTCGCGCTCGCTGAAGAGCCTCGCGAAAGAACTCGACGTGCCGGTGATCGCGCTGTCGCAGCTGAACCGCGGTCTGGAACAGCGCCCGAACAAGCGGCCGGTGATGTCCGACCTGCGCGAATCCGGCGCTATCGAACAGGACGCGGACGTGATCCTGTTCATTTATCGCGACGAGGTCTACAACCCGGACAGTCAGGACAAGGGCACCGCGGAAATCATCATCGGCAAGCAGCGTAACGGTCCGATCGGCCCGGTGCGGCTCACGTTCCACGGGCAGTTCACGAAGTTCGACAACTTCGCCGGCGCGCAGAATTTCTACAGCGATTAAAGGCGAGGGCGGGCGAAGGCGGACGCGAACGGCACCGGATGTGTCGCTCGCGCGACGCGCCGATGCATGCAGTGGGTGCGTCGGAGTGCCCCGAAACGGTACAATGTGGCAGTTTTATGTCAGTCACAACATGACCATTTCCCGGGATTCCAATGTTCGGCCGCTTCATGCCAACCGAAGGCAAGTTCTTCGAGATTTTCAACGCCCACGCCAGGTTCATCGTCTCAGCGAGCCACGAACTCGAACTGCTGATCGATAATCTCCACGACGCCGAAGTTCACAAGCAGAACGTGCAGCAAGCCGAGAAGGCCGCCGACAAGCTGACGCACGAAACGATCGACCTGCTGCACAAGACCTTCATCACGCCGCTCGACCGCGACGAAATCCACAAGCTGATCACGACGATGGACGACATCCTCGACCTGATGGAGGACGTCGCAACGGCCATTTCGCTGTACGACGTGCAGTCGGTGACGTCGGAGGCGAGCCAGCTCGCGCACATCTCGACGAAAACCTGCGAGCGCGTGCAGGCGGCGGTCGCGATGCTGTCCGACCTGAAGCAGGCGAGCCAGATCCTGAAAGCGTGCGAGGACATCGACCGGCTCGAGTCCGAAGCGGACCGCGTGCTGCGCGCGGCGATGTCGAAGCTCTTCCGCGAGGAAGACGACGTCAAGACGCTGATCAAGCTGAAAGCGATCTACGAGCTGCTCGAGACGATCACCGACAAGTGCGAGGATGTCGCGAACATCATCGAAGGCATCGTGCTGGAAAACGCCTGAGCGGACGCCCTGATGCATTCGATCCAACTGGCCATCTGGGCGGTCGCGCTGCTCGTCGCGATCTCGCTCGTGTTCGACTTCATGAACGGCTTTCACGACGCCGCGAATTCCATCGCCACCGTCGTCTCCACCGGCGTGCTGAAGCCGCAGCAGGCGGTGGCGTTCGCCGCGCTCTTCAACGTCATCGCGTATTTCATCTTTCACCTGAGGGTCGCGCAGACCGTCGGCAAGGGCACGATCGATCCCGGCATCGTCGATCACTACGTCGTGTTCGGCGCGCTCGTCGGCGCGATCGGCTGGAACATCATCACGTGGCTCTACGGCATTCCGTCGAGCTCGTCGCACGCGCTGATCGGCGGGCTCGTCGGCGCGGCGCTGGCGAAGTCGGGCTGGGGCGCGCTCAATTTCGACGGGCTGATGAAGACGGTCGCGTTCATCATCATCTCGCCGCTGCTGGGCTTCGTGCTCGGCTCGTTCTTCATGCTGGTCGTGTCGTGGATGTATTTCCGCACGCCGCCGAGCAAGGTCGACCGGCGCTTCCGGCGCCTACAGCTGTTGTCCGCCGCACTCTACAGCCTGGGCCACGGCGGCAACGACGCACAGAAGACCATCGGCATCATCTGGATGCTGCTGATCGCGACCGGCTACGCGTCGATGTCGGCTGCCGCGCCGCCGCTGTGGGTGATCGGCGGCTGCTACGTGTCGATGGGCCTCGGCACGCTGTTCGGCGGCTGGCGGATCGTCCGCACGATGGGCCAGAAGATCACGAAGCTGAAGCCCGTCGGCGGTTTCTGCGCGGAGTCCGGCGGCGCGCTGACGCTGTTCCTGGCCTCGTTCCTCGGTATCCCGGTATCCACGACGCATACGATCACCGGTGCGATCGTCGGCGTCGGCGCGACGCAGAAGCTGTCCGCGGTGCGCTGGGGCGTGGCGGGCAACATCGTGTGGGCGTGGATACTCACCATTCCCGCGTCCGCCGTGATGGCCGCGGCAGGGTGGTGGCTCGGCCACCGGTTCCTGTAGACGCCAGCCGCCCACCGCCGGCCGCCAGATCGCGCTAGATCAGCGGCACGTTGCCGCCGTCCATCGGCACGATCGCGCCGGTCACGTAGCTGGCCCGCTCGCTCGCGAGAAAGAGTGCGACGTCGGCGATTTCCTCCGGCTTCGCGTAGCGTCCGAGCGGCACTTTCGACTGGCCGCGGGCCAGCACCTCTTCCGGCGCGATGCCCTGCTGGCCGGCTTCGAGGTTCAGCGCTTCCTGCAGGCGCTCGGTGAGCGTCGCCCCCGGATTGATCGCGTTGATGCGGATGCCGTAGCGCGCGTAATAGTGCGCGAGGCCGACCGTCGACAGCATCAGCGCGGCGTTCGCGGCGCCGCCCGCGATGTGGATGTCGGTCGCGACCTTGCCGCCCATGCCGATCACGTTGACGATCGCGCCGGGCGCGCCGGGCGCGCTGCCCGGGTTGCCCGGGTTGGCCGGGTTGGCGTTTTTCGCACGTTCGACCATCCTGCGCAGCACCTCCTGCTGCGTGTAGATATACGGAAAGTACTTCGCTTCCATCGTCGACCGGAACGCGTCGGCATCGAGCGTTTCCGGGTCGAAGCGGCGCGCGGCGCCCGCACTGTTGATCAGCACGTCGATCGGTCCGACTGCCTGGGTCGTCTCCTCCACAACTTCCGCCGCGCTGTGCGCCTCGTGCAGATCGGCGCGCGCGAGATGAACCTGCAGGCCTTCTTTCGCGAGCTGTTCGCGGGCGCGCGCGAGATTCGCGGGGTCGCGCGACACGATCGAGACCTTCGCGCCCTCGCGCGCAAACGCCCGCGCACACGCGAGCCCGATGCCTTTGCTGCCGCCCGTGATCAGCACCACCTTGTTCTTCAGTCCGAGATCCATGTCGTCACCTGCCGTTCGAGGAATTACGAAAACGATAGCAGAGCGACGTCGGGCATGGGGCGACGAGGCCGTACGTTGGCTGAACGGACAAGGTGACTTAAGGCCGGTCGCCGTCGCGCGCGAACGTTGGCCGTTCGGCTAATGGCGCGCCGCGGCGGAAAATCAGAAACTGCCGTTGGCGAAGCGGGCGATCGGATCGTCGCCGGCGGGCGTGCGGATCGGCTGTCCGTGCGATGCCGTCGACGCGCGCATGATCTGCGTGCCTTCCGTGCCGGCGGCGGGTGGGGACGGTTGGGGTTGAAGCTGCTGCGCGCTGCGTGCCTGCTGCTGGGCGGTTGTCGCGGACGGCGGAGGCGGTTCGTAGGCGTCCGCGGCCTGGTCGATCGCATCTGGGTGCGTATTGGAGGGTGTCGCAGGAGCTGAACCGTAGGACGGCGCAAGCGCTGCGGTGCGGGCAGGGGCAACCGGCTGCTGCTGCTGTTGCTGCATTTCGCGCGCGTCGATGGTTGGCGAGGGCGGTGAGGCCGGCGTGGCCGGGATGGTCGGCGCGGTGGTACCGCTGGACGCCGCAGGCGAAACCGCGCCTGCGTCGCGAGCCTGCAGCTGCGCGGCGCTCATTGCGCTGGGCGGCGGCTCGAACGCGTCGGCGGTGGCGGGCGGCGGGTTCGTCGGCGCGATGCCGCCAGTCACGCCATTGGGCGTGGCTGTCGCACCGCTCAAGCCTGACGCGACGGGCGCAACCGATGTTTGCGCGGCCATCGCGGCGCGTGCGTCAGCCGGGCGCGCGCCGGCCGGTGTTGATATCGGCGTCTGCGCCTGAATCGGCGCCTGAGCCGGTGTCGCCGCATAAGACGACGCATTACCAGCCGCATAGCCCGCCTTCGCACCCGCCGGGCCTGCAGCCGAACCAGCCGCACCCGCAGCACCATTAGCCCCCTCAGGCGTGCGCGAAGCCTGATACGTCGGCACATCGAACGGCGCGGGTGTCGTCTTCGGCGGCGCGACGCGGCGGATGCCGTCGAAGTGCTTTGCCCAGTACGGGTTGTTCAGGTAGTCGAGGCGCACGGTGCCGCCGGTGGACGGCGCGTTGACGAAGCGCAGCTTGCCTACGTAGATGCCGACGTGCGAGTGCGGCCGCCCGGTCGTGTTGAAGAACACGAGGTCGCCGGTCGCGATCTCGTCGGGGTCGATGGATTCGCCGCGCGTGCTCATCTCCGCGGTGGTGCGCGGCAGGTTGACCGACGCGGAACGCGCGAACACGTAGCGCACGAGGCCGCTGCAGTCGAAGCCGCTATCCGGCGTGTTGCCGCCCCAGCGGTACGGAATGCCGACGAGGCTCATCGCCTGAATCGGGATTTCCTCCCGGCCAATGCTGTGGTCGACGAAGTTCGGGAAGCCCGGTGGCCTGGTGCGGAAGGCGCCGGAAGAGGAGGATTCGCCGGTGCGGGCGGAACGCTGCGGCGCGCTCGAGCACGCCGCGAGCAGCAGGGCCATCAGCAACGGGAACCAGAGTCGGCGCATGTGGATACGACGAAGCGCGCCCGGCGGTGGGCCGATCTCAGCGCGCGCATAAATAGTACAGATGCCGCGATAGTAGACCGTCCCGCAGGGCCCCCGCAAGAAAACTTGATAAATTACATGAACTTCGCGCGCTAAGTGTTGCTTTGCGGTGCGGTATCCGGGTCAAAGCGCGGACTCAAAGCGCCGCGTCAACGCCCACCATCAACGCCCCTCAACGAAACACGAACTTCTTGTCGAGCCGGTATTTGACGAAGTAGCCGATCACCAGCCCGACGAAGCCACCCGCGAGGCGCCCGGTGTCGGTGCCGAACAGGCGGTCCGCGCCGAACTCGAAGCCCCAGAAGATGACCGTCGTCGCGACGCCCATGCAGCTGTAGAGAATGAAGCTCACCAGGCCGTGCGCGATGTCGCGGTGCTCGTACTGGAAGATCCACAGCTTGTCGAGCACGAACTTGACGACGAGGCCGACGCCGGTGCCGAAAAACACCGACAGCGGCACCGCCATCCAGCCGCTGTAGACGAGCAGCGCGATTTTCTGGCTGCCCAGGTTGGACAGGATCGAAATGGCCGCGAACAGCGTATAAGCCGCGACCAGCCGCGAGCGTCCCAGCTCCGCTGGAATGCCGCTCATCACGTCGACTGTCTGCGCGCCGCCGAGCGCGGCGCTTCTTGCTTCACTCATGGCTTCACCTGCTTCAGATTGCTGCCCAGAACACCAACCCGCACAACGCTACGACGGCGAGACTCACGCGGTCCCGCGCCGCGAACACGATCGGATCGTCATGCATGCCGCCGCGATGCGCGATGACCCACGCCCGGCTGATCCAGTACAGCACCAGCGGACACGCGAGCCAGATCACCTGCGGTTCGCGGTACAGGCTCATCGTGCGTGCGTCCTGGATGTACAGCGCGAGCACCAGCACCGCCAGATAGCCGGACGCGGTGCCGAGCGACGAGATCATCGGCAGGTCGGCGACGGTGTAGTCGCGGCCGCGCGTTTTCGTGACGCCGCGCGCCTGCATCGCATGGACTTCCGCGTAGCGCTTGATCAGCGCGAGGCTCAGGAACATGAACATCGAGAATGCGAGCAGCCAGAACGTCAGATGCGCGCCGACCGCCGCGGTGCCCGCGACGATGCGCGTCGTGTAGAGGCCGGCGAGGGTCACGACGTCGACCACGACCTGGCGCTTGATGAAGGTCGAGTACGCGAGCGTCAGCACGTAGTATCCGAGCAGCACGAGCGCGAAGCGCGCCGGCAGCCACGCAAGCGCGATCGCGAACGATCCGGCGAGCAGCACGGGTATCAGCGCCATCCCCCACGCGAGCGGCATCGCGCCCGAAGCCAGCGGCCGTTTGCATTTCACCGGATGGTTGCGGTCGTCTTCGAGATCGAGCAGGTCGTTCAGCAGATAGACGCTCGATGCGCACAGTCCGAACGAGAAAAACGCGAGCAGCGCCGACGCGACCGCGAACGGCGAGTTCAGCATGTGCGCGGCGAGGAGCGGCAGGAAGATCAGCAGGTTCTTCAGCCACTGATGCAGGCGCAACGCTTTCGCGAACGTGCGCAGCAGGGACGGGCGCGAATCGATCACGCGCTCCACGTTGCCGATCCGCCGTGCCGCGCGCTCCACGCCGGTGTCCGGGTTCACCACGTACGCGCGTTCGGCCGAGCGCCACACGGGCACGTCGTCGCGCGAGTTGCCGACGTAGTCGAAGCCTTTTTCGCCGTACTCGGCCACCAGCTGGTCGCGCTTGCGCGCGGCCGCGAGGTTGGTCTCGGCATCGGTCGCGAAGGTGCGGTCGAACAGGCCCAGATGCGCGGAGATGGCCTGCGCGTAACGTTCGCTGCACGCGGTCGCGAGCACCAGCGAACGGCCGGCGGCGCGTTCGGCGGACAGCCAGTCGAGCACGGTGCGGTCGTAGGGCAGCGCGGCGACGTCGATGTCGGTTGCGTCGGCCAGCTGGGTCTTGAGCGCGGGCTTGCCGCCGCGCAGCAGCCACAGCAGCGGCTTGTAGAAGCGGTACGGCGCGGATTTGAGGTACGCGAAGCCGGATTCGATCAGCACGTCCGAACGGAGCAGCGTGCCGTCCAGGTCGACGACGAGTGGTTTGCTTAGCATTGGTCAACCCCGGGGCAGACGCCGCCCGGTCACGCGCGAAGTCTGCGATTTGTTTCCTGCATCCAGCGGACGTACTGCCACCACGTGGTCTCGACGTGGGAAATCGCGTCCCGGACACGGCGAGGCCAATGTACTCCGGCCCTGCGCGCGCCAACGTTGAGGAGCGCACAAAACTCGCGAGATAGCGCGCGGAACTTGCGGTGCGTGCAGCCGGAAGGGGCGAAAATTACATTGCCCTTATCGAGGATATCGGCACCGTCTGGCTCGAAGTTGAGCCGGAGATCGAAGCGACGCAATCGCGGAGCGGCCCGGCTGGCGGGGCTGAAAGGCGAAAAAAAACCGCCTCCGGGAAAATCCGGAGGCGGTCTGGGTGACTGCGCGGTGGGTGTCGAGCCGCCTACAGGATGTCCGACGCGTAGTCGGCCAGCCGCGAGCGCTCGCCGCGGGCAAGCGTTACGTGGCCGCTATGCGCCCAGCCCTTGAAGCGGTCGACGACATAGGTGAGGCCCGAGCTGCCTTCCGTCAGGTACGGCGTGTCGATCTGCGCGATGTTGCCGAGGCAGATGATCTTGGTGCCCGGACCCGCGCGCGTGACGAGCGTCTTCATCTGTTTCGGCGTCAGGTTCTGCGCTTCGTCGATGATCAGATACTTGTCGACGAAGGTCCGGCCGCGCATGAAGTTCATGCTCTTCACCTTCAGGCGCGAGCGGATCAGCTCCTGGGTCGCGGCGCGGCCCCATTCGCCGGCTGCGTCGTCGGTTTTCTGCAGAACCTCGAGGTTGTCGTCGAATGCGCCCATCCACGGCTGCATCTTCTCTTCCTCGGTACCCGGCAGAAAGCCGATGTCCTCGCCGACCGGAACGGTTGCGCGCGTCACGATGATCTCGTTGTAGCGCTTGTCGTCGAGCACCTGCGCGAGGCCCGCCGCGAGCGCGACGAGCGTCTTGCCGGTGCCGGCCTGGCCGAGCAGCGTGACGAAGTCGATCTCCGGGTTCATCAGCAGGTTCAGCGCGAAGTTCTGCTCGCGGTTACGCGCCGTGATGCCCCACACGTTGTTCTTGTGGTGGCCGTAGTCGCGCAGCGTCTGCAGCAGCGCCGTCTTGCCGTTCAGCTCGCGCACGATCGCATGGAACGCGGGCTCGCCGTTCTGCGGCTCGAGGTAGACGAACTCGTTGACGAGCATCGAGCCGCACAGCGGTCCCGTCACGCGGTAGTACGTGGTGCCGGTCTTGGTGTCCTGCCAGCTCTCCATGCCCTTCGCGTGCTTCGTCCAGAAGTCCTGCGGCAGCGCGCGGATGCCCGTATACAGCAGGTCCTTGTCTTCGAGAACCTGGTCGTTGAAGTAGTCTTCCGCGGGCAGGCCGAGCGCGTGCGCCTTGATCCGCATGTTGATGTCTTTCGACACCAGCACGACCTGGCGGTCTTCGCGGTCGCGTTGCAGTGCGCGCACGACACCGAGGATCTGGTTGTCGGCCTTGCCTTCCGGCAGGCCTTCCACCGGCTCGATCGCGGTGAGCTTGGTCTGGAAGTACAGGCGTCCCGAGGCCTCCCGGCTGCCGAGGCGCGACAGCGAGATGCCTTCGGAGATCGGACCGGCGTTCGCGACGAGCGCATCGAGCGTGCGGCTCACCTGGCGGGCGTTACGCGCGACTTCCGACATCCCCTTCTTGTGGTTGTCGAGCTCCTCGAGCGTCATCATCGGCAGATAGACGTCGTGTTCCTCGAAGCGGAAGAGACAGGTCGGGTCGTGCATCAGCACGTTGGTGTCGAGCACGAACAGCTTGCGCGTTTCGGTGTCGTCGACGGAACCGGCGCGCCTGCGGGCCGAGCCGCGGGTCGTGGGCGTAGCGGCCGCGGCGGGCGCCTTCGTGCCGGAGCGCGCGCCGCGCGCGACCGGCGTGGCGGGCGCAGCGTCGTCGGACTCGGATTCGGGCGCTGGCGTGACGGCAGGAACCGGTTGCAGGAGCGCCGCGGTCTGCTTCGTTTTTCGGCCGCGCGCGGAGGTGGATTCGGACGTGGCGCCAGTGGCGGCGGTCGGGACGGAGCGCAGCGTCGGCGCGGCATGACTGGTTGCCGCGATCGGCGTGACGACGCTCACGTCGTCATAGCCGGCCGATTCCGGATCGCCTGCGGGTTCAGGCTGTCGCACCGTCGTTTTCGCCGCCGGCCGGGCTTTGGCCTTGTATTCGTCAGGCGGCAGAAGATTACCGAGCTTGCTGGGTGCGGAAGGCAAAGGCATGGTGTCCCTCGAGGAAATCGGGTCGCATATCGTGCATCGCAAAGTGCCGCGAACATTCGCCGGGTAGGCGTGTGCCGACGGCAACGAGCGACGCGCTCAGATCTGAAGATGCCGGTTCGCCTGGTTTTTCGATGAGCTCCTTGGAGGAAAGACCGGACCGGCAGCGAGCCGGCGGGGGAGAAATAAAAAAGCCGCCGCCCCGGCTCCTGGGGCAAGCGGCTCGACTTCGGTCATCGCACTGTGCCTTGCGACTTCGACGCACTGGAAGGAGGAGTGGGCGTCGGTGGTGTCGGTACCGTGAAAGACGGCGCAGCGCGGAAAAAAATGGGGTGGACAGGCACTCATTGAAAATCAATATAACGCGCCTCAAAGCGCTTGTACAGCCTCCAGGACCTCGTCGACATGGCCCGGCACCTTGATGCCGCGCCATTCGCGCCGGAGTACCCCGGCACCGTCGATCAGGAACGTGGAGCGCTCGATGCCACGTACCTCTTTGCCATACATTTTCTTCATTTTGATGACGTCGAAGAGCGTGCACAGCGTCTCGTCCGGGTCCGATACCAGCGTAAACGGCAGTTCGAGCTTGGTCTTGAAGTTCTCGTGCGAACGCAGGCTGTCGCGCGACACGCCGACGATCACTGCGCCGGCCTTCTTGAACTTCGGATGCAGATCGCGGAACTGCAGACCTTCGGTCGTGCAGCCCGGCGTGTTGTCCTTCGGGTAGAAATACAGCACGAGCTTCTTGCCGCGTGCGCCCGACAGCGTAAAGTCTTCGCCAGTGGCGGGAGCGGTGAAGTCGGGGACGGTCTGGTCGACTGCGATGGGCACGAGGTTCTCCGTTTTCTTGTGAGGGCCGGTGGTCGCGACGCGCAGGAAGGGGATGCAGCGATACCGGGCGCGCGTGCCGGTTGCGGGCCGCGCGCCGGCAGGGAGATCAGTCGGGCTGGACGATCAGCTCGCCGGAGCGGCCGGGGATTTCACCCCAGGTCACAGGGTACGATGGCAGCGAGTCGCGGTCCAGCGTCGCGTGATAGTCGCCCATCGTCGCGAACGTGTGGCCTTGCGCGCGCCAGCCGTCGAGCAGTTGCTCGAAGATCGGCGCGAGCTTCTGGCCTTCGAGTTCCGCATGCAGCGTGAACACCTGGTCGCACGGATTGTTCTCGGTGCGCGCGAGCATCCATGCTGCGACGTTGGTCTCATCGATATTGTCGACGCCCAGCACTTCATCGAGCGTGGGCAGCGTGGTGGGCATCTGCACGTGGGCCAGGGTTCTGCCGTCTACGACCGGGAAGTACGGCGCATGGCCGCGTCCATCCGACGCGTAACGCATGCCCCACGCGTCGATCTGCTCGAACGCGTGGCCGTTCATCTGCCAGCCCGCCGCGCCGTGCGTGACCGGCGGCGCGCCGAACACCTCGACGAAACGTTCGTGGCTCTTCTGCATCTGCGCGGCGGTCCAGTCGCGCGGTTTCGAGCGCACGTTGTCCTGCCAGTACACGTGGTCCCACGTATGGATGCCGCACTCGAAGCCGGCTTCGTGGATCGCGCGCATGTCGGCAGCGGCGCGCGCGCCGATGTCGGGGCCGGGCAGCAGCACGCCGTACATCAACTGGCGGATGCCGTAGTGTTCGACCACCGACGTGCGCGACACCTTCTTCAGAAAACCCGGCCGCAGCACGCGGCGCATCGCCCAGCCGGTGTGATCCGGACCGAGGCTGAAGAGGAAGGTGGCGCGCGCCTTGAAGCGGTCGAAGATCCGCGCGAGATTCGGCACGCCTTCACGCGTGCCGCGCAGCGTGTCGACGTCGATCTTGAGGACGATACGGGCCAACGCGCTCGCTCCGCGTTACTGCTGCTCAACGAGTGCGCGCGCGTCCGCGACGTGGCCGCGATACGCTTCGAAGATCTTGCGCAGCGCGTCGTCGAACGTGGCTTGCGGTGCCCAGCCGAGCTCCTGCATCGTGTTGTCGATCTTCGGCACGCGGTTCTGCACGTCCTGGTAGCCTTCGCCGTAGTACGCGCCCGACGACGTTTCGACGAGCTGCACCTTCTTCGCGCTGTCGGCGTATTCCGGGAACTCGGCGGCGAGCGCCAGCATCTTGTGCGCGAGCTCGCGCACCGAGAAGTTGTTCTTCGGATTGCCGATGTTGTAGATCTTGCCCGTCGCGACGCCACCCTTGTTCTCGATGATCTTCATCAGCGCGTCGATGCCGTCGCCGATGTCGGTGAACGCGCGCTTCTGACCGCCGCCGTCGACGAGGCTGATGTTCTCGCCGCGCACGATGTGGCCGAGGAACTGCGTGACCACGCGCGAGCTGCCTTCCTTCGGCGTGTAGATCGAATCGAGGCCCGGGCCGATCCAGTTGAACGGACGGAACAGCGTGAAGTTGAGGCCTTCCATGCCGTAGCCCCAGATCACGCGGTCCATCAGCTGCTTCGAGCACGCGTAGATCCAGCGCGGCTTGTTGATCGGGCCGTAGATCAGCGGCGACGCGTCCGGGTCGAACTGCTCGTCGGTGCACATGCCGTACACCTCGGACGTGGACGGAAACACGAGGTGCTTGCCGTACTTCACGGCCGAACGCACGATCGGCAGGTTCGCCTCGAAGTCGAGTTCGAACACGCGCAGCGGCTGCTTCACGTAGGTGGCGGGCGTGGCGATCGCGACGAGCGGCAGGATCACGTCGCATTTGCGCACGTGATATTCGACCCACTCCTTGTTGATCGTGATGTCGCCTTCGAAGAAGTGCATGCGCTCGTGATTCACGAGGTCTCCGAGGCGCTCGGTCTGCATGTCCATCCCGAACACTTCCCAGTTGGTCGTTTCGAGGATGCGCTTGGACAGGTGGTGGCCGATGAAGCCGTTCACGCCCAGGATCAGGACTTTTTTGGCGAAGCCTTCGGTTTTCATTGCTTGCGGGAAGATTGAGTGAGCTGGGTGAACGCGGCGGGCGTGATGGCGTGCTCTTGCGACTGCGCGCCGGGGCCGCCGGACTGGTGATGGAGTTCGTGGATTGCGACTGCGCGGCCATCGCCGCAGATCGCCAAAAAGGCATTATCGCTCACGTGGACACCGGCGGGCAAATCCGCCCCGGCCGCGTCCGCAGCGGCAACGACGGCGCCCGGCGCCGCGAGCCGCGCACGCGCGATCACGAAGCGCTCGCCGTCGACATCGAAGAACGCGCCCGGATACGGCGGTGCGACTGCGCGGATCAGGTTGTAGACCTGCTCCGCGGGCTGCGTGAAATCGATGCGGCCGTCTTCCGGCTTGCGTCCGCCGAAATAGCTGCCGTGCGCGAGATCGTTCGGCAGATGCGGCGCTTCCCCAGCGAGCAGTGCGGGCAGCGCGCGCCACAGCGTCTGCTCGGCGGCCACCGTCACCTTGTCGAATACTTCGGCGGCCGTATCGTCGGGCAGGATCGGCACCGGCGTCTGCGCGACGATCGCGCCCGCGTCCGGCTTCGCGGCCATTTCATGCAGCGTCGCGCCGGTTTCGGTTTCGCCGTTGAGCACCGCCCAGTTGGTCGGCACGCGGCCGCGGTACTTCGGCAGCAGTGAGCCGTGCATGTTGTACGCGCCGCGCGCGGCGATCTTCAGCAGATCGACCGGCAGCATGTGGCGGTAGTAGAACGAGAAGATGAAGTCGGGCTTCGCGTGGCTGACGGCCGCGCGCAGATCGGCGCTCTTCGGATCCACCGGCGTGACGAACGGAATACCGTGCTCGGCCGCGACGCGCGCGACGCTGCCGAACCAGATGTTCTCGGTCGCGCTGTCTTCGTGCGTGACGACGAGCGCGACGTCGACGCCGCGCGCGAGCAGCGTCAGCAGGCAGCGGACGCCGACGTTGTGATAGGCGAAGACGACGGCGCGCGGTTTCATCGTTCGGGTCCCTGATCGGCGGTGGGGCGGCTGTGCGTGGTGGTGGTGAGCGGCGACGGCTGCACCGCCGGCTGCACGCTCATGTAGCCACCGCCGCCCGCGCCGCGCTCTTCCAGGATGGTCTGCACCAGATAGCGCGGCCGCGCGCGCACCTGCTGGTAGATGCGGCCGATGTACTCGCCGAGCAGGCCGAGCGCGAAGATGATCACGCCGAGCAGGAAGAACGTGATCGCGAACAGCGTGAACACGCCCTGCACTTCCGCGCCGATCACGAAGCGGCGAATCAGCAGCAGCACGAAGAGGGCCGCCGAACCCGCCGACAGGATCACGCCGATGAACGACAGCCATTGCAGCGGCACCACCGAAAAACCCGTGACGAGGTCGAAGTTCAGACGGATCAGGCTGTAAAGCGAATACTTCGATTCGCCCGCGAAACGCTCCTCGTGCGCGACGTCGATTTCGACCGGGTTCTGCGCGAACGTGTACGCGAGTGCCGGGATGAACGTGTTGATCTCGCCGCAGCGGTTGATCGTATCGACGATATGGCGGCTGTACGCGCGCAGCATGCAGCCCTGGTCGGTCATCTTGATGCGCGTGATGCGTTCGCGCAGCCGGTTCATCGCGAGCGACGCCTTGCGTCGCCACAGGCTGTCCTGGCGCTGCATGCGGATCGTGCCGACGTAGTCGAACCCTTCGCGCATCTTCGTGACGAGCTTGCCGATTTCCTCGGGCGGATTCTGCAGGTCGGCGTCGAGCGTGATGACGATGCTGCCGCGCGACTGCTCGAAGCCCGCGAGAATCGCCATGTGCTGCCCGTAGTTGCCGTTCAGCAGGATCACACGGGTCGCGTCGGGTCGCGCGCGGAACTGCTCGGCGAGGATCGCGGCGGAGCGGTCGCGGCTGCCGTCGTTGATGAAGATCACCTCGTAGCGCGTGCCGAGCGCATCGAGCGCCGGGTAGAGGCGCGCGAAGAGCGCGGCCAGTCCGGCCTCTTCGTTGTAGACCGGGATGATCACCGAGACTTCCGGTGCGCTCGTCGCGTGATGTTCCGTTTGACTCATGTGTACCTGTGTTCCGATTGTTCTTGGCGCTCGCCGCCGGTGTGCGCGTTCGCGCTCACCTCATGTGCCGCATGTGCTGCGCCTGTTTTTCGACTGCCGTCCCAAACCCTTGTTGCGACTGCTGTTCCGAAACTGGTGCCGGTTGGCCGCCGGATCAAGCCTGCTTCGCGAACTGCGTACAGATGTCGTTCACTGCGCGGCAGACGCGTGCGATGTCGTCGCCGGTCATCTGCGTGAAGAGCGGCAACGTGACCGTGCTCGCGCCAAAGCGCTCCGCATGCGGGAACATGCCCTCCTTGAAGCCCCGTGCGCGGTACAGCGAGAACAGGTGCAGCGCCGGGTAATGCACGCCCGAACCGATGCCGCGCTGCTTCAGTTCTTCCATGAACTCGCCGCGGCTGATCGACAGGCGCTCGATCGGCAGCGTGATCTGGAACATGTGCCAGTTCGTGTGCTCGAAGTCGCGCACCGGCAGGCCCACGCCGAGCTTGACCGCCGCGCCGCCCTCGAAGCCGTCGAAATACGCGCGCGCGAGTTTCCTGCGCTGCTGCGTAAAGCGTTCGAGATGCGGCAACTGGCCGAGGCCGACACGCGCCGCGACGTCCGTCAGGTTGAACTTGCCGCCCAGCACGTCGCAATCCATGCCGTCGTGGCCGCTGCGCGTGATGCCCTGCAGCCGGTACTTCTGCGCGAGCTTCGCTTCGTCCTCGTTGTTGAGCACGAGCGCGCCGCCTTCGATCGACGTCAGGTTCTTGTTCGGATGGAAGCTGAAAGACACGATGTCGCCGATCGCGCCGATCCGCTTGCCGTGCCACGTGGAGCCGAGCGCCTGCGCGGCGTCTTCGATCACCCGCAGATTGTGCGCCTTTGCGATCGCGTACAGGCGGTCCATGTCGACCGGCGCGCCCGCCAGATACACCGGGATCAGCGCCTTCGTTCGCGGCGTGATCGCCTTTTCGAGCAGGTCGAGGTCGATGTTGCGCGTGACGGGATCAATATCCGCGAACACCGGCGTCGCGCCGACTTCGAGGATCACGTTGCTGGTCGCGACCCACGTGGCGGGCGTGGTGATCACTTCGTCGCCGGGCCCGACGCCCGCGATCCGCAGGCCGATTTCGAGCGTCGCGGTGCCGGAGTTGAAAGTGCGCACCGGACGGCCGCCGCAGAAGGCCGAGAGCGCCGCTTCGAACGCCTGGTTCTGCGGGCCGGTCGTGATCCAGCCGGAGCGCAGCACTTCGACGACACCCGCGATCGTCTCATCGTCGATTTCAGGGCGCACGAACGGCAAAAACGGAGCGGAGGACTGGGTCATGAATGCAGGTCTCGTTGAAGGTGGAGCGTGTCCGGTTCAAAGGCGAGCCACGCTGGCGCGCCCGCGTGGCTCGCCGGTTGCCGCGCGCCGGTTGCAATGATCGGGCGGCAGCGGCCGGCTGGCGACATGCGCTGCGATCGCGGCCCAAGCGGCGGCACGAGCGGTTGTGCAGGGCGTCGAACGCCGGATCCCGCATCAGCTGCGCGCCAGGATAAACACGCCGACGAGGATGATGCCGATGCCGATCAGCCGCTGCACCGACAGCACTTCGCCGAACAGATACCACGCGGCGATCGCGTTGACTACGTAGCCGAGCGACAGCATCGGATACGCGATCGACACGTCGACTCGCGACAGCCCGACGATCCACACGCCCACGCTGACCACGTAGCACGCGAGTCCGCCCATGATCGGCAACTGCATCGCAATCTTGAAGCCTATGGGCAGGATGTTCGCACGGGTGAATTCGAAGTGTCCAACGGCGTTCACGCCCGCCTTCAGCAGCAGTTGGGCGCACGCGTTCAGCGCCACGCCGAGCAGGATACAGAAGAGGGAAACCGGGTTCATCAACGGTCAGACTCCGAAAGGTTCGGTAAACGGGGTTCAGGAAGGCTCGTGCCGCACCGCGCGTCCGTTCGAAGGCGATCCGTAAGAACGATGCGGCGGCGCGTCATGGCCGGGCGGCGCAAGCGCGCCGCGCGAGACTGTAACTCAATGCTGGGGCGGCGTGGCAAGCGGCGTGCTGGCCGCGCCCGATGCAGCCTGCGCGGACGATGCCGAGGCGGCCGCGGCCGGTGCGCTCGCGTCCAGCGGCGGCTTTTCGACGATCACGCGGCGCAGGTCCCGCGCCACCACGACCATCGGCAGATGCTCGGCGGACAGTTTGCGGTAGCGGTCGGGCGGCATCAGCGCGAGCGCGTAGCGGTCGGCCATCCAGCGTTGCTTCCATTCGGCGACGGTCGGCACCCATTTCTGCGGTTCGACCGATACGCCGAACGCCAGTTCGTCCGCGTGCTCGACCATGATCGTCGTGTGGCCGACGTAGAACGGCAGCGTGTGATCCAGCACGCCGACCGAATAGAACGGCGTGTCGGGCGGCATCGTTGCGAGCGCAGCTTTGACCGCCGGCGCGAGCGGCGCGCCCGAACTCAGTTTGCCGAACACGTCGTGGCCGGTGCCCGCGATCGTGCCGAGCAGCAGCCAGCCGGCGCCGAACGCGATCGCGGCGCGCGCCACGGTGCCGTTGCCCGCAGCGGGGCGAACCGGCGCTGCGACGGCCGACGCCGCATCCGCAGACGCGCTGCGCCGCAACAGCCACAGCGCGACCAGCGTCAGCAGCAATCCGACGGCGATCGCCGCCCACACCCACACGCGGAATTCGACCCACAGCGCATTCGGATTGCGCGCATCGCCGAGGCTGCCGAGGAAGGTCGCGCCGATCAGACCGGCCGCGAGACCGACCGCGTAGCCTGCCAGATGCTTGCGCAACCGTTCGCGCCCAACCAGTGGCAGATACATGCCGATCACGAGCGCGAGCGACGGCGCGACCGGCAGCGTGTACGACACGAGCTTCGAATGCGACGCGCTGAAGAACAGGAAGATGAACGCGGACCAGATGAGGAGCAGCGGCACCGGCGCGAAGCCGTTGGGCTGGCGCGGCACGCGCAGCGCATGGCGCACGCTCTGCACGCTGACGGACAGCCACGGCAGGAACCCGACCAGCAGCACCGGCACGAAGTACCAGAACGCGCCCGGGCGGTTCTGCTCGGGCGTCAGGTAGCGGCGGAACTGCTGCACGATGAAGAAGAAGTTGAAGAACTCGGGGTTGCGGTCCTGCACGAGTACGAACCACGGCGTCACGATCGCGAAGAACACGATCAGGCCGCTCACCAGGTACAGGCGCCGCCACAGCGCCCAGTTGCGCGTCGCGAGCGAGTACAGCACGAGCACAGCACCAGGCAGGATCAGCCCGACCAGGCCCTTGGAGAGCACCGCCAGCGCCATCGACGCCCAGCACACCCACATCCAGCCGCGCACGCTGCGGTCGGGCAGGTTCGGGCGCTGCGCGAGCAGCAGCGAGCAGAGCGTGAGTTCCATCCAGAACGACAGGGCCATGTCGAGCGTGTTGAAGTGGCCCATCAGGTTCCAGTACGGGCAGGTCGCGAGCACGACCGCGGCGAAGAGGCCCGTCGACGCATTGAACACGCGGCGGCCCGTGAAGCCCACCAGCAGCACGCCGGCGAAGCCGGTGAGCGCCGTATAGAGGCGCGCCTGCCATTCGCCGATGCCGAACCACATGAAGGTCAGCGCGTTCGCCCACGTCTGCAGCGGGGGCTTCTCGAAGTACTTGTAGCCGTTGTAGCGCGGCGTGATCCAGTCGTGCGTGATGAACATCTCGCGCGCCATTTCGGCGTAGCGGCCTTCGTCGCTCGGCAGCAGATGGCGCCAGCCGAGCGGCACGAACCAGACGACGGCGAGCGCCAGGATGAGCAGCAGCAATGCGGTGCGGTTGAGCGGTAGCCGGTCCGGCGTATCGTTCATAAAAGATTCAGCCTGTTGTTTCTTTTCGACGCCGGGCAGGGCGTGGCGGAGGGGCGGTCGGACGGATGCTGCCCGACCAGAGTTATAGCAACCTGTGCTGCAGGCGCTGTCAGATCGCGATCCGCGAACGCCGCGGATCGCAAAAGCGAAAGCGGCTCGCAGTTTACGCTATTCGACTGATCGGAACCTTAACTGGCTCGACTGCGTGGCCTCAACCGCGCATCGGGCGTCCGCTCCCCGACCCGCGGCGGGTGCCCGATGGTGCTCACGGCTCGATCAGGATCGCGGCCGCGACCTTGCGGCCCTCGGCCATCAGGATGTTGTAGGTCCGGCACGCGGCCTGCGAGTCCATCGTCTCGACGCCGATGCGGCGCGCCGCGAGCGCGGCCGTGAGGCGCGGATGCGGAAAGCGCAGCCGGCCGCCACTGCCGAACACGACCACCTCCGGCGCGGGTTCGATCAAGAGCGCGAAGTGTTCGGCCGAGAGCGCATCGAACGACGATACCGGCCACGGCATGACCGGTGCCTGAGGCATCACGATGATGCTGTGTTCGTGGCGTTCCAGATTGATTTCGACGTAACCGGCGCCGTAGGCGGTGACGGTGTTGAGCGCGCCGCTCGTGTCCTGATGCAGTTTCAACTTGATGGTCCGTCAAGGCATCGCGTGCGGCTGCCGTGGCTGCCCGCGGTGGTTTTTCAGGCAGAACGGCTCGTGGCCGTGCACGCCTGGTGGATTCGGAAATCGCGAGGATGGGTGCAACGCGACGCGCGGGAGGTCCGCGCGGCCGGCTTGCCGCATTGCGGAAACCAGCCAATATCCGCTAAATTATAACTTTTTAGCCGTCCGCCCGTGCCAGGGCTCCGCGCACCGCCACAAGCCGCGTGCCGCCGTGCTAAAGCCACTGGCCTCAATCGGGCCTGAAAACGGGCCTGAGAATGGGCCTACAGTCGGTTTTGATCCGCGGCAACATCCCGCCGCCGTGCCAGTTCACCGCGCCAGAGTCACACCCCAACGTTTCTCCTGGTTCGCCAGGCCCATTGATCCACGCAGTATCCACGCTGAAGTGCCCGCCGTGAAACCGATCCTGAAATCCAACAAGCTGTTGAACGTCTGCTACGACATCCGTGGGCCGGTTCTCGAACACGCGAAGCGCCTCGAGGAAGAGGGGCATCGCATCATCAAGCTCAATATCGGCAACCTCGCGCCGTTCGGGTTCGAGGCGCCGGACGAGATCATCCAGGACATGATCCGCAATCTGCCCAGTTCGTCGGGCTATTCGGATTCGAAGGGCGTGTTCGCGGCGCGCAAGGCGATCATGCATTACGCGCAGCAGAAGGGCGTGCTGGGCGTGGAACTGGACGACATCTACATCGGCAACGGCGCGTCCGAACTGATCGTGATGGCGCTGCAGGCGCTGCTGAATGACGGCGACGAAGTGCTGCTGCCGGCGCCGGATTACCCGCTGTGGACGGCGGGCGTGAGCCTCGCGGGCGGCACGCCGGTGCACTACATCTGCGACGAGAACAACCGCTGGATGCCGGACCCGGACGACATCCGCCGCAAGATCACGCCGAACACGCGGGCGCTCGTCGTGATCAACCCGAACAACCCGACCGGCGCGCTGTATTCCGACGAACTGCTGCTCGAACTGATCGGCATCGCGCGCGAGCATGGTCTCGTGATCTTCGCCGACGAGGTGTACGACAAGATCATCTACGACGGCAAGACGCACACGGCGATCGGCGCGCTGTCGGAAGACGTGCTGACGGTCACGTTCAACAGCCTGTCGAAGAGCTACCGCTCGTGCGGCTATCGCGCGGGCTGGATGTACCTGTCGGGCTTGAGCGGAGAAAATCGCCGCCGCTCGAAAGATTATTGCGAAGGGCTCGGCATTCTGGCTTCGATGCGCCTGTGCCCGAACGTGCCGGGCCAGTACGCGATCCAGACGGCGCTCGGCGGCTACCAGAGCATCAACGAGCTGATCCAGCCGGGCGGCCGCCTGTACCGGCAGCGCGAACTCGCGTACGACATGCTCACCGCGATTCCGGGCGTCACGTGCGTGAAGCCGGAAGCGGCGCTCTACATGTTCCCGAAGCTCGATCCGAAGCTGTATCCGATCGAGAACGACCAGCAGTTCATCCTCGATCTGCTGCTCGAAGAGCGGGTGCTGCTGGTGCAGGGCACCGGTTTCAACTGGAAGTCGCCGGATCACTTCCGCGTGGTATTTCTGCCGAACGTGGATGACCTCGCGGATTCGATCAACCGCATTGCGCGCTTCCTCGACGGCTATCGCAAACGGCATTCGGTCTGAGCGCGCTCCATACGGGCACGGTAGAGCGGATGCAGGACGGAATTTCAATCACTTAATCGACATACACGCTGCATGGAACCGATCAGAGTTGGACTGCTGGGCTTCGGCACGGTAGGCAGCGGCACCTTCACGGTACTGCGCCGCAATCAGGATGAGATCAAACGTCGCGCGGGCCGCGGCATCGAGATTGCGCGCATCGCCGTGCGCAATCCGGCGAAAGCCACAGCGGCCCTCGGCAACGAAGCGGGCACCGTCGAAGTCACCGACGACTTCAACGCGGTGGTCGACGATCCGTCCATCGCGATCGTCGCCGAGATGATCGGCGGTACGGGCATCGCACGCGAACTCGTGCTGCGCGCGATCAAGAACCGCAAGCATGTGGTGACGGCGAACAAGGCGCTGCTCGCGGTGCACGGCACCGAGATCTTCGAGGCAGCGCGCGCGAACGGCGTGATGGTCGCGTTCGAGGCGGCGGTGGCGGGCGGCATCCCGATCATCAAGGCGCTGCGCGAGGGCCTCACGGCCAACCAGATCGGCTACATCGCCGGCATCATCAACGGCACGACGAACTACATCCTGTCGGAGATGCGCGACCGCGGCCTCGACTTCGCGACCGCGCTGAAGGCCGCGCAGGAACTGGGCTACGCGGAAGCGGACCCGACCTTCGACATCGAAGGTGTCGACGCCGCGCACAAGGCGACGATCATGAGCGCGATCGCGTTCGGTGTGCCGGTGCAGTTCGACAAGGCGTACGTGGAAGGCATCAGCAAGCTCGCCGCGATCGACATCAAGTACGCGGAAGAGCTCGGTTACCGGATCAAGCTGCTCGGCATCGCGCGCCGCTCGCCGAAGGGCATCGAGCTGCGCGTGCACCCCACGCTGATTCCGGCGAAGCGCCTGCTCGCGAACGTGGAAGGCGCGATGAACGCAGTCGTCGTGCATGGCGATGCGGTCGGCACGACGCTCTACTACGGCAAGGGCGCGGGCGCGGAGCCGACGGCGTCCGCCGTGGTCGCCGATCTGGTCGACGTGACGCGCCTGCATACCGCCGACCCCGAGCACCGCGTGCCGCATCTCGCGTTCCAGCCGGACCGCCTGTCCAGCACGCCGATCCTGCCGATCGACGAAGTGACGAGCGGCTATTACCTGCGTCTGCGTGTGGCGGATGTGACCGGCGTGCTCGCCGACATCACGCGCATTCTCGCGGACGCGGGCATTTCGATCGACGCGTTGCTGCAGAAAGAATCGGAGCAGGTCGACGCCGCGCACAAGGGCGAGACCGACATCATCCTGATCACGCACGAGACGGTCGAAAAGCAGGTCAACGCGGCGATTGCGCGTATCGAGGCGCTGCAGACGGTCGTGTCGAAGGTGACGAAGCTGCGCATGGAGTCGCTCAACTGAAGCTTCGCTGAGGCGCGCCGGGCGCGTTCCGTGCGTGCCCGGCAGGCTTTCCCGGGCGTTCCCAACCACGACTCGGCTCAACGCAATGCACCCCGAACGATTCGCGCGGGGTTCAACAAGGTCAGACAGATGAATTACATTTCCACGCGCGGCGCCGGAGCGGGCGAGCGCCATACGTTCTCGGACATCCTGCTCGGCGGCCTCGCGAAAGACGGCGGCCTGTACCTGCCGGCGCAGTATCCGCGGGTGAGTGCCGACGAACTCGCGCGCTGGCGCGCGCTGTCTTACGCGGACCTCGCGTTCGAGGTGCTGTCGAAATTCAGCGACGACATTCCCGCCGCCGACCTGCGCGATCTCGCGCAGCGCACCTACACCGCCGCGACCTACTGCAACGTGCGCAACGACGAGAGTGCGCAGCAGATCACGCCGCTGAAAACGCTCGGCGTTGAGAACGGCGCGCCGCTGTCGCTGCTGGAGCTGTCGAACGGCCCGACGCTCGCGTTCAAGGACATGGCGATGCAGCTGCTCGGCAACCTGTTCGAGTACACGCTGAAGAAGCACGGCGAGACGCTGAACATCCTGGGCGCCACTTCCGGCGACACCGGCAGCGCAGCCGAATACGCGATGCGCGGCAAGACCGGCGTGCGCGTGTTCATGCTGTCGCCGCACAAAAAGATGAGCGCGTTCCAGACCGCGCAGATGTACAGCCTGCAGGACCCGAACATCTTCAACCTCGCGATCGAAGGCAACTTCGACCAGTGCCAGGACATCGTCAAGGCGGTGTCGAACGATCACGCGTTCAAGGCGAAGCACAAGATCGGCACGGTCAACTCGATCAACTGGGCGCGCGTGGTCGCGCAGGTCGTCTACTACTTCAAGGGCTATTTCGCCGCGACGAAGTCGAACGACGAACGCGTGTCGTTCACCGTGCCGTCGGGCAATTTCGGCAACGTCTGCGCGGGGCACATCGCGCGCATGATGGGCCTGCCGATCGAGAAGCTCGTCGTCGCGACGAACGAGAACGACGTGCTCGACGAGTTCTTCCGCACGGGTATCTACCGCGTGCGCGAAGCGAAGGAGACGTATCACACGAGCAGCCCGAGCATGGACATCTCGAAGGCGTCGAACTTCGAGCGCTTCGTGTTCGATCTGCTCGGCCGCGATCCGGCGCGGGTGTTGCAGCTGTTCCGCGACGTCGAGGAGAAGGGCGGCTTCGACCTTGCCGCAAGTGGCGATTTCACGCGGGTGCAGCAGTTCGGATTCGTGTCCGGACGCAGCAGCCATGACGATCGTGTCGACGCGATCCGCGACGTGTTCCAGCAGTACGACACGATGATCGACACGCACACGGCGGACGGCGTGAAGGTGGCGCGCGAGCATCTGCAGCCGGGCATCCCGATGATCGTGCTCGAGACCGCGCAGCCGATCAAGTTCGGCGAGACGATCCGCGAGGCGCTCGAACGCGAGCCGGAGCGGCCGGCCACGTTCGTCGGACTCGAAGCGCTGCCGCAGCGCTTCGAGGTGCTGCCGGCGGATGCGCAACAGGTGAAGGCGTTCGTCGCCACGCACACGGCCGACGCCGCATAAGCCGTCGAATAAGCAGCTGAATGCGCGCTTGAATGTGCATTCGGGCGATGCGGACCCAACGCACCGCCCGCGCGCCGCTACAATGATCCTTTCTGCTCACGCATGCACGGATCGATGTCCACGCCCACTCAAGCGGCGCCCCGCGCGCCGATGATCTCGACCGCCGAGGCGCTCGCGACGCTGCTCGACGGCGCCCGCCCCGTCGGCGGAACGGAAACGCTGCCGACGCTCGACGCGTTGAACCGCGTGCTCGCAGCGGACGTCGTGTCGCCGCTCGACGTGCCGCCGATGAACACCAGCGCGATGGACGGCTACGCGGTGCGCGTCGCCGATCTCGCGTCCGGCGACCGGCGTCTGCCCGTTTCGCAGCGCATTCCCGCCGGACACGCGCCGCAGCCGCTCGCCGCGGGCGCGGCGGCACGCATTTTCACCGGCGCGACGGTGCCGCCCGGCGCCGATGCGATCGTGATGCAGGAACAGACCGAAACCGCCGGCGACACCGTGACGATCCTGCACACGCCCGTTGCCGGCGAGTGGATCACGAAGCAGGGCGCGGACATCCGCAGCGGCTCGACGATCCTGCCGGCCGGCACGCGCCTCACGCCGGCGGCGCTCGGGCTCGCGGCGTCGGTGGGCTGCGCGGAACTGCACGTGATGCGGCGCGTGAAGGTCGCGGTGTTCTTCACCGGCGACGAACTGACGATGCCCGGCGAGCCGCTCAAGCCCGGCGCGATCTACAACTCGAACCGCTTCACGCTGCGCGGGCTGCTGCAGAAGCTCGGCTGCGAGATCACCGATTACGGCATCGTGCGCGACCAGCTCGATGCGACCCGCGCGACGCTGCGCGAAGCGGCGCGCGAGCACGATCTGATCGTCACGTGCGGTGGCGTGTCGGTGGGCGAGGAAGATCACGTGAAGCCCGCCGTCGAAGCCGAAGGGCGGCTCACGATGTGGCAGATCGCGATGAAGCCGGGCAAGCCGCTGGCGTTCGGCGCGGTGCGGCGCGAGGGTGCCAAAGCAGGTGCCGACGCGGCGCAGGAAAGCGAAGCATTCTTCATCGGCCTGCCGGGCAACCCGGTGTCGAGCTTCGTCACCTTCCTGCTGTTCGTGCGGCCGTTCGTGCTGCGCCTCGCCGGCGTGCAGACCGTCGCGCCGCGCGCGGTCACGCTGCGCGCGGACTTCACGCAGTCGAAGGGCGACCGGCGCAACGAGTTTCTGCGCGCGCGGATCAATCCCGCGGGCGGCCTCGACCTGTACTCGAACCAGAGCTCGGCCGTGCTGACCTCGACCGTGTGGGGCGACGGCCTGATCGACAATCCGCCGAACCATCCGATCACGGCGGGCGAGACGGTCCGCTTCATTCCTTTTTCCGAACTGCTGAACTGACGTGGTAGTGATGAAGATCGACCTTCGATATTTCGCGAGTGTGCGGGAAGCGCTCGGCAAGGCAGACGAAACGGTGACTGTGCCGGAAGGCGTCGCGACCGTTGGCGACGTGCGCGCATGGCTGCGCACGCGCGGCGGCGCGTGGGCCGAGACGCTCGCCGAGGGGCGCGCGCTACGCATGGCGTGCAACCACGAGATGACCGATGCTGGCACGCGCCTCACGGACGGCTGCGAGGTCGCGTTCTTTCCGCCCGTGACGGGAGGCTGAGCGCATCCACCACGGCACGAACGCAAGGAGAATCGAGCGATGACCGTACGCGTGCAAACCGGGGATTTCGACCTGAGCGCCGAAGTGGCGGCGCTGCGCGCGCGCAATCCGAAGATCGGCGCGGTCGCGTGCTTCGTCGGCACCGTACGCGATCTGAACGACGGCAGCGCGATCGAGACGATGGAGCTCGAACACTATCCGGGCATGACCGAAAAGTCGCTCGAAGCGATCGTCGATGAAGCGCGCGAGCGCTGGCCGGGCATCGACGTGCTGATCGTGCATCGGGTCGGCAAGCTCGTGCCGCTCGACCAGATCGTGCTGGTCGCGACCACGGCCGCGCATCGCGGCGACGCGTTCGCGTCGTGCGAGTTCGTGATGGACTATCTGAAGACCCAGGCGCCGTTCTGGAAGAAGGAAAAGACGCCGGACGGCGAGCGCTGGGTGGACGCGCGCGTGTCGGATGACGCGGCGATGGCGCGCTGGGAGCGTTGAACTGCTGTACTGCTACTGCCCGAAAGAGCAGCGAATAAGCACGCTCACACGTTATCGTCAGTGTCCGGTTCGTCGAGCGGACGCCCGATGATCTTCGCCGGGAACGGCTCGCCGCGCGGCCGCTTCGCTGCCGCGTCGCGCTCGTCGTCGCCTTCGCGCGGCAGCCGCGGCGCGACGCGATCGAGCAGCGCCTGCTGCTCCGCCGGAATCTGGTAATCCCAGCCGAAACGGCTCAGCTGAAGGCTCTGCGCGATGCGCAGCGCCGGCTCCATGAAGCGCACCGCCGCGGCGGGCTCGTAACGGCCTTCGACCGTATCGAGGAACAGATACAGCCAGTGGCTGAAATGACGCGGCTCGATGCCCGGCAGCGGCGCATGGGCCTGCTGCACGTTGCCGCGATACTGCTTCGCGCCAAGCACGAGGCTCGACCAGAACGCGGTCATCTTAGGCATATGCTCTTCCCAGCGGCCGTCGAGCGCGGCGCCGAAGATCGGACCGAGCAGCGCATCGGCGCGCACGCGCCGGTAGAACGCGTCCACCAGCTCGCGGATGTTGTCCGGAGTCGGCTCGGCTTGCCGTTCGACGGCTTCGGCGGGAGGAAAAGACGGCTTCATACGATGACGGCTGGATGACGGCCTGCTGCGACGGCGGCAGGCCTGGAACGGCGGCGGCCGTTTGCCTTCTCGCGTCGTGCACGCGCGCGCATACTGCCGCAATGTGACGCGGATCAAGTCAGCTTATCACGCGATGTCGTATGAATACGGGGCGGCCTTGCCGCAGGCAGGGGCAATGAAACGTATGAACCCGTCGACCTGCAGGCGGTCATGGATGCAGACAGAGTCGCCGTGTGATGCGGTCGTCACGTGGTCGTCGCGATCCGGAACGGACCAAACTTCGGCCTGGCCAAGATTTTGCAGTTTGTCACGAAAAAAGCGCTTGAAACCCACTTAAATCGCCTCATTTTGGTGCTATTCAGAAATTCAGAAACTGGAGGTCTCTTGAATGAGAGTCGACAAACTCACCACCAAATTCCAGGAAGCACTGGCGGATGCCCAGAGCCTCGCGGTCGGGCGTGACAATCAGTACATCGAGCCGGTTCACCTGCTCTCGGCCCTGATCGCCCAGCAGGATGGCTCCGCGCGTTCGCTGCTGTCGCGCGCGGGCGTGCATACCCAGGCGCTGCAGAGCGGCCTGAGCGAGGCGATGTCGCGTCTGCCGCAGGTGAAGGGCACCGACGGCAACGTGCAGGTCAGCCGCGAGCTCACGGGTCTGTTGAACCAGGCCGACAAGGAAGCGCAGAAGCTCAACGACACGTTCATCGCGAGCGAGATGTTCCTGCTCGCGGTCGCGGACGACAAAGGCGAAATCGGGCGCCTCGCGCGCCAGTACGGCCTCACGCGCAAGTCGCTCGAATCGGCCATCGCGGCTGTGCGCGGCGGCGCGCAGGTGCACAGCCAGGACGCGGAGAGCCAGCGCGAAGCGCTCAAGAAGTACACGATCGACCTGACCGAACGGGCGCGGGCGGGCAAGCTCGACCCGGTGATCGGCCGTGACGACGAAATCCGCCGCTCGATCCAGATCCTGCAGCGCCGCACGAAAAACAATCCGGTGCTGATCGGCGAACCGGGCGTCGGCAAGACGGCGATCGTTGAAGGGCTCGCGCAGCGCATCGTCAACGGCGAGGTGCCGGAAACGCTGAAGGGCAAGCGCGTGCTGTCGCTCGACATGGCGGCGCTGCTCGCCGGCGCGAAGTATCGCGGCGAGTTCGAGGAACGCCTGAAGGCCGTGCTGAACGACATCGCGAAGGACGAAGGCCAGACCATCGTCTTCATCGACGAAATCCACACGATGGTCGGCGCGGGCAAGGCCGAAGGCGCGATGGATGCGGGCAACATGCTGAAGCCGGCGCTGTCGCGCGGCGAGCTGCATTGCGTCGGCGCGACCACGCTCGACGAATACCGCAAGTACATCGAAAAGGACGCCGCGCTCGAGCGCCGCTTCCAGAAGGTGCTCGTCGACGAACCGTCCGTCGAGGCGACCATCGCGATCCTGCGCGGTCTGCAGGAGAAGTACGAGCTGCACCACGGCGTCGATATCACCGACCCGGCGATCGTCGCCGCGGCCGAGCTGTCGCATCGCTACATCACGGACCGTTTCCTGCCGGACAAGGCAATCGACCTGATCGACGAGGCCGCGTCGAAGATCAAGATGGAAATCGACTCGAAGCCGGAAGAGATGGACCGGCTCGACCGTCGCCGTATCCAGCTGAAGATCGAGCGCGAGGCGGTGAAGAAGGAGAAGGACGAAGCGTCGCAGAAGCGTCTGCAACTGATCGAGGAAGAGATCGAGCGGCTCGACCGCGAGTATGCCGACCTCGACGAGATCTGGACCGCGGAGAAAGCTGCGGTGCAGGGCAGCGCGGCGCTGAAGGAAGACATCGAGCGCACGCGCGCCGAGATCGCGCGGCTGCAACGCGAAGGCAAGCTCGAGAAGGTGGCCGAGCTGCAGTACGGCAAGCTGCCGAAGCTCGAAGCGCAGCTGAAGGAAGTGGCGCAGGCCGAGGCGCGCGAGCAGAACAATCCGACCCGTCCGCGGCTGTTGCGCACCCAGGTGGGCGCGGAAGAAATCGCCGAAGTGGTGTCGCGCGCAACCGGCATCCCCGTGTCGCGGATGATGCAGGGCGAGCGCGAGAAGCTGCTGCAGATCGAGACGAAGCTGCACGAGCGCGTGGTCGGTCAGGACGAAGCGATCAGCGCCGTCGCGGATGCGATCCGCCGCTCGCGCGCTGGCCTCGCGGACCCGAACCGGCCGTACGGTTCGTTCCTGTTCCTCGGGCCGACGGGCGTCGGCAAGACCGAGCTGTGCAAGGCGCTGGCGTCGTTCCTGTTTGATTCGGAAGAGCATCTGATCCGCATCGACATGAGCGAATTCATGGAGAAGCACAGCGTCGCGCGGCTGATCGGCGCGCCGCCGGGCTATGTCGGCTACGAAGAGGGCGGCTATCTGACCGAGGCCGTTCGCCGCAAGCCGTATAGCGTGATCCTGCTGGACGAGATCGAGAAGGCGCATCCAGATGTGTTCAACGTGCTGCTGCAGGTGCTCGACGACGGCCGCATGACCGATGGCCAGGGACGCACCGTGGACTTCAAGAACACGGTGATCGTGATGACGTCGAACCTCGGTTCGCAGGTGATCCAGGCGATGGTCGACCAGCCGCAGGATGCGGTGAAGGATGCCGTGTGGGAAGAAGTGAAGCTGCATTTCCGCCCGGAATTCCTGAACCGGATCGACGACGTCGTGGTGTTCCATGCGCTCGATCGCGCGAACATCCAGTCGATCGCGAAGATCCAGTTGCAGCGTCTGCAGGAGCGGCTGGCAAGGATGGACATGCAGCTCGACGTGTCGGAAGACGCGCTCGAGCAGATCGGCAAGGTGGGCTACGATCCGCTGTTCGGCGCGAGGCCGTTGAAGCGCGCGATCCAGCAGGAGATCGAGAACCCGGTCGCGAAGCTGATTCTCGCCGGCAGGTTCGGTCCGAAGGACGTGATTCCGGTGGGCGTGCAGGACGGCAAGTTCATGTTCGACCGCGTCGTGCATTGATCGACGCGGCGGCTTGGGTAGCTTGAGCTGTTTGTGACGAAGGGCAACGGAGGGATCCGTTGCCCTTTTTGTTGGGTGGGTAGGTAGAAAATCTGCGCGCTCGCAAGGATATCGTCAAAATCACCGTCCACTGGGGTTAAATCCGTGCAATCGCATGGAATATCCATTTTGGCAGCTTGTAGACAGGATAATCCATGCAATTGCATGGATTATCGGAGTGTCCTACAATGATTCAATTAAAATCCATCCGATTGCAAGGATTTTCAATGAACATCCGTGTCAGCGATCCTGCCGATCTTGGCGTTTTCGTGCGTGCTGCCCGTAAAGCTCAGCAACTGCGGCAGGACGACGCAGCAGGCAGTCTCGGTGTCAGCGAAAGCTTTCTCGGCAAGGTCGAGAACGGCGCGGACGGCGTCCATTGGGGCAAGTTGTTCGGCGTGCTCGAAGGACTTGGCGTGCGGCTCAGCGTGGACCTGCCTCGCGATGCGGCCGCGCTCGTCGAGGACGAGCGGCGCAAGCTCGCTATGCGCCTCGCTCGTGTCGCGAAACGTGAGGCGGGGGACGACGAACCGGATACCGCCCGTATGCGCCGCAGCGATGAAGGCGACCAATGATGTCGCCGGACCAACATGACGGCGCACCGCCATCGAAGGGGCTAGCGGTTCACGAAGCGTCACAGGGCAGCAGCGCGTCAGCAACGCCGAGCGCGTCGCGTGAACTCATCGCCAGCATCAACGAGGTGACTGTCGGCGCATTGCGCGACGAGAATGACATCTGGAGCTTCACATACGCGCCCCGTTGGCTCGAACGCGCCGACCGATATCCGTTGAGTCCCGCATTGCCGTTGCAGGTCGAGCCGCTACGCGACGGCAGCAGCCGCCGCCCGGTGCAGTGGTACTTCGACAATCTGTTGCCCGAGGAAGGCCAGCGCGTACTGCTCGCGCGCGACGCGCACCTGCGCAGCGAGACCGACGCGTTTGCGCTGCTCGCGCACTATGGTGCGGAGTCTGCGGGTTCGGTGACGCTGCTGCCTTCGAGCGTCGCAGCGTCAGACCGTTCTCGCGGCGGTTTGCGTCCGCTGTCCGATGCGCAGCTGTTCGCGCGCATCGCCGCGTTGCCGCAGCTGCCGCTCACGCACGATGCGATGAAACGTATGTCGCTGGCAGGCGCACAGCACAAACTTGCCATGGTGCTGCGAGATGGCGAACTCTACGAGCCGTCGGGCCCTACGCCCTCGACGCACATCCTCAAGCCCGATCATCAGGATCGCGATGACTACCCGCATTCGGTAATCAACGAGTGGTTCGTGATGCGGCTCGCGGCGCGCGTGGGTCTCGAGGTGCCCGCGGTACACCGGCGTTACGTGCCGGCGCCTGTATATCTCGTCGACCGCTTCGATCGCGTCGAGGAGCGTGGCGAATGGTTGCGGCGGCATACGATCGACGCATGCCAGCTGCTCGACCTTGCACGCACGTTCAAATACGAGCAGGGCAGTGTCGAGCGGCTGGCGACGATCGCATCGCTTTGCCGCAATCGGGCCGTAGCGCGTACCCGGATCTTTTCGTGGCTCGTGTTTAACGTGCTGACCGGCAATTCCGATGCACACCTGAAGAATCTGAGCTTTCTCGTGTCGGACGAGGACTTTCAGCTCGCACCGTTCTACGACCTGTTGAGCATCGCGGCGTGGAGCACGCCGATGTATCAGAAAGGCGACTGGCCGGACCGTGTGCCTTTCGCCTGGGATATTGCCGGTAAGCGCTACTTCGCGGATTTCGATCGCGCATTGCTGCTCGGCGCTGGTGCGACCATCGGACTCGCATCACGCACAGCCGAACGCCTGCTCGACGCGCTGCTGGATCAAATCGAAAGTGCGGCCGCAGCCTTGTACGAAGAGACGGAACGGGACAACACTGCAATCATGGGTGAACGTCCCGAACTCACGGCGACACTGGGCGGCGAATTGACATGCCTGCGTGTGATCCGGTACACCATCATCGCGGAGATGGTGCGCCGGTTGTCGCGGTGAACTACCTCACCCCTGCTTGTTCCCAAACAGCGAAGCCAGCCCGCCCAGCGCGCCGAGCACCGTATCGGAATTGAGCTTGCCATCGGCGGGCACTTCGCCTTGCGGCGTGGCCGCGTTGACGACGTGCGGCAGGATCTGCGACAGCAGACCGCCGGCCTGCTGCGGATCGATGCCGGCCTTCGACGCGAGATTCGCGACGACGTCCGAGCCGAGCACGTTTTGCACGGTGTCCGCCGAAATCGGCTGGTTCTCTCCGTTGCTGACCCACGAATTGATGATGTCGCCCGCGCCGTTCTCGTGGAAGCGCTGGATCAGGCCGTTCAGGCCGCCCGGCTGGTTGTTGACGAATTCGAGGGCCGCCGAGACCAGCGCCTGCTGGCTGCCGCCCTGGGCGTTGCCGCCCATCAGGGAACCGAGGGTATCGAGTAGGCTCATGATGTTCTCTCTGTCAGGCCGGCACGCGAACGCGCACCGGCGGAAACGCCGCGCGGGACGCGCGGCAGGGAATGGGTCGATTGTGTTTGCCGCGGGTTTGTCACTGCAGCAAGCTCAGCGACACGCAACGCGGTAACGGCTAGCGGCATCAGCCGCCGGAAGCCGCGGCAGCGGATGCCGCCTTGCTCTTCTTGCCTTTCTTCTTCGATGCCTTTGCCGACGAAGCGCCCGACGCCGCAGCAGCCGTCGGCGTGCTCGCCGCCGGAGCAGCGGCCGCCATCGTGCCGGCGGGCGCCGATGCCGCTTCGGCATCCTTCGCTTTCTTCTTCGACTTCGTCGCCTTGGTGCCCGACGCGGCCATCATCATCATCGCGGGCGCGGCGCCGGACGATGCGCCGTTGGACGGCGCGGCCGACGTCTGCGCGGCGGGCGCGGGAGCCTTCATCGAAGCAGCCTTGCTGGCGTTCGACGACGCACCCTTGGCGCCCGTGGGCGGCGCGGACGAGCCGTTGACCGTGAGGCCCGCCGTTTCGAGATTCGTGACCGACTTCTGGCCGAGGCCCTTCACGCGCGAAGCCAGGTCGTCGGCGTCCTTGAACGGACCATTTTTCGTGCGTTCGTCGATGATCGCTTTCGCGTGCACCGGACCGATGCCCTTAACCGACTCGAGCGCGGTTTCGTCCGCGGTATTCACTTCGACGGCGTTCGCGAGGGCGGACCCGAGCGACAGCAGGACGATGCAGAGCATCAACAGCTTCTTCAGCATGGCACACACTCCATTGAGGGCAAAAGTTGAGCCGGGAACGGATTGCAGTCAGCGGACGCTGCCAACAAGGATAGGACAGAATCGCGCCCGTTTCGTGAAAGCCGCCGATTTATACCGGTCCGCGCAGGCGCTGTAAATTGCCTGCCGCACGATTTGACACTTGATGACATCTTCACCGCCGGTCGCGCGTCGCGCGAAGCCCTTCGTTTGGGCTTCGTCGCTGCGCACGACCCGTCACCCCTGCGCAGGCCGACGCGAAGCTGCCGCGCCGGACGCACCCGCCGGTCCAACAGGCCCCGCCGCCTTGCGGGCTGTCGCGCCGCGCACTTCGAAGTGCACGGTATCGGCGACGTTCCCGTTCGGATCGAGCAGTTCCAGCGTATGACGGCCGGGCCACGGCAGCCACGCCACCCGTTCGATCTCGCCCATCGGTTTGCCATCGAGCCGCCACGCGCTCTTCGGCGGGCTGCCGCTCGCGCGCTCGAAGCCGATGCGCTGACGGCTCGCGGGAATGTCGGGATCGAGCGCGAAAATGGTGCCGTCGGTGGGCGATGCGATGCGCGGCGAGCCTTTCGTCGATGGCCCCGTGCGCGCGCTGCCGGCGTCGGCAGCCAGCGCGACGTTGTCGATCTGCGTGCCGGCGAGGAACCAGTCGTCGCGCGCGGGTTCGACCGCGTTCTCGAAGGTCACGTGACTGCGCACGACGCCCGCGGGCGGCGCAGGCGGGCGGCTCGGAAACTGCCGGTGCAGATAGCCGACGACCGCGGCCCAGATCGGCGACGCGCCGGTCACGCCCGACACGTCCCACATTGGCGAGCCGTCCGCGTTGCCGACCCACACGCCAACCGTATAGCGCGACGTGAAGCCGACCGTCCAGTTGTCGCGCATGTCCTTGCTGGTGCCCGTCTTCACGGCCGAATAGAAGCGTGTGGCGAGCGGACTGTCGAAGCCGAACGTGCGCGTGCGCGCGTTGTTGTCGGACAGCACGGTGGTCACGATGTACGCGGCATCGGCGCTGAACACACGCGTGCCGGCGGGTGGGTGCGTAGTCGACCCCCGCGGCAGATCGAACGTCGGCCGCGCAACGCCGCCATTCGCCAGCGCTCGATACGCGTTGGTCAGCGACAGCAGCGTCACGTCCGCGCTGCCGAGCGCGAGACTGAAGCCGTAGTAGTCGCCGTCGTGCGTGAGCGGCAGGCCGAGTGTGGCGAGCGTGCGGCCGAAGCGGTGCGGCGTCACCATCACGAGCGTGCGCACCGCGGGCACGTTCAGCGATGAACCGAGCGCCGTGCGCGCGCTGATCCAGCCCTTGAAGTCCTTGTCGTAGTTCTGCGGAATATAGAGGCCGCCGCCCGCCGGCAGATCGAGCGGCGCATCGTTGAGCAGCGACACGGTGGTGAGACGCCGCTCGTCGATCGCCTGCGCGTACAGGAACGGCTTCAGCGTCGAGCCGGCCTGGCGCAGCGCGAGCACCGAATCGACGTCGCGCGCCGCCGACAGCGCGCCCGACGAGCCCACCCATGCGAGCACGTTGCCCGTCGCGTTGTCGAGCACCACGACCGCGCCGTCCTGCACGTTGCGCCGATGCGCAGGCGCGTTCAGTTCGGTGAGCGTGCGCGTCAGCGTATCGCGTGCGAAGCGTTGGAGCGGCGCATCGAGCGTCGACGTGACACGCTGTCCTGCGACAGGATGCAGTTCGGCGGCGACGCGTCGCGCGAAGTGCGGCGCGAGCATTTCGTCGGCGGGCGAGGTGGTCAGCAGCGCGGGAGCAGGGCGCGCGAATGCGAGCTGCAAGAACGCGTCGAGCCCTTTGCATTCGCCGTCGTCATGCATGTCGTGCAGGATCCGGCACGCGCGCGCGCTGACCTTCACGGCGGGCGCGTTCGGCGAGCGCACCAATGCGGCCGCGACCGCGGCCTCACGATCGTCGAGGCCCGATGGCGCCTTGCCGAACAGCGTGAGCGACAGCGCGGAGAGGCCGACCGTCTCGCCGCGAAACGGCACGAGATTCAGATAGGCCTCGAGAATCTGGTCCTTGCGCCACGATCGCTCGAGCCACAGCGCGCTCATGGCCTGGCCCGCCTTCTGTGTAATCGAGCGCTGGCCGGAGTGCTGCGGATCGTCGTCGAGCAGGCCGGTCAGCTGCATCGTCACGGTCGACGCGCCGCGCGTGCGCGAATTCCACAGGTTCGCCCACGCAGCGCCGGCCGCGCCGCGCCAGTCGACGCCGCTATGTTCGTAGAAGCGCTTGTCTTCCGACACGACGATCGCTTCGCGCAGCGCCGGCGACACGTCCGCGAGCGCGACCCATTCGCCGCGCCGCGCGCTGCGGTCTACGCGCGTGCGTTCGAGCACTTCGCCATCGCTCGCGAGCAGCAGCCAGTCGGAGCTGCGCCACTGCGCGTGCACCTGGTCGAACGACGGTAGCGCGGAGGCTGCGGAGGGCATCGCGAATGCAAGCACGAGCGCGGCGCGCAACATCACACGAACGCGGACAACGTCACGCTTCATCTCGTTGTGTCCATCACGTTCTCCACCTTTACTTTGCCGCAGCCACCGGCTGCACAGTCACCGGCGCATTCGGCACTACGCCGAACGCGGACGGCGCGTACAGCGCTTCGACGCGCGTCGGCGGCAGACCGAACGTGCCGACGTTGTTCAGGCGCACCGTGTACTCGACCGAGAAACGTCCCTTCGGCAGATAGTCGTAGTACGCGCGATAACCGTCGAAGCCGCGCTCGATGAACGCGGGCCACGCACCCTTCGGCGACTTCTCGTCGTTGGTCGCGGCAGCGGAATCGCGGCCGAGCCCCGAGCCGAGGATTGTCGAACCCGCCGGCACCGGGTCGTTCACAACCACCCACGTCATGTCGCTCTGCGCATCGATGTCGAGATGCACGCGCACGATGTCGCCGCGCGTCAGCACACCCTTCACCGCGGGGTCGACCGGCGTCACGGTCTTCGTGATCCGGTAGCCGGACGCGAACGGCGCCTTCAGCGCGACGGCCGCGAGGCTCTCGATCGTCGCCCACGGCTTGCCGGTGCCTTGCTGCGTGAGCGTCAGCGTCGACGGTGCGCCTTGCGCGGTCTTCGGATCGGGCCACGGCAACAGCGTACTGCGCGCCGCAGCGCTTCGGGTCGCGGGCGTTGCAGAAGCGGTAGAGGCCGCAGCGGCACCCGAAGCAGCCGGCGCGCCCGCCGACCAGCCGATCGCGCGCTCGATCGCATCGAGCTGCAACTTCGTCTGCCCGTTGACTGGCGTGCTCTCGAACACCTGCGAGAAGCGCTCGACCGCGAGCGAGCCCCACAGGTTCGCGGTCGTCGTGTCCCACGCGCCGCGCTGCTGCAACGCGAGCAGCCCGGCCACGACGCGCGGCATCTCGTCCTTCCACGCGGGCGCATCGACGAAGGTCAGCGCGAGCCGCGCGGCGTTGGTCTCGGGGCCTTCCATCAGCCACCAGAGGTCGTCGTCGGCTTCGGTCGAAAACGTGAGGCGCGTGCCCTGGTAGGTGAGCCGCGCGCGCAGGATCTGTTCGACCTGCGCGAGCTTTTCGTCTCGCTGCGGAATGTCCTTCACGCGCGACAGGATCCCGTAGTAGTCGATCACCGCCGAGGTCGGCCACTGGTTCGGCGCGATCTCGATCGAGCCGAGCATGCGGCCCTGCGCGGCCCCGTAGCGCGACAGCGCGTCGATCGCCGCGAGCTTGCGCAGGTCGAGGTCCTTGCGCGGCGACCACGCATCGCGCTGGATGCGGCCTTCGACGAAGCCGGTCAACCCGCCTTCGAGCTTGCTGACGAGGTCGTCGGGCAGCGCGAAGCGGTCATCGAGCTTCGACGCTTCGTCGGCGATATCGAGCAGGTACGCGGTCAGCGTGACGCTGCCGGTCGCGCGGCTGTCGTCGTACGGCGGGAAGTAGTTCGCGAGGCCGTCGGAATCGAGATACACCGGCATTTTCGCGATCACTGCCTGCCACTTCGCGGGGTCACGCAAACCGAGCGCGATCGAGCTCTGCTGTTCGAGACAGCCGTACGGATAGCGCTGGAACCAGCGGCGCACGCCAGGCAGTCCGTCGGCGAGCTTCGACTGCAGCGACACCGCGATGCCGCCACGCAACTGGCCCGCATTCGGACCCGCCTGCGACGACGTGGCATCTGGCGGCGGTGCGACCGGCAACGACAGCGTGCCGTCGACCTGTGCAAGCGTCGCCTGCTGCACCGTGACGGGCACGGCCGCCATCACGCGCTGCGCGACTTTCAGCGCATCGCTCGCGTGCGGGCCGCCTTGCTCGGCCGCGGTGAGCGTCCACGTGAGCGACGGCGTCGGCGTATCCGCGAGACCGTCGGGCACCGTGACGGTCCACGAGATTTCGCGCGACGAATCGGGGCCGAGCTGTACCGTTTGCGGATTCAGCACGACACCCGGCGCGTTCGGCGTGACGACGACCTGCATCGTGCGCGTGGTGGTATTGCGCAGCGTGAACTGCGCGCGGAACGCGTCGCCTTCGCGCACGAGCGGCGGCAGACCCGAGATCACCTGCAGGTCCTGGGTGCTGCGGATCGACGTGCTGCCGGTGCCGAACTGTCCGCTGCCCACCGCCGCGATCGCGACGATGCGGAAGCTCGTCAGCGAATCGTTGAGCGGCACGTCGAGCGTGGCGTCGCCGTTTGCGTCGAGCGTCACGCGCGGGTTCCACAGCAGCAGCGTGTCGAACAGTTCGCGCGTCGCGGCATGTCCGCCGCCGCCGCCCGCCGGCACCGCCTTGCGCCCAAAGTGGCGGCGCCCGACGATCTCCATCTGCGCAGTGGCGGTTTCGACGCCGTACGCCCGCCGCTGCAGCATCGCGTCGAGCAGGTCCCAGCTCTGGTTCGGCATCAGTTCGAGCAGCGCTTCGTCGACGGCGGCAACCGCGACCTGCGTGCCGCCCGGCGCCGCCTTGCCGTTCGGCAACGTCACATGCAGTTTCACGTGCGCCTTGCCGCGCACGGTGTACGACTTCGCGTCGGTGGTGACGGTCACGCCGAGGCGATGCGCGGCGGTGCCCACCTTGATCTCCGCGAGCCCGTAGCGGAACGCGGGCTTCGACAGGTCGACGAGCGGCGTGGGCGCCTCATACTGGCGGCCTTCGTACCAGAACGCGCGCACCCATTCGAGCGGCTGTTTCCAGCCCCACGTGAAGAACGAGTACCACGGCACTTCGTGAATCCGGCCGCGCAGCGCGAGCACCGACACATAGACGTTCGGCCCCCACGACGGATCGACCTTCAGCTCGACGGTCGGGTTCTTGCCGTCCAGCTGCACGACGCGCGTATCGATGATGCCTTCGCGTTCGATCGCGACGAGCGCCGTCGCGAAACGGAACGGCGTGCGCACCTGGAAGCGCGCGGTTTCGCCCGGCTCGTAGGTGGTTTTCTCGGGCAGCACGTCCATCCGGTCGGTGTTGTCGCCGCCGAACCAGAGGTCTTCCTCGCGCGTGACCCACATCGAAGTGGTGGCGGTCGATGCATGGCCGTCGCCGTCCTTCGCGGTGACGACGAGGTCGACGTTGCCCGCTTCCTTCAGCTTCGCGTCGCACAGCATCAGGCCGTGGTCGTCGCTCTTGCCGCTGCACAGCGTGCCCAGATCCTTCGTTTCGGTGTGGTTGTCGTACGCATAGAAACCGCCGACCATCCGCTTGCGGGTCGTCGTCGTGATGCGCGCGATGCCGCGTACTTCGAGCGGCACGCCGGCGCGCGGCTTGCCCTGCAGATCGACCGCGAGCGCCTTCACCGGCACCGTGTTGCCGACCGACACCCACTGCCCGGACTTCACGCCCGCGACCACGGCCGCCGGCCATAGCGTTGCGTTGCCGCTGATGGTCTGCACCTCGCCGTTCGGATCGGCGAAGGTCGCTTCGAGCGCGAGCTGCTTCGGCGCCTTCACGTCGGGCAGATCTTTCAGCGTCAGCGTGCCTGAGCCGTTGCGATCGAGCGTGAGCGCGAGCTTGTCGGCGATCAGCTTCGCTTCGTCGCTGTCGGGCGTGGAGTCGGCGGTGTTGTCCCCGGGGTTGTCTTCGTCCGACGTGGTCTGGTCGTCGTTGGTGCTCCTGCGCGGCTGCCACGACACGAAGCTGAAGTCGGGGTAGGTGTCCTCGAACGACGGCGACGTGCTGCGCATCAGCGCGGACACCTGCACCGGCAGGTTCGACGCGGCGCCGCCCGACACATAGTCGAGCTGCACGGCCACATCGGCGGATTTCGCGGCGACAAGCGGCTGGGTCTTCTCGTTGCGTACGCCGATCGTTCCTTTGAACACCGGCAGGCGGAATTCCTCGACGCGGAAGCTGCCGGAGTCGTAGCTCATGTGCACCGACGCGTCGCTGCTGTCGCTGTCGCTGTCGTCGTTGCTGTTGTTGTCGCCGCTGTTGTCGTTATTGTCGGCATCGTCGCTGGTGGCGTTCGGGTCGCCGTCGTCGAGCGTTACGTCGTATTCGCCGAGCTTCGCGGCGGTCGGGATCGTGAACGTCGAGTCGGCGCTGTGATCGGCGGACCACTTGAGCGGCAGATGGTAGGTCTGGCCGCTGCCGAGATGGCGGATCGTCACGCGGGTCGGATAGCGCTTCGGGAAGTCGAGGCCGTGCATCGTCTCGACGCGAATGAAATGCTTCATCGACACGGTCTCGCCCGCGCGCAGCAGCGTGCGGTCGAACACGGTGTGCGCGCGCACGGTGTCGTTGCTGCTCGTGTCCGTCGGCACGTTGAAGCGCCACGCCTCGATGCCCTGATTCCAGTCGGAGCGCACGAAGGCCATGTCCGGGCCCGTCTTCGGATCGTTCACGCGGGCCGACACGAAGAAGCCGGAGAAGCTGTCTTCGCCGCAACGCTTCAGCGCTTCGAGCGGCTTGCCGATCGTCAGTACGCCGCGCGGGTCGGTCTTGCCGGTCGCGATTTCGTCGCCGTTGCAGTCGGTCACGCGCACGTCGGCGTTCGGCACCGGCTGACCCTTGTCGAGCGACGTCACCCACACGACGCTGTTTTCACGGCCGGCCTTCAGATGCACGCCGAGGTTCGTGATCAGCACGGCGGTGCGCACGTACATCGGCAGCGGCCGGCCGAGCAGCGACGCGCCGAGGCGCGGCGACGACAGTTCGATCACGTAGAAGCCCGGCTTCGCGACCGGCACGCCGACCACTTCGAACGGCCGCAGCTGCTTCGGATCGGCCTTCGGCAGCGTGAGCGCTTCGACGCCTTGCTGGCCCGCCAGCAGCGACAGGGAGCGGATGTCGATCTGCGGGTCCTTGTTGCCCGCATCCTCGCCGTCCGTATGGCGCACGATGATCGAGCCTTTCGAGCGCTTCAGCAGCCCCGGGTCGAGCTTCTCGATGCGCGAGCGCGACATGTCGTAGCCATCGAACTGGTCGACGAGATCCATCCAGCGGCGGACCTGGCCGTCCTGATCGATGCGCAGCTTCGCGAACTGCGCGTTGGCCGTGTTTGCGTTGAGTCCCGCGATATGCAGGTCCGCTTCCACGTTGCGCAGCGTGACCGGCACGAGCGCGGGCGAATCCGGCTCGGCAAAGCGCTCAATGATGCCGAAGCTGCCCGACGAGAACTTCGCGAGCGGCGGCATCGGCGCGGTGGGCGTCTTGAACGGAAACTGGTCCGCGTTCGACAGCGGCCGGCCGCTCACATCCTTGAGGCCGGGCGGCACGGTGATCGTCAGGTCCGCGTGCTCGGGCAGCGGCGCGGCGAATTGAACCGTCGAGGTTTCGGTGTCCTTGTCGTCCGGAGAGAAGGTCGGCGCGATCGCGCCGTTCGGGCCGTTCAGGCGGATTTTTTCGGCATCGCTGCGCGCGATCGGCGCGTTGAACTCTAGCCGGATCGGGCTCAGCGGCGTGCACGCCGCTTTCTCATTCTCGCGCTGGCAGGAGAAGCTCGCGGCAAATGCCTGACGCACGTCGAAATCGAAGCGGCGTTCGACGTCGTTCGCGATGCCGCTCGGGCTCGCGACGCCCTTGCCATACACGAGCTGCATCTTCGTGCCAGCCGGCATCAGTTGCGCGCACGACAGCGTCAGCACGCGCGCGGCGTCTTTTTCGAGCGAGAAGCGCTTGAGGAGCGCGGCGCGGGCCGCGTTGTCGAGCGACTTCACCGGCACGCGGTTGCCGAGCCCGCTGGATTCGCACCAGATGTGCTCGCGCACAGACGCATCGGTGGCGGGGCCGTTCAGCGTCAGCACGAACGCCTGGTTTTCCTCGATCTCGCCGCCGTACGGCTGGACGTTCTTCACGAACGGACCGCCGGTCTGGAACGCGTAGCGCGCGGCGCCCGTCACCGGGTGGCCGCTCACCGCCTTCAGGTCCGGCGTCAGGTTGACGGTGCAGCGCACGCCCGGTGGCATGTCGGCCGCGAAGTCCCACGCCCACGTTTTCTCGTCGATCCAGCGGCCCTGACCGACGCCCGCGGCGGCGTCGCTGCACTGCACGCGGCCGGGGGCGGCCGCGCCGGGCGAGCCGAACGGCACCATCGCCTCGTCGAACTTGACGACCACCTGGCGGACCTGCGCGACCTTGCCCTGCGGCGTGACGCTGACCGCGCGTGCCGCGTCGGCGCGCCATGCGCTGCCGGCCAGCGTGAACGCAAGCGCGGACATCGCCGCGGCCAGGAACCATTGTTTTCGTTGACGACGGGTGCCGCTACGCATTGACCGCGCTCCTGAGGCTTTCAGAATGCCCGCGATTCTACCGACGCTTGTTGCGCTTCATGCAATGCTTGGTAAAAAAATTTGCGATGGATCAGGTCGGACGTCGCTTGAAGCGTGCATTACGTGCAAGGGTAGGGCGTCAGCGCGGGTGACAGCATCCAGTGCTTGACTTAGAGTGCACTCGAAGTCCTAACCTGAGTTCCGTCATGTCGAAAGCACTCACGATCGGTCAGGTGGCCGCGGCCACCGGCCTCACCGCACACACGCTGCGCTACTACGAGCAGGCCGGCCTGCTGCAGGCGACCGGCCGTACGGCGGCGGGGCATCGGCTCTATTCGCCGGCGGATCTGGACTGGCTGCAGTTCGTGATGCGTCTGAAGGCGACCGGGATGCCGATCGTCGGAATGCAGGCGTTCGCGAAGCTGCGCGCGCAAGGCGCGGCGACCTACGACGCGCGCCGCGAGATGCTCGACGCGCACCGTAGCGCGGTGCTCGCGCGGATCGGCGAACTGCAGACGAATCTTGCCGCGATCACGGACAAGATCGACTGGTACGACGATGCGATCCAGGCCCCGCCGGCGGTCACGACGCAGCAGCCTGGCCAAGACGCCGATCGGCATGACGAATTTTCTCAATCGCAACCACAGGACGAGGATTCGCCATGGATAACGCACACAACACCCGCTACACGCAGGGCTGGCAAAAGCTGAAGGAAATCGACGGGGAGGTCGGCGAGAAGGTGATCGCCGTGCTCGCGCCCATCGCACCGGATTTTGGCCGGATGCTGATCGAGTTCGGCTTCGGCGATATCTACAGCCGGCCGCAGCTGGACCTGCGCGCACGCGAAATCGCGACCATCGCGGCGCTTGCCGCGCTCGGCAACGCGGCGCCGCAGCTGAAGATTCATATCGAGGCGGCGCTGAACGTCGGTTGCACGCGCGACGAAATCGTCGAGGTGTTCATGCAGATGGCGCTGTACGCGGGTTTCCCGGCGGCGCTCAATGCGCTGTTCGCCGCGCGCGAGGTGTTCGCGGCGCGAGGGATGGCGGATCTGCCGCCTGAAGAGGTCGCGATGCTGGAGACGGCGTAGCCCGGACGAGCGGGTGACGTTCAACGCTGATCGGGCGCGCTGACGGCGCGTGATAGCGGAGCGCGCTAACTGAGCGTAGTAACTGAGCGTAGTAACGCCGTGTACAGCGATTCTGCGCCAGCTATGCAGCCGGATCGCCGTGCGTCGCGCGGTCGGAGAGGAGCCGCCGGCCGCTGATCACACGCCAGTACACGAGCAGCCCCGCGCCGGCGACCGCCAGACTCGCCATGTTCGCAAGCCAGAAACCGCGCGCGCCGGTCAGCGCGACCGGCACGCCGCCGCTCACGTTGAAGCCGAGTAGATACCCGCCGCCGAGCCCGACGCCCCACAGCGCGACCGCGTAGATCACCGTCGGCACGACCGCCACGCGGTACGCGCGCAGCACGAACGCGGTGGTAACCTGCAGCGCGTCGAACAGGTGATAGAACACGACGATCAGCACGAGCGGCATCGCGGCCATCGCGACCTGCGCGTTCGGCGTATAGCCGGCGATGATCAGCGGGCGCAGCGCGAGCACGATCGCGCCGTACACGAACGCGATCGTCACCGCCATCGCGATGCCGTGGCGTGCGATCGTATGCGCCGCCTGGATGCGGCCGCCGCCGAGCGCCTGCGCGACCAGCGTCGACGACGCGATGCCGATGGAAAGCGGCGTCATGTACAGCACCGCGCCGACGTTGCCGGCAATCTGATGGCCGGCGAGCGTCGTCGTGCCGAAGCGCGCGATGAAGAGCGCCATGAACGTGTACGACGTCACTTCGATCAGGTACGACAGGCCCATCGGAATGCCGAGCTTCAGCAGTTCGAGCTGCCGTTTCCATTCGGGCAGACAGAAGCGCGAGAAGATCGCGAAGGGCGTGAACACTTCCACCCGGGCGAGTAGCGTCATGCCGACGACGGCGAGCAGCCAGTTGATCCCGGTGCTCGCGAGCGCGCAGCCGGGGCCGCCGAGCGCCGGCACGCCGAGCCCGCCGAAGATGAACCAGGTGTTGAGCGGAACCTTGATGAGGAGCGCGCCGACCTGCAGGATCATCACGAGCCGCGGCTTGCCGACCGCGTTGGTCAGGCTGCTGTACACGCGAAACGCGAGGCTGGCGGGCAGGCCGAACGCGAGAATCTGCAGATACGACACCGTGCGCTCGCGCAGCGCCTCGGGCGCGTGCGCGATCTGCAGCAGCGGCTGAGGGTGGTACAGCAGCACGAAGCCGATCAGCATCAGCGCGAACGCAAGCCACAGCGCCTGGCGCACTTCCGCGCCGATCTCGTCGTAGCGCCGCGCGCCGTAGAGCTGGCCCGCGATCGGCTGCAGCGCGGTGAGAATGCCGGTGAGGCCGATATAGATCGAGATGTAGATCGACGAGCCGAGGCCGAGCGCGGCCAGATCGGTAGCGGAATAGCGTCCGACCATCGCGGTGTCGATCACGCCGAACGCGATGATCGCGAGCTGGCCGATCAGCACGGGCCACGCGAGTGCGGCGATCTTCCGCACATCGGCGAGCATGCCCGGCACGGTCACTGTTTCCTGTAGTGCTGTTCGTGGCGCTTGACCGGCGGCACCGGCCGGTCGATGCGCACGTACAGGCGGAAGCGCTCGTCGCGGTCGGCGACACGGCGTCCTTCCCACACGAGCTTCCAGATGTAGGTGGGCATCGAGCTCGGCTCGCCGAAGTCCTGGGTGTCCTGGCGCAGGATCACGTCGCAGTCGTCGTCGAACGAGAAGTGCATGTTGCCGAAGTACGCGAACGTCGCGATCTGAGCATCGCCTAAGCGCACGGGCGAGATGCAGGTGTAGTCGGCGGGCAGGTGGCTTGCAATCTGCTGCGCGACGTCCTTGTACGTACGGCTGTAGTTGACGACCGGCAGCCACAGCGTCATCAGCAGCACCCACATCAGCGTGGTGCCCGCGCTCGACAGCACGACACTGCGCCACAGCACCTTCGGATGCCGCGCGATGCGCCATTGCACGAGCGCGATCCAGCACACCGTGACCGCGATCGCGCAGACGAAGGAGAGAATCTTGAACTCCGGCGTGAAGCCGGGCGCGAGACGCGCGAGGTTGCGCGCGAGCGGATGCGGAAAACCGGTGAGACCCGCGAGCCACACGAGCCACACGAAGCTGCCGAGAATCGTGAAGCTCAGCACGGCGAACCAGTCGAACGCGTTGATCGCGCCGCGCTTCAACGTGGGCAGCGCAAACGTGGCGAGCACCGACAGCGCCGGCAGCAGCAGCATGTACAGCCGGTTCGACTGATGCGCCTGCAGCACGACGAGAATCAGCAGCGGCACGATCACGGACAGCGGAATCGCGACGTGCGGCGCGCGGCGCAGGCCGGCCCAGCTGAAGAACGCCCACAACGCGAGCGGCCACGCGGGCCACGTGAAGAGCGGCATGTTCTTCAGCGCATATTGCAGCGCGGGCCCGGCCGAGCCACCGACCGACGCGAGGCTCGCGTAGACCCACTGGTTCAGGAACCAGACGCCGTCGTCCGGGAAGCGTGCGATCGCAACGAGCGGCCACGACAGGCCCAGCACCAGCGCAACCGGCAGGCCCACGAGCGCGAGCCAGCGCCAACGCCAGCGCGATTCGCGCACGAACACGCACATCGCGATGGTGCCGACGATCAGCGCGCCCACCAGCACCGGATTGCTCGCGAGGGTGACGAGACCGACCGCGAGGCCCCACCAGAGCGCGCCCTGGATCGGCTTGTCGATCATCCGCACGAGGCCGTAGACGAGCATCGCGACGAGCACGAACTGCATGACCTGCGGCGTGGTTTCGTGGCCGCGTTCGGCGAGACCGAAGCAGGCGAGCAGGATCAGCAGCGCGCCGTCGGCGAGCGTGCGGCCGTAGTCGCGCGGCTCGGGTTCGCCGCCGAACGCGTACTTGAACGGCTGCACTTCGGCGCGGCGGCCGAGCAGATAGGTTGCGTACCAGACGAACGCGCACGCGGCGCAGAACAGCAGGCCCGTGAATACGCGCGACGCGTTGCTCGCATCGACCCACGGCGCGAGCCCGCGGATCGACGCGGCGCCGAGCCAGTAGCCGAGCGGGCCGTCGGCGGTCATGTATTTGCCGACGAGGTTCGGCAGCAGCCAGTCGTGCAGGCCGCCTTTGGCCATCGTCCACATTACGCCGAAGCCGGCGGCGTCTTCGTTCTTCCACGGGTCGCGGCCGAACAGCCCGAACGATGCGTACACGATGCAGATCGTGAGCAGCAGCGAGCGCGGCAGGGCGCTGGTCGCAGAGGCTGTGAGACGAACGACTGGTTTCATGCGGATGTGAGCGACGAGGAAAGCGGTTCAGCCGGCGCGGGCGGGCAATGTTCGAATGGGTACGCGGCGTAGGTCATGACGTCTGGCGCGTGCTGTTATTGCATGCGCGCCGCGCGCTGCATCGGTTACCCCGTGCCGCGAAGCTGGCCGATCTGGAGCATCCGGCATTGTAGACGGGGCGGGCAGCCAGCGTCATCTCGGCTAAAGCGGGTGTTTCCGGACTGTCTTACCGATATGCAAGGCGCGTAACTCAGGGCGCTAATTCAGGGCGCTAATTCAGGGCGCTAATTCAGGGCGCTGATTCAAGGCGCTGATTCAAGGCGCTGATTCAAGGCGCGGTATGGCTAGCCCGAAATGCAGCGCGCATTGGCTGGCGCATTGATCGGCGATGAAATGCGCTGCCCCAGCCTTGCGCGAAACAGGCGCCGGAAACGAAAAGGGCAGCCTGGGCTGCCCTTTCGATAGACCGGCCGATTCGTTGATCCGCCGGTGTGAAGCCTTGCAGGCCGGCGCGAACTTACTTCGTGACCTTGCCCGTGGCGCGTGCGCCGAACTTCTTGTTGAACTTCTCGACGCGGCCGGCCGTGTCCATGATCTTCTGCTGGCCCGTGTAGAACGGGTGCGATTCCGACGACACTTCGATCTTCGCGAGCGGGTACGTCTGGCCGTTGAATTCGGCCGTTTCGCGCGTCTGGATCGTGGAGCGCGTCACGAACCTGAAGTCGTTCGACACGTCGACGAACAGGACTTCGCGGTAATTCGGGTGAATGCCTTCTTTCATGGTCTTTCCTTTATCTGGCGGTAGCCAGCCCGCGACGGCTGTTCCGGCGGGATGCCGGTTGACCGGGGTGCGAACCACTTGCCTGAGGTCGAAAAACGGCGATTATGCCAGATAATCAGACGCTTGGCGAATACCTGGGGAGTTTTTTGCGAGGCAATCAGGGCGTGCCGCCCTCCAGCGCGCCGACCTTCGCCGGGTCCTGCCGGTAATAGCGCGCGAGCAGCCGGTACAGCTCCGGATATTCGGCCTCGAACCCCTTCGGCTGGACGAACAGCGCCTCGCTGCAGACCGCGAAGAACTCCGACGGGTGGTCGGCCGCGTACGGGTCGATCAGCGATTCGCGCTCGAAGCGCGCCCAGCGGCGCTCCGGCACCGCGTCGACGCGCGCGCAGAACTGGTCGTACGCGTGATCGAACACGTCGGCCCACGCGGTGTTGTCGAGCGGCGCGTGCCAGCGCCGGAAGAGGGGCGGATGGCCGTCCGCTTCGCCCGTCAGCATGTCGATCTTGTGCGCGAACTCGTGGATCACGACGTTGTACGCGTCGCGCCCGCCGGTCATCTGCGCGTCTTCCCACGACAGGATGACCGGACCGCCTTCCCACGCTTCGCCGCTCGCTTCCTGCTCGATTTCGTGCACGACGCCGTCCTCGTCCTCCACCGTCTTGCGGATCACGAACTCGCCTGGATACACGACGATCCCGACCCAGCCGCGATAGAGATCGAGGCTCAGGTTCAGCACCGGCAGGCAGGCCTGGACCGCGATCGCGACGGTCATTTCATCGGTAAGTTCGAGTTCGTGCGCGGTCGAAAACGACTTCTGCGCGATGAAGAGGCTCGTCAGCTCGCGCAGACGGACGAGGTCGCCGGCATCGAGGTGCGTGAGGAACGGCAGGCGCAGGAGCGTGGTCCGCCAGAGCGCATCGGCGATCGCGAAGTCGCGCAGCGTTCGTTCGCGACGGCGGGCGCCGAACCACTGGTTGAGTCTGGAAAGCATGAGCTACCTGGCTGGTCGATCGGTTGCTGCAGCCTTGGATTATAAGGAGTCGCGAGGTCGGCGAGATGTGTGTTGTGCAGCGCCTGAAATGAACAAGGCCGTCCGGTTGCCCGGACGGCCTTGTTTTGCCTGTGCAGACGCGCGCGCTTAACCGCCGCGACGCATCATGTCGAAGAATTCGGAGTTGTTCTTCGTCTGGCGGATCTTGTCGAGCAGGAATTCCATCGCCTCGACTTCGTCCATGTCGTGGATGAACTTGCGCAGCACCCAGATTTTCTGAAGGATGTCCGGCTTGATCAGCAGTTCTTCGCGACGCGTGCCCGACTTGTTCAGGTTGATCGACGGGTACACGCGCTTTTCCGCGAGACGGCGCTCGAGGTGCACTTCCATGTTGCCGGTGCCCTTGAACTCTTCGTAGATCACGTCGTCCATGCGGCTGCCGGTTTCGATCAGCGCGGTGCCGATGATGGTGAGCGAGCCGCCTTCCTCGATGTTGCGCGCGGCGCCGAAGAAGCGCTTCGGACGTTGCAGCGCGTTCGCGTCGACACCGCCCGTGAGCACCTTGCCCGATGCCGGCACGACCGTGTTGTAGGCGCGCGCGAGACGCGTGATCGAGTCGAGCAGGATCACCACGTCGTGCTTCATTTCGACGAGACGCTTGGCCTTCTCGATCACCATTTCGGCGACCTGCACGTGACGCGCGGCCGGTTCGTCGAAGGTCGATGCGATCACTTCGCCCGCCACCGAGCGCTGCATTTCCGTCACTTCTTCAGGACGTTCGTCGATCAGCAGCACGAACAGCACGACGTCCGGATGGTTCTGCTTGATCGCATGCGCGATGTGCTGAAGCATCACCGTCTTGCCCGACTTCGGCGACGCGACGAGCAGGCCGCGCTGGCCCTTGCCGATCGGCGCGATCATGTCGATGATGCGGCCCGTCACGTTTTCTTCGCCGCGCATCTCACGTTCGAGCAGCAGCACCTTGTTCGGGTGCAGCGGCGTCAGGTTTTCGAACATGATCTTGTGCTTCGACGCTTCCGGCGGCTGGCCATTGACCTTGTCCACCTTCACGAGCGCGAAGTAGCGTTCGCCGTCTTTCGGCGTACGGACTTCGCCTTCGATCGTGTCGCCGGTATGCAGATTGAAGCGGCGGATCTGCGAGGGGCTGATGTAGATGTCGTCCGTGCTCGCGAGGTACGAGGTTTCCGGCGAGCGCAGGAAACCGAAACCGTCCGGCAGGACTTCGAGCGTGCCGTCGCCGAAAATCGTCTCGCCCGTCTTGGCGCGCTTCTTGAGGATCGCGAACATCAGTTCCTGCTTGCGCAGGCGGTTCGCACTTTCGATCTCGAGGCCATTGGCCATCTCGATCAATTCGGACACGTGCAGAGACTTAAGCTCGGATAAATGCATACGGAGAACCCGCCGGGGAGGAGAAGCTGCGACGAAAGAATTTGGGAGGAGAAGTGAGCGGAACCGCTCAAAGACTTAGACGTCTTGTAGACGTTCTGTGGATTCTAGCATAGCACATGCCGATTTCCGCCTGTCGGGCAAACCGGCATGTGTTCACTGCGCGTGTTGTCGGGTCACAACAGGAACGGCTTAGAGATTGCCGTCGAGGAACGCGGTGAGTTGCGACTTCGACAGTGCGCCGACCTTCTGCGCGGCGACCGCGCCGTTCTTGAAGAGGATCAGCGTGGGGATGCCGCGCACGCCGAACTTGACCGGCGTCGATTGATGCTCGTCGACATTGATCTTCGCGATCTGCAGACGGTCCGCGTAGTCTTTCGCGACCTCGTCGAGGATCGGGGCAATCATCTTGCAGGGACCGCACCATTCGGCCCAGAAATCGAGCAGGACCGGCTTGTCGGATTTCACGACGTCCTGTTCGAACGATGCGTCGCTGATATGTTTGATCTGTTCGCTCATTGATGAAATACCTCTTCTGGTTCGAGGCCCGCCTGAATTGCTCGCCACGATACACTAAAAACGCACCTGGTTCCGCGCGCCTGCTTCAGCGCGCGACGTTCCGCTATGTTCCGGTTACGCAGCAGTCGAAACGGCCACCGAATCGCGGATGCGCAACACATCGGTACGCCAGTTTAGCCCAAATTGCTATGCGTTGCCCGTGGTGATAGTGCCCATACGGACAGTGGGGGTAGTTCCCTCGTAAAGCCTGTCCGGCGCGGGTTTCGCAGGATGCTCGTGCAGTGCTTGTTCCGCATCACGACGGCTAGATGGAGGCGTCCGCAGCGAACGCAAGAGGGCGCGTGCGCGCTGCCTGCTGGTGGCACGGCATTCTGCCTGTCGGCGGCGCGGCATTGTGCAAGTGCATCAATCGGCAGTCGCGTTGTGCGCTCACCAATGGTAGAATGCTTCGTGACGGGCCTCCTCGCATGGAGGGGCGGTGAACCTGGTCAGGTCGGGAACGAAGCAGCCACAGCCGTTATCCGCCAGTGCCGAGGGTTGGGCTCGTCACCTTCCTCCTGTAGTTCCTCTTTGGTGTTCCCCTTTAGCAGTTTCCCCTGTCGTTCCGCCACGCATGACAGACACGTCTTCGCACGGGTTTTTCGCAGTGTCGTCGCGGTGTCATGCTCGCTGGTCTCTGCGCTGGTTCCTGTTTTAGCTTCCGGTTTTTCCTCTCCAGGCACCTGCATTGCGCGTGGTCGCGCGTCGCGCTGTCCTGGCTGCCATCGCGCATAGGCCGCATGGCTCGATCCGGCCGTTTTGCGCGTCATTGTTACTGATACAATTTCCGGATGACCTATCAAGTTCTCGCACGCAAATGGCGGCCGAAGGATTTCGCGTCGCTCGTCGGACAGGAGCACGTGGTGCGCGCGCTCACGCACGCGCTCGACGGCGGCCGTCTGCACCATGCCTATCTCTTCACCGGCACCCGCGGCGTCGGCAAGACGACGCTGTCGCGCATCTTCGCGAAGGCGCTCAACTGCGAAACCGGCGTAACCGCCACGCCCTGCGGCGTGTGCCGTGCGTGCCGCGAGATCGATGAAGGGCGCTTCGTCGATTACGTCGAGATGGATGCAGCGAGCAACCGCGGCGTCGACGAAATGGCCGCGCTGCTCGAGCGCGCGGTGTACGCGCCGGTCGATGCGCGCTTCAAGGTCTACATGATCGACGAAGTGCACATGCTGACGAACCACGCGTTCAACGCGATGCTCAAGACGCTGGAGGAGCCGCCGGCGCACGTCAAGTTCATCCTTGCCACGACGGACCCGCAGAAGATTCCGGTCACCGTGCTGTCGCGCTGCCTGCAGTTCAACCTGAAGCAGATGCCGGCCGGACACATCGTGTCGCATCTGGAGAACATTCTCGGTCAGGAGCAGATTCCGTTCGAAGCGCAGGCGCTGCGCCTGCTCGCGCGCGCCGCGGAAGGTTCGATGCGCGACGCGCTGTCGCTGACCGATCAGGCGATCGCCTATTCGGCGAACCAGGTGACCGAAGACGCGGTGCGCGGCATGCTGGGCGCGCTCGACCAGAGCTATCTGATCCGCCTGCTCGACGCGCTCGTAGCCGGCGATGGCGCGGCCGTGCTGGCCGTCGCGGATGAAATGGCGCTGCGCAGCCTGTCGTTTTCCACCGCGCTGCAGGATCTGGCGAGCTTGCTGCATCGGATCGGCTGGGCGCAGGTCGCGCCGTCGTCGGTGCTCGACGAGTGGCCCGAAGCCGCCGATCTGCGGCGCTTTGCCGGCGAGGTGTCGCCGGAGCAGGTGCAGCTCTTCTATCAGATTGCGACGATCGGCCGGGCCGAGCTCGGTCTCGCGCCGGATGAATACGCCGGCTTCACGATGACGCTGTTGCGGATGCTGGCGTTCGACATGGCGTCGGGCGGTGCCGTCGGCGGTGCGAGCGGCGCGGGTCCCGCGGGCGCGACGGGTGCAACAGGCGGCGGTAGTCGTACAGGCGCGGCAGGCGTGCGGACGCCGCCGGTAGCTGCTGCGTCCGGCGCGACAGTCGAGACGCCAGCCGCACGCGCGGCGGCAGCAGCTCCGGCGCGCGAGGTTGCCGCGCCGGCGTCCACGTCCACGTCATCGGTCGATGCCGGCAAGCCGGCAGCCGATCGAAGCGGTGCAGCGGATCGGAACGCGGCCCCGACCCAGGCAGGCGCACCGGTCGATGAAGCGGCCGCCGTGCAGCCGCGCGAATCGATCGTTGAGGCCGTCGAAGCCCCGACCGATGTACAACCGCGTCAAGCCGACTCGCAAGCTGATTCGCTGGCGCAGCCCGAGGTTGCCGCGGACGCTTCAGCGTCGCGAACCTCCACGCCCACGCATGCCTCCGCGCCCACGCAACCCGTTGCGGCACAACCCAGCGCGCAAGCACCGGCCGAAACGTCTGCGCCTCGCCGGGGCGGCGGTGCGAGCGCCGCGCTCGACGTGCTGCGCAACGCCGGCATGAAAGTTTCGACGGACCGAGGCCGTGCAGGTGCAGCAGCGCCCGGCGCGACGTCCGCACATACAGCCACACCGGCGGCACCGGCGGCACAGAAACCCGCCGCCGCACCGCGCGTCAACGTGCCCGTGCCGACGGTCCCGACACCCGGCGCGCCACGCCGTCCAGACCCGTCCGCATCTCGCGATGCCGCGCCGGCGGCGCGCGCCGCAAAGCCGCAGTCGACCGACACCGGCGCGAGCGCGGCACCGCCCTGGGACGACGTGCCGCCAGACGACTACTTCGTACCCGCCAGTGCCGACGACGGCTACTTCGCACCGCCCGACGATCACTTCATGCCGGTCTTCGATAGCGGCCCCGACGACGTCCGCGTGCGCGAAAGCGCAACCAGCACACCCGCCGCGCCGCCTGTCGATTTGCGTCCGCTGCCGGCCGGGATCGCGCTGAACGCGATCGGTTTCGACGGCGACTGGCCCGCGCTTGCTGCGAGCCTGTCGCTGACCGGCATCGCGTATCAGCTCGCGTTCAACAGCGAGCTGACTGCACTCGACGGTCGCACGCTGAAGCTGAACGTGCCGGTCCCGCAGTACGCCGATGCGGCGCAGGTCGCGAAGCTGAAAGCGGCGCTCGTCGAGCGTCTGCCCGAAGCGGTCGACGTGACCGTCGAAGTCGGCCCGGCTCGCCGCACCGCGGCCGCGCTCGATGCGCTCGCGCGCGCCGAGCGTCAGCGCGAAGCGGAGCGCGAGATCGGCGCCGATCCGTTCGTGCAGTCGTTGATCCGCGATTTCGGTGCGAGCATCGTGCAAGGCTCGATCCGCCCGTTGTCGAACGACGCATCGCGTGGCGCGGCCAGTCCGCGCTGACGCCATGACCCATACGGCCGGCGAGGGCATCGTGCGCTCCCGGCCAGCCATCCCACACGATCCAGAAGGAGCACGTCCATGATGAAAGGCCAACTCGCCGGGCTGATGAAGCAGGCCCAGCAGATGCAGGAAAACATGAAGAAGATGCAGGAACAGCTCGCACAGATCGAAGTCGAGGGTCAGTCGGGCGCGGGCCTCGTCAAGGTCGTGATGACCTGCAAGAACGACGTGCGTCGCGTGTCGATCGATCCGAGCCTGCTCGCCGACGACAAGGACATGCTCGAAGACCTCGTCGCGGCCGCGTTCAACGACGCCGTGCGCAAGGCCGAGGCCACCGCGCAGGAAAAGATGGGCGGCATGACCTCCGGCCTGCCGCTGCCGCCGGGCTTCAAGCTGCCGTTCTAAACTGCGTCCGCCGCGCGTGCGTCGGGCCCGGGTCGTGACCGATCCGTGGCCGCGACGCGCGCCGGCAAGGCCGCACGCTCCCGCACCGTGACCGGCCAACCGTCCGACGATCCTGCATGAAACCACCTTCCGCTCTATCTGCGCTCGTCGAAGCGCTGCGTGCGCTGCCGGGCGTCGGGCCGAAATCCGCGCAACGGATGGCCTATCACCTGATGCAGCACGACCGCGAAGGTGCCGAAAAACTCGGCCGCTCGCTGCTGTTCGCGACCGAGCATCTGCGGCACTGCGAGAAGTGCAACACGTTCACCGAAGCGCAGATCTGCGAGGTCTGCCTCGATGAAGAGCGCGATCCGACGCTGCTGTGCGTCGTCGAGACCCCTGCCGACCAGATCATGCTCGAACAGACGATGACCTGGCGCGGCCTGTATTTCGTGCTGATGGGACGTCTGAGTCCGCTCGACGGCATCGGCCCGAAGGAAATCCATTTCGACCGGCTCGTGAAGCGCGCGTCCGACGGCATCGTGAAGGAAGTGGTGCTCGCCACCAATTTCACGAACGAAGGCGAGGCGACCGCGCATTACCTCGGCCAGGCGCTGAAGGCGCGTGGGCTTGCCGTCACACGGCTTGCGCGTGGTGTGCCGGTGGGCGGCGAACTCGAGTACGTCGATGCGGGCACGATCGCCCGCGCGATGCTGGATCGCCGCTCGTTGTGACGGGTCGGCAGCGACGGTTTTGCATGGGACCAGAGTAAGCGCTAAAGCGCTAACTGCGGTCGACAAGGAGACAACCATGAGCGTAACGCCTCCCGGCGCCACCGGCCCGCTCGCCGGCGTCAAGGTGCTCGAGCTCGGCACGCTGATCGCCGGGCCGTTCGCCGCGCGTTTTCTCGGCGAATTCGGCGCCGACGTGATCAAGATCGAAGACCCGAAAGGCGGCGACCCGCTGCGCAAGTGGCGCAAGCTGTATCCCGAAGTGGGCGGCACGTCGCTGTGGTGGGCCGTGCAGGCTCGCAACAAGAAGTCCGTGACGGTGAATCTGAAAGCCGACGAAGGCAAGGACATCGTACGGCGGCTCGCGAAGGAAGCCGACATCGTCGTCGAGAATTTCAGGCCGGGGCTGCTCGAGAAACTCGGTCTCGGCTACGACGTGCTGTCCGCCGAGAACCCCGGGCTCGTGATGGTGCGCCTGTCGGGCTACGGGCAAACGGGCCCGTATCGCGATCGTCCGGGCTTTGGCGCGATCGCGGAATCGATGGGCGGGCTGCGGCATATCACCGGCTATCCGGATCTGCCGCCGCCGCGCATCGGCATCTCGATCGGCGATTCGATCGCGGCGCTGCACGGCGTGATCGGCGCGCTGATGGCGCTGCATCATCGCCAGGTGAACGGCGGCAAAGGGCAGGTGGTGGACGTCGCGCTGTACGAGGCCGTATTCAACATGATGGAAAGCGTCGTGCCCGAGTACGGCGTGTACGGCATGGTGCGCGAGCGCACCGGTGCTTCGCTGCCGGGCATCGTGCCGTCGAATACCTATCCGTGCCGCGACGGCAGCATCGTGATCGGCGGCAACAGCGATCCGATTTTCCGCCGGCTGATGATCGCGATCGAGCGCGAGGATCTCGCCAACGATCCCGAGCTCGCGCACAACGATGGCCGCGTGCCGCGCACGGCGGAGATCGATGGCGCGATCGCCGCATGGCTCGCGCACCGCACGATCGACGAAGCGCTCGAAGTGTTGAACGCCGCCGATGTTCCCGTGGGCCGCATCTATTCGGTCGCGGATATGTTCACCGATCCGCAGTTCGCGGCACGCCAGATGATCAGCCATTTCAGTTGGCAGGACGGCCGCGATATCGCGCTGCCCGGCGTCACGCCGAAACTGTCCGACACGCCGGGTGAGACGCGCTGGCTCGGACCGGAACTCGGCGAACACACCGACGAGGTGCTGCGTTCCCTCGGCTTCGACGATGCCGCGATCGCGCAGTTGCACGCTCAACAGGTGGTGTGAAGCGTGTGAACGAGGGCGGGGCGGCCCGCCCGTTTACGGCACGATCACGATCTTCCCGGTGACCTTGCGCGCCGCCATGTCCTGCAGCGCGCGCGGCGTGTCGGCGAGCGCGTAGCGCGCCGACACGAGCGGGCGCAGCTTGCCTTCCCTCAGCCAGCCGAGCATCTGCGCGAAGCCCGCCGCATTGCGCTCGGGCTCGCGCCGCGCATAGTCGCCCCAGAACACGCCGACGATGCTCGCGCCTTTGAGCAGCGCGAGATTGAGCGGCAGCTTCGGGATCTCGCCGTTCGCGAAGCCGACCACCAGATACCTGCCGCGCCACGCGATCGAACGGAACGCGGGCTCCGCATAGTCGCCGCCGACCGGATCGTAGATCACGTCCGGGCCTTTACCATCGGTGAGCGTCTTGAGCTGCTCGCGCAGGTCGTCGCGCGCGTAGTTGATGGTCGCGTCGGCGCCGTGCTCGCGGCACACCGCGAGCTTCTCGTCGCTCGACGCCGCCGCGATCACGCGCGCGCCCAGCGCCTTGCCGATCTCGACCGCGGCGAGGCCGACGCCGCCGCTCGCGCCGAGCACGAGCATTGTCTCGCCGGCCTTCAACGCCGCGCGATCGACCACCGCGTGATGCGACGTGCCGTACGCGAGCGTGAACGCGGCGGCGACGGACAGATCGGCATCGGGCGGCAGCGCGACGCACGCCGATTCTGCGGCGCTCGCCTGTTCGGCGAAGCCACCGGTGCCGACGTACGCAACCACGCGGTCGCCAGCCCTGAACTGCGTGACGCCCGCACCGACTTCGCGCACGACGCCCGCGACTTCCGCGCCCGGCGTGAACGGCAGCGGCGGCTTCATCTGATAGCGGTTCTGGATGATCAGCACGTCGGGAAAATTCACCGCGGCCGCTTTCACGTCGATCACGACGTGACCGGGCTCGGTATGCAGGTCGGGGAGGTCGTCGAGCGCGAGGCTCTCGGGAGGACCGTACTGGTGGCAGCGGATGGCGCGCATCGTGTCTCCGGATCGAGGATGAACGGAATCGAACGACGAGTGTAACGGCAATGCGAACGGTCGTGCGGCGTAGTCGCGAACGCAGACACGAACGGCGCCGCGACGCCGCATCCGGTTTGCGGCAAGGCCGCGCGGGCATGTCGTTCGCGTGCCTTCTTTCCTCGGTTACAATCGCCGCATGCGAATCCTCCTGAGCAACGACGATGGTTACCTGGCGCCCGGCCTCGCCGCGCTTTACGAAGCGCTGAAGCCGTTCGCCGATGTTACCGTGATGGCGCCCGAGCAGAACTGCAGCGGCGCATCGAATTCGTTGACGCTGTCGCGGCCGCTGTCGGTGCTGCGCTCGTCGAATGGCTTCTACTACGTGAACGGCACGCCGACGGATTCCGTCCACATCGCGCTGACGGGCATGCTCGACGACAAGCCGGACCTCGTCGTGTCGGGCATCAACAACGGCCAGAACATGGGCGAAGACACGCTGTATTCGGGCACCGTCGCCGCCGCCACCGAAGGCATCATGTTCAACGTGCCGGCCATCGCGTTCTCGCTCGTCGACAAAGACTGGCTTCATCTCGATGCCGCCGCGCGCGTCGCCGCGGACATCGTCGCGCACTACGTGCGCAATCCGTTGCCGGGGCATCCGCTTCTCAACGTCAACATCCCGAATCTGCCGTACGCCGAACTGCGCGAGTGGCGCATCACGCGGCTCGGCAAACGTCATCCATCGCAGCCGGTGATCCGGCAGACGAACCCGCGCGGCGAACCGATCTACTGGATCGGCCCGTCGGGCAGCGCGCGCGATGCGAGCGAGGGCACGGACTTCCACGCGGTCGCGAACGGCCATGTGTCGATCACGCCGCTGCAACTCGACCTGACCCATACCCAGATGCTGCCCGCGGCGCGCGAATGGGTGCGCGCCGGGAGCGGCGGTTCATGACGGGCGAGCGCGCGAAGCGCTTTCCGCTTGGGCTCGCCGACGTGCGCGAGCGCCGTCGGCCCGACGCGCAGCGCAGCGATGCGCGCGCATCGAAACCTGGCGGCGCGAAGGCATCCGGCGCGGCGAGCCGTCCGGCTGGCGCGGCGGCAAACAACGGAACCCGCACGGGCACCAAAGCTGCCACGTCGCTCAAGTCCACCGGTTCGACGGCACGCGCGTCTTCATCTGGCGCGAGCGCCATCGCCAACCCAGCGAAGAAGGCGCCCGTCACGCCGATCGCTTCCACCATGAAGCCGCGCGTGTCCGCGCCTTCGCCTGCGCCATTGGCGGTCAAACCGCCGGTGCTCGCGAAACGCACCATCGTCACCGCGCCCGCATCGGCCGCACCGAAAGCGACCGCGACCGTCCTGCGCGCCGCCGCGCAGGCGAGCGTGGCGATGCCGCTCACGCAGGTCTCCGGCGCCGCGCAGCAGAGCGTCGAGATTGCGGCGCAGGCGTTGACGTCGGAACGGGTTCGCGAGCGCATGGTCGAACGGCTGCGGGCGAACGGCGTGACCGATCCGCGCGTGCTGCATGCGATGTCGGTGGTGCCGCGGCATCTGTTCGTCGATCCCGGCCTCGCGACCCAGGCCTACGAAGACGCCGCGCTGCCCATCGGTCATCACCAGACCATCTCGAAGCCGTCGGTGGTCGCGCGCATGATCGAACTCGCAGCGGGCGGACGCCAGCTCGCGAACGTGCTGGAGATCGGCACGGGCTGCGGGTATCAGGCCGCGGTGCTGAGCCAGGTTGCGCGCGACGTGTATTCGATCGAACGCATCAAGCCGCTGTACGAACGCGCGAAGACGAACCTGCGGCCGCTGCGCATTCCGAACATCCGCCTGCACTACGGCGATGGCAGACTCGGGATGCCGAAAGTCGCACCGTTCGACGCGATCGTGATCGCGGCCGCGGGGCTCGATGTGCCGCAGGCGCTCTTCGAGCAGCTCGCGATCGGCGGGCGGCTCGTCGCGCCGGTCGGCGACCAGCATGCGCAGTCGCAGGTGCTCACGCTCGTCGAACGTGTCGGGCCGGCACAGTGGCGGGAGTCGCGGCTTGATCGCGTTTTCTTTGTACCCTTAAAATCCGGAGTGATCTGAAACCGATGAGTATGTTGCGCATGATGCAAAGAACCAGTCCAACCGTGCGCCTGACGGTAGTTCAACGCAGCGTATGCGTGGCCGCGCTTTCCGTGCTGACCGCGTGCGCGACGCGGCTCGACAATGCGCCCGTCGTCGATCGCTCCAACACGTTCGGGACGCAGAACGCGCAGCAGCCGGGCGCGGCAGCGGCGCAGCCGCCTGCACCGCTCGGGCCGCCGCCTCCGGGTTACTACCGGGTGAAGCCGGGCGACACGCTTTACCGGATCGCGCTCGAGAACGGCCAGAACTATCGCGACATCGCGACATGGAACAATCTCTCGAATCCTAACCAGATCGAAGTCGACCAGCTGCTGCGCGTGGCGCCGCCGGGCGCGAACGTCGCCGCGGTTACGCCGGGTGTCGCGACGTCGCCGATCGGCGGCGGTACGGGTACGGTCGAAACGGCGCCGCTGAATCCGCCGCCCGCTCCCGGTGCAAACGCGGGCGCGCCAGGCGCGACGCCGCCGGTCTACGGATCCGGTTCCACCGCGACGACGATTCCGCCGCAGCCGCCCGCAAGCGGCGCAGCGGCCGCGGCGTCCGGCACACCGAACTTCGCGTGGCCGGTGCGTGGTCCGATTCTGAATACATTCGACGACTCCACCAACAAGGGTGTCAATATCGGCGGGGCTCCGGGCGATCCGGTGAAGGCCGCGGCGGACGGACGGGTCGTTTATGCCGGAAATGGGCTGCGCGGATACGGCAATCTCATTATCATCAAGCATGACGCGACTTACCTGACAGCGTATGCACACAACCGCGCTTTGATGGTAAAAGAGGGGGACGCCGTGACCAAAGGGCAGAAGATCGCCGAGATGGGCAACAGCGATTCCGACCGCGTGATGCTGCACTTCGAAGTCCGGAAGCAGGGAAAACCCGTCGACCCGTTGAAGTACTTGCCGCCGCAATAACCGATTACGACCATGCCGAAATCGAAGCGCCGCCCGCCGCAAGCCGAGACTGAGACGATCAGCCGTGCCACGCATGCCTCGGTGGAGGACGGCGGCGCTTCGGACGACGAGAGCAACGACGAACTCGAAGTTCGCGACGCCGAGGAATCGTCGGGCAACGACGAAGCCGAGGGCGACAGCGAGGAGGGCCGCGCCGAAGCGCCTTCCGACGCCGACGATTTCCGCGCGCTGCTGCAGGCCGAGCTCACGGCCGACACGATCCAGCACTACCTCAACCGCATCAGCGTGAAGCCGCTGCTCACCGTCGAGGAAGAGCAGCGTTACTCGCGTCTCGCGAAAGCGGGCGAGTTCGAAGCGCGCCAGGTGATGATCGAGCGCAATCTGCGGCTCGTGGTGAGCATTGCGAAGGGCTATCTGAATCGCGGCGTGCCGCTTCTCGATCTGATCGAGGAAGGCAATCTCGGCCTGATGCACGCGATCGAGAAATTCGATCCGACGCGCGGCTTCCGTTTCTCCACCTACGCCACGTGGTGGATCCGTCAGAGCATCGAGCGCGCGATCATGAACCAGGCGCGCACTGTGCGGCTGCCGGTGCACGTGATCCGCGAGCTGAACCAGGTGCTGCGCGCGAAGCGCCACCTCGAGAAGAATTCGATGAACACGGCCGAGGCGGGCGACCGCCGCGACGCGAGCATCGACGACATCGCGTACCTCACCGGCAAGACCTCCGACGAAGTCACGGACATCCTCGCGCTGAACGAGCACACCGCCTCGCTCGACGCGCCGCTCGATCTCGATCCGGCGAGCAGCCTGCTCGATCTGCTGTCCGACGACCAGAGCCAGTCGCCGGATGCGGAAGTGCAGCACCGCGAGCTCGAAACACTCACGCGCGCGTGGCTCGCGCGCCTGTCGGACAAGCATCGGCATGTGATCGAGCGGCGTTTCGGCCTCAATCACATCGAGCCCGCCACGCTCGAAGAACTCGCCGACGAAATGGGCCTCACGCGGGAACGCGTGCGGCAGATCCAGCAGGAAGCGCTGGTGCGGCTGAAGCGCTTCTTCGCATCCAACGGTGTGCGCAAGGACGCCGTTCTCTGACCGTTTTCCGATGACTCCGGTTCTGGTATTCGACATCGAGACGATTCCCGATGTCGACGGCATTCGCCGCCTCGAAGATCTGCCCGCGAACCTCACCGACGCCGAGGTCGCCGACTACGCGTTCAGCGCGCGCCGCGAGAAAACCGGCAGCGATTTCCTGCCGCATCACTTGCAGCGGATCGCCGCGATTTCGTGCGCGTTTCGCGACAACCAGGGCTTCCGCGTGCGCTCGCTCGGCACGCTGCAGGACGGCGAGGCCGCGCTGATCCAGTCGTTCTATCGCACCATCGAGAAGTACACGCCGCAGCTCGTGTCGTGGAACGGCGGCGGCTTCGATCTGCCGGTGCTGCACTATCGTGCGCTCGTGCACGGTGTGCGGGCGTCGCGCTACTGGGATCTCGGCGAGGACGACCGCGAATTCAAATGGAACAACTACATCAGCCGGTATCATTCGCGTCATACCGATCTGATGGATCTGCTCGCGATGTATCAGGCCCGCGCGAATGCGCCGCTCGATGCGCTCGCGAAGCTGTGCGGCTTTCCCGGCAAGCTCGGCATGGACGGCGGCCAGGTGTGGAACGCGTTCCAGCAGGGGCGCATCGAGGAAATCCGCAACTACTGCGAAACCGACGTCGTCAACACCTACCTGCTGTACTGCCGCTTCCAGCTGATGCGCGGCGGCTTTTCCGCGGACGAATACGCGGACGAAGTGGCGCTCGTGAAGCAGTCGCTGTCGACCGAAGCGGCACCGCACTGGGCCGAATATCTCGCGGCGTTCGAAAGCTGATCGCTTTGATGGCTGACCAAGGGCGCGCGAGGCAATCGCGCCGTCAGGCAAATTCCACGATAAGAGGCTGATGATCGGACGCATGCGAGTGCGGATCGATGTCGCAACGGCGCAGCCGGCCGCGCAGATCCTCCGTGACGAACACGAAGTCGCACGTCATCTCGCCCGACGACCATTGTTCCTTGTCGTACACCCCGGCCGACGGCGGCGGCGTTTTGCCCGGATGCAGCGTTGCCCATGCATCGACGAAGCGCGGGCTGTCCGGGATCGGTTCGAGCATGCGGTGATACGCGGCACTGTCGAATGGACTGTTGAAATCGCCGCAGACGATCGCGCTGGCCGGCCGTGCCGTCGCCGCGAACGGGCCGCTGTCGTTCTCGGCGGGCGCTGGCCGCGCCGCATGCGCGGCGGCTTCCTGCTGCAGGCGCCGCAGCGCGTCGACCTGTGCGAGCCGCTGCTGCTCCGAATAGAACTCGAGGTGCGTGACAAGCACGCGCAGCGCACCGATGTCCGACTGCAGCACCGCTTCGAGCGCGACGCGCTGCATCGACGGCGCCCGCGGATCCACCGGCCACGGCAGCGCGTGCCGGATCGCGAGCCCGACGGGCAGCCGCGTCGCGATCGCGTTGCCGAACTGGCGGCGCTTTTTCCCCGACTCAGCGCCCAATGCCGCATTTGATACTGGCGCGAGCGGGGGCAGATCGGCGCCGATCGCGTCGATCACCGTATAGCCCGGCAACAGCGCCTCGAGTTCGGCGAACTGGTCGTCGCCGGGATGGCCTGGCAGCGCGCCGAAGCCGCGCGTCACTTCCTGCATGCACAGCACGTCGAAGTCGCCGAACTGCCGGGCTTCGCGTACCGTCCGCGCGAGATCGACGACACCTTCCGCGCTTCGACCCCACTGCACGTTCCAGCTGATGAGCCGCATGTTGACCTCCGAGGTCGGGTCTTCGTTGCCCCATTCGTCTACAATCTCGCCTTTCCCCACGAATTCGCAGGTATCCGCAGGTGTCCGAAACCGCTTCTGAAACCCCTTCTCAACGTCCGTCGAAAGGCAAACGGGGCGCATCCAAAGGCAGCACGACGCATGCCCCGGCCGGTCCGCTCGACATCGATTCGCTCGACATGGAAGCGCGCGGCGTCGGCCGCGTCGTGACCGAAACCGGCGAGCCGGGCAAGGTGATTTTCGTCGAAGGCGCGTTGCCGGGCGAGCGGGTCACATACCTGAGTTTCCGCCGCAAGCCGAGCTACGAACAGGCCCAGGTGGTCGATATCCTGCGCGAAAGCGTGATCCGCACGAAGCCGCAATGCCAGTTCTTCGGCACTTGCGGCGGCTGCTCGATGCAGCATCTCGACGTGCGTGCGCAGATCGCCGTCAAGCAGCGCGTGCTCGAAGACAACCTCGCGCATCTCGCGAAGCTGCGCGCGGAGACGGTGTTCCGGCCGATTCACGGGCCGTCGTGGGGCTATCGCTATCGCGCGCGTCTCACCGTGCGCAACGTCGTGAAGAAGGGCGGCGTCCTGGTCGGCTTCCACGAGCGCAAGAGCAGCTATGTCGCGGACATGACGAGCTGCGAGGTGCTGCCGCCGCACGTTTCGGCGATGCTGGTGCCGCTGCGTCAGCTGGTGGAAGGGCTGTCGATCCGCGATCGCATGCCGCAGATCGAGCTCGCGGTGGGCGCGTCGGTCACTGCCCTGGTGCTGCGCATTCTCGAACCGCTCACCGACGCCGACGAAGCGCTGCTGCGCACGTTCGCGGATGAACACAACGTGCAGTTCTGGCTGCAGCCGAAGGGCCCGGATACCGTCGTGCCGTTCTATCCGCTCGACGCACAGCTCGACTACACGCTGCCGGAATACGGTATCCGGATGCCGTTCAAGCCGACCGATTTCACTCAGGTCAATCACCAGATCAACCGCGTGCTGGTGGGCCGCGCGTTGCGCCTGCTCGCGCCCGCGCCGGGCGACCGCGTGCTCGACCTATTCTGCGGCATCGGCAACTTCACGCTACCGCTCGCGCGGCTCGCGCGCGAAGTGGTGGGCATCGAAGGCAGCGACACGCTGACCACGCGCGCGCTCGCGAACGCGCGCGAGAACGGCGTGGACGGGCACACGTCGTTTGCGTGCCGCAACCTGTTCGAAGTCACCGCCGACGACATGCGCGCGCTCGGCCACTTCGACAAGTATCTGATCGACCCGCCGCGCGAAGGCGCGCTCGCGGTATCGAAGGCGCTCGCGGAGATCGCGCAGAGCGGCGAGGGTTCGCTGCCGAAGCGCATCGTCTACGTGTCGTGCAATCCGTCGACGCTCGCGCGCGATGCCGGGCTGCTCGTGCACGAAGCCGGCTACCGGTTGAAGGGCGCGGGCGTGGTCAACATGTTCCCGCATACGTCGCACGTCGAATCGATCGCGCTGTTCGAGCGGGATTGAGCACAGCGTTGCGGCTTTAGCGGGACACCGGTCATCGTGCGAGCTGCGACGCAAATACAAAAACGCCACGGCAGGATGTGACTGCCGTGGCGTTTCGCTTTGTAGTGCCGGTGTGCGTCAGAGGCTGATCAGAACTGCCACCAGGACTTCTGCTGCGTACCCGGCCGCGCATGACCGGTGATGTACGGGCTGTCCGGGAACGTTGCGGCGAGCACGCGCTTCGTGTCGTCGGCGAGTTGCGGCTCGTTCAGCTTCTGGTACGACAGCATCATGATGTGCAGCGCATCTTCGATGGCGGGCGCGCTCTTGTATTCCTTGATCGCGAGCTGCGCGCGGTTGATCGCGGCGACGTACGCGCCGCGGCGGTAGTAGTAGTCCGCCGCGTGCACTTCGTGCGAAGCGAGCGCATTCACGATGTAGCGCATGCGCTGCGCGGCATCCGGCGCGTACTTGCTCTGCGGGTACTTGTCGACCACCACCTTGAACGCGTCGTACGACTCGCGCAGCGACTTTGGATCGCGCTCGCTCATGTCCTGACCGGAGAAGCGGCCGAACAGGCCCAGGTCGTCGTTGAAGTGGATCATGCCCTTCAGGTAGTACGCGTACGCGATATCGGGGTGATCCGGGTGCAGCTGGATGAAGCGGTCGATCGCCTGATCGGCCTGCGCGGTTTCGTCATCCTTCCAGTGGCAGTACGCGACGTTGATCTGCGCCTGCTGCGCGAAGTGGCCGAACGGGTCGCGGCCTTCGAGCGCCTCGAAGTATTTCGCGCACTTTGCCCAGTCGCCGCCGTTCAGTGCGTCCTGTGCCTCGTTGTACAATTTATTGTTGGTCCACACGGCTGTTTCGTCGGTCTTTTCCGGCAGGCCGTGACAGCCCGCGAGGATGGCGACGGCTGCGACGCACGCAACAAATCTGGCCATGTTCCTGGCCATGTCTCGGGCCGTGTTAGTGATCGTATTCAAGGCTCGCATTTTCCAGTTCAGCTTTACGTCCAGGTGACCCTGTCTCAATGACCCGCTCAAGGAAGGTGGATACCGCTGCCGGTACCCGGAACAGCAGCAAGGATTATAGCCCAGGCGCAGACCCTCACGACGCTCGACCGGTGGGCGCGGTTCCCGCCGAAGCAACAGCGGGCGCGCCGGCCGGGGCGCGGAGCACGAGCGTTACAGCGTCTTCCTCGCCTGCTTCGGCAGGCAATCCCGATGAAACGCCGCGCCGCGCGCGGGTGCCGCCCGAACTCGCCGGCGAGCGACTCGACAAGGTGCTGGCGAAGGTATTCCCCGAATTTTCGCGTAGCCGCCTGCAAGGCTGGATCGAGTCGCAGCGCGTGAAGGTGGACGGCGCGCCGGCAAAGATCCGCCAACCCGTGCCGCTCGACGCGACGATCGAACTCGTCCCCGATCTGTTGCCCGAACAGCTTGCGTTCACGCCGGAGCCGGTACCGCTCGAGGTGATCTATGAAGACGACGCGATCGTCGTGATCAACAAGCCGGCGGGGCTCGTCGTGCATCCGGCCGCGGGCAACTGGAGCGGCACGCTCCTGAACGGTCTGCTGCATCGTTACGGCGACGCGGCGGCTGGGCTGCCGCGCGCCGGCATCGTGCACCGGCTCGACAAGGAAACCTCGGGGCTGATGGTGGTCGCGCGCACGCTGGAGGCGCAGACCGACCTCGTGCGTCAGATGCAGGCGCGTACCGTCAAGCGCCGGTACTTCGCGCTCGTGTGGGGCAACCTGCCCGACGAAGGCACGATCGACGCGCCGATCGGCCGCGATCCGCGCGAGCGCACCCGCATGGCGGTCGTCACGGGCGCCGCCGGCAAACCCGCGCGCACGCATTTCCGCCGCATCGATGCGACGGTCTGGCAGCGTCAGCCGGTGTCCGCGATCCACTGCGATCTCGAAACGGGCCGCACGCATCAGATCCGCGTGCATTGCGCGCACATCGGTCATCCATTGCTTGGCGATCCTGTGTATGGCCGCGTGCGCGGACAGCGCTCGGTCACGCCGCTGCCCGACGGGTTTGCGCGCCAGGCGCTGCACGCGTGGCGGCTCGGGCTGATCCATCCGCAGACGCGCCGCGCGCTGCACTGGGAAGCGCCGGTGCCCGACGACATGGCCGCGCTTGCAGCCGCGCTCGGTCTCGGCGAAGGCGAGGACGAAGCGGACTTCGATACGTTCGAATTCGACGCCGCGTACAGCGACGAAGGCTATGTGATCGGCAGCGACGAAGACGACTACGCGGACGAAGACGACGATGAGGGCGACAACGAATGAGCGAGCATCGGAAGTTGCCGGAAGACATGGCAGCGGACCCGGCGAATCTGCCGGAGCTGACGGAAGCAGACGTGCTGCGTCCAGCATGGCGCGTGTCGCCGCGCGTGAAGGCGCTCGTCACCACGCGTAACGGCGGCGTGAGCCTGCCGCCCTATGGGCGTTACGCGGATGGCGTGGATGGGCCCGGCGGCCTGAACCTCGGCGTGAGTACCGATGACGATCGCGACCGCGTCCTGATCAACCGCAGGCGTCTCGCCGCGATGACGGGGGCACCCGTCGCGTGGCTCCAGCAGATCCACGGCGCGGACGTCGTCGATGCGTGCGATGCGCTCGCCGCCACGCGCGAAGGCGTCGGTACGCTGCGCGCCGACGCGAGCGTGACCGACCGGTCGGACACCGTCTGCATCGTGATGATCGCGGACTGCATGCCGGTGCTCATCTGCGACAGCGAGGGGCGCGCGGTCGGCGCCGCGCATGCGGGCTGGCGGGGTCTTGCCGCGGGCGTGATCGAGAACGCGGCGCGGCGGGTCGCGTCGCTCGCGGGCGGCAGCACGGCGACGCTGCACGCGTACCTCGGGCCCTGCATCGGACCCACGGCGTTCGAGGTCGGGGCAGACGTCCGTGACGCTTTCATGACGGGTGTCGACGGCGAACAACGTGACGCGACGTCTGCCGCATTCATCGCTCATCCGCAGACGCCGGGCAAATTTCTCGCGAATCTGCCGGCGCTCGCGCGCGTGCGTTTGCAGGCAATCGGCGTGACGAACATCACCGGCGGCGATGCCTGCACGGTGACTGAGCGCGATCGTTTCTACTCCTATCGACGCGACCGCGTGACCGGCCGGATGGCAGCACTGATCTGGCTCTCCGACTAGCACGCCGTTGTTTCGAACACCGCGGGCGAAGCAGTCAAACGATTGATCTCGCGACGCGTTCGACGCGGGTCAAGCAGGAGTTCGGCGCGCGCCGGATCGAATCGCATCGCCCGCATCGCAGTGCGCAAATTGCTGCGCCCATGCTGCGCGGCGAGCCCCTTGCCGCGCGCCTGTTTTCAAACGTCTGAACGATGTTTTTCGAGGCCTGAAAACAGCGGGGTTTCCCTAATGATTTCAAGGCGCTTTGCGCATCGTCATGCGCCATGCACGCACATGGGGAAAACGATAATTAAAAAAATATCGCACTGCGTCAAAATCGGGAACAAGCATTGACATGCCTTGCGATGGGGAGCAAAAATGTTTCCCACACTGGGGCAGGGCGTGACGAGGTCGCGAGCAATCGCCCACGTGCGCGGTAGTCCTGCCTCTCCAACCAGTCCGCGATGACTAACCGGCATATGCGCGGCACATGCCGGTTCGAGCGGGGTCTCAAGCAGGGGTCAAAGGCAGGTATGGCTGCATCACAACGTTCCTCCAGTTCTTCCTCCAGCACCGACACTGCTTCGGAAAGCAACGCGCAAACCGCGAACGGCGCCGCCGGCATGCAGCAGATGTTCGACGCGTGGATGAACGCGTGGAGTTCGGTAGCAAAGACCGCGCAGGACAACATGACGTCGAGCGGCGGTCCGTCCGCCGCGCAGACGCACAACGCGTGGTGGCCCACCGGCGCGCCGATGGGAGCGCAGATGGGCGCGGCGAATGCAGCGAATCCGTTCTCGGCATTCCAGTCGTTCCAGATGCCCAACCTCGCGTCGATGCCGGACTTCAGCAAGGCCGCCGCGACGCTTTCGCCATTCGCGAACATCAAGCTGCCCGGCGCGATGCTGCCGCCCGAGCGTCTGCAGAAGTTGCAGTCCGACTATTCGCGCGAAGCGATGCAACTGCTCAAGCAGACCACGGAAAGCTCGTCCACCGCACCCGAACTGAACGACCGGCGCTTCAGCGCCGACGCATGGAAGGCCACGCCGGCCTATGCGTTCACGGCCGCGTGGTATCTGCTCAACGCGCGCTATCTGCATGAGCTCGTCGAAGCGATCGATACCGATCCGAAAACGCGCGAGCGCATCCGCTTCGCCGTGCAGCAGTGGACCGCGGCCGCGTCGCCCAGCAACTTCCTCGCGCTGAATCCGGAAGCGCAGAAAACGCTGCTCGACAGTCACGGCGAGAGCCTGCGGCAGGGCGTGATGAATCTGCTGTCCGATCTGCAGCGCGGCAAGATCTCGCAGACGGATGAATCGCGCTTCGTGGTCGGCAAGAATCTCGCGAACACCGAAGGTGCGGTCGTGTTCGAGAACGACCTGATCCAGCTGATCCAGTACAAGCCGCGCGCGGCTACCGTGCGCGAGCGGCCGCTGCTGATCGTGCCGCCGTGCATCAACAAGTTCTACATCCTCGATCTCCAACCTGAGAACTCGCTCGTCGCGCATGCGCTCGAAGCGGGGCATCAGGTCTTCCTCGTGTCGTGGCGCAACGCCGATCAATCGATCGCCGGCAAGACGTGGGACCACTACGTCGAAGAGGGTGTCCTCACCGCGATCGAGACGACGCGCCAGATCAGCGGCCGCGAGCAGATCAACACGCTCGGCTTCTGCATCGGCGGCACGATGCTGGCCACCGCGCTTTCGGTGGCGGCCGCGCGCGGCGAACATCCGGCCGCGTCGCTGACGCTGCTCACCGCGATGCTCGATTTCTGCGACACCGGCGTGCTCGACGTGTTCGTCGACGAGGCGCACGTGCAGATGCGCGAGCAGACCATCGGCGGCAAGAACGGCGCGCCCGCGGGACTCATGCGCGGCGTCGAGTTCGCGAACACTTTCTCGTTCCTGCGTCCGAACGACCTCGTGTGGAATTACGTGGTCGACAACTACCTGAAGGGACGCACGCCCGCGCCGTTCGACCTGCTGTTCTGGAACAGCGACTCGACGAATTTCCCGGGGCCGGCGTACGTCTGGTACCTGCGCAACACGTATCTCGAGAACCGGCTGCGCGAACCCGGCTCGTTGACGGTGTGCGGCGAGAAGGTCGACCTGTCGCGCATCGACGTGCCCACCTTCATCTACGGTTCACGCGAAGATCACATCGTGCCGTGGAAGACCGCGTACGCGTCGGTGCCGCTCCTGACAGGCCCGTTGCGCTTCGTGCTCGGCGCGTCGGGCCACATCGCGGGCGTGATCAATCCGCCGGCGAAGAAGAAACGCAATTACTGGGTGATGCAGGGCGAAGGACGCGAGCTGCCGGAAGACGCAGACGCATGGCTTGGCGAGGCGACCGAAGTGCCGGGCAGCTGGTGGCCCGAGTGGACAGCATGGCTCGATCAATACGGAGGGAAGAAAGTCAAGCCACGTGCGCAGCTCGGCTCGGCGGAGTACCCGGAGATCGAGCCCGCGCCCGGGCGTTATGTGCAGCAGCGCGACTGAGGCCGTTCTTTCTGGCTTCGGGTGGTGCCTGATGTTGCGATGAAGGCCGCGACCGACGTGGCGAAGGCTACGGCGGCGCTGCGCGGGTTGCGGCGGCAGAACTGGCGGCAAGGACTTGTTTTTTCAACTTGGACGGGCGAAAGCGCCGCGGGCCGGTAGGACACGGCAGGCAGGCGTGACGCCCAGAGGACATCGCAATGACTGACGTAGTGATCGTATCGGCCGCACGGACGGCCGTGGGCAAATTCGGCGGGTCGCTGGCGAAGATCGCCGCACCCGAACTCGGCGCGAAGGTGATCGTGGCAGCGCTCGAGCGGGCCGGCGTGAAGCCGGACCAGGTCAGCGAAGTCATCATGGGCCAGGTGCTCGCCGCGGGCTCGGGTCAGAACCCCGCGCGCCAGGCGCTGATCAAGGCGGGCCTGCCGGACATGGTGCCCGGCATGACCATCAACAAGGTGTGCGGCTCCGGCCTGAAGGCGGTGATGCTCGCGGCGAACGCGATCATCGCGGGCGACGCGGAGATCGTCGTGGCGGGCGGCCAGGAAAACATGAGCGCGGCACCGCACGTGCTGCCGGGCTCGCGCGACGGTTTCCGGATGGGTGACGCGAAGCTGATCGACACGATGATCGTCGACGGTCTGTGGGACGTGTACAACCAGTACCACATGGGTATCACGGCCGAAAACGTCGCGAAGGAATACGGCATCACGCGTCAGGCGCAGGACGAACTCGCCGCGGCGTCGCAGAACAAGGCCGAGGCCGCGCAGAAGTCGGGCCGTTTCGACGACGAGATCGTGCCGGTCGAGATCCCACAACGCAAGGGCGAGCCGCTGCGCTTCGCGACGGACGAATTCGTGCGTCACGGCGTGACGGCCGAGTCGCTCGCGGGTCTGAAGCCTGCCTTCACGAAGGAAGGTTCGGTGACCGCCGCGAACGCGTCGGGCATCAACGACGGCGCGGCAGCGGTCGTCGTGATGTCGGCGAAGAAGGCGGAAGCGCTGGGCCTCACGCCGCTCGCGCGCATCAAGGCGTACGCGAACGCGGGCGTCGATCCGAAGGTGATGGGCATGGGTCCTGTGCCGGCATCGCGTCGCTGTCTCGAGCGCGCGGGCTGGTCGCCGGCGGATCTGGACCTGATGGAAATCAACGAGGCGTTCGCCGCTCAGGCGCTCGCCGTGCACAAACAGATGGGCTGGGACATGTCGAAGGTCAACGTGAACGGCGGCGCGATCGCGATCGGTCACCCGATCGGCGCGTCGGGCTGCCGGATTCTCGTGACGCTCCTGCACGAAATGCAGAAGCGCGATGCGAAGAAGGGCCTCGCATCGCTGTGTATCGGCGGTGGGATGGGCGTCGCGCTGGCGGTCGAACGCGGCTGAATTCGGCTGGATTCGGCAGCGTGATGCCACGACAGGAGGCTGCCGGTCGGCACCTCGGACAACGATAATGGAGTGAGGTTTATGTCACAGCGAATTGCATATGTCACGGGCGGGATGGGCGGCATCGGAACCAGCATCTGCCAGCGCCTGCACAAGCAGGGGTTCAAGGTCGTCGCGGGCTGCGGCCCGAACTCGCCGCGCCGCGTGAAGTGGATCGAGGATCAGAAAGCGCTCGGCTACGACTTCATTGCATCGGAAGGCAACGTCGGCGACTGGGATTCGACGAAAGAAGCGTTCGACAAGGTGAAGGCCGAAGTCGGCGAGGTCGATGTGCTGGTCAACAACGCGGGCATCACGCGCGACGTCGTGTTCCGCAAGATGACGCGCGAAGACTGGACCGCGGTGATCGACACGAACCTGACGAGCCTCTTCAACGTGACGAAGCAGGTGATCGACGGCATGGTCGAGCGCGGCTGGGGCCGTGTCATCAACATCTCGTCGGTGAACGGCCAGAAAGGGCAGTTCGGCCAGACCAACTACTCGACCGCGAAGGCCGGTATCCACGGCTTCACGATGTCGCTCGCGCAGGAAGTGGCGACCAAGGGCGTGACGGTCAACACGGTGTCGCCGGGCTACATCGGCACGGACATGGTGAAGTCGATCCGTCCGGATGTGCTCGAGAAGATCGTCGCGACGATTCCGGTGCGCCGTCTCGGCCAGCCGGATGAAATCGGCTCGATCGTCTCGTGGCTCGCTTCGGACGAGTCGGGTTTCTCGACGGGCGCGGACTTCTCGTTGAACGGCGGTCTGCACATGGGCTGATCCGGCAGGCGCGCCGGCCGCATCCGTAACGGGCCGGCGCACCCGATGGGTCAGATGTTGATGGGCTGCGTTCCACTTTCAGGTGAACGCGGCTTTTGCGCTTCACGGGCGCTCAAAGGCGTTACATGACGACTACTACAAAGAAAACAGCCGAACGACTCATCAAGAAATATCCGAACCGTCGGCTGTATGACACGGAGACGAGCACGTACATCACGCTGACCGACGTGAAGCAGCTCGTACTGGACCAGGAGGATTTCAAGGTCATCGATGCGAAGAGCAACGAGGACCTGACGCGCAGCATCCTGTTGCAGATCATTCTCGAAGAAGAGAGCGGCGGCCTGCCGATGTTCTCGTCGTCGATGCTGTCGCAGATCATCCGCTTCTACGGTCACGCGATGCAGGGCATGATGGGCACGTACCTGGAAAAGAACATCCAGGCGTTCATCGACATCCAGAACAAGCTCGCGGATCAATCGAAGAACCTTTACGAAGGCAACGCGATGAATCCGGAGGTCTGGTCGCAGTTCATGAACATGCAGGCGCCGATGATGCAGGGCATGATGACCAGCTACATCGAGCAGTCGAAGAACATGTTCGTGCAGATGCAGGAGCAGATGCAGAACCAGGCGAAGTCGATGTTCAGCACATTCCCGTTCAAGCAGCCGGCGGGCGCGGATAATCCGGAGCCGGAGAAGAAGTAACTTCGAAGAGCGGTGCTTCTTCTTGCATCGGGCAAGGATGAACGTGACTGCGGAAAGGGCTGAATCGATTGGTCCGGCTTCGTTTTGCTTTCGAAAGTGTTGACGCATCGAATCTCGTCTATTACGATCTCCTCACGATCAGGCAATGCCTGAGTCGCTCGTCGAACGGGGAAACCTGGCGACAAATACGGTCACAGACCGCCAAACAGCCGCTTCAAGCGGCTGTTTTCATTTCCGGGGCCGATTTGTCGTATATCTGTTACATCGATGAGGCGGGTTGCAGCGCTCCGTTGCCCGGCAGGAAAACCGACATCCAGCCGCTGCTGGTGATTGCCGGTCTGATCGTCCAGCAGGATGCGCTTGCCGATATCACGCGCGAATTTCTCACACTGAAGCGCAGGTACTTTCCGGGGTCGTTCAAGTCGATCCACCTGCTCGATGACGTGCGGGAGGAAATCAAGGGTTCCAGCCTGTGAAGCTCGATCCGCAGAAAAGCGCATCACGCGCGCATCGAACTGCGGTTCATCGATGACACGCTCGAGCTGCTCGAACATTTCGAATGTCGCATCCTGGCGGACATCTGGGTCAAGGGCATTGCAATGCCATTCAAGGCACGGGAGACCTACACCGGATCGGTCCAGCATGCGTGCCGTACGTTTCAGGCGTTTCTGGAGAGCAAAAGGTCCAGCGGCTTCATCGTCGCGGATTTCCGGACGACGCAACTCAACGACCAGGTCGCCCATTCGATCTTCACGCAAAAGTACCGCGCAAGGGGCGACCCGTTCGCACGCATCCTCGAGCTACCGACGTTTGGCGTGAGCAACAATCATGTCGGCCTGCAGATGACCGACGTCCTGTGCTCGGCGTTACTGTTCCCCATGGCATCGTCGGTCTACTGCTTCGGTCACGTGAGCGGCGTCCACGTGAATGCGCGTGATCTTGTGGTACGGCGTCGCTATTGCAAACGCCTGAAGAAGCTTCAGTTCAAGGCAGGTGGCGGCTGGAGCGTATGGGTGTCGGACAAGCACTGAAGGCGCTCGTCGGCGGAGCTGTTCGTGAGCCCGCCCATTGTGTGCAAAGGCGGGACGGCGCCAGAATCCCACATGGCGGCGAGAGACAGGCCGGGTATCGAACTGCGGGCGGTGCTGGACAACCTGCCTCCAGGGTCCGATGACCACGTAGCTCCTGCGATGCCGCTGGGAGAAGGCGGATTCCGGTCGCAGGGCGATCCTGCGGGCGCGGTACAATGACGGGCTGCGTGTGCCGCACACGCCCACTCCGTCGTCGCTCACCCGCTGGACCACTCACATGTCGCAAACCGCTTCCCCCACCGCGCCCGCCACCGCATCGGCGAACGCCCCCAAAGTCGGCTTCGTCAGCCTCGGCTGCCCGAAAGCCCTGGTCGACTCCGAACAGATCATCACGCAGCTGCGCGCCGAGGGCTACGACATCGCCGGCACGTATAACGGCGCGGACCTCGTCGTCGTGAACACCTGCGGATTCATCGACGAAGCGGTGCAGGAAAGCCTCGACGCGATCGGCGAAGCGCTCGCCGAGAACGGCAAGGTGATCGTCACCGGTTGCCTCGGCGCGAAGCAGAGCGCGAGCGGCTCGAACCTGATCGAGGAAGTGCACCCGAAGGTACTCGCCGTGACCGGTCCGCACGCTGTTGGCGAAGTGATGCAGGCGGTGCACAGCCATCTGCCGAAGCCGCACGATCCGTTCGTCGATCTGGTGCCGGCCGCGGGCGTGAAGCTCACGCCGCGCCACTACGCGTACCTGAAGATTTCCGAAGGCTGCAACCACCGCTGCACGTTCTGCATCATCCCGTCGATGCGCGGCGATCTGGTATCGCGTCCGGTCGCGGAAGTGATGCTCGAGGCGGAAAACCTGTTCAAGTCCGGCGTCAAGGAACTGCTCGTGATCTCGCAGGACACGAGCGCGTACGGCGTCGACGTGAAATACCGCACCGGCTTCTGGAACGGCAAGCCGGTCAAGACCCGCATGACGGACCTCGTCGGTGCGCTCGGCGAACTCGCCGCGCAGTACGGCGCGTGGGTGCGCCTGCACTACGTCTATCCGTATCCGAGCGTCGACGAGATCATCCCGATGATGGCCGCGGGGCCGCTGAAGGGCCACGTGCTGCCGTACCTCGACGTGCCGTTCCAGCACGCGCACCCGGAAGTGTTGAAGCGTATGAAGCGTCCCGCGAACGCGGAGAAAGTGATGGAGCGGGTGCGCGCATGGCGCGAGATCTGTCCGGATCTCACCATCCGCAGCACGTTCATCGCCGGCTTTCCGGGTGAAACGGAGGAGCAGTTCGAAACGCTCCTCGACTTCATCCGTGAAGCGGAACTCGATCGCGTCGGCTGCTTTGCCTATTCGCCGGTCGAAGGCGCCAGCGCGAACGAACTCGACGGCGCGCTGCCCGACGAAGTGCGCGAAGCGCGCCGCGCGCGCTTCATGGAAGTCGCCGAGCAGGTGTCGGCGAAGCGCATCGCGAAGAAGGTCGGCAAGACGCTGAAGGTGCTCGTCGACGAAGTGAACGCGGATGGCGGCATCGGCCGCACGGCGGCGGATGCGCCGGAAATCGACGGCGTCGTGTACGTCGCGCCGGCTACCAAGGCGTCGAAGCGCTACAAGGTTGGCGACTTCGTGTCGGTGAAGATCACCGGCGCCGACGGTCACGATCTGTGGGGCGAGGTCTAAGCGCATGGCGACCGCCCCGGCTGGCCATCCGCAGATCCTCGCGCTCGGCGAGGCGATGATCGAATTCAATCAGGCGTCGGCCGGCAATCCGTCCTACCTGCAGGGCTTCGGCGGCGACACGTCGAACTTCTGTATCGCGGCGTCGCGTCAGGGCGCGCACACGGGTTTCGTGTCCGCCGTCGGCAACGACCAGTTCGGGCGTCTGTTGATCGAACTGTGGCAGCGCGAAGCGGTCGATACGTCGACGGTGCGCGTCGATCCCGCCGCGCCCACGGGCGTCTATTTCGTGTCGCACGGGCCCGCCGGCCACCAGTTCGACTATCTGCGCGCCGGCTCGGCCGCAAGCCGCTACGCGCCACAGGATTTGCCGCTCGATGCGCTCGCCGCCGCGAAGGTCGTGCATCTGTCCGGCATCAGTCTCGCGATCGGCACGCAGCCGTGCGATGCGGCGTTCGCCGCGATCGCGCATGCGCGGGACAACGGCGCACGCGTGAGCTTCGATACGAACCTGCGGCTGAAGCTGTGGCCGCTCGCGCGGGCGCGCGCGGTGATGCGCGAAGCGCTGCGCCAGACCGACATCTGCCTGCCGAGCTGGGACGACGTGACCGCGTTGACGGGCCTCACGATGCGCGACGACATCGTCGATCATCTGCTCGCGCTCGGGCCCACGGTGGTCGCGCTGAAGCTCGGCAAGGAGGGCGCCTACGTCGCGACGCCGACCGAGCGGCGCATGGTGCCGGGCCACATCGTCGAAGCGGTCGATGCGACCGGCGCGGGCGACTGCTTCGGCGGTGCGTTCATTGCGCGGCTGATCGAAGGCGACGATCCGTTCACGGCGGCGCGCTACGCGAACGTGGCCGCCGCGCTGTCCACGCAGGGCTTCGGCGCGGTCGCGCCGATCCCCGACCGCGCGCTGGTCGAGCGCGTGCTGGCAGGCTGACACGCCGCCGCGCGCGGCCGCCATGCATAACGACGCCCGTCGAACCTCGAACGGGCGCGGCAGCAGATCCGGTTCAACCTCATCTGGGAGCGAGCGATGCAACGTGAAGTCGTGGTGGTGAGCGGTGTACGGACGGCAATCGGCGATTTCGGCGGCAGCCTGAAAGATTTCGCGCCGACGGAACTGGGCGCGAAGGTCGTGCGCGAGGTGCTGTCGCGCGCGGGCGTCGGCGGCGACGAGGTCGGGCACGTGGTGTTCGGCAGCGTGATCCACACCGAGCCGAAGGACATGTACCTCGCGCGCGTCGCCGCGATGAACGGCGGCGTATCGAAAGACGCGCCGGCGCTGACGGTGAACCGGCTGTGCGGCTCGGGCCTGCAGGCAATCGTCTCGGCCGCGCAAAGCGTGCTGCTCGGCGATGCGGACATCGCGATCGGCGGCGGCGCTGAAAGCATGAGCCGCGCGCCGTATCTGGCGCCTGCCGCGCGCTTCGGTCAGCGCATGGGCGACGCAAAGCTCGTCGACATGATGCTGGGCGCGCTGCACGACCCGTTCCAGACCATCCACATGGGCGTCACCGCCGAAAACGTCGCGAAGCAGTACGGCATCTCGCGCGACGCACAGGACGCGCTCGCGCTCGAATCGCATCGCCGCGCGGCGAAAGCGATCGAAAGCGGCTACTTCAAGGATCAGATCCTGCCCATCACGCTCGCGTCGAAGAAAGGCGACAGCATGTTCGACGCCGACGAGCACGTTCGTCACGACGCCACCGCCGAAGACTTCTCGAAGCTCAAGCCTGTGTTTGCGAAAGAGAACGGCACGGTGACGGCGGGCAACGCGTCAGGCATCAACGACGCGGCCGCGGCCGTCGTGCTGATGGAGCGCAAGGTGGCCGAAGCACGTGGCGCGAAGCCGCTCGGCCGGCTCGTCGCTTACGCGCATGCAGGCGTCGATCCGGCGTACATGGGCATCGGCCCGGTACCGGCCACGCAGAAGGTGCTGCAGCGCGCGGGCCTCACGGTGAACGATCTCGATGTGATCGAGGCGAACGAGGCCTTCGCGGCGCAGGCGTGCGCGGTGAGCCAGCAGCTCGGCCTCGATCCGGCGAAGGTCAACCCGAACGGCTCGGGCATTTCGCTCGGCCATCCGATCGGCGCGACGGGCGCGCTGATCACCGTGAAGGCGCTCTACGAACTGCAACGCATCGGCGGGCGCTATGCGCTCGTGACGATGTGCATCGGCGGCGGGCAGGGCATCGCGGCGATTTTCGAGCGCATCTGACACGAGCGCGTGGCGTGGCGCGGCGCTGCGCGACGCCGCAGATCACACCGCCATCCGCGCCATCGCCAGTACCACAGCACTCCAGCACTACGAAGGAAGCAATACGATGCAGCAACCGCATTCGATCGACTCACTGCTCCAACGCCCGCGTCGCCATCGTGCATGGCCGGCGCTAGTCTGCTCGCTGGCGTGGCTGGCCGGTGCCGGCGCGCTGGTCGCGCTGCCGGTCACGGCACACGCCCAGAGCGACGCGGTGAAGGAACTGGCCGCGCCGCCGCCGATCCAGTTGCCGCTGAAACCCAATCCCGAATTCGCGAAGTTTCCGCGCTACGTCGGGATGCTCGGCAACCGCCAGATCGTGCTGCGGCTCGGCCCGAAAACCGACGATCCGTCGGGCGTGCACGGCGAATATCAGTACGCCGATAACGGCGAGGTGATCCTGATCGCGGGCGACCGCGAGGACACGACGCTCGAAGTCGAGGAATCGAACGACGGCACGCATATCACCGGCAACTGGGTCGGCAAGTTCGCAGCGAACGGCGTGCTGGACGGCGACCGGATGGACGTCGACGATTCGAACCCGCTGCCGTTCGACCTGCATCCGCTCGCGGCCGGGCAGCCGCTGCCGTCGAAGGACGAAAGCCAGCGCGAGGCCGCGGCGGCGCTCAAGGCCATGCCACCTGACGCTGCATCGGGCGCGGGCGATGCGGGCAACGCGGGCAACGCGCAGGACAACGCCGGCGCGCAGCAATCCGCACCGTCGCAGCAAAGCGCGCCAGCCGCAGCGGCGCAGGCACCCACCACGGCCGCGCCAGCGAAACCCCAACCCGGCCATCAGGTCAACGGCGTCAGCAACCTGACGACCGGCGACTGACACTTTCAAACGACGCCTGCACTGCGGCAGCCCATCACTGCGTACGAACCCACGGCGCTCGCCCCAACGCCGCCTGAACCCTACGTCGGCCGCCGCGCATCCGTCCTAACCAGAACCGTGACCTTCTCCCGTCCATCATGAGCCAATCCCGTTCCAGCCGGTCGCAGCAGACCCGCATCGTGCACGCCGAAGACAAGATCACGCCGGGCTTCGATTCGTTTTCGGTGCCGGTTGCGCGTGCATCGACCGTCGTGTTCCCCGATCTCGCGACCTTGCGCGCGCTCGACTGGCGAGATGACACGCAGTGGCGCTACGGCCTGCACGCGACGCCGACCTCGGCCGCGCTGACGCAGCGGCTCGCCGCGATCGAAGGCGGCGAGCACGCGCTGCTGTATCCGTCGGGGCTGTCCGCGATCTCGGGCGTGTACTTCGCGTTCGTCAAATCCGGCGACGACGTGCTGATTCCGGACAACGTCTATTCGCCGAACCGCGATCACGGCGACTGGCTCGCGCGCGACTTCGGGCTGTCGGTGCGCTACTACGACCCGATGATCGGTGCGGGCATCGCCGACCTGATCCGGCCGGAGACGAAGCTGATCTGGCTGGAAGCGCCCGGTTCGGTGACGATGGAAGTGCCCGACACGCGCGCGATCACCGCGGTCGCGAAGGCTCGCGGCGTGCTGACGGCCACCGACAACACCTATTCCGCTGGCCTCGCGTTCAAGCCGTTCGAACTCGGCATCGACATCTCGGTGCAGGCGCTGACCAAGTACCAGTCCGGCGGCAGCGACCTGCTGATGGGCGCGGCGATCACCGCGAACCACGACCTGCACCTGAAGCTGAAGGCGGCGCGGATGCGCGTCGGCATCGGCGTCTCCGCCGACGACTGCTCGCTCGTGCTGCGCAGCCTGCCGAGCATGAAAGTGCGCTTCGAGCAGCACGATCGCAGCGCGCTCGCGCTCGCACGCTGGCTCAAGACGCGTCCGGAGATTGCCGCTGTGCTGCATCCGGCGCTGCCGGACTGCCCGGGCCACGAGTTCTTCGCGCGCGATTTCAGCGGCGGCGCCGGCGGGCTGTTTTCCGTCGTGTTCGATGGCCGCTACACGCCCGCGCAGGTCGACGCGTTCTGCGAAGCGCTGGAGCTGTTCGCGCTCGGCTGGAGCTGGGGCGGCGCGCACAGTCTCGTGATGCCGTACAACATCGGCAGCATGCGCAGCGCGGCGCAATGGCCGCACGCGGGTACGCTGGTGCGCTTCTACGTCGGTCTCGAAGACGAGGCGGATCTGCGTGCCGACATCGGCCGGGCGCTGGATGGCCTCGACCAGCAACCGGAAATCGGCAGCGTGAAATAAGCGCTCGTACCTGCGCTCAATTCCGCGTTCGCAGCCGCGCTTATACCCTGTAACCCATCCGCAACCCGCCCCAGTGACGCCCCGCGACCGTCACGGGCGCGGAGGCATCCTTCATCAGCACGAACTCGCCGCCGCCCATGTCACGGCGATAAGTCTGCAGCAGGAAGCGTTTGGTGTTCGCGCCGGCCGCGGCGCCGGTGCGGTCGTTGAAGATGCGCCGGTTGCGGCAGTTCGCGGCGTTCCAGACCGGATCGTCGCGTTGCGGCTGTGAAAACTTCAGGTTGTGGGTCGGCAGATAGCCGCGCCGGTCGATCGCCGCGCAGAACGCGACACGTGGGTCGAAGCCGGAAAGCGGCTCCTGGATGGGCGGCAGCACGCGATCGGTGAACGCGGTGAAGCGTGTCATGTACTGCGGCGGATCGGTGCCGCGAATCGGCTCGTAGCGTTCGTCGAACAGGTCGGCGAGCGTGATCTCGCCGCGCTCCACTGCCGCTTCGAACAGCTTGCCAATCTTCGCGGCGGCTTCCTCGACGGCCGCGATGAAGCGCGTATCGTCAGTTTCGATGCCGGTCGCGGCCGTCAGCTCGATCAACGTTTCCGACACACCGAGCAGCCTGCCGAGCCGCGTCTTCGCCTGCACGAAGTTTTCGCTCGATTCCTCGACCTCGCCGGCCATTTCCAGCACCTGCGCCTCGAGCCCCGTGCAGCGCGTTTCGATGTCGCCGGTCAGGTTGGCGATCTGGTCCGCCTCGCCGTTCAGCTGGGTGATCGCGTGGCCCGTCGAATGCACGATGTCGCCGATCGTCCGCGTGCCTTCGCGAACCCGGTGCGCGCGCTCGGTGTTCACCGAGCCTTCGCTGATAAGCTGCTCGGTCTGCTGCCGCAACTGCGCGAGCGTGCTTTCGATCTGGCTCGTCGCCTGCGCGGTCTTCGACGACAGGTTCTTCACTTCCGCCGCGACCACCGCGAAGCTCTTGCCGGATTCGCCGGCACGCGCGGCCTCGATCGCCGCGTTGATCGCGAGCAGGTGGGTTTGTCGCGCGATCGTCGAGATTTCCTCGGACACGTTGCTGACATGCGCGAGCGCCGAGCGCAGCGCGTCGATCTGGCTTTCGATCACGGTCACGCCTTCGACGAGGCCGTGGATATCCGCAAGCGATGCCTCCAGCGTGCGCTGCGATTCCTGCACGCCGGTCGCCGCATGCGCGGTCACGTCGCGCATCCCGCGCGCGGCGCTCGCGATGCGACGGTTGCCTTCCATCGTCCGTGCCGCCGATTCGCGCAGTGCGCGGCAGACCTGCGCCTGGCGCTCGACGCGCGTCGCGACTTCGTCCACGTGGCCCGACACGTCGCAGATCTCGATGCCGAGCTTGCCGGCCTGCGCGGCGATATCGCCGACGATGCCCGGCGCGCGGCGGAACCGCGGGAACCCGAAACGCATGATGGCGTGCCTCCCTGATGTGCCTGCTGGTTCTGTTCGTCGATTCTCCATGCGCTATCGACCGCGGTGGCGCCGCGCCTTATCGGTATCGACCCTGCCTTCTGCATGCGCTGCGGTCTGATCCGCAAATGGGCGCGAAAGCTGAAAGGCCGCCGTCATGCATGCGCGGACGAACTCGGGTAACGTGAAGTGCTCAACCGCCCGCAGATCGACGAGCCCGCCCATGACCGCCTCCCGCCGCACCTTCATTCTCGCCAGCCTGAGCGCCGGCGCATCCGTCGCGCTGTCGCGCGCCGCGTTCGGCGAGGACGCGCAGAAGCTCGCCGAAAGCGACCCGAAGGCCCAGTCGCTCGGCTATGTCCGCGATGCGTCGCGGGTCGACAAGACGCGCTTTCCGAACTACGTCGCGGGTCAGACGTGCGCGAACTGCTCGCTGTACCAGGGCAGCCCGAAAGACGCGTGGTCGAAATGCATGCCGTTCGGCGACAAGCTCGTCGCGCAGCACGGCTGGTGCAGCGCGTACACGAACATGTGACGCAAGTGCCGGCGAGCGCGTGCCCGCCTGACTGCATGCGCGTGGACGTTGCAGTACCCTGATATTTCTTTCGCCACCTTTACGAGGATCAGCATGGAATATCGACATCTCGGCGCATCGGGCTTCAAGGTTCCGGTGCTCAGCTTCGGTACCGGCACGTTCGGCGGCAAGGGCGAATTCTTCCAGGCGTGGGGCGAGACCGATGTCGCCGAGGCGCGCAAGCTGGTCGACATCTGTCTCGACGCGGGCGTGACGATGTTCGACAGCGCGGACATCTATTCGAGCGGCGCGTCGGAGTCGGTGCTTGGCGAAGCGGTGAAAGGGCGCCGCGACAAGGTGCTGATTTCCACCAAGGCGACCTTCCGTTTCGACGACGAGCCGAACAACGTCGGCTCGTCGCGCTTTCACCTGATCAACGCGGTCGACGCCGCGCTGAAACGCCTGCAGACCGACTACATCGACCTGTTCCAGTTGCACGGCTTCGACGCGAAAACGCCGGTGCAGGAAGTGCTGTCCACGCTCGACGACCTCGTGCGCGCCGGCAAGATCCGCTACACGGGCGTGTCGAATTTCTCGGGCTGGCATCTGATGAAGTCGCTCGACGTCGCGGACCGCTACGGTTATCCGCGCTATGTCGCGAACCAGACGTACTACTCGCTGATCGGCCGTGACTACGAATGGGAGCTGATGCCGCTCGGCCTCGATCAGGGCGTCGGCGCGGTGGTGTGGAGTCCGCTTGGCTGGGGGCGTCTGACCGGCAAGATCCGTCGCGGCCAGCCGCTGCCGGCGGCAAGCCGCCTGCACAAGACGGCCGATATGGGGCCGCCGGTGCCGGACGAGTACCTGTTTCGCGTCGTCGATGCGCTCGACGCGATCGCCGAGGAAACCGGCAAGACCATCCCGCAGATCGCACTGAACTGGCTGCTGCAGCGGCCGACAGTGGCCACCGTGCTGATCGGCGCGCGCAACGAGGAGCAGTTGCGACAGAACCTGGGTTCGGTGGGCTGGAACCTGACGCCGGAGCAGGTCGCGAAGCTCGACGAAGCGAGCCGGCTGCGCCCGGCGTATCCGTACTGGCATCAACAGGGCTTCGACGAGCGCAATCCGTTTCCGGTCAACGTTTGACGCGTGCCAGGCGGCTCTCGCGCGCTAGCTACTCGGAAACGCGCAGAACGCGTGCAGATCCGTCAGCACCCGCTCCGGATCTTCCTCCATCGGGATGTGCCCGAGACCCGGGTACATCACCGACTTCGCGCCCTTGATGCGCTTCGCGAACTCGGCCGCGTGCGCCGGTGGAATCCAGCGGTCTTTCGCACCCCATAGCACGAGTGTGGGCACATCGAGCGTCGCGAGCACGTCGGTGTCGAGGTCGTCGAACACGAGCTTCGGCACCATCTTCGCGATCGCCTCGCGCGTGTGCTCGCCGTGAAAGAAATCGACGTAACGGCGCAGCGTCAGCGGATCGAGCCTGCGTGCGTCGCCATACACGTTGCGCACCGCGCTTTTCACGATCGACTCGGGCAACAGCCACGGCGCGCTCCACTGCACGAGGCGCCGGTTGAAGAGATCGATGTAGACGGGCAGCTTCATCGGGAAGCCGGCGGCATCGATCAGCACGAGCTTGTCCACTGCACCTGGATGGCGGACCGCGTAGTCCCACGACAAGAGCCCGCCGAGCGAGTTGCCGATCAGCGTCGCGCGCTCGATGCCGAGCGCCTGCATCAGGGTATCGAAGAAGCGTCGCAACACGTGGATGTCGATCGTTTCGATCGCCCCTGACGACGACCGCAGCGGACCCGTCACGCCGAACGGCGGCAGATCGAAGCGGATCACGCGATGCTCGCGCGCAAGGTCGGCGGCAACCGCATCCCACGTATGCAGCGACGACGCGAAGCCGTGAATCAACACGAGCACGGGCGCGTCGGGATCGGTTGCGCGGCCTTCGTCGAGATAGTGCACGTCGGTGCCCATGATCTCGACGAAGCGCGCATCGTGGCGCGTATAGCGGCGCACCAGTTCGAGTCGCGGCACGCTCGTGAAGCCGAAGCGCGCGGCCAGCGACCTGCGCGGCGGCGCACCGCGAGGCGCGGCATCATGCGTGGTTCGAAGCGATGGCGAAGCGGATCCGGCTCGTGTCATCTCTCTCTCTCCCTGAGTGATGGTGGGTCGAACATGCCTCGATGCGGCGCGCCTGTTGTCGGTATCGGCGCGCTCAGATCGCGAAGCGGTAATCGTCGGGGCGCATCCTGCGCGTGCGGCGGCGAAAGCCGAACGAAAAGCCCGGCCAGATCGCGGTGTTTTTGCCGCTCTTCGTCTGGTAGTAGCTGCGGCAGCCGCTCGCCCAGACCGAGCGCGCGAGCCGCGCCTGCAGCTGTGCGTTGTATGCGCGCTGCACGTCGGCGCGCAGTTCCATCGTGCGTGCGCCGCGGTGCTGGAGCGTGCGCAGGCAGTCGGCGATGTACTGGATCTGCGACTCGATCATGTAGATCATCGAGTTGTGCCCGAGCCCGGTATTCGGGCCGACGATCATGAAGAAGTTCGGGAAGTCCGCGATGCTGACGCCGAGATACGCTTCGGGTCCGTCGCGTAGCCAGCGCTCGCTCAAGTCCGCGCCATTCGCGCCCGTCACGGCGAACGGCGTGGGCACGTCGTTTACGAGGAAGCCGGTGCCGCAGATGATCGCGTCGGCAGGATGATGCGTGCCGTCCGCGGTGACGATGCCGTCCGCAACGATCTCGCGGATCGGCGCGGTCACGACTTCGACATTCGGCTTCGTCACCGCGCGGTAGTAGTCGCTCGACAGCAGCACGCGCTTGCAGCCGAGCGTGTGGTTGGGCGTGAGCTTCTCGCGCAGCGCCGGGTCCGTCACGCGCCGTTCCAGGTAGCTGCGAGCGAACCCCATCGGGATCGCGAGCAGCTTCGGCTGCAGTACGAAGGCGATCGCGCGGCTTTCGAGCTGCCAGTAAATGGCCTGCCGCACCACGCGCTGCGTGAACGGCAGCGTGCGGTACAGCCAGCGCGCGTGCTCGCCGACCGCATGATCGCCGCGCGGCATCACCCACGGCGCCGTGCGCTGGAACAGCGCGAGCTGCGCGACCTGCGGCTGGATCTGCGGTACGAACTGGATCGCGCTCGCGCCGGTGCCGATCACCGCGACGCGTTTGCCGGCGAGCGGATAGTCGTGATCCCAGCAGGCCGAGTGAAAAAACTTGCCGAAACGGTCGAGGCCTTCGATGTCGGGAAACTCCGGCCGCGACAATGGGCCGGTCGCGGCGATCACGATGTCGGCTTCGACGGTTTCCGTTGTGCCGGCCGGTTCACTGCGCCGCGCCAGCGTGAGATGCCACACCTGACGAGCGTCGTCGAAGCGGGCCGCGCGCACGGCGGTGTCGAAGCGGATGTAGCGCTCGACGTCGTACTTGCGAGCGCAGCGTTTCAGGTACTCGAGAATCTCCTGCTGCGGGCTGAAGATGCGCGACCAGTCGGGATTCGGTTCGAACGAGAACGAGTAGAGATGCGATGGGACGTCGCAGGCGGCGCCCGGATAGGTGTTCTCGCGCCACGTGCCGCCGACGCCGCTCGCCGCTTCGTACACGATGAACGATGTGATGCCCATTTTCTGCAGACGGATCGCCATCCCGATGCCCGCGAAGCCGCTGCCGACGATCGCGATGCGCGGCGCCTTGGCATGTGCCGCGCCGGACGTTGAATTCGGGGACGCGAACGGCATGAAACGGATCTCCTTCAGAGCACCCGACACAGGCCGCGCGGGCGGGGACAGACAAGCGGATATCAAGCGGGCGTCTACAGTTGTCTACAGCGTACAGGGAGAGGGTAGACAACTGTACACATCCCGTCAAGATCGGCTACAGTGACAGCCTGCGGCGCGCATCGGGTGACGCGCGTCATGCTGGCCACTCTGCAGAATAGACGAACCATGATGGACGAATTCGAAGCGGATCTCGCGCCCGGGAAGCGGCGTCTGATCGAGGCGGCGCTGCGGCTCACGGCCGGCGGCCGCAGCTTCGGCACGCTCGGGTTGCGCGAGCTGGCGCGCGAAGCCGGGCTCAATCCGAACACGTTTTACCGGCACTTCGATACGCTCGACGATCTCGCGCGCGAAGCCGTGGAATGGATCAGTCGCCGTCTGCGCCCGATGCTTCGGCGCGAACGCTGGCTGGCCGCGCATGACAAGCCGCAGAGCGTGCCGCGCCGTGCGTGCGCCGCGTTCTTCGCGTTCGCGCTCGACAACCGCGACGCGTTTCGCTGCGCGCTCGCCGAATATCACGGCACGTCGCCGGCGTTGCGCGACGCGGTGCGGCTGAATCTGAGCGAAGTCGCGTCGGAAATGGCCGACGATGTGGTCAAGCTGGAACTCGTGCCGGGCCTCGCGCGTGAGGTGATCGACGAAGTGTGCACGCAGATCGTGCTGCAGCTGTTCCATCTGTCGCACGAGTACATCGAGGACGCGGCGCGGCGCGATGCGCTCGTCGGCTACGCGGAGCGCTTCATCGTGCGGCTGTTCGCGGGGGCGTCGATGCTGGAGCAGGCCGGTTCGCGCGTTATATGAGGCGAACGCTGGTCGATGCTGAGTGATCCTGAGCGATCGCAGTTGTCTGTGACGCGTGCATGAAAAAAACCGGCGTGCGATTAGCTCGCACGCCGATTTTCGTTTTGCTGCCTCGATCGGTCGGTTATCGCAAACCGACGCAGCGCTTAGGTGTTCCAGTCGCTGGAGTCGTCGTTGCTGCCGTAGTCGACGCCGCCACCACCACCGCCATCGCTCCAGTCGTTCGAACCCTGGCCGAAGTCGACGCCCTGGCTCGGGTCGCCTCCGCCGCGGCGGCGCGCTTCTTCTTCCGGGTCGACGATCACGTCGCGTTCGATCACGCGGTCGCGGTTGCCCGACAGCGCCTCGCCGAGCAGCACGCCCGTCAGCAGACCACCGACGCCGCTACCGAAGCCGCCGCCCTGTTGCACGACGACCGGCGGCTGTTGCTGCGGCGGATACGGGTAGGGCGGTTGCTGCTGGCCAAAGCGTTCGGCTTCGCGCGCGTACGCGGAATCGCCACCCATGCCGGGCTGCGGCGCCGCGTTCGGATCGGGACGACCCTCGGCACGTGCCCGCAGGCTCGCGACCTGGCGGTCCAGCTCGTCGAGCTGATACGGCGGCACCGGATTGCTGCTGTTCGACAGCGTTTCCACGAGGCCTCGCAACTGCCCTTCGGTGCCTTCCACTTCGCGTTCCAGCGCTTCATGTCCAGGTTGCGTGGACAGCTTCACGTCGAGTTTCAGCGAGCGCACGGCGTTGAGCAGATCCGTCGCGCGTCGCAACTGCGCGCGGCGGTCTTCGTCGGCGCGCGAGTCGCCCGTCGTGCGTGCGCGCTTCAACGTCCAGCGCAGAATCAGCGCGATCGCGGCGAACAGCACGACGATGCCGATCCACAGGCCCATCGACGGACCATGCTTCACCGGTGCGGGCGCGGACTGCTGTTCGAGCGGGTTATTGGCGCGCGACGACATCATCGTGTTCGCCTGCGGCGTTTGCGGGCTCGGCACGTTGGTGGCCGCGGCGCCCGCGCGTTGCGCATCGTGGCGGACCTTCGATTCGACCTGCGCGAAACGCGACGCGTCGGTGAACTTCGTTTGCGGGTCGAGCGTCTTCGCCTGTTCGATCTGCGACAGCGCGTCCGCATAGCGGCCTTCGCGGTCGAGCACCTGACCGTACAGATAGTGCGCGCGGGCGCTGTCCGGATGCGCCTGCAGGACTTCGGTGAGCTGGGCATCGGCCTGAGGCCAGTTGCCTTGCCGCATCGACGACTCGATCTGGGTCGCGCTCGGCACCGCGAATGCGGCAACGGACACGAGCATCAACGATGCGAAAGCGGCTGCGAGAAACTTTTTCATAGGCGGCCGGGCGCTTTCGCGCCCGTCTCCATGCATGTACGTCGGTGTTGCAGCGTGATGCTGCATGCGTCGCAGTTCGCGTGCCTCGGCCGGTGTTCGGGCAGCAGCAGCGAACCGCAACGCGTGCCGGTCTTTACTGCGCCGGCGGGTTCATCTGCTTCTTCAGCGCTTCGAGGCGGTCGTCCACCGACGGACCGCGGTTCAGCGCCGCGAGCTTGTCGTCGAGCGCCTTGCCGCTCTTCGTGTCCGCCGAGTTGAGGCGAGCGTCCGCGCGTGCGTTGGACAGGTTCACCTTGTCTTCCATCTTCTGGAAGTCTTCCGACAGGTTGCGCCCGCCGATGCCGCCCAGCGCCGTCGCGGCGACGTCTTTCGCCTCCGCGATCTGCTGCTTCGCCTGCAGCACGTTCGAGCGCGAATTCAGGTCGTTGCGGCGCTGACGCATCTCGTCGATCTGCTGCTTCAGGTGATCGACCGACGGTTCGAGCGTGGACAGTTCGGCGCTCAGCGCGTCGCGCTCCTGCTCGGCGTTCGCCTGCGCGGCGAGCGCTTCGCGGGCGAGCGCTTCGTCGCCGCCTTGCAGCGCGCGTTTCGCGCCGTCTTCGTATTTCTTCGCCTTGTCGGCGGCGACATCGCGTTTGCTCTGCTGCGTCGCGACCTGCGCCTGGATCTCGATCAACGAGTTTTCCGCTTTGCCGATGCTTTCGTCGAGTTCACGCACGATCTGCCGTGCGTCGCGCGACGGGTCCTGCACCGAATCGGCGGCGTCGTTCAGAAGACCCTTCACCGTGCGCGAAATGCTGTCGAAAAGCGACATGGAATACCTCCGTAGTGTGGACCCGGCGCCTTGCATGGCGTCGCGTCCGTTGAACCCTGCGTGTCGAGCTGCCCCGTTGCGGCGTAGTGCCTCGAGGCCGCACGGACGGTGCGCATGACGGCGCAAGCGGCGGATCCATCTGCAAGCTTACGCCGCCTCGCGCTACGTGGCGCATGCGGCCGACGTGAAAATCGGGGCGCGCGGGTGAAATGCAATAGCGGCAATTGCAACTGTTCGATACCGCGTTGGCGTGGTGGCGCCACAGCACCTGACAGACGCACTCGCGCCGCTTGCAGCTCGCATGTAAAGATCCGCGCAACACCGCAGAGCGCGGTATGACACCGTTTTTCTGCACGCGGATATTACACCATGCATGCGCTTAAACGAGTCTTAAACACGGATATTGAAGCCGCTCTTTAAGGCCGCTCATTAAGGCCAATTCAATACGCTACGCTGACGCGTGCAGATACGATGAGCAGATGCGCAAACGGATGTGGACGCCGCTATGCGAAACGTCCGCCTTCGGCCGTCGGATCCGGGCTGGAATCGTCTTCGCTTTCGTCGCGCGCAGCTTGCGGTTTCGCGCGTCGCGCATTCTGGGTGGAAGCGGGCGAGGGCGGCTGCTTGCCGGATGGCGCGGCGTCGTTGCGGTCGCGCTCGCCATGCGCGCGCCATGCGGCGGTGACACGCGCGACGGCATCTTCGTCGGTGTCTTCGCCCTCGGCGCGATGCGCGATAGCGAGCGTATCCGCAAGCGACGACGCCTGTGTGTCGTCGGCATCGTCGGCGTGTGCGCGCGCGGCTGCGTCCGTATCGACAGGCTGGTGAGTGTCAGCATCCGTATCGACGTGTGCGCTGGCAGGAGCGTGACCGGTTTCGGTTGGCGTGGCGGCAGGTCGCTTCGCGTTCGCGAGCGCGTTCGGAGCGGTTGCAGCGGCTGGATTACCGCGCGCGTTCGTCCGTTTTTGCGCCGCTGCCACCCGTTGCAGCGCCGCGTTCAGCGCATCGGGTTCGCGCGGCGCGTTGAGCCGGTCGACGATGCTCGCGGCCTTCACCTGTTCGCTGGTCGCGCCGAAGTTGAGCACGGCGCGCCGCATGAGCTCGCTGACGCTGATGCCGAGACGTTCGGCGGTGGAAGCGATCGCGAGTTTCTGCGCGGGCGTCACGAAAACGACAATGCGTTCGCTGGGCTTGTTCATGATCTGCTTGCCTGCCTGCTTGCCTGCGTATGGGTGCCGGGGGCAATGACGATGCCCCTGTTCATGTGCCGGTGCGACGGTTCATCATAAGGCGACTTCCGCAATTGCGAAACCGTGGCACGCCGCTCGCCGCCGGGTTGACCACGGCCTGGCCACCGCGTGAGCGCCGCGCAAAAATGCCGTCGCCTCAACAGCTTGCAGACTTTCCAGGGCAATTGTCCACAGGCTTACCCGCATTTTCTGTGAACAACCGTGCGCGAACGGTGCGGCCCCGCGCGCAACGTCGGGGCACAGGTGTTGCGCAACCCGCTTTGCATGACCAATCGCCTGTGTCGAGGAAAGAATTGGGTGCAAAAGTACGGATAGGGTTCAATCGCGTGGAAATACTTACAAAAAAACAGGCGGTACCTCGGACGAATTCTTTAAAATGCGCTGTTGTTTTGCGTCGCTCCGGTTATCGCGCCACGCGGGGTTCGTGGCGAAAACGGGTGTAGCGGTCGCGTCATGCGAAAATGCGGTCGGCGTTCGCATCATGCTTACACCGCGATTACGAATCACCCGCGTAGCATCAGTGAACCACCAGCGAACCAGCGAGCAACCCGCAGTCGTCGCGCCGCACCGCGCCGTGCGCCGCGGCCCATGATCGACATGCACACGAGCAGCAGGTGCAGACGGCGCGCAGAGCGCGTCCACCCAATCAGTCATGCCTATTATCAAACGACCGCCTTCACCTAATTCGCCGGCCGATGACGACCGGTACTCCAACCACCGCAACCCAGGGCGCAGCAACGGCCGCGAGCCATCGTCGGGCACGCCCCGCCGGCGTCCGCTGATCGCGACGATCGGCCTCTGGTTCGCCGGCTTCATCGCCACGCTCGGCGTGGTCGGCGCGCTGATCGTCGGCTACGCGCTCGTCGTGATGGCGCCGCAGCTGCCGTCGCTCGATGCGCTCACCGACTACCGGCCGAAGGTGCCGCTGCGCGTCTACACGGCCGACCACGTGCTGATCGGCGAATTCGGCGAAGAACGCCGCAGCCTGGTGCGCTTCCAGGACATCCCGGACATCCAGAAGAAGGCGGTGCTCGCGATCGAGGACTACCGCTTCTACGAGCACGGCGGCGTCGACTTCATCGGCATCCTGCGCGCGGGTTTCGCCGATCTCGCGCATGGCGGCGCGTCGCAGGGCGCGAGCACGATCACGATGCAGGTCGCGCGCAACTTCTTCCTGTCGAGCGAGAAGACGTACACGCGCAAGATCTACGAAATGATGCTCGCGTACAAGATCGAGAGCGCGCTCACGAAAGACCAGATTCTCGAGCTGTACATGAACCAGATCTATCTGGGCGAGCGCGCATACGGTTTCGCCGCGGCGGCGCGCGTGTACTTCGGCATCGACCTGAAGGACATTTCGCTCGCGCAGGCCGCGATGCTCGCGGGGCTGCCGAAGGCGCCGTCCGCGTATAACCCGGTCGTCAATCCGAAGCGCGCGAAGATCCGCCAGGAGTACATCCTGAAGCGGATGCTCGAACTGAAGTACATCACGCAGGACCAGTACGATCAGGCGGTGAAGGAGCCGATCCACGCGAAGGTGTCGGGCACCGAGTACAGCGTGCACGCGGAATACGTCGCGGAAATGGTGCGGCAGATGATGTACGCGCAGTACAAGGACGAGACCTACACGCGCGGCCTGAACGTGATCACCACTATCGACTCCGCCGACCAGGACGCCGCGTACCGCGCGGTGCGCAAGGGCGTGATGGACTACGAGCGCCGTCACGGCTATCGCGGGCCGGAAGGCTTCGTGCAGCTGCCCGCGCCCGGCGACGATCGCGACGAGGCGATCGACGACGCGCTCACCGATCACCCGGACAACGGCGAGATCGTTGCGGCCGTCGTCACGGATGCCGGGCCGAAGCAGGTCAAGGCACAATTGCAGGACGGCACGGTCGTCACGATCGCGGGCGACGGGCTGCGCTTCGTCGCGGCCGCGCTGAGCCCGCGCGCGTCGCAGACGCTGCGCATCAAGCCCGGTTCGATCGTGCGCCTGATTACCGACGACAAGGGCAACTACTCGATCACGCAGCTGCCGCAGGTGGAAGGCGCGCTCGTGTCGCTGACGCCGCAGGACGGCGCGATCCGCGCGCTGATCGGCGGCTTCGATTTCAACAAGAACAAGTTCAACCACGTGACGCAGGCGTGGCGGCAGCCAGGCTCGAGCTTCAAGCCGTTCATCTATTCGGCGTCGCTCGACAAGGGGCTCGGGCCGGCCACCATCATCAACGATGCGCCGCTGTACTTCCCGCCGAGCGCGCCGGGCGGCGACGCGTGGGAGCCGAAGGACGACGACCAGCCGGACGGTCCGATGCCGATGCGTGTCGGCCTGGAAAAGTCGAAGAACCTCGTGTCGATCCGCATCCTGTCGTTCATCGGCACGAAGTACGCGCAGGACTTCGTCACGCAGCGCTTCGGCTTCGATGCGGACAAGACGCCGCCGTATCTGCCGATGGCGCTCGGCGCGGGTCTCGTCACGCCACTGCAGTCGGCGGGCGCGTATAGCGTGTTCGCGAACGGTGGCTACCGGATCAATCCGTATCTGATCTCTGAAGTGACGGACGCGCGCGGCCAGCCGCTGTCCGTCGCGAAGCCGCTTGTCGCGGGGCAAAGCGCGCCGCGCACGCTCGACCCGCGCAACGCGTACATCATGAACAGCCTGCTGCATTCGGTGGCGACCTCGGGCACGGGCGCCGGCACCAACGTGCTGCACCGTACCGATCTGCAGGGCAAGACGGGTACCACCAACGACGCGAAGGACGGCTGGTTCGCGGGCTATCAGCAGACGCTCGTCGCGGTCGCGTGGATGGGTTACGACCAGCCGAAGAGTCTCGGCAGCCGCGAGTTCGGCGCGCAGCTTGCGCTGCCGATCTGGGTCGACTACATGGGCAAGGCATTGAAGGGCGTACCGCAGACCGAACCGCCGATGCCGGATACGGTGACGTCGGTGAACGGCGAGCTGTACTACACCGACATGACGCCGGGCAACGGCTTCGTCGCGAGCATCGGGCTCGATTCCGCGAATCCGCTCGCGGGCGCGAGCGATGCGACGGGCAGCACGGGGCCGGCGGGCATGACGCCGCCACCGCCGCCGCCGAACGTCACGCAGAACGAGAAGCAGCAGATCATGGATCTGTTTGAGTCGAACAAGCCTTGATGGACACCCGTTGAGCGACACTTCGGGTTGCCTGGCAGGTTAGACCTGTTCATGCAGACCCGATCGTTACGACGCGTTGAACGCGGCACTCCGGCAACGGTGTGCCGCGTTTTGTTTCGGCGCGCCGTTTTGCGCGAACCGAGGCTTCACGGTTTCTGGCGACTGCGAACGTAACGGCGCCAAAGCGCTATCAACAGCAGGTATTCCGCACTGGCCGCGATCAGGTTCACCATTGCCACAGCGAAAAGATAAAAGCCCTCGGTGTCGGTCACACCCAATGTCGCAGCGATTTCGAACCACCGCTGTTGCTGACTGACGGCCATCGGCAACGGGCAGGTGCGAATGAATCGCATCGACACGCAGAACAGGCAGGCGAAGAGAGATGCTTTGAATAGGTAAGCTGGAGTACGTATACCGATCTAACCCCTCTGTTCGATTGTTGGTCCTGAGTGGGCATATCAGCACGAGACGACGGGAAGTGAACAATAGAGAACTGTTGAAGCATCGAAACGAACGGTCCGCTGGATACCATCCCGGCGCGCCGTTTTCTTAGGTGCTGCCGCAACGATGCACGCCGCGCAATCCGAATCGCGTCAAAGACTTGCGGCAGTCATGCGGCAGATACCCACAGGTTTCTCAACAGAATCTGGGGATAACCTTCTTCGCGCGCATTCGATGTGTGGCCCAGGCGACCAATCAATTGCTCGCCTGCCGCACCGGCTCCACCGGCGGATCGCCCATCGCCTCGAACAGCGCCGCCGTATCCGTGAGCCGCGTCGCGCTATAGCGGATCTCGTCGAGCTGCGCGTTGCGATACTGCTGCTCGCTCGCGCGCACCGACGACGCCGGCAACGCACCGAGCCGATAGCGCCCCGAGGTTTCGTCGAACGCCTCGCGCGCGTACTGCGCGGCGGTGCTCGACGCGTCGAGCGACTGCGCGTCGTGATCGAGCGACGCGAGCACGTCGGCGACGTTCTGGAACGCGGCGAGCACCGTCTGCTTGTACTGCGACACCGCAGCATCGTACGAAGCGAGCGCCGCGCGCCGCTGTGCCGCGAGCGCGCCGCCATGAAAGATCGGCTGCGACAGCGATGCGCCGATGCTCCACAGCGCGCCCGCGCCGGACAGCGCGGTCGGCCAGTCGAAGCCGCCCTGGCCGAACGACGCCGACAGCGACAGGCTCGGATACATCTGCGCAGTCGCGGCGCCCACTGCAGCCGACGCGGCCTTCAACGATGCATCCGCCGCTTCGATGTCGGGCCGCGATTTCAGCAGCTCGGTCGGCACGACGACGGGCACCTGCTCCGGCAGATGCAGCGACGCGAGGTCGAGATCGTCGGGCGCGGCATCGGGCGTGCGGCCGAGCAGCACGGCGAGCGCGTGGCGCGTCGAGATCCATTGCTGCCGCAGCGCGGGCAGGCTGGCCGCGAGCGATGCCGCCTGCTGCGCGGCGCCGAGCGCATCCGCATGCGATGCGGAGCCGAGCGCATAGCGCCGCTCGGTGTCGTGCGCCTGCTCGTTGGCGAGCGTGATGAGGCGCTCGGTCGTATCGATCTGCGCATGCAGCATCGCCGACGAAATCGCCGCCGTGACGATGTTCGCCGCGAGCGCGCGGCGCGCGGCCTCGAACTGCCAGCGCTGCGTGTCGACGCGCGCGGCGGTGGCCGCGTTGGCGAGCCGCGACGCGCCGAACAGGTCGAACGTGTAGTGTGCCTGGAACTGGCCCGCAAACACGTTGTAGAGCGCGGTGGGCGGCCCGAAGTCGGGCACCGACAGAGCACGTTGCCGGCTCACCTGGCCGCCCGCGTCGATCGACGGCAGCATCGAGCTGCCGACCTGCGCGCGCAACTGCTCGTGCGCCGCGACGAGACTCTTGTCCGCGGCGGCGAGCGTTGGACTATTCAAGAGCCCTTCGTCGACGAGCGCGTTCAGCGCATCCGACTGGTACAGCTTCCACCACTCGGGCACCGGCTTCGCACCGACGGCGAACTGCTGCGCGACACCTTGCGCGGCGACCGTCTGCGTGGGCTGCGCTTCGACGCCATAGTGCGCGGGTTGCGGCATCGCGGGCGCTTTGCCGTCGGGGCCGAACGCGCAGCCGGCCAGCGTGAGCGCAGCGTAGGCCGCGCTCAGCGAGAACGCAAGGGACAGCCGTTTAGTGCTGCGTGCATCGCGGCGCGCTTCGAGACGCAAACGGCTGCGAGAAACACGAGCGAAAGCTTCTTGCATGATGCTCAGTCTCCGTGATGCGGGGCGGGGGCGTCGTCGCGTTCGTTGCTGCGCACGCGGAACGACATCGCATACAGCGCCGGCAGATAGAACAGCGTCAGCACGGTCGCGCTCGTGATGCCGCCCATCAGCGCGGTCGCCATCGGCCCGAAGAAGTTCGAACGCAGCAGCGGAATCAGCGCGAGCACCGCGGCGGCGGCAGTCAGCGTGATCGGCCGGAAGCGCCGCACGGTCGCGCCGACGATCGCGTCGAAACGCTTGTGTCCGCTCGCGATGTCCTGCTCGATCTGGTCGACGAGGATCACCGAGTTGCGCATGATGATGCCGAACATCGCGATCACGCCGAGCATCGCGACGAAGCCGAACGGCTGATGAAACAGCAGCAGCGTCGCGACCACGCCGATCAGGCCGAGCGGCGCGGTCAGCACGACCATCAGCACGCGCGCGAAGCTCTGCAGCTGGATCATCAGCAGCGTCAGCACTGCGACGATCATTACCGGCATCTGCGCGTTGATCGACGTCTGGCCTTTCGCGCTTTCCTCGACCGAGCCGCCGATCGCGATCCGGTAACCGACCGGCAGCGCGCTGCGCACGGAAGCGAGCGCGCGATCCACCCGGTTCGTGACGTCGATGCCCTGCGCGCCGTTCGCGACGTCGGACTGCACGGTGATGGTGGGCTGGCGGTCGCGTTCCCAGATCACGCCGTATTCGAGGTCGTTGCGCAGATGGCCGAGCGTGCCGAGCGGCACCGCGCCGTTCGGCGTCGGCATCGCGAGCGTCAAGAGCTTCGACGGATCGACGCGTTCGTTGTCTGGCGCGCGCAGGTCGACGCTGATCAGCTTGTCGCGCTCGCGGTACTGCGTGATCGTGTAGCCGGATAGCGTCATCGCGAGGAAGTTCGACACGTCTTCGGAACTCACGCCGAGCTGCCGCGCCTTCTGCTGGTCGACCTCGAAGCGCACCGAGCGCTCGGCGGGTTCGTCCCAGTCGAACTGCACGTTCGCGGTACCGTGGTCGGCGCGCATCACGTCGGCCACTTTCGTCGCGATGCCGCGCACCGTCGCGATGTCGTCGCCGCTCACGCGGAACTGCACCGGGTAGCCGACGGGCGGTCCGTTCTCGAGCCGCGACAGGCGTGTGCGGATCTCGGGGAAGTCGTTGCGCAGTTTCGTCTGCAGCCAGCTTGCAAGCTTCTCGCGGTCCTTCACGGATTTCGCCGTGACGACGAACTGCGCGAAGTTCGGCTGCTGCAACTGCTGGTCGAGCGGCAGATAGAAGCGCGGCGCGCCGGTGCCGACGAAATCGATGCTGTGATCGATCTCGGGTCGGCCGACGAGCGCCGCTTCCACGCGCTTCGCCTCGCGCAGCGTGGCCGCGAACGAAGCGCCTTCGGGCAGCCGCACGTCGATCAGCAGTTCGGGGCGGTCCGAGCTCGGGAAGAACTGCTGCGGCACGAGGGTGAAGCCGCCGAGCGCCGCGACGAACAGTGCCACGGTAATCGCAAGCACGACGAAGCGCCGCTCAATGCACCACGTGATCCAGCCGCGCAGGCGCTGATAGAAACGCGTGTCGTAGATGTCGTGATCGAGGTGCTCGCCGTTTTCGTCCACGGGATGATGCGCTTCGCGCTTGCGCTCGGGCAGCAGGTGAAAGCCCAGCAGCGGAATCAGCACGACGGCGGCGAACCATGACGCGATCAGCGCGATCGCGGAGACCTCGAAGATCGAACGCGTGTACTCGCCGGTGCTCGACTTCGCGAGCGCGATCGGCAGGAAGCCGGATACCGTGACGAGCGTGCCCGTCAGCATCGGAAACGCAGTGCTGGTGTACGCGAATGCCGCGGCGCGCGTGCGGTTCCAGCCTTGTTCGAGCTTCACCGCCATCATCTCGACCGCGATGATCGCGTCGTCGACGAGCAGACCGAGCGCAAGCACCAGCGTGCCCAGCGATACCTTGTGCAGACCGATATCGAACAGGTACATGCACAGCGCCGTTACCGCGAGCACCACGGGAATCGAGATCACGACCACCATGCCGGTGCGAACGCCCAGCGACACAAGACTCACGACCAGCACGATCGCGACCGCTTCGGCCACGGCTTCGAGAAAGTCGTCGACCGAACGCGCGACCGCGTGCGGCATGCTCGACACTTCGACGAGCTTCAGGCCCGCGGGCAATGCCGCGCGCAGCTCGGCGTTGTTCTCGTCGAGTGCCTTGCCGAGCCGGATCACGTCGCCGCCGGGCTGCATCGTCACGCCGATGCCAAGCACCGCATGGCCGCCGTAGCGCAGCTGGGTGGCGGGCGGATCGTCGTAGCCGCGCTTGATCGTCGCGATGTCGCCGAGGCGGAACGAACGGCCGTTCACGGTGATCAGCGTGTCGGCAAGCGCCTTCACGTCGTTGAACTGTCCGCTCGGACGCACGAACACGCGGTCGTCGGTGGTGGTCAGCGTGCCCGCCGGCGACACCGAGTTCTGGCTGTTGACGGCCTGCGCGATCTGCTGCGGCGAGATGTTCAGGCGCGTGAGCTGCGCGTTGCTGATCTCGACGTAGATGTGCTGGTTCGGGTCGCCGAAGTAATCGACCTTGCCGACGCCCGGCACGCGCAACAGCACCGTGCGCAGCTGGTCCGCGTAGTCGTGCAGCTGCGCGGGCGAGAAGCCGTCGCCTTCGAGTGTGTAGATGTTGGTGTAGACGTCGCCGAACTCGTCGTTGAAATACGGTCCTTGCACGCCCGCCGGCAGCGTCTGCGCGATGTCGCCGACTTTCTTGCGCACCTGGTACCACGTTTCCGGCACGTTCTTCACCGGCGCCGAATCCTTCATGTTGTAGAAGATCAGCGATTCGCCGGGCCGCGAATAGCTGCGCAGGAAGTCGGTGTCCGGCGTTTCCTGCAGCTTGCGCGCGATGCGGTCGGTGACCTGTTCCTGCACCTGACGCGCGGTCGCGCCGGGCCAGAAGGTCTGGATCACCATCACGCGGAACGTGAACGGCGGGTCTTCGCTTTGCGCGAGCCTGGTGTACGCGAGGATGCCGAACGCGGTGGCGAGCGTGATCAGGAATACCACCAGCGCCTGGTGGCGCAACGCCCACGCGGACAGATTGAAATGGCCTTCGTCGTGCGCGGGACTCATGACGCGAAGTCCTCCGGATGCAGCGGCGGCACCGCGCGTACTTTCTCGCCGGCGCTCACCGTGTGCACGCCTTGCAGCACGACCCGCTCGCCGTCCTTCAGTCCCTGCGAGATATCGACGGTACGCTCGCCATAACGCGCGATCTGCACGCGGCGCAGCGACAGCGTGTCCTTGTCCTTGCCGTTGTTGTCGCCGTCGCTGACGACCCACACCGCGGGCGCATCGCCGTCGTGAAAGAGCGCGGTGGCGGGCAGCGTGTAGAGCGACGCGTGTGCGTCTGTCGACGCATTCGCAGGCGCGAATGAAACGCTCGCGGTCATGCCGAGCCGCACGTCGGCGCCCGGCTGTTCGAGCGTGAGTTTCGCGCGCCACGTGCGGCTTTGCGGATCCGCGGCGGGCGAGAGCTCGCGCACGCGCGCCGTGAACGTGCGACCCGGCAGCGCGGCGAGCGTGACGCTCGCCTGATGACCGACCGCGAGCGAAGCGAGCGCGGTTTCGGGCACGTCGCAGACCACGTCGATATCGCCAGACCACGCGAGGTTGTAGACGGCCTGACCCGACGACACATTCTGGCCGGTATCCGCGTTTTCCGCGGTGATCACGCCGGCGTGATCGGCTGAAAGCGTCGTGTACTGGAGCTGGTCTTTCGCGAGCGACGCCTGTTGGGCCGCCTGATCGCGCTGCGCGAGCGCCGATGCGTACGCGTCTTCGGTCTGTTCCAGCTGGGCCTGCGCGATCAGGTTTTCCTTCGCCTGTGCGCGGTCGCGATCGAGCTGCTGTTTCGCGTACACGTAGCGATGCTGCGCGGCGTCGAGCTGTGCCTGCGCGCTCGCGTCGTTCTTCTGCTCGTCCGCCGGATCGAGGCGCGCGACGACTTCGCCTGGCTTCACCGTGTCGCCGAGCCGCACGCGGCGCTCGACGATCTTGCCGGCGATGCGGAACGACAGCGGCGTCGAATAGCGTGCCTCGACGTCACCGGGCAGCAACATCGCCGCGGGTTGGCCATCGCCATGCACGGCGACCGCGACGACGGGACGCGGCGCAGCTGCTTCGGGCTCCTGCCGATGGCAGGCCGCGAGCAACGCGAAGGTGCAGAGCGAAAGCATGGAAACGGCGCGGCGAGCCTGTACGAGGCTGCCATGCCGGCGTAACTGCCTGCGCACCGAAGACGATGCGCCACAACCGAAACGATCCACAGTCACTCCAGTCAGGGGAAGGCGAGCGGACGGGCGTGCCCGAAACGCGGACGCAAGCATTCACACGCGACGGGCGATCACGTGTTGCGTTGCGGATGCGCCAGTGCACAGCGAAGAGGTCTTGCCTGAGATGTTGGTCTGGATTCTAATACACACATGTATCCGAATGCAAAGATGGATCAAAATTTTTCGATGCTAGACTTCACGCCATGAAACGGACACGACTCACCCGGGAACAAAGCCGCGACCAGACGCGGCAGCGCCTGCTCGATTCGGCGCAAACGCTGTTCATGAAGAAGGGGTTCACGGCGACGAGCGTCGAAGACATCGCGGAAGCCGCGGGGTACACGCGCGGCGCGTTCTATTCGAACTTCGGCAGCAAGACGGAGCTGTTCCTGGAACTGCTGCGGCGCGATCACGCGGAGATGCAGGCGGGGCTCGACGACATCTTCGTGGCCGGCACCACGCGCGAGGATATGGAGGCGCGCGTGATCGCGTACTACAGCCGCCTGCCGCAGGACGAAAAATGCTTTTTGCTATGGATCGAAGCGAAGCTGCTGGCGGCGCGCGACGCGCGCTTTCGCACGCGCTTCAACGCGTTTCGCCGTGAGAAGCTGGATCAGCTCGCGGCGTATATCCGCGAGTTTTCGGCGAGAGTCGGCACGCCGCTGCCGTTACCGGCGGAAGTGCTCGCGCTGGGTTTGATGGGGCTGTGCGAAGGCATCCAGTTCCTGCACACCGTCGATCCGCAAAGCGTGACGACCACGCAGACCGAAGTGGTGCTGTCGGAGTTCTTCGCGCGTGTGGTGTTTCAGCGCGGTGCGGGGATGTCGTTCGAAGAAGCGGTGCAGTAGGCGGCCGAAGCCGCCTGACAGCTGTTCGCAGAGTTGGGCCCGTTCAGATCCACACGTCGTTCGGCGCGGTGCGTTCCCCGCCCACGTCGCCGGTATTCACCACGCCACGCGGCTCGATCAGCATCATCTTCACTTCCCTGGCCGCATACGGCTTGTGCTCGACGCCTTTCGGCACGATCGCCATCTCGCCGGCGCGCACGAGCACCGCGCCATCGCGGAAGTCGAGCCGCAGTTCGCCTTCGAGCACGATGAAGGTCTCGTCGGTATCGGCGTGCTGATGCCAGACGAAATCGCCTTCGATCTTCACCACCTTGAACTGGTAGTCGTTCATTTCGGCCACCACGTGCGGCAGCCAGTGGCCATCGATCTGGCCGATCTTGCCGAGCAGGTCGATGGTTTTGCGCTGGCCGCGGTCGGCGGGCGCCTGGGTGGTGGGAGAAGCTTGGGCAGGGGCGTACATCGCGTGGTTCCTCGTTCGAAGTGGCCTGAATGACGGGAGCTTAGCGCTGCGTCACGCGTGCGTCTTGAACGATTGTGCGAGTCGGCTGTGTCGAGACGCGGCCGCTCAAGGCAGGGACTTCACCGCGCCCGCCGCCTCCATTGCCCGCAGCCAGCGCGCCGGAGGGATGCCCCAGGTCTTCGCGAAATGGCGGGTCATGTGGCTTTGATCCGCGAAGCCGGCATCCGCGGCCGCATCCGCGAGCGACACGCCGGCGAGCGCGGCGCGCCGCACCGCGTCCAGACGGCGCATCGTCAGATAGCGGTGTGGGCTCGTGCCGAAGAACGTGCGGAAATCGCGCGACAGGCTCCAGCGGTCGCGCCCACTCGCGGCAGCAAGTTCCTCCAGCGTCACCGTGTGCTGCCACGACGCATGCAGATAGTCGCGGGCACGCTGCGCCGCGGCAAAATCAGCCGCGGCACGTGCCGGCTTCGTGCCCGCCACGGCGGCGAGCGCCAGCGCGAGTTCGACGATCGCGTCGTCCTGTTCGAGCGGCTCCAGCTCGCAGCCCATGCGCTGCAGCAGCGTATCGGTGGCGGCGAACAGGCGAGGGTCGGTCGAGATGCCGCCTTCGACGAACGGCAACGCCTGACCGCCGAGTACCGCCTGAAAGAGCGCGGGCTCGACATAGATCATCCGGTAGCGGAAACCTTCGTCGGTGCCGGCCTGGCCATCGTGAGCCTCGTCCGGATGCAGCACGATCGTGCGGCCCGGCAGGCTGTTGCAGAGGCCGCGCCGGTAGTGAAAGCTCTGCACGCCCGCGAGCGTGCGGCCGATCGCGTAGGTGTCGTGGCGGTGCAGCGCATAGGCGCGGTCGTGAAAGAACGCTTCGATCCGCTCGATGCCGCGCGACGCGCTGCTTTCCGGCGCGCGCTGGATCCAGTCGCCGGCGGTGTCGGGCAGCGTTTCGCGCGCGGGCGTGGGCGCATGCGTCACGGTGGCAGTACGCGTGGCGTCGTCGTCAGTGGCGGGTGTCCAGAGGGTCACGAAAGGAAGAGCGGCGGGAATACCGGCGGAGTCGTCTTCAGATGCCGAGCCCCGGCCCGAAGCTGCCGGCGAGCAGCGGCACGACGGCAGCGGCATTCGCGTAGTCCTGCTCGGGCAGACCGTCGAACATCGTCAAGACTTCATTGCTCGCACCGATCTCGCGCGCGACGTCGACCAGTTCGTCCTTGTTCGCGGGCCAGTGTGCGGACTGCAGCACGTCAGATATCTGCGTGTCGATCGAAAGGTCCTGCGGCGATGAAGGGGAGGCAGGCGAAGCGGCGGTCATGCGAAATCCTCGTGAGCGGGACGGAGCGACGAAAACCCTATGAAACCCGGCGAAAACATGCGGCGAAGCGGGCAGAAACAGGCAGAAGCGGGCACGCAGCACCCCGCGCGTGCCGCCCTGAGACGGCTGCGATGAACAACCGGTGTCGCGACCGCCATCCTCATGTCTGCTGGTGCTCGTCCTGAACCATGAAGCGCTGGTCCAGCCGGTGCGACTTCGGCAGCGTGATGTGCACCCAGCGTTGCTGCGACGGGTCCGTGGCGGTGACGCCAGGGGCTGCGGGCGCAACCGGCGCCGCGTTCACGTCTTCAGGATGAACGGCGCCCGGGGGCGCCGCCGTCGCTTCGTTCGCGGTATGCATCGGCGCGGCAAAACATGAAGCGGACAGCATCACCATCGTCATCAGTGTCGAGGTTTTCATCGCCCGACCTCCTTTCCTCATGCAGCCCGTGTCAAGCCGCAATCGCTGTGCCAAAAGCACAGCGTGAATCCCTATCATGGCAGGAAAATGGAAAGTGCGTCGCGAACGCTCGTACGCGTGATGACGCGACGCAACATCACACTGTGATGAAACAGCGGGCGAGGTCCGAGCCGATGCCGCGGTGCGGCACGCTCAGCGCAACGCTTCGAAGCGCGTCCACGGCCACGACGGCCGGTCGCGCATATAGCCGTTGAGCCAGTTCCATTGCGGGTGACGCTTCATGAACGCCTGCGCGTCGAATGGCCGGCCGCACGGATGACCCCAGCGCGCCCAGAACGACAGATTGCGCGCCATCTCGCTGTCGACCACCTTGCCGTCGTTCGCGCCCCACGGATTGAACGGCCCTTGATCCGAGCCGCCGAAGCGCGCGTCGTCGAGTTCGAGGTGGCCGCAGATTGTGCGCGAACACGGATTGTCCGCGCGGTCCAGGTACACGTCGTGATGGTCCGCGATCATTTCTTTCGCGACGTCCATGTCGATCTTGCCATGGTGCAATTCCGCGAGCTGCATGAAGCGCAGACGCCGCGCGCCGTTCTTGCGCACGTCGGTGTAATCCTCGCCTTCGCCGACGCATTCCTGGTTGCGGATCTTGAGATCCGTCGCGGTGTTGTAGCCGCTGTAAAAACCGTCTTTCGTGCTTTCGAAGCCGGAGAAATGCAGGCCCAGTTCGTAGCGGGCGATCTCGCCCGTCTTCACGTCGCCGAGCAGCCAGCTGTTCGCATAGCCGCCGTTGTTCGCGATCGCGAACATCTCGCACCATTCGCCGATGCTGTTCGCGTACTGCGTCGCGCGCCGGGAGCGGTAGAACTCCGGCGCGCCGGCCGGGTTATAGCCGACGAAGTTGGAAATCGTCGTTTCGGTCACCATCAGGCCGCCGCCCGTGACCCAGAAGTCGGTCAGGCTCGAGATGCAGCCCGGCAGCCCCTGCATCAGGATCCGGTGGCCGTTGTCGGGCACGATGTCGAACACGACGTTGAACGCGTCGCCCGCCGCGTAGCGGTCCCACGAGTTGTGCGCCATCACGATGCGGCCGTCGCGCGTCGCGCTGCCGGTCGCGACGAACGCGCTGCAATGGTGGCCGCGCCGCCCGCGCCAGGGTTTCGTGCCGAGCCGCGGCTCCTTGCTGGACGCATGACTCGGCCACCAGCTCTGCAGCAGGTCCATGTAGCCGTTCCACGCGAGCACCTCGGCGAACGACAGTTTCGCGCCATCGGCGATGCCCTGGATTTCGTCGGCGAATTCGGTGTCGAGCTTCGGCGCGAACTGCGCGACCGCGGCGTTGACGAAGGTGTCGAAGTCTTCGCCCGTGTCCCACTTCGCGAGGTAGCGGGCCGTGTGGATCGCGTTGCGAATTTCGGTCGCGAGTAGCTGGCCGTGCTGCTCGCCACGGTCGTAAGGCTCGCCTTCGATATGCACGTAGATCCAGCCGGCGTGATCGCGGCGGACGGCATCGATGGACGGTTCGCTCATCTTCGCTCCGAATCTGGACGCTCGTTTGACACTGCGTCGCGGCCACGCCAGAACCGGTTAAACGAAGCCGCGCACAGCTTTATTGCATTCTAGAAAAAAAGGCGCGCTTTGCCACGGGGGCAGCGCCTTACTGCGTACGAATGCGCGCGTGGGGTAGGTCCCGATTGCGGAAGCGAACGATGATCGCGCTCGCGATGTGCGCTGAGCGTGTGGCAATGCAGCAGAGCGCGCGCGACGTTGCCGCAGCGCACAAAGCGCAAACGGATGCGGTCTAGCGCGCCGGCCCCAGCCGGAAGTACGCGTCGAGCAGCGAGGTCTTGTAGACGACGCCCGCGAGCGTGGGCCGCTCGATGCTCTCGATCACCGGCAGCCGTTCGCCCTGGTGCGCCATGAAATGCTGGAGCGCAACGGAGAGCGGCATGTCCGGCGTCAGCACGTCGAAATGCGGCTGCAGGTAATCGGCCGCGGTGTGCGTGGCGGTGTCGCGCTTGTCGAGCAGATCCGACGTGATGTCCTTCAGCGCCACCACGCCGAGGAACGCGTTCGCGTCGTCCGTGACGTACAGGTACTTGACCGGGTATTCGAGGAACACGCGGGTCATTTCCTGCACCGTCGCGGCGGGCCGCACGACGGTGTCTGCGGGCCGGATCAGCTCGCGCATCTGGGTGGCGCGCAGTCGCAAGCGTTCCTGCTCTTCGCGGCTGCGATGCTGCGTGATCTCGTACATCGAGTGCTGCGCGATCGCGCGCGACGCGAAATACGCGACCACGCACGACAGCATCAGCGGCAACACCACCTGATAGCTCAACGTCATCTCGAAGATCATCAGGATCGCCATCAGCGGCGCCTGGGTTGCGCCCGCGAGGAACGCGCCCATGCCGACCATCGCGTACGCGAACGGCGCCGAGGTGGCGTGCGGCCACAGCGCGTGCATCCCCTGGCCGAACAGCGCGCCGAGCGTCGCACCGACGAACAGCGTCGGCGTGAACACGCCGCCGACGGCGCCCGAGCCGACCGTGGCCATTGTCGCGATCACCTTGAACACGAGCACCGCGACGATCGCGGTCCACGTCCACGGCGAGTGCAGGATCGAGTTCACGACGCTGTAGCCGTTGCCCCACACTTCGGGAAACCAGATCGACAGCACGCCGACCACGAACCCGCCAAGCGCGAGCCGCACCGGCAGCGGCAGCTTCACGCGGCGAAAGGTGGCTTTCGCTGCGTCGAGGAGCCGCAGGAACTGCGGCGCGGCGATCCCGCACAGCAGGCCGAGCGCGACGAACAGCAGCACCTCGACGCCGGCGACGGGCGGAAACACCGGCATCTCGTACGGCGGTCGGTAGTTGGTGAACTCGCGCATCGTGATGTTCGCGACCACCGACGACACCACGACCGGCCCGAAGCTTTCCATCGCGATCGAGCCGAGCACGATCTCGGTGACGAAAAACGCGCCGGCGATCGGCGCGCTATACGCGGACGTGATACCGGCCGCCGCGCCGCACGCGACGAGCAGGCGCAGCCGCGGCGGATCGAAGTGCACGACGCGGCCGATCAGCGACGCCGACAGCGCGGCCAGTTGCACCATCGAGCCTTCGCGGCCGATCGAACCGCCGGTCGCGATCGTGAACAGCGACGACACGCTGCGCCACAGGCTCAGCCGCACCGGCACCACGCCATCGCCGATCGCGACCGCTTCCATGTAGTCGGTATGCGCCTTCGGGTCGGCGCCGCGCCGCGCGATCAGCAGCATGCCGCCGGCAATCACGCCGCCCGCGGCCGGCAGCCAGATCCGCACGGTCCACGGCAGATGCCGCGCCATCTCGACGAAGCTGCCCGAGCTCCCGACGATCAGCCGCTGCAGGAGCGCGATGCCCTCGCGGAACGCGATCGTCGCGAACGCGCCGGCCACGCCGACGATCACCGACCACACGAGCATCGTGTGCGCGTCGGACAGACGGAACAACTCCTGGGCGCGGGTGCGCAGTTTCAGCAGGAACGAAAGCACGTGCTAGGCGGGCATCATGAGTGAAATGGGGCGAGCGCAAGAATAGCATCGCGGGCGGGCGCTGCGGGCCACCGCGAGCGGGTGACCCGCGTCGAGTCGGTTCAGGACACGTCCTTGTCGAGTTCCGGATAATGGCGGAAGACGCACGACTCGTTGTGCGGGATACGGCGCTCCGAGTCCAGATACGCCACGATGCGCGGCCGCTTCGCGACCTGCACGTACAGTTGCGCGAGCCGCGGATAGTGCTTGCCGAACTGCGCGGTGGCGCGCGGAAACGCATAGTGCAGCCCGTCGATCAGCTGGAACATCGACAGGTCGACATAGGTCAGCGCATCGCCGACCAGATGCTCGTCGCCGTCCGCGCTCGTGTGCGGGTTCTGCTTCAGCACGCGCTCGAAGTAGCTCATGAACTTCGGGATCCGGTGGTCGATGAAGTCGGCCGCGCGCGCCTTCGCTTCCTGCTTCTGGTCCTCGTAGTAGAGCGCGCTCGCGATCGGATGGTGCGTGTCGTGCGCTTCGGTCACCACGTCGGCGATGGTCAGCTGCAGGCCGTTCGCGACGTATCGCAGGCCTTCGTCGCGCGGCGCGAGTTTGAGCTTCGGGCCGAGGTACATCAGGATGTTCGCCGTCTGCGGCACGATCAGGTCGCCGTCCTTCAGGAACGGCGGCGCGAACGGCGGGTTCGCGACGTGCCGGTCGCCGAGCAGCGTCATCATTGCGCGTGCATCGTCGCGGGCGACGTCGACGTAGTCGGCGCCGGCTTCCTCGAGCGCGAGCCGCACGAATTCACCGCGGCCCTGCAAGCCATCCCAGTAATACAGTTCATAGCTCATCGATCGTTCCTCGCTGTCAGGGGTTCGGTGCACGGCATCGAGCATGCAGTCCGCGTGCCCGTCGAGCCGTGGAGCGTGCGTCGTCCATCTTCCCGATTGCGCCATGCCTGTGCGATTGGACCACGCTACGCGGCGCGACGTGCGCCGACGCATCCAATCCCCAAAACGCCGGCACCCCGCGCGAAGGCGGGGTGCACAGCGAAGCGTTTGCAGGTTCAGCCGAACAGCTTTTCGACCGCCCATGTAATGCCGAGTCCGCCGCCGAGCAACCACACATAGACGATCAACCCGGCGCCGAGCGCCCGCGGACCGGCCGCGCGAATCTGCGAGAAGCGCGTTTCGATGCCGAGCGCCGTCATCGCCATCGTCAGCGCGAAGGTGTCGAGCAGGTTCAGCGTATCGGTCGCGGCGTGCGGCAACACGTGCAGCGAGTTGACGACGACCAGCGCGAGAAAGCCGACCGCGAACCAGGGCACCGCGAGCTTGCGGCCGCCGGCGTGCTTGACCGCAGCATCAGCACCGTCATGCGCGTCGCGGCTCACAGCGCCCGCAGCGGAACGGCTCAGCCACACGCCGAGCACGAGCAGTACCGGCACCAGCAGCATCACACGGGTCATCTTGACGATCGTCGCGATGTGGGTCGCTTCCGGGCTCACGTTGCTCGCCGCGCCCACCACCTGCGCGACTTCGTGAATCGTGCCGCCGAAGAAGAGGCCCGCGCCGAGCGTGTCGAGATGCAGCCAGCCGGCGCGATAGAGCACCGGGTAGAGGAACATCGACAGCGTGCCGAACAGCACGACGCTGCCCACCGCCATCGCGCTCTTGTGCGGCTTCGACTGCAGCGTCGATTCGAACGCGAGCACGGCCGCCGCGCCGCAGATCGCGCTGCCGGCCGCGGTGAGGATCGCGGTGTCGCGGTCGAGCTTCATCAGCTTCATGCCGACCCAGGTGCCGATCAACAGCGTGCTGACGACGATCAGCACGGATACGGTGAGCCCCGGCAGGCCGACCTGTGCGATTTCCTGCAGGCTCACGCGTAGCCCGAAAAACGCCACAGCGATGCGCAGCAGCTTGCGCGCGGAGAAGTTGACGCCGGCGGCCCAGCTGTCGGGCATCCCGTCGCGCAGCGCGTTGCCGTAGATCATCCCGGCGACGATGCCGACGATCAGCGGGCTCAAGCCCAGGCCGGCGATGGCGGGCAACGCGGCGAGCCGCGTGACGGCCGCGGCGAACAGCGCGACGAACAGCACGCCGTTCAGCTGGCCACGGCGGAAGGAAGGATTGCCGGCGACGGCGGACGAATGATTGGGAATGGAACTCACGATGGCGGCTCGTTTCAAGAGTGTCGGAACATGCGCTTATCCTAATTTGCATATATCGATATGAAAAATTGTCATTTGTGACGTAAAATATCGGCTACACGGATAGTTTTTCATCATGACCCCGGACCAGCTTATAACGTTTGCCGCCGTCGCCGAGCACCGCAACATCAGCCGGGCGGCCATTGCGCTGCACCTGTCGCAGCCCGCTGTGTCGGGCCAGTTGCGGCAGCTGCAGGACGAATTCGGCGAGCCGCTGTACGTGCGTGACGGCCGCGGCGTGAAGCTCACGCCCACCGGCGAACAACTGGCGAGCTACGCGACCCGCCTGCGCGACACCTGGCGCCAGGCGCACCAGTACCGCGACGCGCTGCGCGGCCTCGAGCGCGGCACGCTGCGCGTCGGCGCGAGCACCACGCCCGCGAGCTACCTGCTGCCGTATCTGATCGCCGATTTCCACCGGCAGCACCCGGACGTGACGCTGCACACAATCGACGGCAATACGGCCGACATCGTCGCGGCGCTCGGTTCGCTGGACGTGGGTTTGATCGAAGGCCCGGTCGGCGCCGATCTGCCGCCGGACACCGCGGTTCATGCATGGCGCGAAGACGAGATCGTCGCGATCATGCCGTGTGGGCATCCGCTCGCGCAGCCGCAGCGGGCTTCGGGGCCGCGTGCGCAGTTACGCGCGAAGGAACGCGCGGCGCCGCGCGAAGGGCAGGCCGCGAACGAAACCGCTGACCAGCTGGAGATGGAAGCGTTCGCGGGCCTGCCGATCGTGCTGCGCGAGGAAGGCTCCGGCGTGCGGCAGCTCGTGGAGCGTGCGTTCGCCCGCGCGGGCGTGCCGCTCAATGTCGCGCTGGAAATCGCGGGCGTCGAAGGCGTGAAGGAGGCGGTGCGCGCCGGCATGGGCATCGGCTTCGTGTCGGCGATGTCGATGCGCCACGAAGACGCGGCGCTGTGCCGGCTGTCGCTGAATCCGCGTCTGGCGCGCCACTTTTCGATTCTGGTGCCGCATGCGAGCGCGCCGTCGCGGGTCGCACAGCGCTTCGTCGCGATGAGTCTGGGCGCGGAGTGAATCCGCTGGAAGCGCCAGGCGTGAGCCGCCAGACCAGGCCTGGGGATTTCCATGATGGCGGCGACGACCGTCCGCGCGCAGTATTTTGTCAAAGCACAGCGCCCTAGGCGCTTTTTTGAAACCCATTCTTGGAACCGGTTCCAAAGTCCGCGACGGCAACGAAAGCGCGGCAAAAGAACTGAGGATTGAAGGCATGCCAGATATTGCGATCGTCGCCAGCGCATTCGGAGCAGAGGCCGTGCGGCGCGATGGTCATCGTGCGTGGATCGACACGGCGGTGCGCGCGGGCGCGGCGGGCTTCGAGGTTCGCCGCGAACTGTTCGCGACGCCCGAGCAGACGGAACTCGCGAGCCTGTGTTTTCTCGGCTCGTCGATCCTGAATGCCGGGCTGTGGACGGTGTACTCGACGCCCGACGAGCTGTTTGCCGAAGACGGCACGCTGAACCTGCGCGCGCTGCGTCTAGCGCGCGATGAAGCCGCCACGCTGCGCGCCCGCATCGTCAAGCTGCAGCTAGGCAATTTCCAGGGCGACGCACACGCGCCCGGTTTCGCGGACGAAATCGCCGAGTGCGTTGACGGCGCGCCGGTGCGGGTCGTGGTCGAAAACGGTCAGCTGACAAAGGGCGGCGCGCTCGCGCAGTTCGTCGAGCTGTTCCAGGGACTCGCCGCGGCGGGCCGCGAAGGCCTCGTCGGCATGACGTTCGACGTCGGTAACTGGCTGTGGGCCGGCGAAGTGCCGCTGGACGCGGCGACGCGGCTCACGCCGTACGTCGAGTACATCCACTGCAAGGCCGTACAGGGCGTGAACGGCCGCCGCTTCGCCGTCGCGCCCGCGCCGGACGATGCGTCGTTCGCGCAGGTACTGCGTCGTCTGCCGGGCAACGTGCCGCGCGGCATCGAGTTTCCGTTCGACGCACGCGAACCCAACCGGATTGCAACCGAGGCCGGCCGCTATGTGGAGTGGCTGGCTGCCGTATGAACCCGTCTGACCGCATCGTGATAGCGGTCGGGACCTGAGAGAAATGCGAGATGAAGCAAGCTGTCTACATTCTGGATGCGCAGCCGGAACCTCAAACGAAGGCGCGGCCGCTCGACGTGATTACCTGCGGTGAAGCGATGGCGATGTTCGTCGCCGCGGAAACCGGGCCGCTCGCGGGCGTCGGCCAGTTCACGAAACGCGTCGCGGGCGCGGACCTGAACGTCGCGATCGGACTCTCGCGGCTGGGTTTGAACGTCGAGTGGATCAGCCGCGTCGGCCGCGATTCGTTCGGCGATTTCGTGCGCGACACGCTTGCGAAAGAGGGTATCGACGCGCGCGGCGTGACTACCGACGATCGCTACCCGACCGGCTTCCAGCTGAAGTCGAAATCCGACGACGGCAGCGATCCGGCGATCGAGTATTTCCGGCGCGGCTCCGCGGCGAGTCATCTGTCCGTGGCCGATTTCGTCGCGGCGGACGTGCTGTCCGCGCGGCATCTGCATCTGACTGGCGTGATGCCGGCGTTGTCGGCCAGCTCGCGTGAACTGGCGTTCCATCTGGCGCGTGAAATGCGTGCAGTGGGCAAGACGGTGTCGTTCGACCCGAACCTGCGGCCCACGTTGTGGCCATCGCGCGCGGAGATGGTCGCGACGCTCAACGACATTGCCACGTTCGCCGACTGGGTGCTGCCGGGCATTGGCGAAGGCGAGATTCTCACGGGCCACACAGAGCCGGATTCGATCGCGCGGTTTTATCTCGAACGCGGCGTGCTCGGCGTGGTCGTGAAGCTTGGCGCCGAGGGCGCGTATTACCGCACCGCGGATGGCGAGCACGGCGTGATCGCGGCGCAGCCGGTCGAAAAAGTCGTGGATACGGTAGGCGCGGGCGATGGCTTCGCAGTCGGCGTGGTGAGTGCGCTGCTGGAAGGGCGGCCGCTGCGCCAGGCGGTGGCGCGCGGCAATCTGATCGGCGGTCTCGCGATCCAGGTGATCGGCGACTCGGAAGGCCTGCCGACCCGCGCCGAACTCGATACGCTCGAAGCGCTGCAGTCCGGCGCCGCGAGCGGAGCCCGCGCGTACGCGTAAGCACGAAAGATCGAGCAGGAACGACACAAGGAGACAGCATCATGACAGCAACGCTTGCGGCTCGCCGCTGGTGGACGATCATGCCGATCGTGTTCATCACCTACAGCCTCGCGTATCTCGACCGTGCGAACTTCGGTTTCGCATCGGCCGCGGGCATCAATCACGATCTCGGCATCAGCAAGGGGCTCGCGTCGCTGATCGGCGCGCTGTTCTTCCTCGGCTACTTCTTCTTCCAGATTCCCGGCGCGATCTACGCGGAACGCCGCAGCGTGAAGAAGCTCGTGTTCTGGAGCCTCGTGCTGTGGGGCGGCTGCGCGGCGCTCACGGGCGTCGTCAGCAACGTGCCTTCGCTGATGGCGATCCGCTTCGCGCTCGGCGTGGTGGAAGCGGCGGTGATGCCCGCGATGCTGATCTTCATCAGCAACTGGTTCACGAAGCACGAACGCTCGCGCGCGAACACCTTCCTGATTCTGGGCAATCCGGTGACGGTGCTGTGGATGTCCGTCGTGTCGGGTTATCTCGTGAATTCGTTCGGCTGGCGTCACATGTTCGTCGCGGAAGGCGTGCCGGCGATCGCGTGGGCGGTCTGCTGGTGGTTCATCGTGAAGGACCGGCCTGCCCAGGTGAGCTGGCTCACCGACGACGAGAAGCGCGACCTCGATGCCGCGTTGCGCAAGGAGCAGGCGCAGATCAAGCCGGTGCGCAACTATCGCGAGGCGTTCCGCTCGTCGGCGGTGGTCAAGCTGTCGGCGCAGTATTTCTGCTGGAGCATCGGCGTGTACGGTTTCGTGTTGTGGCTGCCGTCGATCATCAAGAACGGCATGGAGAGCGGTCTCGCCAGTGGTTCCCACTTCGGCATGGTGGAAACCGGCTGGCTGTCGGCGCTGCCGTATCTCGCGGCGACCATCGCGATGCTGGCGGTGTCATGGGCGTCGGACAGGATCGACAACCGCAAGGTGTTCGTATGGCCGTGCCTGCTGATCGGCGCGGTCGCGTTCGCGGCGTCGTACGCGCTCGGCGCGCATCATTTCTGGGAGTCGTACGCGCTGCTCGTGATCGCGGGCGCGGCGATGTACGCGCCCTACGGCCCGTTCTTCGCGATCGTGCCGGAACTCCTGCCGAAGAACGTCGCCGGCGGCGCGATGGCGCTGATCAACAGCATGGGCGCGCTCGGCTCGTTCGTGGGCTCCTACGTGGTCGGCTATCTGAACGGCGCGACCGGGTCGCCATCGGCGTCGTACGCGTTCATGAGCGTCGCGCTCGTCGCTTCGGTGGTGCTGACACTTGCCGTCAAACCGCAGGCGCGCGACACTCACGCGCTGGCTACTCCGATGCCGGGAAAGTGAACCGATGACCGAATCCGTGAAGCAGAAGAAGATCGTCGTCTACAAGTCCGTGCCGGACGACGTTCTCGCATGGCTGAAAGAGCATGCCGACGTCGTCGAAGTGGACGGACGCCAACGCGATCAACTGGTTGCAGCGCTGAAGGATGCCGACGGCGCGATCGGCGCGAGCGTCCACATCACGCCCGATATGCTGGATGGCAATACGCGGCTGAAAGCGCTGTCGACGATCTCGGTCGGCTACGACAACTTCGACGTGCCCGATCTCACGCGCCGCGGCATTCTGCTCGCGCATACGCCGGACGTGCTGACCGAATCCACCGCGGACACCGTGTTTTCGCTGATCCTTGCCACTGCGCGGCGCATCGTGGAACTCGCGGACTGGGTGAAGGCAGGGCACTGGAAACACAGCGTCGGCCCGGACGAATATGGCGTCGACGTGCAGGGCAAGACGCTCGGCATCATCGGCATGGGACGCATTGGCGGGGCGGTCGCGCGGCGCGCGGCGCTCGGCTTCAACATGCGCGTGCTGTACGCGAACCGCAGCGCGAACGAGCGCGCGGAGAAAGCGTATAACGCGCAGCGCGTGAGCCAGAGCGAACTGCTCGCACAGGCGGATTTCGTCTGCCTGCAGGTGCCGCTTACGCCCGATACGCGCCGCATGATCGGCGCCGCCGAGCTGCGTGCCATGAAGCAGAACGCGATCCTGATCAACGCATCGCGCGGTGCGACCGTCGACGAGGCCGCGTTGATCGAAGCGCTGCGCGCGGGCACGATCCGCGGCGCCGGGCTCGATGTGTTCGAAACCGAGCCGCTGCCCGCCGATTCGCCGCTCCTGAAGATGCCGAACGTGGTGGCGTTGCCGCACATCGGCTCGGCGACGCACGAGACCCGTCACGCGATGGCGCAGAACGCGGCGGAAAACCTGATCGCGGCGCTCGACGGCACACTCGCGAACAACATCGTCAACCGCGACGTGCTGGGCTCATGAGCGAAAGCGGCACGCCAGCTCCGGCACCGGGCCACGCAACGCCGCCGCGGCGCGCGACGATCAGCGACGTCGCGCGCGAAGCCGGCACGGGCAAGACCAGCATCTCGCGCTATCTGAACGGCGAGTTCGACGTGCTGTCGCCGCAGCTGCGCGCGCGCATCGAAGCGGCCATCAAGCAGCTCGACTATCAGCCGAACCAGATGGCGCGCGGGCTGAAGCGCGGCCGCAACCGGCTGATCGGCATGCTGGTCGCCGACCTGACGAATCCGTATTCGGTGGAAGTGCTGCAAGGCGTCGAGGCCGCGTGTCACGCGCTCGGCTACATGCCGCTGATCTGCCACGCGGCGAACGAAGTCGAGATGGAGCGGCGCTATCTGCAGCTGCTCACCACGTATCGCGTGGAAGGCGTGATCGTCAACGCGCTCGGCGTGCGCGAGGAAATGTTGCGGCCGGTCGGGGCGAGCGGCATTCCGGCCGTGCTGGTGGACCGGCGCGTCGAAGGGCTCGAAGCCGACATGGTCGGGCTCGACAATCCCGCGGCGACCACGCTGGCCACCCGGCATCTGATCGAGCGAGGCTATGCCGAGTTGCGCTTCGTCGTGCAGCCGTTCGAACGCGTCAGTTCGCGGCGGCAGCGTGTGGAGGCGTTCGAGGCGGCCCTTGCGGCGAATGGTGCGAACGGAGCAGCAAGTGGCCGCACGCTGATCCTCGATCTCGACGACGATGCCGGAGGGCTCGCCGCGCTGGATCGCGATCTCGACGCGCTGGATGCTTTCGACGCTGGTGTGTCCTATGCATCCGATGCACGTGCAACGTCCGCGGGCGACGAGCAGGCCGCCCCGCGCCGGCTCGCGCTTTTCGCGGCGAATGCGCCGGTCGCGATGCGCCTCGCGCTGCATTTGAACGCGCGCTACGGCGCGGCGTGGCAGACGCGCGTCGCGCTGCTGTCGATCGACGACCCGGAATGGGCCGAACTCGCCGGCATCACGACGGTGCGCCAGCCGACCTACGACATCGGTTATCGCGCGGTCGAGTTCCTGCACGAACGGATCGCCGGGCTCGTGACCCAGGCGCGCGACTGTCTGCTGCCTGGCGAGCTGATCGAGCGCGCGTCGACATCGGCGTCAGCACGCAGTTCACCCTGAGTCCACCTCGACCTGTCTTTCAGGATTCTGCGATCATGGCGGACTGCGGCGCGCCGGTGCGCCGCTTTGCGCAAGGATCTCCATGCTGGTCGAACCCCTCACGCTGACCTGTCTGTCGCTCGCGACGCTGTTCATCGCCGCGTTGCCGATCGTGCTGTATCGCCGCCTGCGCGGCCCGTTCGGCTTCGACTGGCGCGACACCGTGGCGGGCATCGCCGTGTTCGCGCTGTTCGCGATGGTGATCGAGCGCGTGGCGAACGCGTATCTGCTGGGCGGCAATCCGGCCACCGCTGCGATGCTGCACGATCCGCTTTACTTCGTCGTCTACGGCGCGCTGATGGCAGGCCTGTGCGAGGAAAGCGGTCGCTACCTTGCGATGACGATGCTGCTGCGTCGCAAGGGCATCGCGCGCGCCGATGCGCCGCCCGGCACCGCGCTCGCGTACGGCATCGGGCACGGCGGCGCGGAAGCGTGGCTCGTCGGTGTGCTGGTGCAGGTGCAGTGGATCGTGTTCGCGGTGCTCGCGAACCGCGGCGAGCTCGACGAGCATCTGTCGAACCTGCCGGTCGAATCCGCGATGCGCATTCATCTGCTGCTCGGCACGCTATCGCCGACCTTCGCCGGCATTTTTGCGCTGGAACGCATCTCGGCATTCGTGTTCCAGCTGATGTTCACGACGCTGATGTGGCGCGGGCTGCGCGCGAACTGGCACGGCATCCTGCCGCTCGCGATCGTGGTGCACGCGGTGTGCGACCTGCCCGCGGTGTTCTTCCAGGCGCATCTGCTGTCGCTGATCTCGGTAGATATCGCGTACGTGGTCGCGGCGATCGTGGTGGCGGGCGCGCTCGTGCAGATCTATCGACGGCCCGCGCAGACGGCATAATGGTGCGCACGGCATGGCCTGCCACTTTTTCCCGGATTGCCAGACGGATGGACGACTACCAGTACGAATGCACGAGCATCGAGATCGACGAACTCGCGCACGTGATCACCGACCTGTTTCCCGAGCAGACGCGCTTCGCCGAACAGGCGGCGGACGACGGCACGCCGTCGCTCGTCGTGCACTGGGTTGCGATGCGCTTCGGTTCGACCGCGCGCCGCATGACCTTCACGGTGCGCTTCGCGAAAGACGCGTTCGCGCGCTACCGTGCGACGCCGGCGAGGCTTCGAGGCCGCGGGTTCGCGGTGCTGCGCGCGTATGTGGAAGCGACGCTCGGTTCGCTCGAAGAGCAGTACGCGGAGGGGCATACGGTGCCGCGCGAGGTGGACATCGAACTGGGCGACGATTTCGCCTGAGCGTCTGCCTTCAGCCTCAGGTGCCGGACACCACCCGATACACCCGCGCGAAACGCGCGGCCTGCACGACGCCATAGTCGCCGGGCGCGTACTGCATCACCCAGTCGCCGGGTTCGCCGCGCAGCACGTCGCTGCCGGCGGCGCGCGCGATCGAAAACGGCTCGTGCATCTGTTTTGCGAGCAGCACCGCGGGGCGGTTGCGATACGCGCCGGGCTCGCCGTGCGTGAGTCCTTCGGCCGCCGGCAGGTACTTCGCGTCGAAGCGGTCGCGCGAGACGACCCAGCGGTCGCCTGTCGAGCCGGTGATCAGCGCGTCGCCGCTCGCGTAGCGGTTTGGACCTTCGAGGCTCATCAGCTCGCCATCGGCGGCGGCGAAAGCCACCTCGACGGTTTCATCCTTGACGACGTGCTGCGCGGCGGGATCGGTGCGCAGGTCGACCTGCGTGAGCTGGATCATGACAATGGCGTGTAAAAGCGGATCAGGCCGCAAGCGTAGCGCGAAACCGGCCGCTATGCACGACGAATCGATTGCCGCGCGGTCAGCGTGACGCCAGCGCAAAAGCACCTTGAAAAAGACAACGCCTGCTCGATGAGCAGGCGTTGTCCGTGGGCGGCGACCTTAAGCGCTTACTGGCTTTGCGCCGGCTTCGCGGCCTTGCCGTGGCCGTGTTCGTGACCGTGGTGCTCGCCCGTCTGGTGGAACGTGGTGTCCGCAAGCTTCTTCTGGTCCGGCGAGAAGCTGTTGTACAGCGGCTCGAACGCGTCGACGAGCTTCTTCATGCCGTCCGCGTGCGCCTGCGCGATGTCGGAGTACTGCTTCATGTCATCGAGCGCGGACTGGTTCGTCGCGGCCTTGCGCTGCTCGTACAGGTTCGCCATCGTCGTGCCGTTGTTGCGCATCACGTCGGCGAAGGCATTCCATTGCTGCTCCTGCGCCGGCGTGATTTTCAGCTGCTGGTGCAGATAGGTGATGCGCTGCTCGACGCGCGCTTCATGCGGCGTGGCCGACGAAGCGGCGGCCGGTGCCGAGGCCGGTGCGTTCTGCGCGAACGCGACGCCTATCGACAGGCTGGACAGCGACAGTGCGCAGGCGAGGGCTAGCAGTGTTTTTTTCATTGAGACTCCCGATGTCACGCAGTTCATGAACGGACGCTTTCGCGCCGGGCCGGCACGCGAGCATAGGCTCCGTACGGCCGGGTGCGTTATTAGTATCACGTTATCCTTGCAATGCGGCTGCATTGCGACAAACGCTTACAACCGAAACCAGGGGGAAATAGCGGGTGGACAGGCTCGTCAGCATGGAGATCTTCGTTGCGGTCGTCGAAGCGGGTAGCCTAAGCGCGGCGGCGGAGCGCTTCGACATTTCGGCCGCGATGGTCGGCAAGCACATCCGTGCGCTCGAAGCGCGTCTGTCGACGCGGCTCATCACACGCACCACGCGGCGTCAGAGCCTGACCGAGATCGGTCGCCAGTATTACGAACAATGCCGGCAGATCCTCGCCGACGTGAAGACGGCCGAGTCGCTCGCCGAAGCGATGGCCGCGTCGCCGCGCGGTCTACTGCGCGTCACCGCGCCGCTCACTTACGGCGTCGAAGTCTTTGCCCCTGCGATGACGGATTATCTGAGCGCGCATCCCGACGTGAGCCTCGAACTCGACCTGTCGAACCGCATCACGGATCTCGTCAACGAGGGCTTCGATGCCGCGGTGCGGATCGGCAGGCTGCCGGATTCGAGCTTCGTCGCGAGACCGCTCGTGCCGTACCGGATGCGCGCGTGCGCGTCGCCCGCGTATCTGGCGCGCGCTGGCACGCCGCGCACGCCGGCCGATCTCGCGCAGCACGAGTGCCTCGGTTTCCTGCACTGGGGACGCGAAGGCGCATGGCGTTTCGACGGCGATGGCGACGGCAAGGCCGTCACCCACACGCGGCCCGCGCGATTCCGCGCGAACAACGGCCAGGCGCTGAAGGTGGCCGCGCTGCGCGGCTTCGGCCTGATCATGCAGCCCGAGGCGCTGGTTGCGAAGGAGATCGAGAGCGGGGCGCTCATACCGGTGCTCGACGCGCATCTGCCGCCGGGCGCCCCAGTGCATCTGATCTACCCGCGCGATCGCCGCGCGACGCCGAAGCTCACGTCGTTCATCGACTTCGTCATGGAGCGGTTCGGCGCGCGATAATCGCGTCATTCACGACGGGCATTGCACGCGCGGTGCTTCGTTGTCCAACGCCTGAGTCATCTACATCCACATCCGCCATCACGATGAGACCACCGCGCCTCGACCAGCTCGACGACCTCGACCGCAACCTCGTTGCGCTGCTGCAAGCCAATGCGCGCGAAAGCGTCGCGAACCTCGCGCGCCAGCTGGGTGTGGCGCGCACCACGGTGATCGCCCGCATTGCGCGGCTCGAGAAGAGCAACGTGATCGCGGGCTATAGCGTGCGGCTCGGGCAGGACGTGCTCGACTCGAGCATCGTCGCGTACGTGGGCATCATCACCGCGCCGAAGTATGGCGCGGACGTGCTGAAGCGGCTCGGCCGGATGCCCGAGGTGCAACTGCTGTGCGCGGTCAGCGGCGAGTTCGACTACGTCGCGTGGCTGCGCGCGCCGTCGCCGGAAAAACTCAACGATCTGCTCGACCAGATCGGCGGACTCGAAGGCGTGGAGCGGACCACGACGTCGATCATTCTGGCGCGCAAGATCGACCGCGGGATGATCGGAGGGTGAGCGCGTCGCTGTGCGTCGCATCAAGTCGCATCCCCGGCCAGGGCGCCGCGGTGCGCGCAGCATGGCCCGCGGCCCCGGCGTTGACACTATTTTTATATGTTTTCGACATATCGTCGCGTTGACTGGTCATAACGTCGAAACCAATGGTCATAGCGCAGCATTTTGCGTCTAGGATCAGTATCGCCGTCTCCCTAAACTGTGCTGGAGGCTTTAGCCCGAGGGCCGCGCCGCAAGCGCGCGGCGCACCATCGCGCCGCTCAGGCGCCAACACAGAACAAGGAGAACCGCATGAAGATCGCCATCGTCGGCGCCGGCCTGATCGGCCACACCATCGCCCATCTGCTGCGTGAAACCGGCGACTACGAAGTCGTCGCGTTCGACCGCGACCAGCATGCGCTCGACAAGCTCGCCGCCCAGGGTATTCCGACCCGCCGCGTGGATTCCGCCGACGCGGCCGCGCTGCGCGCCGCGATGCAGGGCTTCGACGCGCTGATCAACGCGCTGCCGTACTACCTCGCGGTGAACGTCGCCGCGGCGGCGAAGGGCGCGGGCGTGCACTACTTCGACCTGACGGAAGACGTGCGCGCAACGTCCGCGATCCGCACGCTCGCCGACAACGCCGAACACGTGTTCATGCCGCAGTGCGGACTCGCGCCGGGCTTCATCGGTCTTGCGGCGCATGAGCTCGCGAACCGCTTCACCGAAATCCGCGACGTGAAAATGCGGGTGGGTGCGCTGCCCGAGTTTCCGACCAATGCGCTGAAATACAACCTGACGTGGAGCGTCGACGGTCTCATCAACGAATACTGTCAGCCCTGCGAAGCAATCCGCGACAGCCGCACGCAATGGGTGCAGCCGCTCGAAGGCTTCGAGCATTTCTCGCTCGACGGCACCGAATACGAAGCGTTCAATACATCGGGCGGACTCGGCACGCTGTGCGAGACGCTGGCCGGTCGCGTCGAATCGCTCGACTACAAGTCCGTCCGTTACCCGGGCCATCGCGACCTGATGCAGTTCCTGCTGGAAGACCTGCGGCTCGCGTCCGACCGCGATACGCTCAAGTCAATCATGCGTCGCTCGGTGCCGTCCACCGCGCAGGACGTTGTGCTGATTTTCATCACGGTGACCGGCATGCGCGACGGTCAGCTCGTGCAGGAAGTGTTCACGCGCAAGATCTTCGCGAAGACGATCTGCGGCGTGCCGATGAGCGCGATCCAGATCACCACCGCGGGCGCGATGTGCGCGGTGCTGGACCTGTTCCGCGAGAAGAAGCTGCCGCAGCAGGGCTTCGTGCGCCAGGAGCAGGTGTCGTTGCGCGAGTTCCTCGCCAACCGTTTCGGCCAGCTGTACGAAGGCGCATCGCTCGATGCGATGGCGACGGTTTGAGCGCCTGAGACACACAGCCGGCGCGCTGCGGGCGACAAGTGCCGCAACAGGCGAAGCGGCAGAGCGCGGCGACAGCGCGCTTCGCTCTGGACCGCTGACGGCCTGCGCGATTACATCAATGGCGTCGGGCATTTCAGTACCCGGGTCGTGGCATCGATACACGCACGGCTGGGGTTATAGCGGCCGGCAGGTCCCGCAGCATGGTATGTGTGAAGACGCGGTGCGAAGCTTCGCGCGGCCTCTTCAGCGGCTCGGGTCCGGCGTAGCGGCAGGCTCGGCAGCCAGCACGGCCAGCAACGCATCGTAGTCCGCTGACGTGGCCGACGTCGTGTTCACCGAGAGCAGGCCGCGGCGCGCGTCGCCGGTGGGCACGAAGCGGCGCTGCAGGTACGCGTCCCAATGCGCGAGCTTGTACGCATCGGCCGGATCACCGCGCGCGGCGATCCGCTCGCGCACCGTGTGATCGTCCGCTTCGACCCACACGACGTGGATCGCCACGTCGTCGCCCACATCGAGCCACGCTCGATCGACGAGCCTGCGCTCGCGGATTTCGCGCGACAGCGGCGCGACTGCGATCACGTTGATGCCGAGCGCGAGGTTATCCCGCGCGGTATCGATCAGCGCACGATACTCGGGGTCGCGAAAATGCTGGAGATAGAGCGGGCTGTCGCGGTCGTTCGGATCGCCGATCAGCGCCTGCATCGCGGCTGCGCCCACCGGCCCGTACATCACGTCCTTGTCGAGCAGGCAGAACGCTTCGCCCGTCGAGCGGATCAGCGGGCCGATCAGGCGCTTCGCGAGCGTCGTCTTGCCGGTGCCCGCGTGGCCGCAGAAAAAGATCAGCCGCGTCACTGAGGTTGATCAGTGACGTCGGGGACGGCGGCCGCGTCGCGCTGGAACCTGCCGTTCGCTTCGAGCCACATCACGTTGATGATGCCGAAGCCCAATGCCACGCCGATACCGAGAATCCAGCTGAAATACCACATCGTGCGTCTCCGCTTGCAGTGTCCTTCGTCCATCATGAACAGGTTGCACCGGCAGCGCAATAGCGGCGGGCGTCACAGCCCGCCACAGCCTGCGATCCGCAGGTATGATGGTCCACACAACGACGGAGACTCACGATGCCACTGCGCCGCTCGTCCGCGTGCCGCGTTTCCGCGCCAGCCGTCGCCGCACTGCGGGCGATGACCGTTGCCCTGTCCTTCGTGCTGATGCTGGCCGGCTGCGCGCCCGAGCCCGCGGCGCGCGTGCCGTACAAACTGGTGCCCGCCGAACGCATTGTCAAGTCCGGCTATACCGACCCCGGCCAGAACCGGATCGCGGTCGACGTGCGCCGCGAACGCACCGACAACGTGATCGTGCGGTTCCGCGATGCACTGGTCTATGTGGACGGCGTGCAGGTCACCGACCTGATGAACGGCGAGCACGTCACCTTCTGGCTGACGCCCGGCCAGCACCGGATCGCGGTGTCCACGCAGTTCGATCCGGTGGTCGAGATTCCGTTTCCCGTCGATTCGCGCTACACGAATTTCGCCAGCGTCACGTTCGGCAAAGACGACCGGATCGGGCTGAAACGCGTGCCGCATTAGGCGCTTATTCGCGCGTCACGATCTGGGCCTGCGCCTTGCGACACATTCGCACAGCACAAAACCTCTACCATACCGACTTCGCGTTCGCCCCGAACGCCCCATTGCGACATCGCAACTACGAGACACGGGTGACGACATGCTGATCAACTGCGCGGCGTACCAGGACGGCCGGAAGCTAGGCGACATCGAGGTCGAGGACATCAGCATCTACGTGGAGAAGCCGGAGTGCTTCGTCTGGGTGGCGCTGAAAGACCCCGAGCCGGCCGAGCTGGACAAGATGAAGGAAGAGTTCGGGCTGCACGAACTCGCCGTTGAAGACGTCCGGCACGGCCATCAGCGGCCGAAGATCGAGGAGTACGGCGAGTCGCTCTTCGCCGTCATGCACACGATCGAGATGAACGACGACGGCGAACTGTCGGTGGGGGAAATGGACGTGTTCGTCGGACCGAACTATGTGCTGTCGGTCCGCACGCGGACACTGCACGGTTTCCAGGAAGTGCGGGCGCGCTGCGAGCGGGAGCCGCAACTGTTGAAGCAGGGCGCCGCGTTCGTGCTGTACGCGCTGATCGATCATGTGGTGGACAACTATCTGCCGGTGCTCGATCGCCTCGGCGCCGAGATCGACGACGTCGAAGACCGCATCTTCGAGCGCCATAACCTCGCCGCGTCGCGGCAGATCATCGAAGATCTGTACTCGCTGAAGCGCCGGCTCGTGATGATGCAGCACCACGTCGCGCCGCTCGTCGAGGCGGTCGGCAAGCTGACGGGCGGCCGCATTCCGGCAATCTGCGAAGGCATGCAGGCGTATTTCCGCGACGTGTACGACCACATGGACCGCGTGGTGCGGATCATCGACGGCCGCCGCGAAATGATCGTGACGGCGATCCAGGTGAACCTCGGCATGATCTCGCTCGCGGAGAACGAGGTGACCAAGCGGCTCGGCTCGTTCGCCGCGCTGTTCGCGGTGCCGACCATGATCGCCGGCATTTACGGGATGAATTTCCAGAGCATTCCGGAGTTGCACCTCCAGTACGGCTACCATGTGTGTCTCGCGGTGATGCTCGGCATCGACATCGTATTGTTCTGGCGATTCCGCAAGGCGGGCTGGCTGTAGCGGCGGGCGTCGAAACGCGCTCGATGTGCCCGCATCCAAGTGCGCCGCAACACCTGACGTCGATACGTCGGCGTTGACATGTGAATCTCCTCCCGCTACAACTCAAGTCGCGCAAACGTTTGCGGTTTGCGCGAAGACAACGCTCGGTGGTTCGAGCCCGCAACCGGGCCGAGTACCCGGCCGAACAAGAAGATCGCCATGTCGTACGGATCCGGTCCGGCGCCGCTGCGCGAATCCGGATCTCGCGCCACATGGCTTACCCAGGAGATATCGCATGAACGATTGCCACGGCCGTCACAGCCGCACCCGCCGCCGCGTACTGAACGCGGGTGCCGCGCTGGCGGGCGCCGCCCTGTTGCCGCTCGGCGCCACGCGCGCACTCGCGCAGGCCGCGAAGAAACCCAAGGTCGCACTGGTGATGAAGTCGCTCGCGAACGAGTTCTTCCTGACGATGGAAACCGGCGCGAAAGACTACCAGGCGCACAACACCGGCAAGTTCGATCTGGTGACGAACGGCATCAAGAACGAGACGGATACCGCGGCGCAGATCCAGATCGTCGAGCAGATGATCGTGTCCAAGGTGGATGCGATCGTGCTGGCGCCGGCCGATTCGAAGGCGCTGGTGCCGGTGGTGAAGAAGGCGGTGGATGCGGGCATCATCGTCGTGAACATCGACAACCGGCTCGATCCGGACGTGCTGAAGTCGAAGGACCTGAACGTGCCGTTCGTCGGCCCGGACAACGCGAAGGGCGCCGAGAAGGTGGGCGATTTTCTCGCGAAGAAGCTGAAGTCGGGTGACGAGGTGGGCATCGTCGAAGGCGTGTCGACCACGACCAACGCGCAGCAGCGCACGGCTGGCTTCAAGACGGCGATGCAGAAGGTGGGCGCGAAGATCGACTCGGTGCAGTCGGGCGAATGGGAAATCGACAAGGGCAATGCGGTGGCTTCCGCGATGCTCAACGAGTACCCGAACATCAAGGCGCTCCTGTGCGGCAACGACAACATGGCGATCGGTGCGGTGTCCGCCGTGCGTGCGGCCGGCAAGGCAGGCAAGGTGTATGTGGTGGGCTATGACGACATCGACGCGATCAAGCCGATGCTGAAGGACGGCCGCGTGCTCGCCACCGCGAACCAGTATGCGGCGAAGCAGGCGGTGTTCGGTATCGATACGGCGCTGAAGGCGTTGTCCGAGCACAGGAAGCAGTCGGATCTGGCGGGTGTGGTGGAAACGCCGGTCGATCTCGTCACGGTTTGACATTTCGACGCGTCGCAAATACCGCTCAAGAAAGCCGCCACGCGGCCGTTAAATCGGCGAATAGGGGTCTTTGACGTGTGCAGCCGCGGTTGGTAGCTCCGTCGGCAGCCGCGCGCATCGCGCCGCACATCGCCGGTCAACTTTCGCGTGATGGTCCACGCGCCGCTTCGTTACCGCGTCTTTCGGCAGGTGTCCGAAGGACGGGCGAAGCGGCTGGGGAAGGTCACCGGAACCGGAATCGCCATGGATTCGAACGCTGAAGACGGACCCACGCAAGCGCACCCGGTGCTGACGGTCGAAGGTATGGGCAAGACCTACGCCGTCGATCCGGTGCTGGCGGACGTCAGCCTGTCGCTGTCGGCGGGCGAGGTGCTCGCGTTGACGGGCGAGAATGGCGCGGGCAAGAGCACGCTGTCGAAGATCGTCGGCGGTCTGGTCGAGCCGACGACGGGCACGATGCAATTGAACGGCGCACCGTACTCGCCGGCGAGCCGGAAGGACGCCGAGGCGCTCGGCGTGCGGATGGTGATGCAGGAGCTGAACCTGCTGCCCACGCTGACGGTCGCGGAAAACCTGTTCCTGAACCGGCTGCCGCAGGCAGGTCCGCTCCGGTTCGGGTGGATCGACCGGCGCACGCTGCGGCAGCACGCGCGCGATGCGATGGCGCAGGTCGGGCTCGACGCGATCGATCCGGATACGCTCGTCGGCGAACTCGGCATCGGGCATCAGCAGATGGTCGAGATCGCGCGCAACCTGATCGGCGATTGTCGCGTGCTGATTCTCGACGAGCCGACCGCGATGCTGACCGCGCGTGAGGTGGACCTGCTGTTCGAGCAGATTGCCGCGCTGAAAAAACGCGGCGTCGCGCTCGTCTACATCTCTCACCGGCTCGAGGAGCTCGCGCAGGTGGCGGAAAAGGTGGCGGTGCTGCGCGACGGTCGGCTCGTGAAGGTCGACGCGATGGCGAACCTGTCGAGCGACCGGATCGTCACGCTGATGGTGGGCCGGGAACTCGGCGAGCGGATTGATCTGGGCGAACGCCGGATTGGCGCGCCGCTCCTGAAGGTGGACGGGCTCGGTCGCGGCCAGGTGGTGCGCGACGTGTCGTTCGAGGCGCGCTCGGGCGAGATCGTCGGCGTGAGCGGGCTGATCGGCGCGGGCCGCACCGAGCTGATGCGCCTGATCTATGGCGCGGACCGGAAGGATCGCGGCACGGTGGCGGTCGCGCCGGCGCCGGGCGAGACGCCGGTCGAAGTGAAGATCGAGTCGCCGGCGGACGCGGTGAAGCACGGCATCGCGCTGATCACCGAAGACCGCAAGGGCGAAGGCCTGCTGCTGCCGCAGCCGATCGCGGCGAACGTGTCGCTCGGCAACCTGCGCAGCGTGTCGCGCCATGGCGTGGTCGATGCGAAGCGCGAAAGCGCGCTGGCCGGCCGGCAGATCGCGGCGATGCGGATCCGCACGTCGGGGCCGGCGCAGCCGGTCGGCGAACTGTCGGGCGGCAACCAGCAGAAGGTCGTGATCGGCCGCTGGCTCGCGCGCGACTGCCGCGTGCTGCTGTTCGACGAGCCGACGCGCGGCATCGATGTCGGTGCGAAGTTCGACATCTATGGATTGATGGGCGCGCTTGCCCGGGAGGGACGCGCGCTGGTGGTGGTATCGAGCGACCTGCGCGAGCTGATGCTGATCTGCGACCGCATCGTCGTGATGTCCGCCGGGTGGCTGACGGGTATCTTCAGCCGCGACAGCTGGACCCAGGATGCGCTGCTCGGCGCGGCGTTCGCCGGCTACCGCAACCGCGAGGCGATGATGCACGCGCCGCTCACCGACGCGAACCAGACTGGGAGCGTGTGATGAACGAACCATCGGCGGAGCGCGGAACGGGTGGGACAGGTGGAACGCAAGGCGGCGCGACGGGCGTCGGCGACGATCCGTCGGCGCCGGTCGCGAGCGGCAAGCCGGCCGGCACGCGGCTCGGGTTCTCGAATTACCTGGGGCTCGCCGGCGCGCTGATCGCGATGATCGTGCTGTTCTCGTTCCTGAGTTCGCACTTTCTGACCTACGACACGTTCAGCACGATCGCGAACCAGATTCCGGACCTCGTCGTGATGGCCGTGGGCATGACCTTCGTGCTGATCATCGCGGGCATCGACCTGTCGGTCGGGTCGGTGCTTGCGCTGGGCGCGTCGGTGGTGAGCGTCGCGGCGCTGAAGTGGCACTGGGGCGCGCTGCCGTCGGCGCTCCTCGGTCTGATTGCGGCGGGGCTGACAGGCGCCTTCACGGGCGGGGTGACGGTGGGCTGGCGGATTCCGTCGTTCATCGTGTCGCTGGGCGTGCTGGAGGCGGCGCGCGGCGTCGCGTACCAGCTGACGAACTCGCGCACCGCCTACATCGGCGACGCGTTTGACTTCCTGTCGAACCCGATCGCGCTCGGCATCTCGCCGGCGTTCCTGATCGCGGTCGCAGTGATGGTGGTCGCGCAGCTGGTGCTCACGCGTACCGTGTTCGGCCGCTATCTGGTCGGCATCGGTACGAACGAGGAAGCGGTGCGGCTCGCGGGCGTCGACCCGCGGCCGTACAAGGTGATCGTATTCGCGCTGATGGGCGCGCTGTCCGGACTCGCGGCGCTGTTCCAGATCTCGCGGCTCGAAGCGGCTGATCCGAACGCGGGCGACGGCCTCGAGCTGCAGGTGATCGCCGCGGTCGTGATCGGCGGTACGAGTCTGATGGGCGGACGGGGGTCCGTGATCAGCACGTTCTTCGGCGTGTTGATCATTTCGGTGCTGGCGGCCGGTCTCGCGCAGATAGGGGCGAACGAACCGACGAAACGGATCATCACCGGTATCGTCATCGTCGTCGCGGTGGTGCTGGACACCTATCGAAGTCGCAGGAAGAAGCCGTAAACGTATGAAGGACGGCTGTCATCGAGGCGGCTGGCGCGCGACGGGGGTCGCGCGCGCGGCCAGAAAAGAGCAGGGAGCAACAGGAAATGGCGACGATCAAGGATGTGGCGGCGATAGCCGGCGTGTCGTTTACGACGGTGTCGCACGTCGTGAACAACTCGCGCCCGGTATCGGCGGACGTACGTGCGAAGGTCGAGCGGGCGATTCACGAACTCAACTACGTGCCGTCCGCGGTGGCGCGCTCGCTGAAGGCGCGCGCAACGGCGACGATCGGCCTCGTGGTGCCGAACAGCACGAACCCGTACTTCGCGGAGCTGGCGCGCGGCGTCGAGGACGGCTGCGCGCGCGCGGGCTACTGCGTGTTCTTCTGCAATTCGGACGACGATCCGATGAAGCAGCGCAACTACCTGCGCACGCTGCAGGAAAAGCGCATCGATGGGCTGGTAGTCGCGTCGGCCGGCGACGACGCCGTGCTCGCGCAGACGCTCGTCGACGCGCGCGAGCCGCTCGTGATCGTTGATCGCAACATCGAGGGACTCAACGCCGACCTCGTGCAGATCGACCACGAGAAGGGCGCGTATCTGGCCACCCGCCATCTGCTGCAGCTCGGCCACGTGAGGATCGGCTGCATCACCGGTTCGGTCGAGACGGCGGTCAGCGCGATGCGTGTGCACGGCTTCATCCGCGCGATGGCGGAGCGCGGCATCGAGATCATGCCGGAGGCGATCGTCGAGAGCGATTTCTCTGGGCTGGGCGGCCATCGCGCGGCGACGCAGCTGTTCGACACGATGCAGCCGACCGCGATTTTCGCGTGCAACGACATGATGGGCATCGGCGCGCTGCGCGCCGCCGCCGAGCGCGGCATGAGCGTTCCGCGCGACTGCTCGGTGATCGGTTTCGACGACATCGAACTGGGCCGCTTCACCTATCCGTCGCTGTCGACGGTCGGGCGCTCCGTGCGCGCGCTCGGCGAAGCGGCGGCGCAGACGCTGATCGAGCGGATCACCGGCGGCGCCGACGCCGCACGGGCGCCGGCGCGCCGCCGCGTGCTCGCGCCACGCCTGATCCTGCGCGAATCGACGGCCTCGTGGTCTACCGGCGACCGGCAGGGGCTCGCAGCCTGATTTCAGTGAATCTTTAAATTACCGCGCGTTACCGCTGGTCCAGCTGTCAAGGCCGCCGTTGTGTCCGCAACGGCGGCCTTTTCACGTCGATCACCCGCGATGCATCGAATCGGTCGACCCAAGGCGGTCCCGTTCCGGTACATTGACATCCGCAAACCGTTCCACGCTTCCCGTCGTGCCGCGCAGCAGCAATGCCGCGCGAGTCGTCCCGCCGCGGCCCGCGCCGCCGTTTTCCGCTCCGGCTCACCCATTCCAGCCGTCTGAAAGGACCCGACATGACGCATTCCGAACTTGCGCCACGCCTCGTCGAAGCCCGCCGCCAGCATCGCCTGATCGATACCCTGCCGCCCGACAGCCTGCCGCCCGACGCGGCGACCGCCTACGCGATCCAGCAGGCCGTGCTGGCCGGGCTCGGCACGGGCCCCGGGGGCTGGAAAATCGGGGCACGCTCGCCAGGCGGCGCGGCGGCGGGCGCGCCGATTCCGGCGCCGCTCGTGCTGCGCTCGCCTGCCGCGGTCGAGCACGGTGCGTTCTTCCGCGTGCTGGTCGAACTGGAAATCGCGTTTCGCTTCGCCGAACCGATTACGCCGCGCCGCGACACCTGCGACCGCGACGAAGTGCTGGCGCGCGTCGGCTCGGTGCTGCCGGCGATCGAGATTGTCGACAGCCGGTTCGCCGAGTGGCCGAACGTTGCGCCGCTCGCGCAGCTGGCCGACGCGCAGAACAACGGCGCTTTAATCGTTGGCCAGGCGCTGCCGTATGCCGCTACGGCGCGCAGCTTCGACTACGTGTCGCCGGTCGTCGAACTGTCGTTCGATGGCGAGTCGCTGACGCCCGAGGCGATCGGCAACCCCGCGGGCGACCCGCGCGAGCTGCTGGTGTGGTTCGTCAATCATTGCGCCGCGATGGGCATCTCGATCGAGCCGGACTGGACCATCACCACAGGCACCTATGTGGGCGCGCATCGTATCGAAGGGCCGGGCGTCGTGCGCGGCAGCATCGATGGCCTCAGCGAGGTCGAGCTCACGCTGACCTGAGCCGCGCAAGCGGTCTCATGGATAACCCTTCCTGGATTGCTGATGTCACTGGTCGATGTCATCGGCGACGGCCTTTCGCGCGTTGTGGCGAAAGGATGATGTACGCGACAGCAGGCGATGCCGATGCCGTGTGAGTCTTGCACGGAACGGAATAAAGGTTGCGTACCGGCGTTTGCATTGCGTACTGCATGCAAGGCGTATTCTGTAGCGCGGGACGGGGTGTGAAGCAGGGACGTGAAGCAGAAACTGAAGCGGAGCGTAAAACGCTGAACATCCCCGCGTTTTTCGTTCTGTTCAGCGCTTCGAACGCAGTGCACGGGTTGCAGAGTGTGGATCAGCAGGATCGCGTTTCGGACGCTCACGCGAGTGCTGGAACGCAAGATTGTAGGTGAGCGAAACCCTGTTACCAAGAGAGGAATGACACTGACTTCGTTGCGATACATTTTTCACAACGTTGTCGGTGAAAAAAAATTTAAAAGGGTTTAGGATGAATTCGAGCGATGTCGTTTCCGAATAGCGCGCCGCGCACGGCATCGGTCGCAGACTTTGGCCAGGAGGTAGCATGGATATCTACGGCAGTTTCGCGAACCGCTTCGAAAAAACGCGGGAAGAAGAATTCTCGCTTGAGGAGTATCTCGCGCTCTGCAAAGACAATCCCTCCGCGTATGCGACAGCAGGCGAACGCATGCTGGCAGCCATCGGGGAACCCGAGCAGGTCGATACACGCAACGATCCGCGTCTGTCGCGGATCTTCGCCAACAAGGTCATCAAGGTATATCCGGCGTTCCGTGAGTTCTACGGAATGGAAGAGGTCATCGAGCAGGTTGTGTCGTACTTCCGGCATGCTGCCCAGGGCCTCGAAGAAAAGAAGCAGATCCTCTATCTGCTCGGTCCGGTCGGCGGCGGCAAGTCGTCCATCGCCGAGCGCCTGAAGCAGCTCGCCGAACGCGTGCCGTTCTATTCGATCAAAGGCTCCCCCGTCAACGAATCGCCGCTCGGTCTGTTCGACTACGACGAAGACGGCCCGATCCTCGAGGAACAGTACGGCATTCCGCGCCGCTACCTGAAAAGCATCCTGAGCCCGTGGGCCGTCAAGCGCCTGCATGAATACAACGGCGACATCCGCAAGTTCCGCGTGGTGCGTCGCTATCCTTCCATCCTTCGCCAGATCGGTATCGCGAAGACGGAACCTGGCGACGAGAACAACCAGGACATCTCGTCGCTCGTCGGCAAGGTCGATATCCGCAAGCTTGAGCAGTACGCGCAGGACGACGCAGACGCATACAGCTACTCCGGCGGCCTGTGCCTCGCGAACCAGGGTCTGCTGGAATTCGTCGAAATGTTCAAGGCTCCGATCAAGGTGCTGCACCCGCTTCTCACAGCCACCCAGGAAGGCAACTTCAAGGGCACCGAAGGCTTCGGCGCAATTCCGTTCGACGGCATCATCCTCGCGCACTCGAACGAGTCCGAATGGAAGGCGTTCCGCAACAACCGCAACAACGAGGCGCTGCTCGACCGGATCTTCGTCGTGAAGGTGCCGTACTGCCTGCGCTATTCCGAAGAGATCAAGATCTACGAGAAGCTGATCCGCAACTCGTCGCTCGCGAGCGCGGTGTGCGCGCCGGGCACGCTCAAGATGATGTCGCAGTTCTCCGTGCTCACGCGTCTCGCGGAACCGGAAAACTCCAGCCTCTTTTCGAAGATGCAGGTGTACGACGGCGAGAACCTGAAGGACACGGACCCGAAGGCGAAGTCGTATCAGGAGTACCGCGATTTCGCGGGTGTGGACGAAGGCATGACCGGCATCTCGACGCGCTTTGCGTTCAAGATCATGTCGCGCGTCTTCAATTTCGACTCGAGCGAGGTCGCCGCGAACCCGGTGCACCTGATGTACGTGCTCGAACAGCAGATCGAACGCGAGCAGTTCCCGCCGGAAACCGAACAGAAATACCTGTCCTTCATCAAGGACGTGCTGGCATCGCGCTATGCGGAGTTCATCGGCAAGGAGATCCAGACCGCCTATCTGGAGTCGTACTCCGAGTATGGACAGAACATCTTCGACCGTTACGTCACGTACGCGGACTTCTGGATCCAGGACCAGGAATTCCGCGACCACGACACCGGCGAAAGTTTCGACCGCGCGGCGCTGAACGCGGAACTCGAGAAGATCGAGAAGCCCGCGGGCATCAGCAACCCGAAGGACTTCCGCAACGAGATCGTCAATTTCGTGCTGCGCGCACGGGCTGCGAACGCGGGCAAGAATCCTGCGTGGATCAGCTACGAGAAGCTGCGGGTCGTGATCGAAAAGAAGATGTTCTCGAACACGGAGGAACTGCTGCCGGTGATTTCGTTCAATGCGAAAGGGTCCGCGGAGGAACAGCGCAAGCACGAAGACTTCGTCAACCGGATGGTCGCGAAGGGCTACACGCCGAAGCAGGTGCGCCTGCTGTGCGACTGGTATCTGCGCGTGCGCAAGTCGTCATGACACGCTACGCGTCATGTCCGCGTGCGCGGTTCGCGCGGACGCCCGGCGGGGCGCAGGCCGCATGCACCTGAAACGGTGTCGTGCCAACCCTGCGTTCCGCACTTCCGAAATCAAGGCGGGAGACCGGATGTGCTTCATCAGATCATCGACCGCAGGTTAGCTGGCAAGAACAAGAGCATCGCCAATCGCGAGCGTTTTCTGCGCCGCGTCAAGAACTACATTCGCCGTGCCGTTTCCGAAGCGGTGCGCGACCGTAGCATCAAGGACATTCAGAACACCCAGAGCATCACGATTCCGCGCAAGGACATCGCGGAACCATCGTTCCGTCACGGCCCGGGCGGCCGGCGCGAGATGGTGCACCCCGGCAACGAGGAGTACATCCGCGGCGACCGCATTCCGCGTCCGCAGGGCGGCGGCGGGGGTGGCGGCTCGCAGGCGAGCAACGAAGGCGAAGGACAGGACGATTTCGTGTTCGAGCTGTCGCGCGAAGAATTCATGCAATACTTCTTCGACGACCTCGAACTGCCGCGCCTCGTGAAGACGCACCTGCTTGCGGTGCCGACGTGGAAGAGCATCCGTGCGGGCTGGGCGGCGGAGGGCACGCCGAACAACATCGACGTGGTGCGTTCCCTGCGCAGTGCGCTCGGGCGCCGCATCGCGCTCGGCGCGCCGCTCGTCAACGAGCTGCGCGAGCTGGAGCAGCAGCTCGAAGCGCTGAAGGAAGACCCGGCCGACCGTCGCGACGAGATCAAGGCGCTGGAGGAGCAGATCCATCACCTGAAGGGCCGCATCTGGCGCATCCCGTTCATCGATCCGTTCGACCTGCGCTACGTGAACCGCGTGAAGCAGCCGCAGCCGTCGAGCCAGGCGGTGATGTTCTGTCTGATGGATGTGTCCGGCTCGATGGACGAGCAGCGCAAGGACCTCGCGAAGCGCTTCTTCATCCTGCTGTACCTGTTCCTGAAGCGGAACTACGAGCGCATCGAGGTGGTGTTCATCCGCCACCACACACGCGCCGAGGAGGTGGACGAAGACACGTTCTTCCATTCCACGGAGAGCGGCGGCACGGTGGTTTCCAGCGCGCTCGAGCTGATGCGGAAGATCGTCGACGAGCGTTATTCGCCGAGCGAATGGAACATCTACGGCGCGCAGGCGTCCGACGGTGACAACTGGACCGACGATTCGCCGAAATGCCGCAAGATCCTGTCGGATGACATCCTCGAGAAGGTGCGCTATTTTGCGTATATACAGGTCGCTCCCGAAGAGCAGAACCTGTGGCTTGAGTACGCGCAGCTCGCGGAAACGGTGCCGCATCTGGCGATGAAGAAGGTCGACAACGCGGCCGACATCTACCCGGTGTTCCGGGAGCTGTTCGAAAAGCAGGCGGCGTCCGCATGACGAGCCGGGACGCGAAACACGACGCGGGCGCCGCGGCAGGCGCCCGAGACTACAACGCGGAACACGCCGGCGGCAACGAAGCAGAGCCGTCGCCGGCGCAGGCCGCGTCACCCATTGCGGGGCAAAGGGAAGTCCGTATGAACGTAGCCGACCGACGGCCTCTGCCGTGCCCGTCCGACTGGACCTTCGAACTGATCGAAGAGTACGACAGCCATATTGCGATTGCTGCGGAGCAATATGAACTGGACACGTATCCGATCCAGCTGGAACTCATCAGCGCCGAACAGATGATGGACGCGTACGCGTCCGTCGGCATGCCGGTCAACTACCGGCACTGGTCGTTCGGCAAACACTTTCTCGCCACCGAAAAAAGCTACCGTCGCGGGCAGATGGGGCTGGCGTACGAGATCGTGATCAACTCGAACCCCTGCATCGCGTATCTGATGGAAGAGAACACGATGACGATGCAGGCGCTCGTCATCGCGCACGCGGCGTACGGGCACAACTCGTTCTTCAAGGGGAACTACCTGTTCCGCTTGTGGACCGACGCGCACGCGATCGTCGACTACCTCGTGTACGCGAAGAACTATATCGCCGAGTGCGAAGAGCGCTTCGGGCTCGACCGCGTGGAAGAGCTGCTCGATTCGTGCCACGCGCTGATGAATTACGGCGTGGACCGTTACAAGCGGCCGCAGAAACTGTCGCTGGAACGCGAGGCGGCCGCGCGCCGCGAACGCGAGGCGTATCTGCAGTCGCAGGTGAACGAACTGTGGCGCACGCTGCCGCACCGCCAGGCGCCGCTGGAGGAAGAACCCGAAGGGCGCTTCCCGCCGGAGCCGCAGGAAAACCTGCTGTACTTCGCGGAGAAGAATGCGCCGCTGCTTGAGCCGTGGGAGCGCGAAGTGATCCGCATCGTGCGCAAGGTCGGGCAATACTTCTATCCGCAGCGGCAGACCCAGGTGATGAACGAAGGCTGGGCGACGTTCTGGCACTACACGTTGCTGAACACGCTCTACAACCAGGGCAAGCTGGAAGACGGCTTCATGATGGAGTTTCTCCATTCGCACAGCAACGTCGTCTATCAGCCGCCGGTGACGAAGCCGTATTACAGCGGCATCAATCCGTATGCGCTCGGCTTTTCGATGATGAGCGACATTCGCCGCATCTGCGAAAGCCCCACGGAAGAAGACCGCAAGTGGTTCCCGGAACTCGCGGGCAGCCCGTGGCTTCCGGCCATGCACTACGCGATGAACAACTTCAAGGACGAGAGCTTCGTCGCGCAGTATCTGTCGCCGCATCTGATCCGTGAAATGCGGCTCTTCTCGGTGCTCGACGACGACATGCGCGATGCGCTCGAAGTCTCGGCAATTCATGACGAAAGCGGCTACCGCTACGTGCGCCAGGCACTGTCACGGCAGTACGACATGCACCACCGCGAGCCGAACATCCAGGTTTGGTCGGTGAATACGCGCGGCGATCGCAGCCTGACGCTGCGCCATTTCATGAGCGACAACCGGCATCTGTCGAACGACAGCGAAGAGGTGCTCAAGCACATGGCGCGGCTGTGGCAGTTCGACGTGTACCTGGAAAGCGTCGATGAGAACGGCACAGTACGCAAGCGCTACGACTGCCGCTATGTGCCGCCGGCGGTGAGAGCGTAGCAAGGCACTGCGCAACTCAACCGCTGCACAACTCCTGAGCAACCGCTACGCGACCACGAGATCCACCGCGATCTCGTGCAGCAGGTCGCGCAGCATTTCCGCCTGCGCCATGCGCGCGCCGTCGCGCAGATGGATCTGCAACGCGCGGCCCTCGATACCGTCCACTGGCCGCGCGAGCCACAGTTCGACCGCGAGGCCGAGGCCTTCGGGCGCATGCTGCGTCACCGGTTCGATCACACGGGGCTTGAAACAGGCACCTTGAGACATCGCGACGCTCCTTGGCGAAAGCACGTGAGCGATCGTAGCGATAGCCTGTGCTTTTCCCAAACAACGATTCAGCGATTGCAAATCACGAGGGCACTGCGAGACATTGCGCGCGAGACGCGCACATGGGACTGGTGCTGAACTCAATCGCAGTCGCGCGGGCGTTGACGTTCGCGCGAATCGTGCGGCGGCATTTTTGCGAGCAGCAACCACGCGGCGGCAATGAGCAGATACAGGAGAAAGGCGCTCATAGCGGCTCCGTTCGATTCGTCGGTGTCCATCGTAGCGAGGATGGCAGCGTCAATGGTTTCATACGGGTATCAGACCGTTACCAGACGTGACCGACAGTACGGAAAGCCACTCAGCCGCCGCCGCGGCGGCAGGCTCAACCCCGGGTTCAGCCCACTGGCGGTTCGCCTTCGCCGGTCTCTTTGCCGGGCCGGTCGGCGGGGCTCGACTTGTTCGCGTTCTCGTGACGCTCCGGCATGCGGCTCTTTTCGTTGTCGCTGTGAATAGCTTTGTCCGGATGCTTCGGATCGGACTTCGATGGGTCGTGTTCGGACTTGCTCATCGCGTTCCTCCAGATCGTTCCCTCGGATATGACTGTGGAGCAATCGTCGGGCCAGACGATGGCAGCGCGCGCTTATCCCGCTGCGCCGACCGCCATGACGATCTGTTGCCGGATCGCGGGGTCGGGATATTCGCCGAGACCGGCGCGCGCATTCTCCGCCATGTAGTCGGGGCGGCCGGTGCCGGGAATCACAACGGTCACGGACGGATTCGCGAGCACGAACTTGAGCAGCACTTGCGCCCACGATGTGCAGCCGATATCCGCGGCCCACGGCGGCAGCGTCGTGTGGCTCATCCGCGCGAGCAGACCACCGCCGCCGAACGGCTGGTTCACGATCACCGCGATACCGAGGTCGGCAGCGAGCGGCAGGATGCGCGCTTCGGCGGCGCGGTCGTCGGCCGAATAATCGATCTGCACGAAGTCCGGCTTCTCGCTGCGCATCACCGCTTCCACCTCGGCAAACGCGCTCGACGTGTAGTGCGTAATGCCGATGTGACGGATGCGGCCTCGCGCCTTCCAGTCGCGCAGCGTTGCGAGCTGCGTGCGCCAGTCGAGCAGGTTGTGCACCTGCATCAGGTCGATGCGCGGTTGCTGGAAGCGGCGCATCGATTCCTCCATCTGCGCGATGCCGGCTTCGCGTCCCTCGGTCCACACCTTCGTCGCGACGAACGCCTTGTCATGCGCGTGCAGCCGCGTGAGCAGCGTGCCCGCGACCGCTTCCGACGATCCATACATCGGCGACGAATCGAGCACCGAGCCGCCCGCCGCGAACAGCACGCGCAGCACATCGGCGAGCCGGTCGAGTCCGGCTGCGTCGCCGCCAACATCAAAGGTTCGCCACGTGCCGCAACCCACTACGGGAAGCGGTTCTTTCGTCGATGGAATCGTGCGGCGTTCCATGGGTGCGGAAGAATGATCGTCGGCGTGCGCAAGCATGGAGGCCGCAAGAGCGGCAAGCACGGTTTCGTGCGGTACGCCGAACGCGACGGCCACGCGCAGCGCGTCACGCAGAAAGCTTCGGCGTGCGGTGAGTTCGTCCTGTTCGTGCTGAAGATCGTGCATTGCGTCGCTCCGCCGGATCGCCCAGTCGTTGTGCGCACGATAAGCGATTTCTCTTCATGACGCCGCGAGCAGGACGCCCGCCGCATGCTCTACACTTGCGGGTTCTCGCGCCGGCATGACCGGCGCATCGCGGTTCGCGCAGTTCGATCGACCACAACAACCACTCATGACCAGCCCAAGCGCCGACGTCTCCAGCAGTCTGATCCGTTATCCCGCGTTCCAGCGCTTCTGGGGCAGCCGCGTGCTGTCGTCCGTGTCGTTCCAGATGCTCGCCGTCGCGATCGGCTGGCACATCTATGGGCTCACGCATAGCGCGTTCGCGCTCGGGCTCGTCGGGCTCGCGCAGTTCCTGCCGATGTTCGTGCTGACGCTCGTCGTCGGTCATGTCGCGGACCGTTACGACCGCCGGCGGATCGCCGCGATCTGCCAGGGGCTCGAAGCACTCGCGGCAGCGATCTTCCTTGCCGGCACGCTCGGCGGCTGGTTGACGGCGTCCGCGATCTACGCGCTGGCCGCAGCGGTCGGCGCCGCCCGCGCGTTCGAATCGCCGTCGGTGTCGTCGCTGTTGCCGGGCGTCGTGCCGCGCGGCGAGCTGCCGCGCGCGACCGCCGTGTCGACCTCGGCCAACCAGGCCGCGCAGATTCTCGGACCGGCATGCGGCGGCTTCCTGTACGGCGTCGGGCCGTCGGCGGTGTATGCGGTCTGCGTGCTGTCGTTCGCGCTCGCTGCGATGCTGATGGTCGCGATTCCGCTGCGCACGAAGCCGCCGGCACGCGCGCCGGTCACGCTCGAATCGGTGTTCTCGGGCATCGCGTTCATCCGCCGCGAACCCGCGATTCTCGGCGCGCTGTCGCTCGATCTGTTCGCGGTGCTGTTCGGCGGTGCGACCGCGCTGCTGCCGATCTTCGCGCGCGACTTTCTTCACACCGGACCGTGGGGCCTCGGCCTGCTGCGCTCCGCGCCCGCCGTCGGCGCACTGCTCGGTTCGATCTGGTTCGCGCATTTCCCGCTGCGCCGCCGTCCCGGCATCGCGATGTTCGGCGGCGTGATCGTGTTCGGCATCGCGACCATCGTATTCGGGCTGTCCGGTCATTTCATGGTGTCGCTCGTTGCGCTCGCAGTGCTCGGCGCATCCGACGTGATCAGCGTCGTCGTGCGGCTGTCGCTCGTGCAGCTGCGCACGCCGGACGCGATGCTCGGCCGCGTCAGCGCGGTCAACGCGCTCTTCATCGGGACCTCAAACCAGCTCGGCGAGTTCGAATCGGGGATCACCGCGGGGTGGTGGGGTGCGAAGGCCGCGGTGCTGGTGGGCGGCTTCGCGACGATCGGCGTCGCGCTGCTGTGGATGCGGCTCTTTCCGGAGCTGGTGCGTACGCGTTCGCTCGGACGCGAGTGAAGGGCGTCACGCACACTTTGAGCGCTTTGAGCACGTAGCGCCGCTTAACGTGACGATCGTCAAGCCCCCAATCTTAGTCAGCTTGGGGCCAAATTCCGCGTGCTATGCTTGAAGCACGGCACGAACCTTTCCCCCCAATGGACTATCGTCATCTACCGCAACGCAAAAGCCTGCATGGCCGCATCGTGCAGGAGCTCGGCATGGACATCGTCAGCGGCCGCGTTCAGCCCGGCCAGCGTCTGCCCGCCGAAGCGGAGCTGTGCGAGCGCTACGGCGTGAGTCGTCCGGTGCTGCGCGAGGCGACGCGGGTGCTGGTCGCGAAGGGACTCGTGATCTCGAAGCCGCGTGTGGGCAGCGTCGTGAAGCCGCGCGCGCAATGGCACATGCTCGATCCCGACGTGCTGTTCTGGACACTCAGCACCATCCCCGAAGGCGAGTTCTTCAATTCGCTGATGACGGTGCGCCGCATCATCGAACCCGCCGCCGCAGCGCTCGCGGCAAGCGCGGCCACCGCCGACGATCTCGACCTGATCGCATCCGCATACAACCGCATGGAATCGGCCGACACCGCGGCCGGGCTGCTCGAGCCCGACCTCGAGTTCCACCGCGCGATCATGGCCGCCACCCATAACGACATGCTCGCGTACATCGGCAACATGCTGTCGCTCGCATTGTCGGAGTCGATCAAGCTGACGAGCCGCCACCCCGACACGCACGCGCTGTCGTTGCCGCGGCACAAGGCGATCCTCACCGCGATCCAGAGCCGCGATCCGCTCGGCGCGCGTCACGCGAGTCTCGTGCAGCTCGAAAACGCACGCGCCGATGCCGAGAACGTGCTCGAAGTCGGCTCGCATTATCCGGCCTGACCGTTCGCGTTGTGTTCTGCGCCGGCCGACAGAACGCGCCGATGTGCACTGACTTTTCGTTTCCCTGCGAGGCCTCCGTCCGATGCGACGAACCCGCCCGCGTGCTCGGCTCGGGTTCGCATCGCCCCATCGCGCAGAGTTCGGCAAGCGCGTTGCGCGCCGTCCCACGGATTGGTTAAAAGTAAGACTATTTTGGCGAAAAATGCAGGGTGATTCAGATGCTTGATCGCGCTCGCGATCAAGCCTGCATGATCAGCGCGGCATAGCGTTCATCGACGTCCGAAGCACCATTCCGCTCGCTCAGACGCGGCTGCGTTGATCGCCTGCGCACAGCATGTGCGGTTGGTGCAGCGCAATCGCTTCAAGCGAGCGCGCGTCTCGTTGAAAATTGCATTCGACGTCGGTCGAACAAGGCGCTCAGCCTTTCGAAAGCTTGCGCGCGCAGCGTGAGATCGATGCCGAAGCAGGCATCCCGAATCGCATGACGAACCCAACCCAGATAGTGAGCATTGGCACGTGCCGACGTCGCTCGAGCCCGTTGCGTCCGCATGGATCACTTCACGATATATTCGCGATGCGCCGCATCATTCGCGTGGGCTCGCATTGTCATGGAAAAAGCATTCAATAGTTTGACTAGTTAAGGGTATACATCGATTAATCGACCTTGGGGCGTGATATAGGATTTTCAGCGAGGTCGTCAAGGGTGCGCGTAGCCTGTTCTGCGCACAGGTTTCGAGGGGACCTGATGCCCGGCCCGGCGCCGTTGCGATACGTTCGCCAGGGTCGTCATCCGTAGTCAATGCAGTAGTTCGCCATACATCACTGCGACAACTGAAAGACCACTGAGAAGACGGGAGATAGAGATGACGCAACAGCGGGACGACGACGTGACCCAGGGCGGCGCGCGGGAGACCGAACTCAACGACAGGCAGGCCACGCGACGCGGTCTGCTGCAAGGCGCGGGACTCGCGACCGCGATGGCGCTGCTCGGCGGCGCGGCGGCCACGCCCGCGTTTGCCGCCGAAGGCGCGGCATTTCCGAATCACAAGCGCTGGAAGATCGTGTTCGTCAACCACGTGACGACGAACCCGTTCTTCGTGCCGACCCAGTACGGCATTCAGGACGCGACGTCGCTGCTCGGCATGGACTATCAATGGACCGGCTCGGCCAACGCCGACGTCGGCGAGATGGTCAACGCAATGAACGCCGCGATCGCCGCGAAGGCCGACGCGATCGCCGTGCCGATCGTCGATCCGAAGGCGTTCGATGCGCCGATCCGCAAGGCGCTCGACGCCGGCATTCCGGTGTTCGCGTACAACGCGGACGCGCCGCGCGGCAGCACCAATCCGCGTCTCGCCTACATCGGCCAGGACCTGTACCTGTCGGGCTACCAGATGGGCGAGCGGATCGCGAACCTGATCGACAGCGGTCTCGTCGCGCTCTTCATCGCAACGCCCGGCCAGCTGAACATCCAGCCGCGTCTGGATGGCGCGAGCGACGCGATCAAGAAGTCCGGCAAGAAGATCGAGATCCAGACCATCGCGACGGGCGCTACCGTCAACGAGGAACTGTCGAAGATCAAGTCGTTCTATCTCGGCCACCAGGACCTGAAGGGCATGTTCGCGGTCGACGCGGGCAGCACCCAGGGCGTCGCGCAGGTGATGAAGGAAAACAACCTGCAGAGCAAGGGCGTGCATGGCGGCGGCTTCGACCTGCTGCCGCGCACGGTGGAACTGATCCACGAAGGTGTGCTCGATTTCACGATCGACCAGCAGCCGTACGTGCAGGGCTTCTACACCGTCGTCGAAGCGTTCACCTATCTGGCCTCGGGCGGTCTCGTCGGACCGGCTGACGTCAACTCGGGTCTGAAGTTCGTCACGAAGGATTCGGTGGATCCGTATCTGAACACCGAGACGCGCTATGAAGGCAAGTCGACGAAGGCGCAGATCGTACCTCGCTCCGGACCGATCAAGGGTTGATGAAATAAGTGAGTGACCAGACCAAGACCGCCGCAAAGGCGGAAACCCGGCCCGCCACACGCTCGAGCGTGTGGTCGGGTTTGCTGGAGCGCGGCGCCGAGATCCGCATTCTCGTCGTCGCGCTGATCCTGTGCGCGTACTTCGAAACCGCGAATCACGATTTCCTGCTGACGAGCGCGAGCCTCGAAAACCTGTCGCAGTTCATCGCGCCGGTCGCGATCATCGCGTTCGGCGAGATCATGCTGATGATCGGCGGCGAGATCGATCTGTCGGCGGGTATGGTGTTCGCGTTCGCGCCGTTCATCATGTATTTCGCGCATGATGCCGGCGCGCCCGCGTGGCTCGCGCTGATCGCGGGGCTGGCCGCGGCGGCGTTCGTCGGCCTCATCAACGGCGCCGTGACGGTGTACCTGCGCATTCCTTCGTTCGTGACGACGCTCGGCACGCTGTTCTTCGTGAACGGCTTCACGCTGACGATCTCGCGCGGCACACCGGTGTCGCCGCCGGGCGACGCAGGCTTCGCCGCGTTCATGGGCGGCTGGGGCTATAGCGAGATCATCTGGTGTGGCGTGATCGTCGTGATCATGCATGCGTTGCTGAGGCATACGCGCTGGGGTCTGCATACCATCGCGGCCGGCGCGAACCAGCTGGGCGCGAGCGAAGCCGGTATTCACGTGAAGCGCCTCGCGCTCGGCAACTTCGTGCTCGCGGCGTTTTTCGCGGGGCTCACCGGCATCCTGGAAGGCTTCCGCATCACGTCGGTGGACCCGCAGGCGGGCGGCAACCAGATCATGTTCCTCGCGGTCGCGGCAGCGGTGATCGGCGGCACGCCGCTCGCGGGCGGCTCCGGCACGATGATCGGCGGGCTGATCGGCGCGGCGGTGCTCGGTATCCTGAACGACGGCTTCACGCTGATCGGCATCAACGCGTTCACGTTCAACATGATTCTTGGCGCCGCAATTCTCGCCGCGATGATCTTCAACATTCATTCGGTGCGGCTGTCGCGCAAGGGAGCGCGATGATGGCGGACACTCCGGCAGTGAACACGCCGCTCGCATTGCGCGCCGACAATATCGTGAAGCGCTTCGGCGCGGTGACGGCGCTCGACGGCGTGAGCCTCACGCTCAAGCCCGGCGAGATTCTCGGCGTGCTCGGCGACAACGGCGCGGGCAAGTCGACGCTGATCAAGATATTGACGGGCTTTCAGCAGCAGACCACCGGACAGTTGTTCATTCACGGCGAAGAGACGCTGCTGCGTTCAGTCGATCATGCGCGCGCGCTCGGCATCGAATGCGTGTATCAGGATCTTGCGCTCGCGAACTCGTTGTCGATCTATCACAACATGTTCCTGAACCGCGAGATCGTGCATGGCGGTCCGTTCAGGTTCCTGAACCATCGCGCGATGCGCGCGCGGGCCGCCGAATGTCTGGAGGAAATCGGCGTGCACGTGCCGTCGGTCGATCTTCCCGTGGAGCGGCTGTCGGGCGGTCAACGACAGGCGATCGCGGTGGCACGCGCGGTGAACTCGAACGCGAAGATCCTGCTGCTCGACGAACCGCTCGCGGCGATGGGCGCGCGCGAAGCGGCGCTGATCATCGATCTGGTGCTGCGGCTGAAGGAGAAGGGCGGCCTGTCGATCGTGATGATCATGCACAACTACGCGCAGACGCTCGATATCGCCGACCGCGTGATGCTGATGCAGCGCGGCCGCGTCACGTACGAACGCGAGGCGGCGAGCACGTCGGTCGAAGAGCTGATGGACATCGTGCGCCGCGAGTATCGCGCGATGCGCGGGGCGGCGGCGTGACCTTGCGAATGAGCTTGCGCGTGAGCTTGAGCACGCTGAACTGAGCGGCTGCTACAGCCGGTGCGGTCCCACGATGCCGAACCTCGCGATGCGCCGGTAGAGCGTCGCGCGCGACATGCCGAGCGCTCGCGCCGCGTCATTCGGCCTCCATTGATGCAACGTCAACGCGCGAACGATGCGGTCGCGCTCGTCGTCGGGATCCCCGGCGGCGAGCGTGTCCACACCGATCGCGGGCACGAGTTGCGCTGCCATGTCCGGCGACACATGGCGCAATTCCACACGCGTCGAATCGCACACCGCGCACGCATAGCGGACCACGTTGCGCAGCTGCCGGATATTGCCCGGCCATGCGTGCTGCGCGAGGCACTCGGCCAGACGCGCGTCGAGCGTCAATACATGACCGGCCGCCTGCGCTTCTTCGTCGAACACCGCTGCGATCACTTCGTCGATATCCGCGCGTTCGCGCAATGGCGGCATCGCGAGCGTCGCGCCCGTCAGCCGATAATAGAGGTCTTCGCGGAAGGTGCCGGCTTGGACCATCTGCTCAAGATTGCGGTGCGTCGCGCAGATCACGTCGACGTCGACCCGCACCGGCGTGTCTCCACCCAGCGGCAACACTTCGCCTTCGGCCAGCACACGTAGCAGCCGCGTCTGCAGATTGAGCGGCATGTCGCCGATCTCGTCGAGGAACAGCGTGCCGCTGTCGGCCAGCGCGATCTTGCCGCGCGCGCCGCGGTTGCGCGCGCCGGTGAACGCGCCCGGCGCATAACCGAACAGCTCGCTCTCGATCAGCGATTCGGGTATCGCTCCACAATTCACCGCGACGAACGGACGCGCGTGGCGTGCACCGGAGTCGTGGATCGCGCGCGCGAAGACTTCCTTGCCCGCGCCGGTTTCGCCGAGAATCAGGATGGGCAGCCGGCGGCCAGCGATCCGCAGCGCGACTTCCGCCATGCGCGCGATACGCGTGTCGTCGCTATGCAGGAAGCGGCGCATCGCGCTGCTCATCGGCTGCTCGCGGAGCGTGCTTGGGTTCGTGCCTGATGAAACGGTAGTGGACGAAGCGGCTGCCGCGCCGTGACCCGTCGGCGCTCCATGTGCGCCATGCGACCGGCGCCGCAGCGGCGCGCGAATCCGTGCGTGCAGCGTCGTACCGTTCGCGCGCAGCCGCAATCCAATGATGAAATCGGTGCGTCCGACGTCGCGCAGATGCGCGTCCGACGTATCGAAGATATCGTCGATGTGACGCGGCCCATCGAGTCCCGGCACGCATTCATGCGCACGGCGATTCGCGGCGACGATGGCGCCGGTTTCGTCGAACGCAATCAGGATCTCCGGCTGCGCCTCCACGTAATTGCGGTTCTGATGGCCGAACAGGATCCAGTGCTCGGCCGTCTGGTTCAGGAAGTAGCCGTCCTCGATCAGCCCGGCGCTTTGTCTCACGAGTTGATAGACCAGATGCTGGCTGTCGCGGTTGTCCGGCGAATGGATCGCGGACGCATCGAGCACGCCGATCAGTTCGCCCGTCGGCGCGAAGATTGGCGCCGCGCTGCAGGTGAGCGTGGTGAACGCCGCGCGGAAGTGATCGATCTTGTGCACGGTGATCGGTGCGAGATCGGTCAGCACGTTTGCTATGCCGCAGGTGCCTTCCTCGCGCTCGGACCAGCACGAGCCCAGATGCAGACCCGCGTGCCGGAAGTCGCCGCGCCGTTCGCGGTCGATCCGGTAATCGATCGTCACACCGTGCGCGTCGCTCAGCATCACGCAGTAGTCGGCCACGCGAATCATGTCGTGCAGCCGTGTCAGACACTGGCCCGATGCACGCAGAAACGCCTCTTCCTTGCCCTGCACCTCGCGCAGTTCGGCGGCGGTCAATACGCGCGGTCCGATCGCGGAGCCGGGGTCGAGCTGGTACTGCTCGAACGAACGCTGCCACGACGACACGAGCCGCGCCGAGTTGGCAGGCGCGGGCAGGCGGCCTTCGATCGCGCCGCGTACGCGGTCGACATGCTGGTTTTGACGGACATAGGGCATCGGACACTCCAGCGAAGCGCAATGCAGTCTGGACAGTTCTTGTAGCACATCCGCCCGCGCCGATCACACCGCAGTGCAGCACGTGAGACGCCTGAGACGTTCGTCTCAGCACGTTGAGACGAATGCAGGAGACGCCTGAAAGCGCCTGTATGCAGGGCTTTGCGCCAAGGTGCGCCCGTCGACACGCTCGGCAGAGCTGAGACACGCCGTCTCGACGAACGCTCGTGCTGGACCACGACGCACGTGTCGCCACTCACAAAACCCCTTGTTTTCAGGGCTTTTCTCGCCACAGCGAAAGCACCGCGGAGTCGCTGCACATTGGCACGCCTGTTGCAGATTGCATGGACCATCCGGCGCACGCTCGACGCCGGCAGGAACAGGCCGTCGATGCGCGGCCAGGAGACAACGCAGTGCCATCGCCCGTCACGGTCGGCGTGGTCGCGAATCCGGCTTCCGGTCGCGACATCCGCCGCCTCACCACGTATGCATCCGTATTCCCGACGGCGGAAAAAGCCAACATGGTCGTGCGACTGCTCGCAGGACTTGGCGCGCTCGGCATCGAACGCGTGCTCGCGCTGCGCGACGAAACCGGCGTCGCCGCGTTGTTGCTGCGCGCGCTGGAGACCCACGCCGCGGTGGCCGCGCACGAACACTGGCCCGACGTCGAATTCCTCGATCTGCCGATCACCGACAGCGCGGCCGATACGCATGCCGGCGTCGCGCAGATGAAGCGCGCCGAAGTGAGCGTGATCGCGGTGCTGGGCGGCGACGGCACGCATCGCGCGGTGGCTGCGCATTGCGGACGCATTCCGCTGCTCACGCTGTCCACCGGCACCAACAACGCGTTTCCCGATCTGCGCGAGGCGACCGTCGCGGGCCTCGCCGGTGCGCTCGTCGCGCGTGGCGCGGTGCCGCCCGACATCGCGCTCACGCGCAACAAGCGGCTCGTCGTGCGCTGCGTCGAAGGCTCGCAGGCAGGCCGCGAGGAGATCGCGCTCGTCGACGTCTGCGCGAGCCGTCAGCGCTTCGTCGGCGCCCGCGCGATCTCCGCGCCGTCGGATATCGATGCGCTGTTCCTCACGTTCGCGGAGCCCGACGGCATCGGCCTGTCGTCGATCGGCGGCGCATGGGCGCCGGTGGAGCGTGGCGCGTCGCATGGGTTGTCGATGACGTTTGCCGGCGACGGCGAAACCGGCATGCCGCTGATCGCGCCGATTGCGCCGGGCCGTGTAGACCGCGTGACGCTCACCGGCTGCGAACGGCTCGAGCCCGACGTGTGGATGCCGATCGTGTTCGAACGCGGCACGCTCGCGTTCGATGGCGAGCGCGAGATCGAAGTGGAGCGCGGCGACCGCTATGAAATCCGGCTCGACTGGCAGGGACCGCTGACGGTCGACGTGGAGCGCACGCTGCGCTTTGCCGCTTCCCGACAGCTATTACGTGAGGCGGCAGCACGCGTCACGTAGGCAACCGCAACACCAGCACGACACGAAGCACAGCACCGAAACACACACAACCGGCAGTCCAATCAAGGAGACGACCATGGCTGTTTCGAATCAGTTGGGCAAGGAGACGCTCATCGAAGCGTATCGACGCATGCGCACGATACGCGAGTTCGAGGAGCGTCTGCATACCGAATTCGCAACCGGCGAAATCCCCGGTTTCGTGCACCTGTATGCGGGCGAAGAGGCCTCCGCGGTCGGCACGATCCTGCATCTGAACGACGCCGATTACGTCGCGACCACGCACCGCGGTCACGGCCACTGCATCGCGAAGGGCGTCGACGTGCACGGCATGATGGCCGAGATCTACGGCCGCAAGACCGGCGTGTGCCACGGCAAGGGCGGCTCGATGCACATCGCCGATCTGTCGAAGGGGATGCTCGGCGCGAACGGCATCGTCGGCGCGGGCGGTCCGCTCGTGTGCGGCGCGGCGCTCGCGGCGAAGCTGAAGAAGACGGGCGGCGTCGGCGTGTGCTTCTTCGGCGACGGCGCGTCGAATCAGGGCGTGATATTCGAGTCGATGAACCTCGCGTCGGTGTGGCGGCTGCCGGTCGTGTTCGTCGCGGAGAACAACGGCTATGCCGAGGCCACGTCATCCACCTGGTCGGTGGCGAGCGACAACATCGCGGACCGCGCGAACGGCTTCGGCATGCCGGGCGTGATCGTCGACGGCTTCGATTTCTTCGCGGTGCACGAGGCAGTCGGCGAAGCGATTTCGCGGGCCCGCAATGGCGGCGGCCCGACACTGGTGGAGGTGAAGCTGTCGCGCTATTTCGGCCACTTCGAAGGCGATGCGCAGACCTATCGCGCGCCCGGCGAAGTGCAGAAGCTGCGCGATGAGAAGGACTGCCTGAAGCGTTTCGAGGAGCGCGTGGTGCGCGCCGAAGTGCTTACGACGAGCGATCTGCGCGCAGTCGACGCCGAGGTAAAAGCGCTGATCGACGACTCGGTCGTGAAAGCGAAGGCTGCGCCGCTGCCCACCGCGGACGATCTGCTGACCGACGTCTACGTGTCGTATCCGTAACCGGACTGAAGACGCTTCATTCCATCAGGAATCCAAAGGAGACAGACATGGCACGGAAAATCACTTACCAGCAGGCGATCAACGAGGCGCTCTCGCTGGAAATGGCACGCGACGAAAGCGTGATCGTGATGGGCGAGGACAACGCGGGCGGCGCTGGCGCGCCCGGCGAACAGGACGCATGGGGCGGCGTGCTCGGCGTCACCAAAGGGCTCTTTCACAAGTATCCGGGGCGCGTGTTCGACACGCCGATCTCGGAGGGCGGCTTCATCGGCGCAGCGGTGGGCGCGGCCGCGTGCGGTATGCGGCCGGTGGCCGAGCTGATGTTCATCGACTTCATGGGCGTGTGCTTCGACCAGATCTTCAACCAGGCCGCGAAATTCCGCTACATGTTCGGCGGCAAGGCCGTGACGCCGGTCGTGATCCGCACGATGATGGGCGCGGGTCTGCGCGCGGCCGCGCAGCACTCGCAGATGCTGACGTCGCTGTTCACGCACGTGCCGGGGCTCAAGGTGGTGTGCCCGTCGAACCCGTACGACGCGAAAGGCTTGCTGATCTCAGCGATCCGCGACAACGATCCGGTGATCTTCTGCGAGCACAAGCTGCTGTATTCGCGCGAGGGCGACGTGCCCGAGGAGTCGTACTCGATTCCGTTCGGCGAAGCGAACATCCTGCGCGACGGCGACGACGCGACGATCGTCACCTACGGGCGGATGGTGCATCAGTCGATGGATGCGGCCGAACAGCTCGCGAAGGACGGCATCCAGGTCGACGTCATCGACCTGCGCACCACGTCGCCGCTCGATGAGGACACGATCCTGGAGAGCGCGGAGCGCACCGGGCGCGTGATCGTCGTCGACGAGGCGAACCCGCGTTGCTCGATCGCGACCGACATCGCGGCGCTCGTCGCCCAGCGTGCGTTCCATGCGCTGAAAGCGCCGATCGAACTCGTGACCGCGCCGCACACGCCGGTGCCGTTCGCGAGCGTGCTGGAAGACCTGTACATCCCGTCGTCCGCGCAGATCGCGGCCGCCGTGCGCAAGACAAGGAGCTGACGCAATGCCGATCCACATGATCACGATGCCCAAGTGGGGCCTGTCGATGGAGCAGGGGCTGGTGAACGGCTGGCTCAAGGCCACCGGCGACAAGGTGACGAAGGGCGAGGAACTGCTCGACGTGGAAACCGACAAGATCTCGTCGGGCGTCGAATGCGCGTTCGACGGCACGCTGCGCCGGCAGGTTGCGCAGGAGGGCGACACGCTGCCGATCGGCGCGCTGCTCGGCGTTGTCGCGGACAGCGATGCAACCGACGCCGAGATCGATGCCGCGGTGGAGACGTTCCAGCGCGATTTCGTGCCGCTCTCCGCGGACGCCGGCGACGGCAGCCCGCAGCCGGAGAAAGCGCAGATTGCCGGCCGCACGGTGCGTTTTCTGAAGATGGGCGAGGGCGGCACGCCGGCGGTGCTGATCCACGGCTTCGGCGGCGATCTGAACAACTGGCTCTTCAATCACGCCGATCTCGCGCAGCATCGCGAAGTGTGGGCGCTCGATCTGCCGGGGCACGGCGAATCCGCGAAAGCGGTGGAAACCGGCAGCGTCGACGAACTCGCCGATGCGGTGCTCGCGTTCCTCGACGATCGCGACATCCAGCGCGCGCATCTGATCGGGCATTCGATGGGCGGTCTCGTCGCGATGACGGTTGCGCGCAAGGCGCCCGCGCGGGTCGCATCGCTCGCGTTGATTGCGAGCGCGGGGCTCGGCGACGAGATCAACCGCGCGTATATCGAAGGCTTCGTGGCGGGCAACAGCCGCAATTCGCTGAAGCCGCACGTCGCGCAGCTGTTCGCGGATGCATCGCTGGTGACGCGGCAACTGGTGGAGGACATCGTCAAGTACAAGCGGCTCGAAGGCGTCGACGACGCGTTGCGCAAGATCTCTACCGCGGCGTTCGAAGGCGGGAAGCAGCAGCGTAATCACCGCGCGCAACTGGGTGAACTTGCACCGCGCGTGCAGGTGATCTGGGGCGCGCAGGATCAGGTGATCCCGGCGCAGCACGCGGAAGGGCTGCCGGCGAACGTGCGCGCGAAGGTGTTCGACGGCAAGGGGCACATGGTGCAGATGGAGGCTGCATCAGACGTGAACCGGCTGCTGAACGACTTCCTCGGAGGCTGACGATGAGCGCGAGCACCACCGCGCTTGGCCAGCACGGCGCGCGCAGCCGCGACAAGCTTGCGCGCATTCCGGTGAAGATCGTGCCGATGCGCGATGGCGACGCGCTGCCCAAACCGCCCTGGCTGCGCGCGCGGCCGATGATGAGCGAGACGGTCGCGTCGATGGCCGCGGTGCTGCGCGAGCATCGGCTGCATTCGGTGTGCGAGGAGGCGATGTGCCCGAACATCGGCGAATGCTTCGGGCAGCGCACCGCGACCTTCATGATCATGGGCGGCATCTGCACGCGCCGCTGTCCGTTCTGCGACGTCGCGCACGGCCGCCCCGATCCACTCGATGCACAGGAACCCGAGCGTCTCGCCGATGCGGTCGCGGCGCTCGGGCTGCGCTATGTGGTGATCACGTCGGTGGATCGCGACGATCTGCGCGACGGCGGCGCCGCGCATTTCGCGCGTTGCGTGGCGTTGCTGCGCGAACGCGTGTCGGGCATCGGCATCGAGATCCTGACGCCGGATTTTCGTGGCCGCATCGAGCGCGCGCTCGACGCGTTGTCCGCGGCATGGCCCGACGTGTTCAACCACAACATGGAGACGGTGCCGTCGCGCTATCGCGCGGCGCGCCCCGGCTCCAACTACGCGGGCTCGCTGCGCTTGCTGGCCGAGGTGAAGCGTGCGGCGCCCAACGTGCTGACGAAATCCGGCTTGATGGTGGGTCTCGGCGAAACCGACGACGAACTGCGCGCCGTGTTTGGCGATCTGCGCGCGCACGACGTCGATGTGCTGACGCTCGGGCAGTATCTCGCGCCTTCGCGGTTTCATCTGCCGGTGCAGCGCTATGTGAGCCCTGACGCATTCGCCGCGCTTCGCAATGACGCGCTGGCGATGGGCTTTCGCGAGGTGGTGGCGGGGCCGCTCGTGCGCTCGTCGTATCACGCCGGCGACGTGCTGCGCTAGACGCACACGGCAGCCACCCGGGCGGCCGCCATCCGCCCGCCTCGCGCGTAAGCCCAACGCACACCCTACGCCAATCTCGCGCAGTTCGCAGACATCGTTCACGACGTTCGGTATCATTTCGCCGGTCTGTCGCACGCGTATCCGCGTCGCACCGACCCGCGAGGATCCGGCGCTGCCCGGCTTGCAGCGCCCAGCGATAACCAATACCGACAACGACGCCATGCTGACCCGCACCCGCATCGACCAGACCGCGTTTCGCCGCATCCTTCAACGCAACATCGCGCTGCCGCTCGGCGCCGGTATCGCCACCGCGATCACCTTTCTCGCTCTCGTGCTGTACCTGCTATCCGCGCTGAACTGGGTCGACCATTCGGAGCGCGTGATCGGCGACGCGCAGGAGATCGCGGGGCTCGTCGGCGACAAGGAAAGCGCGCTGCGCGGCTTTCTGCTGACGGGCGACAACGCGTACCTCGACACCTTCAACACCGCGCGGCCGAAGCTCACGGCGGAAATCGCGTCGCTCGCGAAACTCGTCGACGACAACGCGCCGCAGGTCGACCGGATGATCCGCATCGGCGCGCTGCAGCAGCAGTGGGACCAGGTCGCCGACCGCCTGATCGCCGAGCGGCGCGCGGGCTCGAACGTGACGACGCTCCTCGCGACAGGCCCGGGAAACGCGGAACGCAAGGAAACCAGCCGAGAGCTGGAGATGTTCCTGAACATCGAGCAGACGCTGCGCCTCGAACGCGTTGCGTCGTCGCGCGACCTGACGACCATCACGGTCGCGGTGTTCCTCGTCATTAGCCTGTCGCTGTCCGCGCTGCTCGCGTGGTTCGGGCGGCGCGAACTCACGCAGCTGTCGGGCGCGTACGACGCGGCGCTCGGCGAGCACGAACTGCAGACCGCGCGCCTGCAGGAGCAGGCGTGGCTGCGCACCGGGCAGACCCAGCTCAACGATCGCGTGATCGGGCGGCAATCGCTACCGGCATTGAGCCAGGCGGTACTGGAATTTCTTGCCGAATATCTCGACGCGCCGGTAGCCGCGTTCTACGTCCGCAACCGGGACGGTGAACTGCAGCGCACCGCGCTCATCGGCGGCGGCGCGGCGGCCAATGCACCGGCCAGCCTGAGCGGTGCGGCGAATCTCGCCGGCCAGGCGGTCGCGACACGCAGGCTGATGGTGATCGACAGCGTGCCGGCGAGCTACTGGAAGGTGAGTTCGGCGCTGGGCGAAGCGGTGCCCGCGAGCGTCGCGGTGCTACCGGTGGAGAACGGCGGCACGCCAAACGGCGTCGTCGAACTTGGCTTCATGCATCCGGTTGCCGAGCGCGACAGCGAATTCCTGAAGCTCGTCGCGGCGAACATCGGCGGCTTCGTCGAGGCGGCGCAGTATCGAGAGCGTCTGCAACGCGCGCTCGAAGAGACGCAGCAGCTGAATGAAGAAATGCAGATGCAGCAGGAAGAGCTGCGCACCTCGAACGAGGAGCTCGAGCAGCAGACCTCGGCGCTGGTCGAATCGCGCGCCTATCTCGCGAACCAGAAGGCCGAACTCGAACAGGCCAACGATCATCTGTCGGAACAGGCGCGCCTGCTCGACGAGAAGAACGGCGAGCTCAATCTCGCGCAGCTGGAACTGGAGCGACGCGCGGCGGATCTGCAGCGCGCGAGCCGCTACAAGTCGGAGTTCCTCGCGAACATGTCGCACGAACTGCGCACGCCGCTCAACAGTTCGCTGATCCTGTCGAAGCTGCTCGTCGACAACAAGGGCGGCAACCTCACCGACGAGCAGGTCAAGTATGCGTCGACGATCTACTCGGCCGGCAACGACCTGCTGACCCTGATCAACGACATTCTCGACCTCTCGAAGGTCGAAGCCGGCAAGCTCGACCTGCAGCTCGAAACGCTGCCGCTCGACACGCTGCTCGACACGATGCGCCGCACCTTCGAGCCGATGGCGAAACAGAAGCAGCTCGCGTTCACCGTGCAACGCCTGCCCGGCACGCCCGCGACGATCGCGACCGACGGGCGGCGTCTCGCGCAGATCCTGAAGAATCTGCTGTCGAACGCGATCAAGTTCACGGACAAGGGCTTCGTCGCGCTCACGCTCGGCATGGACAGCGCCGATACCGTGCGTTTCACCGTGCAGGACTCCGGCATCGGCATCGAGCCGAAGCACATGGAGTCGATTTTCGAGGCGTTCCAGCAGGTGGACGGTACGACGAGCCGCCAGTACGGCGGCACCGGGCTCGGGCTGTCGATCTCGCGCAGCCTCGCCGCGCTGCTCGGCGGCGCCGTTACGGCGACGAGCGAGGCGGGCGCGGGCAGCACCTTCACGCTGACGCTGCCGGTCCACGCGAGCGCGGCGCTCGCCGCGGCGGCGGCCGCGACGGCGCTGGTCGATGCCGTGGCGCCGTCCACCACATCGCCGGAGGCTTCGGCTGCGCATCAGCTGGAATTCACGCCGGCCATCGGAGCCGCGCTGCCTGGCGAGCGGGTGGTCGCGTCAATGGACCTGCCCGCCGCAACGATCGCCGACGACCGCGATCTCGATCCCGGCGACCGCCGTCTCGTACTCGCGATCGAAGACGACACCGAGTTCGCGCAGGCGCTGCTCGATCTCGCGCACGACCTGCGCTACCGCTGCATCGTCGCGACCACCGGTGCGGATGGCCTGAAGCTCGCGGAGCACTACCAGCCGCACGCGGTGCTGCTCGACATCGGCCTGCCGGACCGCTCGGGGCTTTCGGTGCTGCAGGAGCTGAAGGCGAATCCGCGCACGCGGCACATTCCGGTGCACGCGGTGTCCGCGTACGACCGCAACGAGACCGCTTTGAAGCTGGGCGCGATCGGCTATGCGATGAAGCCGACCACGCGCGAGCAGCTGGCCGTGATCTTCGAGCGGCTGGAGGCGCGCAGCCGGCAGGCGGTCAAGCAGGTGCTGGTGGTGGAAGACGACGCGCGGCAGCGCGACAGCATCGTGCAGCTGATCAGCGAGGAAGACGTGGTGGTGAAGGCCGTCGATTCCGGCCAGCAGGCGCTCGATGCATTGAAGTCGACGATCTTCGACTGCATGATCGTCGACCTGAAGCTGCCCGACATGCAGGGCGGCGAGCTGCTGCAGCGAATGACGGAAGCGGACAACCATTCGTTTCCGCCCGTCATCATCTACACGGGACGCAGCCTCGCCGAGCACGAGGAAGCGGAGCTGATGCGCTATTCGCAGTCGATCATCATCAAGGGCGCGCGTTCGCCTGAACGGCTGCTCGACGAAGTCACGCTGTTCCTGCATCAGGTGGAGACGAGTCTCTCCAGCGACCGGCGCACGATGCTCGACGTGTCGCGCGCACGCGATCGCGCGCTGGATGGCCGCAAGGTGCTGCTCGTCGACGACGACATCCGCAACCTGTTCTCGCTCAGCAGCGCGCTCGAACATCAGGGCATCCACGTGCAGATCGCGCGCAACGGCATCGAGGCACTGGACGTGCTCGAGCGTGTGCCCGATATCGACATCGTGCTGATGGACGTGATGATGCCGGGCATGGACGGCATCGAGGCGACGCGGCGCATTCGCGCCACGCCGCGCCTGCGCAAGCTGCCGGTGATCGCGATCACCGCGAAGGCGATGCGCGACGATCAGGAGCAGTGTCTCGATGCGGGCGCGAGCGACTACCTCGCGAAGCCGATCGACGTCGACAAGCTGTATTCGCTCTTGCGGGTGTGGATGCCGAGGCTGGGGTGAGGCGGGCGCGCGGAGCCTAGCGCGATTCGGTGCGTTCGCGGCAGAGGTTGAGCATCCGCTGGATCATGGTGCTCGAATAGTTGAGCCCCATTTCTTCGGTAAACAGTGCCTGGACGCTCGACAGGCGCACCGCGATACCGGCGTCCAGCAGTTCGCGATCGGCGATGCGGATGGCCAGCTGGCCGATCGTCAGGCGCTCGAGCCAGTCCATCGACACCACGTGCCGCGCGAGCCACGCGCGGCAGTTCGCGACCACATGGTCGACGCGCCACTCCTGGGTCAGCGCGTACGACGCCGCGGCCGTTGCCACTAGAAAGCAGAGCAGGTCGGCGCGTCCGTCGGGCATCGAATCGATATCGCGGTTGTGCATCCCGGTTGTGCGTCCTTTTCGTTCCGAACACGGGGAGTGGGGCGCGAAGGCGTTTGGGTTCCGGCCCTCGCGACGCTTGCGGCCATACTCCAGCGATGTGAGGGCAGGCGGGCCGGGATTCAACCAGTATCGGCCCGGGTGCGTGCCCCGATGGGAAACGGTTAAGTGTAGCTGAGTCTGACGTGAGGGCACGTCTTCTGCGCTATGCCCCGATGTCGGGCGACGGGGAGGTTTGATCAACGCGATTCAAGCTACGCGGCGCGCGTCAAGGATTCGCGTGACCGTCGTCGCTGTCGGGACGTGCGACCAGTAAATGCTCGAGTAAGGTCGGTAAAGCCGTTTGCACGGTGTCCCACACGACGTCGAGGTTGATGTCGAAGTAGCCGTGAGCAATGCGGTTTCTCATGCCTCGCATACTGCGCCACGGGATTTCCGGATGTGCCTCGGCGAACGCCGCGTATCCTTCCATCACTTTTGTGGCTGCCTCACCGATGATAACGAGGCTCATGATTACGGCCTGCTACGTACGCTTGTCGGCGAGGAAATCGTCCTTGGCCAATCCTTTCGCGAAGTCGCACGCATTCGTCGCTGCCTGCTGCATGTGATCGAGGTAGTCGGGCAGGCGGTTTTCGGTCATACCGGTCGCGCCTCGGCAAGGACTTTGGCTCGGAACTTTGGCGGCAGATCAGCCGGAGTCAACAGATCGACATGAACGCCGAGCAACGATTCCAGTTCGTCCTGCAGGCCGCCGAGGTCGAACAGCGTCGCGCCGGGCAGCGCATCCACCAGCAGGTCGAGGTCGCTGCCGTCCTGGTCAGTTCCGTGCAAAACGGATCCAAACACGCGCGGATTGGCCGCGCGGAAACGACCGGTCGCCTCGCGCACTGCGCTTCGCTTCGTGTCGAGCACTTCTGACGGCCGCATGAACATCCCCTCGCATATCAACGAAATGTGATGATAAGCAACCGCGGGTTGTCGATCAACCGTCCGGGAGTTCTGGGGAGACGTTGCCCGGACAGCGGGCCCCTGTGGGGCAGTCTTGGGTGAGGCCCGGCAAATGCGCCGCAGGCTGGCCGGAGAGGCAAAAGGAACGGTGGCTGGCAGCCACGGCAATCCGGTTGATCGCTGAAGATGCCGCCGTGGTGGGAAATTCGATGTCGACGCGATGGAAAGGTCCGACCGACGTCGCCGGAGAGCTGCCACCGCGACACCCGCCGCGGCAGCGCCCAAAAACCACCCTTACGCGTGCTCGTGCTCTTCCTTGCCCGGCACCGCGTGGCCGCGCAACGAACAGCCTTTCGTTTCGATCACGAAGCACAGCGCGAGCGCGCCGATCGCACACGCGGCCATCACGTAGTACGCCGGCACGAGCGGGTTGCCGGTCTTGCCGACGAGCCAGTCGTTGATGATCGGCGCGGTGCCGCCGAACAGCGACGTCGAAATGTTGTACGCGATCGCCATGCCGGCATAGCGTACGTGGGTCGGGAACATCGCCGGGAACATGGCCGAGATGCTCGCGAGCTGCGGCACGTACAGCAGACCCAGCACCGCGAAGCCGATGAACGCACCCATCACGCCATGATGCATCAGCACGAACATCGGCAGCGCTGCGACGAACAGGCCGACGAGCGAGAACCACCACATCGTCTTTCGGCCGAAGCGATCGGACAGCGCACCGGCGAGCGGCAGGAACGCCATCATCGTGAGCATGCCGATCAGCGGAATCAGCAGCGACAGGTTTTCGCTCACGCCGAGCTGGCTGTGCATGAAGGTCGGCATATACGCGAGCAGCACGTAGTTCACCACGTTGAGCGCGACGACGAGACCGCCGAGCAGCAGCAACGGCCTGGTATAGTGCGCGAACAGCTCCTTCAGCGGCACCGGCGCGTGCTTCTCGTGCGCGGCCTGCTCTTCGAGTTCGCGGAACACCGGTGTTTCCTCGAGACGCGAACGCAGATAGAAGCCGACGAGACCCAGCGGCGCCGCGACGAAGAACGGCAGACGCCAGCCCCACGAGTGCATCGCGTGATCGCCGAGCAGCAGCGAGAAGCCGAGCATCAGCAGCGCGCCGAGCGAAAAGCCCGCGAGTGTTGCGAATTCGAGGAAGCTGCCGCAAAAGCCACGGCGTTTGTCCGGCGCATATTCGGCCATGAAGGTCGCCGCGCCGCCGTATTCGCCGCCAGTCGAGAAGCCCTGAATCATTCGGAGCACGATCAATGCAGCGGGCGCGATCCAGCCGACGCTCGAATAGGGCGGAATCACGCCGACCAGCAGCGTCGCGGCCGACATCATCAGCACGGTCAGCGCGAGCACGCGCTTGCGGCCGAGACGGTCGCCGAGCGGGCCCCAGAAAAGGCCGCCGAGCGGACGGATCAGGAACGAGATCGCAAACGTGCCGAGCGCGAACAGCGTCGCGCTCGCGGCGTTGCCGGGAAACAGCGCGGCTGAAATGTAGGCGAGGCCGTACGCGTAGATGCCGTAGTCGAACCATTCGGTCGCATTGCCGAGCGCGGCAGCGGCGATCGCGCGTTTCAGCAGGTTCGAGTTCGCGGCCTCGCGGTCGGGCTGATGGACGCTGCGGTCCTGCGGAGCGGCCGCGGTGGAAGCGGGGTTCCATGATTGCGCGTAACGCATGGGGAGTCCTCGGTCTGGCTGCGGCCCGTCGGGCCGCTTCGTGAACCAAGATACCCGCGCAAATTGCCCTGGCCGATGTTATAGGACGATGTTGATATCGGGGGTTTCCCCGATATGGAGAAGGGGCAAACGCGCTGGAGCATTGCAGCATTCCGTCAAATTATATACGATATGTATATCATGATAAGGAGGCGCAATGAGCCGCATTCTGATTGATTTACCGGATGAGCAGATCGATGAACTGGCCGCCATCGTCGAGACGGAACAACGTCCGCGCGCAGCGTTGATCCGCGAAGCGATCGAAGCCTATATCGCGCTGCACAAGCGAGGTCTAGGCGCCGATGTGTTCGGGCTATGGAAGGGCCGGAAAGTCGACGGTCTCGCCTACCAGCAGGAGTTGCGTTCCGAATGGTGAAAGCGCTCTTCGATACGAACATCCTGATCGACTATCTGAACGGAATCGCTGCCGCGAAGAAGGAACTCGCGCGCTACGAGCATCGCGCGATCAGCGTGATCACGTGGATGGACGTGCTGGTCGGCGCATCCGCCGGGCAGGAGGCCGCGATTCGCGCGTGGCTCGCGTCGTTCGACGTGATCGTCATCGATAACGCGGTCGCGAACCGGGCGGTGGAAATTCGCCAGGCCCGGCGGATTCGCCTGCCCGACGCCATCGTGTGGGCGTCGGCGCAGGTGCACTCGCAGCTTCTGGTCTCCCGCAACACGAAAGACTTTCCCGCGGACGAGCCGGGCGTCCGCGTGCCGTACAAGGTTTAGCCCTAGAACTGCTCCTTCCCATACAACGTCTTCGCGTTGTCCTTGTCGATCCGTTGCGTCGGCACGGTCACGTTGCGTGGCACGTCGGTTGCGCAGTCGATCAGGATCTTTTTCGCGAGTTCCAGCGCCTGCGCGGCGCCGGTCGGATACGTGTAGGTCGCGGCCCACTGGCCGTCCGCCACCGCGCGAATCCCGCCTGAAGGACCGGGCAAGCCATCGGTGCCGATGATCTTCACCTGATCCAGCTTGCCGGCCTGTTTCGCGGCGATATACGCGCCGGCGGCCGCGAGGTCGTTGCTGGTGTACACGAGCTTGATGTCCGGATGCGACTGCAGCATCGCGGAGAACACCGTCACCGCCTGATCCTCCATCCAGTCCACCGGCTGCACGGCCACGAGCTTGATCTTCGGATTGGTCGCGATGCCTTCCTTGAAGCCGTCGAGCCGCTCGATAGCCGGCGACGAGCTCGGCAGTCCTTCGAGCACGGCCGCTTCGCCGCCCTCGGGCATCAGCGTCTTCGCCGCCCAGATGCCGGCTTCCTTCGCGATCTCGCGGTTGTCGCCGCCGACGAACGACGTGTAGTCGTTGCCCGTCGTCTTGCGGTCGAGTTCGATCACCGGCACGCCCGACTTGTACACCGCCGATACCGACGGCGTGAGCGGCGCTGCTTCATACGGCGAGATCATCAGCAGGTCGACGTGCTGGGTCTGGAAGTTCTCGACCTGCGAGACCTGGGTATTCACGCTCGCCTGACCGTCGGCGATCACGAGCTTGAATTTCGGGTAGTTCTTCACGAGCCGTTCGAGCTCGTGATTCACGTGCTCGCGATACGGCTCCTTGAAATTCGCCTGGCTGAAGCCGATCACGTAGTCGTTGTTCGGTCCGCATTCCTTCGCGAGCGGCTTGCCCGCCGCCCACGTGCTCGTGGCAAATGCCGCGCTGGCCAGCAGCACCGTCGTATGCCGAAGTACCTTCATGTCCCAGTCTCCTGTGTTTTGATTAACCTCGATCGGCTCGACATTGGTTCATGCTCAAGGCGCGCCGAGACTCACCGCTTCGCTCCTCCACGTCCAACCACATAGGTTTGCAGGGCAGCGGCGATCACGATGATCGCGCCCGTCGCGAGCAGCTGCATCGCGGCGCTGACGTCGTTCAGCTGCAGGATGTTGGCGAGCGCGCCCAGCATGATCGCGCCGGCAATCGTGCCGATCATCGAACCCGATCCGCCGAACAGGTCCGTGCCGCCAATCACGACGGCCGCGATCGCATTCAGCTCGTAGCCGGTGCCATCGTTAGGGCTACCGAACGAAAACTGGCCCGCGTGCACGATGCCCGCGATCGCCGACGCGAAACCCGTCAGCGCATACACCGAGATGCGGATCGTGCTGACCGGGATGCCCGACAGCCGCGCGGCCTTTTCGTTGCCGCCCACCGCGACCACGTAGCGTCCGTAGCGCGTGTTGTTCAGCACCAGCGCCGCGATCACTGCGAGCACCAGAAACACCAGCGTCGCGACCGGAAACACGCCGCCGATGCGCGTGCCGAGAATGCCGAACGCGGCCGGCGCGTTGCCCGGCCCCGCACCGTAGGTGATGTTGATAAACGCGTTGTTCGATGCGATCAGCGACAGCCCGCGCGCCACCTGCAGCCCCGCGAGCGTCACGATGAACGCCTGGATGCGGAACCGCGTCGAGATCAGGCCTTGCACCGCGCCGAACACCACACCCGTCACCACGACCACGGAGAGCGTGCTGACGAGCCCCCAGCCCTCGTTGATGAAGAGCGTCGCGGTCAGCACCGAACACAGCCCGAGCACCGCGCCGACTGACAGATCGATGCCCGCCGCGATGATCACGAACGTCATGCCGAGCGCGAGGATGCCGGTCTCCGACACCGAGCGGATGATGTTCGCGACGTTGTCCGGCGCGAGGAACAGGATGTGGCCATGCCGGTGCGGCGAAAACAGGATGCCGGCGCCGACGACGAGAATCAGCCCGAGGAGGCTCTGGAAGCGCACTAGGTAAGCGAGCACGTTCTGGCTCGGACGCGGCGCGCCGGTGGACGGCGACGAGGGCGCGGCGCTCATGCTGCGAGTTCCTCCTGTTCGCTGATGCGACGTACCTCGTCTTCGCTCGGGTTCGGCCCGAACTCGTGGATCGTGCGGCCGCGGCGCATCGCGACGATGCGGTCGCACAGCCCGATCAGTTCCGGCAGTTCCGACGATGCGACCAGCACGCCGAGCCCATCTGCGGCCAGGCCGCGCAGGCGTCGATAGATTTCGGCCTTCGCGCCGACGTCGACGCCGCGCGTCGGTTCGTCGAGCAGCAGCAGGCTCGGGTCGTTCAGCAGCTCTTTCGCGAACACCACTTTCTGCTGGTTGCCGCCCGACAGGTTCACCACCTTCGCGTCGGGCAGACGTGGACGCACGTCATACTCGTTCAGCGCGCGCACGACTTGCCTGCGCTCCAGCGCGCGCGACACGAGACCGAACGGCGTCACCTTCCGCAGCGTCGACATGACCGCGTTCTGCGCGACGGTCTGGTGGAGCACGAGGCCAGCGCCGCGCCGGTCGTCGGTGACGAATGCGATGCCGGCATGGCGCGCCGCGTGAATGTCGCCGAGCCGGACCGGCTTGCCGTGCATATCGACCGTGCCGCGCCAGCGTCCGTTGGCGCCGAAGCCGTACAGTGCCGACAGCAGTTCGGTGCGGCCCGCGCCCATCAAGCCCGTCAGGCCGACGATCTCGCCGCGATGCACGGTCAGCGACACGTCGCGCGGCGCTTGCCAGCCGGCTCGCGGAATGGCGGGATCGAACGCTGCATGATCGAGGCGCAGGATCAGATCGCCGACCTTGTCGGCGCGTGGCGGAAACAGATCGGCGAACGGACGGCCCACCAGCAGTTCGACCAGCGTCGCCTGCGGCGCATCAGGACCCGCGGTGCCGACGACGGCGCCGTCGCGCATCACCGTCACGCGATGCGCGATGCGCGTCACTTCTTCTAAACGATGCGAGATATAGACGATGCCGACGCCGCGCTCGGACAGCTCCTTGATGACGCCGAACAGATGGTCCGCCTCGAGCGCGGACAGTGCCGCGGTCGGCTCGTCCATGATCAGGATGCGGGCATTCGCGGACAGCGCCTTCGCGATCGCGACGAGTTGCCGTTCGCCCATCCGCAGGCTGCTGACGGGCAGCGTCGCGTCCAGCGACACGCCCGCGCGCGCCAGCAGCGCCTGCGCATCGCGACGCATGTCGCGGGTGGCGAGCACGCCGTGGCGCGTGATTTCGTTGCCGAGGAACAGGTTGGCCGCGATGTCGAGACCCGGCACGAGGTCGAGTTCCTGCGGGATCATCGCGATGCCCGCCGCGTGCGCGTCGCGCGGGCTCTGGAACGACACGTCGGCGCCGTCGAGGCGGATCGTACCTTCGTCCGGCGAGACCGCGCCGGAGAGCACGCCCATCAGCGTCGACTTGCCCGCGCCGTTTTCGCCGAGCAGCACGTGCACTTCGCCGGCCGCGAGGTCGAAATCCACACCCTTCAGCGCGTGCACGCCGCCAAAGCGCTTGTGAACGCCGCGCACTTCGAGCAGGCGCGCGCTCATGACGAAGCTGGCCGGCCCTGCGGTTCGGGCATGCTCATGTGTCTCCTCCGAACGATGGGATTCTCCATCGCATCGCTGTACAGGTTAGGAAGCCGCAAGCGGTTGCGCAAGCGCTTGCCTTGCCCTGTTTACCCTTATATGCACGCAAGTACCGCTTGCCGGAAGATCGCATTCGCGGGCATCCGGCACCAGTACGCGGGTGATCCATCGGCGTTCTGCGAATGTCCTGGCGCATGTAGTAAACGCGCAGCAAAAGAGGAGGGGGAGATGGCGACGCTCGCTGATGTCGCGCGCGTGGCAGGCGTGGCGACCTCGACGGTTTCCCATGTGCTGAACGGCACGCGCTTCGTCAGTGCGGAGACGACGCTCGCGGTGCAGAACGCGATGCGCGAAGTCAACTACACGCCCAACACGCTGGCGCGGGCGCTCGCGCGCTCCACCACGAACACCATCGGCCTCGCGATTTCATCGACGAAGAACTGCTACTTCGCCGACGCGATCAATGCGATCGAAGAAGAATGCGAGCGGGCCGGCATGATGGTGCTGCTCGCCAATACCCGCGACGATCCGGAGTACGAACTGAAGATGGTCGCCGAGCTGCACAAGCGGCGCGTGGACGGCCTGATCATCGCGCCGGCCTGCGGGCCCGGCAACGCGTCGCTTACGTACCTGCGCGAGCGGCACATTCCCACCGTGATGGTCGACCGGCTGCCGGACGTCGCGCTCGATGGCGTCGCGGTGGAAGGCCGCCGCTCGCTCGCGGCGATCGTCAGCCATATCGTCGGGCATGGGCATAAGCGCATCGGCTTCATTGGCGGGCCGGCCAGCTTCACGACCGCGCAGGAGCGGGTGGAAGGCTTTCGCGACGGCCTGCGCATGCATGGCCTGACCATCGACGAAGCGTGCATCTCGATCGGCCACAACGAATTGACCACCGCCACCGAAGCGGCGGTGCGCATGATCACGGCCGCGAAGCCGGTGACCGCGATGATCGGCGGCAACGACCTGACTACCGTCGGCATCATGCTCGCGGTGCGGGAGATCGGCCTGCGTGTGCCGGCTGATCTCGCGGTGGCGGGCTTCGACGATTTCGCGTGGGCCGACGCGTTCGAGCCGCGTCTCACCGCGATGGCGCAGCCGTATCACGCGATCGGCCGGACCGCGGCCGAGTTGCTGAAGAGCCGCATCGAATCCGCGCACGGCGAGCCGAGAATCGTGCGGCTGGATCCGCACTTTGTGATCCGCAATTCGTGCGGCTGCCCGTAGCGACAGACGCTAAGCGGCGTCGATCAATTTGAGCCCCGCCGGCAAAGACTCGCCGAACACGCGCCCGCTGTCCGCCGCTTCGAGCTCCACCACTTCGCGCAGCATCGTGATCCACACCGGCGCGGCGCCGAGCGTCGCGAGACGCTTCGCGACGGCCTCGCGCGCGTCGTCGGGCAGATCGCGCGAGCGGTCGCCGGTCAGCCGCGCGAGCTGCACCGCGGCGAACGCGGCGGGTTCGACCTTCTTCCAGTCGAGTTCGAGCACCTGGTCGAGCCAGCTCAGCGCGACCTCCGGCGGCACGACGCGATGCGCGCTGCCGTAGAACGGCATGCGCGCGCCGATGCGGCCGATCGCCCACCACGTCTGCGCATGTTCTGACGGCTTGCGCAGGCGCTCGAACAACTGCGTGGCGAGCTCGATCTTGCGCTCCACCGGAATCCGTTCGAGCGACGCCTGCACACGGATCATGTCCGCATAGCCGACCTTCGCCGGATCGAACGGCAGCTTGCGTTTCTTGATGCTGGCCGCCTGCAGGAAGTCCATCGCGTCGAGCAATTGCAGCTGCGCGTCTTCGCTCAGACCGCCGGCCGCGCGGCGCCACAGCGTCCACCATTCCGACCACACGCGGCTTTCATGGATGTATTGGATGCCGTCGTCGAAGATCGTCCACAGTTCGCCGACGCGCCATTCGTCGAGCGGATGGCCGAAGCCCGGCCGCGCGCAGAAGCCCGCGAGGTTGAGCCACAGGCGCTCGTGATCCGCCGAGCGGCGTCGGCGTTTCGCGCGTTCCCACAGCGCGTCGAACAATGCGCGCAGCTGCGCGAGGTCCCATTGATCGCGCGGACCGAGCGTCTGCTCCAGCTGCGCGCGCAACCGCTTGATCTCACCCGGCGCGACCTCCGCGGCGCGCGCGCCGAACGAGCGCTCGATCAGTTCGATTGCATGCGCGAGCGATGCATTTGACTGCGTTTCCTCTTGCTTCGAATCCGACGATGCCTCGTCGCGCCTTAGCTCGAACTGCAGCTTCCAGCGTTGCGACGGATCGTCGATTGCGATGCAGGTCATCTCCAGCGTGCCGACCTCGGTCATCGATGCGGTCAGCCGCACCGCGCGTTCATCTTTGTCGCTCGCGTGCTGCCGTTGCACGACGGTGGCGAGCGGCGGCAGCCGCACGAAGTCGCCGTCCGACAGATCGGTGAGTTCGCCCGCGCGAAACGCGGTGTCGGCGACCGTGGAGACAAGCGGGAAGCGCACCGGCTGACCGAGGCGCAGCGCGAACACGCGCTCGTCGAGATGCACGTCGTGGCCTTCTTCGGTGCCGCGCGGCAGCAGGCACACGCCTTGATCGTCTTCGAGCACCAGAAAATAGCTGCGCGCCGAGCCGCCGCCAATCCGCGGCGCAGTGCCCGCGCGCGCCAGACCATAGGCGACCGCGCCGCGTGCGACCGCGACGTCCGGGCGTTCGTTGTTGAGCACGTTGAGCGGTGTGCCGCGCCATGTGCTCAAGGTATCGGCGAGCCTCGCGGTCAGCGCGTGTGCGCGAAACACGCCGCCGTTCAGCAGCAGCGTATCGGGCACAGTCAACGCACCACCATCGCCAGTCGCGCCAAGCGCTTCGCGCGACTGCGCCACGTGCCGTGAGAGAAACGCCGCCACGTGCCGGGTGACCGCGGGATCGCTCGCATACGGCAGCCCGAATTCGACGATCGCCGCGCGCGAACGTCGCGGCAGATCATCGGCCGCGACCTGCGGAAAGAAACCGTCGACAACCACCTGTGCCACTTCGTCGCGTGAGAGATGCGTCGTGCGCGCGCCGCCGACGAGCCTCGACCCCGCGCCAAGCACGGTGATCGCGACCGATGCGGGCGCATCCGATGCGAGCAGCTGCTCCTTCGCTACCCGGCAGCGCTCGACGAGCTGCGCAAGACTCGCCGCCGAAAGCCGCGCCGGTTCCTGCGTGCCTCGCGTTCCTTGCGCCGCCTGCTGCCCCTGCACGAGCCGCGATTCCACGAGCCGCGCGAGCGCGAGGTCCATGTTGTCGCCGCCGAGCATCAGGTGATTCCCGACGCCGATACGCGTCAGCCGCGGCGTGCCGTCGGCGTCGATCTGCACCTTGATCAGCGTGAGATCGGTGGTGCCGCCGCCCACGTCGCAGATCAGCACGAGCTGCGTCGTAGCAAGCGCCATCGCGAGTTCATCGCGGCGCTCGAACAGCCAGTCGTAAAGCGCGGCCTGCGGTTCTTCCAGCAGCCGCAACGCGGGCAGACGCGCGAGCTTCGCCGCTTCGAGCGTCAACGCGCGCGCGCCTTCATCGAACGATGCAGGCACTGTGAGCACCACGTCCTGGCGTTCGAGCGGCGCATCGGGAAAGCGCGCGTTCCACGCGGCCCGCACGTGCGCGAGATAGCTCGCGCTCGCCACCACCGGCGACACCTTTGCGACGTCGTCGGGCGCGCCCCACGGCAGGACCGGCGCGAGCCGGTCCACCGACGGATGCGACAGCCAGCTTTTCGCGCTCGTCACGAAGCGCCCCGGCACCTGCGCGCCGAGCGCGCGCGCGAGCTGGCCGCCTACGGACGCAGGCAGATCGCCCGGCACGCGGTGGTCCTGCTGCTGCGCGTGCCACGGCGGCTGCAGGTCGCCCGGATTCAGCTCGCCCGCCGCCGGGTGATAGCGCACCGACGGCAGCAGCGGCTGCGCGCCGACCTGGCCGGGCGCGACCAGCTGCTCGACGTCGAACACGCGCATGTCCGTCGAGCCGGCCGCTGCGTACGCAACGACCGTGTTGCTGGTACCGAGGTCGATGCCGACCGTATAGCGTTTCATCGGCGAAGCGCGCTCACATGTCGCTAGCGCCGCCCGCGCCGCCGCGCACGTCGAACTCGACCTTCCAGCGTTCGTCCGTGCCGCGCGGGATCGCTTCGAGTTCCAGCGTGCCGGCTTCGGTCACGCGCGCGTGCAGCCGCACGGGGACCACTTCGCCGGTGCCGCGGCCCTCGGCGGGCAGCGATGCCTCGATCTCGTCGAGCTCTTGCAATTCGTCCGCAGACCAGTAGTCAAGCATCGTGCCCACCTGGTCCTGGCGCCGCACCGACGAGCCGAAGAAACGAAAACGCACCGGCTCGCCGACGACGAGGCCGAACTCCTGCTCCGGCAACGGCGCATCGGTGCCTTCCTCCATGCCGAACGGCGCGACGCACAGCGCGGACACGGGCGGCTCCATGCCGGGCACGGCCGGCATCGCCGATTCGATCGCGACGTAGTACGAACGCGCGGTGCCGCCGCGAATCCGCACGCCGCGGCCGCGCTTCACGAAGCCGTAGTACGCCGCGCCGCGTGCGACCGCGAGATCAAGGTCCGCGCCTTCGAGCAGCCGCGCCGGCTCGCCGCCGTCCGCCTGCAGCCAGCCATTGAGCGTCGTCATCAGCCGCTCCACCAGCAACGGCGACTTGAACACGCCGCCGTTAAACAGCACGGCGGTCGGGTGCAGGAACGTCGAGTTGGTTTCGAACGGCGCAGCCGACGAGCCATGCATGCCGTCGAGTTCCGCGAGCGCGCCGACCTGGCGGCCGAGGAACGCGGCGAGATGGCGCGTGATGCCCGCGTCCTGCGCATACGGCAGACCGAGCTGCGTTAGGCCGGTGCGCGCGCGGCTCACCGGACGCGCGGCCGAATCCACCGGCGGGAAGAAGCCTTCGAGGATGATCTGCGTGAGCTCCGCGCGCGTCAGCTCGGTGCGGATCGACCCGCCGATCAGCTTCGAGCCGCGGCTCGGCACGACGAGCGGCACGGTCTCCACCGACGGATCGGACAGCAGCGTTTCCTTCGCGCTGCGGCACGCGTAGGTGAGGGCACGCAGCTGCCACGGATCGGCCTGGGTGCCCTGCGACGCGAGCTTGCGCGCGACCACGTGCGCGAGCGCGAGGTCCATGTTGTCGCCGCCGAGCAGGATGTGATCGCCGACCGCGACGCGATGCAGTTCGAGATTGCCGTCGCGTTCGATCACGGCGATCAGCGACAGGTCGGTCGTGCCGCCGCCCACGTCGACGACGAGAATCACGTCACCGACCTTCACCGACTTGCGCCAGCCGCCGGTGCTTTTCTCGATCCAGCTGTAGAGCGCGGCCTGCGGCTCTTCGAGCAGCGTCATCGCGCCGTAACCCGCGACGCTCGCGGCTTCGGCGGTCAGCTCGCGCGCGGCCGGATCGAACGACGCGGGAATCGTTACCGTCACGTGCTGCTGGTCGAACGGCGCATCGGGATGTGCGTGGTTCCACGCTTCGCGCAGATGCGTCAGATAGCGGACCGACGCATCGAGCGGCGACACGCGCGCGACTTCGGGCGGCGCATCCGACGGCAGGATCGTCGCGCGACGGTCGACGCCCGGATGGCACAGCCAGCTTTTCGCGCTCGACACGAGCCGGATCGGCGTGCCCGCGCCTCGGCTGCGCGCCATTTCGCCGACCGCGAAGTCGCGCTCGCCAGTCCACGGCAGCGCGAGGTCGCCAGGCTTCAGTTCATCGGCGTGCGGCAGATACAGGAACGACGGCAGCAGATCGAGCTCGGCGATCGCGCCGGGCGTGGTCAGCTGCGCGATCGGCATCACGTGCTGCGTGGTCTTGTCTCCGTCGCTCGCGGCGAGGTCGACGTACGACAGCGCGCTGTGCGTGGTGCCGAGGTCGATACCGATCGAATAACGCGGCTCGCTCATAGTTCCACCTCCGCAGGCGCGATCACGGCCGCGTCATGGCTTTGCGTGAGCTTCGGCAGCCGCACGTCGGTGACGCGCCAGCCGCGGTGGCTGATGCTGCCGTTGAACGGCGGCTTGCCGACCACGTTGCCCGTCAGACGGATCGCGGTGGCGTCGAAGCCTTCGGCGATCGTCACGCGCGTGCCTTCGGTTTCGTCGCGCACCGGGCGAATGGTGAAATGCTCGCGCAGCGTCGCGCGGCAGCCGTCGTGGACGAGGCGCGCAGCCGCGCCGATGTCGGCGTCCGCGTAGTTCGCGATGTTTTCCTCGAGGAAGTCGACGAAGCGGCCGCCACGTTGCAGCAGGCCGAGCAGTTGCAGCGCGGCGTCGGGGCCGGCTTCGCGGAGCGTCGGGGCGGGCACGGGTGCTGGTGCGGGTTTGACAGGCGCAGCTGCGGGTGCGGGCGCTTCGGCTTGCGGCGGAATGGTGCCGCGCTTCAGGCGCAGCACGTCGGCGGCGAACCCGCCGTCGCCGAGAATGCTGAAGAAGGTGCTGAATGCAAGCGAAAGCCTGCCCGTCAGCGACAGTCTGGATTCGGTCATGAAAAGATCGCTCCTGATCGGCGTGGGTCGTGCGGCGCGCATGGGCGCCATGCGCGCACCGGGTTTGAGCGTGACAGCGCGGCAGAGTGGCCGCGCGCCGAGCGTCGAAACCCGTATTTTGCCTTGTTGCGGAGGGAAGACTGTCCGCGGCGACGCCTGACGCGTCATCAACGCGTCATTCAGCGTGCCGATGAGCGTCGGATTGGGGCGTCGACGTGCGCGGATAGAGCGAAGCATGACGGGTTGGTCGTGATCGCTGGTGGGCGAACTGAGTTCGTCACTCAGACAGCAACTCGCGCTCCAGAGGTCAGGGCGAGCGCGTCGGCGATCATTTCCGCCGACGTGCGGCCGAGATGCCCGGTTGGGTGCCACCCAAGGCGGCGAGCCTGCGTGCGGCTTCGCGTTCGACAAGCGCCTTCAGCGCTTCGCGCACAAGTTCGGACATATCGCTCAATCCGGTGTAATCCTGGGCGCGAGAGACCAGATCGTCGTCCAGAACGATCGTCGTTCGTGTAGCGCCCGTCAAGGCAAATTCTCCGCCAGCACGATATTGATCCGCGCGGGCTCCACGCCATTCAGCGCCGGCCGCCCGTCGCGCAGATTCGTGAACACGCGCACGGTATTGAGCACCAGCGTTTGCGGATAGATATTGATGACGGCGTCGATGGTGCCGTCGATCAGCAGCGCGCGCGTATCGGGCGTGAGTCCGTGCGCGATCAGCACGACGTTGCGCGCGCGGCCGGCTTCGGCCATCGCGCGCGCGATGCCGTCGGACGCGCCGCCGACGTTGTAGATTCCCGCCAGGTCCGGATGCTCGCTCAACAGCTGCCGCGCCTGCAGATAGTTGCTCTGCGCGTCGTCGTAACCCTCCCGCAGGCCGACCACGTGCGCGCCCGGAAAGTGCTCGCGCAGGAAGTGGCGGAACCCCATCTCCCGTTCCTCATGGCCGCGATACGCGAGCGAACCCGCGAACAGCGCGATCTTGCACTCGCGCTCGGGCGGTGCCGCGATGAAGCGGCTGAGCAGCAATCCGGCTGTTCGCCCGGCCGCGCGATTGTCCATTCCGACGAAGGCCGCGCGATGCGAATGCGTGAGATCGGAAATCAGCGTGACGATCGGCACGCCGCGGGCGTCGAGTTCGTTCGCCGCTTCGCGCACCACCGGATGTTCGAGCGGCATGAACGCGATGCCGTCGCTGTGACGCGCGAGCTTGAGCAGCGCGGCCGCCAGCGCGTGCGGATCGAAGCCTTCGGTCGTATGGCAGCGGCACCGCACGTTGTACGGCTTGATCAGGTCGCTGCCCCGGTTGATCGAATCGGCGAGCATGTGCAGATAGCGGTTGGTGCCGGACGGCAGCAGGAACGACAGCCGCATCGGTTCGGCCAGCACGCTCGCGATCGACGCGTCCTGCGGCACATACCCAAGCTGCCGCGCCGCGCTCAGCACGCGTTCGGCCGTCATGCCGCGCACGCCGCCGCGCTGGTTCAGCACGCGGTCCACCGTGGCGGTCGAGCAGCTGGCCACGCGCGCCACGTCGTCGATACGCGGCCGCGACGCGATGACGGTTGCATCCGCGACGGACGTCGATGCGGCCGATGTGGAAGATTCAGAGCGCGGCAGGTAAGAGACTCGCCTCATGATGGAGCATCAAAAAACATCATTTTGTGGATTTGACGACAGGACGCGCACATCTTAACGTTGGTCGCGTGATTTTCACAGCGTGGAGACAGGATGGGCACGGAACAGAAGGGCAAGCTCGACGGACGCGTGGCGATCGTGTTCGGCGCCGGCTCGGTCGGCGATGGCTGGGGCAACGGCAAGGCGGCGGCGGTCGCCTATGCGGAAGCGGGCGCGCGCGTGGTGTGCGTGGACCGGCAACGCGCGGCCGCGCAGGTCACCGCGGAGATCATCGCCGGCGTGGGCGGCGACGCGATCGGCGTGGCGGCGGACGTCGTGTCGCTTGCCGAGGTGCAGGCCGCGGTCGCCGCGGCGCTGGAAACCTACGGCCGGATCGACGTGCTGCACAACAACGTCGGCATCACGTCGCAAGGCGGCCCGGTCGAAACGGACGAAGCGACGTGGGACCGCGTGATGACGGTCAACGTCAAGAGCATGTTCCTGACCAGCAAATGCGTGCTGCCCATCATGGAGCAGCAGGGCAGCGGCGCGATCGTCAATATCGGCGCGCTGGGCGGCGTGCGCTGGACCGGCTACGCATACTGCGCGTATGCGGCGTCGAAAGGCGCGGTCAACAGCTTCACGCAGAGCGTCGCGCTGCAGTACGCGGCGCGCGGCATTCGCGCGAACTGCATCCTGCCCGGCGTGATGGACACGCCGCACATCTACCAGCAGATCTCGGGCTTCTACAACGATCATGCGGAAATGGTGGCTGCGCGCAACAAGCTTTCGCCGACGGGACGCATGGGCGACGGCTGGGACGTCGCGCGCGCGGCGGTGTTTCTCGCATCGGACGACGCCCGCTATATCAACGGCGTCGAACTGTTCGTCGACGGCGGGATGCATGCCCGCTGCGGTTGATTGGAGACCTCAAAAACCATCAACACCGTCAATTGACGTCGGGTCGGGACGACGCTAAAAGAGAATCCAGGTGCACCCGACACATCGAGCGTCCAACGAGGCGCGAGACATAACCAAGGAGACAGCAGTGAAGGATTCCGCAGATCGCCCCGATCCCCGCCGCCGCGCCGTACTGCGCTCGCTTGCCGCTGTGCCGGTGGCGGGCGCCGCCGGCCTGATATTGCCTGCCGCGGCGCGCGCGGCCCAGGCGCCGCAGTTCACACTTAAGTACGGCAACAACCTGCCCACCTCGCATCCGCTCAACATTCGCACGCAGCAGGCGGCGAAGCGGGTCGAGCAGGAGAGCAACGGCCGCGTGGTCATCAACATCTTTCCGAACAACCAGCTGGGCGGCGATACCGACATGCTCGCGCAGGTGCGCAGCGGCGGTATCGACATGTTCACGCCGGGCACGATGGTGATCGCGCCGATCGCGCCGGTCAGCGCGATCACGGCGGTCGGCTTCGCGTTCCAGAGCTACGACCAGGTGTGGGCCGCGGTCGACGGCAAGCTGGGCGATCACATCCGCGCGACCTTCGCGAACGCCGGTCTTCACACGTTCGAAAAGATGTGGGACAACGGCTTCCGGCAGATCACGACGAGCACGAAACCGGTACAGAGCGCGGCGGACCTCGTCAACATGAAGATCCGCGTGCCGGTCAGCGCGATGGGCATCTCGCTGTTCAAGTCGTTGTCCGCGGCGCCGACGAGCCTGCAGTTCAGCGAGGTGTATTCCGCGCTGCAGACGAAGGTCGTCGACGCGCAGGAGAATCCGCTCGCGATCGTGCAGACGGCCAAGCTGTACGAAGTGCAGAAATACTGCTCGCTGACCAACCACAGCTGGGACGGCTATCACTTCGTCGTCAACGGCCGCTCGTGGGACGCATTGCCGGCCGATCTGAAGACGATCGTGTCGCGTGCCTTCAACGAAGCCGGCATGCAGCAGCGCGCCGACGTCCGCAAGCTCAACGATGGCCTGCAGGCGCAACTGGCTAAGGACGGTCTCGCTTTCAACCCGGCGCCCGCCGAATCGTTCCGCGACGCACTGCGCAAGGCGGGCTTCTACGCGCAATGGAAAGGCAAGTTCGGCGACGACGCGTGGGCGCTGCTCGAAACCTACGCGGGCAAGGTCGCGTGATGAACGCCGAACACGTGGCAACGCCGCCGCTATCCACAGAACGTTCGCATGCCACGCGGGGCGTGCTCGATCGCATCGAAGTCGCGGTCGGCGCGCTCACCGAGTATGCCGCGGCCGTGCTGGTGCTCGCCGAAATCGTCGTGCTGTTCTGGGGGATCGTCGCGCGCTACGTGTTCAACAGCCCGCTCGTGTGGTCCGACGAAGTGGCCGGCATGTGCTTTCTGTGGCTGTCGATGCTAGGCGCGGTGGTCGCGTTGCGGCGCGGCGAGCATATGCGGATGACGGCGCTGGTGGCGCGGCTCGGGCCGTCGGCGCGCGCCAGCATGGACTGCATCGCGATGACGGCGGCGCTCGCGTTTCTGGTACTGGTCGCGTATCCGGCCTACCAGTACACGAGCGACCAGGCGATCGTCACCACGCCCGCGCTGCAGATCAGCGACGCGTGGCGCGCGTCGGCGCTGCCCGTCGGCATCGGGCTGATGCTGCTGGTCAGCGTGCTGCGCCTCGCGCGCGTATGCCGCGTGCGCGACATCGTCGTGTCGCTGGTCGCGGTGGGCGCGATCATCGCCGCGTTCTGGGCGCTGGGTCCGCTGCTCGCGCCGCTCGGCAAGCTCAATCTGCTGATCTTCTTCGTCGGCGTGGTCGGCGCCAGCGTGTTCGGCGGCATCCCGATCGCGTTCGCGTTCGCGCTCGCCACCTTCGGCTTTCTCGCGTTGACTACGACCACGCCGATGAGCGTGCTCGTCGGGCGCATGGACGAGGGCATGTCGCACCTGATCCTGCTCGCCATCCCGCTGTTCGTGTTCCTCGGCCTGCTGATCGAGATGACCGGCATGGCGAGCGCGATGGTGCGGTTTCTCGCGAGCGTGCTCGGGCGCGTGCGCGGCGGCATGTCGTACGTGCTGGTCTGTGCGATGTATCTGGTCTCGGGCATCTCGGGATCGAAAGCGGCCGATATGGCCGCGATCGCGCCCGTGCTGTTTCCGGAGATGAAGGCGCGCGGCACCAAGCCCGGCGAGCTCGTCGCGCTGCTCTCTACCGCGGGTGCGCAGACCGAGACGATCCCGCCATCGATCGTGCTGATCACCGTCGGCTCCGTGACGGGCGTGTCGATTTCCGCGCTGTTCACGGCGGGCGTGCTGCCGGGGCTGTTGCTGGGCCTCGTGCTGTGCGCGGTGATCTGGTGGCGTTACCGCGGCAGCGATCACGGCGATGCTGCGCCTGTCGCGCGTAAAGAGATCGGCAGGGCGTTCGTGTTCGCGCTGCCGTCGCTCGTGCTGCCGTTCCTGATCCGCGCGGCAGTGGTGGAAGGCGTGGCCACCGCCACCGAGGTGTCGACCATCGGCATCGCGTGGTCGGTGCTGGTCGGCCTGCTGATCTACCGGAAGTTCGACGCGCGCCGGCTGCCCGCGATGCTGATCGAAACGGCGGCGCTGTCCGGCGCGATCGTGTTCATCATCGGCTCCGCGACCGCGATGGCGTGGGCGTTGACCCAGTCCGGCTTCGCGCAGGACATCGCGCACGCCGCGTCGTCGCTGCCGGGCGGCAAGGCGGACTTCATGGCCTGCTCTGTGATTGCGTTCATGGTGCTCGGCAGTGTGCTGGAAGGCATTCCCGCTATCGTGCTGTTCGGCCCGCTGATGTTCCCGATCGCCCGCGCGGTGGGCGTCAACGAGATCTACTATGCGATCGTCGTGGTGCTCTCGATGGGCGTGGGGCTGTTCTCGCCGCCGTTCGGCGTCGGTTATTACACCGCGTGCGCGATCAGCCGCGTCGACCCGGCGGAGGGCCTCCGCCACATCTGGGGTTACCTCGCCGCATTGATCGCCGGACTTGTGCTGATTACCGCCGTTCCGTGGATCTCGACCTGTCTGCTTCATTGAAAGGAGTTCGAAGCATTATGAGCCGATTCTTTGGCGCGGTGCGCCAGGTCGCCTACCTCGTGCCCGACATCGAAGCGTCGATGGACTACTGGGCCAATACGCTCGGCGTGGGCCCGTGGTTCTACAACCCGCGGGTGCCGATCGAGAACTACCGCTACCGCGGTCAGCGCTACGAGCCGCACAATTCCGTCGCGCTCGCGAATTCGGGCGGGCTGCAGATCGAACTGCTGCAAACGCGCAACGCCGTGCCGTCGATGTACCGCGATTTCCAGCAGGCCGGCCACGTCGGCGCGCAGCACTTCGCGTACTGGACCAAAGACTTCGACGCCGATCTCGCGCGCGCTCGCGCAGCCGGCTTCGAGGTGCTGATGAGCGGCGAAGTCGGCGAAAAAGGGCGCTTCGTATATTTCGCGGAACGGGACGGGCATCCCGGCCTGCACCCTGGCGCGGTGATCGAACTGTCGGAAGTTGCGGGTCCGAAGGGACGTCTGTTCGACATGATTCGTCAGTCATCCCGGGGTTGGGACGGCAGCGACCCGGTCCGTCCGTTTCCGGAGCTCGCGAGCCTATGACTACGGTGCGTGCCCGTTACCGGATCGAAACGCCGCTGGATCCCGCCCGCGTTGCGGAGGTGCTCGCGGGCGAGCAGAGCAGCGGAACCTTCGTGCGCGTACACGGCGAGAGCGAAGCGTTGCAGGCACGCAGCGGCGCGACGGTGCACCGTGTCGACGTGGTGGGCGAAGCGGCGGCGCCGGGTTTGCCTAGCGCTTACCTCGAGCGCCGCGGCGCGAGTGGCCCCTGGCGGCAGGCACTGGTGGAAGTCGACTTTCCCATCGCGAACTTCGGCGACAACCTGCCTACACTTGCCGCGACCCTCGCGGGCAATCTCTACGACCTCGGCGAGACGACCGGCGTGCGGCTCGAGCACATCGAGATCCCGGCGTCGTTCCGCGCGCGCTTCGACCGGCCGAAACATGGCGCGGCCGGCACCCGGCGTCTGGCCGGCGTCGCCGGAGGGCCGTTGTTCGGCACGATCATCAAGCCGAACGTCGGGCTGCATGCCGACGAAACGGCGGCGCTCGTCGCCCGGCTGTGCGAGGCCGGCATCGATTTCATCAAGGATGACGAAGTCTGTGCGAACCCCGTGCATGCGCCGATCGGCCAACGCGTGCCGGCCGTAATGGACGTCGTGCGGCGCTGGCGCGACCGTTCGGGCAAGGCGGTGATCGTGGCCTTCAATATCACGGACGAACACGATGCGATGCTCCGGCACGCCGAGCTGATCGAACGTGAGGAGGGCGCCTGCGCGATGGTGAGCCTCAACTGGTGCGGATTTTCGTCGGTGCAGTCGCTGCGCCGACGGACCGGCCTCGCGATTCACGGGCATCGCAACGGCTTCGGCATGTTTTCGCGGCACCCCGGCCTCGGCATCGCGTTTCAGGCGTACCAGTTGCTGTGGCGCCTCGCGGGCGTCGATCACATGCACGTGCACGGGTTGAACGGCAAGTTTTCGCAACCCAACGACGAAGTCGTGTCGTCCGCGCAGGATTGCCTGACGCCGCTCGCCGATCCGCGGGATCTCGCCGACCGGGTGATGCCGGCGTTTTCGTCGGGGCAGTGGGCGGGAACGTTGCCCGAGACGATCGCTGCCGTGCCGTCGGGCGATCTGCTGTTCATGTGCGGCGGTGGCATTCTCGCGCACCCTGGCGGCCCGGCGGCGGGCATCCGCAGTCTGCGCGACGCGTGGCAGGCTACGCAGGGGGGTGAGACGCTCGACGCGTATGCGACCCACGCTCCCGCGCTCGCCGACGCGTTGTCGTTCTTCGGGAACGCGCATGGCTGACGCGGCGTCGGCTTCGTTGCCACCACCGCGACTCGCGTACTACGGCGACGACTTCACAGGCGCGAGCGACACCCTCGCGACGCTCGCCGAAGCCGGGCTGCGCGCGCTGCTGTTTCTCGGCGTGCCGACCGCTGCGCGCGTCGCGCAATGCGGGCCGCTCGATGCGATCGGCGTGGCGGGCGCGGCGCGTTCGATGGACCCGGCCTCGATGCGCGACGAACTGCGGCCGGTCGCGCGGTTCCTTGCATCACTGGGCGCGCCGGTGGTGCAGTACAAGTGCTGCTCGACCTTCGATAGCGCGCCGCACGTCGGCAATCTCGCGGTTGCGCTGGAGGTTCTTGGCGAGCCGCTTGGCGCGCCGTGGGTCGGCATCGTCGGTGGTCAGCCGAGCCTCGGGCGCTACTGCGCGTTTGGCCAGCTGTTCGCGACAGCGGGCGGCGAGGCGGCATTCCGGATCGACCGACACCCGACGATGAGCCGTCATCCCGTCACGCCGATGCACGAGGCGGACCTGCGCGCGCATCTGCAGGCGCAGGGCATGGCGGAGATCGGGCTGACCGATTTCCGGCGCTATGGCGATGCCGGCGAGCTGCAGCTTGCCGGTGCACGGATGCTGTTCGACGTCACGGAGGCCGCACAGCTGGGCTCAATCGGCCGCGCGTTGTGGCAAAAGGCGACGCGTGAACAACCGGTGCTGGCGCTGGGCGCGAGCAGCGTCGCACAGGCGCTGATCGCGTGCTGGCGTGAGAGTGAGATATGTTCAGCGGCGTCGGAGGCGGCTAGCATCGATGCACCGCAGGGACCGGTGCTGGTGCTGTGCGGCAGTCAGTCACCGGTCACCGCGCGTCAGGTCGACGCGAGCAGCAGCGTGTTCGACTACCTGAGCTTCGATCCGGAGCGCGACGCCGACGCAGTCATCGAAACGGCCGAGCGCGTGCTCGGCGATGGACGGCATCTGTTGATCCAGACTACGCCGCCCGTCGTATCAGGGCCGAGCGGGCTGAGCCCACGACACGCAGCGCTGGCGACGGGCGCGATGCTCGTGCGGCTGCTTCGACGCGTGCCTTCCGTGCGGCGCGTGGGCATCGCCGGCGGCGATACGTCCAGCTTCGCCGTGCAGGCGCTCGGGGGCTGGGGATTGCAGCATATCGGTCGGCTTGGAAGTGGCGTGTCGCTGGTGCGCTGTCTCGCCGACGACGATCGCTTCGATGGGCTCGAACTGATGCTGAAGGGCGGGCAGATGGGCGACGATGGGTTGTTCGGGCGGTTGGTGGGCTTTCCTGAAGGTTCTCCCAAAGGTTCTTTTGACCGGTAAGTAACCGGTAAGTCGAACGCCTATAGAGTCGCTGTCGTTCTATCTACCGACTCTCTGGGAAGCCCACGTGAAAATGAAGCCCCTGCGCTTGTTGCCGCTGTTCGTGACCATCACATCGATTGCATTGTCGTCCGGCGCGGCGCGGGCAGAGGGGGAAGGCGGTTCCGACCAGCCCGATGCCGGGAATTCCGGCCTGACCATCCTGAACGATGCGACCAATGTGACGCACTGGGGACTTGGCGCGGGCGTCGGGCTGCGGGAGTCGCCCTACAAGGGCGATGGCATGCAGGTCATGCCATTCCCGCTGGTGTCTTTCGACGATAAATGGGTGCATCTCATCGGCACCACGGTCGACCTGAAGATCGGCGACTGGAGCGGAGTGAGCGTGGCGCTGCGCGGCAGGTATTCGCTCGCCGACGGCTACCGCCAGTCCGACGCCCCGATCCTGAACGGCATGGAGAATCGCAACGGCGCGTTCTGGTATGGTCCCGCGCTCGCGTGGCACACTGCGTACGGAACGCTTTCCGGCGACTTCCTGCTGGGCGGCAACAAGGGCGAACGCGCCGGTCTGGACTACAGCAAGTCCTTCGGACTCGGCCAGTTTTCAATCACGCCGCACGTGGGAATCGACTGGCTTAGCAGCCAGTACGTCAACTACTATTACGGCGTTCGCCCGTCAGAAGCGCGATCGGACCGCCCGGCGTACACCGGCACCGCCACGTGGAATGTGTCGCTCGGAACGCGGGTCGACTACCGGTTGACGGCGCATCAGCGCGTGCTGCTGGACGTCGGCGTGTCGCATCTCGGCAGCGGCGTCACCGACAGTCCGCTCGTCGGCAAGCGGTTCATTCCGGAAGTCAGAATCGGCTACAACTACCAGTTCAAGTAAGGACGGCGTCATGTCTCGCGTTGCCATTGTCGAGGATCACGAACGGCTTGCCGACATGGTGCGACGTGCGCTCGCGGGCGTGGGCGTCGAGGCGGATCTGTTTCGCAGCGTCTCCGAGGCGACGCTGGGCGTGAGCCGCGCCGATTACGCGGTGCTGATCATCGACCGCGGCTTGCCGGATGGCGATGGGTTGAGCTTCCTGCGCACGTTGCGCGCGGCAGGGCGGATGACGCCATGCCTGATTCTGACCGCCCGCGATGCGCTGCGCGACCGCGTCGACGGCCTCGAAAGCGGCGCGGACGACTACGTAACGAAGCCGTTTGCGATGAGCGAGCTCGTGGCGCGCGTCCGCACCTTGATGCGCCGGCCTGTAGCGCTGACTGCGCTGGTGGCGTCGTTTGCCGGCGTGACGATCGATCCCGGTACCCGCGAAATGCGCTGCAGCGAGTTGTCGGCATTGCTCGCGCCAGCTGAACTGCAGGTCATGCTGTGCCTGATCGAAGCGGCCGGCCGCACGGTCCGGCATGGCGCACTCGAACACGCCGCGTGGGGATTCGGCGAAGCGGTCACACCCAATGCGCTGGAAGTGACTGTGCATCGCCTGCGCAAGAAGCTTGCGGCCATCCGCGCCAACGCGCGTCTCGTCAATCTTCGCGGTTCGGGTTTTGCCCTCGAACCGACGTCGGAATCCGCAATCGCCTCCATCCGGTAGCCGGAGCGTGCATGAAACGACGGTTTGCGATCGGGCTGCGGCGCCCGATCTTCGGCGGAGAATGAAGACCTCATGTTCAAGCACTGGATTCACAGTCTGTCGATAAGACTATGGGCGACGACAGTCGTCGCGCTGGCGGTCAGCCTGGCGGTGCTGGGCGGGCTGGCCAACTACCTGATTCCCCATTTTCCGGAGGAGACCATCGGGCGGCGCGAGCAGGCGGAATACGTGCACAAGGTCGTGGGCGGAATCGTCTTCAGCGACGCGGGTGTGCCCGTCTCGGTCAAGCTGTCGGAGCGCGAAGCGTGGATGTTCCAGGTGGCGGCCACCGAACTCAAATACCGCGTGCTCGACGGGCAAGGACGCGTGCTGCTGTCGTCGACAGGCGCGGAGAAAGATGGGCCGTGGCTCGCGGCCAATCCCGAGGAGGCCGTCGGCAAAATGGGGTATGTGGCGATCGACGGCAGGCGGTTTTCGGTCGCGACGCAGCGTGTGACGCGGAATCAGTCGGTGTTCTACGTGGAAACCGCGACGAGCGCGCGTTTCGTCGAAGCGCTGGTGGGGCTGAAGATGAAGCCGATACCGGCAATCGTGCGCGTGATCTTTCTTCTCGCGATCGCGATTTTTGGGCTGGTGCTGCCGTTTTCGCTGCGGCGGGCGCTCAAGCCATTGCGCGATGCATCCAGTGCGGCTGCGCACATCACGCCACGTCATCTGAAAACCCGCCTCTCGACCGTTGGCGTCCCAAGCGAAATCAAACCGTTGATCGATGCCTTCAACGAGGCGCTAGGACGGCTGGAAAACGGATTTACGGTTCAGCAGCAATTTCTCGCGGCTGCCGCGCACGAGCTTCAAACCCCGCTGACCTTGATTCGCGGTCAGATCGAGTTGCAGCCGGATGTCGGCGAAAAGGACCTGATGTTTCGCGAGATCGATCTGATGTCGCGGCAAGTGAGGCAGCTGTTGCATCTCGCTGAAGTCAGCGAGGCGCAGAATTTCAACTTCGTCGAAGTGAGCGGCATCGACGTGGCGCAGGATGTCGTCACGTATCTCGCACGCAAGGCCGACGCCAGACAGGTGAAGCTGCATGTCGAAGAGCGCGGGTCGCCGATGCCCATCTGGGCGGACCCGGGCGCATTGTTCATTCTGCTCAAGAACATCGTCGAGAACGCGATCAACGCGTCGCATGGAAATGGCGTCGTGTCGCTGGCGGTGAACACCGCATCCATCGAGATTTCCGACGACGGCCCTGGCATCCAGAAGGACCATCTTCCGTTTCTGTTCGAACGGTTCTGGCGGGCGCCGGGTGCGGGGTACGATGGTGCCGGGTTGGGACTCGCGATATGCAGGGAAATCGCGTTGACGCACGACTGGCGATTGACTGTCAGCAGCCTGACACGGGGAACGCGATTCACGGTCTGGCTGTAGCGCATTGGGATAGAACCCGCAGGTTTATAGAATGGAAGAGCGCGAAAAACTGAAGCGAGCCGCAACATGGCTACGCGAGGCAGATGGCCTGATCGTGACGGCGGGCGCCGGGATGAGTGTCGAGTCGGGCTTGCCTGATTTTCGTGGCGCAGACGGATTTTGGCGCGCCTATCCGGCGCTGAAGAATCATTTGCTCACCTTTCAGGACATGGCAAACCCACGAGCACTCTTTACTCACCCCGCGCTTTGCTGGGGGGTTTACGGGCATCGACTTAACCTCTATCGTCAGACTGCTCCGCATCGGGGATTTCAGATACTGCGCGAGTGGGCTGCCAGCATGTCACACGGGTCGGCTGTCTTCACCAGCAACGTAGATGGTCAGTTTCAGAAGGCCGGTTTTGATGACGGCCTGATTGCGGAGTGTCACGGCTCGATTCACGTTCTGCAGTGTGCGGAGGTCTGCTGTGACCTGCTGTGGGCCGCTGATGACGTGCAGCCGATCGTCGATGAAACGCGGTGCGAACTCGTCAGCGAACTTCCGCGCTGCCCCCACTGTGGTGCGCTCGCGCGCCCGAACATCGTGATGTTCGGTGACTACGACTGGATTGCTCTGCGCACGGAGTACCAGGAAGCCCGGTTGCGTGCATGGTTGTCTGTGGTCGATAGACCGGTTGTGGTGGAGATCGGTGCCGGGAAAACGATCCCCACTGTTCGGGCATTTAGCGAGCGCAATGGCGCTCGCGTTATCCGGATCAACCCACGAGACTGTGGCATTCCGTCGAGCCGGGGCGTGGGATTGGCACGAGGGGCCGTGGAAGGTTTGACGATGCTGGACGAGGCATGGAGGCACTGTGACAATGTGGGATTTGGGCGCGAATGACTGCAGTCGGCGCGTTTCCGGGCCGCCTCGAATGAACGCAGACCTATTGAACCGTCGTCGGGTCGAATCCGCACCGTTTCGGGTGACACCATGAGGAACACTTTCGCAGCGCTGTTTTTTCGGCCTGGCAGCGTCGAGCACGCTTGCTGCAACTTCAGATCCGTTCAGCTTCTATGGAACATGGAGCGTCGATTCGATCGTTGGATACAGCGAAGTGTCGGTTGGAGAAGACCAGCTGCGTGGTCTGATCGGTCAGCACGTGGTGATCAGCAAGAGTGGGATGAAAGTTGAAGACGACGATTGCAGGGCGGACAACATGCGGGTTGCCAGCAAGGCCACGGCATCGATTCTCCTGCAAGAATATAAAGTCGGCCCAAAGGACGCCCACCTGCCAGCTCGCACGCTGGTGCTGGACGCTGATCCCTGCGGCTACGTGTTCCGCTCAGGAAAAAGCATTGTCTTTACTCAGGACGGGGCGTTTTATCGCGCAACCCGGGTCAGTCAGTAGCGTCGCCTGACCCAACGCCGTCCACACCCTACGACACCGAATCCGCCGCATCATTCTGCGCGCGCCCGCCATTCATGATCCGGTAAAGCGTCGCGCGCGACACACCCAGATCCGCCGCCGCACCCGAGAGATTGTGCCCATGCCGGCGCAACGCGTCGTCGATCGCGCCGATCTCCGCGCGCGCGCGCACTTCGGCGAGCGTCAGTCCACGCGATGGCGAAGCATCCGGAAGTCCAAGGTCGCCTGCCGTGATGAACCGGCCATCGGCCATCACGATCGCACGCCGCACGCAGTTGAGCAGCTCGCGCACGTTGCCCGGCCACGCGTAATTGCACAGCGCGCCGATCGCATCCGTCCGGAAGCCGCGAATCCTGCGCGCGTTGTCCTGCCGGAACATCGACAGCGCGTAGCTGGCGAGCAGCTTGATGTCGCTGCCGCGTTCGCGCAGCGGCGGCGCCTTGAGCCGCAACACGCAAAGACGGTGATAGAGGTCGGCACGGAACCGTCCGTTGCGCACGGCCGCGTCGAGATCCACGTGCGTCGCCGAAATGATCCGCACGTCCACCTTGATCGATTCGGTTCCGCCCAGACGCTCGATCGTGCCTTCCTGCAGGAAGCGCAGCAACACGGCCTGGCACTCGATGGGCATGTCGCCGATCTCGTCGAGAAACAGCGTGCCGCCATGCGCTGCCTCGACACGTCCGATCTTGCGTTGCGCCGCGCCCGTGAACGCGCCGCGTTCATGGCCGAACAGTTCCGACTGCAGCAGCGTGGCAGGAACGGCGGCGCAGTTTATTGCGACGTGCGGGCGTGTCGCGCGCGACGAGAGCGTGTGAATCGCCAGGGCCGCCAGTTCCTTACCGGTGCCTGACTCGCCGGAAATGAACACGGGCGCGTCGCACGGCGCACACCGTTCTATCTCGCGATAGAGCCGCAGCATCGCGTCGCACTCGCCGATCATCCCGTGCTTGCCGATGGCGGTATCCGGCGCGGCATGCGAGCGGCGTAGCGTCGACAGACCATACGCGTGGCCGAGTGCGAACGTCAGACGTTCCTCCGCGCACGGAGCCGTGACGAAATCGAAGCAGTGCTCGAGGATGAAGCGCCGGATCGATTCGTCCTCGGTCTGTCCGGGCATCACGTGCGCGATCCAGACGGTGTCGGTGTCTTCCATCGACTCGACGAACTTGTGCAGATATTCCGCCGGACATTCCTTCGGGAGATCGACGAGGCCAACCGGAAACGCGGCGCGTCCGAACCTGCTGCGCAACTCCGCGAGCGAACACACGCGTTCGACGCGCCAGCCGGCATCCGCGAGCAATGCCTGCTCGCGGTCGTTATGGGCGGACGAAAGATGAACTATGGCGCGCGACGGCGCGCCCGATGCACAGATGCTGCTCATGCATCCCCCGATCTGTTGGTTGTACGTACGGATTGGTCATCGCATATCGTTCGTACGATTTGCTATCGATCAGCATGGCGCGGCACGGCGCGTCTCGTCGGATGAATGTTCATCATGGGGGCCCCCTGTGAATCGATGTGTTCCACTGGTACGACTATTGGTCTGCATTGCCGGATTTTTAAATTTTCGGCGAGTGCTTCGTTGAGCACCTGTCTCTCAACATACGGCAAAGCACGCGAAATCGACAAGGGACAAATCGCAACATTCGGGTTTCCTCGCACGCGCAAACAGCATCAACGAACATCGATCGAAACGTTTTGCGTCTGTCTTGTTTAACGGCGCCGCGTGTGTGTTACTTGATTGGCACATCGTAGTTCTACCAACCATTAGTCTGCGAATGAGAATACAGTGCTCGCTCGACGCATCGTGAAGAAGCAGCGCTGCACTATCGATGTGCAAAACATGCGGGCTTACCCCAACCGTTCGACGAACGAATGCGCAGTGGAAGCGATTCCTGTTCGACCGCGAGATGAAATGTGCATCACGCGTAGGTGTTTTCCATGCGGCGCATGCGCTTCGACATTCCCCGGCGACGCGTCTCAGCTTTGCGACACGTTTTCCTCTGCCGCACGATCCGTCGATCATCGTCGCGCTCACTCGCGCAAATCGTCGGCACACATGCGAAGAGCGAATGGCGGCGCGCCTCGCGCAAATCGCAACCGCTTCGATGTCGTGCTCGCGCGCCGGGCGCGTCGTGCCCGGCGTCGCCCGAATTCATGTATAGCCGATGCAACGCCTGCTGCGAGCTGCGTCGTTGCGCGTTCGTGCTGCCTTCGCTGAAACCCTTGTCGCACAAGGATTTGCGCCGCAGTGGCACACACGTTGCAAATACCCGGCGCAACGAAGGCCGATGTGGCCGACGTGAACGGGTAGCACAACAGCGAAGCGTAGACCGAACGACAAAGCAACGCTTCCAGCTGCGGCGAACAGGAAACCGGCGCATACGGAACGCGTTGGATCGTTAGCAACCCGTACGGAGTCCAGGTTTCACGAAGCGAGTCAGAGCGCTATGTTCCGTCGAACACATCGTTTGGTAAGACTTTTTTGCAGGGCGCCTTCGGGCAGACAGGTTTCAGGTGACGCAGGGTTGACGGGGAATTCACCCCTCGTCGCGTGAAAACTTCGTCACGTATCGGTCCGCATGACGGTGCGTGGCGAAGTCCGGGAACAGCGAGGGGCGGCGCAGACCGCGATCGAGGTTTTCGCAGGGGAAAAAAATCGAAGTTCTTCAACCTTTCTTAAGGAGTACAGATATGAAAGTCGCTCAATCGATTCGCGCATTCGCCCGTGATGACAGCGGTGTAACGGCCATGGAATACGGCATGATCGCCGGCTTCCTGTCGCTCGTGATCGTGGCCGGTCTTACTGTGGGTGGCCCGGCGCTTAAGGCCATCTTCAACTCCATCGGTGCCCAGCTTGCTGCCGCGCAGGCGGCGATGACCGCGGCCTGATCTGCCGCTCAGGCAGAACGGGCGGATGGTTCCCGCGACCGCGGCAGTCGAGGGCTGCGGAAGGGCACGGCACCCGTCGCGGGGACTGTCTGTCGACCGTATGCGTTGACTGCTCGAAGGAGTACGGAGATGCAATTCACACAGATGATCCTTGACCTTGTCAAGGAAGAAAACGGCGTAACGGCCATGGAGTACGGGCTGATCGCAGGATTCCTGTCGCTCGTGATCGTGGCAGGTCTCACCGTGGGGAGTCCGGCGTTGCAGGCGATGTTCAACTCGATTGGCGCGTCTCTGACGAACGCGCAGGCTGCGGCGGCTTAAGGCCGCGGATTGGAACTGCTTCGTCAGCGGGGCAGTTCCATCCGGATCAAACCGGAGCGGCAGTCGACACTGCTGGCCGGATAGCAAAGAACAGCACGCCGGCTCGATACAACAGGGGCCGGCAACGGGAAGCGACAGCGTGTGCCTTGCGCAACGCTGCGAACAGTGTCGGGGGACGCGATGAACGCTCTGCAATTTCCGGTCGGCTTGTGCCTGCTGGCGCTCGTGGTCGCAGCGTCGTGGACGGATCTGCGCGCGCGCCGCATCCCGAACGCGCTGGTGCTGACGGCGGTGGCGATCGCGTTGCCGGTGCAGTGCTGGCTGCACGGTTGGGGCGAAGGTTTCCATGCGTGGTGGAGCGGTCTGCTGACCGGCGGCGGCTTCCTGCTGCCGATGTATCTGCTGCGCGCGATGGGCGCGGGCGACGTGAAGCTGATGGCCGCGGTCGGCGCGCTCACCGGCGCGGCGGTCGCGTTCCGCATCGCGCTGCTGACGTTCATCGTCGGCGGAATCTGGTCGCTCGCGGCGATTGTGGCCGGCAGGAAAGTGAAGCCGGCGCTCGCGAATCTCGGCAGCATGCTGTGCGCGTGCATCGGCCGCGTCAGCGCGGCACATCAGGAACAGAAAGCAGGCGACGGGGCCAGCGTCGGTTCGTTGCCGTTCGCAGTGGCGATTGCACTGGGAACGGTGGGTGGAATGGCTCTGCAGACGGCAGGTGTGCCATTCGGCATGCCGCTCTGACGGGCGAAGAACGATTCGGGGATAGAGGAGAGGGCAATCATGAAAAATGCACGCGCACTGCTGATGCTGCTGATCGCGGCCATCGCGGGTCTCGTCGGTGTGGCGATGGCGTCGCGTTGGATCGTCGACCGTTCGTCGGGCACCACCGAGAAAGTGGCGGTCGCCGCGATCGACGTGAATCTCGGCCAGCGGCTCAATCCGGAGTTCATCAAGATGGTCGACTGGCCGGCGGGCAGCGTGCCGCCGGGTGCGTTCACGAGCGAGGACAAGCTCGAAGGTCGCGTGCTCAAGACGACCGCGCTGCGCGGCGAGCCGATCCTCGAGGGCAAGCTGAGCCCGGTCGGCACCCAGGGCGGGCTGTCGGCGGTGATCGAGGAAGGGCACCGCGCGATCACGGTGCGGGTCAACGACGTGATCGGCGTCGCGGGCTTCGCGCTGCCGGGCAACTATGTCGACATCATCGTCAGCACGCAGAAGGACAAGGGTAACGAGAAGTCCGACAAGGAAGAGACGATCTCGAAGATCGTGCTCGAAAAGATTCTCGTGCTCGCGGTCGCACAGGAAGTGGGCCGCGACGAGACCAAGCCGAAGGTCGTCAACGCGGTGACGCTCGAAGTGACCCCTGCCCAGGCGGAAGAACTCGATCTCGCGCGCAGCGTCGGCACGCTGTCGCTCGTGCTGCGCAATCAGGTGGACAGCGCGACGCAAACCACCGATGGCGCAACCAAGCTCACGCTGTTCGGCCAGCCCGCGCCCGCCGCCGCACCGAAACCGGCCGTACGTCCCCGCGTGATCGCACGCGTGGCGGACAAGCGCGACTGTGTCGGCGTGCTGTCGGGCACCCTCAGCAGCCTCGAATGCTTTTGATCATGCTTCGACGCCTGCATAGCGGGCGCCGCAAAGAATGGAACAACCAGAAAGACCACCCAGGCGGCCCGGCCGTCTGACAGCGGGAAACAGGGATAACGGGGGAACCACGCAATGAACACCACACAGCAATTTCGTGCGAGCATGCCGGCGCAGCGCGGTGTGCGAGCAGCGGTCGTCGCCGGCACCGTATGTGCGGGACTGCTGACGGCGCACGGCGCCGCCGCGCAACAGGCAGGACACGCACCGCAGCCGATGACCATCAGCATGGCGCCCGTGCCAGCAGCCGCCGCGGGCGGTGTCGCGGCAGTGCCGGTGCCGATGCGCGGCCCGAACTGCTCGGGCGAGATCCGCCGGCAATCGAACGTGCTCGTCGCGGTCGGCAAGTCGGAGCTGATCCCGCTTGCCGAGCCGGTGCGCAACCGCTCGATCGGCAATCCGACCATCGCGCAGGCGTCGCTCGTCGCGCCGCGCACGCTGTACGTGGTCGGCTTGAACGTCGGCACGACCAATATGATCGTCGAGGGCCGCAGCGGCAACTGCCAGATCATCGACGTGACGGTGAACATCGATCCCGACGGTGTGCAGCAGTCGATCGCGCAGCTGATGCCCGACGAGCGCGGCATCCGCGTGTCCACCGCAGCGGGCAACCTCGTGCTGTCCGGGCATGTATCGAGCGGACCAGCCGCGCAGCAGGCGATGGAAATCGCCCGCGCGTATGCCGCCGCGCAGCCGACCCAGCAGTCGCAGTCGGCATCGGGCAGCTATGGCAACGGCACGAGCGTGAGCCAGCAGATGAGCAGCACGACGAAGCCTTCGGACGTGCTCAACATGATGGTGGTGGACGCGCCGCAGCAGGTGATGCTCGAAGTGAAGGTAGCCGAAGTATCGAAGACGCTCATCAAGCAGCTCGGCTCCGCGGTCAACATCCAGGGCGGCTTCGGTTCGTGGACCGGCGCGCTGGTGTCGAACCTGCTCGCGGGCGTGACGAGCGGCTTCGTCGCGAACAAGGCGAACAACAGGCCGTTCAACCTCGCGGTGGACGCGCAGAAGACCGACGATCTCGTGAAGATCCTCGCGGAGCCGAACCTCGTGACCGCGAGCGGACAGGAAGCGTCGTTCCTCTCCGGCGGCAAGATCTTCATTCCGGTGCCGCAGAGCAGCAGCGTCGGCTACACGTCGGTCACGCTGCAGGAAGAGGAGTTCGGCGTTGGCCTGAAGTTTACGCCGACCGTGCTCGCGAACGGCCACATCAGCCTGAAGGTCGCGCCCGAGGTGTCCGAGCTTTCGCCGACGGGCGTCACGCTGAGCGCGTCGAACGTCAGCGGTGTGTCGATCATTCCGCTGATCACGACGCGGCGCGCGTCGACTGTCGTGCAGATGGCCGATGGCGAATCGTTCGCGATCGGAGGCCTGATACAGAGCAACGTGACGGGCGCGCTGAAGGCGGTGCCGGGCCTCGGCGAAGTGCCGGTACTCGGCGCGCTGATGCGCAGCACGTCGTTCCAGCAGGATCTGACCGAGCTCGTCTTCATCGTCACGCCGCATCTCGTCCAGCCGTTGCGCACCGCGAACCTGCCGCTGCCCACAGACAGCTTCTCGCAGCCGAGCGATGCCGACGTCTACGCGACCGGCAACATGGAAGGCCGCCATCCGAAGTCGGTTCCGAACCCAGCGGCCCCCATGGCTCCGGCGAACGATCTGGCGCCAGCCATGCCGCAACCTGTGCCGCCTGCGCCTGCCGCATCGCCCGCACCCGTCTCGCAGGAACCCGTGCGCCCTGCAACCATCAGCACGCTCCCGCCCGCGGGGCCGGAAGCACCACGGCCCACGTCGAACGACGACCAGCGCATCGCGCGGATCGAGCACGACGCGGCCCGTCTCGCCCGTCTTGCCGGAACGCAACCGCAGGACGACAGCACCGCGCAGGACGCGACGAATCACGCGTCCGTCCATTGAGCGAACGTCGAAGGAGACTCTCATGAAACTCGTACCTGTCATCTCCGCGCGCCGTGTCGCGCTCGTCATCGCGGCATGCGTGCCGATGAGCGGCTGCATGTCCAGCACGCCGATCTGGGACGCCCATTTCGGCGAAGCCGCGCGCAGCGTCGCAGCGGCGCAGATTATCCATCCCGACGCGCCGGAAGGTCCGGCCACACCTGGCGGCATCGACGGCAAGGCCGCTGCCGCCGCGATGGACAACTACGACCGCTCGTTCGTCCAGCCAACGCCATCGCAGAACGTCTATGTGATCGGCGTCGGCAACGGCAGTAGCGGCGGCTCGGGCGGTCAGTAAGCGTCAGCACGGGGAGACGACGATGCGTCGCGCAATCAGGCCAGCCCGCCGTCATGCGGGCCGCGAAAAGCAGCAGGGCGCCGTGGCGGTCATGGTCGCGCTGTCGCTCGTGCTGCTGATCGGATTCACGGGACTGGCGCTCGATGTTGGCAAGCTCTATATCGTGCGCAGCGAGCTGGCGAACGCGGCGGACGCCTGCGCGCTCTCCGCGGCGCGGGACCTGACCGGCGCCGTCGGGCTGACGACGCCGGAAGCGGCCGGCATCACCGCAGGCGAGCAGAACAAGGTGCTGCTGCAAAGCCAGGCGACGTCGCTCGCGGTGAACAGCAACGTGATGTTCAGCAAGACGTTCGGTGGTCCTTTTCAGATCAAGACCAGCTACACGACCTCGGATCTGCCGCAGATCGCGTACGTGCGCTGCACGGTCACGCAGCCGGGCGTCGCGAACTGGTTCATGAGCGTGGTGTTTCCCACGCTGGCCACGTCTACCGTCGCCGCCACCGCGGTCGCGTCGACGACCCAGGCGCAGACCACCTGCGCACTGCCGATGTACGTGTGCAAGCCGCCGTCGCCCGCTACCGTCAACGTGTACGACTGGCTGTGCAGCAAGGTCGGCTCGACCTCGCCCGCGCCGTGCAACAAGATCAGCGGCAACTTCGGCTGGATCGATCTGGGGCAGGGCAACGGCGCAAGCGCGAACGCCGCGCTGTTCTCCGGCCCCGGCCAGTGCAACCTGCCGACCTCGACCACGCTCACCACAAGTCCGGGCATGCAGAACTCGGTGCCCAACGCGTACAACACGCGCTTCGGCATCTATGCCGGCGGCCAATACAAAGGACCTGCGGATGGTCCGTCGGATTTCACCGGCTACGCGTACACGAACACGTGGCTCAGCGCAGGCAATTCGCAGCAAAGCAGCTTCACGGATTTCCTCGCCGAGCGCCAGAAGTTCACGCCGTATCAGGGCGACTCGGCCGCGAATCTCTATACCGGCACCTCCAGCCCGCCGTCGTCCAGCTACTACACGCAGGGCGCGGACCGCCGGCTCGCGGTGATCCCGATCGTCGACAACTGCTCGGGGCTCAACGGCAACACGAGCGTGACCGTCAGCGAGTGGGCGTGCGTGCTGCTGCTGCATCCGATGACGACCAACTCGAACAAGGACCCGATGCAGGGCATCACGATGATCCAGTACCTGGGGTCCGCATCGAACGCTGGCACGCCGTGCGCGACGCAGGGCATTCCCGGCAGCACCTCGCTCGGCATCGGGCCGAAGGTGCCGGTACTCGTGCAATAGGAGCAAGATCGTGCGCCAACGCCATATCCGTCTTCGCCGCATGCAGGGCGCTGTCGCGATCGAATTCGCGTTCCTCGCGATCCCGATGGTGCTGCTGCTGCTCGGCATCGCCGAGTTCGGCCATGCGTTCTACCAGTACAACACGATCGACAAATCGGTGCGCGACGCGGCGCGAATGCTGTCGTCGTACAGCCCGCTGCAGCCCGACTATCCATCGGCCGCCGCGCAGTGCCTCGTCGTCTACGGCAACACCGGCTGCAGCGGCTCGCCGCTCGTCAACGGTCTCACTACCGGCATGGTGGTGGTGTGCGACCAGGTCAACACGACCGGCTGCAGCGGGCAGTACAAGAACGTGCAGACGGACCCGGGCGGCGACACGATCAACCTGGTGCAGGTGAAGGTGACCGGGTATCCGTACGCGCAGATCACGGGCTATTTCAACCTCGCCGGTCTGATCTTCGGCGACATCAGCTGCACGATGAGGCAGGCATGAACACCACCTTGATTCGACAACGCAGATACCGGCGGCGCGAACGCGGCGTGGCGGCCGTCGAATTCGCGCTCGTCGCGCCAATGTTCTTCATGCTGCTGATCGGCATCATGGAAATGGGACGTGTACTGTTCTACTGGAACTCCGCCGCAGAGGCGACACGCTTCGGCGCGCGCGTCGCAGTGGTGTGCGACGTCAACGCGAGCCAGTCATCGACCAACCCGGTCGTGAAGGACATGCAACGCATCCTGCCGGTGCTGCAGCCGTCTAACGTGACCGTCGCCTATTCGCCGTCGGGCTGCGATGCGACTTCGTGCGTGTCGGTCACGGTCAGCGTCGCGAATATCAACGTGAACACGCTCGTGCCTTTCGTGCCGTTTTCGGTGGTGCTGCCGTCGTTCTCGACGACCTTGCCGCGCGAAAGCCTGAGCAGCCAGGGCGGCACCAATCCGACCTGCAGCTAACCACAGGCCGATGCCCGGAGGACGCCAACATGATCGCCATTCTCGCCATCTCACCGGACCCCGCGCACGCGGGCGAGATCGGACGCGCGCTCGCGGGCGCCGATTCGCACTATCAGGTGCGGACCTCGCACGCGTCGCCTGCGGATCTGTGCTCGCACAAACAGGAACTCGACGGCGTCGACCTGCTGCTCGTCGACGGCGCGCGGATGCGCGCACAGGATTTCGACGCGCTCGGCTCGCTCACCGCGCGGCACGCGAGCGTGACCTGCGTGCTGCTGACGCCGGAGCCGTCGGCAGACGTTGCGCTTCGCGCGATGCGCACGGGCGTGCGCGACGTACGGCAATGGCCCGCGCCGCGCGAAGAACTGCAGCACGCGATCGCGGAAATCGCCGACCGCATCCAGGGTGGCCGCCGCGCGGCGAAGGTGATCTCGTTCGTGTCGTGCAAAGGCGGCAGCGGCACCTCGTTTCTCGCGGCGAACCTCGGCTTCGCGGCGTCGGCCGCGGGCAGGCAGGCGCTCGTGATCGACCTGAGCCAGCAATACGGCGAAGCCGCGTTCCTCGTGACGGAAGCGACACCGCCCGCGACGATCGCCGACGTCTGCATGCAGATCGACCGGCTCGATCCAGCGTTTCTCGATGCGTGCCTCACGCGCGTGAGCGAGGGTTTCGACGTGCTGGCCGGCGCGCCGGACCCCGCGCGCGCGAAGGAAATCAAGCCCGAGCACCTGCAGCGCATCGTGCAACTGGTGCGGCATCGCTACGACCTCGTGATCTTCGACATCGGTCAGACTATGAGCAACGTGTCGATCGCCGCGCTCGACGTCAGCGAAGGCATCCTGCCGGTCGTGCAGCTGAGCCTGCCGTACCTGCGCGGCGCGCGGCGGCTGCTCGACATGTTCCGCTCGCTCGGTTATGGCAACGACCGCATCCGGCTGGTGGTGAACCGCTATCACCGCAAAGGGCCGCTCGGTCTGCCTGAGCTTGAGAAAACGCTCGGCATTCGCGTGCAAAGCGTGATTCCTGAGGATAGCGAATCCGTATCGGAGTCGATCAACCAGGGCGTGCCGATCCTGCGCCTCGCGCGCGGCAGCGGCGTTGCCAAAGGCCTGAGCGCGCTCGCGCTCGGCATTCTGCCACAGCAGGAATCCAGTGGTGACGGCTTGCTGGGCAGACTGTTTCGCAGGCCGGCGGCGGCACGGGCCTGATTCGAGAGGAGATGAACATGGAAAACGTGACCACTTTGCGCGAGCAGTTCTTCCAGGACGGCGACGCGTCCTTGCGCGACGAAAACGGCGCCCGGATGCGGATGGCGAGAAAGGCCTACCAGGAGATGCGTCGCAACGTGCATCAGACCATCATCGAGCGGGTGGAGCTCGAAAAGCTGCAACGCCTGTCCCCGGACAAGATCCAGCATGAGATCGCGCGGCTCGTCGAGCACATCGTCGACGAGGAGAAGATTCCCGTCAACGAAGTGGAGCGGCGTCATCTGATCCGCGACGTGCGCGACGAGATGCTCGGCTTCGGTCCGCTCGAGCCGCTGCTCGCGGACCCGACCATATCCGACATTCTCGTGAACACCAGCCGGCAGGTGTACGTGGAGCGGCGCGGCAAGCTCGAACTGACCGACGTCACGTTCTACGACGACGGTCACCTGATGAAGGTGATCGAGAAGATGGTGTCGAACGTGGGGCGCCGGATCGACGAATCGAACCCGATGGTCGACGCGCGTCTGCCGGACGGCTCGCGGATCAACGCCATCATCCCGCCGTCCGCGATCGACGGGCCGTTGCTGTCGATCCGCCGTTTCGCGGTGAACCCGCTGACCATCGACGACCTGATCGGCAACCAGAGCTTCACGCCGCAGATGATCCAGATGCTCGAAGCGCTGGCCGCCGCGAAGGTCAACATGCTGATCTCGGGCGGCACCGGCAGTGGCAAGACCACGCTGCTCAACGTGCTGTCGGGCTGCATTCCTTCGTACGAACGCATCGTGACGATCGAGGACGCGGCCGAACTGCAGCTGCGTCAGGCCCACGTGCTGCGGCTCGAAACCCGTCCGCCGAACATCGAGGGCAGGGGCGAGATCACGCAGCGTTCGCTGGTGCGCAACGCGCTGCGGATGCGGCCGGACCGCATCATTCTCGGTGAGGTGCGCGGCGCGGAAGCGCTCGACATGCTGCAGGCGATGAACACCGGCCACGAAGGTTCGCTCGCCACGATCCACGCGAACACGCCGCGCGACGCGCTGACGCGCCTCGAAAACATGGTCGCGATGGCGGGCCTGAGCATGCCGCAGAAAGCCGCGCGCCATCAGATCAGCTCCGCGATCACTGCGATCGTCCAGGTCGCGCGACTGACCGACGGCAGCCGGCGGATCACGAGCATCCAGGAAATCACCGGCATGGAAGGCGAGGTGATCAACATGCAGGAGATCTTCGCGTTCCGGCGCACCGGCGTGGACCGTAACGGCAAGGTCAACGGTTATTTCGCCGCGACCGGCGTGCGGCCGAACTTCTCCGACCGGCTGCGCGAATTCGGCGTGCCGGTGCCGGACGATCTGTACGACCCGGCGCGGCGTCTGATGGCGTAGCGCGCGGTCATTCGACACAGACAGAAGAGGGGAGCGTCGTGAACTTTTTCTTCTACGGATTTGCCATCCTCGTGTTCTTCTCGATCACGCTGATGATCGAGTCCGGCTACCTGTGGTGGCGCAGTCATCACAGCAACGCGGCGAAGCGGTTCGGCAACCGCATCCGCACGATCGGCGCGGAGGGAACCGCGGGGCAGCACGCTGTATCGATCCTCAAGGAGCGCACGCTCAGCGCATCGCCGCTCGTCGATCGCGCGCTGCAGCGCATCCCACACATTCAGGCGCTCGATGGGCGGCTCGTGCAGTCGGGCCTCGACTGGTCGATGGAGCGCTTCATTCTCTACACGATCTGTCCGCCCGTCATCGTGTTCTGCGTGGGCAGCCTGTTTCATGTGCCGATGCTGCTGCTGATCGCGCTGATGCTGTTTTCCGCTGCCGCGGCGCCGTTCCGCGTGAGCCGCGCACGGGAGAAGCGGCTCGCGAAGATAGAGGAACAGCTGCCCGAAGCCGCGGACATGCTGAGCCGCACGCTGAAGGCTGGTCACTCGTTTACGACGGCGCTGGGGATCGTCGGAGACGAGATGCCTGATCCGATCGGGCGGGAGTTTCGCATCGTGTTCGACCAGACGAGCTTCGGCGTGCCTTTAGGCGATGCTCTTGGCGATCTGGCCGCGCGCGTGCCGCTCGCGGACCTGCGCTACTTCGTGATCGCGGTGCTGATCCAGCGCGAGAGCGGCGGCAACCTCGCGGAGATTCTTGGCGGCATCGCGCAGATCGTGCGCAGCCGGCTCGCGCTGCTCGGCAAGGTGAGGGCGCTCTCGGCGGAAGGACGGCTCTCGGCCTGGATACTCGGGCTGATGCCGTTCGGCCTCGGCGGGTTGATGTCGATCATCAACCCCGAGGTGCTGCCCGTGCTCTGGAACGACCCGGCCGGCCAGAAAATGGTGGAGGGATCGCTGGTTGCGATGATGTTCGGCTTCGTCTGGATGCGGCGGATCATCCGCATCCACGTGTAGCGCTCGGGAATGCCGATGAACTCTGCGGAACGAAAAGAGGTGAAATCATGCCGGCGATGACCACCGTGCAACTCCTGCTGCTGGGCGCGGTTTTCGTGATCGTGCTGACGGTCACGTTCGCGGCGCTCGCGATCCTGACGCCAAACTCGGTGCAGCGACGGCTAGACCGCCTGCAGAGCGCCGCGCGCACGCCGTCGGATGAAGAGCCGCGCGACACGCAATGGGTCGAGCGGATCGTCGAGGCGTCGAAGCCGTTCGCGAAGCTGTCGGTCCCGAAAGAGGGCTGGGAACAGTCGGCGCTGCGAACCCGCTTCATGCATGCTGGCTGGCGCGACCCGTCGGCGCCGGCGCTGTACTTCGCCGCGAAAACGCTCCTGATCTTCGGCGTGCCACTGACGGTGCTGGTCGCGGTCGGACCTTACCTCGCGGGTCAGGAGAGCTATCTGCTGATCGGTCTCGTGCTGGTGCTGGCCGCGCTCGGCTACTACGCGCCGAACCTGTATCTCCGCCACCGGGTGAAACAACGCCAGCGCGTGATCTTCGAGGACTTCCCGGACGCGCTGGATCTGCTTACGGTCTGCGTGGAAGCCGGGCTCGGTCTCGATGCGGCGATCGTGAAAGTCGCGGATGAAATCCACATCAAGAGCCCGAAGCTCAGCGAAGAGTTCGAGCTGCTGACGCTCGAACTGCGCGCCGGTTTGAGCCGCGACAACGCGCTGAAGAACCTCGCGATGCGGACCGGCGTGGACGACCTGAACGTGCTGGTCGCGATGCTGATCCAGACCCAGCGATTCGGCACGAGTGTCGGCGACTCGCTGCGCGTGCATTCGGAGAACCTGCGCCAGAAGCGCCGGCTGCGCGCGGAGGAGGCCGCGGGAAAGATCGCGGTGAAGCTGCTGTTTCCGCTGATCTTCTGCATTTTTCCGTCGCTCGTACTGGTGCTGCTCGGACCGGCGTTCATCCAGATACTGCGCCAGTTGCTGCCGGCGATCGGCACGCAGATGGGCATTGCGGTGCCTTGATTGTGCGTGGGACGCGGCGGAACGCATAGATCCATAGTCAGGAAAGGAGAGCACCATGAATGGCATCAGCGGCGCACCGGCCGCGCACGCGATTGCACCGACCGCGACCATCGGGCTGGCTGAGGCGCCGGAACGCATTCGCGTTTCGCGTGTGCCGAACGTGCTGCTCGAACTCGTGGCGCGCGGCTCATCGGCGTTTCTGCTCGGCACCTTCGCATGGTTCGCGATCGTGCACTGGCGCGCGGACCCCGCCCGCATCACGCTGCTGCTGCTCGTGGTGGCTGAATGCCTGACCGTCGGGCTGGCGCTGTTCGCGCGGGTGCCGGTACGGCGCGACTGGACGCCCATCGCGTTCGTCTGCGCGATCTGCGGCACGTACTACTTTCTCGCGATCCGGCTGACGCCGGGCGTGCGGCTCGTGCCCGAGACGGTCGGCGCGACGCTGCAGGTGATCGGCATCGGCTGGCAACTCGCGGCGAAGGCAACGCTCAGAGCGTCGTTCGGCATTCTGCCGGCGAACCGCGGCGTCGTCTCCGGCGGCCCGTACCGCCTCATGCGGCACCCAATGTACTTCGGCTACTTCGTCACGGACCTCGGTTTCCTGCTGACCAGCTTCGGGCTGTGGAATCTCGTCGTCTACGGGGTCCAGTTCGCGCTGCAGGCAGGTCGTATCGTGCGGGAAGAGCGGTTGCTTGCCGCTGATCCGAACTATCGCGCGTACAAGGCGCGGGTGAAGTTCCGGGTGCTGCCGGGGCTGTTTTGAAGAGCGATGGATCGCTCTTCAAACGCTATACGCGATGCAATCTTCGCTAGCGGTGGCCACTGAGTCGTTCGACATCGATTCACGTACATGGCGCGCGAATGCCTGCGCCGCCGGCTGTACCGTTGCGGGCAATAGCAGGCAGATCGCGACCCGAAGCAACACAGGCAAGCCGGCTGCCTGAGGCGTGAGCGTCTCCAGATCCGCCGGCACCGTGGAGACGAGCCAGGCCGTGACCGCAAGACCTGCACGTACCGTCGCGGCGGTCGCTTCAATGTTGCCGCTCTCGAACATCGAGCGCCACGCAATGCCTCCGTCCTCGAGCGCGCGGAGCACCAATGGACGGAACGCGCAACGTCCATCCACCATCGACAGCGGCAACGGGCGCTTGCGCCACGCATCGCTGCCGCGCCCGTTGACCCACACCAGCGGCTCGATGCGGACCACTTCACCTTCGGCTTCGCTCGCGGGACATTCGACCAGCGACACGTCCACACGGCCGCTGTCGACTGCGTCACGCAGTTCCGGCGACGCCGCGCACACCAACGAAACGTCGACGTGCGGATGCGCTTCGGCGAATGCCTTCATCGCGGGCCCGATCTGCGTCACGAGATCGTACGGCACGCCCACGCGCAGGACGCCGCGCAATGGCTGGCCCGTCACGTCGGCCCAGATTTCGTCGTTCAGCTGCAGCAGCTTGCGCGCATTCACGAGAAACTGCTCGCCGTCGCGCGAAAGCTCCAGCCTGCGCGTCTTGCGCACGAACAGCAGGCGATCCAGCACGTCTTCCAGGCGTTTCACCTGCTGGCTCACGGCGCCTTGCGTCATGTGCAGCAGATTCGCAGCGACCGTCATGCTGCCGCTATCGGCGACAGCAACGAAGGTACGGATCAGATCGAGATCGAGGTTCGGGTTCATTCAGGCCTCGTTCACGCATTAAGCGGCGTAATGGACCGCATCAATATTATTAGCTTTTGCGACGCGTTGCAGATTTGTACAGTGCACCTCTCACTCATCCGGATGCACACCGATGACCTCGATCCTGCCGCTTCTGCTGTTCGTCGCCGTCGCGACCGTGACGCCCGGCGGCGCGACCACACTCGCCACCGCATCCGGCGCGCGCTTCGGTTTCATACGGTCGATTCCGCTGATGCTCGGCATCGCGATGGGCCTCGCGTTGCTCGCCGCCGTCGCCGCGCTCGGGCTGAGCGGTCTGCTGCTCGCGATGCCGTCGCTGCAAACGGCGGTGAAGGCGATCGGCTCCGCGTATCTGCTGTGGCTTGCATGGCGTATCGCGCACAACGGGCCGCCGCACACGAGCGACGGTCCAGCGCGTCCTGTCACGCTCGTGAGCGGCGTCCTGCTGCTATGGCTCAACCCGAAAAGCTGGGCGATGACGGTCGGCGCGGCGGCTTCGTTCGCGCTGCTCGCAAGCAGTCCGCACCGGCTTGCGATGCTGCTCGGCACGGCCTTCGGCGTGGCCGCGTGCATCTCGCTCGCGCTGTGGTGCGCGCTCGGCGTGCTGCTCGCGCGGCTCTTTCGGACGCCTCGCCACTGGCACATCCTCAATCTCGCGATGGGCGCGCTGCTCGCCGCATCCGTCATTCCGACGTGGAGATAGAACGGCGCTGCCTGGTCGCGCCCGCTCGGGACGCACTAAACAAGCGTACACACTTTATTTAGCAATCTGTCTAACAGCCGGACCCAGGAAACCCGCAGACACTTTCAGCAAATAGCTGGAATGGTTAACCCCGATGCTCAGCAAGCGATAAATTCTTGTTGCGTATTTTTTAAGTGTGTACGCTATGAATCACAGGTTCCGCTGCTGGCTTCGCGGAGCGGATTCGTGCGCCTTCCAAATACCCGACTGGGGGACTGATATGTACGATCGCTTTGCTGTTGACCGTTTGATCGACCTTTGGCTGACTGAAGACATCGGCTATTGCGATCTGACCGCGCAAACCATGATCGATGCCGATGCGACGAGTGCCTTTGCGATGAACGCGCGCGAGCCGTTGATCGTCGCCGGCATCGACGTCGCGGCTCGCATCTTCGAACGCTACGACCCCACGCTCAAAATCGACAAGCGCCTGAACGACGGCGCGCACGCGGAACAGGGCGCGATCCTGATGACAGTCAGCGGCAACGCGCGCAGCCTGCTGACGGCCGAGCGCACGGCGCTCAACATCGTGCAGCGGATGTCCGGCATCGCCAACCTGACCGCGCGCTACGTGAAGGAAATCGAAGGCACCAGGGCGCGTCTGCTGGACAGCCGCAAGACCACCCCGGGCCTGCGGATGCTGGAAAAGCACGCGGTAGCGTGCGGCGGCGGCCTGAACCACCGTCTCGGCCTCGACAACGGTGTGATGATCAAGGACAACCACATCGCCGTCTGCGGGAGCATCAAGGCGGCGGTCGCGCGCGCACGCAAGACCGTGCCGATGCTCACGAAGATCGAGGTGGAATGCGACCGCCTCGATCAGGTTGCGGAAGCACTCGAAACGGACGTCGACGTGATCATGCTCGACAACATGTCGGTGCCCGACATGCGTCACGCGGTCGAACTGATCGCGGGACGCGCGAAGGTCGAAGCATCGGGCGGCATCCGGCTCGACACGATCCGTGCGGTGGCGGAGACGGGCGTCGACTACATCTCCACCAGCAAGATCATGCAGGCGGCGCCCGCAGTCGATATCGGCCTCGACGAAGCCGAGTAAGCGATGCCCGCCTCTGGCGTTTTCTTCTTCGTGGTCGGGCCGAGCGGAGCAGGCAAGGACACGCTGATCGACGGTGCGCGCGCCGCGTTCGCCGCGCGCGACGGCTTCGTATTCGCGACCCGCACCATCACGCGCCCGAGCGGCGCGCCCGGCGAAGCCCACATCGGCGTCACCGAAGCTGAATTCGCGACACTGGAAGCGACGCAGCGCTTTCTGATCACGTGGCATGCGCACGGTCTGCGCTACGGACTGGCCGCGTCGCTCGTCGACGATCTGAACGCGGGCCAGCATGTGATCGCGAACGGCTCGCGCGCCGCGATTCCGCTCCTGCAGGGCTGCGTATCGAAACTCGTCGTGATCGAAGTGACGGCGCCTGCGGGCGTGCTCGCCGCGCGCATCGCATCGCGCGGCCGCGAAACCGCCGCGGAGATCGCGGCGCGGCTGGCGCGCGGCGTCGCGCCAATGCCCGACGGCATTCGCGCGATCAAGGTCATGAACGACGGCAGCGCCGCGCTCGGTATCGAACGCTTCGTCGCGACGCTCGAAGCGGTCGCCCATGAACGCGCGGACGTGACACCCAGCGCCGGCTGGGACGATTTTCTCGCGAAGCGCGCCGGCGCGACGCTCGACGAAGCCGCGTACCGGCGTCTCGTCGACAGCATCGCGGCGCAACGCTTCACGCACGACGAATCCGCGGACATCCTGCGGGTGCTCGTCACCCAGCTGCAGGACGCCGAAGTCGGCGCGCTCGCGCGTGCGCGTACGCGCCGCATGCCGCGGCTCGACTGGGGCGAGCCGATCGTCGTCGACAAGCACTCGATGGGCGGCGTGCCCGGCAGCCGCATCACGTTGATCGTGGTGCCGATCGTCGCGGCGTTCGGGCTGCTGATGCCGAAAACGTCGTCGCGCGCGATCACGTCAGCAGCCGGCACGGCCGACTCGATGGAGGCGATTGCGCGCGTCGATCTGGACCCCGCGGAGGTGCGCCGCGTTGCGCACGCGGCGCGCGGCTGCATCGCGTGGAATGGCCGCCTCAATCACTCGTTCGTCGACGACGTGACCAACGCGATGGTGCGGCCCCTGCAGCTCGACACGCGGCGCTGGTCGGTCGCGTCGATTCTCTCCAAGAAGTATTCGGCAGGCGCGACGCACGTCGTGATCGATCTGCCGTATGGCCCTTATGCGAAGCTTCGCGACGAGCGCGAGGCGCGCGAGCTCGGCGACTTGTTCGAGCAGGTTGGCGCGGACCTGGGCATGATCGTGAAAGCGGTGCCCACCGATGGCCGCGAACCGATCGGTCGCGGCATCGGCCCGGCGCTCGAACTGCGCGATGCCTGCGCGGTGCTCGACAACGACGCGCATGCGCCTACGGATCTGCGCGAGAAAGCGCTGCGCTTCGCGGCGTACATTCTGGCGTGGTCGCCGACAATCGGCACGGTGCAGCAAGGCAGCGTTATCGCGGCGCAGTTGCTCGCAAGCGGCGCGGCACGTCGCGCGTTCGACCGGATCGTCGATGCGCAGGGCCGCATGACGCGCGTCGAGCCATCGGCATGCTGCACGGACGTCGTCGCGGAAGAGGGCGGCATCGTCACGCAGATCGACGGCTGGGCGATCGGCGGCGTCGCGCGGGACGCAGGCGCGCCCGCATGCAAGGGCGCGGGCGTGGACCTGCTGGTGCGCGTCGGCCAGCGGGTGTGCGCGGGCGACACGCTGATGCGCATCCATGCCGCCGATGCCGCGACGCTCGCTGCGATCGCAAGCGATGCGCGCGCGCAGCAGGCGATCGCGATCGGCGTGACGACGGAATCCTGACCGCGGCACGCGCATGCAATGCATGCACGCTGTAGCAGGTAGTAGTGGAAGCGGGTGAGCGGGGAGCGTTACGGAACGAGGCTTCGGCTGTCGTGCGGCCGGAGCGACGATGGTCGGTGACCGATGCGCCGCACGAGCGCGCTACACGCATGGGAGCGATTCATGTTGCACAACGTCAGCAATCTGCGCTGGAAGATCGTCGCGTTTCTCATTGCCCCGATTACCTTCGTGATGACGCTCGACCGCGCCGCCATGACGGTGGCCGCGCCGACCATCCAGAAAGAACTCGGGCTGTCGATCGTCGAGATGTCGATGATCCTCACGGTCTACTTCTGGGCCTATGCGGTCGGCCAGATGCCTGCGGGTCGAATGGCCGAGAAGATCGGCTCGCGCAAGGTGCTGTTCGGCACGAGCGCGCTATGGTCGCTGATGATGATCGTGACGCCGTTCGGCGCAACCTTCTCGTGGCTGTTCGGATGCCGGCTGGTGCTGGGCGGCGCGCAGTCGGGCGACTGGTCGAGCGGGGTGGTCGCGATCAAGCGCTGGTTTCCGCGCGCGGAACGCGCGAAGGGCAACTCGGTGCTGCTCGCCGGTCTCTATCTCGGCCCGATCATCTCCGCGCCGCTGACGGCATGGACGATTGCAGCGTTCGGCTGGCATACGGTGTTCTACGGCTTCGGTGCGCTCGGTCTCGTGCTCGGCGCGATCTGGTGGATCGGCTTTCGCGACACGCCTGCCGCGCATCCGCTGATCACGCAGGATGAGGCCGAATTCATCGCGGCCGGTCAGCCCGCGGACAATCCGCCGGTTCGCGGCGCATTCCTGCGCTGCTTCGGTCAGCCGCGCTTCTGGGTGTTCGGCATCCAGTACTTCCTGCTCGTGCTGATCCAGAGCTTCTACACGACGTGGCTGCCGACCTATCTGATGCGCGCCCGCGGACTGTCGCTCAAGGCGATGGGCATGTATGCGTCGCTGCCGTGGATCGCGGTGTTTCTCGCGGTATTCGTCGCGGGCTATATCTGCGACCGGATCCTCAAACGCACCGGCTCGATTTACTGGGCGCGCACACCGGTTGCGATGATCGGCTTCATCGTCAGTGCGGCGGCGCTGATCGGCGCGTCGCGCGCGAGCACGATCCCCTCGGTCATCGCACTGCTGTGCCTGTCGTTCGCGGCGGTCGGCTTCGTGCAGGTGGTGGTCTGGTCGGCCACGCAGGATCTCGGCCGCGAGTTCACCGGCGTGATGTCGGGCTGGACCAACGTGTGGGGCGCGCTCTCCAACGTCGCGGGCCCGGTGACGGTGGCGTACGTGGTGAAAGTGACGGGCAGCTGGGAAAGCGGGCTGTTCCTGATCGGCGTGGCCGCGGGTTGCGGCGCGCTGCTGTGGATCTTCCTGCATCCGGAAAGGCCGCTGCAAGGTCGTGTCGAGGCGGAGAAGACGACGCAGCCGCAGGGCTTCGACGCAGGCGCGACCGCGCGCGAGGGCGGGGCGCGCGTGCAGCCCGCGCGATTCTCGGAGCGCTAGCCGGCGCAACCGTGTTCGACTGCATGGGCGCGCGCCTTGCTAGTTTCATCATTGCGGCAATATAGTCACGACAGCCGGCGCGGTGGATCGCGGGTGGATCAAACTGCTTGCCGGCGGGAACAACGACCCGTGACACCGTCAGTTGGAAGGAGCCATGCAGACGACTGTTCTATCGAGCTGGAGCCAGTTTATGGAACTGACCTCGACGCTCGACGGTTGGGCTTTTCGCGGTCAGCAGACGTCGAGGTGGCTGCTGGAGAGTTCGCTGTCCCGCTATATGCGCGCCTACGTGCTGGACAGGAACGAGTGGCGCGCGCGCGAAGAGCGCGCAATCCGCGTGTTCAGGCGCAAGGCGCACAACTTTCTCGAACACCCGGAACTGCTCGTCAACGACCTGCGATGCCTCGCGCTGATGCAGCACCACGGCGCGCCGACGCGTCTGCTCGATTTCACGAAGAGCCCCTTCGTCGCGGCATTCTTCGCGCTGGAACGCGCCACCGACGATTCGGCCATCTTCGCGCTCAACACGCCGGCGCTCTGGAACAACCGCGCGCTGCCGAGGGCGAAGCCCGGGTTGACGCGCGACGTGATCGATCCGCGCGTGGAAGGGCATTTCGACCAGTACTTCTTCTGCAACACGAACGAGGTCATCTGGTTCGGCGAGCCGACGGAGATGGATGACCGGCTCATCGCGCAGTCCGGCACGTTCGTGGTGCCTGGCGTGATCGACCGGCCGCTGCAGGAGATTCTCGACGGCTACGAGACCTCCGAGGAGCTGCTGCACAAGATCGTGCTGCCGTTCAGCGTGCGCGTCGACGCGATGAAATGGCTGTACCGGATGAATATCACGAACGCGTCGCTGTTTCCGGGCCTCGACGGTCTTGCCCGTTCCATCGGCGTCGAGCTCGAGATCGTCTGGCCGGGCATGACGCAGCCACGCTGACGTGTCCGTGGGCTCCCGCTGGCTTTACGGTGTGTTCCCCGATTATTCCCCGTTGTGTTCCCAACCCGCACGTCCATGACGACACAGAAAGACCCATACGACTTTCACGACCAGATCGGTCATCTGCTGCGCCGCGCGTATCAGCGGCACGTCTCCATCTTCCAGGAGGCCATCCCGGACTCGGATCTGACCGCGGCGCAGTTCGTGACGCTATGCGCGGTCATGGAGCAGCGCTCATGTTCGCTCAACGACATCGTGAAGACGACGTGGATCGATCAGGCGACGATCCGTGGCGTGGTGGACCGTCTGAAGTCCCGCGCTTTGATCGAAGTGAACGCGGATCCGGAAGACGGCCGCAAGCTCGTCGTGCGTGCGACGGCGGCCGGCATCGCGCTGATCGAACGTACGATTCCGTTCGCCCAGGAAGTCACCGAGCGCACGTACGGCTCGCTCAATCCGGCTGAACGGATCGCACTGCTGTTCCTGCTGCGCAAGATGATGGAGGCTGACGGAGAGTAGCGGAGATGGGAGCAGTTGGGGATGCGATCAGTTATCCAGCCCCCGGTAAATCTCCAGTTGCGAGGACGGATTTGATCTGGTTAATTGGCAATTGGGTTGCAAGTCCAAACGGATGTTTGAGCGCCTCGCACATCTTGGACCGATCATGTTCGCCACGCGTAGAGGGTTCACTGCTTTGTTATGTGCGGGTGCGGCATGCGGCACGTTTGCGCTGTGGCGCTTCGACGTCGCGTCGACGCTGCGGACATGGCAGGGCTCGCAGCACCAAACCGCTTACCCGGTTCGCGATCGGCGTGAAGCGCGTGGCTTCTTCGAACGAGTCGACTTCGTTCTCGAGACCGCATCGCAGCCCAAGGCCGATGACGCGCAAAAGAAGCGCAAAACCCAGGAACGCCGCGCCGCCGCACCCAAGGTGGCCTCGGGCGGCAGCACCAGCGCACATGGTCCGGTTCAGTCCGGACAACCCGCGCCGTCCGACGCACAGCATCCATCGAAGGACACCGCTACGCCTCCCGCGATGCAGGACGCGCAGCAGGGCAAACGCGCTGCCGTAGCGGAGGGTGCATCGACGTCGCCAGCGCAACTGCAACCACCATCGGCGTCCGCACCCGCGCAGGCAATCCCCGGTCCGACGGCTTCGATCAACAGAGAGAACCCAGCTGCGCCTCTGCACCCGCCGGGTTCGTCGCTTCCGAGACTCACCCGGGCGGAGTTGCTGAACCTGTTGCCCGGCGCCGCGGTGTCGCGAATCAGTCTCTCGGGCGATTACCGCCGTTGGACCAACAAGCCGGACGGCACGCTGACCGCCTACTGGATGCGCGGCGACCCGTTCAAACGGCTGCGCGCTGCCAATGGTCGCTGGAGTATTTCCGCCGATGGTCGCTTCTGCCTTCACATCGATTGGGATGGCGACATCGAGGACTGGTGCAGATTTCTCACGCGCATGCCCAACGGCAAATACCAGCCGATTGCCGACAACGCGGGCACCAGCTGGACACCACCCCAAGGCGAAGACGAATGGCGCCCGATGGAGATCAAGCGCTAGCCTCGCGTGAATGGCAGTCGCCGCCTACGGCGCGTCATCCACGCAGAACGCCGGGTCGCTGACCAGGCAGTCGGCGCTCGGTGCGGCCGGTGCCATCCCCCGCGTTTTCAGACCCGCTTCCTGCGCAGCGATGTGCAGTCCTTTAGGCAACAGGATCCACATGCGAATCTGCTCTTTCGTGTGACTCGCCTGCGCCTGCGCCGTCTGACCGAAGCCGTAAAAGTAGTCCGCGCGCACCGCGCCCTGAATCGCGCCGCCGGAATCCTGCGCCATCATCAGCCGGTCGATGGCGCCGGGCGACTGGGGGTCGTCGCGCGTCGACACGAATACCGGCGCACCGAGCGGCGTCGTGCGCGGATCGACGGCGACGGAGCGTCCCGCCGATAGCGGCACACCCAATGCGCCCACCGGCCCGTACGGCGAATCGGGAATCACGCGGAAGAACACGTAGCTGGGATCGGAGGTGGCGAAGCCGTGGCGGGGCGGCGCTGTTGCGCTGGGCGTCGTTGCCGCGGGCGTCGTCGCGGTGACGAGACTGAAGCCGCGCAGCAGCGGCGATACCGGTTCGTCGTCGTCCGCCGCGGCAGCGGGTGCACCGCCTTGCGTGCCGCCGGCGACATGATTTGCGGGCGATTCCGGCGTGGTGGCGAGCGCGGCGGGGGTGTCGTCGTCTGTCACGTCGATCTGCATCTCCATGCCGCGCACGGTGATCCGGTGAGTGCCGCTCCGATTGTTGTGCGCGATGGGCGGCAGGAAAGGCCGGCCGTTCTGCTCGGCGTACGCGAAGCGGAGAATCGTGCCGTCGCGCATGCGCACCTTGCCGGCGCCCTGCAACTGCATCGAATAGAGCATCACGGGGTCGTCGACGTACGCAAGAATCGGCGCCTTCAGCGCGCCGCTTTCGATCTCGGCGCGGCTGTAGTAAGGGACGATACGATCGTGATCGAGCCGCAGGCGGATTTTCTTGTCGCGGATATCGGGAACGCTGTCGCGCAGATCCAGCGCGTATACCGCCTTGAGATTTCCCACGTCCACGTCGGCCAATGGAATCACCGAACGCCCGTCGATGCGGGCGGCGGTCGTGGTACCGCGCGCGCGATCGGGCAGACGGCGCGCGTCGAGGTAGAGCATGTCGTCCGGTGTGCCATACACCGGATAGATGTACGCGCCGCCGTATTGCCGGCTGCCGTTCAGGAGCGGCTCGTAGTAGCCGGTCAGCGTGCCGTCGGGCGTCCGGTCGGTATTGCGGATCTGGTACGCGTTGAAATTCGCTTCGAAAAATTGCCGGATGGCCGCGGCGTCGTGCGGATCCACCGCGCGCGACGCGGCACACGGCTCCGCCCAGCCGCTGCGCGTACCGAGCACCGAGCAGCTTCGTGTGAACGCGCCCCACGAGGCGCTGAGATCGTCGCTGCTCCATCCGGGCAGATCGGCGTAGCGCGCAGCCTCATAGGACGCGTGACGCGTCGCAAAGCCGGTTGGCGCGCCTGCGGTTGAATTCGCAACTGGGTTCTTGACCGCCGCTTTGCCAGTCTGGTCCGCAGAGGAGGGGGACCGGGCGCTCGTCACGGCCGGCATCTGCGCCTGCGGTACCGCATCGACCGGTGCCAGAACGGGCGGCGGTGGTGGCGATGCCGGTGACGGTGGAGGTGCCACGGTTTCCCGGGACGCGTTCGCCGTCTCCGCCGGTCCGAACGTGACGGTGGTGGCGGGATTGTTGGCCGCGCAGCCGGCCAGCGTCATCAACAGCGCGAACAGCGGACGGAACGTGCGCATGCTGTCTGCTCCTGCAACGTTCGGCGCGCGGACCCGGACGCGACTACGTGGACGAATTGACGACGTCGATCCGGAACGTCGTCGCGCCGAACGCGTCCGGACAGTCCGTAACGCCAGCCGCACAGTTCGGCTTGCCGGCGAATGGCGAATAGCTGGCGGTACGGCGCGCGGCGGCTTCGCGCTGTGCGTCGGCGGGGAATCCCTGGAACACCGAAGTACCGTGCAGACCGCCGTCGGAGAAATCGCGCTGCGCGGCCGACACGATCACCAGAAACTGGTTGGGTCCTGCTGGCGCGCCCGCAAGCATCGGCCAGTTCGCGCGCGGCAACGACAGTGTCTGCTGCGCCCCGATCGCGTTGTTCCGGTCGATGCCGTTGGGGAAGATCATCAGGTACTGTCCAGCCGGATCGACCATGAACACATACACGTAGCCGTTCCGGCTGCTGCTGACCTTGAACTGCAGATGGTCCTTGCCGATGCGCGCGGTAGCGCTGCGCAGCCCGACCGTCACGTGAAACGACGGGTCGGCCAGCGAGACGATCCGGTCGAACTCGCCGCCAGGCGTATAGGGCGGCAACGCTGCGGCTGCGGTCACTGCAGCCGCCGCTGCGCTGGCCGCGTTGTCGGGCGAAGCCGGTGGTTGAGCTGCGGCAGTTGTGCCTGTGTCAGGCGGTGCACTGGCTTGCGCAAGCGCACCCGGCGCGGTCTGCGGTTGCGCGGTCTCAGCTTGCGCGGGCGGTGGCGTGACCTGCGGAACGGCAGAAGCAGGCGCGCTGCTGGACGCCGTCGATGTCGTCGTGGCTGGGCGATGCAGCGCAACCCAGCCGCCGATGGCCACCAGCACCACGACACCTGCAGCCAGCCCCGCGATCATCCCCGTGCGCCCGCGCTTTGCGTCACCGCCAGCAAGCGCCGATGCCGCGCCGGGCGGCATCGGCGTTCGGGGCGACGCCTGCGAACTCCGCGCCGCTTCGACCGGTTGTGTCGCGGGCGGCGTCGCGGCTGCGCTGGCCTGACCCGTTCGCTCCGCGCGCGGCATCACGGTGCCTTCGCCGGCGAAGCTCATCGCGCTGCTCGTGCTGTTCGAGCCGTTCGCGTTCGCCGGCGTTTGCGTGGCGAGCTCCATTTCTTCGGCCAGCGCGTGAACGCTCTGCGGCCGGTCTTCGGGACGCACGGCAAGCGCATGATCGATCGCGCGCAGGAATCGCTCCGTGTAGCGGCCCGCGGCGGTCGTCGCGAGCGGCACGTAGTTATCGCTCAGCAGACGGCCTACCGAGGGCGGCGGCGTCTTTCCCTGGATCGCGAAGTACACGACCGCGGCGAGCGCATAGATGTCGGTCCACGGACCCTGTTTCATCGAAGCGACTTCCGCGTACTGCTCGACGGGCGCGTAGCCGGGTTTCAGGATCACCGTCAGCGCCTGCGTCATGTCGCCGATGACCCGGCGCGCCGCGCCGAAATCCAGCAGCAGCGGACGCCCGCTGCCTTTGAGCAGCATGATGTTGTCGGGCGCGATGTCGCGGTGGTAGCACTGTGCCGCATGCAATACCGCAAGGGCGTCGACGAGCGGGCCGAGCAGCCCGCGCAGCCACGCTTCGTCGGGCGCTTCACGCTGCTGACGCAGCGTATCGCGCAGCGTGACGCCTTCGTAGTACGGCATCACCATATACGCGGTGCCGTTGGCTTCCCAGAACCGGTAGACCTTGACGAGCGAGTGATGATCGAACTGCGCGAGGAGGCGCGCTTCGTTGATGAAGCTCTTCAGCCCCGCGCGAAAGGTCTCCGCATGACGCTCCGAGCGTACCGTCACTTCGGCGAGACCGACCCGCGCGGCCAGCGCGGCGGGAATGTATTCCTTCAGCGCAACGTTGCGGCGCAACTGGGTATCGTAGGCCAGGTAGACGATGCCGAAGCCGCCCTCGCCAATCAATCCGACGATTTCGAATTCGGCGAGACGCGTGCCGTTGGCGAGTGCCTGGTGCGCGCTGCCGGGCGCGGGAGGTGTGCTCATGACGACGGTACGGTCGTCGTCGTCCGTTGGCTCGGCGCTGGCGGGTTGACCGTCAGGTTCGGACGGCGGCCGCACTATTACCGTCTTGTCATCGGGGCTACTCATCGAGCCACGCTCCGTGGAAGGGTCCGGCGGCTGCACGCCGCGCACGCAAGCGCCAACCTCACGCGCACGCGCGTGTATCTGAAAGACGAATGACGGACCGTTTTTTTTAAACCGCCCGACGCTTCGCTGTGCTGTCGATCACGACAGCCTGCGCGTGGCCCGTTCGACTATATCGAGGTTCGTTGGATCGCGACAGGCGGCAACAGGCGGCCGGCGATTTAAAAAACCAGCGGGTTCATTCGTTTACCACTGGCAATTGACGGTTTTGTGCGATGGTCCGCGCTGGCGCATCGGCGCCGGCGGCGGGTCGTTCTGCGTCACCATCTTGCCCCGCAGGAACTCCATGTGAACGAACTCAAAGGTTTGTTGATCGGGAGGACGTGCATCGCCACGCACATCATGCGGGATAACGTTGGCCTGGCCGTTACGCGCGTTGCCGCGGTGCTGACGGTGCTCGCCGCGACGCTCGGCATGTGCGTGCCCGGCGGAGCGGTTCATGCCGCCTCTGCTGCCCCTGCAACTGGCGCACAACCGCCATCCGCGGCGCCCGCGGGCAACGGTTCGTCGGGCCCGGTCGGTGGAGGACTGCCGCCGGAATCGATCGGCTTCCGGGAGGCAAGCGAGCGCGAACGCGACGCGGAAACGCTCAAGTCGCTGACTGCCGAAGGGCACCTGCTGCTGTCCCGTGATCGCATCAAGCTGCCTGCGTACGATTACTGCAGCATGTCGGTTGCGGCAGCCGAACGCGGAGACTTCCGCGACAGCATCGACTCCGCGGCGCGGGCCCTGGTGGTCGCGCAGCAGACCGACAATGGCGACCTCGCCGCACTGTCCAAACGTGATCTCGCGATCGCCTACAGCTATGCGGGCGACCTCGACGACGCCGAGCGCTATGCCAAAGAAGCGTTGGCGTCGAATCCCAAAGCGCCCGAGCAGGTCTTTGCGCCGGCCAATAAAGTGCTCGGCGACATCGCGCTGCGCCGCGGCGATCCGCAGGCCGCGATCGCGGCCTATGACCAGGCACTCCAGACCGCCTCGCCACGCTACAAGCCGCTGGTCCTGCTGTCGGTGACCAGTGCGCAGATCGCCGCCGGCGATACCGCCGACGCACGCAAGACTTTCGATGCCGCGGGTGGAGCGGCCGCACCGGATGTCGCGCCGGAGTATCGGCGCATCGAAGGCAACCTGCTGCTCGCCGAGGGCAAACCCGACGAGGCGCGGCGCGCGTTCGAAAAGCTGCTGGCCGGCCGCGATTCGACCGATGCGAGCTATGACCGCCTGTGGGCTCACGAAGGCATCGGCCGCGCGTATCTCGCGCTTGGCGACAAGCCGCACGCGCGCGAGGCCTATCTGCACGCCGTGGACGATTCGGAAAAAATCCGTGCGCGGTTTCGTAGCGACGAATTCAAGACCGGCCTGTTCGGCGATACGCAATCGGTGTTCGAGAAGGCCATCAGCCTCACGCTCGATACGGGCGACTACGAGGCGGCATGGTATCTGTCGGAGCGCAGCCGTGCGCGCGCGCTGCTGGATGTCGTACGGAACCAGGTCGATGCCGGCGTCGACAACCAGCAGTTGAACGGTCAGGTGCCCGGCCTCGATGTGGTGCGGCGCATGCTGAAACCCAACGAAGCGATCGTCGAATATCACAGTCTCGCGAAGACGCTGGTGGTCTGGGTGATCCGCAGCGATGGATTGACCGGGCACACGTTGCCGATCGCGCGTGCCGACATGGACGCGGCGGTCACCGATTTTCGCAATGCGATCGTCCGGCGCCGCCCAACCGCGATCACCTACGGCGACAAGCTCGACGCGCTGCTCATCGCGCCGCTGGGTCTGCGCAAGGACGAGCGCCTGATCATCGTGCCGCACGGCGCGCTGCATTACCTGCCGTTCCAGGCGCTGCACGACAGCAACGGTTTTCTGATCCAGCGGCACCCGATCGCGCTCGAACCATCGGCGAGCATCGCGGTGCAGCTGTCGCAGCGGCAGCAGCGGGTCAGCGGCAATCTGGTTGCGTTCGGCAATCCGCAGATCGCGCCGCCGTTCGCGCTGCCGGGCGCCGAAGCCGAGGTGCGGGGCATTGCGCCGCTCTTCGCGAAGAACGAGATCTTCCTGCATAGCGACGCGACGCGGGTGAGCTTCCGCGATAACGCGCCCGGCGGCCGCGTGCTGCATGTGGCCACGCATGCTGAAGCCGACACCGTCGACCCTCTCCATTCGAGCATTCTGCTCGCGCCGGCCACGCAACCGGCGGATGGTCCCGATCTGATGCTGGCGAAGGATATCTACAACCTGAAGCTGCAGAACGTCGCGCTGGTGACGCTGTCCGCGTGCGAAACCGGGTTGGGCCGGATCGCGCGTGGCGATGAGATTCTCGGTTTTACGCGCGCGTTTTTCTACGCGGGCGCGACGAGCCTGATCGTGTCGATGTGGCCGGTTGCCGACGAATCCAGCGCGCTGACCATGCGCACCTTTTACACGCAGCTCACCGAAGGACAGGAAGCGATCGACGCGATGCGAACCGCACAGCTGGCGGTTCTGCGGGACCCGCGCTTCTCGCATCCGTTTTTCTGGGCACCCTTCGATCTGATGGGAGGCTGGCGGCTGACGGTCGCGCGCTAAAACAACAATGAACACACTCCGGATCATTGCTGGGGCGTTGTCCTGCGGCAGCGTCGTGGCGTGGGGCCAGACGGTGCCGAACGCCGGCAGCCTGCTCAACCAGACGCAGCCGTCCGAAACGCGTCCCGCGCCACAGGGCGGCGCGGCGGCCTTGCCCGCGGTGCCGCAGGCGACGTTGCCGGGTGTCGTGGCAAACGGCCCGACCTTCGTGCTGAAGACCATCACGCTCAAGGGTAACGACACCATCGCCAGCGACCAGCTGCTCGCGCCGGTACGGAACCGGTTGGGCACCGAGGTGAGTTTCGCGGATCTGCAGGCGATCGCGGCGGCTATCGCCAGCGTGTATCGCGAGCGGGGCTACGCGCTGGCTCAGGTGGTGATTCCGCCTCAGGACGTGAGCGCGGGCAATGTCGAGATGAGCGTGCTCGAAGGACGGATCGGGCACGTGCGCCTGAACGTGGCGGCTGGAACGCCGATCCGCGAAAGCCTGCTGCGCGAGCGGGTTGCGTTGATTCCGGTCGGTGCGCCGCTGCAGGAGCACGAACTCGAACGCACGATGCTGCTGCTCTCCGATCTGCCGGGCATCCAGGTGTCGTCGTCGATCGAGGCGGGTAGCGAACCGGGCACCGTCGATCTGACGATCAACGTGGCGCCGGCCAAGCGCTGGACCTTCGCGGTGAACGTCGACAACTACGGCGCGTCGTCGGCCGGGACCTGGCGGCTGGGCGCGATCGGTCGGCTGAATTCGCCGTTCGGCATCGGCGACAACCTGGATGTGCGGCTGCTGGCCAGCGAGCGGCTCGACACGGCGTTCGGCAGCGTGGGCTACGAGGCACCGGTCAATCCGTACGGCACCCGCGTGGGCGTCACGGTGTCGCGGCTGAACTATGCGCTCGGGAAGGAATTTTCGTCGCTCGATGCACAGGGCGAAGCGACCACCGTCGACCTGACGGTGACCCATCCGCTGCTGCGCACGCGCAATCAGAACCTGCTGTTGCGCACGAACATCGAGTATCGCGATCTGATCGACAACATCGGCACGGTGTCGGAGCACAACCACCGCTCGCTGGTGGAAGGCAGCGTCGGCGCGAGCTACGAGAGCCGCGATGGGCTGCTGGGCGGCGGCTTCAACAGCGCGGACGTGGCGCTGCTGGCCGGCAGTCTCGACTTCAGGTCGGAATCGAGCCTGCAGCTCGACACCTCCAGCTTCGGCCGCAATACGCAGGGTACCGAGGTGCGCACGACGTTCTTCGCGAACCGGCTCAACGCGGTGACGGATCGCCTGAGCATCTTCGCGGGCGTGGCGGGTCAATGGGCCGCGACGACGCTCGACGATTCGTCGCGTTTCCTGCTGGGCGGCCCGCATGCGGTGCGCGCCTATTCGCCTTCCGAGGCGCTGGTGGATGAAGGATTCGTGGCGACGCTCGAAGGGCGATTCGCGATCAATTCGAAGGTGACCGTATTCGGCTTTTTCGATTTCGGCTCGGGACGCTATAACGCGAATCCGCGTCCGGACGAAGGCTCCAACACGATCACGCGCAGCGGTGTGGGCGTCGGTGCGTTCTGGTCCGCGCCGGCGGGTATTTCGTTGCAGGGTACGGTGGCCTGGCGGACGACCTCGTCGGATACGACCGGCAACGATCATGTGCCGTATCTCTATGTGCAGATGTCGAAGGCGTTCTGAGCGCGTAGTGGGTGCGCGCAGGACTATCGGGTCGATGCATGTGCCGGAGCATATCCGGCGCTGGGGGCTGCCATGAGCAAGCCATGCAGGGTGCGATCGGGACGCGCCAGCGCGATTGCCGGCGCGGTCGCGGCGTTGTTTGCCGCGCCGTATGCGTCGCCGCTGTTCGCCAATCCGGTCGGCGGGCAGGTCGTCTCGGGCAACGTGAACGTCAGCACGTCAGGCCCGGGGCAGATGAACATCACGCAGAAGACGCCGAGCGCGATCGTCAACTGGAACTCGTTTTCGATCGGCTCGAACGAGGCCGTGAGGATCGCGCAGCCGTCGGCGTCGTCGACCTTGCTCAATCGCGTCACGGGCAACAATCCCAGCACGATCGCCGGATTGTTGCAGGCCAACGGCAAGGTGTTTCTGGTCAACCCGGCCGGGATCATCTTCGCGCCCGGGTCGTCGGTGAACGTCGGGTCGCTGGTCGCGTCCACGCTCAATATTTCGGATGCCGATTTTCTCGCCGGCAACTATCGCTTCGTGGGCGCGTCCACCGCGGCCGTCAGCAACGCGGGGGCGCTCACCGCGCAACCGGGCGGCACGATCGCGTTGCTCGGCGCGACCGTCAGCAACAGCGGGACCGTGAGCGCGCGCCTGGGCACCGTCGCGATGGGGGCGGGCAGCGACATCACGGTCGACTTCGCCGGCGACGGCCTGACGACGCTCAGGATCGATCAGGGCGCGGCGGGTGCGTTGCTCGGCAATACCGGCACGCTGGCCGCCGATGGCGGGACCGTGGTGATGAGCGCGCAGACGGCGGATGCGCTGGCGGGCACGGTGATCAACCAGCAGGGGATCGTGCGGGCGCAGAGCATCAGCGAACACGATGGGCACATTCTGCTGGATGGCGGCACGAGCGGCGTCACGCAGGTGGGCGGCACGCTGGATGCGACGGGCGGCGCCGGCTTGACCGGCGGCAGGATCGACGTGACGGGTTACGACGTCGCGTTGCTCGGCGGCGCGCGGGTGGATGCGAGCGGCGCGGCGGGCGGCGGCACGGTGCGCTTCGGCGGCGGCGCGGGCGGCGCGGACACGGACCTTCGCAACGCCAACGCGATCTGGATGGCGCCGACGGCAAGCATCCATGCGGATGCGCTCGACGACGGCAACGGCGGACACGTGGTGGCGTTCAGCGACACCGCGAGCCGGCTCTACGGCACGCTGTCGGCGACCGGCGGGCCGCAGGGCGGGAACGGCGGGTTGATCGAAACGTCGGGGCACTATCTCGACACGACGGGGCTGGTCGTCGACGCCTCGGCGGCGAAGGGGCAGGGCGGCACCTGGCTGCTCGATCCGTTCGACGTCGATATCGAACCCGGGACGCCCGAGGGCGTACCCGATTCGCCGCTATTCGGGCCGTACACGGGCACGACGACGATCCTCGACGGTTCGATCAACGACGAACTGAACGCCGGCGTCAGCGTGATCGTCAGCAGCGGAACCGGCGGCAGCATCCTGCTCGATTCCGGCTCGTTCATCCACAAGAGCAGCGGCGGCGACGCGGTGATCACGCTCTCCGCCGGCGGCTCGCTCACGCTGCTCGGCAATATCGAGGCGGACCAGAACGCGTCGGCCGGCAAGCTCGGCATCGTGCTCGAGGCGAACCAGGATGGGGCGGCGGCCGGTGTCGCGTCGATCACGAACACCGCGCCGGCGGAGGAAGAAATCGGTACCGTGTCCATCACGTTGCAGACGAACGGCGGCAACGTATCGATCGGCGCCGGCGCGAACGGAACGACGTTCGACGGATCGACCATTTCGCTGAATGGCGTCACCATCAATACGACGGGCATCGCGCCGGACGCGAACGGGGACGGCTCGGTCGCTATCCACGGGATGGCGCCAACGAATTCGACCGCGGTCGAGCTTGGCAGCAACACGGCGGTCACCTACAGCGTGACGGCCGGCTTCGTCACGACCACGACGCCCACCACCATCACGACGTCGACCGGAACGATCGACATCGAAGGCGGCCTCGGCGTGACGCCGAACGTCGGCGGGACGACGGGGTACGGCGGTGTTGCGCTGTTCGGTGTCGCGCTGACCACCGCTTCCGGGCCGATCAGGATCTATGGTGCGGGCGCGGGACCCACGACCGACGACGAGTTCAACGCACTGGGCGTCGACATCGAGGAATCGACCGTCAGCACGACGAGCGGGTCCATCGATATCCGCGGCGCGTACACCGGGACCGGTACGCCTGCGCAGAACGAGGGCGGCGAGGGCATCACGGCCGGGATCGGCGTGTATATCTTCGATTCGACCGTTCAGGCTTCCGGCGCGGGTACGTCGGTTTCGATTGCCGGTTCGACCGACCAGCCGTTGCCAGGCGTGGAGATCACCGGGGATGGCGAGATCCCGACCCTGATCTCGGCGGGTGCAGGCGGGCGCGTCTCGCTGCGTGCGTTGAACGACAACTCGACTGCGAGCCTCGTCGTTGACGGACCGACCGCGTTGCTGGGTTCCACCGGCGGTGTCCTGTCGGTGCTTCCCGGCGGCGTGGATCCGGATACGTTCGGCTTCACGAGCGGCGACGCGTTGCCGATCGGGCTGTTCACGACAGTCGCCGGCATGAGTATCGACGAGGGCACCTTCTTCGGGCAGTTTCAGGGATTCCAGACCATCGTGCTCGGCAGCACCACGCAGACCGGCAAGATCACGGTGGGCGGCGCGGGTTGCGGCGGCGTGGCGACCTGTACCCAGGAACCCGTGTTCAACACCAATCTGACGCTGGCCAACCCTGCGGCCGGCAGCCAGGGCATCTCGCTGCTGTATGGCGCATCGTTTCCCGGGCATACGCTGGTCCTGTCTTCGGGCGGCTCCGTCACGGACCCCGGCGGCATTCAGGCGGCTGGGCTGCTGCTCGCCGGTCCCGGCACCTTCACGCTGACCGATCCGCAGAACGCAGTCGGCGTGCTGGCGATGGTGGGGGCCGGCAATGTCGACTTCCTCAATTCAGGGAGCTTCGTCATCGGTCCGATCGTCGGCTCGACCTTCAATTCGGCCACCAGTCAGGTGTCGACGCTGGACGGCACCAATTCGACGCTCACGGGCGATCTCGTTGCGACCGCAGCGACCGGCAATCTGGGACTGGGTGGCGGAACGGCCTCGGCGGGAGGGCCGACGGGCGGACTCAACACGAATCTGAGCGCCGGCGGATCGATCGACCTGGTGATGGAGAACGGTGTCTTCACCGACGCGGGCACGGGCACGCTGAGCGCGGGCGACGCATGGCGGGTCTGGGGGCTGACGTGGAACGGCGAAACGCGCGGCAACGTTCAACCCGATACCGCGCAACCCAATTTCTATGGCTGCACGTTCGGCTCGGGATGCAGTTGGGGAGGAGCGGTTCCCACGACCGGCAATCACTTCGTGTACGTCGATCGTCCGACGGTGACGGTCACCGCGAACGGTGCGACGCGTATCGCCGGGGCGCCCAATCCGGCCTTTACCTATACGACGAGCGGTCTCATCAACGGCGATACCGCGTCGGGCGCGCTCACGGGCAGCTTGAGTTCACCGGCCACGCAGGGTTCGCCGCCGGGACAGTACGCGATCGATCCGGCTTTCGCTTCCGGCGTGGGCTACGTGGTGAACGACGTCCCCGGCACGTTGACCGTTATACCGATGACGGATGCGGTGGCGCAGAGCGGCGTGCAGGCACTGTTCGGCAGCCAGCAGCAGACGTTCGTGTATGAAAACAACCTGCAGGGCACGAACATCTGCATCGGCTCGAACCAGCCGGTGTTCACCACGGAACCGCCGGGAGACTCACAGGATCTGCTCGCGGTCGAATGGAAGCGCGTGCGCTCGCAACCGAATCTGAACAGCTGCATGTTGACGATCGGTCAGCATGGTTGCGGCGATTTCTGACGGGCTCACGCCGGTGTTCTCGTCAAGGTGCTCATCGTGTGCAGCTGACGGATTCCCGCTTCTACGGCCATCACGAATTCGCGCGTCAGCCGGATCCCTTCGCGGACCTCCACCGGGTCGGGCGCCTGCATGCCCATGCTGATGCGGAAGAACTGCGCGCCGTGGCTGCGCGCGTGGTGATGCATCCGTACGCGCTTGACGTCGACGAGCCGCGGATTGCCGAACAGACGCGACAGCGCGAGCGAGAACGCGCCGTCGTCGCCGCCATGGTGGCGGAAGAATTCGTCCATCGGAAAGCCGCCCATTGCCGCATAGACCGACCGGCGAATCACGAGGCTGCTCGGTATCGTATTGCTCAACGTCGCCGCATGCTTCGCGAAGTCGGGATGATCGACGATCTCCCGCGGAAATCCTGCGTACTCGACATCCAGCCGGACCGAGGCCTCATCCGGATGCTGCTCGAGAAACTGGCCGGCGACGGCCAGCGCGCCTGGCAGATATTCGTCGTCGGCGTCGATGAACGCGAGCACGGGGTGCGACGCATGCAACGCGGCCCAGTTGCGCGCGCGGGCGGAGCCGCCGTTGACCGGCATCCGCAGCAGCCTGATGCGTGCGTCGAACTGCTGCAAGCGACGCACGATGTCGATCGGGTCGTCGTTCGATGCATCGTCCACGACGATGATCTCGGCCGCGTGCGGCTGGATCACGCAGCTTTCGAGGGTGCGGGCAAGCGTTGCCGCCGCGTCGTAGCAGGGGATGATGACCGAGATGGGCAGCATCGGCCTCAACCCGGACTGGCCGCCTGTCCGGGCAGCCGTAATATCGTTGCCTGAGGGTCTTCAGCGTCGACGACCCAGACTGCCAACGCGCTGAAGTTGTCGTGATTGGCTTTCGCCGTTGCGCGCACCTGGGTGGCCAGCGCGTCGAGCCACGCATCCGGCGTGGCCGAGCGCGCGAGCCAGTCGCGCATGCAGTCTTCGTCGACGTACTCCCACAGTCCGTCGGTGCACATCAGAAAGGCGTCCCGGTCACGCAGTTCGAAAGTCTCCGCCCGGCCGGCGATATTCAGCCCGTCGCGGCTTCCCAGCGCGGACAGCAGCAGATTGCGGCGCGGATGATGGCGGACTTCGTCGGCTCTGAGCAACTGGGCGTCGACCATGTCCTGCACCATGCTGTGATCGCGCGTCTGCACGCAGATCTCGCCATCGCGAAAGCAGTAGAGCCGCGAGTCGCCGCAATGCGCCCACGCGGCCGTGCGGCACTCGATGTCGATGGCCAGCAGCACGGCCGTCGAGCGCATGTCCCTCACGTCGATGCTGCCTTGAACCTGTTCTTCGAGAATGTTTTCGTTCGCGTGCAACAGCGCGCTTGCGAGGCGCTCGCCGGTTGGCGGCAATTCCGCGACCGTCAGGTAGCGCAGATCGGCCAGCACGGTATCGACCACGATGCGCGACGCGGTATCGCCCCCGCCGTGGCCGCCGGCGCCATCCGCGATCACGCAATAGTAGAGCCGCTCGCTCGACCAGTTGCCGAGCGAATCCTCGTTGCGCTGCCGTCCACCCCGATCGGTCAGGCTTGCGGTGACGAGCTGCACAGGCGGCCTCTCATGAGATCAAACCGGTTCAGTCGATTGCTCGGACAGGATACCCAATGCCGCCAGAATCGCGAGGCGGTTCTCCAGCGTGATGTCGATACCGAGCATGTGTTCGACCCACTGACCGATCGCCGTGCGGGCGAAGTCGGCGGGCAGCGCGCATTTCTTCAGGATCACACCCAGCTTGCCAGCGCGATAGTGATACGACGCAATCCTGTAGCGCGCCGCGACTTCCGACAGGCCGCCTTTTTCGTCCGACAGCCAGCCGAGCGTGCCTGCCAGCACCAGCCGGTCCGACTCGTCGAGCCCGGCGATGAAGGCGCGCGCCGACTCGCGCACGAACGCTTCGTTGAGCCCGTATTGCATGAAAACCGATCCGATGGGATCTGGATGCATCGCCGTCTGCTGATCGATGTCGTATGCGAAGTCGTCGTCATCGAGGGAGACATTGCGTTGATGGCTCGCGCTGCGCAGGCAGTCGATCAGGTAGCGGCGGAAATACGCGCACACCGCGTGGCGGTTCGACGGCGCGCTATGCAGCGGGAAGGTCGTGGCGCTGCTGTGAGCGGCTTCGAGCCGGAACACCTTGAAGTAGATGAACTGCGAGATCAACTCTTCCTTGTCTTCGCCGAGCGCCTGCAGTTCCAGCGGGTGATACGCCGTCAACGCCTGCTGCACGAGGCTGTACATCGACGCCATTTCATCGTGACTGAGTCGCGCGCGGCGTTGCCAAAGCTCCGGCAGCGCGGGCTCCCCACTCCCCCAAACCGTCTCTGCGTTTTCGCTGTGTCCCACGGTCTCACTCCCGCAAGATCGGCTCCGTCCGGATGCTGACCGGCCCGGCCGAACTGGTTGCACTTTATGACGCTGCTGGTTCTATGGATCGGGCGGTCCTGCCTGGGCAAGACGGCATGCCATTCAACTCGCCGCTTTTGTCTAAATCAATAAAATGCGATCAAGGATCGGCATAACTTTATTTGCTTGAGTATCGGGGTTTTCCTTATGCAAATTCGCATTTATGCCCTACATGGAATGCGAGGATAAAGTGCACGGTCATTCGCGTTTTCATTCTACTTGGTGGAATTAGATCTTAATGCAGCAATGCCGGTCATGTTGCAGGAAATTTTCGAACCGTCAGCATGTCTACTTTATTTGTGGCTGGAAATCAATTAGCAGACTGTCTATGAATTACGGGCTGGCGGGGCGCGAGCGACATCACTACCGGAAGGCATTCCCGGGGGAGGCGCCGTTCCACGCAGTAGCGACCCGGAAGCATCTTGCATCGCATCTTCGAGAGTTCGCTGCATTACAGCAATACCGGTTTATTCATCTGATAAAACATAAAAAATACGACGAATGCCGTCATGTTTTATTAAACAATTGATAAAAAATACATGGCAACTTCATTACGACAATAAGTCAGAAAAAGGTGCGCCGGCGTAATTACGCTTGTCGCTTTTTTTTTGCAAATTGCGTGCTATGCTCCATACCGTCCATTGACGCAGACTGTGCGACAAGCGGAATGCTCCGTGATGCATCCGGGAGCAGGTATTCGAATTAAAAGACCAACACTGAAGGGAAGGTGATTTCCCGCAGCACGATGGCGCGCCGTACCTCTTGCGGCGCCTGTGAGTCACTCAATCGAGTCCGACAGAAAATGGCGACGCTAGATGCCGGGGTGCTGCTTGCCGAAATATCACCGGGGAATCCCTGCGGAGACGATGTCGAGTACGACCCGGACTTCCTCGAGCTCGAACTCGCTGTTCACGGCAAACCGGATGCGCAATACGGGCAGACCGTCGTAGCCGCCACACCACCCGACTGGAAAGCCGCGCAGGCGCTCTCGCTGGCATTGCTGGCGAAGAGTCACGACGTGCGCGTGGCGGGCCATCTGTCGCGCGCGTTGTTGCATCGACAGGGGTTCAGCGGTCTCGCCGAAGGTCTCACGTTGATCGAACAGATGCTGGAACAACGATGGGATCACCTCTATCCACAACTCGATCCCGACGATGACAACGACCCGACCGCGCGCATCAATGCGCTTGCGGTGCTCGCGGCAGCGGGCATGCTGGTCGACGTGCGCGATGCGCCGCTCGTCATGTCGCCGGTCGGAGAGATCGTCAGGCTGCGCGACATCGAATATGCAACGGGGGACGCGCCGGTCCCCGATGGCGTTGCGGTACTCCCGCTGGCGTCGATCGACGCGATCATCGCCGGCGCGAGAGATGCCGCCGCCGCGGTGCGCGACGCGTTGCTGGAGGCGCGGCAGAGCAACACGCGCATCGAAACGCTGCTGACCGAGAAGGTGGGCGCGGCCCAGTCGATCGATCTGTCGCCGCTGTCGAAGCTGTTGAGCCATGCCGCCAGCTTTATCGGCGAGCGCATCGGCACTGCGCCGGCGGACGAGGCGTCTGCACAACCCGCCGACCAGCCGGCAGGGCCAGGCGCAGCCAGCGTCTCCGCTTTCAATGCGCCGTCGGGCGAGGTCAACAGCCGCGAGGACGTGATCCGTTCGATCGAGCGCATCTGTGCGTACTACGCGCGGCACGAGCCATCGAGTCCGGTGCCGCTCCTGCTCGCGCGCGCGCGTCGTCTGGTGGACAAGAGCTTCATGGAAATCCTCGAGGATCTCGCCCCGGATGGGTTGGGGCAGGCGAGGCAGGTCGGTGGTGTCGAGAGCGGTTAAGCGGCGGATGTGTGTTCACTTCGCCAGTCACGCGCCGCGCTACCCGCGGCCCGTGCGGCGTCAACCAGGGGAACAGTCGTGGCAAAGGAAAGCAGCCAGAAATTCATCGCGCGCAATCGGGCCCCGCGCGTGCAGATCGAGTACGACGTGGAGGTCTATGGCTCGGAAAAGAAGGTGCATCTCCCCTTCGTGATGGGCGTGATGGCCGATCTGACGGGGCAACCGGCGGATCCGCTCGCACCGGTGGCGGACCGGAAATTCCTTGAGATCGACGTCGACAACTTCGACGAACGTCTGAAGTCGATGAAGCCGCGGGTCGCCGTTCAGGTGCCGAACGTATTGACCGGCGAAGGCAATCTCGCCGTCGACATGACGTTCGCCAGCATGGACGACTTCTCGCCGGCCGCCGTGGCGCGCAAGGTCGACGCGCTGTCGAAACTGCTCGAAGCGCGAGGGCAACTGCAGAACCTGCTGACCTATATGGATGGCAAGACCGGCGCCGAAGACCTGATCGCAAAACTGCTGAACGACCCAGCATTGCTGCAGTCGCTGGCATCGGCACCCAAGCCGCAAGAATCCGCCTGACCAAGGAGACCACCATGGCTGAACCTGGCATCCAGGGGCAAGCACAGCCCGGCGAGGGTGCGCTCGAAATGAGCGACTTCGCGAATCTGCTGCAGAAGGAATTCAAGCCGAAGAGCGACAAAGCCAAAGAAGCGGTCGAGACGGCCGTGCGCACGCTGGCGGAACAGGCGCTGCGCGACAGTAACGTGATCTCCGGCGACGTACTCGCGACGATCGAATCGCTGATCGCGCAGATCGACAGAAAACTGTCCGACCAGATCAATCTGATCCTCCACTCGGAGGAGTTCCAGAAGGTCGAATCGGCGTGGCGCGGCCTGCACTATCTCGTCAACAACACCGAGACCGACGAGTCGCTGAAGATCCGCGTGATGAATATATCAAAAGGTGAGCTATACAAGAATCTCAAGAAATACAAGGGTACGGCGTGGGATCAGAGCCCGTTCTTCAAGAAGCTGTACGAAGAAGAGTACGGTCAGTTCGGCGGAGAACCGTACGGCGCGCTGGTGGCCGACTATTACTTCGACAACAGCGGGCCCGACGTCGATCTGCTCACGCAGATCGCCAAGATTTCCGCGGCGTCGCACGCACCCTTCATCGCCGCGGCCGATCCGGCCGTGATGCTGATGGATTCATGGCAGGAACTGGCCAATCCGCGCGACCTGACCAAGATCTTCCAGACCCCGGAACATGCCGCGTGGCGCTCGCTGCGCGAATCGGAAGACTCGCGTTACGTCGGACTCGCGATGCCGCGCTTTCTTGCGCGCGCGCCCTACGGCGCCAAGACCAATCCGGTCGAGGAGTTCGATTTCGAGGAAGACACCGCCGGCGCGGACAGCAGCAAATACGCGTGGGCCAACGCGGCCTATGCGATGGCGACCAACATCAACCGTTCTTTCAAGATGTACGGGTGGTGCTCGCGGATTCGCGGCATCGAGTCGGGCGGTGCGGTCGAAGGACTGCCGGTTCACGCGTTCCCGACCGACGATGGCGGCGTGGACATGAAGTGTCCAACCGAAATCGCGATCAGCGACCGCCGTGAAGCGGAGCTCGCCAAGAATGGCTTCATGCCGCTGGTGCACAAGAAGAACTCGGACTTTGCCGCGTTCATCGGTGCCCAGTCGCTGCACAAGCCGGCCGAGTACGAGGACCCGGACGCCACCGCGAACGCCAACCTGGCCGCGCGTCTGCCGTATCTGTTCGCGTGCAGCCGCTTCGCGCACTACCTGAAGTGCATCGTGCGGGACAAGATCGGCAGCTTCAAGGAAAAGGACGAGATGCAGCGCTGGCTGCAGAACTGGATCCTGCAATACGTCGACGGCGATCCGCTGCATTCCACGGAAGAGTCGAAGGCGCGACGGCCGCTCGCCGCGGCTGAAGTCGTGATCGAGGAGGTGGAGGGGAATCCGGGTTATTACACCTCGAAATTCTTCCTGCGCCCGCATTATCAGTTAGAAGGCCTGACCGTGTCGTTGCGGCTGGTCTCGAAGCTTCCGTCCGCCAAGGCGGCTTGACGGAATCCCATTATCAGTGGCGAACCAATTTTGACTGGAGAAGAACATGGCCGTCGATATGTTCATCAAGCTGGGCGACATCAAGGGCGAGTCTCAGGACAAGACCCACAAGGAAGAGATCGATGTGCTCGCGTGGAGCTGGGGATTGAGCCAGAGCGGCACGATGCACGTCGGAACGGGGGGCGGGGCGGGCAAGGTGAACGTGCAGGACATCTCGTTCACCAAGTGGGTCGACAAGGCGACGCCGGCGATCATGCTGGCCTGCGCCAAGGGCACCCACATCGATTCCGCGGTGCTGACCGTGCGCAAGGCGGGCGGCGACAACCCGCTCGAATACTACAAGATCACGCTGACTGCGTTGCTGGTCAGTTCGTATTCGACCGGCGGGTCGGGCGGCGAAGATCGCTTCACCGAGAACGTGACGCTGAACTTCGAGCAGTTCCATGTCGAATATCAGCCGCAAAACGCCAAGGGCGCGAAGGAAGGCGGGGTCGTCGAAATGAAGTGGAACATCGTGAAGAACGATGCGACCAACGGTTAGCATCGGCGTGCCGCCGCGCCCCGAAGCTGGCGGCGCGACGGCTTGACCCGGCTTGACGGAGCGAACTGACATGACGGCGGAAGAAAGCTTGCGCGCGGGCAATCTGGAAGAGTGTCTGCGCCTGTTGCAGATGCAGGTCCGCAACGATCCGTCGAAGGCGGCATACCGCGTCTTTCTGTTCCAGCTGCTGGCGGTCATGGGCGCGTGGGACCGCGCGCTCACCCAGCTCGGCGTGACGGGCGAACTGGACCCCGCGGCCCTGCCGATGGTGCAGACCTATCGCGAAGCGTTGCAGTGCGAAGCGCTGCGTGAAGCCGTGTTCGAAGGCCGTCACGCGCCGCTCATCTTCGGCGAACCGACCGCATGGCTGGCGTTGCTGGTCGAAGCGTTGCGGCTCGACGCCGCGGGCGACGGTGCCGCCGCGGCGGCCGCGCGCGAGCAGGCGCTGGGCGAAGCGCCGGCCACGGCCGGCACGTTGAACGGCACGCCTTTCGAGTGGATTGCCGACGCCGACAACCGGCTCGGTCCGACGCTTGAAGTGATTCTCAACGGACGTTACTACTGGATTCCGTTTCTGCGCATCAAGCGCATCGAGATCGAAGCGCCAGCCGATCTGCGTGACCGCGTCTGGACGCCGGCGATCTTCACCTGGGCAAACGAAGGACAGGCAGTCGGCCTGATCCCGACGCGTTACCCCGGCACGCTCGGCGCAACGAACCACGCGTTGTGGCTCGCCCGCCAGACCGAATGGACAGAGGGCGGCGTGACGGGCACCGAGGGCGCGCGGCCGCTCGGGCAGCGCATGCTGACGACCGATATCGACGACTATGCGCTGCTCGACGTGCGAACCGTCGATCTACAGGTCGACGTGCCACCGACCGCTCACGAAGGCGTCGCCGGTGCACTGCCCGGTCATGGCTGAGCTGACCGCACGTGATCGCCTGCAACCCTCGCTGCTCGATCGCCTGACGGATCTCGAGCCCGAGGCCCAGCAGGAATCGCGCGAGCGCCGCGTGCTGTCGATGCGCGCGCTGCGTCAGAGCGTGCAGCGCGATCTGGCATGGTTGCTCAACGCGAATGGTCTCGGTTCGGTGCAGGACCTGAAGGGCTATCCGTACGTGCAGACCTCGGTGATCAACTTCGGGTTTCCGGATATCGCAGGCAAGACCGCGTCCGGTGTCGATCGACTGCAACTGGAGCGCCTGATCCGTGAAGCGATCTGGGCGTTCGAACCGCGCATCCTGCGCGACACGGTGCGCGTGACCTCCGTCCAGGCCGAAGAGACGACGGGCCGCCACAACACGGTATCGTTCATCGTGGAAGGGGATTTGTGGGCGCAACCGTATCCGGAGCGGCTCTACCTCCGGACCGAGCTCGATCTGGACGCGGCGGAAGTGAGGGTGATCGATCAAGGTGGGGTGCGCTGACGCCATGAACCCCGAACTGATCAAATACTACAGTCAGGAACTCCAGCATCTGCGCGAGATGGGTGGGGAGTTCGCGAAGGAATTCCCGAAGGTGGCGGGCCGCCTGGGACTCGAGAGTCTGGACTGCGCCGATCCCTATGTCGAGCGTCTGCTGGAGGGGTTCAGCTTTCTCGCGGCCCGTGTCCAGCTGAAAATCGATTCGGAGTTTCCGCGCTTCACGCAACATCTGGCGGAGCTGGTCTATCCGCACTATCTCGCGCCGACGCCGTCGATGGCGGTGGTGCAGATCCAGCCGGACCTGAGCAATGCGGGCCTCGCCGACGGCGTGCGGATTGCGCGTGGCAGCGCATTGCGCAGCGCGCTCGACAAGAATGGCTCGACCCGCTGCGAATATCGCAGCGCTCACGAACTGACACTCTGGCCGCTCGAGATCGCCGAGGCCAGATTCTTCACGCACACCGGCACGCTGGGCGGCACCGACATCGCGCTGCCGGCCGGCGTGAAAGCCGCGTTGCGGCTGCGTCTGCGAGCGACGGCCGGCCTGCGGATCAGCCAGCTCAAGCTCGACCGTCTGGTGCTGTATCTGCGCGGCACCGATGCCTTGCCGATGCGCGTGTACGAGCGTGTGCTCGGTTCCGTCACCGGCGTGGTCGCGATGCCGGCGAAGCGTCCCGCCACGTGGCACGAACGCTTGCCCGCTGCCGCGGTCATGCCGCTCGGCTTTGCGGACAACGAAGCGTTGCTGCCGCTTAGTCGTCAGTCGTTCCAGGGCTACCGGCTGCTGCAGGAGTATTTCGCCTTTCCGCAGCGTTTCCTGTTCATCGGCATCGATGGCCTGCAACCGGCCTTCCGCCGTTGCGGCGACACCGAGATCGAGATCGTCGTGCTGCTCAACCGTGCCGATCCGCTGCTCGAGCAGTCGCTCGATGCGTCGAACTTTGCGCTGCACTGCACGCCCGCGGTCAACCTGTTTTCACGGCGTACCGATCGCATCGCGCTGTCCAGCGAGCAGTTCGAATATCACGTGGTGGCCGATCGCACCCGGCCGATGGACTTCGAGATCTACCGGATCGACGAGGTGACAGGCTACGGCGCGGGCACGGCAGGCGAGCAGAAATTCGAGCCGTTCTACCATGCCCGCGATCTCGGCGCGGGCGTCCAGGCGCCTGCCTACTATCAGGTGCGGCGCGAGCAGCGCCTGCAGTCGTCGCGGCAGACGGAGCGCGGGCCGCGCACCAGCTACCTGGGCAGCGAAACCTTCATCGCGCTGGTCGACGCCGCGGACGCGCCGCTTCGCGGCGACCTGCGGCAGCTCGGCCTGCAGGTGCTGTGCACCAACCGCGACCTGCCGCTGACGATGTCGGTCGGCGCAGGCGCGGCGGATTTCACGCTCGACGTCGAGGCGCCGGTCGACACCGTGCGCTGCCTGAGCGGTCCAAGCCAGCCTTTGCCGTCGTACGCGCATGGCGCGGTCGCCTGGCGTTTGCTGAGCCATCTATCGCTGAATTACGCGTCGCTGCTGGACACGGATGCGCAGGAGGGCGCACGCGCGATGCGCGATCTGCTGAGCCTCTACTGTCCTACCCACGACGCGGCCGCCCAGCGCCTGATCGAAGGCTTGCGGTCGATCGATTCGCGCCCGGTGACGCGCCGTCTGCCCTGCGCAGGCCCGATCGTCTTTGGCCGCGGCCTGGAAGTTACGCTGACGCTCGACGAAGCGGCGTTCGAAGGCGCGGGGGTGTTCCTGTTCGGCGCGGTGCTGGCGCGTTACTTCGCGCAATACGTGTCCATCAATTCGTTCACCGAGACCATCGTGAAAACGGTGTCGCGTGGCGAAATCATGCGCTGGCCAGCGAGGATCGGACAATGCCGGACGCTCTGACACTGCTGCGCCAGCTCGAGGACGAAGCGTTCCGCTTCGACTTCTTCCAGGCCGTGAGGCTGCTCGAAAACGCTTATCCGGCGCTGCCGCGCGTCGGCGAATCGGTGCGGCCGCGCGACGACGCGGTGCGTTTTACGCAGGAGCCCGAACTGGTGTTCCATCCCACCACGCTCGGCGCGTTCACGCCGCCGCGGGACGGTCGCGCGGCGCGCCTCGCCGTCAGGTTTCTCGGCCTGCTGGGACCGCACGGACCCATGCCGACGCATCTGACCGAGTATGTGCGCGATCGCGCGCGCAATGCGAACGACCCGACCTTCGCGCGTTTTCTCGACGTCTTTCATCACCGGATGATTTCGCTGTTCTACCGGGCGTGGGCCAATGCGCAGCCCGCGGTGAGCCTGGACCGTCCGCGGCACGACCGCTTCTCGGTGTATGTGGGCAGCCTGTTCGGTCTCGGCGAGGCGGCACTGCGCGACCGTGACACGGTGCCCGATTTCGCGAAGCTTCATTTCGCCGGGCTGCTGGCCGGCCGCACGCGTCCTGCCGCGGGCCTGAAGCTGGTGCTCGCGCGGTTTTTCAACCTGCCGGTCGAGATCCACGAGTGGGTGGGCCACTGGATGCCGCTGCCTGCCGAAGCCGCGTCGCGGCTCGGCTCGCGGGTCGGCTCGTCCGCGCTGGGTGTGTCGACGCTGCTCGGTGCGCGCGTGTGGGATTGCCAGCACAAGTTCCGTATCGTCATCGGGCCGTTGACGAGGGCCGACTACGAGCGGTTCCTGCCGGGCGGGGAGAGCCTCGGCCGGCTCAAGGACTGGGTCCGCAACTACGTGCGCGACGGACTCGACTGGGATGTGAATCTGCAGCTCAGGGAGCAGGACGTGCCGCGCCTGAAGCTCGGGCGCCACACGCGGCTCGGCTATACCACCTGGGTGCTGAGCGGTGCGGCGCGCGGCGATCAGCGGCAGTTGCGGCTGAACCCCGCCGGCGCCGCGGAGCGAACGCGCGATGCCGCGCGCCACGAAGCGGCGGACGCGTCTGCCGGAACCGGGATATCACCAGAGGACTAGCGACATGGCCGAGATCAAGCGGGCGGCGTTGTTCGGCAAGCTGAACAAGCTGGGCTATCGTGCAATCGAGAGTGCAAACGTCTTTTGCAAGCTGCGCGGCAATCCTTATATCGAGCTCGTGCACTGGTTTCACCAGATCCTGCAGTTGCAGGACTCGGACCTGCATCGGATCGTCAGGCATTTCGGCCTCGATCCGTCGGCGCTGGCGCGCGACCTCACGGCCGCGCTCGACCGTTTGCCGCGCGGCTCGACCTCGGTGACCGACATCTCGTCGCAGGTGGAGGAGGCCGTCGAACGCGGCTGGGTGTTCGGCTCGCTGCTGTTCGGCGAGTCGCAGGTGCGCACCGGGCATCTGGTGGTCGGAATGCTGAAGACGTCTTCGCTGCGCAATGCGCTGTACGGCATCTCGCGGCAGTTCGAGCAGGTCAAGCTCGATCCGCTGGTGGACGACTTCGCGAACCTGTTGCGCGAGTCGCCGGAAGCGGGCATGAGCGCGAGCGACGGTTTCCAGGCCACAACGGCTTCGGGCGGCGCCGACGCCGACACGGCGCCGGTACCGGCCGCGATGGGCAAGCAGGAAGCCCTCAGGCGCTTTACGACCGATCTCACCGAGCAGGCGCGCAGCGGCAAGCTCGACCCGATCGTCGGCCGCGATGAAGAGATCCGCCAGGTCATCGACATCCTGATGCGGCGCCGCCAGAACAACCCGATTCTGACCGGCGAGGCAGGTGTCGGGAAGACGGCGGTGGCCGAAGGCTTCGCACAGCGCATCGTCGCCGGCGACGTCCCGCCGTCACTGCGCGACGTGCAGCTGCGCACGCTCGATGTGGGCCTGCTGCAGGCGGGCGCCAGCATGAAGGGCGAGTTCGAGAACCGCTTGCGTCAGGTGATCGAGGAAGTCCAGGCGTCCGAGAAGCCGATCATCCTCTTCATCGACGAGGCGCATACGCTCGTCGGCGCCGGCGGCGCTGCCGGCACGGGCGACGCGGCCAACCTGCTGAAGCCGGCGCTCGCGCGCGGCACGCTGCGCACGGTGGCGGCGACGACGTGGGCCGAGTACAAGAAGCACATCGAGAAAGATCCCGCGCTGACGCGGCGTTTCCAGGTCGTGCAGGTGCCCGAGCCCGACGAGGCGAAGGCGATCCTGATGATGCGCGGCATCACGTCGACGATGGAAAAACATCACAAGGTTCAGGTGCTCGACGAAGCGCTCGAGGCAGCGGTGCGTCTGTCGCATCGGTACATTCCGGCGCGCCAGTTACCGGACAAGGCCGTGAGTCTGCTGGATACGTCCTGTGCGCGGGTGGCGGTCAGTCAGCATGCCACGCCGCCGTCCGTCGACGACTCGAGAAAGCGCATCGCCGCGCTCGAGACGGAGCTGGAGATCATCGGCCGCGAAACGGCGGTTGGCGTCGACACGGGCGAGCGCCATGCGGCAGCGTCGGAAAAACTCGAGGCCGAGAAGGCGCGTCTCGCGGTCCTCGATGCGCGCTGGCAGGCGGAAAAGGAACTGGTCACCCGGATTCTCGATCTGCGTGCGCAACTGCGCGGCGAGACCGGCAAGGTCGAAGGGGCGGAAACAGCGGCCGAAGACAGCACGGCGGCCACCGCGCGCCACGAGCGGCTCGCCGAACTGCGCGAGCTGCAGGCGCAACTCAGCAAACATCAAGGCGAGGATCCGTTGATCCTGCCGAGCGTGGACCAGCAGGCGGTCGCCTCGGTGGTGCAGGACTGGACCGGCATTCCGGTCGGGCGCATGGTGAAGAACGAGATCGAGAGCGTGCTCAGGCTCGCCGAGAATCTGAACAGGCGGATCATCGGTCAGGGGCATGCGACCGAAATGATCGCGCGGCGAATCCAGACTTCGCGCGCCGGTCTCGACAATCCGAACAAGCCGATCGGCGTGTTCATGCTGGCCGGCACCTCGGGCGTCGGCAAGACCGAGACTGCGCTCGCGCTCGCCGAAGTGCTCTACGGCGGCGAGCAGAACGTGATCACGATCAACATGAGCGAGTATCAGGAAGCGCACACCGTGTCGTCGCTCAAGGGCGCGCCGCCGGGCTACGTCGGCTATGGCGAAGGCGGCGTGCTCACCGAAGCCGTGCGCCGGCGGCCATACAGCGTGGTGCTGCTCGACGAAGTCGAGAAGGCGCACCCCGACGTGCACGAAATTTTCTTCCAGGTGTTCGACAAGGGCTGGATGGAAGACGGCGAAGGCCGCGTGATCGACTTCAAGAACACGCTGATCCTGCTGACCACCAACGCCGGCACCGACCTGATCACCGGCCTGTGCAAGGACCCCGAACTGATGCCGGAACCCGAGGGCATCGCGAAGGCGTTGCGTGAGCCGTTGCTGAAGGTGTTTCCGCCGGCGTTGCTCGGCCGCGTCGTGGTGATTCCGTACTACCCGCTCTCCGACGACATGCTCGGCGCGATCATCCGGCTGCAGCTCGGACGGATCGAGAAGCGCGTGCGCGACTCGCACAAGATTCCGTTCACGTACGACGACGACGTGGTGAAGCTGATCGCGAGCCGCTGCACCGAACTCGAAAGCGGCGGGCGGATGATCGACGCGATTCTCACCAACACGCTGCTGCCTCGCATCAGTACGGAATTCCTCACAAGATTGATGAGTTCGCAGACGATTTCGAAGGTGCAGATCAGCGCGCGGGACGACGAGTTTATTTATATATTCGACTAGTGGCCGGCGGTTGCATGGATGTCTGTCGACGAACTCGCGTGGGAGAGTCTTCAAATGCCGCAACAGGTCAGCATGGGTGCGACGCTGCAGTGCTCGTTCGGGGTGGCCCCGTCGAGCCTCGTCGTCCTGCCGGTCAATCGGGTGATGGGGGAGGGGCCGCCCGCGGCCAACATCATGGACCATGTTCCGATGGTCAACATCCTGCCGTTCGGGATGTGCAGTTCGCCCGCCAATCCCACAGTCGCCGCGGCGACGGCCGCCGCGCTGGGCGTGCTGACGCCGATGCCGTGCATTCCGGCGACGCTGTCGCCGTGGGTGCCAGGCGCGCCGACGGTGCTGCTCGGCAACCAGCCGTCGCTCGACAATGTATCGAAATGCATGTGCAACTGGGGCGGAGTCGTCACCATCGTCGACCCCGCCACGGTCAAGACGATGATTCCGTGAAATGACCGCACAAGATCCTCTCCGTCACGTCACGTTCAGCTGCGCGGCCGCTGGGGGCGACCTGTTGGTTCTGCGCCTGACCGGCACCGAGGAACTCGGCCGGCTGAGTGAGTTTCAGGTTGAACTGGTCAGTCTGCGCAACGATCTGAGTCCAGGCACCCTGCTTGGACAGGATGCATCGGTCGCGATCTCGCTGACATCGGGCGGCGAGCGGCAGATCAACGGCATCGTCGTCGCGTTTCGCATCCTCGCGCCTGGCGACCGCACGCGCAATCGCATGGCGCGTTATCAGGCGGTGCTGCGCCCGCGCCTGTGGCTGCTCACCCGCGCCTCGCACGATCGCTTCTTTCACGAGATGACCGTGCCGAACGTCATCGCACGGGTGCTGCAGGATTACGACATCGACTTCAGCAACAAATGCTCGGCCACCTACCCGACGCTGGAGCACTGCGCGCAATACCGCGAGACGGACTTCGAGTTCGTCAGCCGGCTGATGGAGCACGAAGGGATCTACTACTACTTCGAACACCAGAACGGCAAGCACACGCTCGTCATGACGGACTCGGGTGACGTGCATGTGCCGATCGAGCACTACAGCACGATCGCCTACGATGGCTGGTACGTGCCTTCGAACGAAAAGGAGTGCGTGTATCAATGGTCGTCCGGCGCGGAGCTGCAGACCGGCAAGTACGAGGTCAACGAATACGACTTCGAGAAACCGTCGTCGAGCAACCAGCAGGGTCTGCTGTCGCGCTCGACGCGGCCCACGGTCTATGACGCGCCGGTGTACACGATGCAGGAGCATTTGAGCGGTCATGTCGAGTCCGGCGACGGCGATCGCTACGCGAAGGTGGGCATCGAGATCCGGGAGGCGCGCAACGACAGCATCTCCGGACGATCGACCGCCCGCGGCATCTGGCCAGGCGGATTGTTCAAGCTGCAGGGGCATGCGTGCGATGCGCAGAACCACGACTACCTGGTGGTCAGCGCCGGCTACGAAGTCAATTCGGATACCTATATATCGAGCAGCCAGAACAATGCGGCGCTGCCGTTCTTCGACTGCGGCTTTACCGCCGTGCGCAAGGAAAATCACTTCCGCGCCGAGCGCATCACGCCGCGGCCGCGCGTCAGCGGGCCGCAGACTGCCGTGGTGGTGGGGCCGGACGGCGAGGAAATTCTCACCGACAAATATGGCCGCATCAAGGTGCAGTTTCACTGGGAGCAGTTCGCGCCGCCATCGGGCGAGAACGACAGGATGCAGCGTTGCTGGGTGCGGGTGTCGCAGAACTGGGCCGGCAAACGCTGGGGCACGTTCTTCATACCGCGCATCGGCCAGGAAGTGCTGGTCGAGTTCATCGAGGGCGATCCCAACCGTCCGCTCGTGACCGGCTGCGTGTACAACGCGAACACGATGCCGCCCTACGATCTGCCCGCGAATGCCGCGTTTTCGACGCTCAAGAGCAATTCGACGAAGGGGGGCGGCGGCTACAACGAGATGCGCTTCTACGATACGAAGGGCGACGAGCAGCTGTTCTTTCACGCGGAGAAAGATCACGAGAGCTGGATCAAGAACGACGCGCTGATGAACGTCGGCAACGACCGGCATCTGAAGGTCACGGGCAACGAGTTCGTCGCGATCAGCGGCGCGCGCCACGATGCGGTGACGGGGGACCAGAACGCAAAAGTGGATGGCAACGCGTCGCTCAAGGTCGGCCAGAAGCTGCAGGAAAAGGTCGGCATGGATTACGCCATCGATGCGGGGATGAATATCCACATCAAGGCCGGGATGAATGTCGTGATCGAGGCGGGCGTCAGCATCACGCTGAAGGCGGGTGGAGCATTCGTGGTGGTGGGACCGGCGAGCGTGGCGGTATCGGGTACGCCGATCCTGCTGAATTCGGGTGGATCGGCCGGGTCCGGCGATGGTTCGTCGCCGACTGCGCCCACCGCGCCGAACGACGCCGACGACGGCACGAAGAAGTTGCAGTAGCGGTGGAGCACTCATTTGATGGGGTTCGGGGATGCAACTGAACAATCCGATTCTTTCGCTGCGCGTCGCGAAGTTCAACGACGAACCCGTGGCCGAGCCGATTACGGTCGAGTTCGGACCGGAGGGGGGCACCATCGGACGTGCCAGCGACTGCACGCTCGTGCTGCCCGATCAGCAGCGCGCCATTTCGCGTATTCATGCGCGCGTCGAGTTTCGCGCCGGCGAGTATCTGCTGTGCGATCTGGGCAGCAACCCGAGCGTGCTGAACGAGCGCGCGCTCGGCGGAACCCGTGAAGCGCGGCTGGCGGATGGCGACCGGGTGCTGATCGGCACGTACCTGCTCGAAGTGGGGCTTGCCGAACGCGGCAGCCGCGCGCAGGGCCTGACTGGCTCGCGCGATCCGTTGGCCTCGGCGGGTGTGCTCGGCGGCCTCTCGACGGGCGCCGTACCGGGCGATCCGTTTGGCCCCGGCCTGCTCGATCCGCTCGGACCGCCCGAGCGCATGTCGACGCAGCCGGGATTTGCCGGTTCGGAAAGCGATCATGTGTCGCCGGAACTGCAGGCCTTTTCGCTGCCGGTTCCAGCGTCGCCGCAGAGCGCGGCGGCGCCCGCGGCCATGGGTATTCCCGCCGACTACGATCCGCTCGCCGAGGCCCTCTCGCAATGGGAGTCGCACCACGAGGCGGCGTCCGCACCGCCTGCGCCGCTGCAGATGCCGGCGCCCGTATCGCCGCTGCCCGCTGCGCCGGCGTACGGCGCGACGCCGGCAAGCGGCCCAACCGGCCCGACCGGCCTGTCTTCCAGCTTGCTGGATGGAACAACGCCCGGTAGCGCGCCCACTCCGTTCGACGATCTGTTTGCGCCGATACCAGCGGGACGCGCTGCGCCGTCTGCGGATGCGCTTGTACCTGCGCCGGTACCCGCACCGGTACCTCCGCCTGCACCCGCACCAGCACTTTCCGTGGCGCCGCCCGTCGCGCCGCCGGCATCGAATCCGGTGCCTGCGCCAGCGTTTGCCGCAACGCCGGCGCCCGCAGCCGCGCCGCGTCCCGCCACCGCCACCGCCTCCGACAGCGCCGTCTTCGCCGCGCTGCTCGAAGGCCTGCAGCTCGATCCAACGCGCGCGCCGAACCTGCCCGCAGCGGATCTGGCACGCCTGACGGGTGCCATGCTGCGCGAGGCACTGCGTGGCGCGATGGCCGTATTGCGCTCGCGCTCGATGACCAAACGCGAGGCGCGTCTCGACGTCACGCTGATCGTCGCGCGCGATAACAACCCGCTGAAGTTTTTCCCTGACGTGGACGGCGCGCTCGCGCAGATGCTGACCGGCAGCGGAGCAGGGTATCTGCCGCCAGCCGAAGCGCTGGAGCGCGCATTCATGGACATCGAATCGCACGAACTCGCCGTCATTGCCGGCATGCGGGCAGCGTTGGCGCACGTGCTCACGCGCTTCGATCCGGCGCAGATCGAAGCGCAACTCGACAAGCCGGGCGTGATGGACAAGGTCCTGTCCAGCCGCAAGGCCAAGCTGTGGGACCGCTTTGTCGAGACGCAGGCCGGCATCGCGCGTGAGGCCGAAGACGATTTCCAGAAGCTGTTTGGCAAGGCTTTCAACGATGCGTACGAGGCGCAGATCGATACGCTCGCCAAGGCGCGCGGGCGCGGCAAACCAGACGCGCCGGAGCGGCGCTGACACCCCCATTCACAACGAGAAAAAATGTCCTGGAATAGCAAAGTCATCTGGTCGGAGGGCATGTTCCTTCAGCCGCAGCATCTGCAGCAGCACGATCGATATCTGCAGACGCAACTGGAGACGCGCGCGTCCGGCCTGCGTGCCTATAGCTGGGGCTTCACGGCGCTCGAACTCGACGAGCAGCTGCTCAAGCTCGGCAAGGTCGCGCTGTTGTCGTGCGCGGGCGTGTTGCCCGACGGCACCCCGTTCAACCTGCCTGCCGACGACGATCTGCCGCCGCCGATCGATATTCCCGAAGGCACCCGCAGTACGCTCGTCGTGCTGGCGTTGCCGGTGCGCCGCCCCGGCATTGCGGAAACAGGCAACGCCGAGAGCGGCGAGAATTTCGCGCGGCACCGTATCGACGAAATCGACGTCAGCGACAGCAACGACCCGAACGCAGGTGCTGCGTTGATGCAGATCGGCAAACTGCGCGTGCGTCTTGCGCTCGAGTCAGAGGTCGTCAACGCGTTCACCGTGCTGGGTGTCGCGCGCGTCGTCGAGCGTCTGCCGGATAACCGCGTCGTGCTGGAAAACGACTACGCGCCGCCGTGCCTCGACTATCGCGTCGCGCGTCGACTCGCCGCATTCGCCGACGACCTGGTGGGGCTGCTGCACCAGCGCGGCGAAGCGCTTGCCGCGCGCCTCGCGCAACCGGGCGTGACCGGCGTTGCCGAAGTGGCGGACTTTCTGCTGCTGCAACTGATCAACCGTAACGAACCGCTCGCGGCGCATCTGTCGACGATGACCGGCCTGCATCCGGAAGCGCTTTACCGGATCGCCGTACAACTGGCCGGCGAACTCGCGACCTTCAGCCAGAAGTCGAAGCGGCCGTCGACGTATCCGGTCTACCGGCACGAGCGGCTGAAGGAGACCTTCGCGCCCGTAATCGACGATCTGCGTGCGTCGCTCAGCATGGTGATGGATCCGCACGCGGTGCCGATTCCGCTCGAGGAGCGCAAGTTCGGCTTGCGCGTCGCGGTAGTGCCGGACAAGAACCTGTTCGTGTCCGCGACCTTCGTGCTTGCGGTGCGTGCGCAGATGCCCGCGGAAAACATCCTGACCGGCTTCGCGCCGCAGGTGAAGATCGGGCCGATCGAACGCATCCGTGACCTCGTCAACCTGCAACTGCCCGGCATCGGTCTGCGCGCGCTGCCGGTCGCGCCACGCCAGCTGCCGTTCCATGCCGGCTTCACGTACTTCGAGCTGGATCGCGGTAACGAACTGTGGAAGCAGTTCGCGACCTCGGCGGGGATGGCCCTGCACGTCGCGGGCGAATTTCCCGGCCTGGCGATGGAATTCTGGGCCATCCGGCGTTGACGCATAGAGAGGACCCTCATCGTGACTTCGAACGACCCGCTTGGTCCAGTTGAGGATCCTGGTGCAACGATCCTGATTCCGACGCCTGGCGGCGCGCGGGCGGCGTTTGTGGCGGCCGCCGTCGCGGTCGCTCCGATTCCTCCGACGGCGGGCGGTCTCTCTGCGCTGCTGCGCGCCGCCAATCCGCTGCTCGAACTCGCGGTACCGCTGCGCCAGCTGCCAACCCATCCGAACGTGCAGGAACTGCACACGCAGCTCATGCAGATGGTCCACACCTTCGAGACCCAGGGCCGCGCGAACGGGATCGACGACGAAAAACTCGGTGCTTCGCGCTATTGCCTGTGCACGTTTCTCGACGAAGCGATCTCCAGCACGCCGTGGGGCGCGGGACTTTGGGGGAGTCGCAGCCTGCTGGTGACGTTCCACAACGAGGCGTCGGGCGGCGAGCGCTTTTTCCTGATCCTGCAGCGGCTGGCGCAAAACCCGACGGCGAACATCGACGTGCTCGAACTGCTCTACGTGATCCTCGGGTTGGGTTTCGAAGGGCGCTACCGGCTGGTCGACGGTGGGCGCTCGCAGCTGGACGCGATTCGCGAGCGTCTCGAACAGATGATCCGTTCGCAGCGCGGCGCAGCCGACCGCGATCTGTCGCCGCACTGGCAGCCGGTGAAGGCAGAGCGCAAGCCGATGTTCCAGCTGGTGCCGCTGTGGGTCACTGCGGCGGTGGGTTGCGTGGTCCTCGTGATCGCGCATCTCGCGCTGAGCTTCAGTCTGAACGGCGCATCGGACAGCGTGTTCGAAACGCTGCATGGGATTCGTGTGACACCGCCGCCGGTGCTCGCCGCGAAACTGCAGGCGGCGCCCAGCCCCGCGCCGAAGCTCTCGCAGTTCCTCGCGCCCGAGATCGCCCGCGGCCTCGTGCGGGTCGCCGAACTGCCGGATCGCACGGTGGTGACGATCAACGGCGACGGGTTGTTCGCGTCGGGCAGCGCGGACCTTGAACCGACCTACGCGCAGTTGATCGAGCGCATCGGCGACGCGTTGAAAAGCGTGCGAGGCAACGTGGTCGTGTCAGGTCATACCGACAACCAGCGGGTCTTCTCGGCACGCTTCCCGTCGAACTGGCATCTTTCGCAGGCCCGTGCCGAGGCGGTGAAGGACATGCTGGTCGAACGCGCGGGGTCGCCGGGACGCTTCAGCGCCGAGGGACGCGGCGACGCGGAACCGATCGCGCCGAACGATTCGCCGGCGAATCGCGCGAAGAACCGTCGTGTCGACATTACTGTGCTGGCACCGGGAGCCGCATCATGAAACTCCTGCAATGGTTCCGACGGGCGATCGTGCTCTCCCTGCTCGGCGTGCTGGCGCTGGCGCTGATCGTCTGGGTCGAGGGGCCGCTCGTGTCCTACGCGGGGAACGCGCCGCTCGAAACGCCTCGCAGCCGCTGGATCCTGATCTTCGTGCTGTTGCTCGTGTGGGCGTTGTACTGGGGCCTGCGCTGGCTGCTCGCGCGTCTCGAGAACGTCCGGTTCACGCGGGTCGTCGCCGAAGGATCGGACGCGCCCGTGCCCGGCAAAAAAGAATCGGAGGCCGACGTCGCCGCGCTCAAGCAGCGTTTCGAAGAAGCGATGGCGATCCTGCGCAAGGCGCGCGTGAAGGGCAAGTTCGGCAGCCAGTGGGTGTACCAGTTGCCGTGGTACATGTTCGTCGGCGCACCCGGCACCGGCAAGACCACCGCGCTCGTCCATTCGGGGCTCAAATTTCCGCTCGCGGACCGGCTGGGCAAGCAGGCCGTCGGCGGCGTAGGGGGCACGCGCAACTGCGACTGGTGGTTCACGGATGACGCCGTGCTGCTCGATACCGCGGGCCGGTTCACGACCCAGGACAGTTTCGCCGAAGCCGATCAGGCCGGGTGGCAGGGCTTCCTGCAACTGCTGCGCAAGTACCGGCCGCGTCGTCCGCTCAACGGCGTGATCGTCGCGCTGTCGGCGCAGGATCTGCTGCAACTGTCGGAGACCCAGCGCGCGCTGCAGGCGTCCGCGGTGCGCGAGCGTCTCAAGGAGTTGTACACGCTGCTCGGCATGCGCTTTCCGGTCTATGTGGTCGTGACGAAGTGCGATCTGCTCGCGGGCTTCGTCGAGTTCTTCGACGACCTCGGGCGTGACGAGCGCGAACAGGTGTGGGGCGTGACGTTTCCGTTTGCCGAAAACGGCTCGCCCGACGATGCGCTCGCGGCCTTTCCGGCCGAATTCGACGCGCTCGAAAAGCAGCTGCAGGGTCGTGTGCTGCGCCGTATGCAGCAGGAAACCGACACGCGCCGGCGAGCGCTCGTCTATGGCTTCCCGCAGCAGTTCGCGGGCCTCGAAACCGTGCTGCAAAGCTTTCTCGACGAAACGTTCAGCACGTCGCGTTTCGAACAGTCGGCGCTGTTGCGCGGCGTGTACTTCACGAGCGGAACGCAGGAAGGACGGCCGATCGACCGTGTCATGAGCGCGATGGCCGCGGCGCTCGGCCTGCAGCGCCAGGTGGTGTTGCCCGATCCCTCCAGCGGGCGGGCCTACTTCATCACTCGCCTGATGCGCGACGTCCTGTTTCAGGAGGCTGGTCTTGCCGGCGCCAATCTCAAGCTGGAACGCCGGCGCGCATGGTTCCAGCGCATTGCGCTCGCGGCGATCGGCGTCCTGCTGGTGGTGGCGCTGGTGCTGTTCTTCGTCAGCTATCAGCGCAATCGCGCGTATATCGCCGACGTGCAGCAGCACGTCACCGCGTTGCAGAAGCTCGCGCAAAGCACCCAGCCCGGCGACAACCCGCTGACGCTGCTGCCGTTGCTCAATGCCGCACGCGATCTGCCGGGCGGGTACGCGGACCGCGACAAGCCGATACCGTGGCTGTCGCGCCTCGGGCTGTATCAGGGCGACAAGCTGGGTCTCGAAGCGCAGGCGAGCTATCGCAGGCTGTTGCGCCAGGCCTTGCTGCCGCTTGTCGTGCGCAGCATGGAGGACGAACTGCGCCGCGGCGACGCGAACAATCCGGACTTCCAGTACGAAGTGCTGCGTACCTATCTGATGCTCGGCGACGCGGTGCACTACGACGCCGATGCGGTGCGCCTGTGGGCCGACGTCGACTGGCAGCGCGGACCGTTGCGCGATGCGAGCGACGAACAGCGCAACGATCTCGACGCTCACCTGGCCGCGCTGCTGCAACCGGCGCAATTCGATGCGTCGTTGCCGCTCGACAAGGATCTGATCGCGCAGGCGCGCGCCACGCTCGCGAAAATGCCACTGGCGCAGCGCATGTTCAATCGCGTCAAGCGGGACCTCGAACAGCTGAAGCTGCCGGAGTTCACCGTCGCCAATGCGGCAGGACGCAACGCTTCGCTGGTGCTGACGAGAAAGAGCGGGGCGCCGCTGACGCGTGGCGTGCCCGGCGCATATACGCGGGCCGGTTTTCAGAAGTTCGGCCAGTTGCGCGACCAGGCCGTGATCGACGTCGCGAAGGACGACTGGGTGCTCGGCCGCGAAGAATCCGTGCTGACGCCCACCGGTATCGAGGACCTGAAGTCCGACATGACGGCCAAGTACTACGACGAGTACATCCGGCAATGGGATGCGTTGCTGAACGACATCGCAACAGTTCCGTTCAACGGCGTGGAGACCGGGGCGCGTGTCGCCAACGTGCTGGCCGCGCCCGATTCGCCGTTGCGCGCATTCACGCTCGCCGCCGCGCAGGAAACGACGCTCGGCACCGTCAAGACCGGCGGCTCGCTCACCGAACAGGGCGTTGCCGCGCTGACCGGCAAGCTCGACGCGGTGAAGAAGCGGCTCGAAAATGCGCTCGGCAATCAGTCCGACGAGACCGCGCCGCCACCTCCCGCGCAGCTCAATCCGGTCGATGCGCATTTCCAGGCGCTGCACGATCTGGCCGGCAAACCGGGCGCGCCCGGGCCGGTTCCGCTCGATACGCAACTCGCCGCGCTGAAAGATGCCGCCGCTTATCTTGAGGCGGCGGATTCGGCACGACGCCAGGGCTTGCCGCCTCCTCCGGGTGACGCGCTGAACAAGCTGAAACTGGCCGCGCAAGGCGCGCCCGCGCCGATCGCGACCGTCGCCGATCAGGTCGCGACCGGCGGTGCGTCGCTGATGGTCGGCGGCGAACGCGCGCGCCTGAACATGCTCTGGCAGGCGAACGTCGCACAGTTGTGCCGCCAGGCGCTCGCCGGCCGTTATCCGCTGGTACGCAGTTCGACCCGCGATGCCGCGCCGGATGACTTCGCCAGGATTCTCGGCCCCGGCGGATTGATCGACGATTTCTTCCAGAAGAACCTGGTCAGCTTCGTCGACATGTCGGGACCGCAATGGCGCTGGCGTGCCGGCACGGATTCGCTCGGCATTCCCGCGGATGTGCTGGTGCAGTTCCAGCGCGCCGCGCAGATTCGCGATGCGTTGTTCCGCGCGGGCGGACGGGACGTCTCCGTGCGCTTCACGATCAAGCCGTTGACGCTCGATCCGGCGGTAACGCAGTTCACGCTGGACGTCGACGGGCAGCAACTGGTGGTCAAGCCTGGCGATCTGCAACCGATGGTGTTCCAGTGGCCGAGCGGGAAGGGCACCGGACAGGCGCACGTCGAGTTCACCCCTACGGGCAGCGGCCCGGCAGTGCATACCGACGGACCGTGGGCGCTGCTACATCTGATGGACGACGCGCACATCGAACCCACCGCGCAACCTGACCGCTTCAAGCTGAACTTCGATTCCGATGGACACCAGGTCACGCTGGAACTCGATGCGAGCAGCGTGGTGAATCCGTTCCGGCGTGGCGTGCTGGACCAGTTCCGTTGTCTCGATCAGCTATGAGCGATGCCGCGACGCCGGGGCCGGGTTTCTTCGGCAAGGTCCGTACGTATGGCGATTTCGTGTCGCGGCGCTTGCCAGTGGACTTTCTGACGCCTTGGGATCGGAGCCTGCAGGAAGGGATGCTGTTTGCGCAGCGGCAGTTCGGCGCGCAGTGGTTGCCGGTCTATCTGAATGCGCCGGTGTGGTGTTTCGCGGTGGGTGCGCAGGTGTGCGGTGCGTCGGCCTGGGCGGGCGTGTTGATGCCGGGTGTCGATCGGGTGGGGCGCTATTTCCCGTTCACGATCGCTGCATCGCTGGAGCGCGTCGACGCAGCGAAGTGGATCGGCAGCGCTCAGGCCTGGTACGACGCCATCACGCGCCTCGCGCGCTCGACGTTGGCTGCGGATTTCGTGCTTGAACGTTTCGATGCTGAACTGGGTGCGCTCGAACTGGATGACGGTGGACCGGAAGCGATGCCGTGGCGGCTGGAAACAGCGGATGCGTCCGCCGTGTCCAGCCCCACCTTCGCCGAGTTGCTCGTTACGTGCATGACGCCGGGATCGAGCGGCTGGTGGAGCGAAGGATCGGTTGCCGTGCCCGCTTCGCTGCGCATCGGGCGAGGTCTGCCGGACGCGCCGCGCTTTACTGCATTGCTCGATGCCGCCGCGCCAGGATGGCAGACCGCGATACCGCTGATTGCTCGATGAAGGCGATGGTGTGGGGCCGGTCTGTGAATGATGCCGCCAGGTAGTGCGAGCACGTGGCGGACCCTGCTGGATGCTGGGAGCGTTTCAATTTCGAGGTCGTTTATTCGTCTTCCCTGTGGGGAGTTGTGTCGATTTCACGCTGGCGACCGGGGACGGTTTGCAACCGCTTCGGACGTCGATACGTCGCGTGCGAATTCTTCGGAGGCCGCCGTATGTCGCAGGTTCTTCAACCCCGCTTTGGCGCGAGATGGCTGGGCGCGCTGGTCCTCGCCACGCTGTGCATCCTGACTCCGGGTCGGCGTGCCAACGCTGAAGGACCCGTGATGAACGAGCAGGAAATCAATGAGCAAGCGGTGACCAAGGCGCTGACCCCGGACGAGTCCGGCGACAACATCGTCACACGTGGTTTCGTGCTGTCGAACAAGCAGCCCGGCGTTGCGCCCAAAGCGCCGGGGCCGCCCAAAAAGGCTTCCGCGCAGATACTGATCACGTTCGCGAGCAATTCGTCGACGCTGACCGACACCGCCGAGACCGCGCTGGACAAGGTGGCCAAGGCATTGCAATCGGATCAGCTGTCAGCGTACCGGTTCCGCGTCGAAGGGCATGCCGATCCGCGTGGCTCGCCGGATGCCAACATGAAACTGTCGGAGGATCGCGCCGCCGCGGTCGTCGAGTATCTGACCACGAAGGACGGCATTGCTCCCGAGCGGTTATCGTCGGTCGGCAAGGGATCGTCGGAGCCGCTGAACACACGCAATCCCGCGGCACCGGAGAATCGTCGAGTAACGATCGTGACGGTCACGGACTAGTCGCAATCCTAGGGGCGAGCCGAGATGAGCCTGACCGGTGCGCGACGTGTGCGGCTCGCAATCGCTGCGTTGACGTTGTGCTCCGGCGTGGCTGTGGGTTTTCAGTCGAGCCACGACGCACCACTGCATGACGCGCAACTCGACATTTCTCGCGAGCAGCAGATCGAGGCCGTTCGCCTGCCGCTCTCGCAACTCCGGGCGGGGTTGCCGGCTGACGCGAGATTGCGGTTGTTCACGATCACCGACCAGCCGGGACTGTACGTAATGCATGCGCCGAGTCTCGCGGAACAGGGAGCGATGTTTTCACGCGTCGTCGCGTTGCTCGAGCGCAAGGACATGCCACGGGATCGCGTGGTGTCGATGGGTGTGATCGCAGCCTACGCGCGGCGCTTTGGGACCGACCCGGCAGGCTTGACCGCGGGCAACAATTTCAGCTCGGTGCAGATTGCGTATTTCTTCGAGATGGCACGTCGTCAGCATATGACGTTGACGGAAGGCGAGCATGCGTTGCAGACGATCCTGGTGCGCTGGCATCTGATACGCGAAGAGAGTGGGGCGTGGAGAGCGGTGAGTTCGAGGGATTTCCTGATCACCATTCCTGGGCTCGGCCCTGCGCCCTGGGGAGAGACGATCGACGTGCCGATCCGTGCGGCGATCCTGAGTCATGAACTGGGCCACTGGGAATATTTCTCCGACGAGACCTACGCTCGCGCATGTCGCGAGTTCTGGTGGCGGGATCTGAATCTGTCGGAGCGCACGGAGGTGACGCGGCAGCTGGCGGGGATGGGCTACGACCCGAGCGACAGGATCGTCATCGACGAAATGCAGGCGTATCTGCTGCATACGCCTCCGCCGTATATGCCGATTGTGGATGTGCCGGGTGTGTATGGAATCGATACGGGAAGGATGCGGCGGCAACTCGAGGCAAGGATTGCGAAGGATGCCGGGAAGTGACTGTGGAAGTCTGTCGTGCATGGCAGCCATCGCGCGGGCCATGCATCAACCGTTGATTCACGGAGGCTCTGGTGGCTCTGATCAAGATGAAAGTACCGCTTCTGGCGCAGGAGAAGTCCATGTGCTGCTGGCACACCAGTGCGATGATGGTCTGGCTGTACTGGCAAGGGCAAAGTGGACGGCAGGGACCGATGAACACGCTCGCGCCAACCTACACGGGCAATACGGGTCTTTTTCCGCAGTCGTTCATCACGCTCGCGAAAACCGTCGGGCTGAATGCGCTGGGCAGCAGCAACACCTGGACGAACATGGAGCTGTTCCGCGCGCTACGCGACAACGGACCGATCTGGTGCGCGGGCTACTGGTACGGAGCGGGACATGTGATCGTGCTCACCGGGATCGATGGCGGCACCGTCTACATTAACGATCCCGACCGTGCGACGGCGAAGACCGGCACGCTGGCATGGTTCAACGAGAAGCTCGCAAGCAGTCTCGTCGGCTGCATGCAGGTCAAGGACCCGAAAGCGTATTGAGCGAAGCGGCAGATGGGCGCCCTGGATGGTGAGATCCTGGGCGCGGCGGATGTCGTGGTGAGTGTACGGATCTTTGAGTTGACATAATATAAATTAGCGCGCTTTTGTATGTGAGAGCTAGTTAGTAATGTCTGGTTTGAGCCAGTTAGAAATGTCTGGTTCAGGCCTGCCCGAGGCGCATGCTGGTCGTGCGCGATACGGCGGAGCCTGTCATGAACGAACCCGGACTGGTGACGATCAGCATGAACGAGCTGCGACGCGTCAAGATCATCGAAGCGGTCGTCGAGGGACGCCTGAGCGGCGTTCGCGCGGCGGAGCAACTGGGTCTGAGCGAACGTCAGGTGTCCCGTCTGCGACGCCGTTTCGAGGGTTCAGGTGCGGCTGGTCTGGTGTCCGCCAAACGTGGCCGGCCCAGCAACCGACAGTTGCCGATGAACCTGCGGGGCCGCGTGATCGCCATCATCCGTGAGCGCTACGCGGATTTCGGGCCAACCCTCGCGCGTGAGAAGCTGGTCGAGTGCCA